>CAMBNV010000015.1 GCA_945869195.1 Gemmatimonas phototrophica | reverse complement strand
ATACGGGGGAGCAGATGGTGGAGTTCTCGGTGCACGGCGGGGCGTATGTGAGTCGTGCGCTGCTCGCCGCGCTCGTGGGGGCGGGCGCGAGACCCGCCCGGCCAGGGGAGTTCACGGAGCGCGCGGTACTGCATGGAAAAATCGACCTGTTTCAGGCGGAGGCGATTGCCGACCTCATCGACGCCCGCTCGGCGGCGATGCACCGCGCCGCGCTCCGTCAGCTCGGTGGCGCACTCTCGCACCGACTCGGTGCGCTGCGCGCCGCGCTCCTCGAGGTGGAAGCGCTGATCGCGTATGAGGTCGACTTCCCCGAGGAGGACGACGGGCCACTCCCGCGCGCGCGCGCGCGCGAGGCGGCGGAGCGCGCAGGCGCGGACATCGATGCGCTCCTCGCGACTCTCCCGCAGGCGGAGCTCGCGCGCCACGGTCTGGTTGTTGTGCTTGCGGGCGCACCAAACTCGGGCAAGTCCTCACTCTTCAACGCCCTGGCAGGTGATGCCCGGGCGATCGTGAGCGACATCCCGGGCACCACCCGCGATGCGCTCGAGCTGCTGGTGGACGACGTACCACTCCCGATCCTGTTCGTCGACACCGCGGGACTGCGCGAAAGCGCCGACGTACTCGAACGGCTCGGCGTTGAGGTGAGCCTGGGCCGCCTCGCCGGCGCACACGCGGTGCTCGTCTGCGCCGATGAAGATGACCAGCTCGTGCGTCTCTGCGACGAGATTGGCGCAGGCTACGCGGCGTCGGTGGTCGGGGTACGCACCAAGGCTGACCTCATCGGGGTTGAGGGGTCGTGGAGTCCGCCGGTGGCGCTGCGCGCTCGGCAGGCTCTGGCCGTCTGTGCGCTAACCGGCGAGGGGCTCGAGGCGCTTCGGGAGGCGGTGCGCGCGATTGCGCGCACCCACACACCCGACCCGATTGAGGAGCACGCGGTGGTGACGCGCGCGCGGCACGCGACCGCTCTCGGCGCGGCGCGCGCGGAGATTACCCTGTTCCTTGAGGCGTGGAGCGCGAACGCACTCCCGGCGCCCGTCGCCGGAACACACCTGCGCGCGGCCGTGTTTGCGCTCGACGAGCTTGTCGGCGTCATCGATGCGGATGAAGTCCTCGGGCGAGTCTTTGCGACCTTCTGCGTAGGGAAATAAGCGAGGACGGACCCCCTAATTGACGACGCGCGGCCGGCCCCGGAGCCGGTCGCGCGCGTCCACCGAGCGATACGCCGCAGCGCTATGCCGTGCGAGCGACCGCGTCGGTGAAATGGACCAACTCCTGCACCGGAGCCCTGAGGGCCCAGGCAACTCCCTTCTCGGCAACGGCGTTCTCCACCATCTTCGAGCCAATCCAATACCCCCCGCGCTCAGGGACGAGGTGGCGCTGTACGGTGCGGGCTTCATCGCTCATGCCGCCGGAGAGCCAGCGGAGACGAAGTCCAAGTCCGGCGCGGTCGAGATCGTCGGCGACGAGACGCGCGAGCACCGGCTCGAGCTCACGCACACGCGTGTAGTGGCGACGCTCAAAGCCGTAGTACTCCCAGGGCGCGTGCCCAGGACTCAGGAGTTGAGAGGCCTGCACCGCGAGTCCTTCGTTGAAAAGATGCTCCCGGAGGGTGGCCCGACGTCCGGTCTCCCAATACGAGTAGAATCCGCCGGCCTCGCCGACCTGGCGGCGCAGGTCAGCGCCGCTGCCGGGCGAGGTGTAGCGCACGCAATGCGCGATCTCGTGGGCGAGCCACATCGGAATGAGCTCAGGATCGAGACCGAGTCCGCGCGTGGCGGGATTGGGGACGCTCGTGAAATGCTCGAGACAGACAAACGCGACCCCGCGGCCATTGATGACCAGCTCGCCGGCATTTGCCGCACCGACGCCGACCATGAGCACGACATCGATCGCGGAGTCGACCTCGAAGAGCTCCGCGCACGCCGCCTCGGCCTGGCGCGCCAGCGCAACGACATCCGTGCGCTCAATCATCGCGCGGAGATCCGTGCGGTCTGCACGCACCGTCTCGCGTACCACGTCGTTGAAGTGCGGCCCCGCGGGTTCGACGACGTAGTTGTGCCAGTATGCGCCGAGTAGCGCGCGGTTCGCATCGAAGTAGCGCTGGTATGCGGCGATGGGGTCGGCGCCCTGCACGGCGGCGAGAAACTCGGGCAGCAGGTTGATCAGCATTCGGCAGAAACGCGGAGTGCAGGTATCAACTGGAGAGGGGTGGTCACGGGGCGAACGATACCCGCTCTCGTGATTCCAGACAAGAGCACGTGAAAGCGACAAAATAAATTTTCCTGCAGCGGCGCTTCCGAAGGCGGTCGGGGTTCGGCTCTCAGCGCGTACCGAACAGCCGGTCGCCCGCGTCTCCGAGACCCGGAAGGATGTAGCCGTTCGAGGTGAGTTCTCGGTCGAGCGCGGCCGCGAAGATCGCCACATCGGGATGTGTGGCGTGGAGGCGATTCACTCCATCAGGCGCGGCCACCAGACAGAGGAAGGTGATCCGACGTGCCCCTGCGCGCCTGAGTGAGGTAACGGCGCTTGCCGCACTGCCGCCGGTAGCGAGCATAGGGTCGAGGAGAAAAAAATCCCGCTCGGCGCTGTCGGCCGGGATTTTGAAATAGTAGTCGACCGGCTCGAGCGTGTCGTGATCACGGTAGAGGCCAATGTGCCCGACGCGCGCGGAGGGGACGAGCTTGAGAATGCCGTCGACCATGCCGAGTCCGGCGCGCAGGATTGGCACGAGCGTGAGTTTCTTGCCGGCGACCCGTTGTCCGGTGGTCGGCTCAAGCGGTGTGTTGACCTCGACGGGCTCGAGCGCAAGATGCGCCATGGCCTCATAGGCCAGGAGCAGGGCAATCTCGTCAACAAGTTCCTTGAAGACCTTCTTCGGAGTGGCCTGGTCGCGCAGCAGGGAAATTTTGTGCTGCACAAGAGGATGCGAGACGACGGTCAGACCGGGAAGCGCGGGAGCGGTCAGCATCGGTGGTCGGGAAAGGCGTTGTGGCGAGCGGCGAGGCCAAGCAAATATGCTGGATGCCCGCGCCGCCGATGCCGGAAATGCCGACGCAGTGACAAATAAAAACAGTGTGGCAGCGAAAAGGACCAAAAGAACAGATCGCTGAAGGGCAAACGCTCTCGGCTGCGTTCAAGCCGACGAAGACACCGTAAGGAGTTCCGTTATGAACCGAATGCTCGGCCTATTGCTGCTTGTGCTTGTCTCAACCGCTACGCCTCGCCTCGCTGGTCGGCAATCGTCGCCCGCTGTGATCGCGCAACTCAAGAACAGGGCAGCGGGAGGTGACGCCACTGGGCAGACCAATCTCGGGTTGATGTATGCAATAGGCGGTGTTCTTCCCAAAGATTGCACAGAAGCCGTGAAGTGGTATCGCTTAGCCGCTGCTCAGGGAAACGCCGGTGCGCTCACCCTCGCGATGACGCGGATAAGGCCACAAACAGATTAAGGCACATGAGAGTGAACGCCGGGAGCATCTCGACAAACGGATCCCGGATCCTGACTCGTACGACCAGTGCAATCACCATCATCGCTGCGAAGCCGCCGGCCGACAGCAAGAGAAGGGGACGGAAGAAGTACCCGGCGAAAAGCGCCACGCTTCCCGCGATTTGCAGGGTGGCGGTCAGCACCCGCAAATGCGCGAGGCCGAAGCGCTGGAATTCCTCCACCATGCGGTCGGCCACCAACGCGCTCGTGCCGTACGCAGCAAACGCGACGATCGAGAGGCCCTGCGCAAGGGCTGCGGCGAGTTGCATTGTATCCTTACCTTAGTAGTTTAGACTGCGCGGAGCGCGACATCACCTCTGACACACTGGAGCGGATATGAGAACGCTGATGGTCATCCTGCAGCTCGCAGCGGCGCTTGGACTACTCAATGTGTGGCTGCTGCGATTCAATCGACCCACGGCGTATCGGGGAGGCGCCGCCGCCTCGATGCTGGAAGAGTTCGCCGCATACGGACTACCGGCATGGTTCGCCTACGCTATCGGGACACTCAAGGTGGGATCGGCACTGGCATTGATCGCGGGCATCTGGTTCCCGGCGGTGATATTCCCGGCGGCCGCGCTGATCTGCGTTCTGATGCTCGGGGCGCTGGCGATGCACCTCAGAGTCCGCGATCCGTTGCGGAAATCGCTGCCCGCGCTCGGTATGCTCCTGCTCTGCATTGGTATTTCCGGGGGCGCGCTCCTCTGATCCATCAGCAGCGCCGCGCAAGGTGGGTGTCGTCATCCGCGGCAGCCGACGGCAAGGCTTGCGTCATCTGTCCCCCCGTCGCTCCGTGCGCACGCTCGACATGCCGCCGTCCACCCCCCAGACCTGGCCGGTGATCCACCGCGATTGATCGCCAAGGAGGAACAGCGCGGTTGCGGCGACGTCGTCGGGCTCCCCGACCTGGCGGAGTGGGTGACGGTCCCGGCTCGCCTGGAGACGCTCGTCGCTCGAAAGAAGCCGTGCGGTGAGGGGGGTCCTCGTGAGCGATGGCGCAACAGCGTTGACGCGGATCACCGGCGCCCATTCCGCCGCGAGCGATCGGGTGAGCCCCTCCACCGCCCCCTTGGCCATCGCGATCGATGCGTGAAACGGCATGCCCTGCCGTACTGCCACTGTGCTGAAAAGCACGACACCGGGCTGCCGGCCGGCCTTGAGGGCATTAGCGGTCGCCTGGAGCACGCGCACCGCACCGAGCGCCGAAATGCGGAAGTCGTCCAGGAACTGTGATTCCTGGAGCCCGCCGAACGACTTGAGATTTAGACTCCCGGGGCAGTACGCAACGCCGTCCAGGGCAGCCGGCAGGTCTAGCGAGGCGAGATCGGCCTCGAGCACGTCGGCCTGGCGTTCGCTGAGGTCAGGCATGACGAGGCCCGAAACGCGTCGCGACACTCCGACCACTGCGTGGCCTGCCTCCAGGGCCAGTTGAGTCAGTGCGAGTCCGATTCCGCTCGAGTGGCCGACGACCAGGTAGGTGCGCTTCATGGTAGTTGATGGCGCCTCAACGCCGTACCCGGCCGTCTGATTTCACGACTGTGGACTGGATCATCCCGGGCTGACGTGCACTGAGGAAGACAGTGCCCCGTCTAGGCCCGCGGCAGCGGATCCGGTGCTCGTTGTGCCTCATTTTTTTTCGCTTCTTGCTCATCGATGCCGGCGGCGTACAACAGAACGGCCACGACCGTCCCTGCCGGAACAGCGACTGCCACTCCGATCGCGAAGAGGACGAAGTCACTCAACGCGGTCACCGCTGATCTGGAGTGCGACGCACCCGAACGAGAGAATTGAGGGGACCCACAGTCCCACATAAATACCCTGCTCGTGGCTGCCCGTAAACCAGAGCCAGACGGAGAGGAGAAACGAAGCGAAGGCAGCGACAACAATAGTCAGGCCGGCTCGGCGACGCAGAGTGTTTCGTGGCATCATTGGAAAAGGTATAAAGAGTCAGAAGGTGGACTTTATAAGTCGGGCGGCGTCCCGCGAGTAATGATAGCGCGGGGACCGGATGGGCCGAATCGGAGTGACCTCTACCCGATCCTGATACCGAAGCGCTTGAACCTTCTGCCCCGCTTCGAGGCCCAGCGTTTCGCGTATGTCCCGCGCGATAACTACTTGAAACTTTGGCGATACGATGACAACTGACATCGGTGCCTCATCGATAAACAGATGGCAGAACGATACCGCTATCGATCCTCACGCGCAAGGAAATCCGCGGGACTGGCTAACGATTGCGTTCTGTTGCAGCGCCCTTCAAAAAGATGCGGCCAGTGTGCGCAGCGAACAAGGCCGCAGTCCTTGAAGGCGCTGTCACCAGCAACGACCGCACGGGTGGCGGGATCACCGTCGCGTCGTGCGGGAGATGCAGGATCGTCGTAGGCACGGATGCGACGGAGATCACCATCGAAGCGGAGCGTGCAGAATGTGTCGGATTCCTTGCTGCTACCTAACGTTGTATTAGGCCGACAGAGGTGCGTGCGAAAGGTACCCCAAGCCCCCTACCGAATAGCGATCGGCCAATCGGTACAAGTCAGGGATACATAACTGTGACTGATCCGTCACGACCTATTCACGCGACCATCAGATTTTTTACGATAAGAGCGTCGGTACCTTGCTAGCGCTCGTCCCTCTGGTCCAGATCGGTGCAACCTTCCTCGCTGACCGCCTGCATGGTCCTCGGCCTCCTGTTCGGGGGCTGCCGATCCGGTGAGTCCCCGCCAGCAGCGGGGGACTCGACCGTCACGTCGCAAGCGGCCGGCACCCTCCGGCCCGCCATCGTGACGGCGGCCGTGCTGAACGACTCCGATGATCCGGCGATCTGGATCGATACGCTGAATCCGGCCCGCTCGCTCGTCATCGGCACCGATAAAGGCGACAGCACGGGCGGACTCTACGTCTTCACGCTCGACGGGCGCATCGACAGCACCCGCACGCGTCGTCCACTCAAGCGCCCCAACAACGTCGACGTCATCAGCGGGGTGTCATTGGGCGGAAAGCGCATCGACATTGCCGTGACCGCCGAGCGCGGCACGATGTCGCTGCGCGTGTTCCGGCTGCCCGACATGACGCCAATCGACGGCGGCGGCATTGCGGTATTTGATGGCGATGCCACTCGCGCACCGATGGGCGTCGCGTTGTACCGGCGACCACGCGATGGCGCCGTGTTCGCCATCGTCAGCGGCAAGAGCGGCCCGAGTGAGGGGTATCTCTGGCAGTACCGCCTCGCCGATGCCGGCAACGGCACGCTCACTGCAACCCGCGTCCGGACATTCGGCGCCTACAGCGGCAAGAAGGAAATCGAGGCCATCGCCGTCGATCAGCAACTCGGCTTCGTGTACTACAGCGACGAGACGGTTGGTATTCGGAAGTACGCCGCCGATCCCGATCGCCCCGACGCCGCCACGGAGCTCGCGCTCTTCGGGACCACAGGCTTCGTGGGCGATCACGAAGGCATCGCCGTGTACCCCACCAGCGACTCCACCGGCTACCTCGTGGTCTCCGACCAGCAGGGGCATCGCCTGCAACTGTTTGCACGCGAAGGTAGCACGGGGGCGCGAGACACGCACGTCGCACTGGCCACGATTCCCGTGGCCGCCCAGGAAACGGATGGTCTTGACGTGACCAGCCGCGCACTCTCGCCTGCGTTTCCCGAAGGACTGCTCGTGATGATGTCGACCGACAAGACGTTCCACTTCTACGACTGGCGCGATGTTCGCAAGCGCCTTCCCCCCAACTGAGTGATCCGCATGAATTTGTCGCTTCGTAGTCTAGCCGCGGTCTTACTGTGCGCCGCCGCCCCGCTCGGCGCCCAGGGTGTGGTGACTGGCTCCGTCACTGATCCCAGCGGTCGTCCGCTCTCCGGCGTTCTCGTCTCCGTCGACGGCACCTCGATTCGTGCCGCCTCAGAAAATGGCACCTATCGCGCCGTCAATGTGCCGAGTGGCACCCGCACGCTGACCTTCCGCTATCTCGGCTTTCAACCAGTCATCAAGACGGTGACCGTCACGACTGGTGCCGCCGCCACCCTCGACGTCAAGATGGCCGACGCGATGACCTCGCTCGCCGCCATGCAGGTACAGGGACAGGTTGCCGGGCAAGCCTCTGCACTCAATCAGCAGCGCACGGCCTCCACGATCTCCAGTGTCATCGACAACGAACTGGTGGGTCGACTGCCCGATCCGAACATGGCGGAAGCGCTCGCGCGCGTGCCGGGTGTGGCCGTGCTTCGCGACCAGGGCGAAGGACGCTTCGTGCAGATCCGCGGGACCAACGCTGATCTCAACTCGATGTCGCTCAACGGCCTCCGTATCAGCTCGCCCGAGCAGGGCAGTCGGCAGCTGCCGATGGATATCGTGCCGTCCGATCAGGCCGCGCAGATCCAGATCGTTAAGACGCTCACGCCGGACATGGACGCCGACGCCATCGGCGGCAACGTCAACATCGTCACCCGCACCGCACGCGCCAATCAGCCGTTGCTCAACGCCACCTTCGCCGGTGGCGCCAATCAGCTCGGCGGCGGCGCACTGCTGAACGTCGGTGCCAACGCCGGCAAGCGATTCGGCGCCTCGCAGAAGTTCGGCGCGATGGTCGGCGGTACGTACTACAAGAACGAGCGCGCCTCACAGAACATCGAAGGCGACTGGTGCTCACAAACGCGCAACTGTGGCCTCGCGCCGTCGCTCACCTCGCTCGACGCACCAAACCTGTTCGAGCTGCGCGACTATCCGCAGGTGAATCGCCTCCGCGCCGGCCTCAATGGCACGCTCGACTACCTGCTGGCCAACAACAGCAAGCTGTTCGTGCGCAGCACGTTCAACCGCTTCTCCGATGACGAAGTCCGGGCCCGCGCCCGCTTCCGCTTCCGCGGCGGCAGTGGTTCCCGCTGGACGCAGGTGACGCCCGACTCCGGCATCACGACCGGATCGCAGTTCGACCGCGATATCCGACTGCGCGAGGTCATCCAGGATATTCTCACGGCGCAGGTCGGCGGTGAACATTTCACGAATGACGGCAAGTCGCTCGACTGGGCCATCGGCACGTCGCGCGCCTCCGAAAGCCGTCCGAACGCGCTCACGATGTCGTTCCGCCAGAGCGGCATGACGCTCGGCTATAATTTCGCCGATGCCAATCGCCCGCGCGCCAACGTCTCCGTGGGATCGTTCGACGATCCGACGCGCTTCGGCTTCAACAGCCTCGTGCGTGAAGTCCGCGACACCAAGGACAGCGACATCAGCGCGAAGCTCAATGCCTCCATGCCGGTCGCGTTCGGCGGCTTCACCGGTACGCTGAAGGGCGGCCTGTCCGCGCGCCTCAAGGAACGCGACAACACGCTGGTGAACACCACGTTCACAAACGCCCTCGGCGCCAATGCGTCGGCTGCGACCGCCGCAACGCTCATGAGCGCCCTCACGACCGAGACGACTGGACGCACGATCTTCGGTGGCGACTACCAGTTCGGACGGACGTTTGATCCGACGCGGATGGCGGATTTCATCAAGGCCAATCCGACGGCGTTCACCACCAATGCCCTGACCTCGGCCACCACCTCGGCCGGTGGCACCTTCGCCGTAGGCGAAGACGTCTACGCGGGCTACCTCATGGCCACGCTCGATGTTGGCGCACTGCGCCTCATCCCCGGTGTTCGTGTCGAAGCCACCCGCGTCGAGAACATGGCGAAGATCGTCTCACTCAACGCCGCCGGTACTGCCCTGTCCCGCCCCATCTCGGACACCACCGGCACCAGCAACTACGTCAACGTGTTCCCGTCGATCAACGCCACGTATCGCCTTGACGAGTACACGAACGTGAAGGCGGCCATCACCACCGCGCTCGTGCGCCCGCAGTTCCAGGACATGACGCCGTACGTGAACGTCCAGGCCGGCCAGCAGACGGCCACGATCGGCAATCCCGCGCTCGAGGCCACAACGGCCGTCGCGTATGATATCATGATCGAGCGCTACTTCCGGTCCGTCGGTTTCGTGTCAGCCGGCGGGTTCTACAAGGACCTGAAGAACTTCATCTTCCCGACCGCACGCGCGCGTCGCATCGATGAAGCGCTCGGTCCCGATGCGACGCAGGTGCTTCAGCCGGTCAACGGCCCGACGGCGAAGCTGTACGGCTTCGAAGCGGCGTGGCAGCAGAATCTCACGTTCCTTCCGGGCATGCTCGCGGGGCTGGGATTGAACGCGAACTACACGTACACGAAGTCGGTCGCGGAAATCCCGGGTCGCGGACGCACCGGTGTCGAGACGCCGCTCCCGGGACAAACCGGCAATGCCGGCAACCTCGGCGTGTTCTTCGATCGCGGTCGCGTGTCGCTGCGCGTCGGCGCGAATTACTCCGGCGAATTCCTCTCCACGATCAACGCGCTTACGCCCGAAGGGGACACACGCACCCGTGATCGCCTGCAGTGGGATGTGTCCGGTTCCTATCAGATCCGCACGGGCATCAAGCTCTTTGCCGAAGCGATCAACCTGTCCAACACGCCCCTCCGCGCGACGGTGGGAGATCGGCTGAATCGTGGCGGTGGTGGCGACGATCCGAGCTATGAGTTCTACAAGCCGTGGGGGATGGTCGGGATGCGCATCGAGCGGTAGTCGTCGGAACAGCATCACTTGACGCAACGACAAAGGGCCCCGTCCCGCAACCTATCGGTGGCCGCGCTGTCGGGCATGAAGTAATTCGACTGACAGTGGGGCAGTCATTCGACGATGGCCGGCGCTCTACGGGGAGTCGGCCATCGTCGCTTATCGTCCAGGAGTGCTCTGTTGCTGCTGCGTGCCGACGCCGACCTCGCTGTCCTCGACATCACCGAATGGTTTGGCGAAACGAGCGGGGGGATTCGCACCTACCTGCTCGAGAAAGGGAACTACGTGTCCATGCGCCCCTGGCTGCGGCACACCATGGTGGTGCCGGGGGTAACCGATAGCGTTACCGATGGCGATGGCGTGCGCATGTATCGCCTGAAAGGGCCGCCCATTCCGCGTCAGCGCCCCTACCGATTCATGCTCGCGCCGCGTTCGGTGGGGCGCATCATTCGTGAGGAACGTCCCAGCCTGGTCGAGGTTGGCAGTCCGTTCCTCGTGCCCTGGATCGTAGCGCACGCCACGCGCGCGCTCGACGTGCCGCTGGTGAGTTTCTATCACACCAACCTCACGCAGAAGCTCACG
>CAMBNV010000014.1 GCA_945869195.1 Gemmatimonas phototrophica | reverse complement strand
CCGGTGGCGGCGATCGTGCTCGGCTCCGGTCTCGGTGCCCTCGCCGACCGCGTGCGCGATGCGCGACGTGTACCGTATGGGGAGATCCCCGGCTTTCATGCCCCAAAGGTGGAAGGACACCGCGGCGAACTGATCGCGGGAACGCTGGGCGGCCGAGACGTGCTGCTGTTGGCGGGGCGATTCCACATGTACGAGGGGCATAGTGCGCGCATCGCGGCCTTCCCGGTGCGCGTGGTTCATGCACTCGGCGCTCGGACGCTGTTCGTGTCGAATGCCGCCGGCGGCATTCGGCGCACATTCAATCCGGGCGATCTGATGGTGATCGCGGATCACATCAACCTGATGTTCCGTACGCCGCTCGAGGGCCCGGTGGAGCCTGGGGAGACCCGGTTCCCCGACATGAGCGCGACGTACACTCCGCGTCTGCAGACGTTGCTCGACGCGGCGGCCCAGGCGGAAGGGCTGACCCTGCAGCGTGGCGTCTACATCGGGCTGCTCGGTCCGTCGTACGAGACACCGGCCGAGGTGCGGATGCTCGACCGACTGGGAGCCGATGCGGTGGGAATGAGCACCGTGCCAGAAGTCATTGTGGCTCGGGCACTTGGGATGGAGGTGGCAGGCATCTCGCTGATCACCAATCCAGCCGCCGGCATCGCGTCCGCCCCGCTGGATCACGCCGAAGTGGTGGAGGTTGGGGCCAAGGCGTCGGAAGCGTTCTGTGGACTCGTCGAGCGGTTTATCGAACGGCTCTGATTGACAAGGACTGAGCGGTTTAGCGACTCGGCGGCGACGGAGCCAACGCCGCTAGGCGCTTCTTGAACGCCTGGAAGTTCGGCGAGTCGGTGGTCAGTCCACGCACGCGCTCAGGAGGGTAGGCCGCGATCCGCGCGCGGGCCGCGGCGATACGTGACTCCTCGAGCGGATGCGAACGGAACCAGCTTTCGAGCGCGTCGGGCTTGGTTTTCCGTTCCTGGAGCAGGATCTGAAACATCTCGGGAATCCCGGCCGGATCGATCCCCGCACCGAGCAGATACTTCAGGCCCTCCCCGTCGGCTTCGTCCTCGTCGCTGCGGGAAAAGTTGGCGAACGCGGCACCTGCGCCAATGTTGATTGCAGCGCTGGTGGCGTCGTTGTTACAGATACTGGTAAGCGCGCAGACGGCGTTAATGCCGATATTTGCGCCCTGGGACTTTTGCATCTGCTGGATTGAGTGCCGCATCGTCACATGTCCGATTTCATGGCCGATGACGCCGGCGACTTGCGCCATATTCGTCGACCGCTCGATGAGGCCGCGGTTGAGGTAGATGAAGCCGCCGGGAACGGCGAACGCGTTCACGTCCTTGCTGTCGACGATGAAGAAGTGCCAGTCGAGATTCCGGCTGTCGGCGATGCGGGCGATTGAATCGCCGAGTACGTTGATGTACCGATTGAGCTCCGCATCCTGGATCAGGGGGAGTTCTTTGGCAATCTGTTGCGCGTAGCCGATGCCCATCTCCACTTCTTGCTGCGTGGACACAGCACAGCCACTGACGAGAGCCGCGAGGGCGAGAGTCGGAACGATTCGCATGAGAATACTGACCCTAGCTAGAGACCTCATACGCCGCAAGGCGCGCGACCGAAGCGGACTCTTCGTGGCGGAGGGAATCCGCACCGTCGAGGAGTTGGTCGCATCCGGCCTTCAGATCACCGGTGCGCTCACCTGCGACCTGGTCGACCGGACGCCGCGAGGCGCCGCGCTAGTCGCCCAGCTGCACGGGCGCGGCGTCGACGTCGTGCGCGTGAGCGAGCGCGAGTTTGACTCCGCGAGCGACACCGAGTACCCGCAGGGCGTGCTCGCGATCGCCGAACAGCCGAAGGACTCACTTGAGGCGCTCACGCTCCCTCAGGCCGCTCGGCTGCTCGTGCTCGACGGCGTGCAAGATCCCGGTAACGTCGGGACGCTGCTGCGCACTGCGGCTGCGCTCGGGGTGACCGCGACCATCGTCCTTCCTGGCACAGTCGACCCATGGAACGCAAAAGTGGTCCGGAGCGCCGTTGGCATCCAGTTCAGGCATCGCACGATCGATTGTACGGAGGAGGCCCTCGTCCTCTTCCTCACACAACAGGGCGTGCCGCTCTGGGGCGCGGCTCCGACCGGGACATCGGTCGATGGCCTCGTGCCGCCTCCGCAGCTCGCGCTCGTGGTGGGGAACGAGGGGGCTGGACTCAAAGCGTCGGTGCGTGACGCCTGCGCCGCACTGGTGTCGCTCCCCATGGCGCCCGGTGTGGAATCCTTGAATGTCGCAGTGGCCGCTGGCATCGCTCTCTTTGCGTTGAGATCCCGTTGATGACCCTGCTCGTCTTCCTGCTCGGGGCCTGCATCGGTTCCTTCTTGAATGTCTGCATCTCACGTTGGCCGGCCGAACTCTCGGTGGTGTCGCCGCGCTCGCGATGCCCGCGCTGCAGGCAGCAGATCGCGTGGTACGACAATATCCCGCTGGTCAGCTGGGTCGTGCTCCGGGCGAAGTGCCGCGGGTGCGGGCTGCCGATTAGCGCACAGTACCCACTCGTCGAGGTGACGGTCGGTGCGCTCTGGCTCGCGTCATTCTTGGTATTCGGGCCGACACTGACCATGCTGCGTCTCGCGATCGCGGCGACCATTCTGCTCGGTATCGCGATCACTGATCTGCAGCACTACGTCATTCCCGATGGGTTCACCGTAACGGGTTTCATCGTCGCACTGATTCTACCGGTGCCAGCGCTCATGGTCGGCGACCCGGGGCCGTTTGCGGGACCGTGGGCGGCGCTCGTCGGCGCCTGCACTGGCGCGGGGATCATCGCGATCGTGGGGTGGCTCGGCGAGGTGGCCCTCAAGCGGGAAGCGATGGGGCAGGGCGATGTCACGCTGATGGCGTTCGTTGGCGCCATGGTCGGTCCTGAGCGGGCGCTGCTCACCGTGTTCGTTGGCGCCGCGCTCGCCTCGGTCGCGTTCATCGCGCTCGTCGCGCCGATCACCTGGCTCCGCGCGCGGCGCGCTGGTGTGGAGCATGAACTCCCGCTCGTCCCGTTCGGCGTCTTCCTCGCCCCCGCCGGCCTGCTGACCCTCGTCTGGGGCGACGCGCTTTTGCAGTGGTACTTCGCTACAATGATCGCGTGATGAGGTACGCCACCGGACGGTCGATTCTATGAACAGATTCACTTCCCGCCCCGTTCCCCGCCAGCTCCTCGCCCTTGTGCCCCTCGCGCTGGTTCTCGGCGCCTGCGCGAAGGAGGCCCCGGGCTATGAGGGGCCGTATGCGCGGCAGGTCCGCAAGGCGCTTCCCGCGCTCGAAGAGTCGTCGGGTCTCGTGTTCAAGAGGCTCCCGGTGCTCGAGGAGCGCACCAAGGACGAGGTGCGTGCGTTCATCGAGACACAGTTCAACGAACAGCTTCCCCCGCTGGAGCTCGCGGGCGCGCAGGAGGCGTACCGGCTCTTCGGGCTCCTGCCCGACACGCTGGATCTGCGCGCCTTCTTCATTGAACTCCTCGCCGAGCAGATTGCAGGCTATTACGACCCGGCGACCAAGGTGCTCTACGTGGTGAAGGACGCCGCACCGGAGCTCCGCGAAGTCACGATCACGCACGAACTCATGCATGCGCTGCAGGATCAGCACACGCGGCTCGATTCGGTGCAGACCCTCAAGGGTGACAATGATCGTATGGTGGCCATGCAGTCCGTGATTGAAGGGCAGGCGACGTACGAGCAGTTCGCGATGATGACCGGCGGGAGCGAGATGGGACTGCAGATTCCAGGTGGCTGGGACCGGGTGCGCGACCTCATCCGCTCGAATCAGTCGTCGATGCCCACCTTCTCGTCGGCACCGATGCTGATCCAGGAGACGCTGCTTTTCCCGTACCTGAGCGGTGCCGAGTTCATCCGGCAGTTCAAAAGCGCGCGTTCGGGACAGACCCCTTTCGCGCCGTTCGCCTCGTCCACAGAGCAGGTGCTTCATCCGTCGAAGTATCTCGATTCGATCCCGGACCTGCCGACCCGAGTGACCCTGGTCCCGTCGGGGGCCGGCCCGGCCGTGCGCGAGGACAACCTCGGGGAGTTTGAGACGCGCCTCCTTCTCGTCCAACACACCCAGGACGAGGGGCAATCGGCGGCGGCGGCGGCGGGCTGGGACGGCGATCGCTATCAGGTGGTGAACACGTCGTGGGGCTCCGCCCTTGCCTGGGTGACGGTCTGGGATACGCCGGTGGATGCGGTCGAGTTCCGCGACCTGATGGCCCAGGGCATCGAGCGCCGATACGCGCTCACTCTGGCGAGCGGCGGTCGTGGAGACGAGCGCCGGTGGATGACGGCGCGCGGTCGGCGGATTACGCTCACGCTCACGACGGTGGCGGGCCGAGCGGTCGTGCTGTACGAGGACGCACCATCGGCACGCGTGGGCCGCGTGATCACCCCCGACCGGGTCGTGCTGCAGGATCCGTGATCGTCGTCGCCCTTCGGTGAGTCAATCAGGCACCTGCGATCGGAGGTCGACTCGGATCTGGTGTTGCGGGGCCGCTGACTCAGGAGTGCGGGCCGTACGTCGCGATCGCGCGCCGGACCATCGGGTGCAACGGTTGTCGCTTGGGCTTGAGGATCGAGCCGCGACAGTGCTTAGCCTCGCACGCGCAGGGGAATCGTCGTTTGCGCGCCGGTGTGTGGGGCTCGTCGAGCTCGATCGCGTAATCGTAGGCGAGCTCCTCTCCCCGAGCGATGTCGCGCACCGCGACGATCCACATCAGGTCACCGAATGCGATCGGCTCACAGTTGGGCTCGCACGAGTGATTGATGAAGCGCGCCTCGTTGCCACCGACATTCGCGTCGATCACGCGTTCGGTGTCGAGCGTGAGCAGGTAGGTGTGCTCCGCCTCCTCGTGCCCATCGGGCGCGGTCGGATAGCGACGCTCCCCTTCGGCTTCGCGGATCAACTCGCCGGTGTATTCAATGATGCGCGTTCCCTCGGGAATCGTCGCGGTGGCGAACACGCCGCGGCCGTGCCGCGGAGAGGTACGGACCTGCCAGGGTGAGGTGGCCACGCTAGGCCGACGGAGTGGCGGCGCGGTCCGCCGGTCCGGTGGCGTGGCCAGCCGCCGGTCGGGCGACGTCTGCCACACGGTGCGAGACCTCGTCGAATAGCGGCAGGTCCTCGGCGAAGCTCTGGGGTCGTGAGGGGAGCAGCATCACGTCAATCACCTCGTCCATCGTTGACGCCCCATGAAAGGTCACAGCGGCACGAACTTCGGCGGGGATGTCTCGCAGGTCCTTCTCGTTGGCGGCAGGCATGACGATCGAGCGGAGGCCCGCACGGTAGGCCGCAAGCACCTTTTCCTTCAAGCCACCGATTTCCAGAATGCGACCGCGCAGCGTGACCTCGCCTGTGACGGCAACGTCACGCCGGACCGGGCGACGGCTCATCACACTCGCAATCGCGAGCGTCACCGCGACGCCTGCGCTCGGGCCGTCCTTGGGTACCGATCCCGCAGGGAAGTGCACATGCAGGTCGCTCGACTTCATCTCCGGATCGGCGACACGCAAATCTTTCGCGCGCGAGCGCACGTAGGAACTTGCCGCGTCGACTGACTCGCGCATCACATCGCCCAGTTGGCCGGTGACGATCAGCTTGCCGGTGCCAGGCATGAGGAGCGCTTCGATAGTCATGAGTTCCCCGCCGTTCGTCGTCCACGCGAGCCCGGTCACCGTGCCCACCTCAGGCTCCTGTTCGGCCTCCTCAGGCGCCCAGTGCGGCGGACCGAGTACCTCCTCAACGCGCGCCTGATCGACGATCCAGGCACCCCCCTCGCCCTCGGCCTTCCGCTTGGCCCGCTTGCGCATCAGCGCGGCAATGTGGCGCTCGAACGTGCGCAGGCCGGCCTCGCGCGCGTACCGGCTCGCCACGAGCGAAAGGACTTCGTCGGTGAACTGCAGGTCGTGGTCAGTGATGCCGTGCTCATCGAAGAGCCGCGGCAGGAGGTAGCGCCAGGCGATCTCGACCTTTTCCTCGACCGTATATCCCGCAATGCGGATCACCTCGAGGCGGTCACGTAGCGCATGCGGGATATCGAACAGATTGTTCGCGGTGCAGATGAAGAGCACCCCGGACAGATCGAATGGCAGATTGAGATAGTGATCGGTGAACGAGTTGTTCTGGGCGGGGTCGAGCACCTCGAGCATCGCCGCCGTCGGATCGCCACTCGGCCCGCCCGCCGTCATCTTGTCGATCTCGTCAATCATCAGCACCGGATCGTTCACCTGTACCCGGCGCATCGCCTGCACCAAGAGGCCCGGCAGCGAGCCCACGTACGTGCGCCGATGTCCGCGAATCTCGGCTTCGTCGCGCACGCCGCCCACCGAGATGCGGTAGAACGCGCGGCCGATGCTCGCAGCGATCGCCTCGCCGAGCGAGGTCTTGCCCGTTCCCGGCGGACCGACGAAGCAGAGGATCGGACCGTGCGGGTCACTCCCGCGGTCGCCACGCAACTGCCGCACGGCGAGGTACTCGAGGATGCGTTCCTTCGCCTCGTTGAGGCCGTAGTGCCGACCGTCGAGAGCGGACGCGACCTTCTCGAGCGTGATCTTCCCATCGCCGGAGCGCTTCCGCCACGGGAGCGTCAGGATCCACTCGACGTAGTTACGCAGGACCTGATGTTCGCTCGACGCGGTGCTCAGTGCGCGCAGGCGGTCAATCTCGCGGCGTGCCTCCGCCGCGATGTGCGGAGGGAGTTCGGCCTCTTCGATGCGTCGAAGCAACTCGACCGTTTCCCCTTCGGCAGCATCCGCCTCGCCGAGCTCGGACTTGATCGCCTGCATCTGCTGGCGAAGAAAGAACTCGCGATGATGCCGGTCGACCCGACGGTCGGTCTCGTGCCGCACCTCGTCGTGCACCCGTGCCCGCGCCGCCTCGCGCTCCCAGCGCTCGGCGAGGAACTCGAGGCGCGCGTTCACGTCGAGGCGTTGCATTACCTCGTCCTTCTCGGCAGGACGCAACGCGCCACGCGCCGCCGCGAGGTCGGCGAAGCGCGACGGTCGTGCGAGCTCGCGACGGAGCAGCGCCGGCAGCTCGGCGGGAAAGGAGGTATCGAGCTCGACTCGCGCATCAGCTGCGCGTGCGACCCGCTGCATGAGCGCCTTGGCGCCCAGCGTGTCGCTTACGAGCTCCTCCACCGCCTCGACCCGTGCGAAGGCGTATCCGGCGACCTCATCTCGTGAGGCGCCGAGGGCGCGCACGCGCGCGAGGCCTACCAGCGTGACCTGCCCCGGCCCCCCCCCTGTCCGCCCACGATCCGCGAGCTGCGCGACCACGCCGACGCGCCCTTCCGCGCGCCGCGGAGCCCCGTCGCGGTCCTCGGGGTCGAGGACACAGACCACAAGCGCTCCCTCCTCCGGGTGCGAGGCGAGGAGCGCAAGGTTTTCGCTGCTCGCGACCTGCACGGCGATGCGTCCGCCAGGGAAGACAATCGTCGACCTCAGCGCAAGAAGCGGAAGGTCGGCGGGGAGGGCGAGGGGGGTGGGATCGCTCACGGTGGGTAATGTACGGCGCTTGCTCGCTTTCGCGCACGTGGATGCATCGTTTTGGGCACGGGGGTCAGCCGCGCCAAGTCGGGGCCCAGCGGGAAATTCTCGCACCACGAGCACCCTTGGCCAGCGCCGTCGAACTGCTTATGCTTCAAGGCTCTATGTTCGCTGAACTCTCCGAGAAACTAGAAGCCACCTTCGCGAAGCTCCGCGGCCGTGGCGTGCTCTCTGAAGCCGACATCAAGGACGGCCTGCGCGAAGTGCGTCGGGTCCTCCTCGAAGCCGACGTCAGTTTCCAGCTCACTCGCGAGTTCCTCGAGCGCGTCGAACGCCGGGCCGTCGGCATCGCCCAGCTCAAGACCGTATCGCCCGCTCAGCAGCTGGTGAAGATCGTCTACGACGAGCTCACCTTTATGCTCGGCGAGCGGCGCGAGGGACTCAAGATGTCGACGCTGCCGCCGACCATCATCCTGATGGTTGGACTGCAGGGGTCGGGCAAGACGACGACGAGCGCCAAGCTCGCGCGGAAGTTGAAGGGTGAGGGGCGCGCGGTGCGGCTCGTGGCAGCGGACGTTTACCGTCCCGCCGCTATCGATCAGCTCGAGACGCTCGCCAAGGAACTTGATGTCCCGGTGTACGCGGACCGGACGACGACCGATGTCGTCCGGATTGTGCGCACCGGAGTGGAACAGGCCCGGAAGGAGCGCGACCGGGTAGTCATCATCGACACCGCTGGGCGCCTCCAGATTGATGAGGGGATGATGGACGAGTTGCGTCGCGTGAAGGACGCGGTGCAGCCCGATGAGATTCTGCTCGTGGCCGACGGCATGACCGGCCAGGACGCCGTGCGGATCGCGCAGGGCTTCAACGACGCCCTCGGCGTCACGGGTGTGATTCTCACGAAGATGGACGGCGACGCGCGCGGTGGTGCGGCGCTCTCGATTTACGGTGCGACCAAGAAGCCGATCAAGTACATCGGCGTTGGCGAAAAGAGTGATGCCCTCGAGGAGTTCCATCCCGACCGCATGGCCGGGCGGATTCTCCAGCAGGGCGACGTGCTCACGCTGGTTGAAAAGGCACAGGAGTCGTTTGACTCTGTCGAGGCGAAGCGGCTCGAAAAAAAGGTGCGCAACGAGGGAATGGACCTGCAGGACTTCCTCGGTGCGATGAAACAGATGGAAAAGCTCGGGAGCATGCAGAATATCCTCAAGATGCTCCCCGGGGTGAACAGCAAGATGATGAAGCAGGCGAGTCAGGTGGACCCGAAGCGGATGCGGCATCTTGAGGCGATTGTGCTCTCCATGACTACCGCCGAGCGAAAGGATCCGTCGCTGTTGAACGGTTCGCGCCGGGCTCGTGTCTCGAAAGGGTGCGGTCGACCGGTGAGTGAAGTGAATCGCCTCCTCGAGCAGTTTCGCGAGATGCAGAAGATGATGAAAAAGATGAGCGCGGCGCGGCGTTGAGTCGGCTCGCCTGAACAGGCGACCGCTCCCACGTCACTCCTCTCCTCTCCAGTGGAAGGACCCGAGTGCGGACCGGAAACACCGGCCTCCGCGATGAGCTCGGCGCAGGACCCGAACCCGTACCACGAGGATCTCCCGATGGCCGTTCGTATCCGCCTCCGCCGCCAGGGCCGTAAGGGCTCGCCGACCTACCGTATCATCGTCGCCGATGGCCGTTCGCCGCGCGACGGCAAGTTCCTTGAGATCCTCGGGCAGTACGCGCCGCGCACGAGCGATCAGCCGCTCCAGCTCAACGCCGAGCGCGCCAACTATTGGCTCGACAATGGTGCCCAGCCCTCCGACACGGTGCGCTCGCTCCTCCGGAAGGCCGGCGTGCTCAAGGCCCGCCATGAGACGCGTCTTGCGACGAAGCTCGCGGCCCAGGCCGTGCCGGTGAAGGAGTAATCCTGTGGCGCTTCCCGACTGCGCGAGTGTGGCGCGGGTTCGCCGTCCCCACGGCGTGCGGGGAGAGCTGGCAGTCGAAGCATTGACCGACGAGCCGGGCGCGATTCTCGCGCCCGGCCGTCGTGTTTTTCAGGGTACCAATACGGGCGCCCTCTGGCTCGATCCCACGACGAACGCCCCGCGAGAACTGCACGTCACCGGCCTGCGCCCAGTGAAGGATGGCTGGCTCCTCACGCTCGCAGAAATTTCGGACCGCACCGAAGCCGAGCGGTGGAACGGCCGACAGCTCCTGGTTCTGGTCGAGGAGCTCTCGGAGCCTGCGACGGGCGAAGTCTTCGCCCACGAGCTGGTTGGGATGACCCTCGTGAACGCCGAGAATGGCGACTCACTGGGAGAAGTGATCGAGTTCTACGAGCTTCGGCAGGGGCTGCTGCTCGAGTTTCGCGGGCCGACCGGAGTGCACAGTGTGCCCTTCGTGGACGAGTTCGTGGAGGAGGTCGATCGGGAAGCACGACGCATCGTGGTCAGGCTGCCCTCTGGGCTCATCGACAGCTGACCGCTCTCCTCCTTTCGCCGACGCCTGCGTGCTCACTGTCAATCTGATCTCCATCTTTCCCGACTTCTTCACCGGCCCGCTTGGCCTGAGCATCCCCAAGCGTGCCGCTGAGGGGGGACTGGTCCGGTATCACTGCGTCGACCTGCGAAGCTTTACCACCGACAAGCACAAGACGGTCGATGACTCGCCGTTTGGCGGTGGGCCGGGCATGGTGATGAAGCCGGAGCCGTTCTTTGATGCCGTTGAGTCGCTTGGCGCGACGCGGCCGATTGTCCTGCTCTCACCGCGTGGAAAGATTTTCAGCCACGCCGACGCGGAGCGCTTTGCGGCGGGCACCGAGCTGACACTGCTCTGCGGGCATTACAAGGATGTCGACCAGCGGGTGGCAGAGCATCTCGCGACGGAGGAGATCTCGCTCGGAGATTTCGTCCTTTCCGGTGGGGAGCCGGCCGCCTTGGCCATTGTCGACGCCGTCGTCCGGCTGCTGCCGGGCGCGATCAGCGACATCGAGAGCGCCCGGACCGACTCGTTCTACGAGCGGGGGCTCTCCGCCCCGAGTTACACGCGACCGGCGGAGTATCGTGGGCACTCGGTCCCGGATGTCCTGCTCAGCGGGAACCATGCCGCGATCGACCGGTGGCGCCGCGAGGAGGGGGAGCGACTCACCCGGGAACGTGAATCGCGCGGCTGACCACCGGTCCGACGCGGCGAACCGGAGCGGTTGCGAAAGGCATCCCGCCGTGGTAGCTTACAAGGCTCAACACGACCCTTAACGGACCACCACTCGGTCCGGAGCCGCATATGCATCCGTTCTCTGAGACCCAGAAGGAATATCTCAAGCAGGTCCCCGACTTCCGTGCCGGCGACACGCTCCGCGTGAACGTGCGCGTGAAGGAAGGCGAGAAGGAGCGTCTCCAAGCCTTTGAGGGCGTCTGTCTTGCGCGCAAGGGCACGGAGGTCGGCGCCACCTTCACGGTCCGCAAGATCTCTAACGGTGTTGGAGTCGAGCGTATCTTCCCGCTCCATTCGCCAATGCTCGCCGACATCAAGGTCGTGCGTCGTGGTCGTGTGCGCCGCGCCAAGCTCTATTATCTGCGCGACGTGACCGGTAAGGCTGCCCGTATCCCTGAGAAGAAGGTGCGCCAGGTGGTCCCCGTCGCGGCGGTCCCTGCCGCGGTCGAGCCCAAGGCGTAACGCGATCAGTGGCCGGCGGCTGGAGCGCGCTCGAGCGGTCGCTTCGCCGGTCAGGTGCCACGGTCATCGCTGGTGTTGATGAAGTCGGACGGGGCCCCCTCGCGGGCCCCGTCGTCGTATGCGCGATCGTGATGCCGACCGGGCGCCGCGCGATCGCCGGTGTGACCGACTCCAAGCAGCTCTCGGCTCCAGAGCGGGAGCGACTCAATAGGCTCATCCGCGCCGACGCGGTCGGTCTCGCACTCGGCGCCGCCTCGGTCCACGAGATCGCGCGCTGGAACATCTACCAGGCGACGGCCCGGGCGATGGCCCGCGCAATCGCTCGGCTTGGTGCCAAGCTCGGTGCACCACTCGACGCAATTCTGGTGGACGGCAAGCCGATCGCCACGCTTGGTCTGCCCCATCATGCCGTGGTCGGTGGCGACGCGCGTTGCTACAGCATCGGGTGTGCGAGCATCGTCGCGAAAGTCGCTCGCGACCGGCTCATGACCACCCTAGGGCGTCGGTACCCCGCGTACGCCTGGGAACGGAACGCGGGGTATGGCACGCCCGCGCACCTTGCGGGATTGCGCGCCGCGGGGCTCACGAGGCACCACCGACTGAGTTTCTGTAGAACTGCGTTGACTGACCAGATAGAATAGTCGCAAAATCGCATAGAAGTGACAATAACTGTGCATATAGTGTTCTAATGCTGAGGTTATGATTGGCAATCACTAGCGCTTCTGTCCCGGGATGGACTACAGAGAGAGATAGAGCTGTTGTCTCCCGTTTTCGATCTCCGCCAAGGGCATTTCTCTTCGTCCTCCTCGGCAGCGACGAAGTTCGGGCGGTCCCCCTGCCGAAGTCGCCCAGCGGGGGCGACCTTTCACCGCCCTTCACCCGCCTCCCGACATGCACACGACACTCGTCACTTGCACGACCGATCCCGTCGCGCATCTCTTCGTGTTGATGATGTCCAACCCCTCGCGACCAGCGGTCCGTGCCTCCAGGTAGTCTCGGAGCGATCGAGGTGCCGACCGTTGTGCGCGTCCCGGCGGGCAGCGCGGCGCCGGTGGTCTTCGACTCGCCGCACAGCGGACGCTCGTGGCCAGCCGACTTTGCGCCGGTCGCGCCACCGGACGCGATTCGCTCCAGCTGCGACGCGCACGTGGAGCGCCTGTTCGAGGGCGCGCCTCGTGCCGGCGCCACACTGCTCGCCGCAACATTCCCGCGCGCCTATATCGACGTCAACCGCGCCGTGAACGATCTCGACCCGGCCTTGATTGACGGACCGTGGAGCGAGTTGCTCGCGCCCACCGATTACAGTCGGCGTGGCATGGGTCTGATCCGGCGCGACGCGCTCCCCGGTGTGCCGATGTATGCCGCCGCGTTGCCGGCCGCCGCCGTGCGCGCACGGATCGACCGCTGCTACGCGCCCTATCGGGCGCGGCTCGCGGCTCTGCTTGAAGAGCTGCACGCGACCCACGGCACTGTCTGGCACATCAACTGCCACTCGATGAAGTCGCGGGGGAATGCGATGAACGTCGACTCCGGCGCGGCGCGGCCGGATCTGGTGGTCAGCGACCGTCGCGGAATGACGGCCGAGCCGGGACTCACGGCGCGGATCGTCGACTGGTTCACCGCGCGCGGGTACCGCGTGCAGGCGAACGATCCGTATCAGGGCGGTGATCTGGTGCGGACGTTCGGCGACCCCTCACGCGGGAGATCGAGCGTGCAGATCGAGATCAACCGGGCGCTCTACATGGACGAAGCAACGACGGAACCCCATGCGGGCTTTGCGCCGTTGCAAGATGACCTGACGGTGTTCGCCTCAGTGCTGGCAGAGTGGGCGCATGATGCGGCGGCGCGTGAAAGGGGATTAAATGACGCGGCGCGTCCGCGTGGCTGAGCGCCGCGCTCTTGGCCAGCGCCTGCTCGACCGAGTGGAGCGCGTGGGGAACACCCTGCCGCATCCGGCGACGCTCTTCGTCGTGCTCAGCGCAGTCGTGGTGCTGCTCTCCTGGATGCTCGGCACGTTCGGCGTAGCGGTGACGCACCCACTGACCGGGGACGCCGTTCCGGTGGTGAACCTGCTCTCCGGTGCGGGAATCCGGCGGCTCGCGCTGAATCTGGTTTCCAACTTCATGGGCTTCGCGCCGCTCGGTCCGGTACTCGTGAGTCTGCTCGGGCTTTCGGTGGCTGAGCGAAGCGGGTTGTTGGGCGCGGTGGTGCGCTCGATCGTGGGTGCGACGCCAGAAAGGGTGCTCACGCTGGTGATCGTCTTCTGTGGCGCGATCTCGCACACCGTGGGCGACGTGGGGTACGTGCTGCTGGTGCCGCTCGGCGCGGCGCTCTTCCACTCGATGGGCCGCCATCCGTTGGGGGGGCTCGCGGCGGCGTTCTACGGCGTGTCGGGCGGCTTCGCGGCGAATATCCTCCTTTCGCCCACCGATGTGGTGCTCGCCGGGCTCACGCAGGAGGCGGCGCGGCTGCTTGAACCGACGTACGTGGTGACGCCGATGGCGAACTACTATTTCCTTGCTGCGTCGGTGGTGTTCATCACGATCACGGGGGCGATTGTCACCGAGCGGGTGGTCCTCCCGCGACTCGGCGAGTACCGCGGTGCGGTGAAGCCGGAGACGCCCGAACCGCTCACGGCGACGGAACGACGTGCGATGCGGTGGGCGCTGGTGAGTATCGCCCTCATGATCGCCCTGGTCGCGTGGGGGGTGATTCCGGCGCATGGGGTGCTGCGCGATCCCGAGAAGCCGGCGCTGGTGGACTCGGTGGTGGTCCGCGGACTTGTCTTCTTCCTGTTCGTGGGTGGGCTCGTGCCCGGCGTTGTGTACGGACGGATCGCGGGCACCCTCAGGACCGATCGCGATCTCTATCGCGGGATGCAGGAGAACGTCGAGCTGCTCGCGGGTTATCTGGTCGTGATGTTCTTCATCGCGCAGTTCGTGAATCTCTTCGCCTGGAGCAACCTCGGCGTGGTGCTTGCAGTGCAGGGGGCGACGGCGCTCAAGGCACTCGAGCTCGGCCCAGTCCCCCTGCTGCTCGCGCTGATCGTTGTGACCGCGATTCTCGACCTCGTGCTCGGGTCAGCGGCGGCCAAGTGGGCGATGCTCGGGCCCGTGCTGGTGCCGATGCTCATGCTGCTGGGCAGTTCGCCCGAGCTCACGCAGGCGGCGTATCGCGTGGGGGACAGCATCACCAATATCATCACGCCGCTGGCGAGCAACTTCCCGCTCGTGCTGATGTTCGTGCAGCGGTACCAACCGAAGGCGGGGATTGGGACGGTGACGGCGATGATGCTGCCGTATTCAATCGTGAACCTGCTGGTCTGGCCGTTGTTGCTCGTCGCCTGGCTGCTCGCCGGGTGGCCGCTGGGGTTGGGGGCGGCGATCGGGTCGCCGTGAGTATATTCCGCTGCGGCGCGCGAGCGCTTGCACGACCCGGTAGCTCAGCTGGCAGAGCAACGGACTTTTAATCTGTAGGTCGCGGGTTCGAGCCCCGCCCGGGTCACTCTCTTCCACTCGTGCAAACAACACCGCTTCACCTGCTTGGACTGTCGGACCGACACTTCGTCCCCTGATCGTCATGCCCCGTCTCCTCCGCCGCACTGCGGCGCTCCTCACCTCGCTTGCCCTGCTCGCCGTCCCAGCGCGCGGTGCACTCGCGTGCGAGATGGAGGCGGTCGTGGCCGAGGCGACACCCACGGCGACCACCCAGGCGACCACCCAGGCGACGCGCCACGACGTGCCGGTTGGACACGGTCGCTCATTGACGGTCGAGCACGATCACGGGCCGATGTCGCCATCCGACGAGATGCCCGCAGGGGAACCGCATCCGCCCTGCGACCATCTTGTGGGGTGCGCATCGGTCGCGCTCGCCAACGGCGCGGTCCAGCTGTCCGAGTTCACTACGACCTCGTCCGCGACGGTCTGGTTCATTGCGAGTGGCACCCAATCGCCCGGGCGGGCGCTCG
>CAMBNV010000013.1 GCA_945869195.1 Gemmatimonas phototrophica | reverse complement strand
CCACCACCACCACCACCACCCGCTCCGCCACCACCCGCCCCGCCTCCAGCGCCCTGGACAGGGGTCACGCTCGGCCACCGCATGTTCCACGTGACCCGATTGGTGCCCGCACTATTCGTCCCGTCGAACCGCGACACGATTGCCCCACTCAGGTCGCTGATCTCGACCTCGACACTCGGCGCTTCCTCGTCCTGCTCGGCCTTGAGTGTCTCCCATCCAGGAAACGGCACGTCGGCACCGGTCCGGTTGAGCGCCGTCTCGCGCGCCTGCCGTGCAGCGCGGCTCGTGCGCAACGCGGTTCGCAGATGGTAGGTGATCGTTGCACCCACCGGCGGGTTGTTCGCCGTGTAAAGCGACGCACCCTGGAACGACACGCCGTTACCGCCCAACGGCGACGACGGCAGAAACATCAGCGCCGGTGCGACGGGATACACCATCGCCTCGGCGCGCAGCCGCTCCGGTGTCATCGTGCGCAGCGCGGAGTAGTCGTCGAGCACATAGATCCCGCGTCCAAACGTCCCGAGCACGAGATCGTTCATCTGCGGTTGGATCGCAATGTCGTACACCGCGATTGTCGGCAGCCCGCCGCGCATCTGCTGCCAGCGCGCGCCGTCGTCAAACGAGACGAAGAGCCCAAACTCCGTGCCGGCGAAGAGCAGTCCGGCCTTCACCACGTCCTCGCGCACCGCGTGCACCGGCCCGCGCTCGGGCAGGTTGGACGAGACGACCTTCCAGGTGCGGCCCCGGTCGCCGGTGCGCACCACATACGGCTTGTAGTCGCCGCGCTTGAAGTTGTTGATCCCCGCGTAGGCCACGTTCGCATCATGCGGCGACGCGGTGATGTACGCGACGAAACTCGTGTCGGGGACCCCGGCGATGCTCTCAATCTTCCGCCACCGGGTGCCGCCGTCCTCAGTGACTTGGATCAGGCCATCATCGGTGCCGGCGTAGATGAGGCCTTCCATCTTGGGCGACTCGGCAATCGTGGTGACACTGCCCGCATACGACGTGGAGGTGTTGCGCGCGACCGCATCCACGCTCCAGAGCCGGCCGAGCATCTTCATTGAGGTCCGCGCAATGTTGCGCGAGAGATCGGGCGAGATCGGCTTCCAGTCGTCACCACGGTTGTCGCTGCGATAGACGCGTTGCGAGCCGAAGAAGATCCGCGTGTTGCTGAACGGGCTCACAATGATCGGCGCGTCCCAGTACCACCGCGCCGCATCTTCGCCTGGCTCCTCCTCTGGGACGATCCGCGTCGCGTTGCCGGTACGGCGGTCAAAGCGCACGAGCCCGCCGTTCTGCGACTCGGCGTAGATGGTGTTGTGATCCTTGGGATCAACGCGACTCTGAAAACCGTCGCCGCCGTTGGTCACGAACCAGTCGGAGTTGCGAATGCCGTTGTTGTTGTTCGTGCGTGTGGGGCCACCGAACGAATAGTTGTCCTGCGTGCCGCCGTACACGTTGTAAAATGGCGCATTCAGGTCCACGTCGATCTTGTAGAACTGCGTGACTGGGAGATTGCCCTTGAAGTTCCAGGTGCGCGCCCCGTCGAAGCTCTCGTACACACCGCCGTCGTTGCCGTTAATGATATGGTCGGTGTCATCGGGATCGACCCAGATCGAATGGTTGTCGACGTGTTTGCCCGATTCGCCAAGTCCGGTGAAGGTGCGACCGCCGTCGTTGGAGACCTGGTTCTGCACGTCGACGGCGTAGACGCGCTCGGGGTTCTTGGGGTCTACCCAGAGCTCGCTGTAGTACAGCGACCCCGACGAATAGCCCCCCTGCCGGTTCCAGCTCACGCCATTGTCATCTGAGCGAAAGACGCCACCGCGCGCGTTCGCCGCCTCGGCGATCGCGTAGAGCAGGTCAGGGTTCGACGGGGCGCGAGCGAGACCGATGCGCCCCTCGCCCTCGGGTACGCCGCTGAGTTTTTTCCACGTCTTGCCGCCGTCGGTGGAGCGGTGGAGTGCCGACTCAGGACCGCCGGCGATGTAACCCCAGACCTGACGATGCCGCTGCCAGGTGCTCGCGACCAGAATGTTGGGGTTGCGCGGGTCGAGCGAGACATCGTTCACGCCGGCGTACTTCTCGCCAGCGAGCAGGTTGGTCCAGGTCTCGCCGCCGTCGGTGCTCTTGAAGAGGCCCCGGTCGCCCCCGACGGACCAGAGCGGTCCCTGTGCGGCGACGTAGATGATCTTGGAGTCGCGTGGGTCGATCACGATCCGGCCGATATGTTCGGACGCCTTGAGCCCCATGTTCTTCCACGTGCGTCCGCCGTCCTCCGACTTATAGACGCCGTCGCCGAAGGCCACCGCGCGCTGCGCATTGTTCTCGCCGGTGCCGACCCAGACGGTATTCGGATCGCGTGGGTCGAGCACCACGGTGCCAATCGAATACGACGCCTGAGTGTCGAAGAGCGGCGTCCAGGTGGTGCCCGCGTTCTCGGTCTTCCAGACGCCGCCCGAGGCGACGGCGGCGAACCAGGTCTTCTTGTCGGGTGCGATCGCAAGGTCGGCGATGCGGCCCGAGGTGAAGGCGGGGCCAATGCTGCGAAAGCGAAAGCCGCTGAGCACGTTGGCGGGGATGCCGCCTGGGGGTGTGGAGTCGGTCGAGGCAGGAGCGGCCGCGCCGGCAGGACGACCGGCTGGACGGGCCTGTGCCTGCGCGAGGCTCGCCGCGAGGGCGAGAAGGAGCAACGAAGAACGGGTCATGTGCTGGGGCGGGCGAGGGGAGACGGGAAACCCGGTAAAGAATGCCACACCTGCAACGGCCTGCGCGACTCCACACGCACTGCCGATCGGGTGCTCTACGCGCCGGACGGCTCGGCCGCTCAAGCGTGTGCGGTGCGATCTTGGTTGGCCTCTGGCGTCTCGCTGGGCAGAAAACAACGGGCTAGCTTTGAGGCTTGCCAACCTCCCTGATCACCCCCCCCTCGCGCCTGCGGGCGCGCTTTTGTGCGCGTTGGGCCGTGGCCGCGCTACTCCCTCTCGCCGCCTGCCGTGGCGGGGCACCGGCTCCCGACCCGCAACTCGTCGCCCAGTGGACCCGTAGTTCGCTCGCCTTCGTACGCAGCGAGCGCCTGGGTCCGCCGGTCGCCTCGCGCGTTTCGGCGTACGCGGCGCTTGCACTTTTCGAGGGATACGCTGCCGATCCGAGTTCTGGACTCCGTTCGCTCGCTGGGCAGCTGAACGGCCTCGCGTCGGTGCCGGTGGCGAATGAGGACGCCCCGGTGGACGGCGCGATTGTCGCTGCCGTCGCCGAGCGCCTCGTCCTCGATTCGCTCTTTCGCGACGGCTTCGCGACGACCCGCACGACGATCGACTCGCTCGCCGCCGCGCAGGTCGCCGCGCGGGTTGCTGCCGGCGTGAGTAGCGCACAGCGCGCACGTTCCGAGGCGCACGCCGCCGCGCTCGCCGCCGCGATCCTCGCCTGGGCCGCCGAGGACGGGTTCTTTGCTACGCGCAGTCGCACCTGGGTTTCGCCGAACCGCCGCGATCAGTGGGTGAACACCGCGACGCTAGATCAGTACGTACCGCAGACGCTCTCCGGACAATCGGATTTTGTGTCGACCGACAACCCGAATGTCCGGCTCGACGCTGAGGAGGCGACGGAGCGAGGCGTGTTCACCAATCGCCCGAAGGCGGCGGGCCCGACGACGCTGCCGAGCTTCAATCCCACGAGGCCCACCGAGCCGTATTGGGGGACGCTCCGGACGTTCGTGATCAGGGACGGCGACGAGTGCGCACCGCCTGCGCTTCCCGCCTATTCGGAGACACCGGGGACGCCCTTCCATTCGATGGCGCAAGAGTTCTACGATTCGGTGCGTGCCGTGACCGCACCGCAAAAGGATGCGGCCCTTTTCTGGGCCGACAATCCGGTGGCGACCGGAACCCCGGGCTTTCATTGGATCAGTCTCGTGAACCAGATGGTCTCGCGACGGGGGCTCACCGCACCCGAAGCGGCCGAGCTCTATCTGCTCACCTCGTTGGCGATCGCGGACGCCTTCATTGGCTGCTGGAAAGAGAAATACCGCTCGATGGTCGTGCGGCCGGTGACGTATGTGCACCGCGTATTCGACACGCACTATCGCACGGTGATCCCGACGCCGCCCTTCCCTGAGTACCCCTCGGGCCACTCGGTGCAGTCTGGCGCCGCCGTCAACGTCCTGATCGCCATGCTGGGCGATACGATTGCGTTCGAGGATTCGAGCCAGGTCGACGTCGGGCAGCCGGCGCGGCACTTCGAATCGTTCTCGGCGGCGCGCGACGAGATGGCCTGGTCGCGGGTGTGGGGTGGCCTCCACTTTCTACCGGCGGTCGTGGATGGTGTCGCGCAGGGACAGTGCATCGGAAAACGCGTGATGGCGCTCCGCACGCGGTCGCAGGAGTGACGCGGCGCGCGGTGCTGCTGTTGGCGCTCGGACTCGTCGCCTGCGGCGATGCCGTGCCGCGCGTGGGGGAGTGGCACCCAGCCCCAGGGCACCGATGGCGTGAACTCGACGTGCGTGATGGTGTCTCAACCGTCGCCGGCGCGCGCGCCGGATTCACCGCGTTGGCCGCCGTGCGCAGCGGCATCACGCACCGTAACGACGTGGACGATGCGCGTGCGATGGCTGATCGCGACCTGCTGATCGGCGCGGGCGCTGCCGTCGGCGACTTCGACGGCGACGGCTATCCCGATCTGTTCCTGGCCTCGGTGGAGCAGCCGGCGGCGCTGTATCGCAACGCCGGTGGGTTCACCTTCATCGATGTGACCGCCGCGAGCGGCATCACAACCGCGTCCATCTCGACGACCGGCGCGACCTTCGCCGACGTCGATAACGATGGCGATGCTGATCTGCTCGTTGGCACGCGCGGCGGGCCAGTGATGCTCTGGCTCAATGACGGCCGGGGGCATTTTACCGATGGCACCGCCGCGAGCGGCCTCACTGGCGGCTACGCCGCGACCACCCTCACGCTCGCGGATGTCGACCGCGACGGGGACCTCGATCTGTATGTGGCGACCTACAAACTGCGCAACGCGCTCGACGCGTATCCGCCGCAGGCGCGCGCGTTTGATCAGGTCGTCACCAAGACCGCGAGCGGCTACGCGGTGAAGCCCGAATGGGAGAAAGAGTACCGGATTGAGGATCGGCCAGACCTCGGCGGCATCATGCGCTCGCAGCGCGCCGATCCCGACCTCTTCTTCTTGAACGACGGCCACGGCCACTTCACGCACACGCCGATCCGTGGGACGCGCTTTCGCGACGAGTCGGGAGCGCCGCTGGCGGCGGAGCCGGACTTTTTCACGCTCGCGGCGCGCTTCTACGACGTGAATAACGACGGCGCGCCCGATCTGTACGTCTGCAATGACTTCGAGGACCCCGATCAGTTCTGGCTGAATGACGGATCGGGCAACTTCCGTCTCGCACCGCCCTGGGCGCTCGCCGCCACGAGCAACACCTGTATGTCGGTCGACTTCGGCGACGTCGACCGCGACGGGACGGTCGACATTTTCACCGCCGACATGTTGAGTCCGACGCTCGTGGCGCGGCAGGCAAAGATCCCAACGCACACGCCAATGCCCAAGGCGATGGGCCTCCCGGGCGACCGACCGCAGTGGATGCGCAACATGTTGCACCTGGGGCGCGGCGATGGGTCGTGGGCGCAGGTTGCCGATTTCGCGGGGGTCGCCGCGACCGACTGGACCTGGGGTTCGGCATTCCTCGACGTGGACCTCGACGGATTCGAGGACCTGATCACCGTGAGCGGGCACCGCTGGGATATCCGCGATGCCGACACCTTCGATCGGATCCGGAACAGCTTTCCGCGCGTGCCGTGGAATGAGGAACAGGGGCAGTTTCCACTGCTTGCTACACGCAACATCGTGCTGCGCAACAACGGCGACGCGACATTCAACGCGATGAAGGACGGATGGGGCATCGGTGCTGAGGAGGCGATCTCGCAAGGAATCGCGCTCGCAGACTTTGACCTCGATGGAGATCTCGACCTGGTCGTCACGCGGCTGAATGCTGCGGCGCAGTTGTATCGCAATGAGGCGGCGGCGCCGCGAGTTGCTGTGCGGCTGGTGGGGACCAAGGGCAACCGTTCTGGAGTCGGAGCGCTCGTGAGCGTTGTCGGGGGCAGAGTGCCGATACAATCGCGAGAGATGACCGCGGGAGGACATTATCTCTCAGGTAGCGAGCCGCTGCTGACGTTCGCGGCGTCACCCGACTCGGGTATGCGCGACGCCGGCCTGCGCCTCTCGGTGCGTTGGCCTGACGGTCGGGAGAGCGTGATCAGCGGGGTGCGGGCGAACCGACTCTACGAGATCAGCGAGCCCGACGCCGGGGCGCCGCGCCCCGCCAACCCAGCACGCGTCGTGCCGCTTTTCGAAGACGCGACCAGTCGCCTGGGCGGACATTCGCACCATGAAGTCGCCTACGACGATTTTCGCCGACAGCTCCTCCTGCCTGGTCGACTGAGTCAGCTCGGCCCTGGCCTCGCCTGGATCGACATGGACGGCGACACTCATGACGATCTTGTCGTAGGCGCGGGAAGGGGTGGCGCGCTCACGGTCCTCCTCAATCAGGGCGCGCGCTTTATTCCTTCCCGCCGGGGCGCGCCGGCGACCGGTGACCTCACCGGAATCGTCGCGCTCACGGACGGTCGCGGCCGCGGCCGTCTCGCCGTAGGGCAGGCGAACTACGAGGCCGGCACCCTCGACTCGGCGCTCGCGATCCCGGGCGTGATCAGCGTCGCAACTGGTCGTACACTCCAAGGCGGCGAGGTGTTCGGCGGCCTGGTCGGCGGCGACACCGCGAGCGTGGGCCCCCTCGCCGCAGGCGACGTAAACGGCGACGGCTACCTCGATCTCTTCGTTGGCGCACGTGTCGTCGGCGGCGCCTGGCCGATTTCTGCCCCGTCGCGCCTCCTGCTCGGGAGCGCCGAGGGCCGCTTTACCGCCGACGCGCTCAACGCGCGCGCGATGGAGGGGCTGGGCCTCGTCTCGGCCGCTTTGATTGTCGACGTGACCGGCGATCCCGCGCCAGACCTCGTCGTCGCGGGCGAGTTTGGCCCCGTCCGCGTGCTGCGCAACGAGCGCGGGCGGCTGGTCGACGTGACCGCGGCACTCGGTCTGGACCAGCTGCGGAGCCGTTGGAACGGCCTCGCCTCCGGCGACTTCGACGGCGACGGTCGTCTCGACCTCGTGGTGACGAGCTGGGGTCGCAACCTCCCCTGGGGTGCGACCGCGTCGCGGCCGCATGTTCTATATATGGGCTATTTGGGCGGAAAGGCACTCGGGCTGGCCTTTGCCCGCGCCGACTCGGTCACCAGGCAGGAGATGCCCCTCGAGAGCTTCGCGCGTCTTGGCGTGGCCTTTCCGGCACTGCGGTCGCGCGTGGCGACGTACACGGACTTCGCGACGCGGTCGGTGCAGACGCTCTTTGGCGCCGACACGCTCGGTGCGGTGCGGATCGGTGCGACGACGTACGACCAGACGATCCTTCTCAATCGGGGCGAGCGGTTTTTGGTCCGGCCCCTGCCCGCGATGGCCCAGCGCGCGCCCGCGTTCGGGGTGAACGTCGCAGACTTTGACGGCGATGGGCGGGAGGATCTCTTCCTCGCACAGAACTACTTCCCCACCGAGATCTCTACCCTGCGACTCGACGCTGGCGTGGGGCTCGTCCTGCTCGGCGACGGCCAGGGCCGATTCCGACCGCTCGGCGTCGGGGAGTCAGGGGTGACCGTGCGCGGCGACCAGCGGGGCTCGGCGGTTTCGGACTTCGATAGTGACGGGCGGGCCGACATCGCTGTCTCGCAGAACGGGGGCCCCACGACACTCTGGCGGAACAGTACGGGGCGGCCCGGCGTGCGCATACGGCTGATCGGTCCGGCGGCGAATCCCCTCGCGATTGGGGCGCGGGTGACCCTCTCCGGCGAGGGATGGCGGGGACCGGTCCGGCCGGTAGTTACGGGGAGTGGCTTCTGGTCGTCCGACTCTCCAGTGCTGGTGCTCGCACGGCACGCGAAAGCCAATTCGGTACATGTCAGGTGGCCGTCCGGCGCAGAGTCGGTCGTGCCTCTCCCTCGGGGATCGCGCGAGGTGGTCGTCCGAGCATCGGGGGCGCCCAGCCCTAGATGAGAAATCTAGGGGGGGGCTTGCACCTTGTCACAAAGACTCATAAGCTGGGGTATCAAGTACGTTACAATCTCCCACGCCGCCCGACGTGCACTGCGCACCTCGGCGGAAAACCGTTCACGACGGAGTTTCGTCAGATGAAATTGCGTGCAGCTACTCGCCTGAGTGCTCTCGTTCTCGCCTTGGGCGCGCTGGGATGCGCCGAGGAAGGGTACGAGATTACGGATCTGAGCAACGAATTCGTGGTCAGTCCGGCATTCTACGGCATCGATGAAGGCCTTCCGGCCGTACAGTTCAGGGCGACACAGGGCTCCGCGCCAGCCTCGGTGACGTGGGAGAGCAGCAATAGCGCCGTCGCAACCGTCACGTCGACGGGACTGGTGACGCCGGTCAACGACGGGTTTGCAGCGATCACGGCGACCCAGGGCACGAAAAAGAAGTCCGCGAGCCTGACCGTGAACGCGCTCTTCGGCACGCCGGTTGTGTCCGGAGTCGGGGTGCCGAACATCGGCGGTGCGGTGGGAATCACGACGCTACTGTATCGCATCTACATTCCGACCGGAAAGACGCAACTGCGAGTCACCCTCGCGGGCGGGACGGGAGACATTGACTTGTACGTTCAGAAGGGCCCGAATCTACCGACGACTAGCGCCTATGGCTGCCGGTCGTGGAACGGCGGGAATGGAGAAAGCTGTACCATCGCCAACCCCTCGTCTGGCACCTGGTACATCTACCTTGATGTCTACGAAACGGGCGCGGGCGCGACGCTCCTTGCGACGGTGACGCCGTGATCGCCGCGCTTAGCAGTTCACATTCATCCGCACAGAGGTCCGCAATGACGCGTGTCTCCACCCGTGTCCTGCAGTCGACACTCCGCGCCCTCACCGCCGTCGCGCTGTTCGCGACGGTCGGTTTCGCGCAGAGCGTGGTCTTCTCCGGTCGGGTCTCGTCGGCCGGTCAGCCGCTCGGCGGCGCCAGTGTCGGCATCGTCGAAATGGGCGCCGGCGCGACTACGGCGGTCGACGGCCGGTACAGCTTCACGATCACGATCGGGCAGACTTCCGGGCGTGCGGTCACGCTTCGGGTGCGCGCGATCGGTTATACGCCGAAGCAGGCGCCGGTGACGCTCGCCGCGGGCCGGATCGATAAGGACTTCGAGCTCTCCAAGGACGTCCTCAATCTTGAGCAGGTCGTCGTGACGGGCGTGGGTGACGCGACGTCCCAGAAGAAGACGGCCTTCTCGGTCAGTGTCGTTGACGGTTCGCAGATCAAAGAAGCCCCGTCGTCGTCCCCCGTGGGCATGTTGGCCGGCCGTGTGGCTGGCGCCTCGGTGGTGACGGTGACCGGTCAGCCTGGTGCGGCGCCGGCGATTCGCCTGCGCTCATCGACGAGCCTCACGGGCTCCGCCGACCCGCTGATCATCGTGGACGGCACTATCACCCGCATGACGCTCGCCGACATCAACACAGAAGACGTCGAGCGGATGGAAGTGATTAAGGGAGCGGCCGCGAGCTCGCTCTACGGCTCCGACGCTGCGAACGGCGTGGTGCAGATCTTTACGAAGCGCGGAGCGCAGTTGGCCGAGGGCCAGACGAACTTCACGTTCCGTAACGAGTACGGGCAGAGCGAGCTGCCGAACAAGGTTCCCAGCAACCAGCACCACGAGTTCCAGTTGCTGCCGGACGGAGGCTACCGCCTCAATGCGAACGGCCAGCGCGTGCAGGAGACGGATCTCATTGCTGACAATGCGTACCCGCAGTACTTCGACCAGCTCGGCCAGGTGTTTCGCCCGGGCAACTTTATGACGAACTACGCCTCGGTGGGACAGCGCCGCGGCAACTCGAACTTCAACGTCTCGTTTCACAACAGCCGCGAGTCGGGCGTACTCGGCCTACTCGACGGCTTCACCCGCCAGAACTTCCGCGTGAACCTCGACCAGTCGCTCACCGACCAGTTGACCTTCTCGGCGGGCGCCTTCTACGGCCGCTCGGCGTCGGACGAGGGCGAGAACACCGGCATCTTCTTCGGTCTGCGGTTCCTCGAGCCCGATGTAGACCTGCTCCGGGCGAATGCAGACGGCACCCCGTTCATCGCGCAGATCAACCGGCCGCCGCTTTCGGGGAACGTCGTGAACCCGCTGTACGGGCTCAATAATAGTCGGATCGGGCGCGATCGTGACCGCTTTAACGGAACCTTTAAGCTCACGTACAAGCCGCTGCCATGGCTCACGGCCGAAGGCAACGTGAACTACGAGCAGTCGGCGCAGATGTACAAGTCGTTCTCGCCGCGCGGGTTCATGTATTCCAACGGCAATGTCAGCGACGGCGGCCTGTACCAGGGCTCGACCTCGGCGCGCACGAGCAACCTTGGTGCGACGCTGACGGCGGTGCGGAGCCTGGGTTGGATCACGAACACGACCAAACTCGCATACACCTTCGAAGAGCAGCTGAACAACTCGATCTCGGCGAATGCGCAGACGTTGAACCTGCCGGCGGTGCCGGAGTTTTCGGCGGCGGATCTCGTGGGAATCACTGCGGGGTCGTCGACGATCACGGTCCGCAATCAGAACGTCTTCGCGATCACGACGTTTGACATCAAGGATCGCTACATCATTGACGGACTGGTGCGCAGGGACGAGTCGTCGCTCTTCGGCATCAACGAGCGCTCGGCGATCTACAACCGAGTCTCCGCCGCGTATCGCGTCTCGGAAGACCTCTCGCTCCCGGGCGTTGACGAGTTCAAACTCCGTGCGTCATACGGTACGGCCGGCCTCCGTCCGAGCTTTGAGGCCCAGTACGAAATCTTCTCACTCGTCGGTGGTAGCCCGACGCCGGTGACGCTGGGCAACAGCGACCTGAAGCCGGCCTTTTCGAAGGAGACCGAGGTCGGGTTCAACATCAACTTCCTCACCAACTTCACGCTTGAGTACAGCTACTCCGATAAGGTGACGAGCGACCAGATCCTCTCGGCTCCAGTGTCGGCGGCGACCGGCTACCAGAACCAGTGGATCAACGCTGGCACCCTCGCTGGCCAGACCCACGAGATCGCCTTCGGAGCGGTGCTGGTGTCGAAGGGTGACATGTTCTGGCGCCTGAACGTGACGGCGGACCAGACGCGTCAGCAGATCACTGAACTCGGTGTGGCGCCGTTCCTCGCCGGTCCCGACGAAACGACCGCGTTGTTCCGCGTCGCGGCCGGTGAGCCGTTCGGCGTGATGTATGGTGAAACATGGATCCGCACCCCCGCCCAGCTTGCCACCACGTTGACCTCCGGCCTTCTGACCGGCGCCGCGGCCGACTACAAGGTGAACGAGGAAGGCTATTACGTGAAGACCGCCGACTGGCGGACGTTGCGTGAGCGTCCCCTCAAGGCGTTTAATGCGACCGGGGAGTCGATCGCACAGATCGGTGACGTGAACCCGGACATGAACCTGAACTTCAGCTCCACCTTCCAGTGGGGCGGGCTCTCAGTGAACGCGCTTGTGACCTCGGTGATTGGTGGTGACATCTACAACCTGACGCGCCAGTGGCCGTTCAACGAGCAGCGCGACCCGGACTTTGACCAGAGCGCGAAGCCGGAGATCGAGAAAAAGCCGGTGACGTACTACCAGACGTTCTACAACAACATCAACGCCAACACCTACTTCGTGGAGAACGGCACCTACGTCCGCCTCCGCGAGCTCGCGGTGAACCTCCAGCTCCCGAAGGCGCTGGTGAAGCCGATCGCCTTCCTCGGCTTCGAGAGCGCACGTATGGGTGTGGTGGGCCGCAATCTGTGGACCAGCACGAAATACAAGGGCTACGACCCGGATGTCACCGGAACCTCGGGACTTCAGGGGAACCCGTTCACCTACCGGGTGGACTACTTCACCTATCCGCAGTACCGCACCTTCACCTTTATGCTTGAGCTCGGCTTCTAAGCCGCGTCCAGACGAGGAGATCGAAATGAAAATCACGAACTTCGTTCGGGGGCTTGGTCTGGTAGCCGCGGTTGCGGTGACCGGTTGCAAGTCGCTGGATATCACGAATCCCAATCAGCCCGATGCGGCCCGTGCGCTCTCTGATCCTTCCGCCATTGAGGCGGTTGCGGGCGGTGCGGTGCGTATCTGGTTCAACACCTACGAGGGCCTCACGGCCGTCGGACCCCTGGTCACTCAGGCGCAGACCTACAGCGCCTCGTGGAACAACTTCAACATCAACTTCTACGCGTCGATCGATGCCGACGGCACGCGCAACTCGCGCGGGTGGCAGAACAGCCCAGCGGCTGCCGGTCGCACGAGCGTCGAGCAGTTCTGGGATGGCTACTACAGCAGCCTCTCACTCTCGACCAACGTCCTGAAGGCGATTCGACTCAATGGTTTGGTGATCAATGACGTCACCGACACGAAGCGGACGGAAGCGGTCGCGCTGATGATGCAGGGCGCGGCGCTCTCGGGTATCGCGCTCAACTACGACAAGGGTTACATCATCGACGAGAACACCGATCTCGGCGCCCTGACGTATTCAAACCGCAAGGAGATGCGTGACGCGGCGATCCTGAAGTTCGCCGAGGCGGCCACTATCGCCAACGCGAACGTCTTCTCGATCCCGGTGACCTGGTCGGGTCCGGGCTCGATCGCGTATACGAACGTCCAGATTGCGAAGATCGCCAACACGATGGCGGCGAACCTGCTCGCCAGCTGGCCCCGTAACTCGACCGAGAACGCACTGGTGCCGTGGGCGCAGGTGGTCTCACTGGCCTCCAACGGCATCTCGTCGGGAACACGCTTCGACTACGTCTTCACCGGCGACGGCGGCGCCTGGTATCCGGAGATCCTGGCCTGGTTCAACGCCATCGACACCGGCCGACTGCACACCCGCGTAGCGAATATGCTGGACCCGTCGACGCAGACAACACCCTGGCCGCTTGCTGGCAACCCCAAGCCGAACTCGGCCGACCGGCGGTTGGGCGACGGTTCATTCGGCACCGCCGCGAATGCGCTGTCGTTCGGTACCTACGTCAAGACCGCGAGCGCCGGGACCGACTTTGCCTGGTCGGCAACCGCCATTTTCAACATGGCGCGTGGCTCGTACCATCAGTCCAACATTGCGCACATCCGGTACGACCTGACCGGCACCCAGGCTCCGACCGGGGCCTACAGTGGCCTTGGACCGGCACCGGTCTATTCCGCTGGACAGAATGATCTTCTCTGGGCGGAAGGCCTCATCGAGACGGGCACCAACCTCGCGCTGGCCGCTACGCTCATCAACAACACCCGCGTGACCCGTGGCGGGCTTTCGGCCGCTACCGCGGCCGACCTGGCCGCCGGTCTTCGCACTAAGCTTCGCTACGAACAGGAGATTGAACTGCTCGGACTCGGTCCGGCGTCGTACTATCATCGTCGCCGCGTGGCGGGCGGACTGCTGGTAGGTACGCCGCGCGAGATGCCGGTGCCGGCCAAGGAACTTGGTGTGTTTGGCCAACCGCTCTACACCTGGGGTGGCGCGACACCGAACTCTCCGACGCCTCCATGATCATGATTGGCCGCTGATTGGCGGCGCCCAGGGTGTACCCCTGGGCGCCGACAGCGGCGAAGTCGGGTAGTATCGAGGGGGAGCGCAGCGGACGCAGCACGGGTCCCCGCGGTCCCCCTCGATCGTTCTCGGCGTTTCACCCTCCGCTCTGACCCCAAGCACCCTAGACGAGCGCATTCCCGATGCGACGTTCGCTGCTCCGCCTCTGCTGCGCACTCTCCCTGCCACTGGCCTCCCTTGGGGCACAGGGGCCGTACGCGCGGCTCAGGGGAGTCATTCAGGACGCGGTGTCGCAGACGCCGATTAGCGGGGCGCGCGTGGTCATTGCCGCCACTGGGCGCTTTGCCACCTCGGACTCGCTCGGCCGCTTCGAGCTTCCTGACCTACCGGCGGGGGTCATCCGGTTCTTTTTCAATGCCGACGGCTACCCCCGGACCACGGTCGTGCTCGCCTTTGCCAAGGGGGAGACGATGGTGCAGCGGTTCGAGCTCGAGACAGTCGCGGTGAGTTCAGCGGCAGACTCGGCGGCAGACTCGGCGGCGGAGCGGGAGCGCGTACAACGCCTCGTCCCGGTCGCCATTACGGCGGAGTCGTCACGTGGCGTGCGATTCGAGGAGTTTGAACGACGGATGAAGTCGGGACGTGGCCAGTACGTCACCCGCGCGGAGATCGAGGCGCGGAACTACAACAACCTCGGCGACGCCGCGCGCGCACTTCGGGGCGTTCTGGTCGAGTGTGGAGGGGGCCGCGGCTGCCAGGTCCGGATGGCGCGCGCCGGGCAGGGCTGCTACCCGGAGTACGTGGTGGACGGCCGGCCTGATAACATCTTCGGTCCGTTGATTCCTATTCGGGACGTCGAAGGAATGGAGTTCTATACCGGCGCCAGCGACGTCCCAGGGGAGTTCGCTGGCTCGAACGCCGGCTGTGGTGTGGTGGTGATCTGGACGCGGAACGGCCCCGCAAAGGCGAAGCCGTCCGCGCCGTAGCCCGCCTGAATGGGGTTCAGGGGGGCGCGGGTGCGGATCCCGCCCTCCCGATGATCCAAGTAGAAGCGCCGTCGACAGTGATGTCGACGGCGCTTTTTCGTGCTGCAGAGACTGCTCACCGCGACGTAGCCACCGTGCTCCGGCGCGCCGCGACCGCACATACCGTCATCGCCACCCCCCACACCACCCCGAGCCGCAGCAACGCCGGAGCCACCGGCGTCGCGAGCGTCACCGCGCCGAGCCGCTCGCCCGCGATGAACGCGATCGGCCCGCCCAGCGCGCCGAACACCGCCGCGCGAGCCGGTACCGTCATGATGGCGCGCGCACTCGACCGGAACGTCGTCGCGAATTGGGCCCACATGAGCAGCAGCCAGGGCGGCGACATCCAGGCCACCACTACGCCCGACCGGAACGTGTAGGTGCCGCTCTTGACCTGTACCCACTCGGCCACGATGCCGATCGCGAGCGTGATCAGCAGGAGTCGCAGTCCCGTCCCAGGGGCGTCGGTGATCGCGAAGTGCACCGCGATCAGCGCGGCCGCAACGAGTGCGCCGGTGACGGGCCGATCCCAGGCCGCGCCGAGGATGCAGGCGAGCCACCCCGTCTGATACAGCGCATAGTTGACCATCCGCGATTCCGTCATCGTCCGTCCAACCTAACAGTGGTGCCTTCCGGGCGTCAAACGCACGGAGGAAACACCCATGACCCGTCCCATCCGGCTCCTGCTGATCGCCTCGAGTCTCTGGTACTTCAGTGAGGGCCTCCTGGGGCCGCTCTTCGCGGTGTTCAGCGAACAGATCGGCGGCGACGTGCTCGACATCACGGCCGCCTGGGCCATCTATCTCATCGCGAGCGGGATCGCCTACCCGATCGTCGGGCGGTTGCTCAACCGTTCACGCTGGAAGTTCCGCATGATCGCCGTCGGCTACGCGCTCAACACGGTCTTCACCTTCGCGTACCTGTTGGTCACCGATACCACGCAACTGCTGCTCGTGCAGGTGGGGCTCGGCGTCGCCGAGGCGATCTCGACGCCATCATGGGATGCGTTCTTCGCCTCGAAGCTCGGCGACACCAAGGACACCTTCGCGTGGGGCATCGCGAACGGGCACACGCAGTTCATCTCGGGCATCGCGATCGCGATCGGCGGACTCATCGCGAACTTCATCTCGTTCCAGGCACTCTTCCTGACGATGGGCCTGATCAGCCTCGCCGCGACGGTCGTGCAGGTACGCCTCTCGTGGATGGAGGAGCACGCGCCGGCGTGAGTCGCGGCCGCCTGTTCCGTCGTCGGTGCCTGCTTGGCGTCTTCGCCGGTAAGCATCTCCGCCATCTTCTTCGTCGCTGCGATTGGATGGTGAGGAAGGACGTGAGCGTACGTATCGAGCAGGAACGCGGTGCTACGGTGTCCAAGGCGCTCTCTGATTGCCGCAGGCCTAACGCCCCCCTCGATCGTCAGCGTAGTGCACGTCTCCCTCAGGTCATAGCCGCGGATGTCTGGCAGGGTAAGCCGCCTACGGAATGGAGCGGCGTCCTGCCGCGGTCTTAAGCTGCGAGAACACCGGGCCTTCGCTTGTCCAACTCAGGCTCCGCCTGATCGACAAGACACCCTGCTGGACGTCCTGCCAACGCAGGGCGAGTGCTTCCGCTGGGCGCATGCCGGTGAGGAGCTTCGCTTGCGGCTGCGCCCCGTCCCAGTGCGAGCGGTCGGCAGCACCCTGCTGCTGAAGGGGCTCGAAGCCGATATCTCGGTTGTGCTCGACGCGGGACCGTTTGGCCCTGAGCACCTGTATGTCGCGATGACTCGCGGCGCACAACGCCTCGTCGTTTGCAGCCAGTCGCAGGTGCTACTCGTTTAGCGAATAAGCTTCCTCATGGTCTGGTGGCACTGTGCCAGCCAGCAGAAGATGGGCTGATTGACGATCTCTTCCGAGAAATCGGTTCACAATGGGCCCCTAGAGTTGCATTGATCCTTCGGTGCTCTGCATTGGTCCCGGAGGGTGACCGGTTAATGGGGTTTAGAACGCCGTTCCCAGCAGCACCGCATTGAGCACGAGACGGTCGAGCGCCCGCCACCAGCCTCGGAACATCGGCTCATTGGTGAACATCACCACGTTTCCAGATCCGACCTTTTCCTGGGTGATGAACGTGCTGCCGCGCAGCAAGCGCTCGCTGTTCTCGGGGAAGGTGAAGCCACCGCGGAGAATCGGGCCACTGGTCGGGAAGACGGCCACGTTGCCGCCGTCCTTGGAGAGCGTGTAGAAGCTGCTCCCACCCACGAGCACGGTCTGGCGCTGCTCTTCGAAGCCCAGGGTGAGCCAATGTGTGAGATCAAGCGCCACGTCGAAGTGGCTCCCAGGCAGACTGGCGATCGCGTCGGGACAGGCGTTGGGGCTCACGACCGTGCGCAAGGAATCGATCGGCGCCTTGGTGGCCGGTGCGGGCTTGAGGTCTTTCTTGGGCTCGCAGACGATACGGCGCACCGAGGTGAGGCCGACCTCTTCGCGGGTGGCCCACTGCGTGGCGCCGCCAAAGGTGATGAGTGCGCCGCCGCCCTCAACCCAGCGTTTGAGCGCGGCACCGGTGCCGAGCCGCGCGAGGCTGCCGCTCGGAAGGATGATCACGTTGAAGGCCGACAGGTCACCACTCAGTGCGTCGGCAGAGATCGGCGTGAACCTGATGCCGTAGCGTTGCTCGAGATTCCACCAGGTGGCGCCGTAGCTTGTCTGCGAGATGCCCGTTTCGCCGACGAGCGCAATGCGCGGCTGTTCGAGCGTGACGGCGACTCCGGAGCCGGTGCCGTATTGCAGCGCATCGGGGAAGGCGGTGTTGGCACCGCGGACCTCGACGCCCGCCGCCTTCGCGAGCGCGTCGACGCGACCGGCGAGCGTTGCGTCATTTCGTGAAACGCGAGCGATCCAGGTGCCGCGTGGCCAGATGGTCGCGCCAGTCTGGATTGGCTCAGAGGCCACAGAGACGCGGTAGCCCTCCTGCAGCAGCTGCGCGGTCACCTTGGCGGCGCCGTTGCGATCATTGCGCCAGAGGAAGGAGGAGGCGGCGGCGGTCATCCCCTCGACGATCCCACCGGCGATCGCATGCGGCAGCACTTCACCATTCATCCGCACGCCGTTCGTGAGTGAGAGCGCGCTGCCTTGGATGATCGGGGCGTCCTCGGTCCACCAGGCGTCGACGCCGAATGCGACGGGGAGCGCCCAGGCCGACATGTCGTAAAACTCGTACCCCTCGGTGTCGCTGGCGTTGGGTGACTTGTCGCGATTGCGCATGAACTTGTCGACCTGGTTTTTAGCGAACACCGGGTCGAGCTCAGGGTCGGGCTCGAGCACCGCCTTGGCGACCTTCCCCTGCGGCTGCGCGAGGTCGACCACATACGAGCCCGCGGGGAAGTTGCGACTGGCAATACCGTCGGCCGCGTAGGCGTGGGCGCGCGCGCTCGTATGCGCCGCCGTGGTCCGGGTGACCTCGACGCCGGCGCGCAGCAGCGCTGCCGCGAGTTCGGCGGCACGTGCCGGATCGGTCCCGGGCACGAAGACGACGCGCTTCATGGTGCCGTTGCGGCCATCGGTGATGGCCTTCTGGCGAAAAGCGGCGTAGTCGCGCACCATCTCACGCGCGGCACGCGCGGACGTCTCGAAGGTGCCGAGCGACGCGACGTAGTGCTTGGCGATGCCGTCGCGGAGCGAGAGGAGCGTGCCGTCGTCACGCCGCTTGAGCAGGGCCGGGCCACCGTCGGTCTCGTAGGTGGCACCCATCGCGCCAGTGAGCGCGGGCCACGAGTCGTAGTAGCCGGGATAGTACAGGTCGAACGCGTCGCGCACATTGTAGAGCCAACCCATCGAGTCGAATGCCGTCGCGTTGCCGCGACCGATCGCCTCGCTCCACTTCATTGGCCAGCTGGAGATGTTCGCGTTCACCGGTCGCGCGGCGGGCGCCATGTAGTACGTCGACGTGTACCCATGGAGGTCGGCGGTGACCATCGGGTGCCAGCGCAACATGCCGCCGACGACCGCCTGCACTTCGCGCTGCGTCATCGCCATCAGGTCGCGGTTCATGTCGAACCGAAAGTGATTGAAGCGACCGCTGATCGCCCAGGGCTGGCCGCGCTGTTGTTCGATCGCGGCGCGCTCAGGACTGCCGACGGCGATCGAGTTGCTCCAGACGGAGAAGCGTTCGTGTCCGTCGGGGTTGGAGGCGGGATTGATGATGACCAGCGCGTCCTTCATCAGGGCGAGCTGGGCCGGGTCCTCGGTGGCCGCGAAGTGGTAGAGCAGCTGCATCGACGCCTCGAAGCCGGGGACTTCGTCACCGTGGACGGAGCCGGAGAACCAGACAACGGCCGGCGTGCGGGCCGTGACCGCGTCGAGTTGGGTCGGCGTGGCGCCCCGGGGATCGGCGATGCGATCGAGGTCGGCCCTGATCGCGTCGAGCCGTGCGATGTTCTCGGGAGTGGAGACGATGTAAATGCGCATCGTGCGGCGCTCGGAGGTCACGCCAATCTCTTCGACGCGGACCCGATCGGGTGCGGACTGGGCAATCGCGAGGAGGACGCGCTCTTGCTGGGCGTACTGGGTGTGCCAACTGCCGACGTTGTAGCCGAGCGTGGCTTCAGGACGTGGAATCTGAGCGCGATATGGGCCCTTGGCGTAGAAGCTGAAGTTCCGGTCGTCGCGGAGGGAGTCGGTGGGGGTGCGGGACTGGGCGACGGCGGATGCGGGGGCTCCTAGGGTCAGGAGACAGAGCAGGGGGAGCAGGCGCATGGGCGGGGGGCGGGGGGCGGGGACGTGAAGGGCGATGCGGGGCGACTGCTAAAACTCCATCTGCGTCCCAAGCTCCACCACCCGATTGGGTGGAAGCTGGAAATACTGGGTCGCCGAGAGCGAGTTTCGCGACATGATCGCGAAGAGCTTCTTGCGCACGATGTTCATCGACAGGCCGTTCTTCTTCCACGGCCCGCGTCGCGGGATGAGCTGCTCCCGGCCAAGGTAGTAACTGGTGTCGAGCGGACGGGCGGCGATCCCTGCGTCGCGGCACCGCTGCAGCACCTCCTTCACGTCGGCCGACTCCATAAATCCGTAGTGCGCAATAACGCGGAAAAATCCCTGGCCGAGCGCGTCGATGCGCACGCGCTCGGCGCGCGGGACCTCCGGGACGTCGTCGGTCGTGATGGAGAGGAGGATCACGGTCTCGTGCAGCACCTTGTTGTGCTTCAGGTGGTGCAGCATGACCACGGGTACACCGGCCGACTCCGAGGTCATGAACACGGCGGTGCCGGAGACGCGCACGGGACCCGTCACGCTGATCCCCTCGAGAAAGGTCTCAAGCGGCAGGGCGATGTCGGTGGCGCGTTCGCGGAGAATGTCGCGCCCGCGTTTCCAACTGGTCATCAGCACGAAGAGAAAGACCCCGAGCAGGAGCGGGACCCAGCCCCCGTGGACGACCTTGATGACGTTCGCGCCGAGGAAGGCAATGTCGATCGACAGGAAGATCGCCGTGAGCGCGAGGGCACGCCCCACGGGCACTTTCCATCGATCGGTGCAGATCACGAAATAGAGCATTGATGTAATCGCCATCGTCCCGGTGACCGCGATGCCGTAGGCGGCGCCAAGCGCGCTGGTCGACCGAAAGCCGAGGACGACGAGCACGGTGCCGACGGCAAGTGCCGCGTTCACCTCAGGGACGTAGATCTGGCCGAACTCGCGCGCCGAGGTGTGCACGATCGTCAACCGGGGGCTGTAGCCGAGCTGGATGCACTGTTGGGTGAGCGAAAAGGCCCCGGAGATGAGGGCCTGTGAGGCGATGATCGCCGCCGACGTCGCAAGCACAATCATCGGGTACAGCATCGCAGGCGGAGCGAGCAGGAAGAAGGGATTCTCTACGGCGCTTGGGTCGCGCAGCAGCAGGGAGCCTTGGCCGAAGTAGTTGAGCACGAGCGCCGGCAGGACGAGCCAGAACCAGGCGGTGCGAATCGGGCGGCTTCCGAAATGTCCCATGTCGGCGTACAGCGCTTCTGCACCGGTCACCGCGAGCACGACGGCACCGAGTGCGATGAACCCCTTGGCGCCCAGGGTGAGGAAGAACCGGACGCCCCAGGCCGGGTTGAGGGCCACGAGCACCGATGGGTGCTGGATGACCTCGACGAGACCGAGCGTGCCAATCGTGAAGAACCAGACGAGCATGAGCGGGCCGAAGAGCGCGCCCATGCGGTGTGTGCCGTGCCGCTGGACCAGGAAGAGAAGTACGATGATGCCGACCGAGAGTGGCACGATGAACGGGTGGAACCTCGGCGAGGCGACCTCGAGTCCCTCCATCGCCCCAAGAACGGACATCGCCGGGGTGATAATTCCGTCGCCGTACAGGAGCGCCGCGCCAAAAAGCCCGAGCGCGATGAGGATCATGCGCTTGTGAGCCGTGAGTTCTTCGGTCCGCAACAGCAGGGCCAGCATCGCGAGGACTCCGCCCTCACCCTTGTTGTCGGCGCGCAGAATGAAGACGATGTATTTGACGCTCACCACGAGAATGAGCGACCAGAGCACGAGCGAGAGAAATCCGTAGACCGTCGCGTGGTCAGCCTGCAGCCCGTACTCGGGCTTGCTGAACGCCTCTTTCATGGTGTAGAGCGGACTGGTGCCGATGTCGCCGTACACCACGCCGAGCGCGGTGAGCGTGAGGACCGCGAGACGCTTCCCCGTGGGATGCGTCTCGACATGCTCACGCTCGGGAGGGCGATACTCCGGGGTCATGGCCGCCGTCGATCGCGGAGCCGGCGTGGAGGCGGCAGGGGGAGTGTGCTCGGACATCGCTGTGAATGTAGCGCCCGGAGTTGGCGAGTCCAGCGTCAGGCGGGCAGACCGGCGCGCTGGTGACGCTACTCGTATCGGAGCGCCACGATCGGGTCGAGCCCCGCCGCCCGCTTGGCGGGATACACGCCGAAGACGACGCCGACCATCGCGGAGAAGCCGAATGCCAGACCGACCGACGAGGCGCCCACCTCCGTGGTCCAGCCAAGAACCTTGGTAAAGAGGATCGCTCCCCCGGCGCCGAGCGCTATTCCGATGGCACCCCCGACGAGGCAGAGCACGACGGCCTCGATCAGGAACTGGAATAGGATATTGATTTTCGTCGCACCGAGCGCTTTGCGGATGCCGATCTCGCGCGTCCGCTCAGTGACAGACACCAGCATGATGTTCATGATGCCGATGCCGCCGACGAGTAGCGAGACGGCAGCGATCCCCGCAAGCAGCATCGAGAAGACCTGTGTGGTCTCGCCGAGCGTACTGAGGAAATCAGCCTGGTTGCGAATCTGGAAGTCATCGGGCTTGTCGGGTCGCAGTTTGTGCTCCCGACGCAAGATCTTCTGGATATCGGCCATCGCGTCGGGGATCTTCGCTTCGCTGAGCGCGAGCACGGAGATCGAACGGAGACGGTTGTTCCCCATCACGCGGAAGCGCGCCGTCTGGATCGGGATGAGGACCTGGTCGTCGGGGTTGTTGAACGGACTCGCCTGTCCCTTGGACTTGTAGACGCCGATGACGGTGAACTGGATGCCGCGAATGCGGATATTCTCGCCGACGAGTGCGTTGCCGCTCTGGAGCCCGAGGTTGGTGACGACCGTGGGCCCCACGACCGCGAGACGTTGGCGGCCCAAATCCTCGGCGTTCGTGAAGAAGCGCCCGACCTCGATCTCGTACCGGCGCACCTCGGGATAATTGAACGTGGTGCCGACGATCTGGGTGCCGGTGTTCTTGTTGAGGAACTGCACCTGCAGGTTGCTCGAGATCTCGGGCTGCACCCCGCCAAGGTCGGTACCGCGCGCGACGAGTGCCTCCGCATCCTCGAGGAGGAGGCGCGAGCGCACGTCGAACGACATGACGCCACCGGTGCGCGCCTGTCCCGGCGAGACGGTGAGGAGCGTGGTGCCGAGGGAGGAGATGCGGTTGTTGACGGCCTGCTGGGCGCCGCGGCCGAGGGCGACCACCGCGATCACCGCCGAGACGCCAATCACGATGCCGAGCATCGTGAGCAACGACCGCATCTTGTTCGCTCGGAGTGCCCCGATGGCGACGCGGATGGTTTCGGCGAAGTCCATGCTACCGTCCCGGTGGACGCGCGCCACCACCACCACCACCCCC
>CAMBNV010000012.1 GCA_945869195.1 Gemmatimonas phototrophica | reverse complement strand
CTCGCGTGCCCGCGAGGCCGCCGCGGTGCAGCTCCGTGCTGCGGCCGAGGCGAAGGCTCGCGAGGCGGCCGCCGAAGCGCTCCGACTCAAGGCAGAGGGCGACGCCCGTGCCGCAGCCGCAGCCGCAGCCCGTGCCGAGTCCGCAGCCCGCGCCGATTTTTCTTCCGCGATCTACTTCGATCTCGATCGGTCCGATCTCAGCACCGAGAGCCGCCTGCTGCTCGACGCGAAGCTCCCGCTGCTGAGTGCGAACTCCCATATTCGTATTCGTATCGCCGGTCATGCCGACGACCGCGGCTCCGACGAGTACAACGTCGCGCTGAGCCAGAAGCGCGCCGCCTCGGCGAAGCGTTATCTGGTCGACCTGGGGATCTCGGCAGAGCGGATCGACGTCGTAAGCTTCGGCGAAGAGCGGCCGGCCGCGATGCAATCGGGTGAGGACAACTGGTCGAAGAACCGCCGCGATGAGTTCGAGATCATCGTCGGTGGGGATTCGATCCGCGTTCCGTGAGTGGATTCCTGAATCGTCGCGCCTGGCTTGCGCCGATCGTCCTTCTGACGACCAGCGCCTGCTTCGCAACCCGCAGTGACATGCGAATCCTGCAGACAGACCTGCAGGCCTCGCGTGCGGAGATGAATGCCGGCCTCGCCGAGTCGGCCGCGCGAGCCGAGGCGAACCGGCGCCACCTCGATTCGATGCTGATCGGCATAGGGCGCGGACTGGCGCTCGTGACCGATAGTGTCCGCAGTGTGCAGGCCGTCACGATGCGGCTGCGTGGCGACGTGCGTGAGGACCTGACGACGATCAGGACGCAGCTGATCACGGTCGAGCAGCTGGTGGGCGCTTCAACGCGGCGAATCCAGGAGCTGCGCGCCGCGCTCGAGGCGGACGCGACCGAACGGGCAGCGCCCATCATCACCCCGACGGACTCCAGCCGGCTGCCCGTTGCCGGAGCGGCACCCGCCGGGCCCGGACCGGCACAGTTCTACCAGATGGGGCAGGACCAGCTCCGGCGCGGGAGCTGGGGGTCGGCGCGCGGGGCGTTCCATGAGCTCCTCACGCAGTTCCCCTCGTCTGATCTCGTGGTCGATGCGCTGTTCGGGATCGGACAGTCCTTCGAAAACGATGGGCAAGGGGCGAGCGCCGACTCGGTGTACGCCCTCGTGGTCGAGCGGTTTCCGAAGTCCGAACGGGCACCGACGGCGCTCTACAAGCGCGCCACCGCGCTCCGGGTGACCGGACAGGTCGCAGCGGCGCAAGCGCTGTACAAGGTGATCGTGGAACAGTATCCGCGCTCCGACGCTGCGGTGCTCGCCGAGGGATTCCTCGGGACACGAAAGCCCTGAGTCCCCTTCGCCGGCCGTGTCGGCACCTGGATCCGCGATGATGAACGGCTCATCGGGCGAAATGCCCTTCCTTGACCACCTCGAGGAGCTCCGCTACCGGCTCTTCTGGGCGGTGGGGACACTCGGCGTCACAATGCTGCTGGCCTTCGCGGTCATCATGCGTCCCAGCCTGGACGTGATCGGTTTCTTCGCGGCGCCGATCCTGCCACTGCTTGAGTCCGGGAAGCTCGTCTACACGCACCCCGTCGACCCGGTCACCATCCGACTGAAAATCGCGTTTGGGTTCGGGTTCGTTCTCTCGTTGCCGGTGATCGTCTATCAGGTCTGGGCCTTCCTTTCGCCCGCGCTCCATCGGCACGAGAAGAAGCTGGTGCTGCCGGTCATCATGGGCGCGACGCTTTTGTTCGCGTCCGGGGTATTCCTCGGATGGCGATGGGCGCTCCCGATGATGCTCAAGGTCCTGTTTTCGTTCCAGGCCGAGTCGATGCAGATGATGATCACCGCGAACGAGTACTTCTCGTTCATGGTGACGATCTGCCTCGCGTTCGGCGCGATTATGCAGCTGCCTATCGTGGTGATGGCGCTGACCGCGCTCGGCCTTGTGACGCCGGCGGCGATGTCGAAGGTCCGTCGCCACGCCGCGGTCGGAAGCGTGCTGATTTCGGCGATCATTACCCCGGGCGATCTGATCACGATGACGCTGGTCATGGCCGTCCCGCTGTACGGACTGTACGAGGTGAGTATCATCGTCTCGTGGCTGACCAAACGCGCACGGGACCGTCGCCTCCGGCGGGTCGAGCGCGAGCGGATCGGCGAGGCAACGGCGTGATCCGCGGCGGGCGCTCGCGCGCCCTCCTGCCGGCAGTGATTGCCACGCTCCTCCTCGCGGGGGCGGTCTCGGTCGCATCAGCGCAGGTGCGCCCGCCCCGCCCGCGTCCAGCGACGAACCCGGCGCCCAGCGCGCCGGGCGATCCGCTCCGGCCGATCGGGCGCGACACGACCGCGAGTCGTCCGAAGCTTATCGACTGGGCGCCCGACGACAGCGTGATGACGGCATTGGTCGCGCGTCTCGGCTACTCGGTCGTGCGCTATCAGGCGCACCACGTCGGGTTCTCCGGTTCTAGTCGGATGATGACGCTCACCGGCACCGATAGCGCGCGCGCCGCGGTGCAGCGCGACGCGATGATGCTCGTTGCCCATTCCATTGCCTATAGCGACAGTCTCCAGCTCATCAGCGCCAACGGCGACACGATCATCATGCGGGATCCGCAGCAGTCGTCCGACGTGCTCGGGCTCGGTGAGCTCACCTACGACGTCGCCCGCCGCGAGGGGCACACACGCGACTTCTCGACGGTCGCGAATGCGGGGGAGGACTGGAAGGTCTTGGCGCATCGGGCCGCCTTCACCTCCGACAGCCTCACCGACGAGAGTACCGTGTATGGCCGCGACGGGATGATCACCTCCTGTCTTGACCCGCTCCCGCATTACCACTTCCTGGCGAAGGAGCTCAAGCGCGTCAGCGGACGTACGATCGTCGCCAGGCCGGCGATCCTCTATGTGCAGGGCGTCCCGGTCATGTGGCTGCCGTTCATCTTCCAGGACATTCGTTCGGGCCGACGCTCGGGGATCCTCACCCCCCGCGTTGGCTTCGCCGAGCTGGTGCGGAACAGCCCAACGTACCGCCGCACGACCGAAAACCTCGGGTACTACTTCGCGCTCAGTGACTACCTCGACGCGGAGGTCAGCATGGACTGGCGATCGAGCGCGCGTGCGACGGTACGTGATCCGGGGTGGACTCGATACAATGGGGAACTCCGGTACCGCTGGCTCGACCGATTCATGTCGGGGAGTCTCGCACTCTCCCGGAACACGCTCAGCACCGGGAGCAGCAACACCGCGGTCAGTTGGTCACACGCGCAGGAGTTCTCGTCGAGAACGCGGATTAACTCCAACCTCAACTACGTCACGAGCACCCAGGTCCAGCGGCAGACGATCATCAATCCGATGGCGGCGATCGCGACGATCGCGTCGCAGCTCAATCTCGTGCGCTCCCAGGGCCCGTTCACCGTGAATCTCGGCGGCACGCAACGGCAGTATCCGGGTCGCGATCAGGTGGACCGCACCTTCCCGTCGCTCAACGTCTCATCCAAACCACTCGAGCTCGGCACCTGGTTCCTCATGACGCCGTCGTTCCAGTACACGACGCAACAGAGTCTGAACCTCGATGCGACGGGCGACTTCGCCTACCGCTACGTCAATGCCGGCGGCGCGCTCGATTCGGTGCGACTCAAACGCGATCAGAGCAGCACCAATATCAGTCTGTCGACGCCGTTCAAGATCCTCGACTTCCAGGTCCAGAGCGGCATGCGGTTCAATAACACGATCCGCGACTATCCGCAGATCATCACCGTCCGCGATCCCGTCGATTCGTCGGCACGCATCGATCGCGTCTACGCCGGCACCTACGACTCCGCGTTCGACTTCGATGTCAGTGTCGGGTTGCCGCAGTTCTTTCAGGGGACCTGGAACCTGGGACCGAGTATCAATGCGGCCAATGTCGACCCGAAGGGGTTCGCGATCCGGACGCATCTCTCCAACGGGGAGTGGGTCGCGCAGAGCAAGCGGCTCTCCTACGGCCTGAGCGTCTCTCCGACGGTGTTCCGTCTCTATCCTGGGGTCGGGCGCGTACAGCGTTTCCGGCACTCGCTGGCGCCGACCGTGTCGTACAGCTACTCGCCGGCCGCGACGGTGAGCGATGAGTTCCTCGCGGCGACCAACCAGGTCGCGACCGGCTACCTGGGTGCGCTCGCGCAGAATCGGCTGACGATCGGCTTCTCGACGAACATTGAGGCCAAGATGCGGGCCCGAGGGGACTCCGCCGACGCCGAAGGAGAAAAGATCAAGGTCGCGACGTTTCAGTTCACGTCGGTGTCATGGGACTTTGAGCGGCAGCGCGTGACCGGTAAGACGGGATTCGCGACGGACCGAGTCGGCTACACGTTTCGCTCCGACCTCCTGCCGGGGTTCGATCTCGGCGTGGACTACTCGCTCTTTCAGGGCAACTTTCTGAGCGACACCGCCGTGTTCGATCCGTTCCGCGAGTCGGCGCGTGCGGCCTTCTCGCTCGACGCGAATTCCGCGATCGTGCGCGGGATCGCGCGGCTCTTCGGTGCCTCGTTTTCGGCGGGGCGCATACCCACCGAGTTGCCCACCCGCACAGACGAGATGGACGGACTCTCGTCGACGATGGGCGCCCAGCAGGGGATGGGGGCGATTACCGGGACGCGGACGCGCGGCGCGGTGAGGGAAATCCCCACGGGGCAGGGCTTCACCGCCTCGTTCAACGTCAGTGCCAACCGCCAGCGGCCACCGGTGGGCGGACGGGTGGTCCAGTATGACGCCACGACCCAATGCGCGGCGTACCTGCTCGGCACCTTCAACTACGACGAATGCGTCCGTCAGGCCACGCAGAACGCCGGGACCCGTGACCCCAATGATTTTGGCGCCGCCGGCGGGACCTTCTACCGGGTCCCGCCGACCACCTCGGTCGGCTTTCGCACGAGCTTTAATCTCACGCCCAACTGGGCGGCGGGCTGGAGTACGATGTACGACGTCGAACGTCGCGAGTTTGCCAGTCAGGTCGTGACGCTCCAGCGCGAGATGCACGACTGGAAGGCGGTTTTCGGCTTCACCCAGGCGCCCAACGGGAACTTCGCCTTTACATTCTTCATCTCGCTCAAAGCGCAGCCCGAGATCAAGCTCGACTACGACAAAGCCACGTACCGCCCTCCAACCGGATCGCGCATCCAGTGACCGCTCCTCTCCTGCTCGACGGCTCTTCGCTCACCGTCACCGATGTGCTGCATGTCGCCGAGGGCCGTCAGGCGGTTCGACTCGCCCCGGAGGCTCGAGCCCGGATGCTCCGTACGCGCGCGATTGTCGAGGGTCTCGCTGCGAGCGGGACGGCGGTCTACGGCGTTACGACCGGCTTCGGCAAACTCTCGGACATCGCGATCGCCCCCGATCAGCTCGCGCAGTTACAGGTGAACCTGGTGCGCAGTCACGCCGCGGGGGTCGGGCCGCGGCTCCCGGAGCGCGAGGTGCGCGCGATGATGCTTCTCCGCGCGAATGTGCTCGCGAAAGGCTTTAGCGGTGCGCGGCCGGAACTGGCCGAGCTGCTCTGCGCGATGCTCAACGAGGGACTGTACCCGGGAGTTCCTGAGCAGGGGTCGGTCGGCGCGAGCGGAGACCTCGCGCCACTGGCGCACCTCGCGCTCTCACTCCTCGGCGAAGGCGAGCTGCACCATGCCGGGGGCACGGGACCGGCCGCTGAGGTCCTGCGCGCGCATCGCCTATTGCCAGTGACACTGGGACCGAAGGAAGGGCTCGCGCTCATCAACGGGACGCAGGCGCATACCGCGGTGGGGACGCTCGCGCTCGTGGGGGCACGCCGGTGCTGGGAGGCGGCGCAGGTGGCCGGTGCCGCGTCGCTCGAGGCGCTGCTCGGCACGCCGACGGCCTTCGACGCGCGCATCCATGCCGCGCGGGGGCAGCGCGGACAGATGGAGTCGGCGGCCATGCTGCTCGAGCTCCTGGCGGAGAGCGAGATTCGCGAGTCACACCGCGTGGGAGATTCGCGCGTGCAGGATGCCTACGCGCTGCGCTGTATGCCCCAGGTGCATGGCCCGGTGCTCGAGGCGATTCGCTTCGCCGAGGGGCTGCTGAGCGGCGAACTCAACGCCGCGACCGACAATCCGCTCGTCTTCGACGATGGGACGATGCTCTCGGGTGGCAACTTTCACGGGCAGGCGGGGGCGATGGCGCTCGATCTGCTCGCGATCGCCATGACCAATCTTGCGGTCATGAGCGAGCGACGGATCGACCGGCTCGTGCATCCCGATCTCAACGAGGGTCTCCCTCCCTTTCTCACGACGACGGCGGGCGTGAGCTCGGGATTCATGATGGCACAGGTGACCGCGGCGGCGATCACGAGCGAGTGCAAGATCCTCTCGCACCCGGCGAGTGTCGATTCAATCCCGACCGATGGCAACAAGGAAGATGTGGTGCCCATGGCAATGGGCGCCGCGACCAAGCTGCGTCGGATCCTGCACAACCTGCAGCATGTGCTCGCGATTGAATTGATGTGCGCGGCGCAGGGCATTGAGTTCCGGCGGCCGCTGCGGGCGGGCGTCGGCGTTGAAGTGGCGTACGCGACGGTGCGTTCGCTCGTGCCTGCTCTCACCGACGACCGCGTGCTCGGGCCAGATATCGAACGACTCGCGGTGGCCGTGGCGGATGGCCGATTTTCGTCGTCAACCAGGGAGACCCGATGAGCCAGGCGCGCCTGGTCCGCGCCGCGCGCGGAACCGAGATCAGTTGCAAGGGGTGGCAGCAGGAAGCCGCCCTCCGGATGCTCATGAACAACCTTGATCCTGATGTGGCCGAACGCCCAGACGACCTCGTCGTCTATGGCGGCACCGGCAAGGCCGTGCGCAACTGGGAGGCGTTTGATGCCATCGTGGTCGCGCTCCGCGGCCTCGAGAACGACGAAACGCTCATCGTCCAAAGTGGCAAGCCCGTCGCCGTGTTCCGTACCCACGCGGGCGCCCCGCGCGTCCTGATCGCGAACTCGAACCTCGTCGGCCGCTTCGCGACCTGGGACTACTTTCGCGAGCTCGAGCGGCAGGGGCTCATTATGTACGGTCAGATGACGGCCGGATCGTGGATCTACATCGGCTCGCAAGGGATCGTGCAGGGAACCTACGAAACCTTCGGCGCCGTGGCAAAAAAGCATTTCGGCGGGAGTCTCGCGGGTCGCTTCGTGGTGACGGCGGGACTCGGTGGGATGGGCGGGGCGCAGCCGCTCGCTGCGACGATGCTCGACGCGGCAATCCTCGGCGTCGACGTCGATCCGACGCGCATTGAGAAGCGGCTGCAGACCGGCTACTGCGACAAGATGACCACCGATCTGGATGAGGCGATGGGGTGGATCCGTGAGGCGCAGAGAGCCAAACGGGGTTGCTCCGTCGGCCTGGTCGGCAACGCCGCCGATGTGCTTCCGCGCATGGTCGAGCGGGGTATCATCCCCGATGTCGTGACCGACCAGACCTCGGCGCACGATATGCTGCATGGCTACGTGCCGCACGGCCTCACGCTCGCGGAGGCGGTCGCCCTCCGCACGACCAACTCGACGGAGTACCTGCAACGCTCCACCGCGAGCGCGGTCGTCCACGTCCGGGCGATGCGCGAGATGCAGGACCAGGGGGCGATCGCGTTCGACTACGGGAACAACATCCGCACCGTCGCGCTCGATGCGGGGCTGGCCGATGCCTTTGACATTCCAGGGTTCGTCCCCGAGTACGTCCGTCCGCTGTTCTGTGAGGGGAAGGGGCCGTTCCGGTGGGTGGCGCTCTCCGGCGATCCGGCCGATATCGCACGCACCGATGCACTCGTCCTCGAGATGTTCCCGCAGGACGAGCATCTCAGGCGGTGGATCACGCTGGCGCAGGAGCAGATCCGTTTTCAGGGTCTCCCCGCGCGTATCTGCTGGTTGGGGCAGGGGGAGCGCGCCCGGTTCGGCGTCGCGATCAACGACCTCGTCGCGAGCGGCGAACTCAGCGCGCCGATCGTCATCGGACGCGACCACCTCGATACCGGCAGTGTGGCGTCGCCCTTCCGAGAGACCGAGGCGATGAAGGACGGGTCCGATGCCATCGCCGACTGGGCATTTCTCAATGCGATGCTCAACGTGGCGAGCGGCGCGAGCTGGGTGAGTTTCCATCATGGCGGCGGCGTAGGGATCGGCAACTCGCTGCATGCCGGGCAGGTCATCGTCGCCGATGGCACACCGGAGATGCGTGAGCGGTTGCAGCGTGTGCTCACCAACGATCCTGGCATCGGTGTGGCGCGCCACGCCGACGCCGGGTACGAGACGGCCCGTGCAACGGCGCGCCGCGAAGGCATTCAGCTGCCGTCACTGCCGACGTAGCGCGATCGCCGCCCGGAGTCGCTGGTGATTCTCGCGCCCTCATCCTTCAGCCGTCCTCGCCGTTGCTCAGCGCCAAGTTCAGACCCTGGCATCTCATTCCGTTCAGCTGGAAGTATGCCAGTCTCCGGCTGCGCCGTCGTCCGGTCCTCGTGCACTTCGAGGTCACGATGCGGTGCAACGCACGTTGCGATTTCTGCGACTATTGGAAGACGTCGTCGGCGATGAAGGCCATGGAGCTCGACTCGTTTGTCGACGCGGCGAAAGCGTTCGATCCGATGGTCGTCACCTGGACCGGGGGCGAGCCGCTCCTGCGGGGCGATCTCGAGGACCTCGTCGGCGCGGTCGATCGCGCGATCCGCTTCAAGTGGATGACGCTCATCACGCACGGGGCGCTGCTCACCCGAGAGCGCGCGCGATCGCTCTGGGACGCCGGCGTGGGGCAGTTCAGCGTCTCGCTCGACTATCTCGACGAGCGGCACGACACCGCCCGAGGCATCCCCGGCCTGGCGGCGAAGATTCTTGCCAATGCCGAAGCGATCCGTGGCGAGGGGATGACCGTGCGTTTCAACACGGTGATCAAAGACGACAACCTCGCAGACATTATGCCGATCGTGCGCGCCGCCGAGGCGATGCGCGTGGGCGTGAACCTGTCCGTGTACACGGATTTCAAGAATGGCAACCGCGCGCACCTGCTTCGAGCGGAGCAGATCACGCGTGTCGAGTCGCTGGTGCGCGAGCTCCTCGCGTTCAAGCGCCGCCGCCGCGGGACGATCTCAAACTCCGACCACTATCTCGCCGAGATTCCGCGATACCTGCGCGGCGAGATGACTGAGCCCTGCGAGTCGGGAAAAGATACGGTGCATATCGATCCGTACGGCGGCATCAGGCGTTGCCCTGACTTCCCCGTGGACGGACATTGGAGTGCGTACGAGGGTTACGCCCCGATCCGGTGCGACCGGTGCTTTTACGCCTGCCGTGGGGAGGCGCAGGCTCCCCTGCGCCCCAATCGGTTTCTCGATCTTGTCGCGTCGCCGTGACGGCGACGCCGACCGGAGCATTCGCCCCCGCACCGAGCCCGCCATGAGCGACCGCAGTCAGCTGTTCGTGAATGCCGCGCAAGTCGTCACCTGCGCTGGGCCGGCCCGGGCCCGACGGGGAGCCGAGCAGGCGGATGCACTGGTCCGCGACCGGGTGGGTATCGCCGTCGGTGCCGATGGCCGCATCGCGTCCGTTGCGCCCGACGCGGAGCTGCGCGCGGCCTTTCCATACGCGCCGCTCGTCGACTGTTCCCAGGGCGTGCTGACGCCGGGCTTTGTCGACTCGCACACGCACGCGATTTTCGGCCGCGCGCGGTATGAGGAGCAGGAGCTCCGCGCCACCGGCGTCGGATATCTCGACATCGCCCGTCGCGGGGGCGGGATCCACTCGTCTGTGCGCGACCTCCGGAACCGTTCCGCTGACGAGTTGGCTGCCCTCGCGACCACTCGACTCCGACGCATCGCGGCGCACGGCACCACGACGCTCGAGGTGAAGTCGGGATACGGCCTCTCGCTCGAGTCCGAGCTGGCGACGTTGCGCCTCATCCGTCGACTGTCGGCCGAGGTGCCGCTGCGACTCGTGCCCACCTTTCTCGGTGCGCACGAGGTTCCGATGGAGTACCGAGAGGCGCCGCGAAGCCGAGACGAGTATATCGGACTCGTGACCGGCGAGATGATTCCCGCCGTGGCTGCCGAAGGGCTCGCCCGCTTCTGCGATGTTTTCTGCGAACCCGGGGTGTACACCTCTGACGAGACGCGACGGATCCTCGGGGCGGCGCGTGCGGCCGGCCTTGCGCTCAAGCTGCACGCGGACGAGCTCGAGAATGGAGCGGCCGCCGAACTCGCCGCGGAGCTCCGCGCGACCTCCGCCGATCACCTCGCCGCGATCTCTGAGGCGGGGATCGCGGCACTCGCTGGGGCGGGCACCGTGGCCACCCTGCTGCCAGGGACGATGCTCTTTCTCGGGCGCCAGAAGCAGGCCCCGGCGCGCGCGCTCATCGCCGCCGGCGTCCCCGTCGCGCTGGCGTCGGATTTCAATCCCGGTACCAGTCCGACCGTCAACTTCTCACTCGTGCTCACTCTTGGCGTGAGTCAGTTGCGTCTGAGCGTGGCTGAAGCCTTTGTTGCCGCGACGGTGAACGGGGCGGCTGCCCTCGGGTTGGCCGCCGATATCGGCCAGATTGCGCCTGGATTTCAGGGGGACCTCGCGCTCTTTGACGTCCGGGACCATCGCGAGATCCCCTACTGGTACGGTGACAACCGGTGTGTGGGTACCTGGTTAGCTGGCCGGCCAGCCCACCCCGGATAAAAGCCGCTGGCGAGGTCGCTCAAACGCTTGTCAGGCCACCGGTTGGCACGGTAAGTTTACCGAATGGCCGACATCGTCAAGTTGAAGAAGAAGGCTGCCGAGTTTGAGGCCAAGAAGCAGCCGGACAAGGTGCTCGCGCTCTATCGCGAGATCATCGCGCTGTACGATAGTGGTAAAGAAGAACCGATCGACATCCCGATTTACAATCGCGCCGGGGACCTGTTGCAGAAAGCGGGCAACCTCCCCGCTGCGGTCGCGATGTGGGAGCGGGCCGTTGATCTCTACGCCGACGGCGGGTTCTTCAATCCCGCGATCGCCCTCTGCAACAAGATTCTGCGCCAGTCGCCGGGCCGGGCCGTGATCTACTACAAGCTCGGAAAGATTTCGGCGGACAAGGGCTTCAAGGGCGATGCAAAACAGAACTATCTGGAATATGCCTCGCGGATGCAGACGTCGGGGAACCTCGACGAGGCGTTCCGCGCACTCAAGGAGTTCGCGGAGATCGTCCCTGATCAGGACGATGTCCGGCTCATGCTGGCCGAGCAGTTGGAAAAGGCGGGTCGCAAGCAGGAGGCGCTTGAGCAGTTGCAGCTCTGCTACGCGCAGTGTGTGAGCGCCGGCCGCGATGCCGATGCGATCGCCCAGCGAATGAGGGCGATCGACCCGACCGTCGAACCGAGGTCGTCGGCGTCGGGCTCGTCCGCGAAGCTCGGGGGGCTTGTCTTCCTCGAGATCGACTCGGCGCCGGCCAAGCGTGCGACGCGTAGCTCAGGGCCCACGACGGCCGGGCCGGCTCGACGCCTGACGAAGTCCCTCCAAGGCCTCACCCTTCCCGACACCGATCTTCCTCTGGTGTCCGCTCCTGCCGTTGAGCTTCCCTTGCTCGATTTCATCGACGTTGGTCCACCGGCACAGGGTCGGATCGCCGCGGAGCCACCGAAGGGTGACTTCACGAGCTTCGGTGAGCCCAGCGCAACGATCCTGGATGAGGCGTTCGGTGAGTTCGAGCCGCGCGGTGTGGAGCCGATGTTCGCCTTGGACACCTCGGAGCCGGAACGGCGCACGACGTCAGAGGTCCTCGCCAACTCCGTCGACCTTTTGCGCAGTCAGTGCGAGACCGCTCCAGGCGATTGGAGTCTGCGCCGTCAGCTCGCGGAGGCCCTCCTCGACGGCGGACACCGCGATGCGGGCATCGCCGAGCTTGAGGTCACGCTCGGCGGCTTCGAGCATCAGGGGGACCTCGACACCGCGGCGTCGGTCACCGAGGAGCTCGTGCGCATCGCGCCCACGGTGATCCGGTATCACCAGAAGCGGATCGAGTTCGCCTTCCGTGCCGACGACCGCCTGCGCCTTGCCACGGCGTACATGGAACTCGCCGACGCGCTCGTCGGCGACGGGCAGGCACCGAAGGCGCGTGTCGTCTACCAGCGGGTGCTCGAGATCGCACCCGACGATATTCGTGCGCAGGCCGCCTTAGCGTCGATCCCCGACGCGACCGTACCTGACAGTCCCGCGCCCCGACGCTCCACGCGGACGAGCAAGGCGCTCGCGCCGGCGCCTGCCAAGGTGGGGACCAAGAACCCCGAGGACGATGGATTCATCTCCGTGGGCGACTGGCTGCGCGACGATGCGCAACCGAAGAACACGCGCATGGTGGTGGACGAGCAGGAGCCGACCGGTGACGAAAAGGCCGATTTTGCCGACATGTTGCGCAAGTTCAAGCAGGGCGTCTCGGAGAACGTCGAGGACGAGGATTATGAGGCGCACTACGACCTCGGCGTCGCGTACAAGGAGATGGGGCTGCTCGACGAGGCTATCGCGGAGTTTCAGAAGTCACTACGCGGACCGCACAAACGGGTGCGCGCACTCGAAACGCTTGGCCACTGCTTCGTCGAGAAAGGGCAGTTACCGGTGGCTGCGACGATTCTGACTCGGGCTTTGACTGAGCCGGGCGTAACGGACCGCTCTCTCGTCGGCGTGCACTATCTCCTCGGCACGATCGCTGACGAGCTGGAGCTGTTCGCCGACGCGAAGAAGTTCTATACGCGCGTCATCGGCGTGGACATCCGGTTTCGCGACGTTGGCGCCCGTCTCACTGCAGTGGAGAAGCGACTCAAGTGACCTTTGAATCTCGCTTGCACGCTCCGGTCGCTGCGGCGCTGCTCGATATCCAGGCACCGATTCGCGAGCGTCTGGACCGGGTGCCCGAGGAGATATGGCGCATCATGCAGGCCGACGTCGCGATCGTCGAAGCGGTCAACGGACATCTGCGCGGGATGCGCGGCAAGCTCTTCCGCCCAACCCTCCTGCTCTTGGCCTCATCGATCGAAGAGGCTCCAGAGGAGCGCGCGGTCGTGCTCGCCGCCGTCACAGAGCTCGTCCATCTCACGAGCGTCGTCCACGACGACTCGGTGGACCACTCGGTCCTGCGTCGGGGTCAGCCGACGGTTAACGCGCTCTTCAGCCATCAGGTGGCCGTTCTGATGGGCGACTTTCTCTTCTCCAAGGCGATCGCCGAGCTCGTGCGCCTCGGGGACTTGGAGCCACTCCGCGTCTTCACGCAGGCGTCCAACGAGATGACGCTCGGTGAGCTCCGTCAGCTCTCATCATTCGATGCGCTGAGCTTCTCTGAGTCCGACTACTACGCCCTGATTCGCGCCAAAACGGCCTCACTCGTGGGGGCGGCATGCGAAATGGGCGCACTCGCGGGTGCCCCGCGGTTTCGCGCACCGATGCGCCGCTTCGGCGAGCATCTCGGCATGGCGTTTCAGGTGGCCGATGACCTGATCGATTACACCGAGCAGGAATCCGTGACGGGAAAACCGAGCGGCAACGACCTCAGAGAGCATAAGGTCACGCTCCCGTTAATCGCGGCGATCCCGCAGATGTCGCCGGCGCAGCGAGGCCGGGTCGATTCGATCTTCGCCGACCCGACGCCGAGTGACGCCTCGATCGCGGAGGTCGTCGGCATCGTAGCGGAGTGCGGTGGGCTCGACCGCGCGCGAGAGAAGGGGTTGGAGTTCGCCGAGGAAGCCGAAGCGGCGCTGAGCGGACTGCCCGCCTCCGAGGTACGGCAGTCCCTGTTCGACGCAGTAGGGTATGTCATGGACCGGCGGTCCTGATGGCGATGCACGGGAGTGCGAAGCATCGGCCAGGGTTCCACGTGATCGTCCTGAGCATCGGGTTCGTGCTCGGGGGGTTCCTGACGCAGTTCTGCCGGATCTTCCTCCCCTCTGGGGCGGTGAAGGAGTTTCTAACGACGGGGGTCACCCCGTCCATGGGACCCTTGAAGATCGATCTCGTACTCCTCAGTGTTGGACTGGGACCCATCGCGCTCGACGTCTCGTTGCTCAGTCTCGTCGGGGTCCTCGTCGCCTATCTCATCGCGCGCTCGCTTTTTTAAGGAGGATCTGATGTTTGGACTGGGACCAACCGAGATGATCGTCGGCCTTGTGGTGGTGCTGCTGCTCTTTGGAGCGAAGCGCATTCCTGAAATTGCAGGCTCGTTCGGGAAGGGAATCAAAGAATTCAAAAAGAACATGAATGAGGTTCAACGTGAGATCGCGACGCCGGCCGAGCGTGACGCGCTCCCGCCGGCCGCTTCGCGCGACGCGGTGGAGCATGATGACTCGCCGGCGAAGGAGCCGCGGAGGCTCCTCTAGGGCTGGAGTGCGACCGGCGTCGCATGGCCACATACGACGCTCCTGTCTGCCGGCCCGCTCTGTTACGGCGCGGCCACCGACTGCCGCCGCAGGGACGCGTTGATTTCCAAGCGGCGGTCCACGACCTTCGCGTCGCGACGCAGGTTGTTCAGGAAGAGTCGCACCTTCTGTTCGCGGAGTGACTGAACGGTCTGCTCGCGCATTGCACTCTTCTGGGCCTCGAACGACTCGCGGGTGGCCTCGACACGCGCCTCCACGACCATTACGAGCACCGCTTCGTAGGTCGACGCCATCCCTGGCGTCCCGATCGGCAGAGCGAAGGCAGCACCAACAGCTTCGTTATAGTAGCCGAGGCCCTGGACGAACCCGAGGCGCGTGAACGGACCCACTGGCGCCGGCGTGAGACCGGCCTTGGCGGCGGCGGAGTCGAGCCCAGTGGCCTTGGCGTCGGCGAGGAGCGCCTCGCCTCGTGCCGCGAGGTTGCCCACGGCCTTCCGCTCCTTGAGCGCCTGCATGATCTCGCCGCGGACCGCGGTGAACGGTTGCTTGCCACCGCGTGTCATCGAGTCAAGGCGGACCAGATAGTAGCCGTCGTCGTCGTCCAAGAGGTCGGACGTTTCGCCTACGGCCATTCCCGAGAAGGCCCACCCGGTGATGCCACCGACCGGTCGGCCAAAGTAGCTCGTCGGCTGGCCGTCCTGCACCGGCATCTGCGTGATGAGCAGGCCGAGCTGTGCGGCCGCGCTGTCGAGCTTCTCCGCCTCGAGGGCGCCACCCGCCAGCGTGGAAAGTTCGTCAGCACGGCGGTCGGTAGCCGTCGCGCTCGAGTCGTTCTGCTTGACGCTCAGCAGGATGTGCCGGAGCGCGAGCGTGTCTCCTCTGCGCTCCGTCGCCTTGATCAGGTGCCAGCCGAACTGGGTCTGCACCGGCTCCGACAGCTGGCCGACGCGCAGGGCAAAGGCGGCGTTCTCGAAGTCCGGAACGAAGCGACCCTTGGGCCCGCGACCCAGGTCGCCGCCGTCTGGGCCGGAGATGGTATCCTCTGACTCACGCTTGGCGACCTCCTCAAAGGTCGCGCTCCCGCTGAGGATCTCGGCCTTGAGGGTGCGAAGCCGCTCGGCGGTCGACGCCGTGTCGGCCGCGGTCGGCATGCGGCCGATGCCCACCACCGACACCACGGCGTGAGCTGGCCGATCCCAGCGGTCCTCGTACTGGCCATAGAACTGCTGGGCCTCGCTCTCGCTCACAACGGCGGCCTCGATCTCGGCCGGCGTCGGTCTGATGGCGACGTACCGCACCGTCGCTGAATCGCGCTCATCTCGATAGATCCGGAAGAGCCGCTCATCGCTGACCCAGGTATCCGAGATGAGCTGCGAGAAGAGCTTCTGCTTGGGGAGCTCGGTGCGGTAGTAGTTCTCGAGCTGAAGGCTGATTCCCTGCTGCCGCGCGATTGGAGAGGTGATAAAACGCTGGTACTTGGCGGCGTCGAATCGCCCGTCCGTCTGGAAGTTCGGATTCTGGTAGACGTCCTGCGGCGGGGAGGTTAGCGCGGCTTCGCGGATCTCGTCATCCGTGACGCGAATCCCGCGCTTCTTGTATTCCTGTTGCAGCAGCACGTCGGAGACGAGTTGGTTGAACGCCTGGTCGTCGATCTGGCGACGCTCATCGAGGTTCAACGGTCGCCCCGTACGACGCTCCTGTTCGCTCGCGAGCTGCGCCGAGAGGTTCTGCCACGAGAGGTACGGAATCTTGTCTCCGTTCACCTTCGCGACCACCGTAGTGGTCGTCACGGGGGCACGGCCGAGCAGGCCCGATACGTCACCCAGAAGGAATCCGCCGACGAAGGCGACGAAGATGAAGATCCAGATGTACTTGGCGATGCCCCGCATCTTTTGCAGCACGGACGACGACCTCTGAATCAAGCAGTAATGAAGAGGCGCGGGGAATCCGATGCCTCAACGAGGCGCTCAGGACCCCTCGCGGCGTGAGTGACGTAACCTCGAAAACTACCCGGTCGAGCGGCGTAAAATCAAGCGAGACGGCAACTTCGGATTGACGCTCGGTCCGCCATCATGATAGTTTGCCCATGGGTGCTCGAGCCTCCGAGCGCCCTCTCTTGAATCTGTCGTATGACTACTACCAGCCGCGTCGACGAACTTCGGAAGCGATATCACGAGAACCCGCGGCGATTTTTCGCGCCGCTGGCCAACGAGTATCGTAAAACCGGCTTCACCGACCGCGCGATTCTGCTCTGTCAGAAGCACCTTGGTGAGCAGCCGGGGCAGATGAACGGGCTTATCGTCTACGGCCAGTGCCTCTTCGAGATCGGTCGGCTGGAGGAGGCTCGTGTCCCGTTCGAGGCCGCGCTGGTGGTCGACGGCGAGAACCTGATTGCGCTGCGCCATCTCGGTGACATCGCTCGCCTCCGTCTCGATCACGCGACGGCGCGAACCTGGTACTCGCTGATCCTCGAGCTCGACCGCCGGAATACCGAGGTGATCGCGCTCCTCGCCGACCTCGGTGGCGGAGCGGTACGGGTCGCGGCCCCCTCGCTTGGGATACCCGGCGTCTCGGTGGCGTCGTCCGTGAGTGTGGCCTTCTCGGCAGCTCGGCTCGATCTGAACAGCGCCGTCCACAACGTCGCGGCGGAGACGCCACTCCCGCCGACGGCACACCCGCTCCTGCCGGCCGCGGAGCCGCGCTCGGCCATGAGCCCGATCGCGGGGCTCCATCTCGGTCCCTTCTCGGCGGAGCGCACGCCGATCTCCGAGCTCGAGCTGCGGGAGATCGCCGCTGGTGACGCCCCGGCGCTCGAGGGAGTCGAGTCGCTTGAGTTCGTGGCGCCGGCTCCGGAGGTGCGTGCGACGTTTCGATCGATCGCGATGGACCATCTGTCGTTCGCCGATCTCACTGAGTCGCCGACCTCTGATCTGCCACTACTGTCGGCCTTCGGAGAGCTCGAGCAGGAGCCAGACCCTGTCGCCCGCCGCGCATCGGCCACGCAGGGACTCCCGTTATTGTCGGCCCTCGACGGCGTCGAGCCGGCTCAGGTCGACGCTGCGGCGCCGCGGCGCTTCGAGAGGTCGGCGACCTTCGTCACGGAGACAATGGCCGCGCTGTACTTGCAGCAGGGCCTTCGGGACAGGGCGATCGACGTCTATCGCCAGTTGATCGCGCGGATGCCGGACGATCAGGGCCTGAGGGACCGGCTGCGCTCACTCGAACAGCCGGCCGATGCTCCCACGGCGGATGCTCACGAGTTCCCGGCATTCGAATCGATGCCACCGAGCGCGGTGGCTGCGCCCGCACCCACTCGGCGCGCCACGGCTCCTCGGGTCTCTCTCGTGTTCGACACCCCGGTCATGTCCGACTTCGTGATCGAGCCGCCCGCACCGGCCAACGCCATGCTCTCGGCGATGTCGTTCGACGATGTGGTTCTGTCCACCCCGATTTTCGTGCCCGCCGGCATCCCGACGGGGCCGACCGCCCGTGAGTTCTTTTCGAGCTTCGCACGGCGGTCGCTCAGGCAGCTGTCGACCGACGCCGCGCGGCCCTCCGCCACCGGCGAAGCGCCCGAGGATCAGGCCGTTGGCCAAAACGAGGAGCTCGATCAGGTCCAGCGCGAGATCCGGAGGAACACCCAATGAGGATTGCCGTCCTGAACGGTCCCAACCTGAATCTCCTCGGCATTCGAGAGCCGGAGATCTACGGGACGACAACGCTGGGTGAGATCGAAGCGAGGCTCGAGGTGGTCGGGGCCGAGCTGGGCGTGACGCTCCTCTTCTCTCAGTTCAATGACGAAGGGCGCATGCTGGACGCCATTCACAACTGCCGTGGCGTGGTCACGGCGGCGTTGGTGAACGCGGGCGCCTGGACGCACACGAGCCTTGCCATCCGTGATGCTTTTTCGGCGGTCGCACTGCCCTACGTCGAGGTCCACCTCTCGAACATCTATGCGCGCGAGCCGGAGCGTCGGCACTCGTGGCTCGCGCCAGGGGCGATCGGCATCATCGCCGGCTTCGGAGCGGACGGCTACGAACTCGCGCTCCGTGGCCTCGTCCGTGCCATGAGCAGCGCCCCCTCCAGCGCCCGCTGACGCTCTCCGGCGTCGACTAACTTCCGCACGTGTCCTCACTCATCTACGCCGTACTGGCCGCGGCAGGGAACCTTGTCGGCGCAGCGGCCATCACGGCGCGACCCCGGTGGTCTCCGCGCTCGCTCGAGCTATTCCTCGCCTTTTCGGCAGGCTTCCTCGTGGTCGTCGCCATCGTCGGACTCCTGCCCGAGGCGTTAGCGCAGGCCGGCCGTGGAGCGGCACCGGTCGTGCTCGCAGGTTTCCTCGCCGTGCATCTCACGCAGCACGCGCTCGTGGGGCATTTCCATTTTGGCGAGGAGACGCACCATGTGAGTCGTGCCGTGAGCCTGTCCGCGCTCGCGGGGCTGTTGCTCCACACCTTCGTCGACGGCGTAGCAATCGCGAGCGCGTTCCTGGTGAGTGACGAGCTTGGTATGCTCGTGTTCGGTGCCGTCTTCCTGCACAAGATCCCTGAGGGGTTAGCGATTGCCTCGCTCTGGATCGCCTCGGGGCGCAGTCGCGTTGAGGCCCTCGGCGCGGCGACCGCGCTCGGTGTCGCCACGCTCTTCGGTGTGATCCTGACGGGGCTGTTCGCCCCCCTCGCACACTGGGGGCTCGCGCTCTCGGCGGGCGTGACGCTCTATGTGGGCGCATCAAACCTGATCCCCGAGTTCCAAGGCAGGTCCGGTTGGGGCCACAACACCGCCTTCTTCGTGGGCTGTGCGATCGCATTGGGGATGCGCTCGCTAATGGGTCACTGATCGTGGCGCGTCCAGGCCCGACTCGCGCCCGCAGTGCTGCGACGGCCCCGGGACTCTTTGAGCGGCCGCTGGCCGCTCCGCTGGCGTCGCGGCTTCGTCCGCGAACACTCGACGACGTCGTCGGACAGGAGCAGCTCCTCGATCCGGGAAAGCCGCTGCGCGTCGCGATGGAGCGCGGCGAGACCGGATCGATTCTCCTCTGGGGCCCGCCGGGCACCGGGAAGACGACGATTGCCCGGCTGGTGGCCCGGCATGTCGAGGGGGAGTTTGTCCCCTTCAGCGCGGTAACCGACGGCGTGCCGCGGATTCGTGAGATCGTCGGCGAGGCGGAGAAGCGGCGCCAACTCGGCAGGCGCACCGTGCTCTTTGTCGACGAGATCCACCGCTTCAATCGCGGTCAGCAGGACGCGCTGTTACCGCATGTCGAGAGTGGTCTTCTCACGCTGATCGGCGCGACAACGGAAAACCCCAGCTTCGAGATCAACGGCGCGTTGCTGAGTCGGATGCGTGTTTTCGTCCTGCGCCCGTTGCCGCGTGAGGCGATCGAGCGGCTGCTGACGCGTGCGCTTGCGGACGACGAGCGCGGCCTCGGAGGCCGGGGCTACTCCCTCGCCACCGACGCGCTCACGATGCTCGCCGAGCAGGCGGACGGCGACGCGCGCCGCGCGCTCACGGTGCTCGAAGCGGCCGCGCTCCTCGCGGAGACCGCGGCCGGCGCCGGCGCCGTCTCAGTCCCGATCGCCCGCGACCAGGTCGAAGGTGCGCTGCAGCAGCGCGTCGCGGTATACGACAAGTCCGGCGAGCAGCACTACAATCTCATCTCGGCGTATCACAAGTCGTTGCGCGGCTCCGACCCCCAGGGGGCGCTCTACTGGCTCGCACGGATGATCGAGGGCGGGGAGGACGCGCTCTACATCGCGCGTCGTATGGTGCGCTTCGCCGCCGAGGATGTGGGCCTTGCAGATCCGCGTGCGCTCGAGTTGGCGATCGCCGCGCGCGATGCGTACCAGTTTCTCGGCTCACCCGAGGGGGAACTCGCACTCGCCGAGGCCGCCGTCTATCTCGCGACCGCACCCAAATCGAACCGGATCTATACGGCCTGGAATGCGGCGCTCGATGCGGCGCGGGCGACACCCGCCGCACCGGTGCCGATGCACATTCGGAACGCGCCGACGAAGCTCATGAAGGAACTCGGGTACGGCGACGGGTATCAGTACGCGCACACCGCCCCCGACGCCTCTCGGTCGCAGACCTATCTGCCCGACGAAGTCGCCGACCGAACATTTTATGTGCCGGGGACGATGGGGTTCGAGAAAGAGGTAGAGAAGCGGCTCGCCTGGTGGCGAGCCCGGGGCGAACCAGACGCACGCGGAGACGGTTGATGCGCCGCTGGATTATGGGAATCGCGCTCTCTGTGGTGGTCGTACTCTCGGGCTGCGCCACGCTCGCGCGGCAGGCGTTCTCCCCTCCGGTGGTCACGGTCACGGATGTTCGGGTGAAAGGGATCGGCCTGCAGGGCGGGTCGCTCGATCTCCTCCTCGACGTCTACAATCCGAACAAGTATCGGATCGATGCGAATCGGATCACCTATCAGGTCTGGGTGGACTCGAGTCAGATCGCGACTGGGGAGATCGACCACCTCGTGACGCTCACGCCCGGGGGGAACTCGGCCCTGGTCGTCCCGGTGCGCTTTACCTTTGCGGCCGTGCAGAGGGCGCTCGTGCACTACGCCCAGCGCGGGAGCGTTGATTACCGCGTCACGGGCGCCTTCACCCTGCAGACCCCGTTCGGCAGCATCACGCGTCCGTATGCGGGAGCGGGGCGACTGGATTCATTTCGCTGAGCAGACGAGTTCGGCGCGCGTAGTGGGGAGACCGTAGGGGGTTCGACGATGGTGAGATTGGGGCGCGACGACGTAGATTCCCCTCGGTCCGTGCCCCTCCTTCCGCCCTCTGCCTGACTCCCGATTCGTAGCCTCATCGAGCTCAAAGCGCCCCAAGAACGCGCCATCTTGGTCGGAGCACCGATCAAGCGCTCTCACGCGCGCCATCACGTCACCGAGCACCTCGAGGAACTCGAGCGACTGGCGGACACCGCCGGTGGAATCGTCGTCGGGACGCTCACGCAGCAGCTCGACCGCCCTGACTCGGCGACCTACATCGGCCGCGGAAAGGTCGACGAGCTCAAGGCGATGCTCGTGGAGAACGATGCGACGCTCGTGATCTTCGATGACGAACTCTCGCCCGCGCAGGGCAAAAACCTCGAGGGAGAGCTCGGACGGCGCGTGATCGATCGTGCGGAGTTGATCCTCGACATCTTCGCGACGCGCGCCCGTTCTGCCGAGGCCCGCATGCAGGTCGAGCTCGCACAGCTTGAGTATTCGCTCCCGCGCCTGACGCGCATGTGGACCCACCTCGAGAAGTTCCGCGGCGGGATCGGGGTGCGTGGTCCCGGCGAGACACAGCTCGAGACGGATCGTCGGCTTGTGGGGCAGCGCATCAAGCTCCTCAAGGACCGGATTGTAGACATCGCGAAGGCGCGGACGGTGCAGCGCGCCGGGCGCGTGGGGAGTTTTCGCGCCTCACTGGTCGGGTACACGAATGCGGGGAAGAGTTCGATCCTGCGTGGTGTGACCGGTGAGGACGACATCTTCGTTGAGGACCGGCTCTTCGCGACGCTCGACCCACTCACGCGCGAGATCGAACTCGGCGAGCATCAGTCGGTTCTCCTCACCGACACCGTCGGCTTCATTCGCAAGCTGCCTCACCATCTGGTGGCGAGTTTTCGCGCGACGCTCGAGGAGGTGGCGGAGGCGGACCTCCTCTTGCACGTCATCGACGCGAGTCATCCTGGTTGGGAGGAGCAACGACTCGTCGTTGACGACGTGCTCGCCGAGCTCGGCGTGCAGCAGGTCCCGATGGTCTACGTGTTCCATAAGATGGACCGGCTGTCGAGCGCGTTGCAGGAGGCGCTGAAGGAGCGCATGCAGAACCTCGCGCCTCTGTCGATTTTCACGTCGGCGACCGAGGCGACTGGACTTGTGCCGTTACTCGAACTCCTGCGTACACGACTGCGTGACCGACGGCCCGAGGTCACGCTGCTGATCCCGCTTACCGACGGTCGGCTGCTCGCCGAGGCCCACCGGTGCGGGGAGAACATCGAGAGCGAGACCGACGAGGACGAGGGCGTCATGCGCATTCGCGGCCGCTTCGACACGGCGTCCCTCGGGCGTCTCGAGCGCGGCGGGGCGGTGCGGGCGTGAGCGGAGCGGACGCCCGGCTCACACGACTGCGGCGGTCGCTCGCCGAGAGCGGCCTCGACGCGATGCTGGTGAGCGCGCTCCCCAACATCCGGTATCTGACGGGGTTTTCCGGCTCCAACGCCCTGGTCGTGGTGACGCCAACCGACTGCCTCCTGTTGACGGACTTTCGTTACGCGACGCAGGTGAAGCAGGAGGTGGTGGACGGCGTGCGGTCGGTGATCGAGGAGTCCTCACTCTGGCTGCGACTCTGGAAGGAGCTGCGGGCGCTCTCCGGTACGCAGGTCATCGCCTTCGAAACCGCCCATCTGTCGCACCTCGACGCCGCCCGGTTCCTCGACGCGGCGAGTGATGGGTCGCGCTGGCTCTGGCGGCCTTCGGTCAATCTGGTCGAGGTGCTGCGCGAGTCGAAAGACGCGTCGGAACTCGCGCGGATCCGAGAGGCGGTGCGGATTGCCGAGCAGGCGCTGGCGGCCACGTTGCCCCATGTGGGCGCTGGGGTGACCGAGTTAGACGTTGCGGGCCGACTGGAGCACGAACTGCGGCGGGCGGGCAGCGAGGGCTTTCCGTTCGAAACGATCATCGCGGCGGGCTCCCGGTCGGCGCTGCCGCATGCGCGGGCGTCGCGCCAGGTGATCGTGCGAGGTGACCTGTTGCTCATCGACTTTGGTGCGGTGTACGCGGGCTACTGCAGCGACATCACGCGCACCTTCGTGGTCGGTGCGCCCCCATCGGAGCGTCAGGTGGAGATTCATGCCGCGGTTCGGGAAGCGAACGGGAGCGCTTCGGCCCTCGTTCGGGCCGGAATGCGGGGACGGGATGCTGACGCGCTCGCGCGAGACTATCTTCAGCGCCGTGGCTTCGCGGAGGCCTTCGGTCACTCGCTGGGCCACGGGATCGGGTTGGAGATCCATGAAGCACCGCGGTTGGCAAAGAGCGCCGACGCGCCGCTCCCGATGGGCGCTGTGGTGACAATCGAGCCGGGGATCTATCTGGAAGGGTGGGGCGGAGTGCGGGTCGAGGACGACGTCCTCCTGGGCAGCGCGGGCTCCGAGGTGCTGACTGGATTCACACGCGAACTACTCCAGTTGTAGCGCTGGCGTCGTCGCAACGGAGATTGGTTTAGGCGTACGGCGACTGGAGACGAGAGATAGTGAAGTGAGCGCGCTCCCGGATACCGCGCTCCTCCCACCCACCACCTGTCATTCAATGATCGACCTTCGATACGTGAAAAAGCTGCTGGAGATGCTCGACGAGTCCACCGTGGATTCGATGGAGATCTCAACCGACAAAGGGCTCCGGATCCGTCTGAATAAGACGCCCGCCTCTCGCGGTGTGGTGCAGTACGCCGCCCCGCCGGCCCCGCCGGCCGCGCTGGCTGCGGCGCCTGTGCCCGCGGCTCCGGTCGCCGCCGCCTCGACGGCTCCCGTCGCCGCGAGCGTTCCCGCCGCAAGCAATCAGGCGGATGTGAAGTCGCCGATGGTCGGTACGTACTATGGGGCACCCGAGCCGGGGGCGAAGCCCTACGTCACCGTGGGTCAGCAGATCAAGAAGGGGCAGGTGCTCTGCATCATTGAGGCGATGAAGATCATGAACGAGATCGAGTCCGAGGTCGCGGGCACGATCGTCGAGATGACCGCGGTCGATGCCCACCCGGTCGAATACGGTCAGGTGCTTTTCCGCGTCGCGACAGATGGCTGAGCCGGAGACGTCGTTGCCGGCCGACTCCGCCACCACCACCGCATATAACGTCAAGCTCGTGTTGCAGACGATGGCGCAGCAGGGCGGTTCCGACCTGCACCTCAAGCTCGGACGTCCGCCAACCATGCGTCTCAATGGTGAGCTCGTGCCGATGGCGCTCCCGGCGTTGCGGTCGGAAGATTTGCGCTCGGTCGGTGAGCAAATTATCCCGCCCGACCTCCGGCGCGAGTTTGATAAATCCCGGGATGCCGACTTCGCCGTCGGCGTGCCGGGCGCGGGGCGGTACCGGGTGAATGTCTATCAACAGCGGGGCTCGCTCGCGTACGCGTTTCGTGCCATCGCCTTTCAGTCGCTCTCGATGGAGGATCTCAATCTCCCTCCGGTCCTCAAAGAGATCGCGATGCGGCCGCGCGGCCTCGTGCTCGTCACGGGCACGACCGGTTCGGGGAAGTCGACGGCACTCGCGGCGATGCTCCAGCACGTGAATGAGCATCGGCACGCGAACGTGATCACGATCGAAGACCCGATTGAGTTCCTGCATCGCGACAATAAATGCCACATCAATCAGCGCGAGGTCGGCACCGACACCACCAGCTTCGCCCAGGCGCTGCGCCGCGTGCTTCGGCAGGACCCCGATATCATCATGATCGGCGAGATTCGCGATCTGGAAACACTCGAGATCGCGCTCAAGGCGGCCGACACCGGGCACCTCGTCTTCTCGACGTTGCATACGATGGACGCGACGCAGACGATCAACCGTATCCTTTCGTTCTATCCACCGCACGAGCAGTCCGATATCCGATTCCAGTTGTCCACGGCACTCCAGGCGATCGTCTGCCTCCGCCTCATCCCGCGCAAGGACAGACCGGGTCGAATTCCCGCGACCGAGATCCTGGTCAATAGCGCCGCCGTCGCGGAGAACATTCGCGATATCTCCAAGGCGCTCGCGATCCCGGATCTCCTCAGTGAGGGGACTGTACAGTACGGCATGCAGTCCTTCGATCAATCGATCCTGAACTGGTTCAAGCAGGGAGTCATCTCGTATGAGGCGGCGCTTGAGGCCTCGACGAATCCGAGCGAGTTCTCGTTGCGGACGCAGGGCATCGGCGGGAGCTCAGAACAAGACTGGAGTGCAGTCAACCAGGGTGCCCACTAAGTGTTTACGAAAGTTCTGATTGCGAATCGGGGCGAGATCGCCCTCCGTGTAATCCGCGCGTGCCGGGAGCTCGGTGTCGCGACGGTCGCCGTCTACTCCGAGGCCGACCGTGAGTCGTTGCATGTCCGCTTCGCCGATGACGACGTCTGTATCGGTCCGGCACCGGCGCGCGACTCCTACCTGCGTATTCCTCGTCTGATCGCCGCCGCCGAAATCACCGGGGCCGACGCGATTCACCCGGGCTACGGTTTCCTCGCCGAGAACGCCGAGTTCGCGGAGACCTGTGCGGCGAGCGGGATCACCTTCATCGGGCCGACGCCCCATCAGATTCGCACCATGGGCGACAAGTCGGCCGCCCGCGCCGCGATGATCGCCAACGGTGTCCCGGTCGTTCCTGGTTCTCCCGGCCCCGTCGAGAGTGTCGACGAGGCGCTCGAGTGGGCTGAGAAGATGGGCTTCCCCGTCATTATCAAGGCGTCCGCCGGCGGGGGCGGGAAGGGTATGCGCGTCGCCCGCGACGTGGACGATCTGGCAAAGTCGTTTCAGGTCGCGCGCGCCGAGGCGCTCTCGGCCTTTGGCAATGGCTCGGTCTACGTTGAGAAGTACCTGCAGCGCCCTCGTCATGTGGAGTTCCAGATTCTTGGCGACACCCACGGCACGGTGATTCATCTCGGTGAGCGCGACTGCTCCGTGCAGCGCCGTCATCAGAAGCTCGTCGAGGAGTCTCCCTGCCCGGTCATGACGCCCGATCTTCGCGCCCGCATGGGTGAGGCGGCGGTCAAGGGTGCCAAGGCAATTGACTATGTGGGCGCGGGCACCGTCGAGATGCTCCTCGACGAAGACGGTGCGTTCTACTTCATGGAGATGAACACACGGATCCAGGTGGAGCATCCGGTCACCGAGATGATCACCGGCGTGGACCTTGTGAAGGAGCAGCTTCGTGTCGCGGCCGGCGAGAAGCTTTCGATCAGCGAGACGCCCGCCATGCGCGGTCACGTGATTGAGTGCCGGGTGAATGCGGAGGACCCGGCGCGCAACTTCCAGCCGAGCCCCGGAAGGATCGACGTCTTCCACATGCCCGGCGGCAATGGCGTGCGGGTCGACACGCATGCCTACGCCGGATACCATGTGCCGCCCTACTATGACTCGATGATCGCCAAGCTGATCGTGCACGGCCACGACCGCGCGGAGGCGCTCGCGAAAATGCGACTGGCACTCGACACCTTCATCATCCAGGGTGTCACCACCACGATCCCGTTCCTCGGCAAGTTGATGGATCATCCGAAGTTCGTGAGCGGTGACGTGCATACGAAGTTCTTGGAGCAGGAAGGGGCCGACCTCTTCCTCTGACCGTCATGGCGCGGTGCGGTGGGTTGCGCCGCTCCGCTATCGGTGGGACTGCCAGTATTTTCTTGCCGAATCGCGTTTCCCGTGCGACGACCCAATCGTCTCGGTGATGTCCCCCAGACCCCCCGAGACCGATGCCGCGGAAGCTGCCCCAGGAAGACCCCCTCTTACTCGAATCCCCGCTCGCGCCGGCCGCGCGCCGCACGCGCGTACGCAAGTCGCCGGACGAGTCGCGCAGTGACAGCCTGAGCCCGACGCGACTGGATAGCGACAGACGCCCCCCGGTCGAAGGCGGATCGCCGCTGCGCCGCGAGATCACCGGCATCGTGTTCCTCGTGGGTTCGCTCTTCGTGGCCGGGGCGTTGCTCTTTGGTCATGCACCGGAGTCGCTCGAGTCATGCCGCGTGGCTGGGGGCGCCTTTGGGCCCGTCGGCGGCTGTCTCCGATGGTCGATTCTTGGTCTCGTGGGCGGGATCGCGGCCCTGATCGTGCCGCTCATCCCCGCCGTACGGGCCCTGCGGCTCTTGGGCCGGATCGAACAGACCTCGCGTGCGCACTTCGACCTATTCCCCCTCGGGCTCGTGGTGATCGTCCCGGTTGCTGCGGGACTCGCGCGTCTCGGCGCCGTCCCCGCGGGCACTGGTGATCCGCTCGCTGGCCTCTGGGGGTCATTCGCCGGCTTCTACCTCGCCGAGGCCCTCGGCCGCGGCGGCGCCTGGTTTATCATCGTCACGGCCGTCAGTGTCCTCACCGCGGTGACGCTCGGCTGGAATCCGCTGCGTGCGATCGTCGCGGTCGGCACCAGACCTCCCGTGACCGTCGTCGACCCCGTCACCGTCGTCGATCCCGTGGCCGCGGCGATCACGCGGGCGGAGGCGCTTGAGCCCGACGCGAAAGAGATGCCCGCGATCGATCTCGCGCTGATGGGTCTCGCCGCCGAGGCCACGGCCGACACCGTGCCGCCGAAGACGGCGCATGCCCCGGTCATCGAGCCATCAGTGGAGGCGGTCGACGAGACGCCTATCGCTGCCGCGCCGAGGGGGACGCGCGGCAAGCGGAGTACCGGCACGGGAGCGGAGGCCAGGGCGGGAGATGCCCAGCGACTGGCCTCGGCCAGTCCGCCACTGCCGGAGTCGGATGAGCTGCCGAGCCCTCTGCTACTTACCCCGGCGCCGGCACGAAATCTCGAGGCGGGTAGGGCGCAGCTCGACGCCATGGGTGCCAAGCTCATCGAGTCGCTGCGCACCTTCAAGGTCGAGGGCACCCTGACGGGCCGCACCAGCGGCCCGACGGTCACGCAGTTCGAGATTGAGCCCGCCCCTGGGGTGAAGGTCCGTCAGTTCGCCAACCTCGCCAACGATCTCGCGCTTGCCATGCGGGCGCCGAGCATCCGGGTGGTGGCCCCAATCCCGGGCAAGGGCGCGGTGGGTATCGAGGTGCCGAACCCACACCCCGAAATGGTCGCGTTTCGCGAGATGCTCGAGAGCGCGGACTATCAGAACAAACCCATGGCCCTGCCGATCGCACTCGGCAAGGATCTCGAGGGGCGGGCGGTGATCGCGGATCTGGCGAAGATGCCGCACCTCCTCATCGCCGGCGCAACCGGCTCGGGTAAGTCGGTCTGCGTGAACACGATCGTGACCTCGCTCATCTACCGGCACACGCCCAAGACGCTGCGCTTCCTGATGGTCGACCCCAAGATGGTGGAGTTGAGCGTGTACAATGTGCTGCCCCACCTGCGCCACAAAGTCGTCACCGACAACCGGGACGCGGCGGCGGTGCTCAAGTGGGCGGTCCTCGAGATGCAGGAGCGCTACGCGCTGCTGGCGGAGAATGGCGCACGGAATATCCAGGACTTCAATACGAAGGTCCGCGCCGGCAGCACATTGCGGAAGCCAAAGGACCCGAACGTCGGCTTTGAGAATCGTGACTACACCGGTGGCGTGCTCCCGTATATCGTCGTGGTGATCGACGAACTCGCTGACCTGATGATGACGGTCGCGGCCGAGGTCGAGACGCCGCTCGCGATGCTGGCGCAGAAGGCCCGGGCGATCGGCATCCACCTGATCCTCGCCACGCAGCGGCCGAGCGTGAACGTGATCACCGGCCTGATCAAGGCGAACTTCCCCAGTCGGATCGCGTTCCGTGTGGCGTCACAGATCGACAGTCGCACGATCATCGACGGCATGGGGGCCGAGTCGCTGCTGGGCAACGGGGATATGCTGTTCATCCCGCCGGGGAAGAGCGAGCCGAGTCGTCTGCAGGGGGCGTTTCTGTCGAACGACGACACCGAGCGGCTCATGCACTGGTACACGGAACGGAAAGAGGCGCGGAAGGTCGCGATGCAGTCGCAGGGGCTGATCCAGATCGAGCCGCATTCCGAGGGGGACATCCTCGAGGCGGTGCGCGCCCGCGAGGCGCTCGAGGCCGGCGGCACCGAGGAGTCGTCCGACGACGCGAGCGACCGCGACAAGCTGTTCCGCGAGGCGGCAGAGATCTGCGTCCAGCATCAGGGCGGGTCGACGTCGTTGCTGCAGCGGCGCCTCAAAGTCGGGTACGGGCGCGCGGCGCGGATCATCGACCAACTGCATCTGGCCGGTATCCTGGGCCCCCCCGACGGCTCCAAGCCGCGCGACGTGCTGGTCGGTCTCGAGGACCTCGACCGGATCGCCGGGGCTCGCTTCGCGGCGTAGCTTCGCGGCGTAGCTTCGCGGCGTAGGGTCGCGGTAGCGCCGCGAATGGCGACGATGACGCCTGCGGCATCCGGGTGCTGGAGGCGCGGCGCCGGCTCCTAGCTTGTGCGTCATGACGAATCACAACCAACGCCTGGGCCTGCTCGGTGAGCAGATCGCCGCGCGGTGGCTCCGGCGCAAAGGGTGGCGGATCGTCTATCGCCGCTTTCGCAACGGCCGCCGCGACATCGACCTCGTCGCCGAGCGCGACGCGCTCATCGCATTCGTCGAAGTGAAGGCGCGATCAGGCGCGGCGTTCGGCGATCCGGTCGAGGCCGTGAATTTTCAGAAGCAGCGCGAGCTTGCGAAGAGCGCTCACGTCTGGATCGATCGCCACGGGCGCGCCGAGGAATCGTATCGATTCGACGTGGTGGGGGTGCTGATCGAGGGCGAACGCGTATCAGTGAAGCATGTCGAGGATGCGTTTCAGATTGCTCGCTGACGGCGGAGGTGTTGATAACTTACAGTAAATCCAAATCATACCCACAGAGTTCTACAGCGTTTCACAGGCGTTAAGTATTGGCAGGTAAGTAGTTAGCTAAATGTTGAAAACTGCATCGCCGTAATCACATAATGGCCTATCGCCATCATTTTTGCCTGTGGCGTTCTGGGGCTTGCTTCCTGGCGCTACTTTCGCCATCTGTTCGGTATACAGCTGGTTGCAGCACTCCACTGTTCTTTCGCAGTTCGTTCGGGGTGGCCCCGTCTCAGGTACGGGGTAGATTCCCTTCACAAGTCGGCGCTGCCGACGTTACAGGCAGGACCATCCGAGGCGTTGATGGCTACGACGGCAGCACAGCAGGCGGACCGCAATAAGGCGTTGGGACTCGCGGTATCGCAGATCGAGAAGGCGTTCGGCAAAGGCGCGATCATGAAAATGGGCGCCGATGGTTTCCGAGTGAAGATCGACGCGATCCCGACGGGCGCGATCAATCTCGATGCGGCGATCGGGGTGGGGGGGATTCCTCGGGGGCGTGTCACCGAGATCTACGGTCCCGAGAGCAGCGGCAAGACGACGCTCTGCTTGCACGTCGTCGCGAATGCGCAGAAGCAGGGTGGGACGGCGGCCTTCATCGACGCCGAACATGCATTGGACACCGACTACGCCGGGAAGTTGGGCGTGGATATCGATAAGCTCCTCGTGTCGCAGCCCGACACCGGGGAGCAGGCGATGGAGATCTGCGAGATCCTCGTACGCTCCGGCGCTGTGGACGTGATCGTGATCGACTCGGTGGCGGCGCTGGTGCCGAAGGCCGAGATCGAGGGGGAGATGGGTGAGTCGCACATGGGGTTGCAGGCCCGGCTCATGAGCCAGGCGCTCCGCAAGCTCACCGGTGCCATCGCCCGATCGAACTGCTCGGTGATCTTCATCAACCAGCTGCGTGAGAAGATCGGGGTGATGTTCGGCAACCCCGAGACGACCACCGGTGGCAAGGCACTCAAGTTCTACGCCTCACTGCGGCTCGACATCCGCCGCATCGGTCCGGTGAAGGAGAAGGAGGATGTGATCGGGTCGCACGTCCGTGTGAAGGTGGTGAAGAACAAGGTCGCGCCGCCGTTCAAGCAGGCGGAGTTCGACATCATGTACGCCGAAGGGATCTCGCATGCCTCGCTGCTGGTCGACATTGGGTCAGAGTCGGGCATCATCGAGAAGTCGGGCGCCTGGTACAGCTATGGCACGCAGCGGATCGGGCAGGGCCGCGAGAATGCCAAGATGTTCCTGAAGGACAATCCGGCGGTGATGGCGGAGATCGAGGAGAAGGTCAAGACGGTGCTCGGGATCAATAAGGTGGTCGCCGAGTCAGAGACGGACGAGTAGGACCGGTAGTGCGTCGGGGGTGCGATCTGCAGTGAGTCGTCGGGGCCCGGAATCCCCGCCGTTCCACTCGGATCCACCCCCGACGTTTTTCTCTTCCTCGCCGCCGCAGAAAGTCGCCCTTCGCTTCCTCGCCGAGCGCGGTCGGTACGATCCGTGGCTCGACCTGCCGCATCTCCGAGTCTTCGTCGCACAGCCGCAGTATCTCCTGGCCTCGGCGCTCGCGATCGGCGAGCCTTACTACGACGAACCGATGGTCAAGCGCCGTACGCGACTCGCGCTCGAGGCGATGTTCAGTGTGAGTGGCCCATGAGGGCGATGCCGTCGCGGAACTCCGCGCCCCCCCCGCGCCCTGAGGCTGGCCCCGTGACCGCCGTTCGCGAGTCGCCGAGGCGGGCTGGGCGCTACACGGTCGAGATCGGTGGTATACCGGTGACGCCGGTCGGAGTCGAGACGATCAGCGAGCTCGCGCTGGCCGTAGGCCGGGCGCTGAGCGCCGAGGTGGTGGCGCGCCTACTCGAGGCGAGCGCCGCGACCTTCTGCTACGACAAGGCGCTGGATGCACTCGCCCGGAAAGGGCGCTCGCAGCGCGAGTTGGAGCGGTACCTGAAACAGCGCGATCACTCGCCGGAGGCGATCTCGTGCGCCTGTGAACGGCTCCTCGCACTCGGCCTGCTCGACGACGAGGCGTACGCTCGCGCATACGCCGAGGGACCTGCTCGCGCGCGCGGGTTCGGTTTTAGGCGCACCGTGTCCGAGCTCAGGCGGCGCGGCGTCGAGTCTGCTCTGGTCGACCGTGTGATCGGCCCACGCGACGAGGAGGCTCGGGAGTCGGAGCAGCTCACGCTTGACGCGGCCGCGGGGCGGCGCGCGAAATCGTTGCGGTCGCTCGAGCCTGCGGTGGCGTACCGACGCCTGGTCGGGTGGCTCGTGCGCCGTGGATTTGGAATCGGCGAGGCAGCGCGCGCGGCAAGGCAGGCGCTCAAGGAGGAGTGAGCGGATGGTGTCGCAGCAGGCGATCAGGCCGGGTATGGAGGGGTGGCAGGTGGTGCCGCACGGAGTGAAGTTCCTCGCATGCACACCTTGCGCCACTTCATCGCGATCTGCGCCCTCACGACCGTACCGCTCGGCGGACTCGTTGCCCAGCGGACCGACGGTAGCTCCGTGGCCGGCGATGCGACCGCGGCGAGTCACCGGATCAAAATCGGCGCCTCCACGCTCTTAGGAATCCCAAGCATTGGCGTCGAGCGTCCACTTGCCCGGACTGGCCGCACCTTCCAATGGGATATGCTGGTCTCGCCCTGGGCGAGCGTCGAAGGATTCCCGCTCTACTTCGTCGTCGGCACCGCCGAATGGCGCGCCTATCGCGGTCGCGCTGCCGACGGATGGTACGCGGCCGTTCACGCGGGTTTGGGTGCTTTCCAGATTCAGCGATGGGACTATCGCGATTCGACGATCTATCATGAGGGCGCGAACTTCATGGTGGGCGGCAGCGTTGGCCATGCCTGGCGCACGCGTCGCGGGTGGGTTGTTGACGCGTACCTGGGTGGGGGCACGGTGCAGTCGCTCTATAAGAGCTATGACCGACTGACCGGCTCGCGGGTGGATGGTGCCAAGCTGTGGAACATCAGTGGAGAGATTCTGCCCTACCGAACGGGGCTGTCGATCGGATTGCCGCCACGGTCTACGGCGACTAGTCTCCGCGAATGACAAGCCCCCAGATTCGCTCGATCCCCGCTCCGTTCTCGTTGGCCGGCAGACGCGCCGTCGTGACCGGTGGCTCGCGCGGCATCGGGGCCGCCATCTCCCGCCTCCTTGCCGACTTCGGTGCCGACGTCTGCATCGGCTATCGCGCACGGTCCGCGGAGGCCGACTCGTTGGCCGAGGAGCTGCGCCGCCGGGGCGTTCAGGCAACTGCGGTCGCCGCCGACCTCGGTGATGCGTCCGGTGCGGATCGACTGATCGCCGAAGCCGTCAGCGCGTTCGGCGGCGTCGACCTGATGATCCATAGTGCGGGGATCTGGCCCCCCGAGGAGGTCCCGGTCCACGAGATGGCCGACGAACGCTGGCACCGGACGATGCGCGAGAACGTCGATGCGATGTTTCACGTTTCGCGTGCCGCCGCCCGCGTCATTGGTGACGGTGGCCGGATTGTGCATATCGCCTCGACGGCGGGGCAGCGCGGCGAGTCCTTCCACGCGGACTACGCCGCCAGCAAGGGGGCGATGATCTCGTTCGTGAAGAGCCAGGCGATCGAGCTTGCGGGCCGCGGGATCACCGTGAACGCCGTCGCCCCGGGGTGGGTCGACACCGAGATGTGTCTGCTCCCGTTCGCCAAGGGCGGCAGGGCGCGCGTCGAGGCGGGGATCCCAAACGGGCATGTGGCCAGTCCCGAGGACATCGCCTGGGCGGCGGTGGCGCTCTGCATGCCGGGCGCTCGCCACGTCGTGGGCGAGGTGTTCAATGTGAACGGCGGGAGCGTTCTTCCCGGCTGAGCGATCAGCGCCGTCGATTGCCCCCCGATGGCCGCTTCGCCAGCGGCAGGACGTCCTGCTGGGGAGTCGCCGCGATGAAGTCGGGGACGAGTGCGATGAGGGCCGAGCGCAAGGCGCTCTCGTCGGGGGAGGAGGGATGAAGCGCGACATATCGCAGGAGGTCGTCGATCCGCGTTACCAACCCCAGATCGGTAGCGACTGCGAGCGCACGCATCACCTTCGGATGCTCCGTCGGGCGCACATCCTCGTGCCCAACGAGGAGTTCCTCGTAGAGCTTTTCGCCGGGACGCATCCCGGTGTACCGGATCTCAATGTCCGCGCCCTCTTCGAGCCCCGACAGCCGAATGAGGTCACGCGCCAGATCGGCAATCCGCACCATCTCGCCCATATCCAGGACGAATAGCTCACCGCCCGTCCCCTGGGCGCCAGCCTGCAACACGAGCTGGACCGCCTCCGGGATTGTCATGAAGTAGCGGCGCATCTCCGGATGCGTGACGGTGATAGGGCCGCCGCGGGCGATCTGTTCCAAAAAGGTCGGCACGACCGAGCCGCGCGATCCGAGCACATTGCCGAAGCGGACGACGACGAAGTTCTGCGCTGTCCGCTCGGCGGCCTCACACACAATCAACTCAGCGAGACGCTTGGTCACCCCCATGATCGATGTCGGGCGCACGGCCTTGTCGGTGGAGATCAGCACGAAGTGCGTCGTTCCGTGAGCTACGGCGGCGTCGACGACGGTGCGGGTTCCGCGCACATTGTTGGTGATGGCCTCGACGACATTCTCCTCCATGAGCGGCACATGCTTGTGTGCTGCCGCATGGAAGACGGCGAACGGAACGAAGCGCTCAAAGATCTCATTGATGCGCTGTTCGTCGCGGATGTCGGCGATGACGGGAGCGATCGCGAGCAGGGGGAATCGGCGTCGGAGTTCCGCCTCCACCTCGAACACCTGATTCTCGGAGTGGTCGAGGATGACGAGCAGCTGCGGCTGGAGCGCCGCGATCTGCCGACAGAGCTCCGATCCGATGCTACCGCCGGCACCGGTCACCATCACTGTGCGCGCCTGGGCGAGGACCCGGACTTTCGAGAGGTCGGTGGCAATCGGGGCGCGGCGCAGGAGATCCTGAATCTCGATGGGCCGCAGCGCGTTGTACTCGATTCTCCCCGAGACGAGATCGGCGAGACTCGGCACGGTGACCGTACGCACGCCGACGCCTGATGCCAACTCCACGATGCGCCGGATTGCCAGGCCCCGAGCCGAGGGCATGGCGATGATGACTTCCTGGATGCCCAGTTCGCGCACCAAGCGCGGCAGCTCGTCGACCCGTCCGACGACGCGGACCCCGTTTACCATCTGGCCGAGTTTCCGGGGGTCGTCGTCGACGAACCCGACGACGGTGAACTGTATTTGGTCGCCGAGAGTGGCCTCACGGGCTACCATCTGACCGGCGCCGCCGGCGCCTACAACGATTGTGCGGACCGCTGCGCCGCCCCGCCGGCGCCGGAGGTGCAGTGCGCGAGCTCCAAGGCGCGGCCCCGCGAGCACCATAAAGGTGAGCATCACGTCAATCGCGATGACGGACAGCGGCAGGCGCTGAAGGGTCCCAACCGCCTGCAGACCGAAGTTCATGACCGTAGCGACAACGGTGATGCTGATCCCTGCGAGGAGGATTCGCTCGAGCTCGCTGATGCTGGCGTACCGCCAGGCACAGCGGTAGAGACCTGTGCGCCAGGCGATCGCAAGGCTGATCGGGAGCATGAGGAGGGTGAACCAGAGCAGCGGCTCGGCGTAGCTACCGAGCCCGGCGGTGCCCTCGAGTCGCAGCAACAGTGCGAGCAGGGGGGCCAGCGCGAGCAGGAGGCCGTCGAGCAGCAGGAAGTAGCGGTTGGGCATGGGGTTGCGAGTGGTGAAAGAAGCAGTGATCCGGTAGGACGCTCATGATACACGCACAGATGCATATTCCGTCACAATGTTAAGCACCTGGCTCGACGTCGGTAAGGCGCGCGCCCCCAGACTCCATATTGTCGGTCCGAGCGCAAACGGTTATGTTGCAACGACATGCGCGCTGAAGAGATCCGGAGCCGGTTCCTCGCCTATTTCGCCCGCCAGCAGCACCTGGTGGGCCCCTCGTCGTCCCTGGTCCCCGGGGACGATCCGACGCTGCTGTTCACCAACGCGGGAATGGTGCAGTTCAAGAAGGTCTTCCTGGGCCAGGAACCAGCGCCCGACGGTAACCGCCGCGCGACGACCTCCCAGAAGTGCGTACGTGCCGGCGGCAAGCACAACGACCTCGAACAGGTGGGGCACACCGCCCGGCATCACACCTTCTTCGAGATGCTCGGCAACTTCTCGTTCGGCGACTACTTCAAGCGCGACGCGATCCGTTTCGCTTGGGAGTTCGTCACCGAGGAGCTGAAGATCCCGGTCGAGCATATCCGCGTCACGGTCTACAAGGACGACGACGAGGCGCGCGGCCTCTGGCGCGAAGTGACCGGCATCGCAGCGAGCCGCATCTACGGACTGGGTGAGAAGGACAACTTCTGGCAGATGGCCGATACCGGCCCCTGCGGACCGTGCACCGAGATCTACATCGATCTCGCGCACATGGCGAAGGACTTCGAGTTCCCCGCAGGCGCGACCGGCGAGTGGACCGACCGCACGCGCACCGAGTTCTCGGAGGCGGCGTTCGTGGAAGGGGCCGAAGCGGGGCGTTTCCTCGAGATCTGGAACCTCGTCTTCATGCAGTTCGACCGGCAGCCGGACGGCGTACTGCAGCCGCTTCCCAAGCCGTCGGTCGACACCGGCGCGGGACTCGAGCGCATTGCGGCCGTACTGCAGGGTGTCGCGAACAACTACCACACCGATCTGTTCCGGCCGCTGCTCGACACGGTGTCGCGGATCGTCGGGAAGCCGTACGTCTACGCCGACAGCGACTCGGCGAGCTACCGTGTGCTCGCCGATCATGCGCGTGCCGTGAGCTTCCTGCTCGCCGACGGTGTCTTCCCGAGCAACGAGGGGCGCGGCTACGTGCTGCGCCGCATCCTGCGACGTGCGGTGCGCCACGCGTGGCTCCTGGGCCGCCGTGAGCCGACACTCGTGCAGGTGGTTGAGCAGGTGCTTGATATGATGAGCACGCAGTTCCCCGAGCTCGCGGCGCGGCGCCAGCATATCATCGAGACGACGCGGGCTGAGGAAGAGCGGTTCCTCGCGACGATCGAGGGCGGCCTGACTCGGTTCGAGGAACTCGCGCCCGCCGGATCGACGCAGGGCTCCACGGCCCTTCGCGGCATCATCAGCGGAGAGGACGCGTTCAAGCTCTACGACACGTTCGGCTTCCCGATCGACCTGACCGAGCTCATGGCGATCGAGCGCGGCTACCGGGTGGATAGCGCGGGCTTCGAGAGGGCGCTCGCCGGGCAGCGCAAGATGTCGCAGGAGGATCGCAAGTCGCGCAAGCTCAGCGTAGCGGCCGACGAACTGCGCGACATCGCCACGTGGAGCATCGCCGACGGCGGGACCGCCATGGGCGCCTTCGTGGGCTACGACCAGGTGGAGATCGAGTCGCTCGTGACCGCGGTCAAGACGCTCGAGGACGGACAGGTGGCCGTGATGCTGCGCGAGTCGCCGTTCTATGCCGAGTCGGGCGGGCAGGTGTCCGACCTGGGCGAGATCGTGGGCAGTGGCTGGCGTCTGGACGTCGCCGATGTGCGCAAGATCGACGGACGCGTGGCGGCGATCGGAGTCGCGACGGGGCAGCCGAAGTTCGAGATGGTGCGCGCGCGAGTCCCCGGCACGCGCCGCAACGACACCGAGCGCAACCACACCGCGACGCACCTGCTGCACGCGGCGCTCCGCGAGGTGCTCGGCGAGCAGGTCCACCAGGCGGGTTCGCTCGTCGCGCCCGATCGGTTGCGGTTCGACTTCTCGCATCATGGCCCGATCAGGCCCGAGCAGTTGGAGCGGATCGAGCAGATGGTGAACGAGGGGATCTGGGCGAACGTCGACGTGCGGACGACCGAGAAGCCGTATCAGGAGGCGATCAGGCAGGGCGCCATGGCGCTCTTCGGCGAGAAGTACGGTGACGTGGTGCGTGTGGTGGAGATCGCGGGGCTCTCGACCGAGCTCTGCGGTGGGACGCATGTGCGGAACACCGGGCAGATCGCGCTCGTGCGGATCGTCTCGGAGAGCGGGGTTGCGGCGGGCGTACGGCGGATCGAGGCGGTCACGGGGCGGGGGGCGTACGAGTTCCTGCGCACCCGCGAACGCGCGCTCGGCGAGGTGGCTGAGAAGCTCAAGGTGAATGCGGTGTCGCCCGAGCTGATCGGCAAGCGGCTCGACGCCTTGCTCAGCGAGAAGCGTGCGCTGGAGAAGAAGCTCGACGAAGCGATGCGTGGGGGTGGGAGCCAGGGCGGCGACCTGCTCGCGGGCGTGGAGACGGTGAACGGCGCGCAACTGCTCGCGAAGGTGGTGAAGGCCGAGAGCATGAAGGAGCTGCAGGCGCTCGGCGACGTGGTGCGCGAGCAGCTCGGCAGTGGCGTGGGTGTGCTGGTCGCCGATTTCGGCGACGACAAGGGCGGACTGGTGGTGGTGGTCAGCGACGACCTGCGCGCCAAGGGTGTGACGGCTGGTGGGATCGTGAAGACGCTCTCGACCAAGACCGGCATTCGGGGTGGGGGCAAGGATCACATGGCGCAGGCGGGAGTGACGGCCGAACAAGTGACTACGATGCCGCTTGTGGCGGCCGAGATCGTGCGCGCGGCCCTTGCGGGCGCCGCGTGAGCGTGCGCGCGACGCACTCCGAGTGGGTCGCGCGCGCCGAGCCCGCCGCGCCGCCGGCGCTGGTGCGCCGCGTGACTGAGGTCATTGTCGCGCATCCTGCGTGGGAGGCACTGCCTGTTGCCGACGCACTGACTCTCGCGGGGGAGGAGCTGTTGCGCGCGGTGCTGGGCGCGGCGGCAGCGGAGGACCGTGCGAGCGCGCTGGACCTGCTCGCGGCGGACGCGTGCATGACGTGGGCGTTCGAAGTGGCGGCGACGGCCCCGGAACTGCTCTCTGTGCGCGCGCAGGGCGTGATGGGGCGGATATTCGCGGCCGAGTCAGTCAGATGATGCGGCGGGAACTGCCGCTATCATTGAAAATCATCCAACGTATGGATTATATTCAAGGATGATTCCACGTCGGATTCAAGCGGAGATCGAACAGGCGCTCGAGAATCAGGCGGCGGTGGCGCTACTTGGTCCCCGCCAGGTCGGGAAGACGACGCTCGCACTGAGTATCGGCGAGAAGCGGAACGCCGTGTATCTCGATCTGGAGGATTTGGGCGATCGCGAGAAAGTGGCGGATCCGAGAGTCTTTCTTGATCACTACGAGGATCGATTGGTGATCCTCGACGAGATCCACCGGATGCCGGACTTGTTCCCCCAACTTCGGGGAGTGATCGACCGTGGACGACGGAGGGGTCGGCGCAACGGGCGATTCCTGATCCTCGGATCGGCATCACTCGACGTGGTACAGCGCTCTGGAGAGACGCTCGCCGGACGCATCGCGTATCGGGAACTCACGCCACTGAATGTGTTGGAGGTCGAGGCCACTTCGGCGGTCGTGAACTCCCTCTGGTTGCGCGGCGGATTCCCAGACAGTTTTCTCGCGCCCGGTGATGCAGCGAGTGTGCGCCTGCGCAAGGATTTTATCCGGTCCTATCTGCACCGTGATGTAGCCATGTTCAACTCGCGACTGCCAGCGGAGACACTCGAACGTTTCTGGACGATGCTCGCTCACGATCAAGGCACGGTGTTGAACCAGTCCCGCTTGGCGGGCAGCCTCGGCGCCAGTGCCCAGACGATCGGGCGCTACATCGATCTGCTCTCCGACCTGTTGCTGGTACGACGGCTGCCCCCGGTGCATGCGAATGTCGGCAAGCGGTTGGTGAAGTCACCGAAGGTATATGTTCGCGACAGCGGGCTCGTTCACGCTCTGCTCCAGATCGGTGATCACAACGCTCTCATTGGCCATCCCGTGGTCGGGGGAAGTTGGGAAGGCTTCGTGATCGAGAATCTGCTATCCGTAGCGCCGCCAGAGACGCAGGCGGGATTTTACCGGACCTCGGCTGGAGCGGAAATGGATCTCGTACTGGATCTTCCGGGCGGCGAACGTTGGGCCATTGAGATCAAGCGGGGCCACGCCCCGACCTTGGGGCGTGGGTTCCATCACGCCTGTGAGGACCTACAACCGCATCGGACGTTCGTCGTATTCAGCGGCGATGCGGGGTATCCGATGCCCGGCGGCGTGGAAGTCGTCGCACTACGGGCGCTCGCGGATCGACTGGTGGCGCACTGAGTGGACAGACCGTGGACCCGGTCGCGCACCTTCGCGAGTTGGCCAAGGTGCTCGGGGTGAAGACGCTGGCGTTGACGGCGCGGGACGGGGGGAGGATCCGCGGGATGGTCGATCTCTGACTCGTGGTGGTGTGACGGCTGGCGAGATCGTGCGCGCGATTCGGGGGGCATAGCGGAAGCTCCCTAGAGGTAGTATATTACCCCTTGTGTTTAATAATGTCTGTTAAGGGGTGTCATAATGCCTGTATTAATCGACCCTGGAACGGATGTCGCGCGCGTGCTCGCTGGTCGGTTACAGGCGAGGCGCCTCGAACTCGGATGGTCGCGCGAAGCGCTCGGCGAGCGTGCGGCGGTCTCACCGGCAACGCTGCGTGTATTCGAGCGCTCGGGGCAGGTATCCCTTCGCCGCCTCGTCCGGCTGGCGGACGCACTCGGAATGCGCGACGAGCTGGAGCACCTCTTCCTGCCTCGCCCCGTGGTCTCGCTCGATGAACTCGCGGAGCGGGGCCAGCGCCGCCAGCGGGGCCGCTGATGGCGGCGGCCGAGTCGCTCGACGTTCGCCTCTGCGATCGTGATCCTGCACCGACCGTCGGGCGGCTCCTGGATGTCGGTGACGGGCCGTACTTCGAGTACGACCCAGCGTTCCGCGCCTTGGGAGTGCAACTGTCGCCGCTCGCCCTCCCGTTGCGTGATGGTGCGCACCCACCCGGACCGCGCGCGCTCCATCGACTGCGCGGCCTCTTCGCCGATTCCATCCCCGACGGATGGGGGCTCAAGGTGCTGCACCAGGCACTGCGCGAGTCGGGGGTGGATCCCTTCCGGGCTTCTCCCCTCTCACTGTTGCGTGCGATCGGACGACGTGGGATGGGTGCGCTCGCGTACCAGCCAGCGCAGGACGTATGGGGGCGGGTCGCCGACGGGCTGGACCTCGAGTCCCTCGCGGCGGATGCGTTGCGGCTCGATGCGGAGATGATCGACGCACTCCCGACCGAGATGAAGCGCGCGGCTGGCACCTCGGGGGGCGTGCGCCCAAAGCTCACGGTCGCGTGGAACGATGACGGACGGATCCACGATGCCGCGTTGCCCCTTCGGGCCGGATTCCGTCACGTGCTGATCAAGTTCCGAGCGCGGACCGATTCCCCCGCACTCCCCGCGATCGAGTCGGCGTATCTCGAGATGGCGCGCGCGGCCGGACTCGAGGTGCCGCAGGCGCAAGTATGGCATCTCGAGTCGGGCGAGGACGCGCTGATCGTGGATCGGTTCGACCGCGCGGGGGACGAGCCTCGGCACGTGCAGACGTTGGCGGCGCTGTTGGAACTCGATCCGGCGAACGATCTCGCCGACTACGGGCATCTGCTGGAGGTCGCCCGGCGACTCACGGGGAGCTTCACACAGGTGCTGCAGGCCCTGCGTCTTGCTGCGTTCAACGTCTACGCCGGGAATCGAGATGACCACACTCGGAACGTGGCGTTCCTGATGTCGCCGTCCGGCACGTGGACGCTTGCGCCGGCCTACGATCTCACGTGGACGGAGCGCGGCACGGGGTACCACGCGATGTCCGTGGACGGCGAGTCGCGGGCGCCGGGGACCCGGCACCTGCAGCGCATCGCGGTGGCGGCCGGGCTGGATCTCCCTCAGGCGAGTGCCGTGCTCGCGGACGTTCGGCGCGCGGTCTCGCGCTGGCCGGAGTTCGCGGAAGGGGCCGACGTGCCGGAGCTGTGGGTGCGGCGGATCTCGAGTGGGCTGGCGGTTTCTTGACGCCACTGAGTGCCTCCAGAACCCTGCCCCAGGAAACCCTGCCGAGCGGCCGAGCGCCGACTAGTTTTCGCGCATGACTGAGCCGTCCTCTCTCGCCCTCTCTCCGGTCGCGTCGCTCGCGCTCACCTCGCGGTCACGGGGCGCGGAGCGTACGAGTTCCTTCGCACCCGTGAACGCGTGCTCGGCGGCGTGGTGAAGGCCCTTGCCGCGGAGATTGTTCGTGGGCTCCTCGGGGGCCAAGTGACGGCCGCCGAGTGGATGGCGGGGGTGCCGGCGGATGTGCCTGAGCGGCTTGTGGCGCGGGTGCGCGAGGTGTTGGCGGCGCATCCCACGTGGGGTGCGCTGCCGGCCTCCGAATCGCTCGTTTCCGTGGCGGATGAGTTTTTGCGGACCGTCCTCGTCGATGGCGAGGGGTATGGCGCGCCGCGCGACCGGGCGCTGGACTTGCTCGCCGCCGATGCCTGCGTGACCTGGGCCCCTGAGGCTGCGGCTGATCGGGGGCGCATGCCTCCGCGACCATGGAGCGGCTTGCCGCGGTGGTGATCTCATGAGCGGCATTGACCCCGTGGCTCACCTTCGGGAGCTCGCCGAGACTGCCACGCGGGCGGCGGATCAGCTGGCTTCGCAAATCCGGCAGGCGACCGAGATCACGCGCGAGACCGTGCTAGCCGGCGGGACCATTTTCTTTTGCGGGAATGGCGGCAGCGCGGCGGATGCGCAGCACATGGCGACTGAGTATGTCGTGCGGTACCAGCGGACTCGGCGGCCGTTACGGGCGATTGCGCTCACTACCGACACCTCAGTTCTGACGGCGGCCGGCAACGACTTCTCGTTTGACGAGATTTTCAGTCGTCAGATCGAGGCGTTGGGGCGCGCCGGGGATTTGTTGATGGTGCACACGACGAGTGGGAACTCGCCGAATTGTGTGCGGGCGATTGAAGCCGCCAAGGCGCTCGGGATGCGCACGATTGCGCTCACCGCGAAGGACGGCGGGCGGGTGAAAGGGATCGCGAATCTGTGCTTGGTGGTGCCGACGCAGCGGACGGACCGGGCGCAGGAGGTGCACCTGGCGATCCAGCATGCCATTTGCGATGTGGTGGATGCTGAGGTGGCAGGAGGCTGAGCAAGCCCCCCGTCAAGCCCGGCGGATATCCCCAGAGTCGCGCTTCTTGATCGGCAGGACATCCTTCGGTTCCGCCGGCGAAGATGGCGAGGGTGAGCATCGCGTCGATCGCGATGGCGGACAGCGGCATGCGCTGCGGCGCGCCGGCTAGCTTGAGGCCGACGCCGATGGTGGTGGTGACTGCGGCGCTGGCAGCTAGGCCGACGGCAAGGATGCGCTCGAGCTCGACGATGCTGGCGAAGCGCCAGATGCAGCGATAGAGGCCGGCGCGCCAAGCTTCTCGCAGCGCGCGGTGGGCTGGTCGATGCAATCGACGATGACGAGTCAGCTCGTGACGGACGCGTTGTTGATGGCCGTGTGGCGGCGCGGCGGCCCGGAGAAGCTGCTCCACCACTCCGACCAGGGCAGTCTGAGCTGCACTGGGTTCCGTGGACACCTTCTTTAGGTGTTCTTTCGGAATCGGAGGTGCGGCATGGGTACGCGACGGAAGTTTACAAGAGAGTTCAAGGTGGAAGCGGTGAAGCTGGTGCGGAATCGCGGCGTGACGATGGCGCAGGCG
>CAMBNV010000011.1 GCA_945869195.1 Gemmatimonas phototrophica | reverse complement strand
CGCGATGTGCTGTACTTCGGGCTCCCGTCCGGCGATCAGCGCCTCGCCTTCCCGAACTTTCCCAACTACTCGGAAGAGCGCTACTACGGCTTCGCCAGCATCGATGGCCGCGGCTTCAAGGTGTGCCCCACCACGGGCACCAACAGCTTCGACCCCGATGTCGACGAGCGGATCATCAGCGCCACCGAAGTCCGCCGCGCCCGTGCCTACCTCGCCCAGCGCTTTCCCTCGCTCGCCGGGCAACCGATCACCGAATCGCGCGTCTGCCAGCTCGAAAACACCGCCGACGAGCATTTCATCATCGACCGGCACCCCGAGATGGCCAACGTGATGATCGCCGGCGGCGGCTCCGGCCACGGCTTCAAGCACGGGCCCGTGATCGGCAATTACATCGCGAAACGGGCGCTGGGCGAAGCCACCGACGGCGACTTCGACCACATGGTGCGGCTCGCGCGCTGAGCCAGTGGGCTGAGCAAGGCACGATGGCGCCGGTGTGCGGGATAGGAATTTCGATCGGGGTCGGTCGCGGGCCGCCCGGTCGGCGCCGCCTCAGGGCCGACGCACAATCTGCGCGTCGATGAGCAACCGCACCTGCGGATCGAGGCTCACCCCCGCCGGCTCCTGCTCCGCGGCGAAGGTGTAGCGCGCTGACCGCGCCACAAGCTCGCCCCGCTCCACGCGCACTTTGCCGGCTGCGTCCGTGATCCCGATCTCCACCGGCAGCTGGAACGGCTCGCCGACCTGCGTCTGCGCGAGCTCCACCACCACCTGCTTGGCCGCGGAATCCCATCGCCAAGTGCCCTCCACGCGCGGCACGCCACCGCGATAGAGCCACTGCTGGAAGAAGGCCCTCAGGTCGGTGCCCGACACGCGCTCCATCACCAGACGGAAGTCGGTCGTGGACGCGGTCGCATCCTTGTACCGCGCGTAGTACTCGCGGATCCCCGCCCAGAAGCGATCGTCCCCCAGGCGCTGGCGCAGCATGTGGAGCACCCAGCTCCCTTTCTGGTACGTCATGCCCGTGGTCACCTGCGTCATGTCCGAGAGATTCTCGTGCACCACCCGGTAGTCCGGCCGCCTGGCGTAGAAGTCGAGCACCGTGCGGCGCGAGTCGCGGAGGCCCTGCGAAAACTCGTCGCGGCCGTACGCGTGCTCGATGAACAGTAGCGTGAAGTAGGTCGCGAACCCCTCGCTGAGCCAGACATCGTTCCAGTCACTCTCCGTGACGGCGTTCCCCCACCATTGATGCGCGATCTCGTGGATGACGACGTTGCGCCAGCGCACGGTGCGGGTACCGGTCACACTGGCCGGGCCGTACATCGGCGCCGAGGCCGCCTCCATCCCGCCACCGCCGATGTTCGACTGCACGTTGGCGAGTTTCTCGTACGAGAAGGGGCCCACGCGCTCACTGTAGAACGCCAGCACGTCGCGGGTGGGCACGGCGAAGTCGTGGAATCCCGCGTCCCGGTCCTGGGCGATGACCCAGGTCTGGATAGGCTTGCCGTCGTACTCGCCCACCTCCTGCACCGCGAAACGCGCAACGCCAAGGGTGTAGAGCCAGGGCGAGACTGGCACCGACTCGCGGTACACCGTGCGCCGGGTGTTACCCGGGAGGTCCGTCGTCTCGATGCGCAGGCCGTTGGAGATGACCTGATAATGCGCCGGCGCGACCACTGACATCTCCATCGTCGCCTTGTCGGCGATGTGATCGATCGTGGGGAGCCACTGTCGCGCCTTGTCGGGCCAGTCATCCGAAAAGAAGGTGCGGTCGCCGTACTTGGTCTGCGTGATGCGAAGGCCGTCGGCGGCGATGCCACCGTAGCGCACAACGATCTCGATGACCTCGCCCTCCGTGGACGCTCCCGCGAGCGTAATGGTGAGTCGATCGTCCCGGTGCGCGAAGACGACCGCCGCGCCGCGGCTCGTGACGCTGCTCACGCGCATGCCGCGCCCTTGCCGAACGGGTGACGCGTCGGCAAGGTCGAGCGCCACGGTGCGGACCTCTGCCTTCAGCAGGCGCAGGCGTATGGTGGCCTCGCCTTCGATGCGATCGGTGCTGTCCGCGAGCGTGATCGCGAAGCGGTAGTGCTCGATGTCGATCGGCTGGCGCGGATATGTGTCGACCGCACCCGAGGTGATGGTCGCGGCGGCAACGAGCAGGATGTTCAACGAATGGAACACGTGGACTCCGGCCAACATGATCAACGACGCGCTGGCGGCGGGACGGGAGTGTGCATTTGCACCAGCCCCGGCTCCGCGATGGTCCGTTGCACCTCCGCGATGCTGGTGGAGACGAAGCCGCTGAGGTTCTCGACCCCGTCGGCCGTCACAAGGGCGACATCCTCGATCCTGATGTAGAGCCGCTCTTCAGGGATCCAGATCATCGGATCGATCGTGAACACCATCCCCGGCTGGAGCTCCACGCCGCGGATGCGCCCCACGTCGTGCACCGCCATCCCCACCGGGTGCTGGAAGTGGCCGCGGAAGGTCACGCCCTCCTGCACCGCCTTGAGATGCGCAGGCGAGGCGAACGTCTTCCCCACGAGGTACTGTCGCATATCCGCGGCGGCGCCGTCGAGCACCTGATCGGCGGTGACCCCCGGTTTCACATGGCGGAAGAGTGCATCGCGATAGGCGATGATGTACTCGTAGAGTGCTGCCTGTGCCGCTGTGAACTTCCCGTTCACGGGCCAGATGCGCGTGACGTCGCTCGTGTAGTAGCGGTAGTCGGGAGCGTAATCCATCAGCACAAGGTCGCCGTTGCGCAGCGCGTCGGTCTTCTTGAAATAGTGCCCCATGAAGGCGTTCGTCCCGCCCGCGATGATCGAGGCGTAGCCGTCACCGCGGGCGCCGTTCAGGTAGTAGACGTACTTGGCCGCGGCATCGAGCTGGTACTCGAAGACGCCCGGGCTCGTGGAGCGCATCGCCTCCATGATCCCCAACCCCGCCAACTGCGTGGCGCGACGGATGAGCGCGATCTCCGCGGGACTCTTGATGGTCCGCATCAGGTCGAGCATCGGCGACAAATCCCGGACCTCGAACTGAGGGAAGCGTTCCTTCACGAGCCCGACGAACTGTGATTCCCGCGACGGTCGGCCATCCCACGGGTCGCTGGCAATACGGGCGCGGCCGGCGAGCAGCTCGTCGCGGCTGTCGTTGCCGGTCTCCATCGGGGCGAGCGGCGTGAAGAGCGCCATGGCGGGTGGGCGCAGCAGGTCGGCGCCGACGAGGTCCCGCGCCAGCCCATCCAGGCTGCGCACGCGATCAATCCCGGTCAGCTGGATGAGGAGCAGGCTGTCCTCCACCGAAAGGATCTTCCCCTCCGAGCGCTCGCGCGCGTCGTCGCGGTTCGGCAGATAAAGGGTGGACCGACGGGTGCGCCCGTTGAGCAACAGGTAGGCGTGTGCCGACTCCACGCCGCTCAGGTAGTAGAAGTCGTTCGATTGCCGGATCAGGCTGAAGCCGGGCACGCCGCTGCTCCCGAGCACAACGGCGATCCCTGCCGTGCCGACCGCGTCGTAGACCCGGGCGCGCCGAGTGGCAAACTCCTCCTTGGAGAAGTCACTCTGGTAGCCGTGGGACGCCTGCGCGTTGGCGAGGGAGGGCCCGAGTAGCAGGAGGCAGGCGGCGAGGCGGCGCGACGAAGCGAGAGGCATATGGGGCGGGGGGAGGGACGGAGAGCGATCAGGCCGACTCGTGGCCGTGCGCGAATCTAGGAGGCGCTGCCGCGCTACTCGGCTTGGTGAGCATCAGACGCACACCGCCGGCGTCGAAGAAAGCCAGACCCGCCATCGCGAACTGCAGCGTGAGACCGAGCCCGTCACGGAAGAATGGGACGGCGGCGTCCACGTCATGCTGGACCAGCGCGATCTGTTGAATCTTGCCGAGGGTAAGGCCTGCCATGGGTGGCTCTCCGAGTGCCGGAGGCGCGGCTAGAACGCTTCATTAAAGGCGACGTAGAGACCCGATTGCCGCGACGCGCCCTTGGCATAGTCTACGCGAATCGTGGAACGCGTGCGCGGGTCTAAGCGAAAGCGGAGGCCTGCGCCGCCGGAGGGGAGGGGACGGCCGTTGTCGGAATCGCCAAACAGAAAGGCGAGGCCACCGAAGGCAGCCATACCAAGCCGACCGTTCATCGCGCGTGTGGGGCTACGCCACTCAAGCTGTGAGGCAAGCATCCCCTCATCGCGATATCGCCCCATGGTGTAACCACGGTTGAGGGTATTGTGACCCACGAGCGCGATCTGGTCCAAGGGGAATCCGCCCCCACTTGTCATGATGTTCACTTGGCTGGCAAGGACTCCGCCCTTAGGCAGAGGCCGGTACGCGCGCCAATCGAGACGGAGGCGAAGCAGTGTGTTCGGGTTGATGGTTTGATCAGGCTCCCGCAAGAGCCCCGCCGATACTGAAAGGTCCAGCACCCGACCCCGCGACGGCGCGAAGATATTGTCTCGCGTGTCCCGAATGCGGCCGGCGGTCAGCAGCCCAAGTCCGTAGCCGTCCGCACCAGGAATGCCTGCACTCTCCGCGCCCTGCAGATTTGCACGGGTCGCCACAACTCGTGCGCTCACATACCGCCACAGCGCATCACCCCGCTTGCGTGAGCGCGTGACACTGAGATCAAGCGTAGTTGGCTCATAGCCTTGCGCCTCATCGGGTGTGTCATCCCCGTACCCATAAAACGGCAAGGGAAACTTGGATGCGATTGCCAGGACCTGCAGGCGCCGCTCATTCCCCGGCGTCCAGCCATCATACTCAACGAAAGCGCGTTGCTGGCCCTTGCTGGTCGCGATGGCATTGCCAATGATCGAGGATGGACGCGTGCCCAGTGAATCCTCCGGCTGCCGCGTGCGAAACACGGCAAGGCCAAACTGGCCACCGGTCTCCGGTGCTGAGCCAAGCACTGGGAGGAGGGACGTGCGCCACTGCGCCTTGGCAGCATCAGGCGCAACAGCAAGCGCAACAGCAAGCGCAACAGCAAGCAGGAGAAGCGCAACAGCGAAGCGTGAACGCAAGGAAGCATCCTCCAGTCAAGACGTTTCTGAACCGCACTCAATCATAGTGCTTTGCCCAGAAGCCGCCGAGATGCGCCCTAGGGCATTCGCCTAGCCCTCAGCGGGTGCCACCAGGCTGCCGCCAAACTCAGCGAGCAGCTTCACACTCTGTCTGGCGACTCGTCGCCTAGTCGCCCAACAGCCCCAACGAGTTGTACTCGCCGAGCTCAGTGACATCGCTCGCGCACGCGGCCAGTGTGAGAAGACCCAGACAGATCATGATTGCATTCGTGGACATCGGAACGCCCCCGGGGTGCTCCCATATACTGCACATTTACCACGGCTTACAATAGGGCGCCGCTGAGTCCGGCCTCGACAAAGATTACCCAGGGAGACCAGACGGGCTGGGCGGCGGGCTTTACCCCCAATGCCGTATTCATAGTTGGCAACGTTCACGCAGCGCGTGGCCATCCAGAAGTTCAGCGAGGGTGGGTCAGAGGCCGTAAATCGCTTTAGATCGCTCGCGGCCCCCGCTCCCAGCCGTAACAGGGGTAACAAAGGACACTACGGTGGCGCGACCGTGACCCTGCCTAAGATCGGAGAAGCCGCGCAGGAGACGCGCACCGCTCGTCAGGCAGGTGCGGACTTAGCCCGCGCGCTTGGCGAACCGGTAATGGCAGACCATCCACTCCGCGCCGCCCCGGAAGTTCCAGAGCTCGGCGCAGGCCATGAAGAACACGCGCCAATTGGCCAGCCAGGCCCGCGCCCGCGCCGCGCCGTAGGTCTGCGCGAAGATCCGCAGAATCTCCGCGCGATGGCGGTTGGTGTTCTGCAGCCAATGTTCCGACGTCTGCCCGTAGTGGCGCCCTTCGACCTCCCACTGCGCTTCGAGCTTCAGGTCTTCCTGGAAGCGGCTGGCGAGGCAGTTGGAAGGCATGATGCCGCCAGTGAAGAAGTGGCGCGACATCCAGTCGGTCGTCTCCTTGGCGGCGAAGTGGTAGGCGATGTCCTTGTGCGTGAAGACATGGAAGAAGAGCTTGCCCCCGGGCTTGAGCCAACCGGCGATGCGGCGCATCAGCTCGCCCCAGTTCTTCATGTGCTCGAACATCTCGACCGACACCACGCGGTCGAAGCGCGAGGCCTCGGCGGCGAAGACGTTCATGTCGCAGGTGATGATTTGGACGTTCTGGAAGCCACGCTTGGCGCATTCGCCTTCGATGTAAGCCCGCTGGGAGGCGGAGTTGGAGACGCCGGTGATGCGGGCGTATGGGTATTGCTCGGCCATCCAGAGGGTAAGCGAACCCCAGCCGCAGCCGAGCTCGAGGATCTCGAGCCCGTCTTGGAGTTCCGCCCGGGCGCAGGTGCGAGCCAGCATCGCCTCCTCGGCCTCCCCGATGGTCTCGGCGCCCTGCTCGTAGAAGCAGGAGGAATATTTCAGGCGCGGGCCGAGGCAGAGCCTGTAGAACGCCGCGGGCACCTCATAGTGCTGCTCGTTGGCGGCCTTGGTCTCGATGGCCACGGGGAGCGTGCGCAGTTCGGCCGCGAAGGCGTCGACCTTCGCGAAGCGCCCCGCCGCGGAGTCCGGCCGTTCGTCGGCGAGGCGCTGCCGGAGCAGGCGACGGATACCCCAGCGGAGCACGGTGTCCGGCAGGATGTCTTTTTCGATGAGGGTATCGATCAGCGGCATGGCGTTACGTTGCATGGCGTCCGCGGCGCTGGCAACCCGCCGCCGCCGGAAAATCAGCCGCGGGGGGGGGCGGGGCCAAAAGGCCGGCACGCGCCCCTGGTAGTCGGCGCAGGCGGGACTTTTTGAGCGGGAAATGTCTGACGCAGAGCAGACCGCGAGGATGCTCACATGGTCCCACTCCGGGTTCCACCTGCACACCGCCGTCGAGGTCCCGAGTGACCGTCCTATCCCGTCCGAACCACGAGGGGTGCTTAGGCCTTGTCGGATTCGCTGACAGCGCACTGCCAGATGATCACGCCGAAGCCGATCTTGTTCACGAAGTCGGCCAGATTGTAGACGACGTTCAGCATGTTGGCCGAGTTGGCGGCGGACCCACCGGTCAGGTAGCCGAGGAAGTAACCAAGCGGATAGATGGCCCAGCCGATCAGCACGATATTGCGCATGAGCTTGAAGGCGGACTGCACTGCGGGGGTCGCAGACTCGGCGTTGATCTTACTGGCTTCGCCAAAGTAGATCTCGTAGATGATGCAGGCCCAGCCGGCCATGCCGATGATGAAGGCGGGCCAAACACCCATGAGGCCGGCTTCACCGAGGTAACCGCCGACGAGCATCACCAGGGTACCGATGATCAGGCGCCAGAACACGCCGCCCGGGACCTTGGTCACAGCCGAGAGGATGATGTAGAACTCGACCATCAGAAGGGGCACGGTGATGAGCCAGTCGATGTAACGGAAGACCGTAGGGGTCGCCCCGGTGGCCACCCAGACCTCGCGCATGTAGAAGTAGTGCGTCGCGGCGACGAGGGTCACGAGGCCGGAGACGGTCAACGAGGTCTTCCACTTGGGCGCGACGCGCTGGATTTCGAGGAAGAAGAAGGCGGTCGCGGCGACAAGCGCCATCGAGATGACCCAGAAGGTCACTCCGACAAGGTCGTCGGCCTTCAGATTAGGCTCGCCGGCGGCGGCCATCGCAGGGGTCGGAGTGAACAGGCTAAGGGCAAACAAGGCGCCTGACTTAACCACGGAGGATTTTAGTGATCTGATCATGGGGTGAGTGGGTTTGAATTTAAGAACGGGAAATCCGGACAAGGCCACTGTCTGCGCCCGATGTCCGCATCGTGCTGGTTTTTGAAGATTTTGGGAAGAAACTCACCACCGCCCTGCTCTGGCGGCGCGATCGCGACATCGACATCCGCTGCATTCGGCTACGGCCCTACTTGAGGATGGAGGTAAGCGACTGTATCTGTGTGCAGGAAAATATCCCCTTACCTGACGGTGCGCCAGCTCAGCGCAGGGCGCGGCGACGCCCACTCGCCGCCCCTTGCGAGGCAAGGGACCGCGGCCTCGGTTCAGCGGCGGAATACGAGGATATGCTGCCACGGCAGCACGCCGATGACGCGATCGAAGCGGTAGCCTTCCGCCTCGAGCTCCATCCGCGCTTCCTTCACGCTCATCTTGTGCTCCTCCCGAATAGGCACCCAGGCGTTTTCCTTGCGGAACTCGACGAGCACGAGGCGGCCGTCCGGCTTCAGCGACGCGCGCAGCTTGCGCAGGACCTCCTGAGGACGCGCCAGTTCGTGATAGACGTCAACCATCAGCACCAGGTCGAATAAGCCCTCGGGCAGCCGGGGATCGGCGTCCGCGGACAGCACCAGCTCGACGTTGTCCAGCCGCGCACGCGAGACGCGCGACCGAAGCAGGGAGAGCATCTCCGGCTGGATGTCGGTGGCGAACACGCGGCCGGTGGGCCCGACGCGTTCGGCCAGCCGGACGGTGTAGTAGCCGGACCCAGCCCCGACATCGGCCACCACTTGGCCCGGCTTGATGTCGAGCGCCTTAATGGCCTTCGACGGCCGCTCCTCGGACTCGCGCTCGGGCCGCTCGAGCCAAGCCGCGCCTTCGTAACCCATCACCTGCGCGATCGCACGGCCCGACACCGGGTGGCGAGCCTGGGCGCCGGCCGTCGCCGAGGCCAGCAGCAGGGCCACCAGCGCCGCGGCCGTTACGACGGTGCCACGGATCCATGGGAGAGACCTGATCAAAAGCACGGCGGCGTCAAGGGGAGGAACCTCGTTGTGATCGAACTCCAGCGCACCAACGACGGCGGGCGAATGGAACTGCAAGCCATCCGCTACGCCAGCATGGTATTGGTGAATTCCCTTATTCGGGTCAGCCACATTTTTTCAATCCTATCGGTTGAAAAAGCAAATCGATGAATTTATAAAGTCGAATTTACTTCTTTGTGTGATGGCTGATAGACAAGATAGTAATAGCCTAATATCAAAATACCTGTAACAAATGGGATTAGAGCCAAATGCTTCACTGTGACGTTGCCATATACGATTAAATGATCTACACCAAAAAATTCGGTACACATCCAGAATGAGTTGGCCGTAATCCAAACGGTGATAGCACTGTTGTGCGCTAATTCAGAAAAAATATTTCGAGTTCTATATGCGATAATTATGGCGATTGTTAATGTTGGAATAATCATCACAATTCCTAAAAGTGTCAAAGACATGCACCAGGCAACATCTTTAAACAACCAAAATACGATATGTAGGTTTTCCATTTTCCGGTACTTATATGGAATATTATATTTTTCGTTTGTTTGATTGCTCATGGCGATTATCGGTGGTTGGTTTTTAATGCGGAATAAAATATTCTTTTTTTTCCATTAATTAGTCGGGTAATCTATCCGTAAATCTTTTAACATCCGCCGCTGGTTCAATGATGATTCCTTGTTCAATATGTATGTTCTATAAGTTGTTCTGCAAAGTAGGGGGGCCAAGCCTTCCGACTGACGAGACGGGCGACAGACCCCACCGGGCCCCGGGCGCGCTGGTGGCGCCGCGTGAAGCGGCGCGCCATACTCCCGAGCCCGATTGAAACTCCTATCGGATATCGGACACCACGATCTCATGTTTTCCCGGGGTCGTCACCTCACCTTTGTCTCCGTCATGCCGCGTCGCGTCGCGCTGTTGGCACTCGCTCTGTTCGTGGTCGGCTGTGGTGGTTCCGAGGCAGCACCTACCACGCCCACCTCTCCCCCGCTGCCGCCACTCCCGCCAACGGTAGCGGTGGTGACCGTGTCGCCCACCACCGGCTCCCTGGTGCCCGGTGAATCGCAGCTACTCGCCGCCGTCGCCCGCGATGCCGCCGGTACCGCCATCGCCGGCGCGGCATTCATCTGGAGCTCGTCGTCGGTGAGTGTAGCCACGGTCGCGAGTGATGGACGCGCCACGGCGATCACGCAGGGCACCACTACCATCTCGGCAACTAGCGGCGCCGTGTCCGCCACCGCACTCCTCACGGTGAATGAGGGCGGGTTTGTTGCGATGAGTGGCGGTACCGTGACCGCGTTGAACGGCCAGCTTCGACTGGAGATACCGGCCGGCGCACTCACGGCACCCACCGCGTTCGTGGTGCGCCCGGTTGCGGCGCCCACGCCGAACGCGCGACTGTTGGCAGGCACCGCCGTGGCGATCACACCAGCGATCACGTTTGCCACTCCCGCATCGGTGAGACTGCGCTATCCGACAGCACTCGCGGCCGATGTGGTCGAGACGCAATTGCGTATTGGCCGTCTCACCGATACCACGTGGCAGACATTCGCCGTGGCGCCGCCAGACCGCGTGAACCGGACCGCCGCGGGACGAGTCACCGGCACCGGTACGCTCGCCGTGTTCGCGCCCCCACCATCACTGCGTGGTCATGCGCAGCGTCGCAGCTTTGAAATCGGCGCCGCGGTATCGGCTGACGCACTGCGGGCCGATTCGACGTACCGGCGCGTGCTCGCCGAAGAATTCAATTCGGTCACGACCGAGAATGCGATGAAGTTCGGATCCATTCATCCCGCCGCCACGACGTACGCGTTCACCAATGCCGATACGATCGTCGGTTTCGCGGTGGCCAACAACATGAAGGTGTACGGACATGTGCTTCTGTGGCACAGTCAGCAGCCCGCCTGGCTGACGGCCGGGGCTCCCACGCGCGCGTTCCTGCTGTCGTCGCTCAAGTCGCACATTGAAACGGTAGTGGCACGATATGCCGGCAAGACGACCAGCTGGGACGTCGCCAACGAGTTGATTGCCGACGACGGCTCCGGGCTGCGCCCCAGCTTCTGGATCGAGGTGGCCGGTGCGGATATCATCGACTCGGCCTTCGTGTGGGCGCGCCGCAGCGATCCCAACGCACGCCTCTTCCTGAGCGACTACAGCGTGGAAACGGTGAATCGGAAATCCGATTCGTTGTTTGCGCTGGCCACCCGACTCAAAGCGGCCGGTGTTCCGATCGACGGCGTTGGGTTGCAGGGCCACTTCGTGTTACCCGCGCCGAGTCCGGCGCAGCTCACGGCAAATCTGGCGCGCTTCGCGGCAGCCGGCCTCGATATCCGCTACACCGAGATCGACGTGCGATTGGCGGACGGCACCGACAACCTCGCGGTCCAAGGCAGCGCCTACGGGACTACGATTGACGCGTGCCTGGCGCAACCTCGCTGCAAAGCGCTGACCACCTGGGGCTTCACCGACAAGTACTCGTGGATTCCGGGAACGTTCTCGGGCTTTGGACGCGCCTTGCCATTCGATCAACTCTTCGGCCCCAAGCCCGCGTACCTCATCCTGCGGGATGCGTTGGCGAGACCGTAACGCGCCCTCGCGTTTTCGCTTACGGTCGCGCGCCATGCGGTGATCAGTCCCACCTGCCGGCGGCTCAGGGTGAACAGCACCTGGTTCTGGGACACCGGATCCGTTGAATCCCGCGGCTCCGTTGTCGGCCTAGACACGATGATGCCGCGCTTCAAATCTCACTAGCGACACGCGGCCCCGCGGTCCCGCCAGGCGTGCGAATCGTAGCTTGGGACCCACGCCAACTCGCGCACGTTGCGGTCTCAGAACCCAGCCACGAATCGAAGTCGTGAATCGGCATGGCGTGCCTCGCCACCTATCGAAGTGCAGTGCGTCACACGTAGCTTTGCGACAATACTGTGAAGCAGCATGTCATCGTCGAAAGTGCCGCGACGACGTTAATCTCGACGATTGACTATGCTCGACTCAGCGGATCCGGAAGCGCTCCCGGTACATCCACGGTCTCGCCCAACACCGCGGCACGACGCCGCTCGAACGCCCTCACGAGTCGTTCGAGCGTACGGGACACGCCATTCACCTGCGGCGCGAAGGTGTCGCTGAAGACCTCGAGCCGGAGTTTACGTGCATCGATCACAGTCAGACTCCCAGGGAGCGCAAGCCGAGGACCGTGAGCATCGCGATCGCCTGTCCGGCAACGACGTCACCAGGGTAGTGGACTCCGAGGCGCACGCGGGAGAATCCGACGAGTGTGGAGACGGAGACGAGTGGCACCGCGAGCGCGGGAAATGCCGCGGCGTATGCGAACGCCACACTCATCACCGCGCAGGAGTGACCGGACGGGAACGAGAACTGATCCGGAGTATGCACATACACGGCGGTGTCGACGCGCAGGCCGGGACGCGCTCGTAGCACGCGTCGCTTCACCAACTGCACGACGAGGTGCGAAAGTAAGAGCGCGAGTCCGGCGGTGAACGCGGCCCCACTCAGGACCGGCGCGCCAAGAAAGTAGGGCACGAGCACGGCCGCGATCGACGCGCGGAAACCGCCCGTATGCGTCAACACGCGCCACCCGCGCGCCGTGCGCGCCGGCGCCAGCTCGTCGAGCACCCAGCGAACGAAGAGCGCGCGGTCGCGCGCGTCGAGTCGGTGAAGCAGCGGTGCGCGCACGATCATGCCGCCACCGCCTCGACTACACCTGGGATCGCGTGCAACAGCGGTCGTCCGGCGTAGCTCTCGGGCTGCGCGATCCCCAGCGCCCAGCAGACGGTCGCTGGCACGTCGAGTAGCGATGCGCCTGCGCCGAGGTCGCCACGACGCACCGCGCCACCGGCGAGCATGATCGGGATCGTTCGGTTGAGCGGGTGCGCACTGTCATGGTGGTCCGCGCGAGTCCCGCCGCCGCCATGATCGGCGAGCGCGATCAGCAGCGTCGCGGGATCCTCGAGGTCGAGCGTCGCGACAAGTCGGCCCAACTCGCGGTCCATGCCACGCGCGGCATCGGCGTAGCCGTCCGACATCCAACCGTGCGCATGGCCCGCTGCGTCGCCGTCCGGCCAATGCAACAGGATCAGGCCGCGCTTCTGGTCGCGCAACGTTGCGGTCGCAGCAGTGAGGATGTCCGAGGCGCCGAGCCCTGAGAAGCGCGTCTGCGAGAAGCCAAGGTGCGTCGCCATCCGCTGGGCGATGCCGCTGAACAGGATCGGCATGCGAGCGAGGAAGGCCGACGACGGCAGCGACTTCTCGCCGAGCAGGCGCGGCAGCGGGTGCAGCACGCCGCCCGGACGTGGGATCCGGAACCGCGTGTCCTGCAGCCCGTGGCGCTCCGGCGATGCGCCGGTGAGGAGCGAGGCCATCGCCGCCGCGGTCACGCTCGGCTCGACCGTGCGACCGAGCATCGTGCTCGAGCCGCGACGCGCGAGTGCGGCCGCGTGATGCAAGCCGAAGCGTGGGATCGCATCGGGACGGAGACCGTCGAGAACGACGACGATCGCGCGCTGGATCGGAGAAACCCGGGTCACGAAGCCTCCATAGGGCAGGGCGAGTGGAGTGTCATCGCGAAGGAAGCTCACGGAGTCGTGTATCAGCGTGCCGACCGCTCGGTCGCGTATCGGTAACGCTATTCCGCCGGGGCGGCTTGAATGCATCATCTCCCTGTGACCGTTCCGTCACTCCCTAGTTACCTGCGCCGCGCAAAGTTCTCACCATGCGCATCCTCTTCTGCTCCGACACCTATCCGCCGCAGGTCAACGGCGTGAGCGTCGTCACGGCGATCTCCGTGCGTGGCCTGCTCGCGCGAGGCTGGGAGTGCGAAGTGATCGCGCCGCGGTATCCCCACGACGCGAATGGTCTCGTGGTCGACGACGGTGGCGCGCGTGTGACGACGATCCCTTCGATCCCGGCGCCAGTGTACAAGGAGATCCGCCTCGCCGCGCCAGCGTGGGGCACGGTCCGCGATGTCGCCGCACGGTTCAAGCCCGACCTCGTGCACTGCGCAACGGAGTTCGTCGTCGGCCGACTCGGGCGCCGCGCTGCTCGGCGCATGGACGTACCATGGTGCACCTCGTACCACACGGACTTCGCACGCTACGCGAGTTCCTATGGCGTGCCCTGGCTCCGCGGGCCGATCGCGAGGAACATCGCCGCGTTCCATGCCTCTGCGACGCGTACATTCACGCCATCGAGCCCGGCCAAGGCCGATCTCGCGAAGCTCGGCGTCAGCACGGTCGAGGTCTGGGGACGAGGCGTCGACATCGAGCAGTTCCATCCGCGCAAACGCTCCCTTGCGGCGCGTGAGGGGTTCCACGTCGGATCGGCATTCACCTTCGTGCATGTCGGGCGGCTCGCGCCCGAGAAGAACGTCGAGTGCCTGCTCGACGCGTACGAGATGCTCGCGCAGTCCCTCCCACCCGGCAGCGTGCGCTTCATCATCGCCGGCACGGGGCCGAGCTTGCCCGCCCTGCGGGCGCGGGCGAGCCGATCGGTCACCTTCCTCGGCACACTCGACCGCGTCCACATCCTGCCGGCGCTCTACGCGAGCGCCGACGCCTTCTTGTTTGCCTCGACCACCGAGACACTAGGTCTCGTGGTCCTCGAGGCGATGGCGTCGGGATTGCCCGTCATCGCGACGCCGGCCGGGGGAGTCGCGGACCATCTCGCGAACGACGTCAACGCCCTCGCCTTCCCTGCAGGCGATGCGCTCGCGTGCGCAGCGGCGATGCGGCGACTCATGGTCGATGCCGAGGCGCGGGAGCGCCTCCGTCGCGGCGCGCGTGCCACCGCGGAGTCACGTTCGTGGGAGAAGGAGCTCGATCGGCTCGATCTCGCGTACCGCGAAGTACTCAGCCGGCCGATGTTCATCACCTGAGAGGCGACCTGAGACGCGGCAACCTCGGCGACACGGAGGCTGACGCACCTGCGCACGCGCGCCGCCTGGGGGGCTCGGCCACCCTTGCCGGAAGCGTGGCGGGGTTCTTTGGCGGGCCCTTGCTCTGGGTTACCATGCCGATCGGGACCGCGATCGCCTACAATCTCGCGCGGAAGTAGCGGCGCCGAGTGCCAGATGCAGAAAACCCCGCCGCGGAATCCGCGGCGGGGTTTCCTGCAATCGGTCCGCGCCGAAGCGCGCGGATGGGACGCTTAGCGCCAGAAGACGCTGAGGCCGAACACGCCGCTGATCGAGGCGTCGGTGAAGCTGTCGCCGTCGCGCAGCTGGGCCGCGGCACGCCAGGAGACCTTGTCGCTCATCTTGCGCTTGAAGCCCACATCGGCGCCGAAGTCAATCGCGGCGTCCACGTCGGTCACCTTGCTAATCATGACGCCGGGGGCGACGAAGAGGCCGCTATGGCCGCGGTCACCGGCGAAGTAGAACGGCGCGAAGACGCCGAGGTTCAACCCCGTGGCGGCATCGGTCGCGCCATCGGCCTTCGTATAAGAGAAGCCCATGGTCGGCTCGAGTGCGATCTTGTCGTTCAGATAGATGCCGAGCGCCACCGAGCCCGGAATCCCGGCGCCGAGCAACGTGCCGTTCGTGATCTTGAGGCTCGCGAGGTCGATACGGATTTCTTCAACCTTTAGCCCCCCCATCTGGGCCTGGGCAGAGATCGCCACCGCACCAACAAGGGCCGCAACCGCAAACGCATGACGAAGAACTGAACGCATACTACCTCCGAAATTTGGATTGAGAAGGCTGTCTCCGACCGTCGCCTTATTCCCGGACGACCACGGGTTCCTGCTCGATCTCTTCTTCTAAGTGTTGACCACGCAGCAGCGTGGTCAGCGTCCATTTGTCGCGAGCAGATTCGCATGGCGTCCCACCCCCCCCCCACTGGGCCTCGGAGTCGTGGGAGGGCCCGTACGACAGGTTCATCGTCAGGGATTCGCTGAACACCATGCTTCCGTAAACGACGAATCCGATCTCGCTGGGTAACACGCTGAGGGGAAGATTCCGGATGTCGCCCCCGTCGTGAATCATGCGCCCGGTCCGGAATGCCCCTGCTCCTTCCCCGCCTCAGCGGATTAATCGTCTTTTAATCGAGCACGTCGCGGATTCTCCCGGAATCCTACATTTTAGTGGATGGTAACTCGCTGCCTAATCCGGCTTGGCCTGGTCCTTTGTCTCCTGGCTCAGTCCGCCCCGGAGCTTGGCGCGCAGTCGCAGCCGACCCGTGTCTCGGTCGTGTACACAGCCCGCTCGCTCGGCGCGATGGGGGCCCAGCGCGCGCAGGACGAGCATGAACTGCTCGCCGAAGTTGCCGTCGCCGAGTCAGTTCCGTTCAAGCTCGTCTCGCATCTGGCTTGGCGGGCACCGGGCATCGTGATCTTCCTCCCGTCGGAGGAGCCGCTGGGCGACGAACTCGCGGAGATCCTCGAGGGGCGCGAGCAGGCTGAAGCACTTGAGGAGCTGCCTGCGATGATCTCGGCTAACGTGCTCCTGATCCAAGATCCTTGGCGTCCGCAGCCCGATCTCCTGGCGATGATCGATCGAAATCCACGGCGCCAACGCGACTTCGGAGACTTGGTGCGCACGACCGTGCGCGCCTCGCGCCTGCGCACGGCTCGGGGTGACCGCGCCATCATCATCGAGCGACCCGGCGCCGTTTGGCCCCGCGATACCGCTGGGTTCACGACCGGGGAGATGAACCGACTCGATCTCCTCGATTCGCGGCTATTCGAACTCCCGCTCAATCTCGGTGAACTCGGCCCGCGGGCCACCTTGCTAGCGCGACTTCGCTCCAATGGCTCGGCACAGTCCGTCGCCGTCATCACCGTGGACCTCGGTCACCAGAACGCGGATGTCGGGCTCGAGCGCCCAAGCCGGGCTCGCCTCGATTTCACCGCGCTCCGCGAACTGGGATACTCCTTGCTCGTGCCCTATGAGTTCGAGTTGGGTCTGGGTGCTGACGGCCTTGCCGCTCTCGCGCGTGAGTTTCCGGAAGTCGGCCTGCTGGCGGCGAATGTCGCCACGGCTGATTCCTCGCTCTTCAAGGCACGCGTGATCGTGGAGCAGGCAGGCGTACGTCTTGGCTTCCTGGGGCTCGTGAGCGGCGAGCTGCGGGATCGCCTACCGCGTAGCGCGCTTGCCGGATTCAGATTCGAGTCGCCAGTGAGCGCGGCCCGGCGCGAGGTTGCTGCGCTGCAAGCCGCAGGCGCGACCGCCATCGTCGTGCTCTCGAATATGTCGGCACCAGAGAACGCCCTCGTGGCCGAGGAAGTCCGCGGCATCGACGCGATTGTCGCCGACCTTCCGGCCGCGTCGGCTCCGGAAGATCGTCGGGTGCGAGTGGAGCTTCCCGCCCGCCCATTCGTGCGACCGAGCTCACCGGCGATCGTGGCACGCAGCGCGGCCAACGGCATAGGCGTCGGCCGACTCGACCTGGAGTTCCAATCCTCCGCGGGGGGAGGACAGCCTTACCTCAAGGCCGTCGAGCACCGCCTGTCGATGGTCACCGACGATACGCCGAGCGATACGGGATTCGTACGGCGACTCAGAGGCTTGGTCAGCTTGGATCCGCAGCCCCGGGGGGAGCTGATGCTTCCGGCCTTCGTGGATCTCGTCGAACGCCGTCCTGCGCTGCGGGATTTTGACGCCGTCACTGCCCAAGGGCGGGTTTCCAAGCCGATGTGGGAGGCATTCCTCGCACGGTTGCTGCGCCAGCGCGGCAACGCCGAGGCGTCGGTGATTCGCCGGCTCGACCAGTTTCCTCCGCTCATCGGCAAGCTGCACGAGAACGAAATCGGTCAGTGGCTATGGACCGAGGACGAGATCGTCATACTGGATCTGCCGGGCAGCGACCTGCTGGCCCTGTTGCGCGACGATAGACGCGGCGAGCTTGCGACGAGCGGCATCGACTTCGCCGCCGGATCCATCAATGGCCGCCCGATTGACGGTGCCACGTTTTATAGAGTGGCAACGAGCGATGTGCTCTACGAAGGCGCCCGTTCGCGATTCTTCACGCGCGCACGACGGGTCCGACGTCGTTTTGAGATCGGTGCCGGAGGTGTGCTTGAGGCGACGGTCCGCGGCGGTGAGCCATTGGCCATCAAGCCCTGGGCCCTTGCTGAGTTACGTCGGGTCCGCGGCGTCGCTCGTGGGACCGCGCAGGTCGACTCCATCGCGGCGATGCTCGCCCCCGATTCCCGATACGAACCGCTCTTCTCATTCATGTTTCAGCGCCCCACGCTCTGGGTCTCCACCAACTCCGTCTCGACGCGCACGGGATATGAAAATGTCCCCGAGAGCCGCATCGTCGGGGCCAACGCGTGGGTAGCTGGGGCAAGCGGACGATTTGTCGTGTCGCAGGACCGCATGCGGGTGGCAACGGACCTCGGTATCGGGCTCGCCTTCGCGGAGCAGCATCTCACCGCGGGTGGAAATGCTCGCGTCGTCGAGACCACGGACGACATACGGATCGACCTGACGCTACGCCCTTCCAGCGCGAACAGAGGGCGCCGCCTCCAACCTTTTGTGCGCGCCCTGTTCGATAGTGAGTTCAGTCCCACGCGGAACACCGCAAGCGGACTACGGAATGCTCGCCAGCTCTCGTTGCGTGGGATGTCGGGACTCCTGCTCACCCCTACTGAACGCTGGCCACGCACGGAGCTCGCGGCGGTGGTGGAGAACGACTACGGACGCCCCAATCCGCAGGTCGGCGTGCAGGCGCGTGGCGACTACGAACGACAGATCGGCGGCGGGGCCGGGCGTCGGGAATTTGGACGCGTGCGCTACCGGATGGTGAACGATCTCACCTACTTCTTTCCTGCCCCTCTCGACACGGACGCCAATCTCGCGCTCCGCTACAACCAGATCCACGAGATCGTGGTCCCGCTCGTGGATGAACTGTCGCTGGCCGTGTCCGCTGACCTGATGTTCTTCAAGGGAAAAGTGCCTGGAAGCCTGATGCCGGGAATGGCGAGTCAACTGCGGGTCGGCATCACGTACGATCGCCTCTGGAAGCCGCGCTATCAGCCCTTGCTGTAGAACCGATAGGAGTTTCAATCGGGGTCGGGACTAGGGCGCGCCGCTTCACGCGGCGCCACCAGCCCCCGCGCGGCCCAGGTGGGGCCTGTCGGCCGTCTGTCGCCCGTTTCTCCGCGTCGCGGGTCATCCGATAGGCCGAGACCAAGGCCGGATGTAGAGGGGCGATTCATTCACGGAAACGCTACCATAGCTCGCGCCACGCCGGGCCATCCGTCGTATCTTTTGAGTCATGAAAAGACTCCTCAAAACCCTGCTGCTCGCCGCCACACTCGCCGCGGCCCCCCTCGCCGGTCAATCGGCCGCGGGCCGCGGCACCCTGTACATCGTCGGCGGCGGACCACAGCCCGCGGCACTAGTGCAAGAGTTCGTCGAGCTCGCGGGCGGTCGTGGCAAGGCACGCATCATCGTGTTCGCGATGGCGAGTGCCTCCGGTCTGACCGGCGGTGAGGAGAAGGCTGAGCAGCTCCGTGGACTCGGCGCGCAGGCGCAGAACGTATGGATCACGCGCGAGCAAGCGATGACCGACTCGGTCGCCCGATTGCTCGACGGCGCGACCGGCGTCTGGTTCGGTGGTGGCGATCAGGTCCGCCTAGCGGACGTCATTCGCGGCACGGCCACCGAGCGTGCGATCCATGCGCGCTACGCCGCCGGAGCCGTCATCGGTGGGACCTCGGCCGGCGCGGCGGTGATGTCGGCGGTGATGCTCACAGGTGACGAGCGCAGGCCAGGCGGGACGCGCCCAGATAGTACGCTCTCGTGGGTCACAATCGCGCGCGACAACACCATCACGACCGCGGGCTTCGGGCTGATCGACAACGTGATCATCGACCAGCATTTCCTGCGGCGGAAGCGGCACAACCGGCTGATCAGCCTCGTGCTCGAGCGCGCCCCGCATCTTGCCGCGGGTATCGACGAATCCACGGCGCTCGTGGTGCATCCCGACGGTACGTGGAGCGTGCGCGGCGCGAGCACGGTCGTGATCTACGACGCGCGGTCGGCGGCGATGACGCCAACCGGGCAGGTCCTCGGCGCATCGGGGATGCGGATGCATCTGCTGCCGGCCGGTGCGACATTCGATCCGCGCACCGGGACGGCAGGGTTTGGAGTGGGTGGCGCAACGCGTTGAGGAGCGACGCCTTCAGTGCTTCGGCGTCAGCGGCGCAAGATGCCGCGAATACCGAAGTACGCCACCGCGTGCCAGAGCGTATCGCCGTTGCAGGCCACGAGCGGTTCACCAGGTCGATGAGTAGGGTGAACCGCTTGCCTTTGAAGGATGAGCCGCTCACCCGTGATCTGTTCGAGCAGGCGAATGAGGGCGGAGAATTCCGGGCCGAGTAGCTCGGGCAGCCAGACGGCTTCACCTGGCTCACGCTAAGTAGCGACTGAACCCGAAATGTCCACGCGAGCCAAGGCGTTGACGAGGGGATCGTCGAAATGCGTGTCGGCCGCGCCAGCACATCTCAGTCGGGGAAGCGGCTCGTACCCCAGAATCCTTCTGGTGTGCGGAGGAGCGAATCGAGCCCCGTGCGACGAATCGCGGCGTCGGCCTCGCGCTGCGCCAAGGTGAGCACTTCGGTTTCGTTCACGGTGAGTACGACGCGGTCGCGCATAAGGATGCGCCCATTGACGAGCACGGTGGTGACGTCGTTGCCGTTTGCAAAGTAGGCGACGCGATACAGTGGCATGTTCATCGGCACCATGTGCGGCCGGAACCAGTCAATGAGGATGATGTCGGCCTTCTTTCCAACGTCAAGCGAGCCGATGTCGCGTTCCATGCCGAGCGCGCGCGCGGCATCAATCGTGACCATCTCCAGCACCTTTCCAGGCGGGAGCACCTTGGTGTCGCGCCAATAGAAGCGGTGATAGCGCATCGCTTGGAACATGTGGCGGAACATGTCGTAGCTGCGATCCGGAGCGACGCCGTCCGAGCCGAGCATAACGGTCACGCCGGCGTCGAGCAGTTCGACCAACTGGAAGCGACGACGTGTGGCGGCATTAGCGCTTGGATTGTGCACAATATTCGTCCTCGTCTGGACGAGAATCGCAATTTCCTCCGGCGTCAACTCCGTGGCGTGCGAGAGTAGTGCGTCGGGGCCCAAGAGGCCAATGGAGTGTGCGAACTTGACGCTGTTCGTCGTGTGGCCGTCTTGTGTGAAGAGCAGCTTGTAGCGGCGCGACAGGTCGCGTGTGGCCTGCGCCTGTTGAATGACTTCCTCAAGTGCCGCACCAGACAGCGGGGTCTCTTCTTGCCGATGGGTGGGGAACATCATCGCGATGTTGAGGCGGCCGTCAGCGGCGCCGTGCCATGTCTTGATGAGTTCCTCCGAGACGGCGAGTTGCTGTGCGAAGGTCACGGCGACATCGGTGCTGGAGTCGCGGTTCCAGTCCGTGTAGGTCTTTGGGAATGGCGGGCGTCGCGGGCCGACAGCGAGGATGTAGCGCAGTCCCACGTCTGCTGTGGCCTGCATGTAGGCGTTGCCGTACTTCACATCGTCGGTGCGCGTAATCATGTCGCCACCGCCGAAGTAGCTGAGCGCGGTCGTGACGCCAAAGCGCACGCGCTCCACGCCGGTGAGGAGCGCCTCAGCGCGCCAGAAGTCAACCGTAGAGCCGCGGGCGTAGATGGTTTCCGTGGCGGGATACCACTCGTCGGTGTCCATCCCCATGGATTTCACTAGGCCGTGGCCCGCGTGTCCATGGCCGTCAATCAGGCCAGGCATGACAATCTTCTTATCGGCGTTGATTGTCTCGCGCGCCGCATACGTGGCCGTGAGGTCGGCGGTGAGACCGATGGCGACGATGCGATCCCGCGTGATCGCGACCGCGCCATCCTCCAGCACGCGTCGCGACGAGTCCATCGTGATCACCGTGCCGCCGGTGATGAGAATATCCACGGGCTCGCGGTCGCCCGCTCCGCCGCCACAGGAGGCAAGGGAGAGGGTGGCGAGGGTAATGGCGAGGGGTCGGTGCATGAAGGGGCTCGTCGGTGGGGAGGGTTGGCAGCGCAAAACTTAGTGCGCCTCCCTGCGGGATTGCGAACCGGGCAGTGCAAACCTTTCCGCATGCTTACTTGTCGTACGCCTATGAGATTCTCTCGACTCCTTCCGCTCCCCGTCGCCCTGGCCATCGTTGCCCCGGCGCTCTCCGGACAGACTGCCGCTACGGCCGCTGATATTGACCGACTCGTCGGACCCGGGTCGGTGGGGACACTGACGTATCGCGACTACTCCACCGAGGCGCGCACAGTCATCAAGGCGGCGCTCCTTCTCACCCGCATCCTTGAGGCGACAACGACCGACGCGAGTTGGGACTTTCGCATCGCCTACGCGGACGAGCCGCATGCCAACAGGGGCGAGACCGTCACCTTCTCCGCGGATGGGCGAGTCTTTCGCAAGGCCACTGCGACCGTCCGATAGGAGTTTCAATAAGCCATGCGCCCCCGCAGGAATTCCGGGCGACGGGCCAGGCAGCGGAGGCGCACGCCACGCCACGCCGCGCCAGACTGCCAAGCAATCTTCCGCCGCTGTAGCCGCTGGCGCCGGTCAGGAGAATCGTGGGCCTGGTGGTCACGCCTTGCGGAACCAGGGGACGAACGCGCTCGTGATGCGTTGGTACTCACGATAGGCATCTCCCTTGCTCTTCACTGCATACTCCTCGGTCAACGGGATCCCCGTGACCTTGAAGAGGAAGTAGAGCATCAGCAGCGGACAGGTGATGGTCACCCAGCCCCATGGCGATGCCAGCGCGGCAAGGCATGCGCCCCACCAGACCATCGACTCGAAGAAATAGTTCGGGTGACGCGAATATCGCCACAGCCCGATGTCGCACACCCTGCCACGATTGTTCGGCTCGCGCTTGAACGCCTGCATCTGCAGGTCGGCAATCGTCTCGCCCACGACCGCCGTAGCCGCGATCGACATCCCAATGAGCTCGACCATCGCGAGCGAAGGCGCCGAATTGAACGCGGCAAACAGGAAGGGCAGCGAGAAGATCACGACGAGCACGGCCTGCAGCTGGAAGAACCCCAGGAACTGCAGCGGTTCTGGCCAGCGCGCCCGCAGGGTCTGATAGCGCGCATCTTCGGCCGGATGGTGCTTCAAGACGCGGACGAGAATGTAGGTGCCGAGCCGGAGGCTCCACGCCACGCCAATGGCCGTAAACACCCACTTTCGTAAGGGAGCGCCGGGCCCGAACCACGCGTACATCGGTGCGAGAATGGCCACGCCGTACGAGAAGGCGACGTCGAGGAGCCCGTAGTTCCGGACACGCAGGCTGATCGCCCAGACGATCGCGAAATAGGCCACGGCGATCGCAAGCCCGGCGGCGAGCAGCGTTGTCACGCGACCCGTCCCGCGCGCGCCCGGCGGGCGAGCAACCGCAGGGGCGGCCGTGTCAGGTAGTAGACCGTCGCGGCGACGAACGGCGCGAGCAGGCACCAGACCACGATTCCCTGCACGGCGACCATCCCCAAGTCGGAGAAGAACTGGCCTATGTCGGCCCGGAACCGCTCGATGAGCATCGGGATCGACAGTGGCAGGTGCGGGCGATTGAACAGCGACTCACCCGCCCGGTAGAACGGGATGAGCGCGACCAACTGCGCCGGATACGCGAAGTTGTTGACGAGTTGAATGATCGGCTGGTTGAGCCCGCGCGCGGCAGCGGCGATCCCGCAGAGCAGCGTCGTCGAACCGAGGATCGGAAAGACGCCGATGACCAGCCCGAGCGCGACCATCTCCGGCGTGACACCCTGCTGGAGTTGCCGCACCATGGGGGCGACGACGCGCCGCGACGAGAACGAGCCGGCCGGCGCGTCCGACGATTCCGGCGCGGGTTCGCTCATCGGTCCTCCGTCATGCCCACGCCACGCCCCGCATCACTAGGCCCGATGCAGCGCGCGGTTGTTGGGCCGGGTGTACACGGCCTGCACGACGCTGATGTTCCGGCTGGCGAACGCCGCTTCGCAGTACTGGAGGTAGTAGTTCCACTTGCGAACGAATCTAGCATCGAACCCAAGCGCGCGGACGTCGGCGATGCGGCCATTAAAGCGCTCCCACCAAACATGCAGCGTCCTCGCGTAGCTGGCGCCAAGGTCCTCGAGGTCGTGGAGAAAGAGGTCGCCCGTGCGATTGATGGCCTGGTTGACGCGTCCCACGCTGAGGAGGAGTGATCCGGGAAAGATGTGCTTCTGGATCCAGTCCACGCCGCGCTTCAGCTCCGCGTGGCGCGAGTCCGGAACCGTGATGTACTGCACCGCCACGAGGCCGCCGGGCTTCAGCAGGTCATGGATCCTCGCGAAGTAGGTCTCGAGGTACCGGTCGCCGATCGCCTCCATCATCTCGATCGACACGATCTTGTCGTACAGGCCGGTGAGCGTGCGGTAATCGGCCAGCCGGACATCGGCGCGTTCGGCGATCCCTTCGCGCGCGAACCGCGCGCGCGCGTACGCCAGCTGCGCTTCGGAGATCGTGACGGCGGTGACACGGCAGCCGTACGTGCGCACCGCGTGCGACGCGAAGCCGCCCCAGCCGCTGCCGATCTCCAGCACGTGGTCGCCCGCATGGAGCTGCAGCTTGCGGCAGAGGGCGTCGTACTTGGCGACCTGCGCCGACTCGAGCGACTGCCCCTGCTCGGTGAAGTACGCGCTCGAGTATGTCATCGTGTCGTCGAGCCAGAGACGATAAAAGTCGTTGCCGAGGTCGTAGTGCTCCGCGATGTTGCGCCGGCTCGTCTCCAGGCTGTTCGGGCGCAGCAGGTGGAGCGCGCGGTTGTACCATTTGAGCAGGTTGAGCGCGAAGTGCTTGGCCTTGGAGCCCGACATCGTCGGCGAGTGCTCGACGTTCAGCACGGCCCACGCGATCACGCGTTCGATGCTGTCCGTCTCCCAGTCGCCGTCAACATAACTCTCCCCGAAGCCGATGTCGCCGAAGAGGACGCACTTCTTGAAGAACGCGGCGTCGCGGACGCGGATCAGCGCGCTGACCTCTGCGCCCGGCGTGCCGATGACTTTCGTATCGCCGTTCGGCAGGTCGAGGTGCAGGCACCCGGCCGTCATCTCACCGAACGCGGCGACCATCAGACGCTCGTAGAGGCCGTGGGCCGCGCCGCCGCCGCCGGGGGGGGCGTCGATCCCGGTTCGTGCGGTGCTGTCGGTCATGACGTTTTCCTTGCGAGCGAAGCGTGGGGTTTGAGGACCCCGCGCTGATGGGCGACGTTGTCTGACTTGCGGTGCCACCGCACACGCTTGAGCCAGAGCGCCACGGCGTGCGCGTGGATGAGGCTGATCACCTTGAGCGTGATCATCGGGTACTTGAGCGTGAACCAGGCCAGGCGCCCGGCAGTCAGCGGCGCGCGGCGGCCGGTGAGCGACGTGAGCAGCACCCGTTCGTCGCCGTCGTGATCATCGATGTGGATGTCGAGCCGTTCATCCGGCACGCGCAGCCTGAAGTCGAACGTGAGATTCAGCGCGAAGAACGGCGACACGTAGAACTGCTTCGGCGTCAGGCGGCGAAAGACGCCATCCGGCGCGCGCGCGCCGATGAGGTACGGCTTCATCTCGCCGAAGGTATTCCCCACCTCGGCGATCGCGCAGAGCGGTTCGCCCGTCGCGTCGAAGCAGTAGTAGAACGACACGGGGTTGAACACATAGCCGAACACGCGCGGCAACGTGACGAGCATGATCCGACCGTCCGCCGGGAAGGCGACGCCCTGCTGCGCGAGCCAGTCCACGACGTTCGCCTTGACGCCCGCGGACTCGAGGCCCGGCAGTGTGAGATGGTCGCGATCGCGAAAAGCGTAGATGTTGGCACCGTTGCGACTGAAGAACGGAATCCGCGCCGCGACGGCGTCGATCTCGTCAAGGTCGAGCGCGAACATGAAGATGCCGTAGCGAAAATGGTGCACCTTCGGCGCCAGCCGGTGATGCATCACGCGGCATTCGTACAGGGCGGAGTTCACGACCACATCGCCTCACCGGTGACGGCGCGCGCGCAGTCGAGCCCGCTCGTCAATCCGTCCTCGTGGAATCCGTACTTGAACCAGGCGCCGGCGTAGTACGTCGTCTGGTTCGGCCCGATGCGGTTGAGCGCGGGCAACTCTGCCTGCGCGGCCACTGCAGCGCGGTCGAACAGCGGATGCGCGTACTCGATGCGCCGGATCACGCGGTCGGGAGCGATCCGGTCGTCACAGTTGAGCGAGACGAAGTAGTTCTCGCGCTCAGACACGCCCTGCAGGCTGTTCATCCAGTAGTGAATGGTCGGCTGGTCGCTGCCGGCCCCCGACTGGTCGATCCGGTAGTTCCAGCTCGCCCAGCAGCGGCGTGTGCGCGGCATGAACGAGGGGTCGGTATGGAGCGTCGCCGTGTTGGGTTGATACTTGAACGCGGAGAGGAGCCTCCGCTCGGTTTCGGTCGGATCGGCGAGCAGCGCAAGCGCCTGGTCGGCATGGCAGGCGAGAATCACCTTGTCGAACCCACGCAGCTCGCCGGCTTCAGTCTTCACGAATACGCGGGCGCCGCGCCGCTCCACCCGGACCACGCGGTTACGAAGTTCGATGCGACCGCGGAACGGCGTCGTGATCTTCGCAACGTAGGATTGCGCACCGTTCACCACGGTCCGCCACGGATGCTGCGTGCGCATGCCGAGAAAGCCGTGGTTGTGCCAGAAGCGGAGCAGCGTCATCGCGGGAAACTCGAGCATCCGGTCGGGCGGTGTGCTCCAGACCGAACCGCTCATCGGAATCAGGTAGCGATGCAGCATGTCGTCACCGTAACCGCGTTCGGCGACGTACTCGCCGAGCGAATGGCCGGCCCAGCGCGGGTCGTCGAGCGCCGGCACGGCTTCGTCGTTGAACCGGTTGATGGCCATCAGCATGCGCCAGTGGCGCGGGCTCAGCAGGTTGCGCCTCTGCCCGAACAGCTGGCCGAGGCTGCTGCCGTTGTACTCGAGCCCGCTCGGCGCGTGCTGCACGCTGAACGACATCTCGGTGGGTTTCGTCGCCACGTCCAGTTCACGGAAGAACCGCGTGAGGTTGGGGTAGGTGACAGGGTTGAACACCATGAACCCGGTGTCGATCGGCACCGGTCGACCCTGCTCGTCGACCGTGATCGTGTTGGTGTGCCCGCCGGCGTAGTCGCCCTGCTCGAAGACCGTGAGGTCGAACCGGTCGTGGAGGAAGTGGGCGGCACCGAGGCCGGCAATGCCCGTGCCGACAATCGCGAGTGACTTCATAAAACGGTTCGCTCGGCGTTCACTTTGTGTTCAGGCAGCCTGGGGGCGCAGGTGCTGCGCTTCCGCTTCGGCGTACACGCGTTCCGGCATGGGATTCAGATCCCGGATCAGCTCGGTCCAGGAGAGCGCCTTGAGCGCGTACCAGGTCGGGTCGAACTCCCAGCAATAGAAGCCCTGACGAGCGGCGCGCATGAAGCGATGGTGGTGGTTGTGCCAGCCTTCGCCAAGGGTGACGACGGCGAGAAGGAAGTTGTTGCGGCTGTCGTCGCCTGGCGAGTGCACATCGTGCTCGGTCTCGGCGTCCTTGTGGTGGTGCCGGTGGACGGCGGCCCACCACAGGGCGCCGCGCTGCACCGCGGTGTTCCCAAGAGCAGCGAAGGCGAACTGCCCCGACCGCGACGTGCGGAACGTGCGGTGCGAGAAGTAGCGATCGTAGAACGCCGTGATTCCAAACATGCGGATCCAGTACAGCGCGAACGCCACGGCGACCGCGGTCCAGCTCCACCCGACCCAGACAAGGCCGATGCAGCCCAGGTAGATGAACAGGAACGGCAGGCAGCGTCGGAACTCGAACCGGTCCGGGTGCTCGCGCACCGCCTGTGCGCCCTCGGAGCAATAGTCCGAGTCGAACGACTGCCGAACGGTCACCAAGGCGTGGCGAATCGGGCCTGAGACGCCGCGCACTTCGCCGGTCATGGGACCGATCTGGCCTTGAGCGAATCGAGCGCCGCCGCGAGCCCCGCGCCGGCGGCGGGCGTGAACCGACCATCCTCACGCCACAGCACGCGACCGTCGCGCGCCACGATCAGCGCGACGATGCGCTCCTCGGATGCAATCGCCAGCGCCTTCTTGAATGGAGACTTGTCGATGTAGAGGGTAATGGTCGCCTCGCGCGTCGCCTTTTCCGGGATGCCACGCGACATGCCGCCATCAATGAAGCCCCGCATCATCCGATACGACCGGTTGAGCGTGGGCAGTTCGTACACCCGGACGCCTCGCTCCGCCAGTTTCTGGGCGCGCAGAAAGGGGAGCCAGGCGTCCACATCGGCCTGCTGCTCGCGACGGAACGCGACGATCACCACGTTGTACTCCGCCTCGAAATCGCCGGGCAGCGCAAAGCGCTTCCCCTCGAGGTTCGAGCCGTCCACACGCGGAAACTGGCGAACGGAATCCCGCACAGATCCGGTCGTCTCGCGTGGAGCGGACAAAGCGGCAACTGCCGGAGCAGCCGCGGGCACGTCGATCGCGAGCGCCGTCACGAGCAGCAGACCGATGAGCATTACTTCGCGGCCGGCGGCAGGACGACTGCGTCGATCACGTGGATGACGCCGTTCGAGCCGACGACGTCAGCCGTCGTGACCTGCGCGCCATTCACGTACACCTTGCCACCCTTCACCGTGATGTCGAGCGCGGCGCCGTTCAGCGTCGCCGGCTTCGCGCCGTTGCCCTTGATCACGTCGGCAGCCATCACCTTGCCCGACACGACATGGTACGTGAGGATCGAGGCCAGCTTCTTCGGGTCCTTGAGGAGGGCGTCGATCGTGCCGGCCGGGAGCTTCGCAAATGCCGCGTCGGTCGGGGCGAACACCGTGAACGGCCCCTTTCCGGAAAGCGCTCCGACCAGGTCGGCGGCCTTGAGCGCCGTCACCAGCGTGTTGAACGAACCGTTCTCGACGGCGACGTCCACGATCGTCTTGTCCATCTTCATCCCGCTGTGAGCGGCCGCCTGGGCGCTGGCAGACGTCGCCGAGAGCATCAGGCCTGCGAGCGAAAGAACAACCATCTTCGAGCTGAACATGTTGGGTGACCTTTGCATTGGGTGTTGGGAGGTTGTCGAACTATGGAACCTAATATCTACCGATTTTCTCCCTCTTGTCAAGGCTTTGTCTATGCCTATCTCTTGACAACAGTTAGACAGTTTGCGATTATTGGCTTATGGTAAGCAAACCACAAAAACCACCCCATGCGATGGCCGGCCACCCAATAGGGGTGGTCGCTGAGCGTACGCGACTGTCGCGTCACGTTCTTCGGGTGTGGGAGCAGCGCTACGCGGCGGTCGAGCCGGAACGCACGCCGGGTGGCCAGCGGCTCTATTCTGACGCCCAGGTCGATCGCTTTCTCCTACTCGCGGCGGCCACGAAGCACGGGCGCAGGATCAAGACGGTCGCAAGCCTCCCGACCGCGGAACTCGAGCGGCTCGTCGCGGCGGATAAGGCACACCGCCCCGCCCCGCCGGCACACGCCGATGAAGCCGCACATACTGAGCGCGTCGATGCGGCACTCGCGCACGCCCGTGCGCTGGACGGCTCCAGCCTCGATCGCGAACTGCGGCGCACGATCGCTTTGTACGGCATTCCCGCATTTCTTCAGGAGATCGTCCCGACCCTCATGCATCGGATCGGGGACGAGTGGCAGGCCGGGCAGCTGACGATTGCCCACGAGCATTTTGCGACGGCGGCCGTGCTGGCCATCATCCTCGAAGCCCTGCGTTCGATGCCAGAAGCGCCCGCCGCACCGCGCTTGCTCGTCGCGACACCGGCGGGCGAGCGCCATGCCGTCGGTGCCGCCCTGGCCGCGACCGCAGCCGCCCTGGACGGGTGGACGATCATCTATCTCGGCGTGGACGTCCCCGCCGCCGACATCGTGGCGGCGGCGTCAGCGAGCCGCGCCGAAGCGGTCGCGCTGAGCATCGTGCATACCGACAACCCGGCGGCGGTGGTTCGCGAAGTGCACGCCGTGCGCGCCTCGATGCCGGCCACAATCCCAGTACTCACCGGGGGGGCAATGGCGGTCAAGATGACGAAATCGCTGGAGCAGCCGGGCATCGTCGTCTGCGACAGCATCGCCGGCATGCGTCGCGTGCTCGCGCGCGAGGCGCAGGTCGCATGACGCACCGGCTCACGCGCACGACCCTCCTGCCGGGCACGCTGCCGGAGGTGTTCGCGTTCTTCAGGAACCCGCGCAACCTCGAGACGATCACGCCGCCGTGGCTGGGATTTCGCATCATGTCCACCAGCGACGAGACGGTTCGCGAGGGCACCCGGATTCGATATCGGCTGAGCCTCCACGGAATTCCGATGGCATGGGAATCACGGATCACCGAATACGCCGAGCATGCCGACGGCTCGCACTTTGCCGACGAGCAGATCACCGGGCCGTATTCGCGCTGGTACCATCGCCATCTCTTTCGCTCCGTCGACGGCGGCGTCGAGATGACCGATGACGTGGAGTACCGGCTGCCCTTTGGGCCGCTCGGCAGGCTCATCCACTGGCTCGTCGTGCGGCACCAGCTGCGCGCGATCTTCGACTATCGCACCACCATCATCGCGGAGCAGTTCGGCTCCGCCGGGAGTTCCGCATGAACACGATGACTTTCCTCAAGGCGTTTGCCGCGACGGGTGCGACGATGTTCGCCCTCGACCTCGTCTGGCTCGGTGTGGTCGCCAAGGGTTTCTACGCGAAGGAGATGGGCTCCCTGCTCCGCCCCGACGTGAAGTGGGTGCCGGCGCTGCTCTTCTACGTGGTGTACGTGACTGCGGTGGTCGTGTTCGTCGTCATGCCGGCCGCTGAGCGGCGTTCGTTTGGGCGTGCACTTGCGCTCGGTGCGTTCTTCGGGCTGGCGGCCTACGCCACCTACGACCTGACCAGCCTCGCGCTGATCCGCGACTTTCCGCTGATCGTCGTACTCGTAGACCTGGCGTGGGGCATCGCGCTGACCGCCGTGGCCTCCTCGGTGGGGTACGCCGCAGCGCGCTGAGCGCGCCCCATATCGCCGCAGGGGGGCGGGGGGGGCATCGGGCGGCCACCCCACCCTCTCCGATACCTGCCGCCGGACCACTCTCGCGCGGTCCCGTCTGCGAAGCGACAGTGGGCTGGGGTGGGGTTCTCCACTTGCCAACTTCTGATTTCGCCACCCAATTAGCATCGAACACGCGACCCTTAGCAACGTGGGTCCGACATCGCCCCCTACCAGGTCGTCTGACTAACCTATGCATAGACATGCACTCACCGCATTGCTCGGACTGACGGTATTCGTTGGCGGCTGCTCGAACGGTAAGGGCGTGATACAAGAGCTCGGGATTGGCGCGGCCTACAATCCGCGCGAGGAAGGCAACGCGGGGACCGCGCTGATGTACGGTGCGCAGATCGCCGTGAACTTCTTGAACGCCGAGGATGGGGGACAAGCCACCTTTCGCGTGATTTCGGCTCCGCCAGATCTTGAGGATCCCATTACAATCGCCAATCACTTGCGTGATGACCCGAACGTGATCGGCGTGGTCGGTCCGCGCACGAGCGGTGAGGCATACGCAGCGGCTGGCGTGTACTCCGACCAAGAACATGCTGGCCGCAACGCCGTCGTAGCAATCTCGCCGACAGCGACGAGCCCTGGCTTGTCTGGCCTCAATCGCTGGGTCTTCCGCATCGTCCCCAACGACAATCAAAATGCGAAGACTGTCGCTCGGTTTGTTCTCGACACACTCCGACTGAAACGCGCGAGCGTTGTCTACAAGAGCAGTTCGTACGGTCGCGATTTCGCAAAAGTTTTCATTGAATCGTTCCACGCCGGCAATGGAACGGTCGTCTCGCGCATTCCCCTTCCTTTCAGCGTGCGTGACTCGCTCACCATGGCCGTGTATGCCGCGTACCTCAAAAAGCTGAATCCGGACGTCATCGTATTCGCGGGAGACGCGCTGCCGGCGGTTCAGCTGTTACGAGCCCTCAAAACCCTTGGCGTAACAATCCCCATTGTCGGAGGCGATGACTTGGCTGGCATGGAAGCGCATGCGGCAGAGTTTTCATCGTCGTGGTACGTTTCGTACTTCAACTCACGTGAGGTCGCATCGCCGCTGGGGAACGAGTTCGTCAAAGCCTACGTCGCCGCGTTCAAGATGGAGCCCGATCAAAGGGCCGCGATGGCGTTTGACGCGGCAATGCTTATTGGGCGCGCCGCGAGAGCCGTCGGTCCTGATCGAGCAAAAATCCGCGATTACATCGAGTCCGTGGGCAAGGACCTTCCAGCCTACGAGGGGATTGGTGGTCCCCTCGCCTTCGATGCTCGGCACGATGTACAAAAATCGGCGCTCATCAAGCGGGTCGACAGATGATACGCCTTTCCACGATTCACGCTCGGCTGGGCCCGGATTGCGGTGAAGTCGCGATACTGGGACAAGAGCTCTTTCGGAACCATTCACATCAGCCGAGAGCCAAGATGTCACACGCGCGATTCACCCATCGGATCCTGTCCACCCTGATTGGGCTCGCGGCGTGCCTCGCACCCTGGACGACGGCTGCACAAGATCCGCTCCGCACGGCGCTCCCCCCTCCGGGCGATTCCAACACGCGCCAGATCGTGCAACTGCGCGATGGGTCCACGCTGGTGGGGCAGATCACCGAGTCGTGGGGCGACTCGGCGCGGTTCGAGTCGCTGGCAGGGCGGATCATGTTGCGCCGCGCCGATGTCACCTCGGTGCGCACCGTCCCCAGTAGCTCTATTCGCAACGGCCGCTACTGGGCCGACGACCCCAATGCGACCCGGCTCCTCTTCGCCCCCACCGGCCGTACGCTCGCCAAAGGGGAGGGGTACTACTCAAACCACTGGATCTTCCTCAGCGACGCCCATCTCGGGATTACCGACCGGTTCACGCTCGGCGGCGCAATGACGACATTCCCGTCCGGCGACTTCATCAAGAATAACTTCTATTTCATCTCACCGAAGTACGCGATCGAGCAATCAGAGCGGCTCAACATCGCGGCAGGCGCTTTTATTGGCGCCGCGCCGTTCTTCGAGAACGCCAGCAGCAACACCTTCGGCATCGCGTACGGCATCGCCACCTGGGGAACTCTCGACGCGAGCCTGACGCTGGGCGGCGGCTATGGTTTCGCGGGCGGCCGGATGGCCGAGTCACCGATGGCGATGCTCGGCGTCACGAAGCGCATCTCACGAGGATGGACCTTTGTGAGCGAGAACTGGCTCTTCCCCAATACGAAATTTTCGCTCGTATCCTACGGCCTTCGCTCCACTGGCGAACAGACGGCGTGGGACGTCGGATTCGTGACGCTCCTCGGCGGAGAGAGCGTCTTCCTGCCGGGCGTGCCGTGGCTCGGACTCACGTGGAAGTTCCGCTAGCGACACGGCGGCGATCGACGCCCCGCGCTTCCGGCACTACGACCGTCAGCGCTCTGGCCGTAGACCACCGATCATGATCCATGTGCCGGACCCGTCGGCGAGCGCCCGCTCGTGGATGAACCGCGCCGCCGCGACATCCTCCACCGCGAGTCCTAGCGACTTAAAGAGTGTCCGATCATCGTCGCGCTCGCGCCCCCGCAGCGTCCCCGCGACGAGCGACCCGAGTTCGCCGAGAATGTGCGCATCGTCGATCGCGCCTTCCGTGCGCGGAATGAGGAAGTCGCCCGCCTCACGCAGGGTGGACTCGGTGCGGTCGACGAACAGTCGGCTCTGCACGACGGCCTGCGTGTCGAGCTCGCGGGCCGTGGGAATCGCCGCGCCCACCGCGTTCACGTGCACGCCCGGCGCAAGCCACGCGCCGCGGAGCACCGGCTCGCGCGCCGCCGTCACCGTGCAGACGATCTGTGCGCCGCGCACCGCGGACTCGGCGGACTCGCACACGTCGACCTGCACGCCGAACCGCCGTGAGGCCTGCTCGGCGAACGCGATGCCCCGGGCAGCGCCGCGGCTCCAGAGGCGCACGCGCGTGATCGGCCGCACGGCGAGCATCGCCTCGAGGTGCGTCATGGCCTGCACGCCGGCACCCAGGATCGCGAGGTCGCTGGCATCGGGCCGTGCGAGCAGTCGCGTGGCGACACCCGAGACCGCGGCGGTGCGGATGGCCGTCACCGAACTGGCGTCGATGATCGCCAGCAGGCGGCCATGGATGTCGTCGAAGTAGAGCACCACGCCGATGTGCGAGTCGTAGTCCGTCGCCGCGTTGTCGGGGAAGACCGTGATGACCTTCGCGCCGATGCCGTGGTGCCCGTCGGCGCCCTCAAGCGCGGCGGGCATCACCGCGAAGATGTTGCGACCGCCCGGGAGCAGGACCAGCTGCCGCAGCGGCAGCACCGCGCCGCCGCGCGCGGTCGTGGCCAGCGCCTCTGCCATGAGGTCGATGCAGGCGGGCATCGGGAGCAGCCGTTCCACGTCGGCATGGGAGACGATCAGCGTTCGCGCGTCGGTCATGGAGCCAAGGATACGATGCGGCCTCGTGGCCGGCAAACGCAGGGCACTGCGGCGGCGGATGGCGCTCGCGCCGCACGGACCCGTACATTCTCCGCGGTCGCGCCCGCGCCTTCGCGAGCGCCGTCCTCCCACCTCTGCCGAAGGACCCTCCGTGAGCGAATCGGCCCGTGTCGCGCCCCGTACGAGAGGCACCGTCCCGGGCCCCGCGCTGATCGGCCTCGGACTCGTCACCAACTTCTTCGACACGCTGGGAGTCGGATCGTACGCCACCACCACGATCGTGCTCAAGCTCGGCCGGATGACCGCCGACGAGTTGATCCCCGGCACGATGAACGTCGGGCACCTGATCCCGGTGTTGCTGCAGGCGATCCTCTTCCTCAGCGTCATCGAGGTGGAGCTGACCACCTTGGTCTCGATGATCATCGCGGGCGGCCTCGGCGCCTGGTTCGGCGCTGGCGTGGTGGTGCGCTGGCCCCGTCGCACCGTGCAGCGGGGCATGGCGATCGCGCTCCTCTTCACCGCCGCGGTGATCACGCTGCGTCAGATGGGGATCTTCCCGCAGGGCGGCGACGCGATCGGCCTCGCAGGGATCGCGCTCGTCGTCGCGGTGCTCTCGAACGCGCTGTTCGGGGCGCTCGTCTCGCTCGGCATCGGCAACTACGCGCCGTGCATGGCCGTGATCTATTCGCTCGGCATGAGCCCCCGCGTGGCCTTCCCGATCATGGCCGGCTCCGCGGCGCTCATGATGCCCGTGGCCGCGTTCCGCTTCTGGAAGTCGGGGCGCCTCGACCGCCGCATCGCCGTCGGGCTGACACTGGGCGGCATTCCCGGCGTCCTCATCGCCACGTACCTGGTCAAGGAACTCCCCGTGACCTATCTGCTCTGGTTGGTGGTCGTGGTGCTGCTCTACACCTCGGTGACGCTCTGGGCCTCGTCGAAGTTGAGCGCGCCGGTGGCCGCATGAGGATCACCGGTATCCGGATGTTCCAAGTCGATCTCCCGCTGCACGAGGGGAGCTACAAGTGGTCGGGCGGCAACTCGGTCTCGGTGTTCGATGCGACGGTGGTCGCCGTCGACACCGACGAGGGCCTCACCGGATGGGGAGAGGTGTGCCCACTCGGTCCGGCCTACCTGCCCGCGTACGCCCGCGGCGCGCGCGCCGGGATCGCCGAACTCGCGCCGCAGCTACTCGGTGCCGACCCGCTCGCGCTCGGTGTGCTCAACGAGCGGATGGACAGCGCGATGCGCGGTCACCCTTATGTGAAGTCGGCGATCGACATGGCCTGCTGGGACCTGCTCGGCAAGGCGAGCGGGCTGTCGGTCGCCACGCTCATGGGTGGCCATGCGGGCGACGACGTCGCGCTCTACCGCGCGATCTCGCAGGACACGCCCGAGGCGATGGCCGCCCGCATCGCCCAGTATCGCAGCGAGGGATACACGAAGTTCCAGCTCAAGGTCGGCGGCGACGCCGACACCGACATCCAGCGCATCCGCGCGGCGGCCGCAGAGCTCCTGCCGGGTGACGTCCTCGTCGCCGACGCGAATACCGGGTGGACGCAGCACGTGGCCGTGCGCGTCACCGACGCCGTGCGCGACGTGAACGTCTACATCGAGCAGCCGTGCCTGACGTACGAGCAGTGCCTCGCCGTGCGCCGGCACACCAACCGCCCCTTCGTGCTCGACGAAGTGGTGGACGGCATCGATCTGGTCGTGCGTGGAGTCGCCGACCAGGCGATGGACGTGATCAACCTCAAAATCTCGAAGGTCGGCGGTCTCACCAAGGCACGGCAGATCCGCGACCTCTGTGTCTCGCTCGGCATCGCGATGACGATCGAGGACACGTGGGGCGGCGATATCATCACGGCGGCGATCGCCCATCTCGCGCACAGCACGCCGGAGCGGTTCCGCTTCTCGGCGACGGACTTCAACTCCTACGTCACGGTGGCATTCGCCGAGGGCGCGCCGCAGCGCACGCACGGCCGGCTCGCCGCTTCGCGCGAGCCGGGGCTCGGGGTACGACCGATCATGGACGTGCTGGGAGCACCGCTCCAAGTGTGGGGGAGCTGACGGTCGGTTTGTGCCACTGCATCAGCCCCGACTCGCCCTCCCAGGCCCAGGAACCGAGAGAGCCGCGCTGATCAGGTACAGCGGCTTGCGTCGTCCCATTGTGGCTCATAGTGAGGCTATGTTCTCCGAATGACATCGATTTCAAGACTCGAGTTCACCAAGATGCTTGCGGCGGTTCCGATCGCGGGGCGCGGCCCGTTGAGCGAGCGCTCCGGACGCAACGGCCGCCAGAGCGCGATCGCACGCGACGTCACCATCCTCTATACGAACGACTTCCACAGCGCCTTCGATCCCACCCCGGCCTACTGGCTGCCGGGCGCGCCACGGATTGGGGGCGCGGCCCAGCTCGCCACACTCGTGGAGCGCGAACGGGCGGCCGCGGGCACCGCCTTCCTCCTCGACTCGGGTGACATGTTCACCGGCACACTCTCCAAGCTCACCGAGGGTGAGGCGCTCTGGGAGATGATGATGCTCATGCGCTACGACGCGATGAGTGTGGGGAATCACGAGTTCGACTACGGCTGGCAGGTACTCGAACGCGGAATGGCGCGCGTCCCGTTCCCGGTGATCTGCTGCAACGTCCGCTACAAGGGCTCTGGAATCCGGTTCACGCGCCCCTATTCAATCCTCGAGCGCGATGGTGTGCGACTCGGCGTGATCGGGGTGATGGGGAGCAAGGCCGCCACCCGAACGATCATGCCTTCCAAGGTGGTTGAGCTCGAGTTCACCGACCCGGTCGCGGAGGTGCGTGCCAGCCTCCGTGTGCTCCGGGATCAGGTGGATGTGATCGTGGTGCTGGGGCATCAGGGCCTCCCGGGCCCCATGCAGAGCGACGCTGAGCACGAGCCTTTGGTGCAGCGCGCGATGGACGAGGATATCGCGTTCTGTGGCGCGGTCCCGGGGATCGACCTCTACATCGCGGCGCACTCACACCACGGGCTCGACGCGCCGTTGGTGCATCCCGATACGGGAACAATCATCACGCAAACATACGGCTACGGCACGCGACTCGGACGCGTGCGGCTCTCGCTCGATGGTGGCAAGGTGGTGGGCCATGACGTCACGCTCCTCAAGGTGTGGAGCGACGAGATCGTGCCGCATCCGAGCATCGTGGCGCGTGTGGCGCGGTACCGCGCTCGTGTCGCCGACCAGATCGGGCCTCCGGTCGGGCGCGCGGCGCAGCGCTTCGTCAGGCAATACCACGCCGAGTCGTCGCTGGGATCGTTTTGCACCGATGTCATGCGCGAGAAGGCGCGGGCCGACGTCGCCTTCACTAATGCCGGGGGCCTGCGCGCCGACCTCCCCGAGGGCCCGCTCGACCGCGGCCATGTGCTGAACGCACTGCCGTTCCTCAACGACTCGGTGACGCTCGACATGCGCGGCGGCGCGATCCTCGCCGTGCTCGAACAAGGGTGCTCGCTCGAGGCGGGGATGGTGCAGGTCTCCGGACTCCGCGCCGAATGGGACCGCTCGCGTCCGGAGGGCTCGCGGGTGCTGCGCGTGGAGATCGGCGGGGCGCCACTCGAGCCGGAGCGGCGGTATCGGGTGACGACGAACAGCTTCCTCGCGGAAGGGGGAGACGGGTACGCCGCCTTCGTGGGGGCGCCGGTCGTCGCCCGCGATTCAGTCCTCAGCGAGTTGGTGCTCGAGCATGTACGGCGCGCGAAGGTGATTTCGCCGCCGGCCGCGGGGCGACTCATCGCGCGCTGAGTGGCGCAGATCCCGAGATCGCCATCTGGGACCCAGCGCTCACGCCCACGATCCGGGACGAGGAGATACTCTCCACTGGGAAGTTCTCGATCTTTGCCGGGTGGTGGGTACCGTCTGCCTGACGCATCGCCGAGATTCCTAGCGTGTCAGATCTGCCGGAACCACTCGACGCGCAGCGGGAGAATCGTTCACGAGGATGACAATGAAAGTTGGAGTGCCCAAGGAGAGTCTGCCGGGTGAGCGGCGCGTTGCCGCGACCCCCGACTCGGTCAAGAAGCTGAGGAAGCTCGGCTTCGACGTGATCATCGAGCAGGACGCCGGACTCTCTGCAGGGTTTGACGACGCCTCATACGCCGAGGCCGGCGCCACGATCGCGGAGTGCGCCGCCACCTGGACGGCGGAGATCATCGCCAAGGTACGTGCCCCGAACGACATCGAGGTGGCACGACTGACCCCCGGCCAGACGCTCATCAGCTATCTGCAGCCGGCATTCAACACGGCACTCGTCTCCGCGCTCGCGGCGCGGCAGGTGAATGCGCTCGCGATGGACCAGGTGCCGCGGATCACGCGCGCGCAGAAGGTCGACGCGCTCTCGTCCATGGGTAACCTGTCGGGGTATCGGGCGGTGATCGAGGCGGTGCATGTCATGCAACGGCCGCTCCGCGGGCAGTCCACGGCGGCCGGCAAGATCCATCCCTGCCGGGTGTTGGTGATCGGCGCAGGCGTGGCCGGTCTCGCGGCGATCGGTGCCGCGCGCGCACTCGGTGCGATCGTGCGAGCGTTCGACACGCGCGCCGCGGTGAAGGATCAGGTGGCGTCGATGGGCGCCGAGTTCCTCGAGGTGCAGGTCGCCGAGGACGGCAGCGGAAGCGGCGGCTATGCTAAGGAGATGAGTCCGGCGTACATCGCCGCCGAGATGGAGCTGTTCGCCGCGCAAGCCAAGGAAGTGGACATCATCGTCACGACCGCACTGATACCGGGCCAGCGCGCACCGATCCTAATCACGGCCCAGATGGTCGCCTCGATGAAGCGGGGGTCGGTGGTCGTCGACCTCGCCGCCGAGCAGAGTGGCAACTGCGAACTCACCAAGCCGGGCGAGGCGGTCGTCGTGCATGGGGTGACGGTGATCGGGTACACCGACCTCCCGTCGCGGATGTCGCTGCAGGCCTCCACGCTCTACGCCACGAATATCGTCCACCTCCTCGAGGAGATGGGTGGGGCGGCAGAGTTCGCGATCAGCGAGACGAATGACGTTGTGCGGCCGATGACGGTGCTCCGAGGGGGCACGTTGACCTGGCCGGCGCCGATGCCGACCGCCAGACCCGCGCCCCTCACCCCGCCCGCGGCAAAGCGCGCTCGCGGCGAGGGCCATGGTCCGGCGACCGCGACGACGATGTCGCTCTCCACGCGGATTGGGCTACTGCTCGCGGGCCTCGCACTGCTCGGCCTCGGCCTCAGCGCGCCGCCCGCCTTTCTGACGCATTTCACGGTCTTCGTCCTGGCCTGCTTTATCGGGTACCAGGTGGTCTGGAGCGTGACGCCGGCCCTGCACACACCGCTCATGAGCGTGACCAACGCAATCAGCGGCATCATCGTGATCGGTGGAATGCTGCAGGTCAATGGCAGCTCGGCGGCGAGCATCCTCGGCATTCTCGCCATCCTGCTCGCCACCATTAATGTGGCCGGTGGGTTTCTCGTTACGCAGCGCATGCTGAGGATGTTCCACCGGTGAGCCCCTCTCTTCTCGCCACCTCCTACCTCAGCGCCGGCGTGCTGTTCATCATGAGCCTCAAGGGGCTCTCGCACCCGGAGACTGCGCGACGCGGCAACCTGTTCGGCGCGCTCGGCATGATCATCGCCGTGCTCGCCGTGGCGATTCAGGTCGGCCTCGCCACGTCTCCGATTGTCATTGGGGCGGTGTTGATCGCGGGTCTCATTGGCGCCGTCGTGGCGATGCGCGTCTCGATGACCGCGATGCCGCAGCTGGTCGCCATCCTGCACAGCTTCGTCGGGGCCGCCGCCGTGCTGGTCGGCATCAGCAATCACTTGCACCCTGGGACCACGCGCGTTGGCGCCGAGCACACCATTCATGGCATCGAGACCTTTCTCGGCGTCTTCATTGGTGCATTGACCTTCAGCGGATCGGTGATTGCCTGGGGGAAGCTGCAGGGCGTGATCGGGAGCCGCCCGTTGCTGCTCCCGGGGCGGCACCTGCTCAACCTCGCGATGATCTTCACCTGCGTCTGGCTCGGCGTGGTCTTCGTGGGCGGGGGACCCCCGTCGCTTCCGGCGATTCTCGCGGTGACGGTCGTCTCGGGGCTGATCGGTATCCACCTCGTGATGGCGATCGGCGGTGCGGACATGCCCGTGGTCGTCTCGATGCTCAATAGTTATTCGGGGTGGGCGGCGTCTGCGGCCGGCTTCATGCTCTCGAATGACCTGCTGATCATCACCGGCGCCCTCGTGGGATCGTCCGGCGCGATCCTCAGCTACATCATGTGCAAGGCAATGAATCGGTCGTTCGTCTCCGTCATCCTGGGCGGCTTTGGCGCCGAAGAAGGGGCCGCCGCGGTGGGCGGTGTCGTGATGGAAGGCGAGATGGTCGCGACAACGGCAGAGGAGGTCGTTGAGCTCCTGAAAGAAGCGCAGTCGGTGATCATCGTGCCCGGTTACGGGATGGCGGTCGCCCAGGCGCAGCATCCCGTGCGCGAGATCGTCGATCTCCTGCGCAAGCGCAACACGCAGGTGCGCTTCGCGATTCACCCCGTCGCGGGCCGGCTTCCCGGCCATATGAACGTCCTCCTCGCCGAAGCCAACCTCCCGTACGACATCGTCCTCGAGATGGATGAGATCAATCAGGACTTCGAGAAAACCGATCTGGTGCTTGTGATCGGGGCAAACGACATCGTGAACCCGAGCGCACTCGACGATCCCGCCAGCGCTATCGCCGGGATGCCGGTCCTTCCGGTCTGGGAGGCAGAGAGCTGCATTGTGTTCAAGCGCGGACGCGGCGCCGGCTACGCCGGCGTGGAAAACCCGCTTTTCTTCAAGCCCAAGACGCGCATGTTGTACGGGGACGCCAAGTCGTCGGTAGAGGCGATCCTGAAGTTGCTGGCCGGGTGATGCCCGGGCGATAAGGGCGGCGATCGACCGGGAACGGTCCCATCAGCCAAGGAGCGAAGCATGGACGACGAAGAGTTGCCCGGAAACGCCAGTCTGTCCGAGCTCCTCAGTGCGCGGGCGCGTGCTACGCCGCTAGAGCGGCTGTTTATCGATCTCGTGGGCGGCGCTCTGGTGCTCGCCGCGGCGGTCTGGGCGCAACCGCGTGGGTGGGTCGTGCTAGCCGCCGCTGCCCTCTGCTTTCTTTCGTATGGCAGCTGGGCGATTGCAGAGCGCCGGCTCCAGCAGCGCGAATGGCCGGACCGCATTCCACCGGCCTCGCTCTGGCGCGCGCTCCAGGGCGTCGCCTCAGTGACGGGCATTGCGGCCTTTGTCCTGCTCCTCTTCGCCGCGCTCGGACTCGCGCTCGGGTCGCTCATCTCGTAGCAGCTGGACGTCCCCTACGTCCTGTCGTTCTCGACTCACCTAGACGTTGCGCCGGAGCCACCGCATGACCGTGTCACCGCGGGACGCCCGAGTTGCCCTCTGGGTGCTGTTCACCATCAATCTGCTGAACTTCTTCGACCGGATGCTCGCCGCGGCGCTCGTCGAACCGGTGCGGATCGAGTTCGGACTCAGCGATCAGCAGATCGGCTGGACCGCCACGATCTTCACACTCGCGTACGCCATCGTGGGATTGCCGCTGGGTCGGCTCGCCGACACGCACAATAGAACGCGACTTGCCGCAGCGGGCGTGGCGTTCTGGAGCCTGCTCACCGCGGCATCGGGCCTGGCGTGGAACTTTACCTCCCTGCTGGTGACGCGGATTGGGGTTGGACTTGGCGAAGCGGTCTATGCGCCGGCCGGCCAGTCACTGATCGGCGACTACTTTCCGCCCGCGCATCGGTCGCGCGCCCTGGCCCTCTTCATGGCGGGTCTGCCTCTCGGGATCTTCAGCGCGTATATGCTGGCCGGTGCGATTGCCGAGGCGTGGGGATGGCGGGCGGTGTACTTCGTGGCCTGCGTGCCCGGTCTCCTGATGGCCGCGGTTGCGCTTCGCCTGAAGGAGCCGCGGCGCGGGGCCACCGAGGGTCCGTCCGAAACCCAGTCGGTGGTGACCAAGACACCCTACCGTGACCTCGCCAGCATTCGTACGCTGCGGTGGATCGTGCTCTCCGGCGCCACCTTCAACTTTCACGCCTACGCAACGAGCCAGTTCAACACGGCGTTCCTGATGCGGTACCACGGGCTCGGCCTGCGTGAGGCGGGACAGGTCTCCGCGGTCTCGCTCGGGCTTGTCGGCCTCGTGGGACTCTTGATCGGCGGGGTGCTGGGCGATCGGATGCGCGAGTGGCGACCGAACGGCCGATTGCTCCTCGCGGCGGGCGGCTTTTTGATCGCAGCACCCTGCGCGTATCTCGCGCTCGAACAACCGAAGGGTGGCGTCGCCCTTTACGCCGTGCTCATCAGCGTCATGACGGTCACCACGTACATCTACTACGCCTCGGTATACAGCGCCATCCAGGACGTCGTCGAGCCCCGACTGCGCGGCGCCGCCGTCGCGTTGTATTTCTTCGCGATGTATGTGTTGGGGGCCAGCTTTGGGCCAGTGGTCGTCGGCTGGCTCAGCGATCGCATGGCGCAGACCGCCATGCACGCGGCGGGCGCCACGACGCTCTCAGAACCGTTCAGGGCCGCTGGTCTGCATGCGGCCATGTACGTAATTCCGGTCGCACTCCTGAGTACGGCGGCGGCGCTCTTTGCGGCGGCGCGGACCACCGGCGGCGACATGCAGCGGATGCAGGAACGGTTACGCGCCTGAGCGCCTTGCCGCGCGGTGCCGCGGCGTGCGAATATCGCGGTCCCCGCCACCTCTACCCGCCCCTCATGCGCAGGACCGATTCTTCCCGGTATTTTGCTCGCGTACCCGCATCGAATCGGTCGCAGCGGAGCGGGTGACCCTGACCCCTCCCGGACCGGCGCAGCGCCGCGCGCCAACGCCCAACGCCCCACGTGCCAGTCGCGTATCGACTGCAGGCCCATTTAGGCCTCGTTCCCACCCATCGGAGTCCGTCGCATGATGCGATCCATGCTCTTCCGCGTTCTTCCTGTTGCCGCGCTGCTCTGCGTCGCGTCGTCCGCCCGGCCGCTGGCCGCCCAGGGCCAGGCCATCGACCGCGAGTACACGGCCAAGATCAAGGAGCATCTGCGCGACCCGCGCATCTCCACGGAGCTCGTGGCCGACATGCCGGCGTCGTCCACCGTGCCCACCCCGCTCAAGTTTCTCGGGCGTATCGTCGGCACCCCGGGGGAGCTGACGTATGCGAAGGACATCCATCGCTACTATGAGGCGCTCGACGCTGCCTCCGACCGCGTAAAGGTCTGGAAGATCGGTCAGTCCGAAGAGGGCCGCGATATGTACGTGCTCGCGGTCGCCGACGCGGCGACGATTCGCGATCTCGACAAGTTCAAGGGGTACCTCAACGAACTGACCGACTCGCGGAAAACCTCTCCGGCGCGCGCGCAGCAGCTGCTCAACACCGCCAAGCCGATCTACTGGCTCACCAGCGGATTGCACTCCGGCGAGACGGGCGGCCCCGAGATGCTCATGGAGCTCGCGTACCGCCTCGCGGTGACCGAGAACGCGTTCTACAACAACATCCGCTCGAACGTGATCACCTTCATCACGCCGGTGCTCGAGGTGGATGGCCGTGAACGTCAGGTCGACACCTACTATTTCAACAAGAAGCGCCCCACCGGCGAGGCTCGGCTGCCGCTCATGTACTGGGGCAAGTACGTCGCGCACGACAACAACCGCGACGGCATGGGACAGTTCCTCGCGCTCACGCGCAACATCAACCGCGAGTTCCTCAACTGGACGCCGCAGGTCATGCACGACCTGCACGAGTCGGTGTCGTACCTCTACACCTCCACCGGGACCGGTCCGTACAACGAAGCGATCGACCCGATCACCGTGACCGAGTGGTGGACGATGGCGCAGGCCGACGTCATGGAGATGACCAAGCGCGGCGTGCCCGGGGTCTGGACTTATGGCTTCTACGACGGATGGACGCCCAACTACCTCTTCTTCGCCGCGCACACCCGCAACGCGATCGGGCGCTTTTACGAAGTGCAGAGCTACGGACCCGACAACAACGACAGCCTACGCGTTGGCGCCCAGACGACGAGCCGCGAGTGGTTCCGGCCGAACCCGCCGCTCCCGCTGATCAAGTGGGGCCCTCGGAACTCGGTGAACATCAGTGAATCGGGGGTGCTCTTCACCCTCGACCACTTTGCGAAGAACCGCAAGATGTACCTCGAGAACTACTGGCTTAAGAACAAGCGCTCGGTCGATCGTGGCCGCGCCGGCCCGACCAACGCCTGGGTCATCCCCGCCGGGCAGCGTCGCCGTGCTGACGCCGTCGCTGCGGTGAATGAGCTCTTCCGGCAGGGCCTCGAGATTCATCTGGCCGATGCGACCTTCACGGCCGGCAGCGTCACGGTGCAGAAGGGCGACTACCTGGTGCGGGGCGATCAGCCGTACCGCACGATGGCCGAGATGTACTTCGCGGTGCAGAACTACCCGGTCGCCAACCCGCGCCCGTACGACGACACTGGCTGGACCTTCCAGCTCATGCGCAACGTCGTGATCAACACGATCACCGACTCGATGGTCTTTGGCCAAAAAATGACCAGGCTGGCCGCACCTGCACGCGCGGCGGGCGGCATCGAAGGCAGCGGCCCCGTGGTCGTGGTCGATCACACGACCGACAACAACCTTATGACGATGCGGGTCCGCCTGAAGGACGTGCCGATGACGGCCGCCGAGGCGGACTTCGAAGTCGCGGGGCTTAAGTTCCGGGCGGGATCGTTCATCATCGCGAACGCGGCCGCCGCCCGACTGGGCACCGTGCTCACCGAGCTCGGCCTGACGGGCGTGGCGATGGCTACCGCCCCGGCCGTCAAACAGCACGACCTCGACCTACCGCGCATCGGGTACGTGCACAGCTGGCAGCGCACGCAGGACGAGGGGTGGGTACGCGCCGCGCTCGATACGTACGGCGTACCCTACACCTATTTCGCCGACCAGAAGCTCCGCGACGGAAATCTTCGCGCCAAGTACGACGTGATCATCTTCCCGCACGTGGGTGGCACCGCCGAATCGCAGGTGAACGGCATCGCCATGACCGGTACGACGCCACTCCCGTACCAGCGGACCGCCGACACGCCGAACCTCGGCGGGATCGACGAGTCGGCTGATATTCGCGGCGGCATGGGCTTCGACGGGCTGATGGAGCTCAAGAAGTTCGTCGAGGCCGGTGGAACGCTGATCACCGAGGGCTCGACAGTCACCATCTTCCCTGAATACAAGATCACGACCGGGATCACGATCGAGGAGCCGGCCGCACTCTTCGCGCGCGGCTCGGTGATGCGCGGTATCGTCACGGACCGGACCAGCCCGATCGCGTACGGCTATTCGGCACAGGTGCCGGTGTACTTCAATCAGGCGCCGGTGATGAACGTGGCCGCCGGTGGAGCCGGCGGCTTCGGTGGCGGTGGTGGGGGTGGTGGTGGTGGTGGTGCTGGCGCCCCGCAGGGGCAGAACACCACACCGATGGCCAATCCACTCACGCTCTCGCCGTGGGATTGGAACGCGGTCGATGACATGCCGCGGGGCGCAGCTGCTGGTGGCGCACGTGGTCCTGGTGGTGCCGGTGGTGCGCGTGCTGGTGGTGCCCCGGGTGCTGCTGGAGCGGCGGCTGGTGGTGGTGGTGCTGCGGCTGCGGCGGCGGGTCCCCCTGCCGCCGCAGGTACCCGCGCTGCAGCCGTCGCGAACACAAGGCCGCGCGTGGTCATGAGCTTCCCTGCGAGCGCGGCGGACATGCTCCTCTCTGGATCACTCTCCGCCGGCGAGACCCTCGCGAACCGGGCCCAGGTGGTCGATGCGCCACTCGGGGCCGGCCATGTCGTGATGTTCGGCATCCGCCCGTTCTGGCGGTGGCAGACGCACGGCACCTTCTTCCTCGGCTTCAACTCGATCCTGCACTGGAACGATCTCAGCGCTGGGCGCTGAAGCAGCCCTGAAAGCAGCAGGGTGACAGAGAGAGGGGGGGGGGGGGGGGGGG
>CAMBNV010000010.1 GCA_945869195.1 Gemmatimonas phototrophica | reverse complement strand
CCGGCGGAGGGTGAGCAGACCACGCTGGTGAGGTTCCAGCCGCTGACGGGCGTCTCGGCGAAGGTGTAGGTCCCCACGGCGAGGGCGGAGAAGACACGCTGATTGGAGAGCGTGGCGTCGGCGTCATCGTCGAGGGAGAAGCCTGGGCTACTCGCGATGTTATGCGTGAAGGCGAAATCCTGGGCGCTATTGGGCTGCGCGTCCTTCACGATCGTGAGCGTTCCGATGACGATCGTGAAGGACGGTTCGTTAGCACCGCATGCCGGGATGATCACTGCGAGGCCCGCGACAATCCCGCCGAGTGTCATGGCAAGGCGGTGGCGCTCCACGAACGCCCGGAAAGTTGTGCGGATCATCTGGGGGCTCGACATTTAGGTGTACGACACGGGATGGCGCAGCGGCATTAGATTCGTTGCAGCACTACTTTATAGAGTGCAGTGGAAATCCCCCTTTGGCAAGGTGCGTTGCGGAAGCAATGAGTGACCCCCTCGTGTGGAACCTTGATCCGGTACTACTCCAGCTTGGGTCAATCCAGGTCCGGTACTACGGGATCTGCTTCGGGATGGTCTTTGTCACGGCGTTCGCCGTATGGCGTTCACGCGTGCAGCGTTTTGGTGAGACTGCGGAGTTCGCAGAGGTGATGCTCTACTGGGCAGCCCCCACCGCGATTATCGGTGCACGGCTTGGTCACTGCTTCTTCTACCAGCCCAAGTACTACCTCGCGCATCCGCTCAAGATCTTCGCTGTCTGGGAAGGCGGGGTCGCGTCGCACGGCGCGGCGCTGGCGCTGCCGATCATGCTCTTTCTGTTCAGCCGCCGACATGGAATCAGCTGGACACGTCTTTCCGACTATTTCGCGCCTGCCGTCGCGCTCGCGGTGGGCTGGATGCGGGTCGGCAACTTTTTCAACTCAGAGGTGCTCGGGAGCCCATCGTCAGTGCCGTGGGCTGTTGTGTTCGCTCGTCACGACCTTGTGCCCCGCCACCCGGCCCAGCTGTACGATCTGCTAATCGGGCCGGCCACCTGGCTGGTGCTCACGGCCGTCGAACGCCGGAACATCCGGCCGGTCGGGTCGGGACTGATCGCGGGGACGTTTCTCACCGTGTACTTCGGGCTGAGAATCTTTGTCGAGCAATACAAGATGTTCTATGGGGAGGACCTTCGTGCGCTCGCACCATTCGTTGCCGTCGAGCAGTGGATCGGAGTCCCGATTCATACCGGTCAGTGGCTGAGCGTGCTTCCCGTGCTCGCCGGGATTGTCCTCATCGCCCGGGCCTATCGGCTGCAGGTGCCGCCGCGGCACGCAACGCCCGCAGCGTCGGCCTAATGCGGAGACTCCCAGTACAGTTGCTCGCTCTTGGTGCGTCCTCAGCGCCGCCGCGGCGGCTGCTCTGCCGATCTCCACGAGACAGCATATGAGCGGCCACGGGACGGCTGCATTATTCAGTCGTTCTTAGCACACTCCACGGTCGGCAGCTCCTCGAGGGATCAGCGCATGCGCATGGAAGCCATCCCGTTCGGGACAACCGACTGGTCGCAAATCGAACGCGTGGAGAAGCGAGGCGAAGAGGGCGTCGCCATCTGGCGCACCCAGCGGTTTGGCGACCTGCGGGTACGCATGGTCGAGTACACGCCGGGGTATCGCGCGGATCATTGGTGTGCGAAGGGGCACATCCTGCTCTGCATCGCCGGCGAGCTGCACACCGAACTCGAGGACGGGCGACGGTTCGTGCTCACACCGGGGATGAGCTACCAGGTTGCCGACGACGCAGAGTCGCACCGCTCACACACTACCGTGGGCGCGACGTTGTTTATCGTGGACTGACGGGCGCCGGCGCGCCTGGCAAGGAAGGACAGGGCAGCCGATGAACACCATCACCCTGTCAAACTCGGGGAACAGGATAGGCCATGCGTCGAGGGCAGGGGCAGTATGCCGGGCGACGCGACGCGTCGCGGCACACAGGTGTCAGTTGACGAGTGGAGAGCGGACGGTCGTTGGCCGCGCGCCATGGTATCTTCAGGTACGGCCGCCGGCCACCCGCACGGTATTGAAGCGGCCACGGCACGATGAGACGTGACACGAACTTCGCCGAGGATTGAGATGGCAGCGCTCCCTGATCGAGTGAGACACGAGTTTGCGGCTTTGGCGCTCGGCTACTACGCGTCAGGACGACTGGCGTTTCGTGCTGGCGCTGGCTCGTTGGTCTCTGCACAGCTGCTTCACCATGCCATTGAGTTCGTCCTGAAAGCGACGCTTGCCCGGCACACGACGCTTTCGGACATGAAGAAGTTTGGTCATCGCTTGCCCGACCTGTTCGGTGCCGCGGAGGCACGGAGTACGGAGCTTCGGAGTGACGAGCACCGGGCGACCGCAGCGCTCCTTCACGAGCTATGGGAGTTGAGATTTCCTGACCGGATTCTGTCGGAGGGGATGTTGTCCTTCACGGCTGGCGAGCTGACGGACCGGCGTCGGTCAGAGGCGCTCTCCGGCAACCCAGACGGTTACTTCTTGGAGCTGGCGCAAATCGATCGCCTGTTCTGTACGGCGTTCCGTAGCACTGGCCTGACTTCAGCGGCGTTCACGCAGAGGCTTGGTGCCGACGCGCTACAGGCCATGCGAGCGGAGAACGCTGAGCTGGTTTTCTAGCGCGGCGTACGCAACCCAGTGGTTTATCGCCGGCCGATCGGCAACCAGTAGCTCATTTTGATGGATAGGAAGTTGTCACCGCGTGCCCGCCCGGTGTTGCGGAGGTCAACGAATCGGACTGGATCCGCCACTGCGTCGGCGGCGCGTCGGCTCTGCTGCCAGACCAAGAAGAAGGTGCTGCCCGGGTTCCACTCCCACCGGAGCACGACGTTTGACCGCAACGACAGCACGCTGAAGTTTGGATTGGAGAGCGAAAATGCCGTGCCGCCACCCGAGACTGTGTACCGGCCACTGCTGTCGACGATGCTCGTGCCTTCGGTGCCGAAGGTGCGCAGGGCGTTCGCGCGTGGGGCGCGCAACTCCCCAAAGTCGCGGTACTGGCCGCTCGCGACGAACGGCTCCACGTATCCCTCCAGCGTCAACGCCGGTGAGAACGCGTAGTTGACCCGCGTCTTGAGCGAGATCGTCACGCGGTCCACGAAGGCAAAAACGTACCGACGTCCGAAGGTCTCAGTGGAGGAGACGTTGGCGATGCTCGTCACGTACTGACGGGAGTCGGTGCTGTGCGAGAAGTTCGGCTCGAACGACGTCTGCCATCGCGGCGTCGGCCGGACCGTGATGCTCCCGCCGAACGAACCGCGATAGCCGCCGAGCTCGTCGCGGCTGAAGGTGGAGTTGAGTCGGTAGGATCTCTTGCCGCCATACGGGCTGTTGAGACGGATATCCTGGCCCGTCGAAGCCGCGCTGGTCATCATGGGACCGCCGCGCGTGAGCCCGTCGTCGAGCGTCGAGGGGGACACGCGCGCGGTGAGGTTGAGTGACCAGAGGTTCTTGAAGGTGAGCGAGCTGGTGAGGCTCCACTCATGATCCGTGCGTTCGCGCGCGTAGTTGAAGGCACCCTTCGTCATCACACCAACGCGCCAGTTCTGGAAATACAGGCCGGGCCGTGTTTCGCGCAGCTGGATGTCGGCGTTATAGTCGACGTCATCGGTCGACTGCACGCGGCCCACGTCGTTCACCTCGTAGCCCGGTGACTCGGTGTTGACCTGAATGCCCCAGAGGATATGCTCGCCGGCATCCTTGTCCGCCCGTAGGGAGGCCGTGAGTCCCGCGAGCGATCCGCGCGAGGTGTCGTAGTCGAGGTGCTCCGCGTCGGGGCGTTGGAAGTAGTGCGCACTCGAGCGCTGCACCCGCGCGAGCGCGAGCGAGTCACCGGCGATGTAACTGAACCCCGTCCAGCCGCTGATCGCGTAGCGACCCTGCTGAAACCGGACTCGCCAGTCGATGCCGCCGGAGTAGGCCTCGCGCGTCAGCGCATTCGAGAGGTTTGCCCGCCCGTCCATCTCGCGGCGCATCGCGGTGAACATGCCGCCTACCGTAGAGGCCTGCCGTCCGAGCTCCTGCTGCAACCGGACCACCGCGTACTCGGTCTGCGGCTCGACCGTGACTCGGTCAGTGAAGTTGCTGTCCTGTTCGAACACGCGCGCCTCTACACGGCCCGTGGTCGCGAGCAGGGCCCCGACCGAGAGTCGCGAGCTCGTACGCCCGGTGAGCTTCGCGGCGCCGAGGATCGTGCTCGCGCGCGGCTGGTCGACGAAGTCGCCGGACGCCGAGAGATGCGGGGCAGCGCCAATCCGGCGCGAATAGAAGTAGTTCGGTCCCTCAAGGCGGAGCAGCTGCGCGCCCTCGGTGAAGAACGGTCGCCGCTCTTCAACAATCGTTTCGAACGCCGTGAGATTGACTTCGGCGGGATCGCCCTCCACCTGCCCGAAGTCGGGGTTGATCGTCGCGTCGACCGTGAGATTCGTTCCGATCCCGAACTTGGCGTCGACTCCAGCGCGCGCCTTCGTCCCCTCACGGAACGGGTTCAGCGCGTCCACCACCGCGGACTTTTTGGCGTCAGCTGCGACGTACGGCAAGAACTCCGCCGGCCGCGACGCGCGCACCCCCTTGATCCCGGTCAGGGTGCCGAAACGCGAGATGTACCCGTTCTGGCTGGACGGGATCACGATCCACTGCAGGTCCTCGTTCTTGTCGGGCATCCATCGGTCGATCTGGAATCCCCACTCCTGCGTCTCGGCGTTCGGAAAACGAATTTGCGAGAACGGAATCCGCATCTCGGCGGTCCATCCGAGCGAATCGATGACGGCGTTCGCTGACCAGACGGGGTCGAACTGGGCCTCGCGTCCCCGCATCTCGTCATCCGCCGAGTGGTGAAAGTCGCCACGCACGCCCGAGGCCGAGACGGTAAACCCGTACCCGGTGCGCAGGTCGTGGTTGGTGTCGAATGTCACCTGGAGGCGCTCGGCGTTTCCGTAGCCGTCGCGGCGCGTGATCGCGCGACTGATATCCTGCGGACGGTCCCGGAACATCCGCGCGCCCAAATAGATCGCCTCGTCGTCGTAGCGGATGTAGACGCGCGTACGCTCGGTCGGGGCAGCCCCCTCGATTGGCCGCTGCTGCTGAAAGTCCTCGATCAGCGCCCCACCCTGCCAGATCGGTTCGTCCAACCGCCCGTCGATCTTCGGGGCCTCCGTGCGCTCAATGCGCTCCGCCTGCGCCCGCTTGTCGGAGCTCTGGGAACTGAGGGGAGTCGCAATCGCAAGCAAGACGACGGTAGAACGGAGGAAGGAACGAACGAGCACTCGAGCGTGCAGCGGCATAATCGACGGAACAGAGGGGAATAGGGGCAGCACACTGCCAAGTAGGGCAACGCCTCTTTTACGCCTCTCGGGGGCTGTTCGTTGACGCGGTGTCGCCGCGTGGAGGGGCGCTGCGGGGCGTCAAAGCGAGGCGAGAGTGCCGCACAGGCAGGCCCTTGGTTTGGTGGGGCTTGATATTAAAGTTCGTATATGCTAAATATCGCCAATGGCGACGATTCCTCCTCGCGGCAGCCTTCCGCACCACAGCGATGGCTGGCGTCATTCGCGCACCACACCCTCGCTGAGCGAGGTCTACCGCTCAATCCCGGTTTCGGGAGGCGGCTGGTTCCGCAAGATGATCGCGTTTGCCGGACCGGGTTACCTGGTCGCCGTCGGCTACATGGATCCGGGCAACTGGGCCACCGACCTGGCTGGCGGTTCCAAATATGGATACACGCTGCTCAGCGTGATCCTGATCTCGAACCTCATGGCGATCCTCCTGCAGGGGCTCTCCTGCAAACTCGGCATCGTTACCGGTCGCGATCTGGCCCAGGCCTGCCGCGACCATTATTCGCGCCCCGTGTCGTTCATCCTCTGGGTGCTCTGCGAGGTCGCGATCGCCGCCTGCGACTTGGCCGAGGTGATCGGCACGGCGATCGCGCTCAACCTGCTCTTTGGGATCCCGCTCACGTGGGGCATCATCATCACCGCGCTCGACGTGCTGATAATTCTGATGCTGCAGCAACGCGGCTTTCGCATGCTCGAAGCGCTCGTCATCACGTTAGTCGCGACCGTCGGTGCCTGTTTCCTCTTCGAGATAATCATCTCGCGTCCAGACATAGCCGGGATCGCCGCGGGCTTCGTGCCCAGCCGCTCGATTCTCACCGACCCAGGCCAGCTGTACATCGCGATCGGGATCCTTGGCGCGACGGTGATGCCGCACAATCTCTACCTGCACAGTTCGATTGTGCAGACGCGGCGCTACGACGAGACGCTCGCGGGGAAGCAGGAGGCGGTCAAGTACGCGTTCATCGACTCAACCATCGCCCTCTCCATCGCACTCTTCATTAATGCGGCAATTCTCATCGTCGCCGCCGCGACCTTCCATACGTCCGGCAACACCGAGGTCGCCGAGATCCAGGAGGCGTATCAGCTCCTCACTCCACTCCTCGGTGTGGGCGCCGCCAGCACGGTTTTCGCCCTCGCGCTCCTCGCGAGCGGGCAGAACTCGACCTTGACCGGCACGCTCGCCGGACAGATCGTCATGGAAGGCTTTCTCGATATCCGCCTGCAGCCGTGGCTGCGCCGACTGATCACACGCGCGATTGCGATTGTCCCGGCGGTCATCGTGAGCGTGATTTACGGCGACTCAGGGACCGCCAAGCTCCTCATTCTGAGCCAGGTGATCCTCTCGCTTCAGCTCTCGTTTGCTGTCTTTCCGCTCGTCATGTTCACGAGTGACAAGCTGAAGATGGGCAGCTTCGTGAATCCGCGCTGGCTCAAGGGGCTCTCCTGGGGCGTCGCCAGCGTGATCGCGTCGCTCAACGTCTGGTTGCTCATACAGACCTTCACCGCAGGAGTGCTGTGATGTACGCCCGGATTCTGGTCCCATTGGAGCACAGTCGCTGGGACCGCATTATCCTGCATCATGTGCGACAGCTGGCGCGGATCCACGGCAGCGCACTGCTGCTCATCCACGTCGCCGATGGATTCGCGGCGCGCAATGTGGCCCAGCTCGACCTGCGCGAGAGTGAGGAGATGCGGAAGGATCGCGCCTATCTCGACGAACAGGCCAGCGCGCTCCGGCGCGAGGGCTTTGTCGCCGATGCCGTGCTCGGCTGCGGCGACCCGGCGACGGAGATCGCCTCCGCGGCCGAGCGGGAGCGGTGCGATCTGATCGCGATGAGCACGCACGGCCATCGGTTTTTCGGCGACCTGATCCATGGCTCGGTCGCCAACGACGTGCGGCACCGCTCGATGGTGCCGGTGCTGTTGGTGCGTGGCGATCCGGAGCAGTTCGTGGGGAGCGCTGCGGCCGAGTAGCGGCTGGACGAAGCGCGCGCGCCGCCGCATCGTTCTGTTATGCATACACTGATTCGCGCCTCGGCGATCGTTCTGTGCGCCGCATCGGTCGCCGCAGGCTGTGCGACCCCGCTGGCCGCCCAGCGTACCGCACCGCGCACCGCACCGCGCACCGCTATCCCAGCGCCCGAGACCGCATTTGGTCACGCCGTCGGCGCGGACTTCAAGCTCATCGACTACGACAAGTCGATCGCCTACTTCCGACAGCTCGCGGCCTCTAGCGATCGCATCAAGCTCTTGGACGTCGGTCAGACCTCCAACGGGAAGGCGTGGATGCTGGCGGTCATCTCGTCTCCGGCTAACCTCGCAAACCTCGAGCGGTTGCGGACGATTGCGCAGCGGATCGCGCATCCGGCAGGCCTCACCGACGAACAGGCCCGTGCGCTCGCGCACGAAGGCAAAGCCTTTGTTGACATCAGTGGTGGTTTGCATGCCTCCGAGATCGCGGGCTCGCAGCACACCATCCAGCTCGCCTACGATCTCCTCACGCGCGACGATGCGCGGACTCGCGCGATCCTCGACGAAACGGTGCTGCTACTCTGGCCGTCAATCAACCCCGACGGGCAGGACATCGTCGTCCACTGGTATGAGAAAAACGTTGGCACGCCCTACGAGACGGCGCCGCTCGACTCGCTCTACCAGAAGTACATCGGCCACGACAATAATCGCGACGCATACATGCTCAATGTTGTGGAGTCGCGTGTGGTGGCGCGGACCTGGCGGCACTGGGAGCCGCAGATCATCTACGTACAGCACCAGACGGCGCCATTTCCGACGCGTATCTGGTTGCCGCCGTTTGCCGAGCCGATCGCCACGCGTGCGCCTGGGCTCATGTCGCGCGAGGTGAACACGATCGGCATGACCATCGCGCAGGCGCTCGAGACCAACGGGCAGGTGGGCGCCACGCACATGGGGAAGGGGTTCGACGCCTGGTACCCTGGCTACATCGACTACATGCCGATGCTGCAGAACATCGCGGCCTATTGGACCGAGACCGCGCTCTTTAGTTACGCGACGCCCGGCTTCTACACGGTGAGCGACTTCCCCGCGGAGTACCGCGACCTTCGCGCCCAGTCGCTCTACGCCAGTCCGTGGAAGGGGGGCTGGTGGCGCCTGCGGGACGCGGTGGACTACATGGAGACGGCGTCGATCGCCACCCTCGACTACGCGGCCAAGTATCGCGAGGACCTGCTCTGGAATCGGTACCAGGCCGGACGCGACGCCATCGCGCGCTACCGCAAGGCACCGCCGTACGCGTACTTCGTCCCGCAAGCCCAGCGCGATCCGGGTGCCGCAGTGGCATTGCTACAGCGACTCGCGTTTCTCGGGGTGCGCGTCAGTCAACTTTCGCGCGACGTGGTCCATGCGGGGATCAAGCAGCCCAGGGGCACCTGGGTGATCCCGATGGATCAGGAGTTCGCCGAGCTGGTGCGGCAGCTCTTCGACCGACAGGAGTACCCTGACCTGCGCGATGGCCAGGACGGCGCGCCCGAGCCCCCGTATGACGCGGCCGGTTGGACGCTCCCGTACCTGATGGATGTGCGCGTGCTCGAGGCGCGCCTGCCACTCGCGGCCGACGTGGTCTCCGCACTGCAACCGGTCGAAGGGAGAGCGACTGACACGAGTGCGCCGTCGGCGCCGCTCACTACGAGCGCGATTGCGGCGGGCATCGCGTTGCCCGCAGCGCGGATTACCGGCACTGGGCCAGCGCTCGCGGTCGATCCGGCACAGAACGCGGCTTTCACGCTGATCAACCGTGCGCTCGCCGCCGGCGGGACGGTGCGTGCGCAGGGCGGACGCTATGTCATCTCGGGCGTCGCGGCGGGTACGCTCGACGGCTGGGCGAATGCCCTCGGACTGCGGGCCGAACGTCTCACCCCCGACGCCGCGAGTGCGCCGGTGCGGGCGCGCATCGCGCTCTTCCGTTCACTCGTGCCAAGCATGGATGAAGGCTGGACGGAGTGGCTCCTCGACGGACAGGAGTTCTCGTATACCGTCATCACCAATAGCGATCTGCAGGCGGGGGAGCTCACGTCACGGTTTGACGTGATGATTTTCGCCTCTGATCGCGCGGCGACGCTTCGCAGCGGGTTCCAGCCCGGCAGCGTGCCGCCGATCCTGGAGGGCGGTATGGACGACGCGGGCGTGCGCGCGCTCGATGCGTTCGTGCGCAACGGCGGTACCATGGTCGCGCTTAACGCCAGCACGCAGTTCGCGATTGACGCGTTGCATCTCCCGGTGCGCAATGTGCTGGCCGGGCTCACGAGCAAACAGTTCTTTGCCAGCGGCTCGATCCTCGAGGTCGTTACCGACGTCGCGCATCCGGTCATGGCGGGGATGCCGGACCGCGCGAAAGTGTTCTTCGATCGGAGTCCTGCCTTTGCGACCACCGACGGGTTTCAAGGCAGCGCACTGGCGCGCTATGCGCCTGCGGGTTCACCACTCCTCTCCGGTTATCTACTTGGCGAGAAATACCTGCAGGGGACGGCGGCCGCACTCGACGTGAAGCACGAGCGCGGGCATGTGGTGCTGATCGGGTTTCGTCCGCAGTGGCGTGGCCAGACCGTTGGGCTGTTCCGTCTGGTATTCAACGCGGCGCTCTACGGCCGCGAGGTGGCGGAGAAAGCGAAGTCCACGAGCGGATTTTGGACGACACCGAAGTTGGCGGCGGACACGAGCCGCCGCTGAGGCGGCGGGCAGGGCCTGTAATGATCACGACCTGAAGGAGGGCGGACGCACCCGCTCACTCGGGTCCCGCGCTGGTGAGCTTGCATCCGACCCGAACCGATCCCCTCATGCGCCGCACGTTAGTTGTCTCTTCGTTCCTGCTTCTCTCCGCCGTCTCCGTGCACGCACAGGGTGCCGCGGTCGCGACGAAAGACGAGCACATGGCGCGCGCACTTCGCGTGCTCAGTTCGTCACCGCTCATTGACGGTCACAACGATCTGCCGTGGGCGATCCGCGAGTCGAAGACCGCGCCGCACGACGTGGAGGCCTACGACCTCCGCCGCACCACGGTCGGGCACACAGACCTCGCGCGCCTCGCCGCCGGTCACCTCGGTGGGCAGTTCTGGTCGGTCTACATCCCCGGCGACACGAGCGTCGCGCGACTGGGCTTCGCGAAAGTGCAACTCGAGCAGATCGACATCGCGCGCCGCGTGATCGCGAAGTATCCCGAGCGATTCGAGTTGGTCACTACCGCCGCTGGCTTCCGGCAGGCGTTCGCCCGTGGCCGGATTGGCTCGGCCCTCGGTCTCGAGGGCGGCCATGCGATCGAGAACTCACTCGGCGCACTCCGGACGTTCTACGATATGGGTGGTCGCTACATGACCCTCACGCACAACCAGACGCTCGACTGGGCCGACGCCGCCGCCGACGTTGCGCGCCATGACGGCCTCAGCGCGTTTGGCAAAGAGGTCGTGCGCGAGATGAACCGCCTCGGCATGCTCGTCGATCTCTCGCACGTCTCTCCCGCGACCATGATGGACGCACTCGACGTTGCCGAGGCGCCCGTGATCTTCTCCCACTCCAATGCACGCGCGCTGGCCGATCATGTTCGCAACGTCCCCGACGCCGTCCTCGCGCGACTCAAACAGAATGGCGGGGTGGTGATGATCACCTTCGTGCCCGGCTTCTCCTCCCAGGCGCTCATCGCGTGGAACCGCACGCCGGCGGCACAGCGCAGGGGCCCCGCACCGCGCGCAACGCTCGCACAGGTCGCCGATCACATTGAGCATGTGCGGCGCGTGGCCGGCGTCGACCAGGTGGGGCTCGGCGGTGACTTCGACGGGATCACCGAGGTGGTCGAGGGCCTGGAGGACGTCGCCGCGTACCCGCGGCTCTTTGCCGAACTCTCGAGACGCGGCTGGAGCGAGCCCGACATGAAGAAGCTCGCCGGCGAAAATGTGTTGCGGGCCTTCGCGCGCGCGGAGCAGGTCTCGGCTCGTCTGCGTACGTCGCGTCCGCCGAGCACGGCGACGCTGGAGCAGCTCGACGGAGCCCCGCGCTGAGCGGGTAAGTTTACGCCGATGAGCGACCTTCTTATTCTTGAGATTCGCGCTGCCTCGCCGCATGAGGCGGCGCAGTACGCGACCGTGGCCGCCGAGACCTTTGTCGAGGCGTACGCGCGTACCGCCGTCCCATCGAACTTGGCGGCCCACGTCGCTCGCGAGTTCGGCGAGGTGCAGCAGCGCCGCGAGCTCGAGGACCCGGCGATCACCGTGCTCGCCGCCCGGGAGCCCGCTGGAGACTGGGCGGGCTTCGTCAGGCTCCATGCGGAGAGACTGGTCGACTGCGTCGTCGCCGCACGACCCATTGAAATCGTGCGCTTCTACGTCCGTGGGCGGTGGCACGGACGCGGCGTCGCGCAACAGCTCATGGGGGCGGCCTTGGACTTGGCGACTGTGCGTGGACATGACGCCGTCTGGCTGAACGTCTGGGAGGAGAACGCGCGAGCACGGCGTTTCTATGAAAAGAGCGGCTTCCGCGTGGCGGGCACGAAGCCCTTCCTGTTCGGCGAGGTGCTCGAGCAGGACGTCGTGTATACGCATGGGCTCGGCACTGCCGGAGGCGCGACCGCTGGCGCGATTACAGGCCGTAGGAACGAGGGATGAACCGCAGCGCCGTGTCGAGCATATCTTTCTCGAGAGCTCGACACTCTCCGGCCACCCATCAATCCTCACAACCCCTCGGTCGATGCGCCTTCTTTCTTCTCTGACCCTCGCCGCCCTTATCACGGCACCCCTCTCCGCCCAGGCGCCGAAGCTCTCTGCCGTGCCAAGCACCCGGGCGACCGCCGTGCTCAGCCTCAGCCCTCCGCGTGTCGCCGGGCAGCCGGCACCGACCGCGCTGACGGTGAAGGTTGATTACGGGCAGCCGCATGCGCGTGGCCGCGCGGTGCCGATCGAACTCGCCGCTGACGGCACCGTCTGGCGCACCGGGGCGAACGGCTCGACGACCCTGACCACCGAAGTCGATCTCACCATCGGTGGCGCGGCGGTGCCCACAGGGGCGTACTCGCTCTACACGATCCGCACCGGCGGCCAGTACTTCCTGATCATCAACACGAATACGGGGCAGTGGGGCACCGAGTACGTGGTCGACAAGGACCTCGTCCGGGTGGCGCTTGCCGTGCGCACGCTCCATGAGGCGCAGGAGTCGCTGCAGATCGCGCTGGTGCCACCGGCGTTGGGGCCGGCGACCGGCGCGCTCACGATTTCGTGGGGCACGTTGCATCTCGCTACGACGTGGGCGGTGCGCTAGTCCGGCCGCGGACACTGCTGGATCCCAGAGCCAGCGGCCGAATACGAGCGCTCCCTGCCATTCGTTAGTTGTCAGCGGCGTCGTGGTACTCCCACCGCGAAGCACTCGGAGCGGCGACACGGTTGATTTCACGCGAGGCGGTGAACGGGAGGGCGCGCCAGAGGCGGACGAGGCTCGGGCGCGGGGAGTGGGCTTCGGAGGAGGTCGGGGGCATGACTCATCGACGAGTCCCCCCGGCTGGAGGACTCAGCGGCACGCGGCCCCGAAGCATGGTAAATTGCCGCCTCCCCTCTGTTTATCATCATCCCCCTCGCCGCCATGTCGCCAACGCCGACCCCGCTCCACGCCCTTCACGCCGCTGGCCAGTCGATCTGGCTCGACTTCATCGACCGGACCATTCTCGGCAACGGGGAACTCACGCGCCGGATCAGTGGCGACGCGCTCACGGGGATGACGTCCAATCCCACGATCTTCGAGAAGGCGCTCGCCACCGGCACCGCGTACGACGCGCAACTCGCCGCCGCCCCGGCGACCATGGGCGCTTGGGAGCGTTTTGAGCTCGTCGAGACCGACGATGTGCGCGTCGCCTGTGACGCCTTCGCCGGCGTCTACCGCGACACGAAGGGCCTCGACGGGTACGTCTCGATAGAGGTCTCGCCCGGCTCCGCTCACGACGCGACGGCGACCATCGCCGAGGCGCACCGGCTCTGGAAGGCCGTCGGTCGGCCGAACGTGATGATCAAGGTGCCGGGCACGCCCGAGGGCTGCATCGCGCTGCGTCACCTGATCGCCGACGGCCTTAATGTCAACGTGACGCTGCTCTTCGCGGTCGCCGCACATGCGCGCGTGATCGAGGCGTATCTCGGCGGCCTCGAGGACCGGGTCGTCCACGGCGGCGATCTCTCGCATGTGGCGTCGGTGGCGTCGTTCTTCGTGAGTCGCGTCGACAATGCGATCGACGCCGCCCTCGAAGCGCAGGCCCAGGCCGGTACGCTCCCGGCGGAGCGTCTCGCGGCCCTCCGCGGTAAGGCTGCGATCGCGAACGCCAAACGCGCCTACCGCCTGTTCCGCGAGCGGTTCAGCGGCCCGCGCTGGGCGGCACTCGCCGCCAAGGGTGCGCAGCTCCAGCGTCCGCTCTGGGCGAGCACGAGCACCAAGAATCCGAGCTACCGCGACGTGCTCTACGTCGAGGAACTCATCGGCGCCGACACAGTGAATACGATGCCGCCGGCGACGATCGAGTCGTTCCGCGATCATGGGATTGCCTCGCACACCATCGAGGTCGGCCTCGCCGACGCGGACCGGTTGATTGCCGACCTCGCGGATCTGGGGATTCAACTCGACGACGTGACGGACCAGCTCCTCACCGATGGCCTCGCCTCGTTCGGCAAGTCGTTCGACACGCTCATCGCGGGGATCGAGCAGAAGTCCATCGCACTCGCCGCCTCTCATTGACCCTCAGGACCTGATGCCTCCTCGCCACGACGTCACGAAGATCGTCTGCACGATCGGCCCGGCCTCGGCCAACCCCGATGTGATTCGCGAGCTTATGCTCGCGGGGATGAACGTTGCGCGCCTAAACTTCTCGCACGGCACCCACGAAGCGCATGCTCGGACCGTGGCGACCATCCGCGGCCTCGCCGAGGAGATCCAGAAACCGATCGCGATCCTCGGGGACCTGCAGGGGCCGCGCATCCGCATCGGCGTACTCAAGGAGCCGCGCGCGATCGTCGAGGGGGACTCGTTCGTCTTCGCCCCCGAGGCCATCGCTCGTGCGGGCGAGATCCCTGTCACATACGACGATATCGCACGAGATGTGCGTGAGGGCGGCTCGATCCTCGTCGACGACGGGCTCCTCGCGTTTACGGTGATCGGGATCGACGGACCGCGTGTCGCAGTGCAGGTGCGCTACGGCGGGCAGCTCAAGTCGAACAAGGGGATGAACCTTCCCGGGATTGACGTCTCGGCTCCCTCGCTCACCGCCAAGGATCGCGCCGACATCCCGTTCGCGATCGAGCACGAACTCGAGTACCTCGCGCTCTCGTTCGTGCGCCGCCCGGAGGACATCGAGGAGCTCCGGGCGCTCCTCCCCAAGGGCATGCTGATCGTCGCGAAGATCGAGAAGGACTCGGCGATCGCCCGCATCGAGGAGATTCTCAGGGTCTCCGACGCCGTGATGGTCGCCCGTGGCGATCTCGGCGTCGAGCTTCCCTTCGAGGAGGTTCCGCTGCAGCAGAAACGGATCATCGGGCTCGCGGCGCGCTACGGCCGTCCCGTAATCACGGCGACGCAGATGCTCGAGTCGATGGTACAGCATCCGCGGCCGACGCGCGCCGAAGCGAGCGACGTCGCGAACGCGATCTTCGACGGCACCGACGCGGTGATGCTCTCGGCCGAGACCGCGGCCGGCCTGCATCCGGTGCTCGCGGTCCAGGCGATGCGCCGGATCGCCACCGCGGCTGAGCAGGCGGAGGTCACGCGCGGACAGGGGCTCGATCGCGTGACCGCTGGCTCCGCAACGGTCGAGGAGACGATTGCGTCAGCCTCGGTCACCGCCGTGCGTCTGCTGGGCGCTGAGACGATCGTCGTCTTCACCAAGAGCGGCTTTTCGGCGCGCATCGTCGCGGCGCGGCGGCCGAACGTCCGGATCGTCGTCCTCACCGACAATCCGCGCACCTATCGCCAGATGGCGATGGTCTGGGGCGTGATCCCGTTCCTCGTGCCGCACTGCGATACGTACGAGCAGATGGTTGCCCTTGCGACCCAGAAGCTTCTCGAACATGGACTGGCCAGGTCGGGTGAGCGGATCGTCGTCACGGCGGGCGTGCCGTTCGACGTCCCGGGCACGACCAATCAGCTCAAGGTGGAGACGGTGTGAAGCTGACTTTCCTCGGCACGGGGACGAGCTTTGGCGTGCCGCAGGTGGGTTGCGGGTGCGCCGTCTGTCATTCGACCGACCTGCGGGACAGGCGCTCGCGAGTCGCCGCGTTCGTCGAATCGGGTGGTTTCAATTTGCTGATCGACACGCCGCCCGAACTCCGACTCCAGCTCATCGCGGCCCAGGTGGATCGGGTCGATGCGGTCCTCTTCACACACGACCATGCAGACCATACGCATGGCATTGACGATCTGCGCGCCGTCTCTCGTCGGGGTACGGCGCTGCCGATGTACGGCCCCGCTGAGACGCTCTCGGCGCTGGAGCTCCGGTTTCGGTACATCTTTGACCCGGCGGTGCATCCGATCCCTGGCACGACCAAGCCCGACGGCTTGGCCCGGGCGCTCGTCGTCGATCTCCCCGTGCGCATCGGGCCGCTCGAGGTGACACCGGTAGAAGTACCGCACGGCCACGCCCGTGTTTTCGGCTATCGCATCGGTCCGCTGGCGTATGTCACCGATGCGAAATCGCTTCCCCCGGCGGCGATCGCGCGGCTCCGCGGCGCCGAAGTGCTCGTCCTCAACGCGCTCTTCCACCGGTCGCACCCCACGCATCTCTCGATCAGCGAGGCCGTCGAGGCCGCACGCCTGGTGGGCGCGCGTCGTACCTTCCTCACGCACCTCACCCACGAGACGGCCCACGCCGAGCTCGAGGCGGAACTTCCCGCCGACATCCGGCCGGCGTACGACGGGCTGACCCTGGAGATCACCGGGTCATGACCATTCAGCTTGACGTCACCGGCATGCTCGGTCGTGCCGTCCCGCAGGGGGCGACACCCGCTGGTCTCTCGGCGCTGGCGCCGCGCCTTGCCGCGGCACACGCCGCGCTGCTCGCCGATGCCGCACGCGGCCTCCTTGGCTTCCGTGAACTCGAGGCGCAGGGGGCCGAACGGGCGCGGGTACAAGAGTGGGCGCGGAGCGCGTCGCTGGAGCTCGACGAGGTGGTGGTCCTCGGCATCGGCGGTTCCGCGCTTGGTTCGCAGGCGCTGCGCACCGCGCTGCTCCCCCGCGACTGGAACGCGCGGTCGCGCGCCCAACGCGGTGGTCGGCCACGATGGCATCTCCTCGATAACATCGATCCGCGGTCGGTGCGTGGCCTGCTCGAGGTCGTCGATCTGCGGCGAACGCGCTTCCTGGTAATCTCAAAGTCCGGGGCGACCGCCGAGACGATGTCGCAGTATCTGTTCGTCAGAGAGCAGGTGCGCGCGGCCGGGATCGCGGAGAGCGACGCGTTCGCGTTCGTGACCGATCCGGTGAAGGGCGTGCTGCGACGCATCGCGGTAGACGAGGGGATCACGACCTTCGACATCCCCGCGAATGTCGGCGGTCGATTCTCAGTGCTCTCGCCTGTCGGCATGCTCCCCGCCACGTTGCTCGGCCTGGATGTCGATCAACTCATCGCGGGTGGCGTCGCGATGCGCGACCGCTGCGACAACGACCGCTTTCGCGACAATCCGGCGCTCGCATTTGCCACTCTCCAGTGGCGCGCCCACCTCGAGGCGGGGCAGGGGACGCAGGTGATGATGCCCTACTCGGACGCCCTCCGCGATGTCGCACCCTGGTTTGTGCAGCTCTGGGCCGAAAGTCTCGGCAAGAAGAACCAAGAGGGCCAGTCCGTGGGCCCGACTCCGATCGCCGCCGTGGGCGCGACTGATCAGCATGCGCAGGTACAGCTCTTCATGGAGGGCCCTGCCGACAAGTCGGTGACCTTCATCGACGTCGAGGAACCAGACGGCGGCGAGCTCATGATCCCCGCGCATGGGCCCGCCGAGCTCGCGTACCTGGGTGGGCACGGGTTCGCCGAGCTGCTCCGCGCGGAGTGCCGCGCGACGGCTCGTGCGCTCGCGACCATGGGCCGTCCGACGATGACGATCCGCCTGACCCGCGCCGACGCCTGGCACCTGGGCGGGCTCTTCATGCTCTTGGAGCTCGCAACGATCTACGGCGGCCAGTTGTATGGAGTGGACCCGCTCGACCAGCCGGGCGTCGAGCTAGGGAAACAGCTCACGTATTACCAGTTCGGCCACCCGGATTGGCAACAGATGGAAGCGACCTGGGAGGCACTCCCGCCGGCCGACCCAGACTGGGTGCTCTGACGCGTTGCCCCCATAAGTCGCTGTGGGCAAATTGACCTACCGCGGACACCGCACAGGCGGTGCGCGCGCTCTCCCCTGAACACCACCGATGTCCAACGCCCCCGAATCCGTCCGTCGCGCGCTAGGCGCCGCGATCTCCATCCATGCTGGGCAGCTGAGCGTCACCGATGCCGCGCAGCTCGCGTCGCCGCTTATGGACGACCTCGTCCGGCTGGCGGTGTTCGGGGATCCCCTCGAGAAAGAGTGGGCCCGCTGGGTGATCTGGGAGGCCGCGCGTGCTGTTGGTACCTACTCGGCCTCGATCCACGACTTTTACATGGCGCGCGGCCGCGGCGACGTGAAGGGCGTCACCGTGCCGGCCCTGAACATCCGCGGTGCGACCTACGATACCGTCCGCTCGGTCTGGCGCACGGCGCTCAAGCTCGACGGCGCGGCGATCATTTTCGAGATCGCACGCTCCGAGATCGCGTACACTGAGCAACGGCCGACGGAGTACGTTGCCGTCATTCTCGCGGCGGCGCTTCGTGAGGGTTATCGCGGCCCCGTCTTCATCCAGGGCGATCACTTTCAGGTGAATGCCAAGAAGTACAAGGCCGACCCGAAGGGAGAAGTCGACGCCGTGAAAGCGCTCGCCACCGAGGCGGTCGCTGGCGGCTTTTACAACGTCGACCTTGACTCGTCCACGCTCGTCGACCTCGCGCACGCGACGCTCACCGAGCAGCAACGACTCAACTACGAAATCGGCGTGGAACTAACTCGCCATGTGCGCGGGCTCGAACCGCACGGCGTCACGATTTCGCTCGGCGGGGAGATCGGCGAGGTGGGCACCGAGAACTCGACCGTGGCCGAGTTACAGGCGTTCATGGACGGCTATACCCGCATGCTCGAAGCGCAGGCGCCCGGCATGGTCGGGCTCTCCAAGATTTCGGTCCAGTCGGGCACGTCGCATGGCGGCGTGGTCCTCGCCGATGGCTCGATCAAGGAGGTCGCGCTCGATTTCAACACGCTCGAGGATCTCTCACGCGTCGCACGCGACCAGTACGGACTCGGCGGCGCCGTGCAGCATGGCGCCTCGACGCTCACCGATGACGCATTCGATCACTTCCCCAAGACGGAGACCGCAGAAATCCATCTTGCGACGGGTTTCCAGAATATGATGTACGACCTCATGCCGGCGGCGCTCCGAACAGAGATCTATGCCTGGCTGGGCGTGAACGCGGCCGACGAGCGGAAGTCCGGCGACTCCGATGAACAGTTCTTCTACAAGACGCGCAAGAAGGCATTTGGGCCGTTCAAGAGGCAGCTGTGGGCCCTGCCGGCCGACGTGAAGGCGACCATCGCAGCTGCCTACGACGCGAAGTTCACCTTTCTCTTCGAGAATCTCGGCGTGAGAGGAACATCGGCGGCGGTGCGTCAATACGTGAGGGGGCCGGCGATTGCAATGTTGGCACCGGGCCTGGGCGGTCCCGCGGTCGACGCGGCCCCCGATGATGCCGACGCGGGCGAGTAGGATGGTCGGGTCGAAGTTCCTCGTTCTCGTCGAGCGCTCGGAGAGACTGATGTCCCATCAGAGCGTCGGCACGCTGAACGTCGACGCCAAGGACGCGGGCACCTGAACGCGCTCTGGCGGTTCCTGCGCGACGTCATCGCGCGCGCCGATGCCGACGACGCGTTCTTCCTAGCCGGCGGGGTGGCGTTTAACGTGCTCCTCGCCGGCATCCCGTTCATCCTGCTCCTGGTGGCGAGTCTTGGATTCATCCTCGATCAGTCGCCGGATCGGGCCGCGAGCATCGTGGACGCGACGCTCCAGTACCTGCTTCCGAGTGGGCTCCGCCTACAGGGGTCGATCCTCGATCCCGTACTCGCGGACGTCATACGGACGCGTACTGCCGTCGGTTTTTGGGGCGGGCTCGCGTTCCTCTGGTTCGTCTCCCGCCTTTTCTCGACACTGCGGTCCGTGATTGCCTTTGTATTTGTGCAGGGTCGCGATCGCGGCTACTTCCACGGCAAGCTGGTCGATCTGAACCTGATTATCGTTTCGGTCCTGCTCATGACCGCCTGGTTCGGCATCAGCGCCGTCCTCGTGCTCACCACTGGCCGCCTAGGCAGTTTGTTCGAGCGCGTGGGCATCTTACCGGAAGTCACTGGGCAGCTCGCGGCCGCGCTGCTGCGAGGGTTGGCCGTCGGCGTGGTCTTCCTCATCTTCGTCGCGCTCTACCGTTGGCTGCCACGCATCCGCACGCAATGGCGCGCCGCCGTCGTTGGCGCGGCCGCCGCGACGGGGCTCTTTGAAGTCGCACGCTTTCTCTTTGCGGTGTTCATCGTGCAGTATCCGCCGTCGTCGGTGTACACCGGGACGCTCGGCGCGATGTTCGTCGTCATCTTTTGGACCTACTATGCCGCGCTGATCTTTGTGCTCGGCGCCGAAGTCGTGCAGGTGCATGAGATGCGCTCCGTCCCGAATGGGGACATCAGGTCCCGCTTCAAGCTCGCCCCCGAGTTCGCGACCACCGCAGAGGCGCGTGCCGCGTCCCTCGGCATTCCCTCTCGCCCGTCGGATCCCACGTGAACGCTCCAATTGACCTGCGCAGTGACACCGTCACTCAACCGACTCTTGCGATGCGGCGCGCGATGGCCGAGGCCGAGGTCGGCGACGATGTCCTCGACGGTGACCCCACGGTGCTGCGGCTCCAAGCGCGCGTCGCGCAGCTGCTTGGGAAACACAGTGCGCTCTACTTTCCAACCGGCACGATGGCGAACCAGGCGGCCCTCTGGCTGCTCGGCGAGCCGGGCACCGAGGTCTACTGTCACGACGACTCCCACATCGTGAACTGGGAACTCGCGGGGACCGCGGCGCTCGTCGGGCTCCAGGTGCGTCTCGTGCGCGGCAGTCCGGTGATGGATGCCGACGCGCTGCGCGCCGCGTTCCGGCCGCACTCGGTGCACGCGCCCCGTGCCTCGTTGGTCTGCGCCGAGAACACCCATAACGGCGCCGGCGGCATGGTCACCTCGCTCGACCGGCTCCGCGCGATTCAGGCGACCGCCGCCGAGGCGGGGCTTCCCCTGCATCTCGACGGCGCGCGCCTCTGGAATGCGAGTGTCGCAACGGGCACGCCGCTCGCCGACTTCGCCGCCTGTGCCTCCACCGTGATGGTCTCGTTCTCGAAGGGACTCGGTGCACCGGTCGGCGCCTGTCTCGTGGGCGACGAGGTACCGATGAGGCGCGCCTGGGAGGTGCGGAAGCGGTTCGGTGGGGGGATGCGGCAATCGGGGATCCTCGCGGCGGCGGCGTTGCACGGGCTCGACCATCACCTGCCGCGCATGCACGAGGACCACCGGAGGGCACGGATGCTCGCGGCGGCGGTGGTCAACGTGCCGGGGGTAAGCGTGGTGGCGCCGGACACCAACATTGTGATGCTCGATCTGCTCGCGGGGCAGCAGGCGTCGCAGGTTGTGGCGAAGGCGCGTGAGGCCGGTGTCTGGGTCTCCGCCTGGACCAACACCCGAGTGCGTGCCGTGCTGCATCTCGACGTCGATGATGCGGGGGTGGCGCGGGCGGGGGCGGTCCTCGCCGAAGCGCTCGCCTGAGGGAATAGCCTCCCGGACGGCCCGATTGTGAGCGAGCGCCGGACCGACTATCCTTCGGTTGTTCCAGGTCCCGGAGGGCTTCGGCCCGCCAACTCCGCCAGGGCCGAAAGGCAGCAACGGTACGTGGTGTCCGTCGTCGCTCCGTCAGGCCTGGAACACTCGCGCGGGTGAGCCTCCACTACGGGCTCCCCGCGCGTTTTAGTTGTTCGACCGTTAAGGCTCACGCCGACCCGTTGCCGAGGCTAATTTTCGCCCATGTCTCTCGCGCTCGCTCGCAAGTACCGCCCGCGCCGCTTCGCCGACGTCGCCGTCCAGTCGCATGTCGCGAATACCCTGCGCAACGCGATTGCCGGCGATCGTCTCGGCCACGCCTATCTTTTTTGCGGACCACGCGGCACGGGCAAGACGACCCTCGCACGCGTGCTCGCGATGGCGCTCAACTGCGAGCGCAAGCGCCCGGACCACGAGCCATGCGGTGAGTGTCCCTCCTGCACGCGCATCTGGAGTGGCAGCACGTCGCTTGATGTCGTGGAAATCGACGCCGCGTCCAATCGGGGGGTCGACGACGCCCGGGAACTCCGCGAGCGCGCCATGTACGCCCCCTCGGGCAACGATACCTACAAGATCTACATCGTCGACGAAGCACATATGCTCACGCGTGAGGCGTGGAACACGCTCCTGAAGATCCTCGAAGAGCCGCCCCCCCGCGTGATCTTCGTCTTCGCGACAACCGAGCCCAATAAAATCCAGCAGGCCGCCGCGCCGGTGCTGTCGCGCCTTCAGCGCTTTGACCTCAAGCGCATCGGGCCCGCCGACGTGCGGACGCGCCTGATCGCCGTACTCGCGACTGAGGGAATCGAGGCCCAGCCCGACGCACTCGGGATGCTCGCGCGCGCCGCCGATGGGTCGATGCGCGATGCGCTGTCGCTGACCGACCAGGTCCTTTCCCTCGGTGGCGGCATGATTACGGCCGAGCGCGTCCGTGAGGCGCTCGGACTCGTACACGAGGATGAGCACCTCGCACTACTCGACATCATCGCTGAGCGGCGTGCCGGGGACGTCTTCGCCGCGGTTGGACGTCTCGCGGATATGGGCGTCGACTTTGCAATCCTTCTCGGCGATTTCGCGAGTTTGCTCCGGGCGCAGCTCGCGATCGTCCTTGGCGGCACGATGCCGGACCTCTCAGACCGATTAAAGGACGAGCTTCCCAGGCGGACGAAGGTCTTCTCGGCGGGCGATCTGCTGCGAATGCTCAATCTCGTATCAGAGGTCGAACCACATCTCCGGCGAAGCGCGCAACAGCAGATGCTGTTCGAAATGCTGCTCGTGCGCTTTGCGTTGTTGGACCGCACGGTCGATCTCGAGTCGGTGCTGCGGGGCCTGCCCGACGACACGCGCGGTGCGGGTGCTGCTGGCTCGTCGTCCAGCGCAGGGCGCTCGAGCAGTGGAGCGACTGCAGGGGCACCGATGCGGGCAAGCGCTCGAGCGCTCTTTGCATCGCCGGCTCCCCCGGCTCCTGCTCGGGTGAGTATTTCGGCGTCGCCCGTCGCGTCTTCTCCGACGCCACCGTCGCGCCGGATGGCACCGCCCTCGAGTGTCGGGGACGCACCCGCGGTACCAGCAGTCGCCGATCGGCCCGCGGCGAAGCAGGCGCTCGTGCCACTGGACATCAATCGGGTGGCCGAGCACTGGGACGCGATCATCGACAGCGTCAACGCAGACCATCGCGCGCTCTTATTGTCGAGCACGCTGGCACATGCGACACCTACGGCCGTCACCGCCGCCGGGAGCGTGACTCTCACCGTCGAGTCGGAGTCGCACGCGGAGATCATCGCCGGAGGCGAGGCTCTGATCATTGGCGCCCTGCGCCGGCGGTTCGACGGTGTGCACAAGGTGATTGTGCGGACCGTCATCCCCGAGGGCGATCGTGCCCCGCGTCGGCTCAACGAAACGGCCGTCAAGGCTGATCGCATGGCCACCCTGCGGAAGCAGTCGCCCCTGCTCGACGCGGCGGTCGACGCACTCGACCTGGAGTTGCTCGACTAGTCGTGACTCAGCTTGTCCAGCCTGATTTGAACGCCTCACCTGCTCGTCCTGCGACACTACGCCCCTGTGATGCGATGACCGATTTCATGAAGATGATGCAGCAGGCTCAGCAGATGACTGGGAAACTGCAGGAAGTCCAGGATGAACTGGGCCGCCTGACCGTGACGGGCTCGGCCGGCGGTGGGCTCGTCAAGGTCGAGGCCGACGGAAAGGGCACCGTCCGCTGCGTGTCAATCGACTCGTCCGTTGTGAATCCGGCGGACATCGAGCTGCTCGAGGACCTCATTACGGTGGCGATCCAAGAAGTCCAGAAGAAGGCCAAGGAAGCGGGTGAGGTCGAGATGAAGAAAATGGCCGGTGGGCTGGGCCTTGCTGGACTTCCGTTCAACCTGCCGTTCTAAATGTCGGCAATTGACGATCTCGTGACGGAGCTCGCTCGGCTCCCGACCATCGGTCGGAAGTCGGCGCTCCGGCTGACGTATCACCTCCTCCGACAGCCCGCCGAGCAGAGCCATCGGCTGGCGCTGGCGCTGGTGACACTGGCCGACAAGGTCCGGCCGTGTACCGAGTGCTTCAACCTGACCGAGTCGGACCGGTGCACCCTCTGCACCGATCCGCGGCGGGATCGGAGTATGGTCTGCGTGGTGGAGGAGGCCTCTGACATTCCCTCGATCGAGCGCACCGGGGAGTTTCGCGGCCTGTACCATGTCCTCGGGGGCCGGCTCGCGCCGTTGGATGGGGTGGGGCCCAGCGACCTCACGGTGGACCAGCTGGTGGCGCGCGTCACGTCCGGGGCGATCCGGGAGGTGATTGTCGCGACCAATCCCAAGCTCGAAGGTGAGGCGACGGCGCTGTATCTTCAGGAACAGTTACGCCCCACCGGGGTGACGGTGAGTCGTCTCGCGCGGGGTCTGCCGGTGGGTGGGGATCTCGAGTACGCCGATGGCGTGACGATTGTCCAGGCGCTCTCAGCGCGGCGGGCGATGTGAGTGGGTACTTTTGTTGGTCGTAGTTCTCGGCGGCTCATTTCAGAAGCATGGCGGCAGGTTCGGCACATCGGTCATCCTCGTCACCAAGCGCATTCATGACGTATTCACGCGCGGCAAGTCGGCAGCGCAGCCCGGCCTCCTTGCTGATCCTGATGACGAGATCGGCCAGCTATTCGGCTAAGGAAAAACGCGCATGTCCATGATCAACTATGCCTCGCACGAGATCAACTGTAAGGTCGTGTATTACGGTCCCGGTCTCGGCGGCAAGACAACGAACGTCGAGCATATCCATGGCAAGGTGAAGCCGGATACGCGGGGCAAGCTCATCTCCCTCGCGACGGAAGCGGAGCGCACCGTTTTCTTCGACTTCCTCCCGCTTGACCTAGGGGAGATCCGCGGCTTCAAGACGCGATTTCATCTCTACACGGTCCCCGGGCAGGTGTACTACAACGCGTCGCGCAAGATGATCCTCAAGGGGGTCGACGGGATCGTGTTCGTCGCCGACTCTCAGGTGGAGCGCATGGACGCGAACCTCGAAGCATTGCAGAACCTGCGCGACAACATGGCAGAGTACGGTGGCGACCTCACGAAGATGCCGTTCGTCATCCAGTACAACAAACGCGATCTTCCCACCGCCGCGCCGCTCGTGGAGTTACAGCAGTCGCTGAATCCCGGCTGGAAGGTCACCGATGCCGCCCGCATGAAGATCACGCCCGACCCGTTTCATCCGGGCGAGAACCTCGTCGCGCCACTGGAGACGGGCGAGTGGGTCGAGCACGCGACGTACTTTGAAGCCGTCGCCGTCACCGGCGAGGGGGTGTTCGAAACACTTCAAGCGGTGAGCAAACTCGTGCTCAAGTCGCTGGCGTGAGCGCGCATGCTGCTCGGCCGCGGACGCTCGCGTGAACGTTCCGAACACGATCTCGGCCGCGCGCATTGTGGCCTCACCGCTCCTAGCGATATTGCCGTTCGTCCCGTCGCTACCAGTAAGACTCTTCGCGTTCGTGCTCTATCTCGTGACGGCGATCTCCGATCATTGGGATGGAAAAATCGCACGCGACCGCGGCCTGATTACCGACCTCGGAAAGATTCTCGATCCGCTCGCCGACAAGCTCCTGCTCCTCGGGACCTTTGTGCCGATGTTTCTGCTGCAGGCGCATCCGCAGGACGCACTGCTCCAGTGGCTGCCCATGATCCAAGAGCGCTCCGCGTACCCATTCATCACCTGGGGGATCGAGGCCGTCTGGTTCCCGTGGTGGGTGCTCGTCCTGATCGTCGGGCGCGAGGCGTTCATGACCTGGTTCCGTAGCTTCGCCCAGGCGCGCGGCGTCGTCATCGCCGCGCAACGTCTCGGCAAGTGGAAGGCGGGCTTCCAGTACACCTGGGTGGGTGCGTCCTATTGCTGGTTTACGCTCCGGCTCCTGTACCTGGAGCAGGAGTGGCAGGGTCCGATCGCGATGTTCTGGGCCCGACTGCTTGGTGGTATCGGTGCGATCACGCTCGCCGTTGCCTTCCTGCTCACGCTCATCTCGCTGGGGGAATACCTGCGAAAGTATCAGAGCGTCTTCACGACTCCCAAGCAGGCCTGAGGCGCGTGAACGTCGAACTCGTCTCCATCGGCGACGAGCTGCTGCTCGGCTACACCATCGATACGAATGCCGCCTTCTTCGCTCGCGAGGCAGCGGCGCTTGGCATTCGTGTGGTGCGCCGCGCGACGATCGGGGACAGCGCCGACGACATAGCGGCCGCGGTGCGCGAGGCCCTCGATCGCACCGGCGCCGTGATCACGAGCGGCGGACTAGGCCCCACGGCCGATGACCTCACCAAACCGTCCATCGCGGCGCTCTTTGGGCGTGGCATGTGCCTCGACGAGTCGATCGTCGCGGCGATGCACGCGCGCTGGAAAGCCCGCGGCTGGCCAGGCGAACTCCCGGCGGCGAATCGCGCGCAGGCGATGATCCCTGAAGGCGCGACCATCCTCATGAACGCGCATGGCTCCGCGCCGGGCATCTGGCTTGAGGATGCGGGCGGGCGGTGGGTCGCGATGCTGCCAGGGGTGCCGCGTGAGTTTCGGGGGATGACCGGCGACACACTGCTGCCGCGCATCCGTGCGCGGGGTGCGACCGGCACCGTGGTGCGTTCGCTCACATTGCGCACCACGGGTATCGCCGAGTCGGCCGTGGCAGATGCGCTCGGCCCGCTCGCCAAGGCTCTGGACGGCGTGTCGCTCGCGTATCTCCCAGGCTGGGCGGGTGTCGACCTGCGGCTCACCGTGCGCGACGTCCCCCCAGAGGTCGCATCGGCGCTGCTCGCGGCTGCCGCGGCAGCCGTGCGCGACAGGGTCGCACGCTGGGTCTACGGCGTGGACGAGGCTGACCTGAGCGTCCTCGTGCTCGAGGCGTTGCGTGCGCGGTCGATGCACATCGCGGTCGCGGAGAGCTGCACCGGCGGGATGCTCGGCATGCGGCTCACGGCGGTGCCCGGCTCCAGCGATGTGGTGCACGGCGGCGTGATCGCGTACGACGATGCAGTCAAAGTCCGCGACTTGGGCGTGCCCGAGTCGACGATCGCCGCACATGGCGCGGTGAGCGAGGCGACCGCGCGCGCGATGGCGAGCGGCGTGCGTACGCGCATGGGCGTGGATGTGGGCGTTAGCATCACCGGGGTGGCGGGACCTGGCGGCGGTACGACGGAGAAGCCCGTGGGAACGTTTTGCGTTGGCGTCGATGTGCGCGGCGAGGTGTGCTCGCTCCGGACATCGGGGGTCGGCGACCGACACGAGATCCGGCAACGCGCGACGCAAGCGGCGTTGAGTCTGGTTCGGAAAGCGCTCGGCGACTAGCCGCTGCCGGCACGCCCGAAACGCCCGGTACCTGGGCGCCGTAGCGGAGCTAGGCCCGCCGCGGGTCGGCCGTCCCGGTCCAGTCGGTTGGCAGAGCGGTTGCACCGCAAGCACGCAGACGGCGAACTTTCCCTCCATGAGCGAACAAAAAGTGACTCAGGACCCCACCAAGGGCTCCGCGTCTGACCATGAGGCAATCGACCCGGCCACCGCGGCCGAGGCCCAGGCCCGCTTCGATGCCTCGTCGGCAGACTCGTCGGATGCGGCGGACGAGCACGCGTCGGCCAGCGAGGGGATCGCACTCGTGACCGGCGCGCTCGAGCGTGAGGTGACGGAGCAGAAGGACAAGTATCTGCGACTCTACGCTGAGTTTGAGAACTTTCGCCGCCGCACCGTGCGCGAGCGCCAGGAGGCCGAACTGCGGGGAATGCAGCACTTGCTGCGCGGACTACTCGAGACGATCGATGACGTCGCACGCTTCGCGCACGTCGATCCGACGAGCACCGATTCCACCACGCTTGTCGAGGGCGTCGCGATGGTGGAGAAGAAGTTGCTCAAATCGCTCGCGAGTCATGGGCTCGAGGTAATCGATCCCATGGGGCAGCCATTTGATCCCGCGTTGCACGAGGCGATCACGACCACGCCCGCGGCCACAGCCGAGGAGGATCACCTCGTCGCGATGGTCTACCAGGTGGGCTACGTTCACAACGGCACGCTCCTCCGTCCCGCCCGCGTCGTCGTGACGCAGTGGAACGGGTGAGCGCGCCTCGCTGACCTCCATGGCTCAGAAGGATTTCTACGCAGTCATCGGCGTCAACGCGTCTGCCACCGCCGAAGAGATCAAGAAGCAGTACCGCCGTCTCGCGAAGCAGTATCACCCCGACACCAATCGGGGAGAGGCGAAGGCTGCGGAGCGCTTTAAGGAGATCTCGGAGGCGTACACCGTCCTCGGCGATGCCGCGAAACGGAAGCAGTACGACGAGATGCGTCGTCTCGGCGCCTTCGACCCGTCCGCGCCGCGTCCGCGCGGCAGCTCGCGCTCGGGCGCGGCCTCGCACATGGGCGGGAGCCCGCGGGGTGCACGCGCCGATGACTTCGACGCGGGCGGCTTCGGAGGTCTTGGCGACATCTTCAGTTCGATGTTCGGCGGGAGCCGCGCGAGGCCGGGCGGTCCGGAGAAAGGGCAGAGCGTCGAAACGACGCTCGAGGTGCCGTTCAAGATCGCCGCGATCGGCGGCAAGGTACCGATTGAACTTGAGGTGAATGAAGCGTGCGGTACCTGTGGCGGAAACGGTGCCGCGACGGGAGCGCGGATCCAGTCGTGCGCCGAGTGCGATGGTCGCGGTACGATCTCCTTCGGGCAGGGCGGTTTTGCCGTGACGCGCCCATGCCCACAGTGCCTTGGCAAGGGATCGGTTCCGAGCGAGAAGTGCGCGTCGTGCAACGGAGCCGGTGCATCGCGCTCGCATAAGAAGGTATTGATCACGGTGCCGCAGGGGACCGAGAGCGGATCAAAAATCCGCCTGAAGGGTCAGGGCGGCCGCGGTGTGCGGGGCGGCGCCACGGGGGACATCCTCATCACCTTCCAGGTGAAGCCAGACGCGGCGTACGAGCGCGAAGGGCTCGATCTGATCGTACAGGCACCGGTGAACATCGCGCAGGCGACGCTGGGCTCGAAGATTTCGGTCCTCACGATTGACGACCGCAGAGTTACCCTGTCGCTTCCTCGAGGCACGCCGAGCGGGAAGCGCTTTCGTGTGCGTGGGCAGGGTATCACACATGGCGGCAAGACTGGGGATCTGCTCGTCCAGATATTCGTCATCGTGCCGGAGACGCTCACGGCGGAGCAGGAGCGGCTGATGAAGCAGTTTGCCGCCGCCGGCGCGCTCGAGTACTGACGGCGGCGTTGTGACGCTGCCTGCGGGACCGGCAACCACCGCGCACGCACCGGGGACGCTCGGTCCGCGTCCGACCGATGACGCGCGCCGCGCCGATATCGCTCGCGTCCGTCGCCGCGCGACCGGACTTCTCGTCGTGGCCGGAGTGGTCTTCATTGTCGCGCGTGCACTCGAGTCGCGCTGGTGGTGGATGGGGTTCATTCGCGCGACCGCCGAGGCGTCACTCGTTGGTGGCCTCGCCGATTGGTTCGCTGTCACGGCGCTCTTCCGGCACCCGCTCGGATTGCCGATCCCGCACACCGCGATCGTGAAGCGGCAGAAGGATCGCATCGCGCGCGTGCTCGGCACCTTTGTGCAGACACACTTTCTCACGCGCGATCTGATCGCTCACCGACTCAAGTCGCTCGGAATCGCCGCGCGGATCGGCCAGTGGCTCGCCGACCCGGTGAACAGCCGCAAGATTGCTGAACAACTCACGCAGGGCGTGGTGCGCACCGTGGACGCGCTGCCCGCGGAGCGCTGGTCGGGTGGCCTGGTGGACGAGGGAGTGAAGCTCGTCGCGCGCGCGGTCGAGAGCAGTGAGGAGGCGATTGCGGCGACTCTGCGGGAGCAGATCAGGACGGCGATGCCGCGCTGGACGCCAGCGCTGGTGCAGGAGGCGATCCACAAGCGCGTGATGGCGGCGCTCGAGCGGTTCCTGGTGGAGGTGAGGACCGACGCCGAGCACCCGGCGCGCGCGCGGCTCGAGGTCGCCCTGCGTGAAGCACTCGACCGGTTTCGTCGGGCCGCCGAGCGGCCCGAGGGCGCCCCTGACGCAGACGGCGACGGCACAGCGCCGACCATCGCCCCCGTGCTCGAGCTGCTTGGGACGCATCTCCTGAACGACCGTGAGGCGCGCCTCCAGCTGGAGACGCGCCTCACGGAGACGGTGGCCGACCTCGTCGAGGAGCATGGGGACGAGGTCGGCGCGCTGATCGAGCAGACGGTGGCCGGGTGGGACCCCGACCTCGCGGCCGATCGGATTGAGCTCGCCGTCGGCCGCGACCTTCAGTACATCCGACTCAACGGCACGCTGGTGGGCGGCCTCGCCGGACTCGTGCTCTACTCAATCAGCCTGCTGTTCTGAGCGTCGCGCGGTGCGCGCTGGTCATGAAGAAGATGACCGTCGCCACCGTGATCACCTCGACGAGGACCAGCCACTCGGAGCCGGTGATCGACGTGAGGAGGCCGAGGATTGCGAGGCAGGAGAGGATGGGGATGGTCGGACCGCCTGCCATCTGGAACGGCGTCGTACCGGCCATCTGCACCCCGGTCTTGCGCAGTTGCCAGGCCGCGCCCGCGCAGCCGAGATAGCAGAGTAGCGCCGCGACGTTCGAGATGACCGCCAGCGCGCCGAAGCTGCTGGTGATCGCAACGAGGCAGGTGACACCGAGCTGCACGAGCACGGCGATCCACGGGGTATGGAAGCGCGAGTGTACCGCCGCGAGGCCCTTCGGAAGGAAGCCGTCGCGGGCGAAGGCGTAGAGCGATCGCGGAGAGGCCAGCGCCATACCACTCAGATAACCGAACGTGGAAATAATCACGCCCACGAGGAGCAGCTGACGGCCCCAGGGACCGATGGCAATCGCCGCTGCGTCGGCGAGGGGCGTCTTGGCGCCAGCAAGATCAGGACCGAGGACGCCCTGCGCGACGAGCTGAATGCTCATGTAGAGGATGGTGACGCCAGCCATACCGAGGAAGATGCCGCGGGGCACGGTGCGGGCTGGGTCCTTCAACTCACCGCCGACGATGAGGGCCGACTCCACCCCGGTGAACGCGAACAGCAGCACAATCGACGTACGCGCGATGGTGGAGATGGCGGGCGTCTCAGTCGGCTGCAGAAAGACCGGGTCGATGGCGAAGAGACCGATGCCGACCAGCACGAGCAGCGGCAGTGTCTTCACGATGATCATCATCGTATTCAGGCGGTTTCCATGTTTCACGCCGCCGATGTTCACCGTCGCCAGAAAGCCGAATGCGGCGATGAGACCAAGCGCCCGGCCCTGCGGCGCCGCAAAGAACGGCACCATCGCGCCGAGACTCTCGATGAACACCGTCGCGACGGCGGCGAAGGCGGTGATCCCCACCATCCAAGTCATCACGCCCGTCATGTAGCCGGCAAAGGGACCGAACGCGACCTCGACGTAGGCGTAGGGGCCGCCGGTGAGCGAGACGCGGCTGCCGGCTTCGGCGATGCAGAGCCCGATCAACCCCATCACCACCGCGCAGACGATGTAGGCAATCGGCGCCGAGGCGCCGAGGGTCTCGGCGACGGCGGCGGGGAGCCGGTAGATACCGCCGCCAATCATGATATTGGCGATGCCCGCCGCGAGACCGACGGTTCCGACGGCACGGACGAGTCCCCGCTCGGATGGAATGGCACTGGTGGTCATCTGTTTAACCCGGTAGCAGGTGGGAGAGCAGAGAGGACGTGATTAACTGGCCGATGCAACGGGTGGCGTATCGGGGAACTCGCCTTCCCACCGCGCCATCACGGCGGTGGCGAGGCAGTTACCGAGGAGATTCACCGATGTGCGCGCCATGTCCATGATGGCGTCGACGCCGAGAATCAACGCAATCGCCTCGAGCGGCAGGCCAAACATGGCAAGCGCCCCGGAGAGGATCACGAGCGAGGCGCGCGGCACCGCCGCCACACCCTTCGATGTGAGCATCAGTGTGAGCATCATCACCAGCTGCTGGCTGAGCGGCATGTCGATGCCGGCCGCCTGCGCGGCGAAGATCGACGCGACGGCGAGGTAGAGCGTGGAGCCGTCGAGGTTGAACGAGTAGCCGGTGGGGAGGACGAAGGCGATGATCCGCTTGGGGATCCCGAACTTCTCGAGGTTCTCCATCGCGAGCGGGAGGGCGGCTTCGGAGCTCGCGGTGGAGAAGGCGAGCAGAAACGGTTGCTTCACGAAGCCCCAGAAGCGGGCGATCGGGACCCGCGCGATGAGCGCGACTGGCAGCAGAACGACGAGCAGAAAGACCACGAGCGCGGCGTAGAGCGTCACGACGAGCATCCCGAGGCGCGAGAGCACCTCCCAGCCACTCACGCTGACTGTCACTGCGATTGCCGCACCGACACCGATCGGCGCGAACGCCATCACGAGTTCGGTGAACTTGAACATGACCTGCGTCAGGCTGTCGCAGAAGTCGAGCATCACCTGCTTGGGTCGGCCGTCGACACGCGACAGCCCCACCCCGAAGAGGATCGCGAAGACGACGATCTGGAGCACTTCGTTCTTTGCCGCGGCGTCGAAGAAGCTCTCCGGGAACATGTGCCCGATTACGCTGGTGAACGTGATCTTGGTCTGGGCGTACTCGGTGCCGGCGGTGGCCGAGGCGTCGGCGAGCGAGATCCCCACGCCCGGCTGCATCAGGTTCACCGCGATCAGGCCGATCACCAGCGCCAGCGTGGTCACAATCTCGAAGTAGATGATGGAGCGGAACGCGAGTCGACCGACCTTCTTCATGTCGTTGCCCTGGCCGGCGATGCCGACGACGAGCGTGCTGAAGAGCAGGGGCACGATGAGCGTCTTGATCAACCGCAGGAAGATCCCTGAGGCGGTTTTCAGCCCCACGATTACGTTGGGATACGAGTCGGCCGGAAAGGCGAGGCCGACTGCGATGCCGATGACCATCGCGATGAGGATCTGGACCGTCGGGGAGATTCCGGTGCGGCGCGCGCTGGGCGCGGGAGCGGCGTGAGCGGTCATCAGGTGTGAATCGGGTAGAATGAAGGGGCACGGTCCGGGCCTACTGGCCTTCCAATTTACGTTTTCGGGCGGCGGTTCGCTCAGCGATGGGGGAGATTCTCGCCCCCCCCCCCACTTTTCAGTCGCCTGGGGCGCTCGTCGAGGTCAGCCGGTGGACGATTCGAGGCTGGCGGCGAGTTGGGGCGCGCTCGAGTGCAGCGGGAGCGCGCGGCGGCCGCTCGCGATAACGCCGCCGCCGAGGACGAGGTCGCCGTCGTAGAACACGACCGACTGGCCGGGGGAGATCGCGTGGACCGCGGTCTCGAGCACGACCTCTACCTCGCTGGCATCGCGACGCACGAGCGTGCCGGCCACCGGCACCGCGCGATGTCGGATGCGGACCAGCAGTGACGTGCCGAGTGCCGGCGGCACGGGCACGAGCCAGTTCATCTCGCGCGCCACGATCCCGCGTCCGAGCAGTGCCTCGCGCGGCCCGACCACGACGGCCCGATCCTCGGGCCGCAACGCGATCACGAATAGCGGGCCGTGCGATCCGCCGGGAAGGCCACGGCGCTGCCCCACGGTGTAGCGCGCAAATCCGTCGTGCGTGCCGATCAGGGTGCCGTCGAGCGTGACGATCGGTCCGGGAGCGAGCGCGGGCGCATCGGCCGGGAGTTCGCGCTCGAGCACCTTCACGTAGTCGCCGTCGGGCACGAAGCAGATCTCCTGACTCTCCGCCTTCTCGGCGGTGATGAGCCCGAGTTCGCGAGCCAGCGCCCGGGTCTCGGTCTTCGTCATGTTGCCCACGGGGAGGAGCATCCGGGCGAGGACCGCCCGGTCGATCCCCCAGAGGAAGTAGGTCTGATCCTTCGCGTCGTCTTCACCGCGGCGCAGCCGGCCGTCGGCGACGCGCGCGTAGTGCCCGGTCGCGATGAACGGGGCGTCGATCGCGTCCGCCTTTTCAAGGAGGTCGCGGAACTTGGTGAAGGTGTTACACCGCACGCAGGGAATGGGGGTGCGACCCGCCGCATACTCGGCGACGAAATCCGCCACGACATCGCGGCTGAACCGATCCTGCAGGTTGAGTACGTAGTGCGGAATGCCGAGGTGCTCGGCGACGCGGCGCGCGTCGTTCACGCTCTCCAGCGAGCAGCAGGGGCGGTCGGGCACCTCCCCGCCATCGTGGAAAAGCTTCATCGTGACACCGACCACGTCGTAGCCGTCGCGCACGAGTATCGCGGCGGCCACCGACGAATCGACGCCGCCCGACATCGCGACGAGCACACGCGGGCGCGTCGCCGCCGGTAGGGTGGCGGGGAGAGGGATGTCGCGCTCGCAGGAGTTGTCGATCATTGAATCGCTGGCCTCAGGTGAGGCCGGAGAGTCCCCGCGCCTTCTGGATCAGGGCGGGGAAGAGCTCGGCAACGCGATCGATATCAGCCAGGGTGCTGAGGGAGCCGAGGCTGAGGCGTACGGCGGCGCTCGCGAGGTCGGCACGCACGCCCATCGCGGCAAGCACATGTGAGGGCATTACGCTCCCGCTCTGACAGGCGGACCCGCTCGAGGCGGCGACCCCCTGCAGGTCGAGTGCCATGAGCAGCGACTCGGAATCGGTGCCGGGCACGGAGACGTTGAGGATGTGCGGCGCACGCTTTGCGCCGCGGCCATGCACGAGCGCGTCGGGGATACGGGCGAGTAACGCCGCCTCGAGCCGGTCGCGGAGGGCCTCGAGGGTGGTCCAATGCGACTCGCGTTCCTCGACCGCGAGTTCCATCGCGCGCGCGAGTCCGACCGCGTAGGGCACGTTCTCCGTGCCGGGGCGACGGCCGCGGTCCTGCGAGCCACCAAAGAAGAGTGGCTCGAGCGGCGTGCCGCGGCGGATGAAAAAGGCCCCGATGCCCTTGGGCGCACCGACCTTGTGGCCGCTGACGGAGACGAAGTCAAATGGGGTGCGGCGCGCGTCGATGTCGACCTTGCCGAAGGCCTGCACGGCGTCGGTGTGAAAGATGCCGCCGGCAGCCTTGGTGAGTTGGACGAGCTCCTCGATCGGCTGAATGACGCCGGTCTCGTTGTTGATCCACATCACCGAGGTCAGTGCGAGGTTGCCCGCGCCGATCTTCGAGCGGGCGTCTTCCAGATTGACGCTGCCGTCCTGGTCCGCCTTGAGCAGTCGCTCCTCGGCTCCTTCTTTCGCGGCCTGATGGACGGCCTGCAACACCGCCTTGTGCTCCATCGGCGATGAGACAATCGCTTTTTTGCCCTGCGCCTTGAGCACGCGCCAGCCGCCGAGTACGGCGAGGTTGTCCCCCTCGGTGCCGCCGCTGGTGAAACAGATCTCGTCGGGAGCCGCACCGAGACATCGGGCGACGCGCTCACGGGACTCGTCGAGCGCAGCGCGCGCTTCGCGTCCCCACCGATGCGTGGAGGAGGCGTTGCCGAAGCGCTGACCGAAATACGGGACCATCGCCTCGAGGACCTCTGGGCGGACGGGGGTCGTGGCGGCGTGGTCGAGGTAGATTGGGGCGGAAGACATATGGCGCGGAATATAGGGGGTCCGCCGCCCTAGTTGGCCTGCCCTAGGCAGGCCCGTCGTCAGCGGCAGGGCTGTCCAGCAGACGGTTTTCCGCCGGCGCGGATGGCGGCGGACTCCCTCAGGTAGTCCCCGTTCTTGGTCGTGCCATAGTACCTCGAGCCTGGGCAGTGATAGACCTTGGACGAGTGGTTGAGCCAGACGAGGACCTCCTTCGCGGCCACTGAATCGGCTCCGACGTCGATGCGCGGGATGTCGTGCGTGGCCAGCACGGGCACCAGGAGGAGAACCGGGTGGAGCTCAATGCCGTTCGGGGCGCTCCCGGACTGTCCGTGCTCGTTATCCCAGAATGCGATGCCGGTGACCTCGATCTCGAGCCCGAGGGGGAGCAGCTTCGCCGCCTGGCCGGCGTCCGCGAACTCCCTCGCATGATGAGAGCCGAGCGCGCAGGACGAATCAGGGATTTCGGCGATCATCACCTTGGTGCGATCGGACGGATCCGCGAGCACCAGATGGATGTCACTATCGGTCTCGTACCGGCGTGCTACGAGGATCGCGCGCACCCGGAAGGTCCGGCGTTCGAGTGGCAGGCGCTGTCTCTGGCCCCGCGACTCACGCGGCAGCGGCAGGGCAACAAGCGCGCCGACCGACGTCGGCTCCGCCTGGAACGAGACCGAGTCACGGTCGTCGTCAGTGAGGATCTTCACGGGCCAACGATCCACGCCACACCGCGGGGCGCCCGTCACGGCGCTCTGTGCGGCGAGCAGTGCAGGGAACGCCAGTGCGATCAACCCACTCAGAATCCGCACTGATGCTGTTCCTCGAGAGAGAGCCGCGACCGTGTTCCCAGTCAAGCTACCCTCGCGTGCGGGCGCCTGCGAGTGCGGCCGCCGCGCGCGACGTTCTGGTGTCCTCGCGCGAATCGACGTATCGTTGGCCTGATCATGACCATCTGTCTCCGCCATGCCAGTACACTCGTGGCTGCCCTGGCGCTCTCAATGATCCACACGTCACCAGCCGCCGCGTCGCCGCCGGCACTCCAGCAGTTGCCGCCGGTGCCCGTCGCGCCGACTCCAAGGGGGGTGCCGCACGGCGCGGTCGTCGTCGAGCAGACCGTTCAGGGCACGGCGTCGGCCGCTCGACTCGTCGTCTCATTTGACGGGCTCGGCGCGGGATTCAGCGGACCAGAGGGGACGGCCGCACTCAGAAACCCATCGGACAACTCGATCGCCGTGGGCCGCGACCAGATCATACAGACGGTGAACTCACGGCTGGCGATCTTCACGAGGCGAGGGGCGAAGTACGACTCGACCGGCGTCGTACTCCTCGGGCCGGTCCCGACGAACCAGCTCTTCCGCGGTTTCGGTGGCGCTTGCGAAACGCACAATAATGGCGATGCGGTGGTCCGCTATGATCAGCTCGCCGATCGATGGCTGCTCGTGATGCCGATCTTCCGCCGCGTGCCGTGGCGAAGTGCGCCGCCTGCGGGCACGCCCAGCGATTCCGGGCGCTACGCGATGTGTTACGCCGTGAGTGCGACGAGTGACGCGCTCGGGAGCTGGCATCGCTACGAGTTTGACCGTCCCCTCTTCCCGGATTATCCGCGGCCGGCCGTCTGGCCCGACGGCTATTACACGCCGACCAGCACCGGCGACGACGTGATCGAGAAGCATGTCTGTGTGGTGGATCGGCGACGGATGCTCGCCGGCGAGCCGGCAACGGAGCAGTGCATCCTCGTGCCCGACGTGAACTTCCTCAACACCTCCGATCTCGATGGCAGGCGGCTTCCCCCGCCGGGCGCACCGAACATCGTGATCGCGGCCGGTGGCTCCCAGCTCAAGGGGATCATTGACGCCTCTGAGTTGCAGGTATGGAAGTTCTACGTCGATTGGGAGACCCCGGGGGGGACGCGACTCGACGGGCCGCAGCGAATCGAGGTTGCGCCCTATCGGTACCTCTGTGGCGGCCAGCTGACGAGCTGCGTCTCGCAGCCGGGCACCGACCGCCGACTCGACGCGCAAGGGGACAAACTTATGGCGCGACTCGTGTATCGACGATTCCGCACGCATGAGGCGCTGGTAGCCGTCCACTCGGTGAACACGTCGGCGGGCGGCGGCGGCGTGCGCTGGTATGAGCTGCGGGTCGGCTCGGCCCGCGACCTCACCCTCTACCAGCAGGGGACGTACGCGCCTGATTCGCTCTTCCGCTGGATGGCGAGCCCAGCGCTCGACCACCTGGGCAATATCGGGATCGGCTATTCGTACGGCGGAGCGCCGGAGTTTCCCGGTCAGCGCTTCGCCGGGCGGACCCCCGACGCACCGCTCGGCCTGCTCTCGCTACGCGAGACGGTCCTCGCCCAGGGTGAGGCGTCGCAGACGACAACCTTGCGCTGGGAGGACTACACGCAGACCGCCATCGACCCGCTCGACGACTGCACGGTCTGGTACGTCGGAGATTACCTCCGCGCCGGCGCGATGGCGTATTCGACACGGATCGGCGCCTTCCGCATGCCGGGGTGCACCTAGCTTCGCGTAGCCCGGCGTCGTCTGGTCCCGCGCGGGGAGCATTGCGGCTCGCCACACACGCAGGGAAGTTTCGAGCTCAACGCGGCCGCCGGCTGGCGGCGGAGCGCGGGACGGCAGCACCTCTCATAGGCGGACCGATGCAAGGCAGGCGGAACTCGTGGGTGACGGTCGCGACGGTGATTGGCATGCTCGTGACCCTACACGGATGCGGGCCCGACCGCGCCACGACGCCCGAACCCGGAGTCGCGCTCGCGCTCGCCGAGTCGCGCGCGGCAGTGATTAGCGACCTGCGCTACGCCGTGCGGTTCGACCTCCCGTCCTCCCGTGACTCCGCGGTGCGAGGGACGGTGGAGGTGCGGTTCACCTGGCGCGGGGCAGGTGAGGATCTGGTGCTCGACTTTCGCGCGCCATCTGCGCAGGTCGGTCTGGTACAGCTCGATGGCGACACGGCCGCGCCGCGCCTTGTACCAGACCACATCGTGCTCCCCGGGAGTGCAGTCCCCGACGGCGCCCACCTGATCACGGTCGACTTCACCAGCACCGACGCGGCGCTCAATCGCAATGACGAGTACCTCTACGCGTTGTTCGTCCCCGATCGGGCCTCGACAGCCTTCCCGGTGTTCGAACAACCCGACCTCAAGGCACGCTGGACGGTGACGCTGGCGATGCCCGCCGCCTGGGATGCCGTAAGCAACGGCGCGCTCGTCGCGCGCGACAGCACGTCGGTGGAACGCCATACGCTGCGCTTTGCCGAAACGGAGCCGATCAGCACCTACCTGCTCTCGTTCGCTGCCGGCAAGCTGCAACGGCTCGAGGGGGAGCGCGATGGTCGTCATTTCACGATGTTCCACCGAGAGACCGACGCGGCGAAGATCGCGCGCAATGCGAAGGCGATCTTCGACCTGCAGGCCTCGTCGATGGCGTGGCTCGAGGAGTACACGGGGATTGCATATCCGTTTGGCAAATTCGACTTCTTCGCCGTGCCCGCCTTTCAGTTTGGTGGCATGGAGCACCCCGGCGCGATCTGGTATCGCGCCGATGCGCTCCTGCTCGACGAGTCGCCCTCGCGCGCGCAGGAGCTTGGGCGTGCGAGCCTGATCGCGCACGAGACCGCGCACATGTGGTTCGGCGACCTCGTGACCATGCGGTGGTTCAATGACGTCTGGATGAAAGAGGTCTTCGCCAACTTCATGGCGGCGAAGATTGTGCAGCCGTCCTTCCCCGACATCGATCATGATCTCCGGTTCTTCCAGGCGCACCATGCCTCCGCGTACGGCGTCGATCGTACCCCGGGCGCGAATCCCATCAGGCAGGAGCTCGCCAACTTGCGCGAAGCGGGTTCGCTGTACGGCGCGATTATCTACCAGAAGGCGCCGGTGGTGATGAAGCAGCTTGAGACATTGGTGGGTGAGTCGACGTTTCGCGATGGATTGCGGCAGTATCTCGACGCGCACCGCTTCGGCAATGCGACGTGGGACGATCTCGTCGCGGTACTCGACGATCTCACGCCTGAGGACGTTCGCGCCTGGAGTCGGGTGTGGGTCGAGGAACGGGGACGCCCGACGATCGAGTCGCGATATGCGCAGGGGAACCTCGTGCTCTCGCAGCGCGACGACTGGAAGGCGCTGGCCGCCCGATTCTCCGCGCCGAGCACGAACCGCGCGGAGAACCTGCGATGGACGCAACAGGTCACCGTGCACGTCGGATGGGGTCGCCAGACGGTACTCCTGCGCGGCTCGTTGCGCGGGGATTCTGTCGTGATTCCCCTGGCCGGCCAGTCCGGCCTGCCCGTTGGCGAGCCCGACCTCATCCTGCCCGGTGTCGACGGTCAGAGCTACGCGCGATTCCCGCTCTCGGCGGCGACGCGTGCGGTGCTCCTCGCACGCGCCGGTGAGCTCGAGGGCCCACTCACGCGCGCGGTCGCGTGGCAGGGACTCTATGAGGAGATGCTCGATGGCACCGTGCCGCCCCGCGCGCTGCTCTCATCCGCGCTGCGCGCTCTCGGTGAGGAACGTGACGAGCTCGTTGCCTCCCAACTCACCGGATTAATCCGTGGGATCCATTGGCGGTATCTCTCCGACTCGTCGCGGCGCGCGGTGGCGCCCGACGTGGAACGCGCGCTCTGGGCAGCACTCGCGCGCGCGCCGACCCCGGGGCGCAAGGGGTCGCTGTTCAGTACAATCATTGGCATCACGTTGACGGACGCTGGCGTCGCGCGCCTGGAGCGCATCTGGCGCAAGCGCGAGGTGCCGCGCGGCTTTCCCGTGTCGGAGTCACAGTTCGTGGCGATCGCCGAAGGGCTTGCGATCCGTCAGGTGGCCGACGCCGAGGCGATCCTCTCCGAGCAGGAGTCACGACTGACCAATCCCGATCGCAAGGCGCGACAGCGCTTTATGCGGGCCGCGCTCTCCGCCAACGTGGCGGTCCGCGATTCACTCTTCCGCACCTTTGGACAGGTGGAGAACCGCCGCCGCGAGAGCTGGGTGCTCGACGCGATGTCGGCGATGAATCATCCATTGCGTGAACGCGCCGCGATCGGCAACCTCGAGGCAGCGCTTGCGCTGACGGCCGAGATCCAATCGACGGGGGACATCTTCTTCCCGCTCAACTGGCTCAACGCCACGCTAGGTGGGCATCGCTCGGTCGAGGCGGCGGCCATCGTCGCCGAGTTCCTCCAAACGCATCAGGCACTCTCTCCACGACTCCGCGGCAAGATGCTGCAGGCGTCGGATGATCTCTTCCGGGCGGCGCGCTAGCGCCGCACCACCACCGGCGAGTACACGACGCCATCCGGCGTCTCCCCAACGAGGAGCTCGCCGATCACCACGCGCCGCGCGACATCGATCGCAATGATCTTGCCTTTCGCGCTGAGCGAGAGCAACGCGGTACGCCCGTCCGCCGTGATGGTAATCCCCTGTGGGCCGCCGGCGGTGAACTCCATGCGCCCGAGCTCTTGGCGTGATGCCCGTTCGATGAACCGGAGCGACTCCCCGCGATAGTCTGGCAGAAGCACCGTGCGGGCGTCGGGGGTGAAGAGCACGCGATACGGCCACAGAAATCCCTCGGCGGCCGTCGTCACGCTCCCGGTGCGGGCATCGACGACGCTCACGCGCCCCGTCGCGTTGCTGCCCACCCACACCTCGTGGCCATCGGGGGTCACGGTGAGCGCCTCCGGCTGGGCCGGAACGGCAATGCTCCTGAGGGCCCGACCCGTCGCCAGGTCGAGCTCCGTCACCGTGTGGCTGCCGATGTCACCCGTCCAGGCCCTGACGCCGTCGGCGGCGACACCCACCATGTGTGATCCGACCTTCTCAGTCGGTACCGCGTTCACGACCTGCATGCTGCGCACATTCACGAGGAGTACAGCGCGCGACGCCTCGACCGTCACTGCCACGACCGAGTCGCCGGGAAGGAAGACAATCCCATGTGGCCGGCGATATTCTCCGAGCGAGAGACTCCGGATGACGCGCAGCGCGGCGACGTCGATAATCGTGAGCGAACTGCCTGGGGCGGGCGCGGTGCCATAGTCGGTCACGACGGCGGTGCGGCCGTCCCGCGAGATCACGATCTCATGTGGACCGTTCCCGGTTGGCAAGGTCGCCAGGGTTGCCCCACTCGCGAGGTCGATGAGTGTCGCCGTCGATGGGTTCTTGTTCGTAACAATCACGGTCCCGGTGAGTCCCGGCACCTGCGCCGCCGCCATCGTCACGCCACCGCTCAGGAGAGCGGCGATGAAAATGGCGATACCGGCGGCGACGCCCGTGGTGTCGCGCGCCACCCGCTGCGGTGTCTGCATTGGCGAGCGGCGCATGCGGTGGAATCCTGGATTAGGGAGTAAACGTGGGGCGTTTCGCTCTCACGTGGAGGTCGAACCAAGCCAGCCAACGCGCCCACTGGTCGAGATCGCTCTCGTACGTGGCCACGCTGTGATCTTCGTAGGGATACAGGTAGAGTGCGGCTTCTTTCCCGAGGCCCTGGAGTGCCGCGAACATCCGCGTCGAGCTCATCGGCGCAGTGCCTGAGTTCTGGTCCTCGAGATTGTGGTACATCAGTAGCGCGCCAGAGATTCGGTCGGCCCTGAAAAAGGGCGACATGTCGAGATAGGTCTCCTGTGCCTCGAAGAAGCTGCGACGCTCGCTCTGAAATCCGAACGGAGTGAGCGACCGATTGTACATCCCGTCGCCGGCGATGCCGGCTTTGAAGTAGGGCACGAGCGTCATTGCGTTCACCGTACCGAACGCGCCGTAGCTGTGGCCGCCGATCCCCATCTGGTCACGCCGTACGAAGCCTGAGTCGACCACGGCGTCGAGCACGGCGTCGAGATTTTCCTTGAGATCACGCGTGTAGTTGTCATTCATGCGACCGGAGTCGCCGAAGATCGGGATGTCGGGCTCGATGAACACGTAGCCGCCGGCGACCCAGAGTTCGGTCGCGGTGGCAGGGCGCGCGGCGGGCACGGCGGGGAACTGGTTCACATTGGTCACCCAACGGGAGCGCTGATACGCCTGCTCGGTCGCATATTCGCGGGGATAGAACCAGATCACGCCTGGCATCTCGGCGCCGGACTTCCAGTCGCGCGGCAGCACGACGTCGACCCAGATCCGGTACCCGTCCCTCGGCCGCGTGACGCTGATGCGCTTGCGAATCGCCTGCGTCACTTCGGGGGCGACGTCAACGGCCTTCGTGAGTTGGCGCACGGCGCCGCTCTTGGTGTCGCGCAGCCAGGCGTCTTCGATCAGACTCGCCGTCTGGCGCGTGAAGATGACTTCGCGATGATCGTCGTCGAGCGCGATCACGAAGTGGTCGTAGGAGTCAGACGGGCTGTCGAAGAGGCGAGTGCGTGCGGCGGTCGCGATTTCGATCCGGTCCACCCAAGGGCGTGGTGCGTGCGTAGTCCACGCGGCACCATAGGAACGCTGACCACTCACGAAGACTCCCGTGCCGTCCGCGGTGAGCGTGACGAGTGATTGGCCGTTCGCGCCGCGTCTGGTGCTGAGCGTGCCGCCGACGCCGATCGTGTCAGCCGGGGTATTGGCGCCACCAGCGCCGCCGCCGAAGCCGCCGCCGGGGATCGTCACGCCTCGGCCGAGGGGATACTTCTTGGCCAGGTCGCTCAGGCGCAGGGCCGAGACCATGCCGCTGTCCGTGACGAACATCGTCGTGCCATCCGCGCTCCATGCGACGTTGCTCAACTGTACGCCGCCTTCGTAGATCAGCTTGGTATCGGTCGGCCCGTATGGCGGGAGCCAGTGCATATAGCGCACGCTCGTCGCCTGCGGTCGCGACGGAGGGGTGCCTGTCGCGGCGGCCGCTGGTGCTCCGCGCGCCGGGCGTGCATCGACGCCAGCGGCTGGCGCGAAGACAGACTGCAGGTACACCAGACCAGATCCGACGGGGTGCCACTGCACATTCCGCTTCGCCGTATCAGCGGTGCCTGCGCCGGCGGACTGACCACCGCCGCGACCCTGTTCGCGCAGCGGCGTCGTCTGCAAAGTGGTGATCGTCCGACCCGTCCCGTCCCAGAGCTCCTGCACGGTGCCGAACGAGGAGACGGGCAAGAGGTACGAGAAGGGCTCGGTCATGCGCGTGACGCGGAAGTGCGCGGCATCGTTCGACGCGTCGACGGCGCGGATCATCGCCGGCGCGCCGAGGCGGCGCACGGTACGCTTGGTGACGTCGAGCAGGGCGAGCTGGCCGGTCGTGTGGTACTTGAGCAGCGCCCGATCGTGCGGGTCCTCGAGGAGGCTCGCGTGCACCGGCTGCGGCACCGCGCGACCACCGGTCAGGCGGACCTGTGGCCCATCTTCGATGCCATTCGCACCATGCGTCGGGGCCGGGCCGCGGCCTTCGGGGACGAGCACGGCGATCAACTGCTTACCGTCTGCAGTCCAGGTGAGCCCCGTCACCATCGTCGCGAGCAGCGGTGCGCGACTCACCTGCGTCGAGCGGCGGGTAGATATGTCGGCCACGAATGCGTACGACCCGTCGGGGAAGTTGGCGATGTACGCCACCTGGGTCCCGGCCGGCGAGAACTCCTCAGCGCTAATCGACGCGCCGGTCGGCGTCTGGAGGGTGCGCGTCTCGCCGGTGCGCGGGTTCAGCACCAGCAGGCCGGTGCGCGTGCTTGTGGTGAGCGCCCGCGCCCGGTGCGCGCGTTCATCAACCTGGAGCCCACCGAGATATCGATGAGGAACGCCAAAGGTGGCGACTGCTGCGCGGTCCTTGCCGGTGCTGCGCAGGAACCAGCTGCGGTCAGCGTTCGGTGCGTCGAATGAAATGTCCGTCCGCGGCGCGAGGACGATCCGCTCGATCACCGCGGGCGGCCGCACATACTGCTCGGTCTTGAGGATCGCCTGTGGGTCCCACGCGCCCGCACTCTGCGCCTGTGCGATCGTGGCGGGGATGAGGAGGCCGGCCGCGCAGAGCAGCGCGGTGGAGGCGGATCGAATGAACTGCGGCATCTCAGTGAACTCCAGCGTATAGAACGCGCGCGCGCGCGTGGTAAATAAGGTGGCTCGGGGGGTGAAGCGCGTGCGGTGGCTCGTTTAGCGCCCGCAGCTTGGGAAGCTTGGATCAGCGCCCACGATCGTTGGCCGACTGGGGCCAGCCGCAATCGCACTCATGACTTCGTGGATGAACCGCCCCAGCCGTGCCGCGTGATCGTACTGGATGTACCGCGGCTCGTCGGTGAGCTGATGGTAGTCCTGCGCGTACCCGGTCGAGAAGTAGGTCACCGGGATGTTCTTGCTCACATAGTTGACCTGATCACTGCGACAGAAACGGTTCATCGGATTCGCGACGACGTCCCAGCTCTTGTCGATCGCCATCGGTTCTTTGCTCCCGGCGTTCACCGAGTCGATGATGTCGCCGAACTCGGGCGCGAGGCGGCGTGCGCCGAGCATCTGCACCGAGTTGGGGCCACCAAACTTCACCTGATCGGCTCGACCCTTGCCCAGCATGTCCATGTTGTGCGCGGCGACGATTTGTGCGAGTGGCACGGTCGGATGGTCAACGAACCAGCGCGAGCCAAGCAGTCCAGCCTCCTCGCCCTGATGCGAGATGAAGATGATTGAGCGCGCCGGCTTCTCGGCCGCAAAACGTTCGGCGATCTCGAGCATGACCACCGTGCCCGATCCATCGTCGTCGGCGCCATTGAAGACCGAGTCCGGGCGTGCCGGTCGGATGCTCCGCGCATGGGCGAGCAGGGCATCGATCCGGCGCTGCTGTTCAATCGTCGGCTGACAGGCGGGGTCGTTCGCCCCCTGGCGACGCGTCACCGTATTGACCGCACGGAGGGAGTCGTGGTCGATCGCCGTGGCGCTGGTGCCCACATGGTCGCTGTGTGCGCCGACGAGCACGTACTCCCCGGCGCGCGCGGGATCAGAGCCGGGCAGGATGGCGACCACATTGCGCGCAGGAAAGGCGGTCGCCTTCCACCCGTAGGTCCACTGGCCACTCACCTCGCCACCCGCGCTCCCCACGGTGATCGCATTGAGGGCGCGTCCGAAGAGACGCTCCGCGACCGCCGTCGAGATTGTCGCTCCGGCCACCGAGTTCACCGTGCCTGGTGCGCTTGGGGGCTGCATCGCGCCGCGCATGGCGAGCACCGCGGTGCGGGCCGTCTCGCTCATGCCATCTAGCCCGACCACGAGTATCGCCACCGCGCCGGCGTCCTGCGCGCGGCGATCCACGAGGGGCGCGGCGGATCGCACGGGTGGCCCGCTCACCCCAGGACGCACATTCGCACGGGCTGCCGCTTCCACCGCTGCTGCCGCACCGGCTCCAAACTTGTTTGGCACGTCGGCGCAGCTGACAAAGCTCACCGGCGCACGATTCGCTGGCGTGCCGCCTGCCAGGGCATCGCTGACGAAGACCGCGATCTTGCCGCGAAAGACCGCCGGGTCAAGGACGACACTCGTGTCGCCCCAGAGTCCAGCGAAGACGGCGCCGACGTTAGCAAAGTTCGCCGACGCCGCGAAGCCGTTTCCTGCGGTGGGCGCGGTCGGGAGGAATGCGCTCGTCACGGCGATCGGCGTGCCGGCCACCACTAGTCGGATTGACGCGACATCAAAACCCAACGCGCCGTACGGCAGGGTCTGGAAGTAGGTGCCGTCATCCCCCGCCGGCCTGAGTCCGAGCCGGCCGAGTTCGCGCGCGATGTATGCGGTGGTCTTAGTGTTCCCCTGCTCGCCGATCCGACGCCCCTTCATCGAATCATCGGCAATCTGATACAGCCGCGTCCGCAGATCGTTTGCGGTGATCTCCGTCGTCGTCGGGCGCGGTGCCCAGGTGCGGGGCCCCTCGTCTGGCCAGACGCGCTGGTCAGCGGCAGGCGCGGGGCGGGCACTGGCGGCGGACTGTGCGTGGGCCAGGCGTGCTGGCGAAGTGAGCGCCAGGAGCGAGCAGGCCAGGAGGGAACGGCGGAGCAGGATCAGCGACATGAGGGCAACCTCGGGTGAGGCAGGAGTTGAGAGATGGACGGAGGGGCGAGCGAGCGAACGCCGGTCGACTACGCGCCGGCGGGGCTGAACGCTCTGGGGGCTGGGCGACCGTGAGGTCAGGTTGGCCGCAACAGCGCCCGCACGGGCGCCGCGTCGAGTGGACCGACCGGCATCGGCAGGGCGAGGAGGTCGAAGTGCCCGGGCGTGACTCCACGTAGATCGAGATTCTCCAGCACGTAGGCGCCACCATCGAAAATCGCATGATGCACGGCGAGCGACTTACTCTCGCGATCGTCGACGCTCGGGCAGTCGACCGCGTACAGTTTGAGTCCCTCGTTGGTGAGCGTGCGCACGGCCACCGGGTCGAGACTCGGCCAGCTCTGGGGAAAGGTGCCGCTGGCGACGGTCTGTCCGGTACGGAGCAGGAGTCGCACGGTCCCGTCGGTGTAGCCTGCGCGGCGCAGGGCCGCGAGCGAGATTACGCCCGTCATCTCCGAGACGTCGATCACTACGGCGCGCCCGAGGAACGGCACGAGCGGGAGCCGGTCGGCGGCGAGGCCATCCTGCCGCACGTGCAGCGGGGCGTCCGCATGCGTCCCCACATGCGGGCTCGATGCGATCCGGGAGACGTTGACGCTGGCGCCGTTCCGCATCTCCCACGCCCAGGTGCACGACCAGGGCGTATCACCCGGCCAGACCGGCGTGGTGGTATCGAAACGGACAGAAATGTCGTGCACCGACTACCGGCTCCCGTAGAGTCGGGCGCGTAGCGCCCAGAGCTCGGGGAAGAAGCGCTGGCTCACGGTTTTGGCGAGGTACTTTGCGCCGAGCGTGCCGCCGGTGCCGCCGGTGTCGGGGCCGATGATCCGCTCCACCAGTTGCACATGGAGAAAGCGCCACCGCGCGAACCCCTGTTCATAGGCGAGGAACGACTCGGCAAGCATCAATAACAGACCGTGGGACGACTCGGTGTAGATCGCCTCGAGGCTCACGCCCTGCCGCTCGATGAGCGAGAGGAAGAGCGCCTGCAGCGTCGGCTTCTCGAGGGCGCGCGCCACTCGCGGCGGGAGCTCTCCATGTTCCTTCAATGCCGACATGAAGTGCGGGTCACGCAGCCCGCTCGTGGCCTCGATGGCACGAAACTGCGCGCTCTGCGAGCCACTTGACGACCCGAGATAGCCACGGAACTGCATGAAGCGCTGCGGCGGGAGCGTGTCGAGCGCCGACAGTTCGTGCGAGACGAGTTCGACCAGCGTATTGATGCGCTGCATCGTCGTGAGTGACGCCTGCACCTCGCCGGTCTCGAGGTGCGCGATGAGCTGGTCAAACTCGTGGAGCAACACCTTGAACCAGAGCTCGCTGGCCTGATGTACCACAATGAACAGCAGTTCGTCAGGGTGCTCGGGCGTGCTCTGCGGCCGCTGTAGCGAGAGGAGCTGGTCGAGTTCGAGATAGGTCGGATACGAGAGCGCGCGAGGGTCGTTCAAAACGTGGATACCTCGAGCGCGAGGAGGTCGTCCGCACGCATCGTTTCGGTGGTGAGGAATGGCTCGCCGTAGCGGCAGCGGATCAATGACCCGTAGTGCGCCGATTGTACCCGCACCACATCGTAGAGCGACTCGCCGGTGGGGTAGACCTCACCCGCCTGCGTCGCGCCGTCGAACTGCGACCCATAGCACCGGATCGCCTCTAGCTTGGTTTCGAACTCGGCGCTGATGTCGGCGACGAAGGTCGGCTTCACCTGGTCCTCGCGATACGCGATCGCGTGGAGCACCTTGTGCGGTCGATGCGGCGCCGTCCCGCTGTCGAGCTTCGCGAGTCCCGCGAGGAAGCAGGCGTCGCGAATGAGCTCCGCCCCCACTCGGTGGTCTGGGTGCCGACCGGTGAGCGCGGGCGCGATCACGACGCGCGGTCGCAGTTCACGGATGAGGATCGCGAGACGGCGCCTCGTCTCCGGGGTGTTCTCGATCCCCGCGTCGGGGAGTTGGAGGTTGCGTCGGTCGGCGACTCCCATCACGGCGGCAGCGCGGCCGGACTCATCGGCGCGGAGCGCGGCCGAGCCGCGCGAACCCATCTCGCCCTGGGTCAGGTCGATAATCCCGGTGCGATGGCCCTGTCGGCCATGTTTGATGAGCACGCCCCCGCAGGTGAGTTCCACATCGTCACGGTGGGCGGCGATGGCGAGGAGGTCCACGGGGGTGGTCATGGCCGCAATCTACGTCTGTCGCTCCGCGGGCGCGATTCGCGCTACTGAGGCATGACCGATCGCGATCGCCTCTTCGCGCTGCCCCTGCCGAGGCTCAGCACGGAGCGGCTCCGCCTACGGCCGTTCGTCGCCGCCGCCGCGCCCGACCTCGCCCGACGTCGCCCGGTATCTCTCGGACCCGGCCGTGGCTCGGAATACGTTGTCCATCCCGCATCCCTATCCTGACGGGGCCACCGATGAGTATATCGCGCGACAGGCCCGCGATTGCGCGGCTGGGAAGCGCGCCGTCTGGGCCATCTCGCAGCGGGAGGATGGCGCGCTCGTCGGCGCGGTCGGCCTCCACTTTGCACTCGCGCATCAGAAGGCCGAGGTGGGGTACTGGATTGGCGCGCCCGCGTGGGGGAAGGGGGCGGCGACCGAGGCGGTGCGCCCGGTGCTCGCCTTCGGCTTTGACGAGCTCGGGCTCTATCGGCTCGAGGCCTACCACTACGTTGAGAACACCGCCTCGGGCCGCGTCATGCGAAAGGCCGGTATGCGGCAGGAGGGGCTTCTGCGCGGGGTCGTGTTCCGCGACGGAGTTCCGGGGGACAACGCGATCTGCGCGATCCTCCGTACCGACCCGCGTCCGTAGCCGTCGCGCCTGCGCGCGCTGACTACGGACGCGGTGTCGCGCGCGGTCACTCGCGCGGTGACTCGCGGGGTTTAGCGCTCCAGTGGAGGCCGCCGCCCGCCACCCTGGGGCACTGCGGCGAGGTTCTTGTCGAAAATCGCCTGCTGATCGGCCGTGAGCAGGGCGCGGATGGCGACGTTCTGGCTGTTGCGCATCCCCGTCATCTTCTCGCGCATCGCCGGGTCCTGCATGTCGGCCCCCTGCATCATGGCGCGCTGCGCATCGCGTGCCTTGGTCTGGATCGTATCGACCTGGGCCTTTTGGGCCTCGGTCAGTGTGATGTCCTTGAACAGCATCTCGTTCTGGCGCTGGGCCATGCCCTGGCCGCCACCC
>CAMBNV010000009.1 GCA_945869195.1 Gemmatimonas phototrophica | reverse complement strand
TCCCCCGTATACGAGCGGGGCGCGACCTGCGTCGTCACCACCGCCTCATCGAGCGGCGCGTCGGGGTGGTCGGGTTGATGAAGCCGCACACGTGTTGCGCGGCGGGGCGCGAGAGTGGCTGGGACGCCGACGCGCGCCGCAATCAGGTGCGCGTTGGGCCCGCTCAGCCGAACGACGGCCAGCGCGGCGCGGCCGGCTGCCGTCGCGACCGCGGCGATCGTGTCGCCGCGGAGATCAGCGGCGCTTGCGCTCGCTCCCACTCGCGATGACCGCCACTGGCGCTGGCGACTTTCCACGCTCATTCGAGATGAGCCACTGCTGCGGGAGCGCCGCGAAGTTCTGCACGAACCAGTAGAGATTCAATCCGGCGGCGAAGTTGATGCCGAAGACCGTCATCATGATCGGCATCATGTAGGCCATCATCTTCGTCTGCGGATTCGGCGGCGAGTTGCGCATGCCGATCCAGGACAGCAGGAACATCGAGCCACCGGTGATGAACGGCGCGATATAGAGGGGGTCGGCGACCGAGATATCAGGGAACCAGAGGAAGGGCACGCCGCGGAACTCAATCGTGTTCTGAAACACAAAGAAGAGCGCGAAGAGGATCGGCATGGGCAGCAACATCGGCAGACAGCCGGCGAGTGGGGCGAACGGACTAATCCCCGCGTCGGCGTACACCTTCATGACCGCTTCGCGTTGTTTCTCCGGGTCGCCCTTGTGCTTGTTCTGTGCCGCCTGAACAGCGGGTGCGACGCGCTGCATTGTTACCTGCGAGCGCATCATCTTACTGTTGAGCGGCCACATCAGCAGGCGGATCGACACGCCAAAGATGACCAGGATCCAGCCGTACTCGAGGCGGAAGTTGTGCCGCATCCAGAGCAGGACGCGCATGACAATCGTGGCGAACGGCTGCACCACACCGCTAATCCAGCCACCGTACGGATTGGTGTGTTCAAACTCGCGGCCGAGCGCAACGAGCCGCTCCCACTCCTGCGGGCCCGCATAGAGTTCCAGCGCAACACCGTCCGGACCGAGCGGCGAAATCGCGGTCGCCTGCGCGCGCGACGCGACCTTGTTCACGCGCATCGCACCGGTGACCTGCAGCTCCGCGAGCGGCGACGCCGCGCTGTCGCGCGCAAGCAGACCAACGAGGAAGTATTTGCTCTTCGCGACCGTCCAGGTGAACGGCCCCGAACGCACCAGACGCTCCCCTGGTTCTGGCTTGCGAAAGTCGATGCGCTCCGCTCCACCAACCGGCGTGCGCATTGCGTACGCGAGGTGTCGCCGGTCTTCCGTCGAGTCGCTCTCCTGCGTGTCGAATCCCTGCGGCAGGTCTGTCAAGAGAAAGGCCGGCGTGCTCACCCCAGTCACCTGGACGTCAACGTCGGCGAGATAGTCGGTCGGCGAGAGTGTATAGATGATGCGCACACTGCCCGATCCCACCGGCGTCGTGAAGGTGACGCGTGCTCGGCCGTCGACGGTGTCTGCTGCTGCCGCGAAATCCATCGCGTCGAGGCGGATTGTGTCGCCACCGGCGATGAGTCGATAACGCACCAAGGGCAAGCCGCCGTCGCTTAACCGCACCGCGCCCGTTCCACCGTCCAGCCGCTTGTAGCGCGGGAGGTCCGCGCCGAGGAGCGCGGCGCCGCGCGTGCTGAAGTCGTAGGTGGCAAGCGCGGACCAACGACCTTTGGGGTCGGTGGTCCCGTTCGTCAGTCGCACCGTGCGCGCCGCGGGTGCGGGTGCGAGGGGGGTGTTTGGCGCCGCGTCCACTCCTGTCGCGCGGGAGCGCGCGGTCGCCGTCCCGGTCGGGGGGGTCGCGGGGGCGTCCGTCGTCTGCGGCAACGCCGCCACCAAAGGCGCGGTGCGTTCCGCCGGCGGTACTACGCCGGGAAAGATGCGCGGCGTGATCACGATGACGCCCATCGTGAGCAGGAGCGCGAGGAAGAAGCGCTTATCCATCTCTAGGCGAGGCCGAGGGAGGTTCGGGCACCGGGTCGAATCCCCCGGCGCGAAAGGGGCGGCAGCGCGCGATGCGTTTCATCGCGAGCCACCCACCGCGCAACGCTCCGTGTTTCTCGAGCGCCTCCACGGCGTACTGCGAACACGTCGGGTGGTAGCGACACGCCGCCGGGAGCAGCGGTGAAAGCGCCACCTGGTATGCGCGGACCAGTAGGATCAGGAGCTGCTTCACGACTGCGGGACGCCCAGGCGCTCACTCACGCGCCGGACCTCTTCGACAAGCGTCGCATGGTCAGCGCGATATGCCTCGGGCGTTGCCCGGAGCAGCACGTCGAGCGGTGGAGTTCCCATGAGCGCAGGAAGTAGGGTGGCGCGACTGAGCTCGCGAAGCCACCGCTTCACTTTGTTTCGTGCGACGGCGCTCTGCTTGTGGCGGGGCACGATAATCCCAATCCGCGGGAGACGCGAAAGGGAAGCGATGTACCGAACCTCGAGATGCGGAGTTCGGATTCGCTTCCCTTCACGACGCACGGCGTCGAGATCCGCCGCTCGCGTCATCCGCCGAGCGGGCGGAAAGCGGAGGGAGATCTCAGGCGCCAGCGTACTTGGACGGCAGCTTCACCGTGAGCTGCTTGCGACCCTTCTTGCGGCGGCGGCTCAACACCTGACGCCCCCACTTGGTTCCCATGCGGGCGCGAAACCCGTGCGTGCGAATACGACGCTTGTTGCGCGGGCGATAAGTCGGCTTCCCCATCGTCACTCCAAAAGGCTATGAAATCACTGGCGGACAGAACCGTAAACCTAGTTGGGGGCTTGGCTTAGGTCAACCCAAGAGACACACCCGTCCAGCTGGCTCGCATACACGACCGTTGACTTGTCCACAGAGGCGAGGTAGCTTGGCCCCCCACCCGATATCCACACCCGCTCGCCGCGAATGACCCTTACTGCCGCCGAAGTTTGGACGCGCCTCCTCACTCGAGCGCGAACCGAACTCTCGGACCACATCGTCGACACCTGGCTCGCCCCCCTGACCCCGGCGGCGTTTTCCGGCGAGTCCCTGACACTCAACGCCCCCGACCAATTCTCGGTCGAGTGGAACGAGCGTCGGCATGCGGCCATCTTGGAGTCGCTGGCGCCGGTGGCGCTTGGCCACCCGCTGAAGATTGATCTTCGCGTTAATCAGGACCGTCTTCAGCGCTCACAGATGGACCTGTTCGTGCCAGCAAAGGGACAGGAACGAAGCATTATAGCGCCAGAAAAGCCGCGCGAAAATGTAACCCTTAGTCTCCTTAGTGACCGCTACACCTTCGACACCTTCGTCGTTGGCAAGTCGAACGACCTGGCCGCAGCTGCGGCGGCCGCCGTCTCGCAGGCCCCGGGAAAGACGTACAACCCGCTCTTTTTTTACGGGCCTACGGGGCTCGGTAAGACGCATCTCATGCAGGCGATCGCCCAAGAGATTCTTCGACGCGCTCCCACGACACGCGTCACCTACATCACCACCGAGCAGTTTACCAACGACGTGATCACGTCGATTGGAAAGGGCGCGATGCACGACTTTCGTCGTCGCTATCGCGAAACGGACCTTTTCCTCGTCGACGATGTCCACTTCATCGGTGGAAAGAACTCTACGCAAGAAGAGTTCTTTCACACCTTTAACGCGCTCTATGAGGCCGGCCGGCAGATCGTCCTCACCTCCGACCGCCCGCCGTCAGAGATCCCCAAGCTCGAGGCGCGCCTGGCCTCTCGCTTTGCCTGGGGGATGGTTGCGGACCTCGGGCAACCCGACCTCGAACACCGAATTGCGATTCTGCGCCGCAAGGCCGCACTGGACCACCTCGAGCACACCATCCCCGACGACGTCCTGCATTTCATCGCGGACCATGTGCAGTCGAATGTGAGGGAGCTCGAGGGCTCAATCATTAAACTGCTCGCCTTTGCGTCGCTCAAGCGCCGGGCCATCACGGTCGAGTTGGCCCGCGAAGCTCTACGCGACAAGCTGCGGGGGGGTGATCTCGCGGCCGCCCGCCCCGAGCGCAAGGATCGGATGGGGATGATCCAGCAGTGGGTCGCCGGAGAGTGGGGCGTCACTGTCGAGGGGCTGCAGTCCAAGACGCGCACCAAGAACCTCACCGTCCCACGGCAGGTCGCGATGTTCCTTGCGCGCGAGGTCCTTGCCCTTCAGCTCGTTGAGATCGGGCAGGCCTTTGGTGGGCGGGACCACTCCACCGTCATTCATTCACTCGAGCGCGTGGCCGACATGATGAAGGCCAGTGACGAGTTCCGGGGGCGTGTGGAGAAGATGAGAGAAACTGTCCGACACTCCACCTGATACACATGAGTACTACACCGCCGGAGTCGCGGGCTCTTTTTTTCACACGGCCCCACGAGCCTTCCCCTGACATCCCACATCAGGGCGCCGCGCGATACCAATACAGGACAACGCCTTCCCGCGTTCGTCCACAGTCCACACCTTCCTACTACTGCTACTGTCTTAGTAATTTAGATATAGAAACAGAAGGTCTCGCAACACCTTCCACATCTCCCCGACTCTCGGTCAGGACCTAATGCGCTTCACCATCACGCGCGAGAAGCTGCAGGAGGGGTTGGCCGCGGTTACCCCGGCGGTCCCCAATAAGACCACCCTTCCCGTCCTCTCAAATCTTCTTGTTGAGACCACAGACAAGGGGATTCGCATTTCGGGGACGGACCTCGACATTGCCGTTAGCACTGAAGTCACGGCGGACGTCGAGGCCGTCGGCGCCATCACAATCCCGGCGCGCAAGCTCGCGGAGTTGGCGCGCGAGCTCCCGCCAGCACCAGTAAAGATCTCAACCGCCGGGGATCAGCGCATCACCCTTGAGTGCGGACGCTCGAAGTTCAAGCTACTTGGTCTGCCAAAGTCTGAGTTCCCCAACCTTCCCGCCGTTCAGTTCGACAAGGCGGTCCGGATCCCGTCTGGCGACCTGCAGAAGCTCATTCAGCACACCGCCTTTGCCGCAAGCACCGAAGAAAGTCGCCCGATTCTCAACGGGGTCCTTTGGGAGCTGCGCAGCGACCTCATGCGGATGGTGGCGACGAACGGGCACCGCCTTGCGAAGATGGAAGTTCCTGTCTCAGGCGGACAAAAATCCGACCTGATTATCCCGCCAAAAGCGCTGGAGCAGATTCGCCGACTTTTTGCTGCCGAAGAGGAGTTGGAGGTCGCGCAGGGTGAGAACCACCTGGGCTTCCGTTCGCCGTTCACCCGGGTGTTCACGCGGCTGATCGAGGGGCCGTATCCCGGCTACGACCAGGTGATTCCAAAGGACAACGACAAATACGCGATCCTCGACAAGGCGGCCTTCACGAGCGCCCTCAAACGCATGAGTGTTGTCGCCTCCGACCAGACACACCGCATCCGACTCTCGTTCAACGCCGGGATGCTCAAGTTCTCCGTCAGCACGCCAGACCTTGGTGACGCGCAGGACGAGCTTCCAATCCGCTACGACGGCGACCCGCTCGACATCGGCTTCAACGCCGCGTATCTCCTCGAGATCCTGCGACAGATGCCCACCGACGAGGTGCGCATGACGTTCCGCGCGCCAGAGCGCGCCTCGACCATCGAGCCGGAAGGGTGGAGCGACCCCACGAAATACCTCTGCTTGCTGATGCCACTGCGTCTGGTGGACTAACCGAGAACACCGTGTCCGGTCAGGGTGAGGTAATCTCGATGCGCGTGTGCTGTCTCAGGTCTTGCGACCGACGGCGCCCGCGCATCGTCAGTCTCAGCTCCGTGTCTCCGTGCCCCGCCACAACGGTGCTGCTTGCCGGATCCAACGCGAGCCGCATGGTGCCGGCCCCCTCCCCAGCAAGGGAGAGCCGTTCCCCAAACTGCGCTCCTTCACCAAACAGGGTGACGCGCGAGCTCCGGTCGATGAGAACGACCACCCCCGTTGCGCGCCGCTCCGCACCAACGACGCGGTAGCGCCGGACCGAGGTGACCGCGAGCGGGATAGAGTCGCGACAGAGCGTGTAGTTCGACGAGTCGCTCCACGCGGTGCCCACTTCGACGCTCGGCGGCGGCGAGACAAAGAGTTCACGCAGCGGCTGGAGGGCCGCCGCCGCGAGCCCACAGGCCCCCGACGGCGGGACCTCTATCCGCGGAACCTCCCCCCCGTCGCCACCAAGCGCGGCAAAGGGGACCGGAAGCCGAAGGGCCGGCAGCGGGCGGAGGTCGCCGGAGCCCTCTCCAACGCGAAAGTCGCGGACGAGACCGGAGAGCCGCGCTGGCCCCCCAAGAGGAGGGCGCGACCACGCCACGACCACCACAGCGTGCGAGGAGTCGTGGCGCTGCACGCTATCCACGCGCGAGACGAGTTCGGAGGTGAAGCGGAGGGTATTCGCAAACGGCCCCGTCCCCCGCGCCATCGTCCACGGAGCCTCGAGGGGGTCGTGCGCCGGAGGCGCAGCAGCCGTGGGCGCGGGGCGCGGCGCCCTCGCCGCGGGCGCACAGGCGACCGCCGACACAAGGGTGCACGCGAGGGCGCACGCGCCGGCGAGGCCGCGAAGGTGGGTGCGAGCACGACTGCGAATAACTGCGCGAGCGTGGCGCATCGCTCTCCAGGGGGAGGAGTGGGAACGGGAGGCCGGGGGACACTCCCCCCCGACCTCCCGGCCCGTCACACAGACTGCGAATCGTCGGTTCCGCCTATAAGCCGGGTTCTGTCAGGACCTTGCGGCCCCGGACGATCATTTCTCTCGGCGTACGGTCGCCCGCACGCTCTAGCAGCCAACCCGCGGCGTCCTGATCGCAGAGGACTGCTGCTCGCCGCCTATTTGGCCTTGCTCCCGCTGGGGTTTACCGTGCCGCCCATGTTACCACGGACGCGGTGGGCTCTTACCCCACCTTTTCACCCTTACCTCCACTTTCGTGAAGGCGGTCTATTCTCTGTGGCACTGTCCGTCACGCCTTACGGCGTGCCCAGGCGTTACCTGGCAGCGTGTCCAAGGAGCCCGGACTTTCCTCGGCGCGAGTGAATCCGCGACGCGATCGTCCGGCGGAACCGTGTGCCGGAAATATAGCGCCGCCGCCACCGCGGGTGACGCCGACGGGGCCGCGCCCTCGCACCGGTGACGCTGCCGTGACTTGGGGGCGCGAGGTTGTCGGCGACCACCACCTCTTCCCAGACCAAGGCGCCGATGTCACACACCTCTCGTTCCCTGAGTTCCCCCGTCCTCACCGTGCTCGAGCCTGACGAGCGCGCCCGGGTTGATGCCGCCGGCACCGGTCTCTATCGCGCCATTCATCGGGAGTCGGTGGCCGATGTGCTCGACGAGCTCAAGCGACAACGGGTGAGCGCGGTCCTTCTCTCGGTGGTGCGCTGCGCACGCGCCGGCGACCACCGCACGGCAACACTGGTGCGGGAGTTCCCCTCGGTGCCAACCGCGGCACTCCTCGGCAACACGCCGCCGTCCGCTGAAGCACTCCTCCAGCTCGGGAACGCCGGTATTACGACGCTGATCGACGTCCGGCTTCCTTCCGGATGGAGCAGCCTGCGGCAATTCCTTGCGAGCCAGGCGCCACGTGAGGTCGACCGGGTCGCGCTCGACGCGATCCGCCGAGAACTCGGCGGCGGCGCCCTCGACTGCGGGGTGTTTTTCGCCGCGCTCTTTTCCGCGAGCGATCGCGTAGGGACGATTCGCGAGCTCGCGCTACGCGCGGGGGTGCTGCCCAGCACCCTAATGAGCCGGTTTTTTCGGGCCGGCCTGCCCGCACCCAAACGGTATCTCGCGTTCGCGAGACTCCTCCGCGCCGCCCGGCTCTTCGAAGACTCGGGCCACTCCATTGCGGCTGTCGCCAACACACTCGAGTACTCGTCCCCACAGAGCTTTGGGCGCCACGTTCGCACCCTGCTCGGTATGACGGCCGGTGAGTTTCGCACGCAGTACGGGTCGGCGCGGATGCTCGAGCGACTCCTCGAGGAACTGGTGCGCCCCTACCGGTCTCAGTTGTGCGCGCTGCGGCCCCTGGTGGTGCGATCCGGAATGCGGCGTATCCCGCCCACACTGCGGGGCGGCGTGCCAGCATTCCACCACCGGAGGGATTGAGCGTGGCGCACACACTGCGCGCGCACCGGGGTGCGCGCCTCCTACCTACATTCGGGCGACGATTTCCGACGCCAGGACGAGCGAAATCACGCCCAGGCCAGCGGCCTCGAGGGTCTCGCGCCCCCCCTCCTCTCGGTCGACCACCGAAAGGACTCCAAGGACCGTGCCGCCGACGGCGCGCACAATCTCGACCGCCCGAAGCGCCGAACCGCCGGTGGTGATGACGTCCTCGACGATCACCACGCGGTCGCCAGAGAGGAACGCTCCTTCGACGAGCTTGCCCGTGCCGTGTGCTTTCGCTTCCTTCCGCACCGTGAAGGCGCGCGTTGGCCGGCCCGCGAGCTGGCTTGCGTACGCGATGGCGTAGCTCACGGGGTCGGCGCCAAGGGTCAGGCCGCCGACCGAGTCTGGGTGCCACCCGCGCTCCCCAATGGCGCGCAACCCCGCCGGTCCGATGAGGGAAAGCCCCTCGGGGTGCATCGTGGTGGGCCGGCAGTCGATGTAGAGGTCCGACTGGCGGCCAGAGGCGAGCGTGAAGGTGCCGCGGCGCGCACTGCGCTGCGCGAGCAGGTCGAGAAGTCGAGTCCGAGGGTCCATGGCGGTCACATTATGCCGAGCCGGGGAGTGGGTCAATGAGGTGGCGATGCAAATCTGGGTGATCACGGCGACGGTCATGGTGGGGCTCGCAGGCTTCCTGCTCTACGAACGAGGGCAGCGTCGGCGCCTCAAGGGGCGCAGCGCCGAGCTCGAACATCTGTCGTTCGAGCTCGCGCGCGCCAATCGCGCAAAGTCGGAGTTCCTGGCGAACGTCTCACACGAACTGCGCACGCCGCTCGCCGCGATCGTCGGCTTCGTCGACCTGCTTCGCGACGGCTCGTACGGCGAGCTTGGGCCGCGCATGGTCGGACCAGTAGAGCGGATTCAGGCTTCTGCCGAGCATTTGCAGGCGCTCGTCGATCAGGTACTGGATCTCGCGAAGCTCTCGGCGGGTCGACTCGATGTCCACCGAGAGCCACTCTCGCTCCGCGCCTTCGTGATCGATGTGGCAAGCGAGATCGAGCCGCTGGTCATCGAGAAGCGCCTGGCGCTCTCGATCCAGGTGCCGGCGACACTGCCGCGGGTGAGCACCGACCCCACACACCTGCGGCAGATCCTGGTGAACCTCCTCGGCAATGCAGTGAAGTTCACCGGAGCAGGGACGATCACGCTGCGCGCGAGCTTCGTGCCAGACGGTGCGGTGACGGCGGCCACGCGGACGGCCGCCACGCGGCCACTGCTGGCGGCCGGCGGTGACTGGATCGCGCTCCAGGTAAGCGACACGGGGGCCGGTATTGCAGAAAAAGACCGGGAGCGGATTTTTGAAGAGTTCGAGCAGGTCCAGCCGGGCTCGCGCGGCGACTCGGAACGGCGCGGCACTGGGCTTGGGCTCGCGATTACCCGGCGCCTAGCGCGACTCCTCGACGGGGACATCACACTGGAGAGCGCACCCGGCGTCGGGTCGACCTTCACCTGCTGGTTGCCTGCTGGTCCCGCTCCGCGAGGGTCGGTCGGGGGGCGAAGCTAGCGGCCGAACAACCCTTTCATGCGCGCGAGGAGGCCACTCGTGTCCTTCGTCGCGCCTGCAGGAAACGGATCCTGCAGCGCGAGTGCGAGGGCGTCGGCGAAGGCGCAGACGTCGGGGTAGCGCGCACTGGGCGCCTTGGCGAGTCCCTTCATCACGACCTCCTCCACTGCGGCGGAGAAGGTGATCTCGGGCTTCGCCTGGTTCAGCGGGATTGGTGGCTGTGAGAGCAGTTGCGTGAACATCTCCCGCGGGTTGTTGGCGAGGTACGGCAACGCGCCGGTCAGGAACAGGTACGCCATGGTGGCGAGTGAATACTGATCGGCAGCCGGCGTCACGACCTCCCCAGAGAGTGCCTCAGGGGCCACGTACATCAGCGTGCCCACGAAGAACCCGGCGCGCGTGAGCCGTTCGTCTGGCGTCATGTCGGTCGCCATCGCGATTCCGAAGTCGAGGAGCTTCACGACCCGCATCTTATGGTCGTAGATCAGGTTGTCAGGCTTGAGATCACGGTGGACAATCCCGGCGGAGTGGGCAGCAAAGACCGCGCTGGCAACCTGACTCACGACGGCCGCGACCTCGTCCGGCGGGAAGGGTGCGTTGCGTTTGGCGTAGCTCTCCAGGAGCTCGCCGGGCGCCCACTCGACAGCAAGGAACGGGAGCCCGCGGTCCTCGCCGGTCTCAATCGTTCGGATCACGCTCGGATGTGTCACGCGTGTTCCGAAGCTTGCCTCGCGGACGAAGCGCGCGACGGCGGTGCGGTCCGCACGTAACTTCTCGCGCAGGACCTTGAGCGCGACCGTCCCATGCGTGGCGTGTTCGGCGCGATAGACCGTGGCTGTCCCACCCTCTCCGACGCGGTCGAGGAGGTTAAAGCCGGCGATTGTTGTTCCTACGAGCGAGTCTTTGGTCACCCGGCCAAGGTACTCTGCGGGGAAACGCAGAGCAAGCACGCTCGAGGAGGGCCAACGCCCGATGATGACCAATGTCTGTGGAGCGGGGTAGATTCCGCAGTGCGCCGCCGATTAGGGCGCTTCCACTCCCCGGGCTTATGCGCACTCTCCTGTTTGCTCTGCTGCGCACCACCGTCTTTGTGCTGGCGCTCACCCTCGCCACGGCGTGCAGTCGCGGCGCCGGCACGTCAGGGCCAGGCACAAGGCCAGCACCACAGGGGGCGGCCCCTCCTGGGCCGACGGCGGCGACGGCGTCGCGAACGCAGCAGGCGGTCAACTTCGACGCAACGCCGCTCTACCGGCAGATGGGACTGATTGCGCGCGGCCTTCCCTTTCCGCTCCTGGGTCGCGCCGCCTTCGCGGCGACCGCGAGCCCAGACACCACGCACCTCATCGTCGCGCTCTCGTTCGCGAACCGCGCCCTGAGCTTCTCGCGCGAGGCGGACAACCGTTTTCGCGCCGGCTACACCGCGACCACTACTGTCTTCCGCGACAACGTGGTGATCGCCCAGTCCGAGGCAACGGAGCAGGTCCTCGTCGGCGCGTTCCGCGAAACGACGCGTGCCGACGAGAGTATTATCCACCAAGAGATCCTTGATGTCCCCCCCGGACGATACACACTCAGTGTCGTCGTCCGAGACGACGGCGGGCAGCGTAGCGCCCGCGAGCAGACGATCGTCACCGTCCCGCGCCTGACCGAGGGGACGTTCTCCTCGCCCATGCCGATCGCGGAGGTCACACCACGCACCTCGCGCGACGCGCTACCGCGACTGCTGTTGAATCCGAGTGGCACGGTAGTCGTGGGACGCGATAGCCTCCTGCCGGTCTACATCGAGGCCTACGGTGATACGACGCGCCCGACGCGTCTGCTTGTGCGCAGCGAGGGGGGCCGCACGACCTGGAGTGACACGGTGTCGCTGCTTCCCCGCGGCGGTGTGCGCGGTGGTGTGCGCGGTGGTGTGCGCTCCGGCGTCGTCGAGGTGCCTGTCTCGCGTCTGGGGATCGGCGTGGCGCAGCTGACCTTCGTTCGCGAGGGCGGCACCGACTCGTCGTCGACCTACGTCTTCGTCGGCTTTGGTGGCGACCTGCCCGTCGCAACGTACGAGGACATGATCAACTACCTCCGCTACTTCGCGAAGTCCTTTCGTCTCCAGCGACTTCGCGACGCCGCAGAGGAAGGGCGGGCCGCTGCGTGGGCCGCCTTTGTTCGTGAGACCGACGCGCAGCCCCACACGCCACTACACGAGGACCTTGGGCTCTATTTCGCGCGACTCGTGCGCGCCAATGCCCGCTACCGCGAGGACGCCGGGCCGGGCTGGCTCTCTGATCGCGGCCGTGTTTCCGTTGTGCTCGGAGAGCCCGATCTGGTCATCGAGCCGCCGGCGGGCGACCTCTCACGGAACCGCCGGCAGACGTGGGAGTACCGCAACATGAACGCACAAATCGTCTTCTACGACGAGACGGGTACGGGGCGGTGGCGGCTCACGCAGTCGAGCCTTGGGTGGTTCGAAAGCGAGCTGCAGCGGCGACTCAAGTGACCGACCCGCGCGCCTTCAGTTGGCGCGCCGAACTGTCGCGCAAGGGGGTTCACCTCGCGTCGGCGATCTTCCCGCTCTCATGGGGCCTTGGTTGGATCGCGCCCGGGGCGGTGAAGGGTGCGCTCGCCGCGAGCCTTCTCGTCGCCGTGATCACGGAAGTCGCCCGTCGGCGCGTGCCGGCCGTGGGGCGCGCCTTCACCTCGGTGTTCGGCGGAATGTTGCGCACACACGAGTCAGGCGCGATCACCGGGGCGACCTGGATCCTCGCGGCAATGCTTCTGTGCGCCCTATTGCTTCCAGCGCGCGCTGCGCTCTGTGGCCTCTGGGCCGGAGTGGTTGGCGATGCGGCGGCCGCGCTCGCGGGCCGCGCATTCTCTTCGCAAGCGGCACGCACAGGAAAGACGTGGACCGGGACCGCGGCCTGCGCGCTCGCGAGTGCGGCTGGTGCACTGTGGCTCGCGGCGGCGCTGCCGCTCGCGGCGGTCGGCGTTGGCGTCGCAGCCGCGCTGGCTGAGCGGCCGCACGTGGCGATTGATGACAATGCGCGCGTTGCGGTTGTCGCGGGCCTCGCGGCGTGGGCACTCGGCGTCGCATAACTTTCGCGTATGTCGATCCCGGGTCGCCCACGGCTCTATCTCATCGATGGTTACGCGCTGATCTTCCGCGCGTTCCATGCTCTTGGTGGCAGTGCCCCGCTGCGCAACGCGCGCGGCGAGAACACCGGGATGGCGAAAGGAGTCAGTGATTTCCTCAAGCGCCTTATCGAAAAACATCAACCCGACCATCTCGCGTGGGTGAACGACGCGGGCTCCTCGGGGCGCGAAGAGATGCTGGCGTCGTACAAGGCGAATCGCGTGCCGCTGCCGGCAGAGGAGCAGGAGGACTTCGACACCGGCCTTGAGCGTGTCTGGCAACTTCTCAAGGCGTTCCGTATTCCGGCGCTCGCGCTTGATGGTTTCGAGGCCGACGATGTGATTGCCACGCTGGCCAAGCAGGGGGCGGCGCGGGACATCGAGGTCTGTGTCGTGTCGGGTGACAAGGATTTACTGCAGCTCGTCGGCCCCAAAGTCTGGGTGCTCAATCCCTGGCATGGCCCGCCGGGGCGCACCGTCGAGAAGTGGTACGGACTCGAAAATGCGCACGAGCGGCTCGGCGTCGCGCCCGAGCGGGTCGTCGACTATCTCGCGCTCGTCGGCGACACGGCCGATAATGTGCCCGGCGTACGCGGCATCGGCGACAAGGGCGCGCGCGCGCTTATTCACCGCTGGGGCACGGTCGAGGAGATGTTGGCGCACGTGGAGGAGATCGAGCCCACACGCACACGCAACGCGCTGGTGGAGCAGGTGGACGCCGCGCGGTTGAGTAAGCGACTCGTCACACTGCAGGACGAACTCCCCGTGGCACTCAACCTCGACGCGCTCGCGCTCAATACGCCCGACTGGGGCGCGCTCCGGGACCTCTTTGTTGAGCTCGAGTTTCACGCCGCCGCGCGCGCGGCCGCGGTGCAGGTGGACGGAGGGAAGCCGGCGGCGCACGTCACCATGCCGGGCGAGGTATCAGGCGAGGTCCTGGGCACAATTCCTGGCACACCGGCGGCGGTTGCCACGGACTATCGGGTCGCGGACACACCAGAGCTCGTCGCCCTGATGATCGCCGAAGCGCGCGTTGCGGGAATGATCGCCGTCGACACCGAAACGACGCTCGACGCCGATGCGCCTCCGATGATCACGCCGATGCGTGCCAATCTCGTCGCGATTTCTATCGGCACGGCACTCGGGAAGAGCTGGTATCTGCCGTTCGGTCATCACGTACCGCGCGAAGCGCAGGGCGGCCTCGCGCTCGGGGACGCGCCGGTGAAGCCGAAGAAGGCCCTCTCGGCGGAGAGTTCGATCGCGGCGCGACTGCTCGCCGAGGGCGCTCACGCGGTAGTGAATCTTCCGCCGCTTCTCTCTGACGCCATGGCGCCGCTGCGCGCGCTCCTCGAGGATCCGGATGTACGGAAGACCGCCCACAACGCCAAGTATGACGTCCTCGTGCTGCGGCGTGCGGGGGTAGAGTTGCGGGGCCTCGACTTTGATTCGATGCTCGCCAGTTACGTGCTCGATCCGAGTCGGCGCTCGCATGCGCTCGACGCGCTCTCGGTCGAGTTTCTCGGCGTGGCGATGACGGCCTATGATGAGCTCTGCGGCAAGGGTAAACAGCAGGTCCCGTATCCCGAGGTCCCGATCGTGGCGGCGCGGGACTACTCCTGCGCCGACAGTGATATCGCGTTGCGGCTCCGTGCGCTCTTTGAACCCCGACTCGCCGACCAAGAGGTGGGAGCGCTCCTACGCGACGTTGAGATTCCGTTGGTCGGGGTGCTCGCCGAGATGGAGTGGACGGGCGTGACGATTGACGTCCCATGGTTCCACTCACTCAAGACGCGCTTCGAGGCCGCACGACGCGAGCTCGAGCGCCAGATCCACGGCGAGGCGGGCGAGGAGTTCAACATCGCATCCAACCCGCAGCTGCGGGCGATCCTCTTCGAGAAGCTCGGGATGCCGATTAAGAAGAAGACCGCCACGGGACCGAGTACCGACGCGAGTGTCCTGCAGGAGCTCGCCGATGAGGGACACGCACTCCCGGGGCTGCTCATGGAGTACCGCGAACTCGCCAAGCTCGAGAACACGTATCTGGACACACTTCCGGTGTTGGTGAATCCTCGGACCGGTCGGCTGCACACCTCGTTCAACCAGACCGTGGCGAGCACGGGCCGACTCTCGTCCAGCGATCCGAATCTCCAGAACATTCCGATCCGCCGCGAACTCGGAAAAGACATTCGCCGCGGCTTCATCCCCCGGGCCGGGTGGCGCTTGATGGCGGCGGACTACTCGCAGATCGAACTGCGACTGCTCGCCCACCTCTCGCACGACCCGGCCTTTGTCGAGGCTTTTCGTGCCGGCGGAGACATCCATCGCCAGACCGCCAGCGTGATCTTCGACACCCCACTCGAGCTCGTGACGAGCGAGATGCGCGCGCGCGCGAAGACCATCAACTTTGCGACGATCTATGGACAGGGCGCGCACGCCCTGTCGCGTCAACTCAAGGTCGATCACGCAGAGGCGAAGGTGTTCATCGAGACCTACTTCGTGCGTTTTGCTGGTGTCCGGCACTGGCTCGACGCGTCGGTCGAACAGGCGCGCACGCGGGGCTACGTCGAAACCATCGTCAAGCGGCGGCGATATATCCCCGAGATCCGCGACCGCAACTTCAACACCCGCGCGTTCGGTGAACGACTCGCGCAAAACTCCCCGATTCAGGGCTCTGCCGCGGACCTGATTAAGATCGCGATGCTCGGCATCCAGCGCGCGCTACGCACCACGGCCCTCCAAGCAAAGATGTTACTGCAGGTGCACGACGAGCTGGTATTCGAGTTCCCGCCGCACGAAGAGGAGGTATTGCACGCGCTTGTGCAACGGGAGATGACGACCGCGAGTGTGCTCGACGTTCCGCTTGTCGTCGACATTGGTACGGGGCGAAATTGGCTCGACGCAAAGGCATAGCCCTCTGCGGCGCGTCTGGAGTGCTCGGAATGGCGAGGCGTCGCCTCTCGCGGTCTGCCGAGCGGCCGGCCATCTTCTTCTGAGCGTAAGGACCGTGCGGCGTAGACGCAGAGTGGACGACTCCACTCCTTTTCAAAGGCGGAGTTCAATGGCCAGGCGTCGTGGATTCACCCTCATCGAACTACTCGTCGTTGTTGTGGTCATCGGTCTCCTGGCCATGATTGCGCTGCCGAAGCTCGGTGGGACCAAGGCGCGCGCGTTGTCGGCGAGTATCAAAGCGGACTTACACAGCCTCGCCACAGCGCAAGAGGTGTACCTATCCGAGTGGGCCACCTACTCGACCGACACCGCACAACTCGCGTTCCATGCGTCGAGCGGCGTGCAGCTGACGATCGTGGATGCGACGGCTAATGGTTGGTCGGCGACCGCGACACACCCGGCGGCGATCCCGTCCACCTGCGCGATGTTTATCGGCAGTATCGCCCCTGCCGAACCCGCGACATCCGCGGGCATCATCGCCTGTCAGTGAGTGGGTTCGGCGACGAGCCGGCACGCCGCTCGTCCTCGGTGAGCTCAGGAACCGAGTCCCGCGGGAGCGGTGGCGCGACCGCGGAGGAGCGCGAGCAGCGCGAGCGTCAGGACATACGGCAACGCGATGAACAGCTGGTAGGGTAGCGACCACCCCAGCGCCTGAAACAGGTACTGTAGCGCGAAGGCCGCGCCGAAGCCGAGGGCGGCCAGGGCGGTGCCGAACGCCGACCAGCGACCGAGCACCACAATGGCAATCGCGATGAATCCCCGTCCGGCACTCATCCCCTCGCTAAACGTCCCCACCTGTGCGAGCACGAGTGTTGCGCCGCACAGTCCGCCCAGGGCGCCGGCGAAGAGCAGCGCTCCCCACCGGACCCGACGTGGTGCAATCCCCGCTGCTTCCGCCGCCTCGTGGTGTTCGCCCGTAGCGCGCAAGGCGAGGCCCGCGTGCGTGTTGCGGAGCCACCAGGCGATGAGCGGGACCATCAGATAGAGGGCGTAGGTCGGCACGGTCTGCCGAAAGAGGGCCGGACCGACGAGCGGAATGGCCGAGAGACCGGGGATCGCGATGGGGGCGATGGTGGAGAGGACGAGTCCGGCGCCGCCGCTGCCGTAGAGGCCACGATAGATCGCCCCTGTGAGCCCGAGGCCGAGCATGGTCACCGCGGTGCCGGCAAGGATTTGGTCGGTCCGCAAGCTGATTACGAAGTAGGCGAAGACCGCGGTGATTCCAGCGCCGGCGGCCAGACCACCAACGAATCCGAGGAGTGGTCCACCGAGGCCCGCCGCGACGAGTGCGCCCAGGCAGCCGGCGATAATCGCGCCTTCGAGTCCCAGGTTGATCACCCCCGAGCGCTCGGCGACGAGTTCCCCGAGCGCGGCGAAGGCCAGTGGTGTCGCGGTACGCACGGCGGCTTCCATGAACGGGACCAGTAGCAGCTCCATCATGCCGCCTCCGCTCGTGCGACGAGTCGCTGCTCACGCCGCCAGTCGCGCAGCTGCGTTCCCGCGAGCACACCAAGGATCACCAGGGCAACGAACACCTGAACGAGCACGGCCGGAACGCCTGCATCCCGCTGCATCGCCGCGGCTCCGGCTTCGAGTGCGCCAAAAAAAATCGCGCTGACGACCACCCAACGCGGGTCGAGGCGCGCGAGCAGCGCGACCGCGATCGCGGTGTACCCGTAGCCCGGCGAGATTCCCTCGTAGAGCGCCCAGGTGACGCCGCCTACTTCCGAGGCTCCGGCAAGCCCGGCGCAGGCTCCGCTGATGAGGAAGACGCCAAACGTAGTGCGCGCGACGTCCACCCCGCCGGCGCTTGCCGCCGCGCGTGCCCCCGCCCCGGCCACGCGGACACGAAAGCCACTCGCGGTATGTGCGAGCCAGTACCAACTCGCCGCGGCGAGCGAGAGCCCGAAGGCGAAGCCGAGGTGGAGTCGTTGTCCCTCGAGCAAGAAGGGCCAGTGTGCGCCGGCCGCTATCGTGGAGGATTGCGGATAGATGCCCGTGGGTTCCTGGAGTGGACCGCGGACTACCCAGCTCAACAGCGCCAGCGCGATAAAGTTCAACAGCAGTGTGCTGATCACCTCGAGGACGCCGCTCCGTCGTCGGAGCCACGCTGCGATTCCCGCCCAGGCCGCGCCCGCCGCCATCCCGCCAAGCGCCATCGCCGGGATGGTGATGATCCCTGGTGCCGCACCAAGCCACTGCGCGACCGCCGTCGCCGCGATGGCACCGAGGACCAATTGCCCCTCGGCGCCGATGTTCACTACCCCAGCGCGAAAAGCCACGGCCACGGCGAGGCCCACGAGCATCAGTGGTGTGGCGCGCACCAGCGTCGCCGACCAGAAGGCGGCGGCCGATCCGAAGGCCCCGTCCCAGAGCGCGGCGAGTACGTCCATTAGCATGCGCCCATCAGTGCGCGCGTGTAGGGGGAACGGTCTGTGGGGTCTGCCGACGCCGGTACCTCGCGCACCGTTCCGTTGAAGCAGGCCACGACCCGGGTTGCCACGGAGAGGACTTCGTCGAGGTCACTCGAGTACAGCACGATCGCCTGAGCGCGCGACTCTTGGGAGCGGGCGATCTCGTCGAGTACGCGTCTGGTGGCGCGATGGTCAAGTCCGCGCGTCGGGTTTTCCGCCACGAGGGCCATTCCGCCGAAGACCCGCTCTCGACCGACAATAAATTTCTGTTGGTTACCCCCCGAGAGCTCGCGCGCCGGCGTTTCCGTGCTGTCCGTGCGCACATCGAATGCGCGCACGACCTCTTCGGTCGCGCGCCGAAGCCGAGTCCACGGCAGGGAGCCATGCGCGGACCCGGCTTGCGCGAGGGCGAAGTTCTCTGTGAGGGAGAGTGCGGGGATCAACGCGTCATGCACGCGGTCCTCGGGAATGAAGCCCACCCGTGCGGGGCGCGTCGCGCGCCCCCGCGTCGGAGCGAGCCGTCCGGCGAGGATCCGCAGCAACTCGCGTTGCCCGGCCCCCTCCACGCCAATCACACCGAGAACCTCGCCGGCGCAGACACTGAGTGTGGCGGCGCGGAGTCGCATGACGCCCCGTGCGTCGAGGTAGTCGACTCCATCGAGCTGGAGGACGGGCGCGGTATCGCCCGCGCCACCCGGTGCGCCCACCCCAGGTGTCTCGCGGGGTGACTCGATGTCGCCGACAAGGGCCGCGACCACCGACACCTCCGTTAGGTCGTTGAAGCGTCCCGCGAGGACCGTACGTCCACGCCGCAGCACCGTGACATCGTCTGCGAACGCGCAGGCGTCGCGCAGCTTGTGTGTGATGAGGACAACCGTTCCGCCAGACTCGGCGTAGCGGCGCAACCACCGGAGGAGGGCGACGCTTTCGGCCGGTGAGAGCACCGCGGTCGGTTCGTCGAGGAGGAGCACTCGTGCGTCTTGCGCGAGTGCTTTGATGATTTCGAGGCGCTGTTGTGCGCCCACGGGGAGGTCCGCGACGCGCGCGGCCGGATCGAGTACGAGCCCGGAATCGCGGCCAATCGCTACGATGCGCGCCGCGGTCGCGTCGCGGTCGTAGCGTCCGTGCGCGCCAAGGGCGACGTTTTCGGCCACCGTCATCGCCGGTACGAGCATGAAGTGCTGGTGTACCATGCCCACGCCGCGCGCGATCGCGTCGCGGCTCGAGCGTAGGGTGGTCGGGACTCCGTCCAGGCGGAGTTCTCCCGCATCGGGCTGCAGCAGGCCGAACGCAATCCGCATCAGCGTCGTTTTGCCGGCCCCGTTTTCGCCGAGCAGGGCGTGGATCGTGCCGCGTCGCACCGTGCAGGAGGCGCCGTCGAGTGCGACGGTACGTCCGAAGCACCGGCGCACGTCACGAAGGACGAGCGCCTCGTCCCCGGTCACAGTCCGGTGGGCGAGTGGATGAAGTCCCACGGCAGTCCGAAGTGTTCGGACAGGTGCGTGGCGAGCGCACGCACGCCGAGGGTCTCGGTGGCGTAGTGTCCCGCGTAAACGATCACGAGTCCGCGCTCGGGCGCCTCGACGGCGCTCCAGTGCGGGCCTTCACCGACGATCAGCGTGTCGACACCGGTGGCGTACGCTTCGCGAAGCGTTTCCACCTGGGCACCCGCGCCCGAGCAGATCGCCCAGCGCTGTGTGCGGTGTCCCGTGGGAATCGCGGAGGCCACGGTGTGATGACCCCAGGGCGTCGCCCATGCACGCACCCGCTCGACGAGCACCGCGGTGTCGAGATCTGCTTCGCCGCGGACGCCGCAGTCGATCTGTTCGTGGCGGGCATAGCCGCCGTGCACAGAGAGACCGAGCTCAGCGGCAAGGAGTCGTGAGTTGCCGAACGTCGGGTGCGCATCGAGCGGCAGGTGGGCGGAATAGAGGGCAATGTCCGCCAGAAGCAGGGCGCGCACGCGACCCAGGTGCGGCCCGGTGAGCGGCTGCAAGCCGCCCCAGAAGAGGCCATGATGCACGAGGAGAAAATTCGCACCGCCGACGGCTGCGGCGTCGATTGTGCGTTGGGAGCAGTCGACCGCGGCGGCGATTTTCGTGACGAGCCCGCGATGCGAGACCTGCACGCCGTTGAGTGCCGGGGCGTAGTCAGGCGTGCCGACGATATCGAGCAGCGGATCGAGATACGCGGCAAGGGCGGCAAGCGTGACCCCGCTCACGGCATCATCCCTGGCGGGAGGAGAAAGCGGTGCTCGGCGAAGAGAATGCGCGTGGAGTCGAGGCGTGCCAACATTGATGCGGAGATGACGGCGATCCCCGGGTTGGGGACCCAGCGTACGACGCCGGTCGCGGTGTCAAAGCGCACGACGCGAGGGGCGAATGTGCCGGACCTGACCTCCTGTGCGACCAGCGCGAACGCGAGCGGAAGGTCGATCACCACGGACCCGAGTGTGACGCTTGGAGCTAGCGCATTCTGGTCGGCGTTCGCCCCAATGACCCAGACGCCCTTGGACTCACGCACGGCCTGAAAGACGCCGAGACCGGCTGCGTCGGCGTTCTGGAAGATGACATCGGCACGGCGAGCAATCTGCGCGAGCGCCTGCTCTTTGCCCGCGCCGGCATCGTCCCAGTTTCCAATGAACGCCCCAAGGACTTTGATGTCGGGACGCACGGCGCGTGCCCCCGCCTCGAAGGCGGTGAAGCTCGCAGCCACCGGGGGGAGCGCGGTTCCGCCAATGGTGCCGAGGATCCCGGTCTTTGAGACGGCGGCGGCGGCCATTCCGGCGAGGTAGGACGGTTCATTGAAGGCGAACGAGAGCGCGGCGATGTTTGGGCCGACCCCGGTTCCGCCCGTGGTGACGTAGGTCGTTTTTGGGTACTCGGGTGCCACGCGCTGGGCGGCATCCTGATACTCGAATCCATGTCCGATTACGAGGGCGTATCCCTTGGCACCGTACTGTCGAAAGTTCTCCTCGAACTCCGCCGGTGTCCGGGTCTGAATGTGGCTGATCTCCGCCCCGAGAGTGTCGCGGATCCGCTCCAGTCCACTGTAGGCCGCGGAGTTCCACGACTGGTCAGAAACGGGGCCAGGCGTCAGAAGGGCGACGCGAAACTCCGTGGATCGATCGGTCGCGTTTTCGGCGGACGCACAGGCGAGCGCTACTAGGGCAGTCATGTGGACAAGAAACGCCGAACGAAGCTTATCGGCAAATCGTCGCATGCCTATCTTCTTTATTGGCATTCTGTTATAGTGAACAAGTAAACATATGAATATAGCAAACAAAGTGTGTGGACATCATTCGACTCACCGGGCTACTGGCTCGTTGGTGGACCGAGAGTGTCACATCTTGTTGAGCACCCTGGCGTCCAGTGTCTCGCGGGCGATTTCTGGGCGCCCGACGAGCGCCAGTTCGTTCATCCTCAGTGAGCCGTTGATCCGCGCACCCTCCATCACGACGATGGACTTCGTCGTGATATCGCCGTTCACTACGGCCGTGCTCTGCAGCTCGAGCCGCCCGGCCGCCGTCACAGCCCCCTCGACGACACCGCCCAGCACGACCTCATCGGCCGAGATGTCGCCAGTGATGGCGCCCTCATGGGACAGTATAACCTGCCGTGCATTCCGGACATTGCCGTTGAGTTGACCGTCAACTCGGAGCACCCCGAGGCATTCGACGTCCCCACTCACAATTGTGCCAGTGGAAATGATGGAAAGGGTGTTCTCTGCCGCTCCGTGGCTCACGGTGCGGCTGGAGCTTTCAGTCTTGCCGAATATCGTCATCGTGCCTCCTAAGGGGCCTGCGTAATCAGCGAGGGGTCGTCGCGCCTGTCGCGGCACCCAGCATTTGCTGAACCTGCGTGTACCGAGCTTGCAGCTCAACGAGCCTCGCTGTCAATGTGTCGAGGCGTTCGGCGTCTTTCGTCAGCTGGGCAACATGCCGCTGAAGAAGCGGCACCTGAACAGATCGCATAGCCATCCATCCCCCGACGAGGAGGACGATCAGGTACACCGCCAGCATCGGCCGCGACAGCGCGATCGACAAGATCCGAACCTGGGAGATCGTAAGCACGTACCGTCGATGCGCGAGCCCGTTTTTGCGGTGGATATGCACGTAGAGCGGCCCGGCGGACGGATCGAGTATTCGTCCGTGCGCGCTAGAGTCGGTGAGTGGCGGCAGCCCGAGCTTGCGCGCCATCAGAGACGTTTGGAGCCCAAGAGGAGGTCGAGCAGGCGCTCGAAGTCGTCGCCACTGTAGAACGGGATTCGGAGCTCACCGCGCTCCTTTCCCGACTGGACGATCTTGGCGTCGGTGCCAAGATGTTTGCGGAGCTGATCCTCGAGCTGTCGCACTTCAGCGCTTCGCCTGTCTGCGACCCCGGCGTCGGCCGTTGCACCGCCGGTTCCAGTCTTTTTCGTGCCGTTCTGCGCACTCTCGCGGACTCGGCGCTCCACCTCTCGGACAGAGAGCCCCTGCGCCACGATTTCGCGAGCGAGCTCCGCGATGCCCGCCTCGTCGCCGATACCGAGGAGCGCGCGCGCGTGACCGACCGTGAGCTGACCGTCCCAGACGAGCCGCCGCACCGTGGCGGGGAGTGCGAGGAGGCGCAGCGTGTTTGCCACCGTCGAACGGTCTTTGCCGACGATATCGGCGACTTCCTGCTGCGTGAGCGAGAAGTCTCGAATCAGCTGTTCGTACCCTTCGCCCTCTTCGATCGGATTGAGGTCCGCGCGCTGCAGATTCTCGACCATCGCGAGCGAGAGCAACAGGCGATCATCGACGTCCTTGACGATGGCGGGAATTTCGGCCCACCCGAGTCGTTGCGCCGCGCGGAACCGCCGTTCCCCAGCAATCAACTCAAAGCCGCCGCCGCGCGGCGCGGGCCGCACCGTCACGGGCTGCAGGAGCCCGCTCACACGGAGCGAGGCCTCGAGGTCAGCGAGTTCCTCCGGTCGGAACTCCTTTCGGGGTTGGAGGGGGTTCGGCCGGATCTGACCAAGGGGAATTGCTCGCAGCGCTGAGGTCGGCTCCGTAGCGGGCCGCCCCCCGGTTTCTCCAGGCGCCACCCCCGCTCCAGTCCCACGCGCCGCGCCGCGCGCCGCCGCCTCTTGCTGCTCCGCCCGGTTCGGTGCCCGGGCCAGTAGCGCCTCTAACCCTCTCCCCAATCGCCGAGTCTTGTCACCGCTCATAAACACCCTAGGCGTGAAATAGTGTACGCATCTAATGGAAGAAGGAAAGGGATTCGGATGGAGCTAATCGCGCCCAGTAAAGCAGTGTAAGTTGTTGTGAACAAAGTAGTTACACACTTTTTCTTGGTGCGTGAATTTCGAGCAATTCCTTCGCGACTTCCAGATAGGCCTGGGCGCCGACCGACGCCACATCATAGAGGATAATCGGCTTTCCGAACGAAGGAGCCTCGGCAAGCCGGATGTTTCGTGGCACAACGGAAGCGAAGACTTTCGCGCCGAAATACTCACGAGCGTCGGTGGCAACCTGGCGCGAGAGGTTCAGCCGAGTGTCGTACATCGTCAGGAGAACACCCTCGATCCCGAGTTTTGGGTTCACGCCCTGCTGCACCAGATGGACCGTGTTGAGTAGCTGCGAAAGACCCTCGAGTGCGTAGTACTCGCACTGCAGTGGAATCAACACGGCGTCTGCTGCGGCGAGCATGTTGATCGTGATTAGGCCGAGGGACGGAGGGCAGTCGATGAGGATGTAGTCGTAGCGATCTCTCACGCGCTCTAGGGCTCGGCACATTGCGAGTTCCCGGTCGGTTTCCGTAACAAGCTCGACTTCAGCTCCGGCCAGATCTGGCGTCGACGGCAGCACGTCGAGGTGCTTGAACTGCACACCGCGAACAATCGCGCTCTCGATGCGCTCCGGATCGAGGAGCACATCATAGACGGTCTCGCCGATTTCGTCCCGCACGAGGCCCATGCCGCTTGAGGCATTTCCTTGCGGGTCACCGTCGACGAGCAGGACGCGCTGTTCTGCAGCGGCGAGGGAAGCGGAGAGGTTGACTGTTGTCGTTGTTTTTCCGACGCCACCCTTCTGATTGGCAATAGCGATGATACGGGCCACTGAGCTCCGGAGGTGGAACGTGGATGAACCGGCGAATATACCGAATCAACCACGCTTCGACTAGAGTCAGTGTTTCACGTGAAACAACAAGAAGTCGGAAAGTGGCTCTGTTTCACGTGAAAAACTGGAGCCCCGCTCTCCTATTGTCGCAAAACGAAGCTAAAGCGAGCCTCAACCGAGACGACCACCTTAAGGACGCCAGATTCGATAGGCGTCGTCACGTCGGCACCCGCTTCGGCCCGGGCGGCCAGGGCGAGAGCCAGTTCTCGAAAAACTGGGGCGGCCGAGATGGGGCTCGCGATGATTTCGATCACCGCGCCAATCCGCCCACCTGCGGCTTCCGCGATAGCGTCGGCGTCGGCGCGAGCACGCAGGACGGCTTTTCTGAGCGCCTCGCGGGTAGCCGACTCGGTGCTGGCCGCGAAAAACCGAAGTCCGCCAACATCTGACGCGCCTCGAGAGAGTCCAGCGTCGATTACGGTACCGATGAGAGAAATTTGCCGGACTTCGACCTGAATGCTGTTCTGTGCCTGATAGCCGATGACGGTTGGGCGGCCTCCTTCGCGCGGATACTGGTACTCCGGACTGATGCTCACCCCCTGCGTTCGGAGTTGAGCGGAGGCGATGCCCACGCGGCGCAGTGTGTCGAGCACCGCGGCCTGGATCCTGGCGTTCTCCGTCCCCGCCGCCGCCGCCGTGCGGCTGCGCGTCTCGACGGTGAAGGTGAGTACCGCGCGGTCGGGTGCAATCTCCACCTCCTCGGTCGCGATGGTCACGATGCGTGGTGGAGCGGTCGCGGCAGGAAGACCGGCGGTGCCCTGAGCCGTGACTGGCGCAGCGGCAAGGAGCAGGAGGAGCGCGGCGTCTCGGGGGCGGCGACAGGTCAGCATGAAAAACTCCTTATTAGTATCATTATAGTACTTAATTGCGCGTCAGGCGCACGGCGCATTCGATCACCAGCGGCAGCTCGATGGCGTCTTCGGTGTTGGCGCTTAGGGGCCAACGGACGCAACGAGAACGCCAGGGTCACCGCGGCGATCCGTCGTCTCGCCACCGTGCGATCTCCAGGACGAGGTTCTGCAGATCGGCTGGACTCACGCCTGGAATCGACGCGGCCTGTGCGAGCGTCGCCGGCCGCCGGGCTGCCAGCTTCTGGCGCGCTTCGATACTGATGGTGCGTAGCGAGAGGTACGGAATGTCCGGAAGGAGAACGCCACCCATGCGCCGCAGCCGTTCGGCGGCTCGGCGCTCTCGGACGAAGTAGCCGGAGTACTTGATCTCGAGATCGGCCGTGACGACCGCCTCGCGGTGTAGGTCGCCGCCGACGGCGCGCGCGGTGAATAAGTCACGAAGTGATACTTTTTGACGTCGCGCGATCTCAATGATTGGCACGCCGTGGGCAAGCGCGCGCTCGCCCGCCTGCGCGAGGACGTCGACCGCCTGTGCCGGAAAGATGGTCGTTTCCTCGGCAAGGGTGGTCGCCCGCCCCTCATCCGCCAGGCGGACATCGGCGCTGGCGCGTTCGTCTTCGGTGAGGAGCGCGAGGGCGAGGGCGGTCGGGTTGAGGCGGCCCAGCGCGTTGTCCTGCCGCACAGTGAGCCGAAACTCGGAGCGCGAGGTGAAGAGGCGATAGGGTTCGTCGACACCGCGCGTCACGAGATCGTCGACCAGGACGCCGAGATACGAGCTTTCCCGGCCGAGCACGACGGGCGCGATGTCGAGGGCATGGGCGGCGGCGTTGAGTCCGGCCACCACGCCCTGCCCTCCGGCCTCCTCGTATCCCGTGGTGCCATTGACCTGGCCGGCGAGGAAAAGTCCAGGGAGCGCGCGCGTTGCCAGTGTGGGATGGAGCTGGGTGGGTGGGACATAGTCGTACTCGATCGCATAGCCTGCACGCGTCATCACCGCCTGTTCGAGACCAGGGATCGCGCGGAGCATCTCACGCTGCACCTCGGCTGGAAGCGAGGTGGAGAGGCCGTTCACGTAGAGCTCGGCCGTGTCGAGGCCCTCGGGCTCGAGGAAGATCTGGTGGCGCTCCGCCTCGGCAAAGCGCACGATCTTATCCTCGATGCTCGGGCAGTAGCGCGGTCCGCGCGCCCCAATCGCTCCGCCGTACATCGCCGACTCGTGGAGCCGTTCCTGGACGAGCGCCTTCACGTCGGCACCAGCGAAGGTAATCCAGCAGGGGAGCTGTGCTGGATGGCGGGTGTCACGGCCCTGTCGCCGCGGGGTGGGCCAGAAGGCCGACCAAGAGAAATCGAAATCCTCGATCTCACTGTCCTGCCGCGCAAGAAGCGAATAATCGACGGAGCGACCGTCGATTCGGGGCGGTGTCCCCGTCTTGAAGCGCGCCGTGGTGAGCCCAAAGTCTGCGAACTGCTCCGCGAGGGCGGTGGTGGCCGCTTCGCCGGCGCGGCCCCCGCTCATCGAGAGCGTCGTGCCGATGTGAATGCGGCCGCGCAAGAAGGTCCCGGTGCCGATGACGACCGCGCGCGCCCTCAGGCGCTGGCCTTCGGTGGTCTCTACCCCCTCGACAACTCCCCCAGCCCCGATCAGGAGATGGGCGACGGTTCCCTGGAGCGTCACCAGCGTTGGTTGCGCCTCGACCAATCGCCGCACGGCGCGCCGATAGAGTCCGCGGTCCACCTGCGCACGCGGCGCCCAGACCGCGGGGCCCTTCCCCCGATTGAGCATCCGGAACTGGATCGTGGCGAGGTCCGCTGCTCGGCCCATAACTCCCCCCAGCGCGTCGATCTCACGGACCACCGTCCCCTTGGCAATCCCGCCGATGGCGGGATTGCAGGAGAGTTGGCCAATCGTCTCGAGCGCGGTCGTGAGCAGGGCGACCCGCGCCCCGCGCCGTGCCGACGCGACGGCCGCCTCGGTTCCGGCGTGTCCGCCGCCGATCACGATGACGTCAAAGTCCTGCCCAGAGTGTGACACGCGGATAATCTATTGCATTGCGCTGCGTCCTCGACCCAACCCCTCCCATGCCACTCTCGCTTAGCCATAACGCCCCCACGCTGATCATTCGCCGTCGAGCCTTTGAGCAGGCGCAGTTGACGCGGGAATCAGTGGACCGCTGGCTCAACCTTACCTCTGAGGAATTTCGGGTGGAAGGTGGCGTGATCGCCGTCGGCCCGATCTACGACGAAGAGGCGCTCGGGACCCTCGTAGTCGCGCTCGAAGAGAAAGGGCTTGTCTACTTCGATGATATGATCGAGATGAGTGGCAACCTGCCGGAGTGGCTGGGAGTGTGGATCGGGGAGGAAAAAAATAGAGAGGCGACGGGAGATTCCCAACAGCAGGCACCGGTATAGCAGGCCGGTGTGCGCGTCGCCACGGTCGATTCAGGCCGCACACGGCGTGCGCCATGGTCCCACCGCGACCCGTTCGTCGGTGCGCGCGCGGTCGGCGATCGGGCGGTATACGCGTCCGACCCCGATTGAAATTCCTGTCCCGTAGAGGAATGTCGGCTACGACGGCGCCATTCCGTATTCTGGCGTCCGAGATTACTCATTCACCCTGTGACGATGCCGCAAGACGTGTTGAGCGCCCGCTGGACCGCGACCGCCCGAGGGCGGTCGCGGTTCGTGCGCCTGATCATCGGGAGCTGGCTCGCGGTTCACGCCTTCGTGATCGCCGCAGCCCCCGTCGCCGATGCGCTGACGGAGCACTCCGATGCGATCGTGGCCCACTGGGAGGACGCGCAGGATACGACCTGCCCTCCGCAGCACGATCTAGAGGTGTGTCAGCTCTGTCAGGTCGTCTCGGCGACCTTTGGCGGCAAGGTCGCGCCGGGATTCATCCCCGCGCGCCTCACGTTGGCGACCGCGCCGACGCCGTTCGATGACGGGCTGGGAGCCCATCCTCTCGCGCTGCGCGGATCGCCCCACCCCCGCGGTCCGCCGACGGTCTGAGTCACCGAGCCCACAAGGGCCCGGTCGGGCGCCGCGCATTCCCGCGCGCGCCTCAGTCGAGGTGATCGGGTCGCCCGGAACGTCCGGAGCGGTCGCGACACCGACCATGGACTCACGAGATCACGATCATGCACATCATCAGGTCGTTGCGCCGCGCCCCCGTGTGGGCGTTGCTTCTCCTCTTCTTGTCACCAAGCACCGCACTGGCCGCGCGGAGTTTCGGCATCTCCCCCGCCGTACTCGGCACGGTGGTCGACTCTGCCGGTGCCCCCCTCGCCAACGCCCATGTGATCGTCGCCGAGGTCGCGCGGTCCACCACCACCAATGCGCAGGGTGAGTTCGTCCTGCGCGGACTTCCGGCTGGTGAGTATCACCTGAGCGTGACGCTGATCGGCTACGCGCCGGGGCACCGCGTGGTACGCGTGCTGGCCGACGGCGAGGACGTGCGCGTGCGGATCGCGATGATCCCGACGCCGCTCCGACTCAGTTCGGTGATCGTCAGCGCGTCGCCAACGGGCACCGAGACCGATCGACTCACGCAGGCGGCGGTGGAACTCTCCGGTCGCGCACTCTCACGGTCGCTCGGGTCGACCATCGCGTCCACGCTCGTGCAGGAGCCTGGGGTGAGCCAACGATTCAATGGCCCCGCGGCGACTATGCCCGTGATCCGCGGCCTGACGGGTGACCGCATCCTCGTCCTGCAGGATGGCGATCGATCGGGCGATCTCGCATCGTCGGCGGGCGACCACACGGTCTCGGTCGACCCACTCGCGGCTCAACGCGTCGAAGTCGTGCGCGGACCGGCCTCGCTGCTGTATGGCAACAACGCGCTCGGTGGCGTGGTGAACGTCGTCTCGAACGACATCCCCACGTCGGTTCCAACGCATCTGGAGGGGAGGATCGGCTCGCAGAGCGAGACGGTGACCCCGGGCGGCGCCGTGAGCGCGGGGATCACGACGGCGCTTGGCACCCGTGGCGCGCTGTCCGCACGCGCGGGTTGGCGCGACATGGGGTCGCTCCGCACCGGCGGCGCGGCCTCGCTCAGCGGCACCGATGCGCGCACGATCAACGGGTCGCTGGGCTACGGCTATGTCGGCGAGCGGGCGAACGCGGGTCTCGCCATCAAGGCGTACGACTTCAACTACGGTATCCCCTCGGCCCCTGGTGACCCCGAAGCCGGGATCCGCATCGATGGCCGCCGCACGATGGTCAGTGCACGGAGTGGCATCCAGCTGCCGCGTGCGTCACTCCCGTACGTGCGGATCGAGACGACTGCGCAGGACTACTCGCACGACGAGGTCGAATCCGACGGCGCGATCGGCACGAACTTCCAGCTCCGCACTCAGACGCTCAACGGACAGGCGACCACGGCCTTTGGGCACTTCAAGGGTGCGGTCGGCGTTCAGGGGCTCTTCAAGCAGTACGCGGCGATCGGTGAGGAGGCGCTCACGCCGGCTGCCAACTCGAGCGGGATCGGTGCGTTCGTGTTCCAGGAACTGCCACTGCACCTGAAGGCGGACGGTCGTGACGACGCCGACCACGAGGGAGAGGCGCAACTGCAGTTCGGCGCGCGTTGGGACAACTACTCCATCGTGTCGCGCACCGGAGACCCGAAGTTCGGTCCCGGACGTACGACCGACTTCAGTAATGTCTCCGGGTCGCTCGGCATTAACGTGCCGATCGCGTCGGTCTTCACGGTGAGTGGGTCAGTGGCGCGCGCATTCCGCGCGCCCACGGTCGAAGAGCTCTACTCCAACGCGTTCCATGCTGCGGCCGGCACCTATGATGTCGGCAACGCCGCGCTCGAGGCCGAAACGAGTTCGGGAGCGGAGGCGATCGTCCGGGCCCGCTCGTCACGAGTGACCGCCCAAGTCTCGGTCTATGTGAATCGCGTCGCCAACTACGTGACACCCGACATCGTCGGCGACACGCTGGTGGACGGTGATCTCGTCCCACTCAACCGGTTCACGCAGGACGATGCGCAGCTGACCGGCGTCGAGGGCATGATCGAGACGCGGCTCGGCGCGTCGATCGTGGCGACCGCCATGGGTGACCTCGTGCGCGGCGAGTTCACGTCAGGTGGTGTGCTTCCGTTCATGCCGCCGGCGCGGGTAGGGGCTGGACTGCGGTGGGAGCGGGGCCGGTTCTCCGCCTCGGCCGATGCGCGCCATGCGTTCGCACAGGACCGCGTGACCGGCGGGAGCGTCGATGTCGCGACGGATGCCTACACGCTACTGAACCTGAGCGTCGGGGCGCAGTGGGTCGTCGGGAACGTCCTGCACGAACTGACGTTGCGCGGCGACAATCTGGGCGATGTGCGCTACTTCGACTCCGCCAGCCGGATCAAGAGCTTCGCAGCCAACCCGGGGCGCAACATCTCACTGGTGTATCAGGTCCAGTTCTGAACCAGCTGGATGGCTCGTTCGCGCTCGTCGAGCACCTGATCGAGCACCGTCGTCGACGCACCGGCGGCCAGTAGCGCGTCACGCAGGATCTCTGGCAGCTCGCCCCGCTCGCGCCCTCGCATATAGCTGTCGATGTCCTTGAGGACGATCCGGTCCGGTCGCGACACCCAGGCGGTGCGCGCGAGGGCGCGGATGGCGAGGGAGTCGGTGGTCGCGCCGCCGCGAACCCAACTGGAGAGTCCAAAGATCTCATGAACCAGAACGACGACGGGCGCCTTTCTGCGACGCTCGGGATAGACCACGTAGGCTGCGACCGAGTCTGCGCTTCCGGGCGCGACAGGGTTCATCGCCCACTCCGCATGACGCGTGGAGGAGTGCAGTCGCGACGCGACGTCGAGGACCCCGGGGGCGCTCTGGCGCTGCGGTGCCTGCACCGCACAGGCGGCGACGGAGACACCGACGCCGGTCAAGAAGAGGCGCGCGATGAACGGCAGTCGGATGTGAAGGACTCCAAGGGAATGCGGGTGGAACGCAGATGGGGATGGCATTGCGCCATCCCCATCAACTGCCACGATCGTGCCGCGCGGGGCAGTGCCTACGCGAAGGCCGGGTGAAGCTCTGGGAAGAGCTCGACGCTGAATCGTTCGGCGATTACCTGCCGCGCCCGGGCAACGATCTCGTCGGTCGATGGCCCGTCGGCAAACATCTGTACTCCACGGGCGCGGATCTCGGCCATCGATGGCAGGTGCGGGAGATGCGGGAGGTGTAGCTGCAGTTCTGTCCACGCCTCTTCGGCACGTGTCTGACCCGCGGCCAGATTCGCGCGCAGCTCGATCAGGTTGGGGTGCCGGTCAAACCCTTCGCGCGCCTGCGCGCGGGCCTGTGCGACCTGCGCCGCAAAGGCTCCAGCCCGGAAGCGCTCGGCCAGCTGGCGCGCGACGCGCTCGAGGACCGCGGTCCCCACACGACGCTCGTTGCGGACGACCTCAGCGGGCGGCACACCGAGATCCCAGACGAGACCGACCCAGCTCATCGCCTTGAGCACGTAGTACGTGATGTCGATCTCGTACCAGCGAAAGCCCTGTCGCGTCGAGCGCTGATAGGCGTGGTGGTTGTTGTGCCACCCCTCCCCCAACGTGATCACCGCGAGCCACCAGTTGTTGCGCGAGTCGTCGCCGGTCACATAGCGCTGGTTGCCATGCACATGGGCCAGCGAGTTAATGAAAAAAGTGCCGTGGTACAGGAACACCGTACTGAGGAAAAAGCCGATCAGGAGTCCCGGCAGCCCGTCGATCAGGAAGCAGGCGACGCCGAGTGCGAGGGCGGGGAGCAGCTGATGACGGTCGAGGAACGCGAGCTCCGGATACTTGGCGAGGTCCGGGACCTCGTCGTGACGTGTCGCGTCATTCCTCTGATCGAAGATCCACCCGAGATGCGAATAATAGAAGCTGCGGTTCACGGGCGAATGGATGTCCAGCTCGGTGTCGGAGTGCCGATGGTGATGGCGATGGAGCGCCGCCCACCAGAGGACCGACTTTTGTGTCGAGGTCATCGCCAGAAACGCGAAGCAGAACTGACCAAACCGCGACGTCTTGAACGACCGGTGCGAAAAATACCGATGATAGCCAGCCGTGACACCGAACATCCGGACAACGTAGAGCGTGATCGCGAGCACGATCGAGGTCGTGGTGACCCCGGTCCAGAACGCGGCGAGCGGCGCGAGGTGGACAAAGATGAATGCCGCGGTATTCGGATAGATGATGTCGTCGTGGAACTCGTCGGAGGTACTGCTCAAAGACCTATCCCCGCGTAATGGTAGAGAACTCGAATCAGGAAAATCTAATCACTCAAAGACGCTCCTCCAACCAACGCGTCACATGACCTTCCATCGGGTACGACGGGGCCCAAGGGTGTCCAGAGACCCAGCCGACATGTCCGCCCCTTGGCGTGAAGTCGACCGTGAGCGCTTCGTTGGTACGGGCGAGCACGCGAACCTGATCGAGAACAGCGGGTGGAAGAAAGGGGTCGTCGCGCGAGGAGTAGAGCAAGGTGGGCGCTCGGATGTTTGTCACGAAATGAATTGAGCTTGAACGAGCGTAGTAGTCCTCTGCACCGGCAAAGCCATGCGCCGGGCCGGTAAACACCTCGTCGAACTCCCAGAAACTACGCGCCGCAAGTACCCGCTCCCGATCGACCGTCAATCCTGGGTGACGCGCGAGCGTCGCGAGCGCCTTCTGCCGGAGCGACCGAACAAAGTGCCGAACGTAGACGCGAGAGAAGCCCTGCTCGAGAAACCGACTCCCGGCGGCCAGGTCGAACGGAGTTGAAATCGCCGCCGCACCGCGGATCTCCGCTGGGACAGCACGACCCTGCTCCCCGAGCCACTTGAGCAGCACGTTGCCGCCGAGCGAGACGCCCGCGAGGAGAATCGGTCGCCCGGGGCGCTCGGCCACGAGACGCCGGATGACATGAGCGAGGTCGGTCGTTTCGCCTGAGTGATAGAGTCGCGGCACCGAGGGAATCAGACCGTCGCAGGTGCGAAAGATTAGGAGGGTCGCGGCCCAGCCGCGCGCGCGCGCCAGGTGCATAAAGCCCTGGGCATACTGGGAGTGCACGGTGCCCTCCAGTCCGTGCAGGAGCACGAGCATCGGCGCGTCCGGAGACTGCGCGTCGACCTGCGCCACCGAGACCGCGTCGCCGTCGGGCGTCGGCCAGCGCACCACCCGCTGGTGCGCGTCGGGAACGCGCCGCGCGAGCTTGCCCCAGACCGTCGGCAGATGCGGACCGGGCAGCCACCAGGCGGGGCGAAAGGGCGGGTGATTTGTCAGGGGGAACTCGATAGATTCCAGCGTTCGCTGTACCGGCCCAGGGGGGCGCGCAGAATACGAAATATCAGGGGGCGACGGGGTGGAAGTGCAGCTGTTCGGGACCCAAAAGGACCAGGACACCCGCCGGGCTCTCCGATTCTGGAGCGAGCGGCGGGTGAAAGTACACTTCGTTGATCTCAAGGAGCGCGCCGCCAGCAGGGGCGAACTCCAACGCTTTGTGCAGAAGTTCGGGCTCACCCCGATGATCGAAAAGGAGTCGAAGCGGTACCAGGAGCTCGGGTTGGGCGCGTCGCGCCTTCCCGACGAGCGCTGGCTGACGTTGCTCTGCGAGGAACCCCTCTTGCTCAGGAAGCCCCTCACGCGATTCGGCGGCAAACTCACACTGGGCGTAGAGGAGCCGACCTGGGCCAGTTGGATTGAAGGGGACCGCGCCCGATGATCTGGGCGTGGAGCGGATTCCTTCTATTCGTCGCGCTCGTGCTGGCGCTCGACCTCGGCGTCTTCAATAAGAAGTCGCACGCACCAACGCTACGCGAGGCGATGCTCTTCACGGCCGGCACGGTGGTGATGGCGATCCTGTTCGCCGTCTTCATTTATTTTGCATATAACAGGCACTGGCTCGGGCTCGGCAACGTGATCGACGCGGTCGACGGCCAACCGAACAGTGGTCGACTGGCTGCGGTGAAGTTCCTCACGGGCTACGTGGTAGAACTGAGCCTGTCGATGGATAACGTGTTTGTCATCGCACTGATTTTCGAGCACCTACGGGTTCCGCTCAAGTACCAGCACCGCGTGCTTTTCTGGGGCATCCTCGGTGCACTCGTCCTGCGCGGCACCATGATCGGCGTGGGTGCGCAGCTTGTCGCGCGGTACCACTGGCTGCTCCTGGTCTTCGGCGCCTTCCTTATCTTCACCGGCGTGCGGATGCTCTTTCAGAGCACCCAAGAAAAAGAAGAGGAGGTCGAGAGCTGGGTCACGCGCTGGCTGCGTCGGCACTTCCCCGTCACCGATCACTTTCACGAGCATCATTTCCTCGTCGAGCTCAACGGGCGTCGCTTCCTCACGCCACTCGCGGTCGCGCTGGTGCTCGTGGAGACGACCGACCTGATCTTCGCGGTCGACTCGATCCCCGCGATCTTCGCCATCACGGCCGACCCGTTCATTGTCTTCACGTCGAACGTCTTTGCCATTCTGTGCCTGCGGTCGCTCTACTTCGGCCTCGCGGGGCTCATTCAGAAGTTCCGGTACCTCAAGGTGTCGCTGGCACTCGTGCTCGCGATCGTCGGCGTGAAGATGCTCGCGGCCGACTGGATCACGGCCTGGTTCGGCGACAATGCAAACTTCTGGTTGCTAGGCGTGATCTTCCTGGTCCTGATCGGCGGCGGGGTCGCGAGTTGGCTCGCGGATCGGCGACAGAGGCCCGGCGGCCGATGAGGGTACCCGCGTCGCGGCGCGCGCCGGCTCGGCTAGCGGGCGACGGTGACAGCCCTCCGCAGGGTCGTTGACGAGGCCCATCGCCTGAAAGAGGGGATACATCGTGGTCGGTCCGACGAAGCGCCAGCCGCGCTGTTTGAGCGCCTTCGACAGGGTGGCCGGTGCTGGTGGTGCGGGACGGACGAGCTCTCTGTGCAGTACCACGACACCGAGTGGGGCACCCCCGTCACCGACGAGGTGCGACTCTTCGAGAAGCGCTCACTTGAAGGCTGTCAGGCCAACGCCCTGCTTGTCGCCCTGAAGGCCGGTCGCGAGCGGAGCGCTCACCCAAAGTCCCTGATTTCAAGAAACTTGGCGACGGCCTCGGGGTCGGTCACCACCTCTAGCCAACCCGGCCGCAGTGCCAGACGCACGAGTATCGCGGTCCCTTCGCTCGAGATGACGATGGCATCGGTGAAGTCACACTTGGCGACCGCCGAGTCAGGGATCTCGATTGCCGCGCTTCCACTGAACTGGACCGAATGGTCGGCACCGAGCTCGGGTCGCTTCTCGAGCCAGGTGACCCCGCGAAAGACGGTGACGTCGTTCGCCTGTGACGTGAAGGCGGAGTCACGGGCCGGGAGCGTCGAGTCTTCCAGCACGAAATCGGCGACGAGGCATGACACCTCGAACCCTGTTTCGATCTCGGCGCGGTCGAGGTGCACGCGCACCGTGCCCCCCTCCCGCAGGCGCACGCGAAACTCACCCTCCGCCAGCTCCCACGCGGCCCAGCCCCGGCGCAATCGCCGTAACGCGTCGAGCGAGTCGACGTCGGCGATGAACGAATAGTCGCGACGGGTCATGACCAAGAACAATAATCGAACGGCGTGGGACTAGAAGACGACGAGCACCACGCCGACGATCACGAGGATGCCGATGACGTCGAGCGCGAGTCCGGCGCGCGCCATGTCGCGCACCGTCAGTTCGCCGCTCCCGAACACGATGGCATTGGGTGGCGTCGCCATCGGTAACGCGAACCCAATCGAAGCCGAGAGGCCCACGAGCACCATGAGCATCAGCGGGGGCTGGCCGAGTGCGTGCGCGAGCGAGACGGCGATCGGCATCCCCATCGATGCGGTGGCGGTATTCGAGGCGAGCTCCGACACCACGACCGTGGCGGCGGAGATGCCGATCAGCACGAGCGGCAGCGGCAAGCCCTGCAGGCCCCCCATCCAGACGCCAATCTGTGCGGCGAGGCCGCTCGACTCCATCGCGGTCGCGAGCGAGAGGCCGCCACCGAAGAGGAGAAGGACATCCCACGGGATCTCGCGCGCCTCGCGCCAGGTGAGCAAGGGTCGAGTCCCGCCGTCTCGCATGCGGCCCGGGACGACGAAGAGCGCGATCCCACCAATCACCGCGATGCCCGCATCGGTCAAGCTCTTGACCACCGACGTGAGGCCGAAAATTCTGATCGGACCAATCTCCTTGGGCTCGCGGAAGAACCAGGCGAGGGCCACGCAGACGAACACGATTACGACGTTCCGCTCGCCCCCCATCAGTCGACCCAGCGCCCGCCGCTTGGCGTGTAACACCTCCAGACCATCGGCGCCGAGTTCGATCTCTTCGCGATGAAAGACGAAGACCAGCATCACCCAACAGACGGGCAGCATGATTAGTGCGACGGGCAATCCGAACTTGAGGAACATGAAGAAGTCGATGTTGACACCGATCAACTCGCGCGCCGCACCGGCCATGATCAGGTTGGGTGGCGTGCCGATGAGCGTGGCCATCCCGCCGATGCTCGCCGCGAAGGCGACGCCGAGCAGGAGCGCGACGCGCTGGCTGCGGGCCGCCTGGCCAGCGCCGAAGAGCGCGCCGATCGCCATTGCGATCGGGTACATCATCGCCGCGGTCGCGGTGTTGGAAATCCACATCGAGACGAACGCGGTCGCGAGCATCACGCCGAGCACGAGCCGGCGCGAACTCGTCCCGACCTTGTCGATCACGCCGAGAGCGATCCGATGATGCGCATGCCAGTGCTCGAGCGCCGCGGCGAGAAGGAATCCGCCCAAGTAGAGGAAGACGACCTCGTTGGCGAAGCTGGCGGCGGCCTCGCGGGTTGTTGCGACGCCCATCGCCGGGAAGAGTGCGATCGGCAACAGGGCGGTGATGGCGAGCGGAAGGCATTCCGTGATCCACCAGATGGCCATCCAGAGCGCGACGCCGAGCACGGCGGCCGCGGCGCCGGTGAGGCCGCCCGGTTCCAGGGCGCTGAGCGACAATCCAATCACGGGGCCGGCGATGATGGCGACCGTACGGGCGCGGCCGACGGCGGGCGGGACGGCGGGCGGGACGGCGGGCGTGCTGGCGGGGGCGGATTCCATCGCGGAATAAATGTGCAGATGATGCCGGTCGAGCAAGCGCCGGTGTAGAATTCGCTATTCACTGCTGACTGTAGCGGGCGAGCGTCTCGCCGCCACCGATTTTCCTTGGCCGCCTCGTGCCGCTCCTCTCCACCCTCCTGCTCGCGCTCTCCCTCGGTGCCGATACCGTCACCCAGCGAGGCGATTCCACGACCTACGCCACGCCGGCGTTGCGCGCGCTCATCGCCGAAGCCGCCGTGCTGAATCGGCGCGTACCGGCCGGGCTCGGGGGGTATACTGCGCAGCTCGAAAGCGAAATCTCGATCGGGAACCGGCGCTCCGAAGGGATGGAGATGTCGGTCTCGCTCGAGCAGGTCGCGAGCACCCTCCGGTGGGATCGCACCGGAAAATACGAGCAGACGGTGAGCGGCTACCGGTCGCAGGCGGTCGGCGCGTCGCTCTCGAGCCTCGGCTTCTTTGCGAGCGGCTGGGCGATCCCGTCCCTCTATGGGAATCGGATTGCGCTGCTGTTCGGACGGGATACGACAGCCACCGCGCGGCGACAAAGCCGGCGCGGCGGTACGCCGCTCTATGCGGTGCATCCCCTCGCCGCCGACCGAGAGCGCTACTATCGCTTCACCGGCGGGGACACGGTTTTCACGTTGCGCAGCGGCGACCGCGAGATCCCGATCGTGCGTGTCATGGTGAGCCTTCGCGAAAACCTCCCGACGAAGAGCGTTGTCTTTCTCGGCGAGATTGACCTCGACGCGTCACGGCGACACCTCGTGCGGCTCCGGGGTTACTTCGCCGTCGTGGGCGGTCCGAAACCGCAGTTCGATATCCTCAGGGAAGCGGGCCTGCAGGGCATCGCCTATGTAGAAGCGGTGAACGCCGAGGCCGAAGGGCAGTTCTGGTTGCCGGCTCGTCAGCGATTCGAGGCGCACGCCACATCGAACACGGTCAGCGAGAACCGCGCGGTGTTCCGCATCCTCACGCGCTTCGTCGATCGCGAACTCGACCCCGCGCCTCCGGGTCTCGACGTGGGGTCCGAGGGCGACACGCTCGCGATTCGTCCATTTCGTTTAGCCGTGGCCGCGCCCGAGAGCCTGAGCGCCTACACGCGCTGGACCCGCGAACTGGGCGAGATGACCGCCATGGCGAGCGCCGAGGACTTCAACGACGTCGCGCCCGAGCAGTGGAGCACGGTCGGCCCGCCGCGATTTTCCGTCGAGACCGAGCGACTGGGTGACGTTTTTCGGATGGACCGTGTGGAGGGCGTCTACACGGGGCTTGGCGCGGTGTTGCGTTACCGCGATGCGGCGCCCGGACTGACGCTGCGTGGAGCCGTCGGCTGGTCTTGGGGTGAGGAGGAGGCCCGCGGACGCGCCGTAGTGGAGTATCGCCGAGGGCGGAGCCTCTACGCGCTGCGCGCGCAGCGCTCACTCGATCTCACCAACGACTTCCGCAATCCCTATGACTCGGGCTCGACCGTCGGCGCGTTGCTGGGCCGCGACGACTACGACTATCTCGACCGACGGAGCGTGGCGGCCCACTGGCTCCACTTCTTCGGGCCAAGTCAGCGAACGCAGCTGCGTCTCGAGCTGGGATACGCGTCTGATGATGACGTCCAGGTGAACCTGCCCCGGAGTCCGCTGGGTCTGGGCGAGGACTTTCGGGCCAACCGGCCGGTGGCGCAGGGGACCTACGCGCGGAGCGCGCTCACGCTCGAATATCGCCCAGACGTCTCCCTGGAGTTCCTGCGGAGCGGAGTCGGCGCCCGCCTGTATGTTGAACGTGCCGCCGGAGCGCTCGACTACCAGCGCGCCGAAGCGCGCCTGACCGTGCGTACGAACCGAGGTCCGTTTTCCCTCGGTGCGCGTCTCGATCTGGGTCTCACCAATCCTGACGCACCACCACAGCAGCTCTTCGAACTCGGACAGAACCAGAACCTCCCGGGGTACGACTATAAGGAGTTCGCCGGGAACCAGGCCGCGGTCTTTCGCGCCCTCGCGCTCTGGCGGCTTCCCTACCTCGGCGCACCGATCCGGCTGACCAATCGCTTCTGGGTGCCACCGGTCGCCCCGTCGGTCGCGTTGAGTGTGCAGTCGGGATGGAGTGGTGCCTCGACCGCGGCGGCGCTGGCGACCGTCGGTTCGCTCGGGTCGATGCCGACAGGGCACCCGCGCACCACGGTGAGTCTCAGCCTGCGGTTCATTGGCGGCGCCATTGGAGTGGGGATCGCGAAGCGGGTGGACAGTCCGGCTCCCGCCCGACTGGTGCTCGAGTTTGGACAGCGCCCATGAACCGAAGCGGACGGTTCGGAGTGACGGCGCTCGTCCTGTTGGCCGTCGCCGCACCGATCGTGGCGGCCCGGCTGGTGCATCGTGATCTGCCAGAGGCTCAGGCGGCCGCCGCGCCATGGATCGCACTCGCGCTCGACTCGTCACGGGCCGACTCGGCCGCCTTCGCGTCGTTGCCGTCCGGGCTGATGGGCTTGCTCGATGTGCGCGACGAGATCAGCGCCGGCGTTCCGTCACCACTCCCGTTCTACGAGTGCATCCAGATGAATGACCGCGAGACCGAACAACTGCGCCGCCGGCTGCAACTGCGCCTGGGCGACACCTCGACCGCGGTCCTCTTTGCCGTGGCCGACCGTGCGACCGGTAGGCTCGATCGTGTGGAGTTCCTTCGCCGCCGCCCGAGGGCCGGTCAACGCGGGTTCATCTGGGAGCGCACGCGCGACCGCACGGCCTCCAGCTGGTGGTTCGAGACTCCGCGCGGGCTCTCTAGCCGCGAAGAGCGCGGCGACCTTCCGCGCGGTGGTCCGGTACCGCGCGCGCTCCGTGCGCTCGGACGTCAGCTGCTGACGGTGCCCTGCGCGGATTCGTCGACGAACGCGCCGATGAACCCGATCTCCGGCTCGAGGAACTGATTGCAGCGTTGCAACACGGCGTGCTGGGCGTGGCTGATCAACGCCCGGACGTCGGCGGCGGTGGCGCCACCGAGGTTCACCATGATGTTGGCATGGAGGTGCGAGATCTGGGCGCCACCAATTCGGTGCCCCTTGAGTCCGCACTGATCGATGAGCCGCCCGGCTCCCACCCCTTCGATCTTCTTGAAGATGGAGCCGGCGCTGGGGTGAACCTCGAGCCACGGATGCCGCGACCCGCGCCAGCCGAGGTTCTCCTGCATGATGCGATGCATCTGCGCCGGATCGCCGGGGGCGAGCGCGAAGGTGACCGCGAGGGCGACCTCGCCGCTGGTATGGAGTCGCGAGACATCGTAGCCGAACTGCATCTCGGCGCGCGATGCCAGGGACCGCGACCCATCGGTGCCGAGCAGCTCGACCGATTCCACGAGCTCTTCGATGAACATCGTCCGCGCGCGGTCCGGGGCTGGCGAGAGGAAGTGGAGGTTCTGCCAGACTGCGCCACCGACCGTGCTCGGAATCCCCACGTAGTGCTCGAGTCCGGTCCACCCACTGGCGACGCAGTGCTGGATGAGGTCGGCGACAATCACACCGCTCTCCGCGCGTACCCGGCCTCCCCCCAACTCCTCGACGCCTCGAGCGACGTTGCGCACCACCAACCCCCGGAAGCCGAGATCTCCGATGAGGATGTTGGCGCCGAGGCCGAGCACGAACAGTGGCACAGCGGCATCTTTCGCCGCCGTGACGGCGCTGGCGAGTTCGCCCGCAGTGGTGGCATCGTACAGCACGTCGGCGGGACCGCCGATACGAAACGTGGTGTATGACGCCAGTGGTTCGTTCAGGCGGAGCCGCGAGGCTCCCAACGCCGGTGCCAGCGCCGCAGCGATCTCCTGCGGGGACGGGTGCCGGTCACTCGAATGCGGTGAATGCATAGGATGCGCGTAATCAACCCGCGGTGGCTCTCTGTCGCCAGCCGCCCTCTCCTGTTCGGTGCGCTCCTCCTCCTCGTTGCCGGTTCGGCACTCACGACGCCACTGCAGTCGCAGCGGATGGAGCTCGAGCGGACGATCCGCCAGCGGGTTCTCCCCAATGGGCTTGAGGTGATCGTGGTTCCGGGCGGTGGCGTGCCGATTGCCACGATCGAACTTGTGGTGCGCAATGGGGCGTTCACGCAGACCCCCGAGTACGCGGGACTCGCCCATCTCTTCGAGCACATGTTTTTCAAGGCGAACGACCGCTACCCCCGGCCCGACGAGTTCATGGACCGTGCCGCTTCGCTCGGTGCCGCGTTCAATGCCACGACGCGCGAGGAGCTCGTGAGCTACTACCTCACGGTTGTCGCCGATTCGGTCGAGGGCGGCATGCAGTTCCTCGACGCGGCCTTGCGTGGAGCCAAGTTCCTTGACGACGAGTTGCGTCGCGAAAAGGTGGTGGTGCTCGGCGAGTACGACCGTGCCGAGTCGTCGCCGTACTTCAGGTTTGACCAGCGGATCGGGCGTCAACTCTGGGGCGCCTCCTGGAGCCGCAAGAACACAATCGGAGACCGCACCGTGATCGCCGCCGTGACGCCCGCGCAGATGCGCACGATTCGCGACCGCTATTACCTCCCGAACAACGCGGTGCTGATCGTGGCCGGCGACGTGGAGCCGGAGCGGATCTTCGCGATCGCCGAACGCTCGTTCGGCGACTGGGCGCGCGGTGAAGACCCGTTCACCCGCGAGCCGATCCCACCGGTCGACCCGTTGCGGGAGAGCCAAGGGTTGATCCACGAAGAGGCGGTGAATGCGGTCACGGTCCAGATGCAGTGGCATGGCCCAGGTGCGCGCGCGGACCAGGCGGCGACCTTCGCGGCCGATGTCTACTCCGACGTGCTCAACCAGCCGACGTCGCGGTTTCAGCAGCGCCTGGTGGAGAGTGGGCTCTGGCAGGGCGTTGGAGTCAACTACTACACGCTCAACCATGTCGGCCCGATCACGGTCTCGGGCCAGACCACGCCGGACAGGCTGCGTGAGGGGCTCCGGGTACTCGAGATCGAGCTTGCCGCCACCCTCGAGCCCGGCTATTTCAGCGCCGAGGAGCTCGATGCGGTCAAGGCCCTCCGCTCGGTGACCACCGCGTTCGGTCAGGAGCGCGCCTCGGAAAATGCCCACACGATCGGCTTCTGGTGGAGCGTCATCGGGCTCGACTATCACCTCAGGTACATCGAAGAAATGGCCAAGCAGACGCCGCGCCAGCTGCAGGACTATGCACGGCGATACATCGTGGGCAGGCCGCGTATTACGGGCGTCATGTTGCCCGAAGGGGAGCAGGCGCGACTCCGGCTCACCGAGCAGGAGCTCGCCGGCCGGAGGACGGCGCCATGATCCGTCGGACCGCGCTGCTCGCCGCCCTTGCCCTCGCGCCCGCGTCGCCGCTGCAGGCACAGGCGACAACGCGATTCGTCGTCGACGGGATCACGGTGATCCATCGGCAAACGAACACCAACCTCTTCGTTGCGAACCTTTACCTGCTCGGCGGTGTGCAGCTCGCCACACCGCAGACCGCGGGTCTCGAACCGATGCTGCTCGAGGTCACGGAGCGCGGCACGAAGAAGTACCCCGGCGATGCGCTCCGCCGTGCGATGGCGCGCACCGGCAGCGAGATCGGCGTCGCCGCGACCGATGACTACACGGTCTTCGGCCTGCGGACGACCACCGATCGGATCGACTCGACCTGGAGCATCTACGCCGACCGGTTGCTGAACCCAACGCTCGCGCCAGCGGACTTCGAGTTCGTGCGCGCGAACCGCGTGGCCGCGTTGGCGCAGCGCGAGGACGATCCGGACGCGCTGCTCGAATACCTCGCGGACAGCGTCGCGTTCGTCGGCTACCCGTACGCGCTCTCGGCCGTTGGCACCGAGCGCTCCGTCGCGTCGATCACGATCGACCAGCTGCGCGCGTTCCACCGAACGCAGATCGTGCGGTCGCGCCTGATGCTCGTGGTCGTCGGCAATATCCCGCGCGCACGGCTGGAACAGCTCGTACACGCGACGCTCGGCGCGTTGCCGGAGGGCTCGTACGCGTGGAAGGTGCCCGCGGCCCTTGGGCCGCGGGTGGGCTCGAGCGTTCACGTGGTGTCTCGGCGGCTGCCCACGAACTACATCCTCGGGTGGTGGAGTGGGCCGAGCGCCGGCGCGGCCGACATACCGGCCTTGCGCGTGGCCACCGCGATCCTGCAGGGGCGACTCTTCGCCGAAGTGAGATCGCGCCGCAACCTGACGTACGCGGTCGAGGCGCGCTTTCGCGATCGGGCGGTCACCTCGGGCGGACTCTACGTCACCACCACGCGCCCCGACGAGACACTCCGCGTGATGCGCGAGCAGGTGCGGAGCCTGCAGGAGGTGCTGATCCCGACTGAGGCACTGGCGCCGCTCGTGCAGCAGTTCATCACCGAGTACTTCCTGGACAACGAGACGTCGGGTGCGCAGGCGGATTTCTTGGCACGGGCCGAGTTGTACCGCGGCGACTACCACGCCGGCGACCGGTTCGTGGCCGATCTGCGCGCCGTCACCGGCGAGGACGTGCAGCGCGTCGCGAGGGAGTGGATGCGGAACATGCGCTTCACGTACATCGGCAATCCGTCGCAGCTGAACCGATTCACGCTGATGGCGTTCTAGTCCGACGCGCACGCCGGCGAGTGAGCCACCCACGGCAGGCCGCGCGACGAGCGCATGGTAGAACAGGTCTGCGGCCACGGTGTAGACGTTCGCTAGTGGCTTGTCCGCTCATTCCGTCTCTTCTTCAGTAGTCATCGCCCCGCTTGCCCGCGTCCCACGCCGCCAGCCTTAGTGCGTAGTAGGCCCCCAGCTCGGGATACGCATCCGACTCGACCGTCGCGAACCCGATGTCGCCTTCCGCCCCGTACTCGACGCACGCCTCCACCCACGGCAGCGTAGGCTCCCGCTCCCCGACCATGTTGATGTTGTCGATGAACTCGACCAGCTGCCCGAGCGTGAGCGGCCGCTTCGCCCTAGCATGCACCGAGCGGAACACCGACTCGTACTCGTCCACCATCCGCAGCAGCACGGTCCCGGCGTGCGTCCGCCGCGCACGGATGCTCATCACGTCGCCCAACGTCGACTTGAGCACGATCCGCGCGATCTCCACCTCGCCGCGCGGGTAGCCGGGCAGGTATTCGCCGCCCATCCACGACGGATGCATGCACCCGAGAAAGCGGCGGGTCTCGTCGCTCACCTCGTCCTTGAGCAGCTCGTCGTCGATCTCGCCGAGGATCTCGGGCACGTTGCCGGAGATGAAGTCGCGTACCATCTCGCGGCGCAACTGTCCCTTGATGTTCTGCGTGATCGCCGCGGCGGGGTCGGTGGCGTTCCAGTAACTCGAGGGGCGGAAGTCGAGGTCCGTGCCGGCGATCGGCTGCGCGCGGAACTGCACCGGGTGCTTCGTGGCCATGCGGATACCCTTTCGAGAGAGGTTCGCGCCCGCTCGCACGTGGTCCCGGACACGGAGTCCGGCCGACATTGCCACCGTCTCGGCGCAGAGTTGCGCAGGGTGACGGTCTGGCGCGCGGGTCGCAGGGTCGGATCCCTCGCCGCGCTCTTCACGTTGGCCGCCGGGGCGCCGGCGACCGGTCTTCTATTTGTCTAATGCTTCTTGAATCTAGTTGCAGGGTCTGACACCCGGCGTCCTCCCCCCACCCGTCCCCATACCTTCGGCGCAATGCTGAAGTCCGCCACCCACCCTAATACCGCCAACTCCTCAAGTCCCCCCCCACCGGCGCCGTCATGATCATCCGCTCCACCGCCCAAGGCAGCACCATCTGCGGATACCTCAACCTGGAATACGCATTGCTCCGCGTCTGATCCCCGTTCCAGCAGTGCTCATCCCGGTCCCCATAGTCCACCACCGCGTCCGCCGGCGGATCCGCCTGCCGCAGGAACTTCTCCACCTCGTACACCGCGTTGTTGAGGTAGTAGTTGTCCATATCGCCCACGTAGAGGCGCAGCTTGCCGCGTAGCTTGGGGCCCAGCCGCGCCCAGTCGCGGCGCAGGATGTGCGAGAGGTCGAAGTTCTCGCGCCAGTACGCGGCCACGGTGGTGTCGATCACGCCCGTGCGGCGGTCCCAGATCGGCTTGGGATACCCGTCCGCACCCACCGGCGAGTAGACGCTCTCCCACACGTCCCACTGATCGCCCGAGCGCGAATGGCTGCCAAGCGCGAGCTCGCGGTGGTTCATCTGCTCGAGCGTGGTGTTCACATGCCCCAGGTAGTTGCGGGTGCCGGGGCGCGGGACGCGTTTGAAGGGGCCTTCGTCATAGTACGCGTTCCTGTCTTTATAGACGTCCACCACGGTGAAGTGGCGGAAGTCGATCGGGTCGGGGCACGCGATCCAGGCGCCGTTGAACTCGTCCGGGTAGAACAGCTGCACCGCCATCGACTCCCAGCCGCCGGTGGAGCCGCCGAAGTTGAAGCGCGCCCAGCCGGCGCCGAGTCCGCGGTAGCGCTTCTCGATCTCGGGGATCAGCTCGTACATGATCGCATCGCCGTACGGGCCGTTGTTGGCCGAGTTCACGGCGTACGAGTCGTCGTAGTAGGGCGTGGGGTGCTGGATCTCGATCATGAGTGCGCGCGGGAAGCCGGCGGCGGTCCAGTCCTTATAGAGCTGGTAGCCGAGTTCCTGCTGAATGCGATTGTAGCCGGCGAGGTTGAAGCGCGCGGAGTAGTCGGGCTTGAGGTCGGGGTCGGGCGGCGTCTCGCGCCAGCCGCTGAGCGTGGCGGGAAAGTGCCCCTGATTCACGACGAGCGGGTAGCGCGCGTCGGGGTGCGAGTCGAAGCCCTCGGGGAGCAGCACCCAGGCGGCGAGGAAGAAGTCGGTGCCCCAGAACTTGCTCAGCCGCTCGGAACGGATGCGCACGTACTTCACGTACTTGGTCTGCTGGGTCGCCGGGTCGGGGAGCGCGGGGATCTCCTCGGTGAGCTCGAGCTGCAGTCGCGCGTTCGCCGCGACGGTGACGGTCACGGGCTTGGAGAAGAGATTGCCGGGCTTGGCGTTCATCTGCTGGCCTTCCCCGCGGTCGGGCGGCAGCAGCACCGTGTGCCCGTCGGAGCGGGTGAAGCGCTCGTATCGGTTGAGGAGCGCCTGGATGCGATACCGCCCGGGCTTGAGCTCCCGCAGCGACTGCACCGGGTAGCCGAATGCCGTGGCGTCGACGGTCTGCGGGGTGCCGGCGCGCCAGCTCGTGACGTCGATGCCGAACACCTGGGCGGTGCCGGCGCCGTCGTTCACCTGCGAGCGCGGGGTGCCGGTGGTGTCGGTGGAGAGGTAGAGGAGGAGACGGCCGTCGAGGGGGGCGGGAATGGCGCCGGAGCGGGTGATGCTGATGCGGGGCTGGGCGGCGAGGGCGTGCGCGTGCGTGAAGAGAGCGAAAGCCGTGAGCGTGGCGGCCGTCGCGAGGGCGAAGCGGAAACGCGTGGGGGGGCGGTGCATTCGAGGGCTCCGTGGTGGGGGCGCGTCTGACTGCGCAAAGTTGGTCGGCGCGGGCTCGGGTCGACAGGGCCACGTAGGTGGTCAACCGAACTCCTCACCGGAGCCCCTGGATCCAAGTGGTAAGAATTTGCATTCCCGCCCACTTGTGAATATTTTCACATGCAGCGGGAAAACCCGCGAATACATCCCACAAACTATCTGTTCGGCCAGGAGGCTTTTCGGAATGCAGATCAAGGGTCTTGCGCTCGTCATGAGCGTGTTCGTGTTCGCCGCCTGCGGTGGTGAGTCCCAGCCGGCCGGCGAGTCGGCTCCGGCTCCGACGACCGAAACCGCTGCCGCGGCGCCCGCTGCTGCCGGCGCTGCAGTGTTGGCGCCGGCCACCGGCACCACGCACGAAATCAAGATGGTCGGTGACGAGAAGGGCTATCGCTTCGAGCCGGCCAACCTGACGATCAAGACCGGCGATGCCGTGAAGTTCGTGTTCGTCTCGGGCGGCCCGCACAACGTCGCGTTCGACGGCGCGGCGCTCGCCGCCGACGCGAAGTCGCAGCTCGACGCGAACTTCGGCTCCCAGCGGATGGCCGAGCTGAGCTCGCTCATGTACATGACCGCCGGCGAGAACATCACGATCTCGTTCGCGAAGATCCCGGCTGGTTCGTATCCGTTCAACTGCACGCCGCACCTCGCGATGGGGATGAAGGGCGTAGTCACCGTCCAGTAGCCCTCCCGCGCGGGCGCCCGCGCGCAGGCACGGACGATCGATCGGGCGGCGAGGAGCATTCCTCGCCGCCCGCTTCGCACTCAGGACGACGGCAGGCGATACTTCAGTCGAATGACGACCCCACCAAGCGGCCCCCCGTGGACTCCCCGACCTCGTCGGGCCCGCGGACATGAGTGGCTTGCTGCCCGCGCGGCGCTCGCGGCGCGACGGTCGGCCCGATTCATCAAGGCGTGGGGCCTCTCGTTGGGCACGCTCACGCTGCTCGCCCTCGGGGTCTCCCTCTTCGGCGGCGACCCGGAGTCAGCCAGCCGCGCGTCGAGCCGTCAGTTGGCCGCCGATACGTTGCGGAGCGCGCAGCGTCTGCGGGAGGCCGGCGTCGCCGTGAGCGTCGCGGATTCAGTGCACCGGAGGGCCCGCCTCCAGGCGCCTGCCCCTCAAGCCGCACCTTCGCAGAGTCGCGCGCCGGGGCCCGCCACCGCGATTGGTGCCACGACGCGCCAAGACCTCTCCCCCGCGGTGGTTGACCTTTCAGCGCGGATCGCTCGGGCGCGACGTGAGCACACCGTCGCCGCGTGGATCGCGCTGTCGGAGAGTCCGGCCTTGAGCAGGGGCCCACGGATGCGCGGTCTCGTGAACTCGCTGCGCTCCTATGACGCGCGCGCGCGGTCGGTCGCTGTCGACGCCGAGACGGTCGCGAGCCGCCAGGGACTCCAGGCGCTCATCGACCGCGCGGGGAACACGATCGTCGCCATCGCCGAGAATCGGCGGAGCGAACTCGAAGCACGCGCGACCCCCGGAGCCTCGGTTGCGGAGCCGATGTTGGGCGCCGAGGCGGCACCCGGCACCGCCCCACCGACGCTCGCGCCCCCCACGCCCCCCACGATCGCCACGAGTGCGGGGTTGCGCGCGGCGCAGGACTCACAGGCGAGTGCGCAGCGAACGCACGACTCGCTCACGACGCGTGCGATTGCGCAACAGATGGCGAATGACCGAGGCAGTCGCGGCCCCGTACTCGGCCGCGTCTCGCCGGCGATCGCCATGGCTTCGCTCCTCGTGCTTGGGCTGCTTATCCGCTTCGCAGTCGCGCTGAGCCGGGAGATCAACGCGCCAGCGCTGGCCGACGCGCGTGAGGCCGAACGAGTCGCCCGCGCGCCGGTGCTCGCGACCATTCGCGAAGCGATGCTCAGCGGCCCGGCCCGATTCCATCCGAGCGGCATCGATCCGTTCCGGATTCTGTACCTAGGCCTTACCGCGACCGGGACGCGCGCGCGCAGCGCGATCGTCACCGGAACCGATCCGGTGATCGTGGCCGCGACGGCCGCGCGCCTTGCGATCGCGGCCGCGGCGGACCATCGGCAGACGCTCGTGGTGGACCTTGATGTCAAGAACATTCCCCTCTCGCGCACCTTTCGTGAGCCGTCAGCGCCGGGTGTGAGCGACGCGCTCGCCGCCGCGTTCACCTGGCGGGAGGTGGCGCGACCCATCGGATCGCGCGACGGTCTGGCCATTACGCTCTTGCCGGCGGGAACGGACCGAACAGACCACCCCTCGGGCGCCGCGTTGGAGGAGCTGAGGGCGTCGTTCGTTCGATTGGGAGGCAGTTTCGAGTTGATCATTGTCGTGGCGCCGCCAGACCGCGTCGACTTCGCTGCGTTGCTTGTGGAAGCGGCGCCCGTGATCCTCACCGTCGCCGCGGGATCGACGCCGGTCGCCGATCTCGAACGCGAGCTAGCCCTCCTACGTGCGGCCAACCAGCGCATTCAGGGTCTGGTGCTCTGGGATACCGCCCCACCCGAACTGCCGTCGCGGGCGGAGTTGGCGGCCCTGCTCTCCCAGCGCCGGAATCATCTATCCGGCGGCTCGTTCGCCGCCGCGCCGCCGGCCTCTGATCAACCCAACCACCACCGCAAGAGCACCTAAGCATGCTCGTACAGGGACAGTGGGCCGATACGCTACTCGATGTAGAGCGACTGCACGTGCTCAAGCTCCTCGTCTGGGCGGCGCTCTCCGTCGGTGTTGGTACGGCGATGATCGCGCTGGTCCGGGTGCGGCGATTTGGCTCCACGCTACTCACGCAATTCGCGATTCAGTCGGTCGCGTGGGGGCTGATCGAGTTGGTCGTCGCGACGGGGATGCGCCGGGGACTCCAGCTGCGCGATCTCGCCGGTGCGGTGTCACTCGACCGATTCGTCTGGCTCAACATCGGGCTCGATCTCAGCTCCATCGCCGTGGGCGTGACGCTGGTCGTCGTCGGATGGAGGTTGGAGCGTCGTCTCGGACTGATTGGCGCAGGGGCTGGCGTGGTCATCCAGGGGTGCGCGCTGACACTGTTCCATCTCCAACTGGCGTCGGCGATCGTCCGGTAGTGTGTTCATGCTTTGGCGGCCTCGCACGGCTATGTTTCTCCCACGCACGCTATGACAGGCTACTCCGACCGTATCAACCACGCCTTCGCCTTCGCCGCGAAGCACCATGACCGCCAGGTGCGGAAGGGCACGCGGTTGCCCTATCTCACGCAGCCCGCGAATGTCGCGATCATCCTCACGCGCTACGGGTGCGTCGAGGACGCGGTGGTCGCTGGAATTCTCCATGACGTGATCGAGGACTGCGTTCGCAACGGGTGGTCGCGCGACGCGCTCGAGGAACGAATCGGGTCGAAGTTCGGAGCAGAGGTGCTGGGCGCGGTCCTGGCCGTGACCAAGCGCCGGCTCGACGACGACGGCGTCGAGTTCTCCCGCGACGAGGCGCGCGCCGACTACCTCGCACGCCTCGTCGACGCGGGAGAGCTCGCGCGTTGGGTCTGTGCGGCCGACAAGGTCCACCACGCGGGCACGATCCTCGCCGACCTGGGCCGCACGATCGATGCCGACTCGGTCTGGGGCCGATTCCACGGTGGGCGCGACAGGACACTCGTCTGGCATCGCGGCGTCTGTGACCGCCTGAAGGCCGTGGGGTTCGACGCCCCGATCATGAGCGAGCTGACGTATCTCGTCGACCGGCTCGCGTCGGTCTAACGCACCGCCTCGCCGCGTCCTCTGCGGACACGGCCGCCGTCAGACCCGCTCGACCGCCGGATAGGTGCGCGCGACATACTCGTTGAGGATCTCCAAGAACTCGGCCACGATATGGTCACCCTTGAGCGTGACGCGGAGCTTGCCGTCCACATAGACCGGCGCCTTCGGATCCTCGAACGTGCCGGGGAGGGAGATGCCGAGATTCGCATGTTTCGACTCGCCCGGACCATTCACCACACAGCCCATCACGGCGACCTTCATCTCCTCGACGCCGGGATGTGAATCCTTCCACAGGGGCATCTGCTCGCGAAGGTAGTTCTGAATATCTTCGGCCATCTGCTGGAAAAACGTCGAGGTGGTGCGCCCGCATCCCGGACAGGCCGTGACCTGTGGCGTGAAGGAGCGCAGCTCCAGGGACTGTAGGATCTGCTGCGCCACCACGACCTCCTCGGTGCGATCTCCGCCGGGGCGCGGCGTGAGCGACACGCGGATCGTGTCGCCAATCCCCTCGCTCAGCAGGATGGCGAGCGCCGCCGTGGTGGCGACGACACCCTTGGTGCCGAGTCCCGCCTCTGTCAGCCCGAGGTGCAACGGGTAATCGCAACGCGCCGCGAGACGGCGATACACGGTGACGAGATCCTGCACCTGCGAAATCTTCGCGGAGATGAGGATCTGGTCGTGTCGCAGGCCGGACTCTTCGGCGAGCGCTGCGGAGCGCAGCGCCGACTCCAGCATCGCCTCGAAGTAGACCTCTTTCGCATCGACGGGGTCCGCGCGCGCCGCGTTCTTGTCCATCAACTGGGTGAGCAGGTCCTGATCGAGCGATCCCCAGTTCACACCGATCCGCACCGGCTTCTGGTATTCGACCGCCACCTCGACAATCGTGCGGAAGTTGTCGTCGCGCCGCTTGGTTCCGACGTTACCAGGATTGATCCGATACTTGGCGAGTAGTGCCGCCGCCTTCGGATACTTCCGGAGCAGCAGATGTCCGTTGTAGTGGAAGTCACCGATGATCGGCACGGTGACACCCATGTCGGCTAGGCGCGCGGCGAGTTCCGGCACGGCCGCCGCCGCCGCGTCGTTGTTCACGGTGATCCGCACGAGTTGCGATCCGGCTTTCGCGAGCGCGGCCACCTGCATCGCCGTCGCATCGGCGTCGGCGGTGTCGGTATTCGTCATCGACTGGACGACGACCGGTTGGGTCGAACCCACCAGCACGCCACCCACACTGGCAGTGACGGAGGTGCGGCGGGGCTTGAAGGGCGGCACGGACGTTAGGGCATGAGGTGAATACGTCGGCAGAACAGGCAGTCGGAGAGTTGGGGATGGGTCGGTGGTGCACGCCCACTCCCTACCCTACCCCACCCTGCCCTGAACAACTTACTATCCTTCCGCCGATTCCTCCCGACCAAGAGAGCACTGTTATGGCCCAAAACGACCCCCCGCGCGCGCCGAACGCCGAACCCACGAGCGCCCAAGATCGTCGGCCGGGCTTTGCTCGGCGACATTGGGGGAAGCTCATGATCCTTACCCTGTTCGGCCTGCCTCTATCGGGGCTTCTGCTCTGGTCGGCCGCGGCCATGAGCTACGCCTACTCGAGCGGGACACGGACTGGCTACGTCCAAAAGCTCTCGAGGAAGGGCTGGGTCTGTAAAACCTGGGAGGGCGAGCTCGCGATGGCGACCGCCCCGGGCGTCTCGCCTCAGATATTCACCTTCACTATCCGGAACGACTCCCTCGCGAGCGCCCTGGAGCGCGATATGGGGGCGGGGCGCGTGGCCGTCCAGTACGACGAGCACCGAGGGCTGCCGACAAGCTGCCTAGGCGACACCCCGTACTTCGTCGTCTCGTACCGGGTAGTTGGAGCGGACGCCACCCGGCCTCTTCCCTGAGTCGAGGGGCCGGCCCTCTCCGGGCGGCGAAAAGACGAGGTAGGCGAGGTGGGGGGTTGCGCACTCGCTAAAACCACCATACGTTCCCTCCGTCCCTCGGACTCTCTGAGTGGATGGTCTAGCACGGGGGATCTATTTCGTCCCGTGATCTCGATTGTGCAGGGTCGGCGTGTTCCGCTCCCGGCAACAATCACCAAATCAGGAGTAGGGAATGCGTACGACCGGCAAGGTGAAGTGGTTCAACGATGCGAAGGGCTTCGGGTTCATCACCCCGGACAACGGCACCAAGGATTGCTTCGTGCATTACAGCGCGATCCAGGGTTCCGGTTTCAAGTCACTCGCAGAGGGCGATGCCGTCGAGTTCGACATCGTGCAGGGAGCCAAGGGCCCCGCTGCTGAGAACGTCTCGAAGGTTTCGTAAGCCACGCCGTGCACGATCGAAAGGCGCCCGGAGCTTCTGCTCCGGGCGCCTTTTGCATCCCCCTCGCAAGCGAACAGAATCACGGCCCCGGTGACATCCGTGGGCGCCCCCTTGGACGACGCACGACCGTCTCGATCGCGACTTCGAGCCGCCGATCTATCTCCCGCTGAATCGCCGCGGTGTCTACCATGACCTGAAGGAACGGTCCGATCGGAGCCATTCCCTGCCCCAAGCGTCGCGCGAGCGCGAAAGCAGAACGAACCGAAATACTGAGTTCACCGACAAGTTCCGCTGTCAGAAACAACTCGGGAAGCAGCGCCACTGGAATGCGGCGTTCCACCCCCTGGCGGCCTGGAGTGACCGCTGGAAGGTCAATGCGGCCGAGAAGGTTATCGAGTGCCTTCCTGCGCATTCCAAGAGCGACTGCTGCTGTCGCTGTTGTTACTGCTCTCATAAATATTCCTTAGTACAAGAATATTTAATGATAACAAGTTAAGTTATTGACTGTCAATACCATAGAAAAGTTGTCTCAACAAACACATACTCGGTTTCTGGCAGAAACACACAAAGCAGCAAAAACAATTGATCGGTTTTAGAAAAACAAAAAAGTTTAATATACTAAAATATTAGTATATTACTAACTTCATGTAATAGAACAATTTACACAGCTACCAGAAGAATCTGTCGCGCTATTGAAGCAACGCGGCGGCGACTCGCAGCTGCTCGCGAACGGCCATCAGACCGGTTCCTCCTGGGAGCTCTCGGTGCCTCAGGGAGCTTTCGGGGTCCAGTTCGGCGTACACGTCGCGATCAAAGGCGGGATGGGCTTTCGCGTAGCTCTCGAACGACAGTGCGGTCATCTCGATGCCCTTTTCTTCGGCTTCACGCACCAAGCGTCCCACGGCCCCATGTGAGTCCCGGAAGGTCACGCGCTTGCGCACAAGATAGTCCGCGAGGTCGGTCGCCATCATCGCACTCGTCACGGCCGCCCGCATTCGTGCGCGATCGAACGTGAGTGTTGCGATGGAACCGGCGACCGCGGGAAGGAGCAGCGTCACGGCATCGACGGCCCCGAAGAGGGAGCGTTTGTCCTCTTGCAGGTCCTTGTTGTAGCCGCTCGGTAGCCCCTTGAGTGTCGCGAGTAATGCCGTCAGATCTCCGAGCAGCCTGGCACCGGACCCACGCGCGAGTTCCAGCGCGTCGGGATTGCGCTTCTGCGGCATCATCGACGAGCCGGTGGAGAAGGCATCGCCAAACCGGACGAAGCCAAACTCACTGGAACCGAACAGAATCAGATCCTCTCCGATCCGGGAGAGGTGCGCCCCTAAGAGCGAGAGTGCAAAGAGCACCTCGGCGACGAAGTCGCGATCGCCCACAGCGTCAATCGAGTTAGGTGAGATCGACTGAAACCCCAGGACCTCGCGCAGCTGTTCGCGCGGCACAGGAAAAGCCGAGCCGGCAATCGCACCTGAGCCAAGCGGAAGCACTGCGGCTCCGGCACGCGCCGCGGCGAGGCGCGCGAGATCGCGCTCCAACGGCCAAAAGTGCGAGAGCAGCCAGTGGCAGACGGAGACGGGCTGCGCGCGTTGCAGGTGGGTATAGGCGGGCATCAGCGCCTCCACATGCAACTCGGCCTGCGCCACCAACGCGCCCTGTACCTCCCGGACCATCAGGGTGACGCGATCACAGGCGTCCATGGCCCAGAGACGAGTGCCCGTGGCGACCTGGTCGTTGCGGCTCCGGCCGGTGTGCAGCCGACTGGCGGGCTCGCCGGCCTCTACATGGAGCAGGCGGTCGACGAAGGTGTGCACATCCTCATCGGAGGCCATGGGCGCTTCGCCTGCTGCGATACGACCAGCGACGCGATCAAGCCCCGCCACGACCGCCTCCGCCTCGGGCGCCGTAAGTACGCCCGCGCTCACGAGGCCGCGGGCCCAGGCCTGGGAGAGTTGGATGTCAAAGGGCCAGAGTCGCAGATCGGTCGTGATCGATCGATTGACAGCGACGAGCGCTGGGGCAGGGCCCCCGGCAAAACGGCCACCCCACAGCTTGTGTTCGGTCCCACTCATTGGCGAATCCTCGAGGACGCGAGTCCGTCACTGACCGAGCAGCAGGGAATCGCGCTGAGGGGCAGAGAACTCGCATAACTATGCGAAAATACAGGGATCACAAACCGGAACGAATTCCGAGAGAAGCGAGGCGACGCGCGATCCGTTCACGGGCGTGATCGCTGCGGCAGATCATCAGGATGGTGTCGTCGCCGGCGATCGTGCCGACGATGTCGGCGCTCGCCTCACGGTCGAGGGCATGCGCGATCGTCTGCGCTCCGCCACTCACCGTCTTGAGTACGATCATATGACTCACGCTATCCAATCGCACCAGCAGCTGGGGCAGGAGAGCGGAGAGCGGCGCTCGCGCACTCTCTTCCGCCCCCTCGTTCACCACGTACCGGAGTCCATCGTCGGTCGGAATGCGCGCGATACGCAGGTCCCGTAGGTCACGCGAGAGCGTCGACTGCGTGACGTCCCACCCGCCTTTCAGTAGCAGCTGGCGCAGCTCCTCCTGGCTCCCGATCTCTCGGGTGCCAATCAGCTCCAAAATCGCCTGCTGCCGGTCGCGCTTGTTCGCGGTCACTGAGCTGCCTCCGTTGGTCGCAGTCTAGCACGACCCTCCGGCAATGGTAAGGAGCTTGTCTGGTGGGAGAGATGGCATTAGTATGCACCTACAGTGCATAAAATACCAGTTGGGGTGCTTGGCGCCTCGGGCTATGCAGGACGCGAGCTCTGTTCACTCATTCAGCGGCACGACGGACTGTCGCTCGCGTTCGCGACGGCGAACTCGCAGCGCGGCGAGACGGTCGAGTTGCCGCGTGGCGGTCGCGTGACCTTCGTCGGGACCAACGAGGTCAGGCTTGACGCGGCCGCCCTGGTGTTCTCGGCGTTACCGCATGGCACGAGCGCGGAGTGGGTCGCCCGTGCACGGGCTGCCGGCGTACGCGTGGTCGACCTCTCGGCCGATCTCCGTATTGGTAACGGCGCGAGCGACGGCATTCCGTATGGTCTCACCGAACTCCGCCGCGAACAGATCCGCTCCGCGGAGTGCGTGGCGAATCCCGGCTGCTATCCGACCTCAGCGCTGCTCGCGCTCGCGCCACTCTTCGAGCAGGGACTGATCGCGTCGGGAGCGCAGGTGAATATTTCTGCGGCGAGCGGCGTCACGGGGGCGGGACTCTCGCCACGACTCGATCTGCTCTTCGGCGAAGTCACCGAGAACTTTCGGGCGTACGGCGTCGAAAACGCGCATCGTCACCTGAATGAAATGCGCGCGCTGACCACGGAATATGGCGCCGACGTCGACCTCCTCTTCACCCCACACCTGCTCCCGGTCGCGCGAGGAATCCTCTCCACGATCACCGTCCCGTTAGCCCGGCCACTGACGGACCTGCTCGACCCCTGGCGGACGCGCTACGCCGGCGAGCGCTTCATCGAGATTGAACAGGCGTTGCCGGAACTCCGACAGGTGACGCACCGCAACGTCGTGCGGATCGCCGTCCGACAGGTGGGCGGCGTACGCACGCCCACGATTCAGCTCTTCAGTGCGATCGATAATCTCATGAAAGGCGCGGCCGGCCAGGCGCTCCAGAACGCGAACCTCATGCTCGGTCTCCCTGAAGCGACCGGACTTCCCGCGTGACGCACACGGGCAGTCCGCCGGATGCGCAGCCTCCCGCGGCCCACCCAGGAGCGCCGGTGCGGCTGCGTGTCGTGAAAATTGGTGGCCGCGCGCAGAGCGACGCCTCATTGCCGACGCGCCTCTCCCAGGCCGTCGCGGCAACGGGTGTGCGGCTGGTCGTCGTACACGGCGGCGGCGACGAAGTGAGTGCACTGCAGCGACGGATGGGCGTCGAGCCGGTCTTCGTGAATGGGCGTCGCGTCACGAGCACGGCCGACCTGGACGCCGTGCGGATGGTGCTCTCGGGCACGGTGAATAAGCGCCTGGTCGCACAGCTCCTCAGCACGGGCGTGCGCGCGGTGGGGATTAGTGGAGAGGACGGCGGGCTGCTGACGGCTCGCGTCACGGACGTGACCTTCGGGCAGGTGGGCGGCGACGTCATCACAGACGCGACGCTCCTCACCGATCTACTCAACAGCGATTGGGTGCCGGTGATCTCACCACTCGCGCGGGACCGCGACGCGACGACGGGCGCAGGGCTCAACGTGAACGGCGACGACGCCGCGACGTCGATCGCCGCCGCGCTCGGCGCGGACGAACTCGTCTTCGTCGCCGACGTCGCGGGCGTGCTCACAGACGGTGTCGTGCTTCCGAGTATCGACGCGGTGGCAATCGACGCACTCACCACCCGCGGCATCGTGCAGGGCGGGATGCGCGCGAAGCTCGACGCCGCGAGTCAGGCCCTCCGGCGCGGCGTGGGTCGCGTCCGCATCGCCGGCCTCGACGGGATCACCGATCTCTCGGTCGGCACTCTCGTTGTCTCGTCCACCCCCAGCAGCAGGGAACGCGCATGACCGTTGCCACGCTCACCGTCGCCACGCCCACCGTCGCCACGCCCACCGTCCCCGAGGCGCTCCTCGGCCTCTATCGCCGCGCTCCGATGGAACTGGTGCGCGCCGACGGCGTGCGCCTGTATGACGCGGCGGGGCGGGGCTGGCTCGACTTCGCAGCCGGGATCGCCGTGAACGCCCTTGGCTACAACGACGCCGGCGTGCGGCAGGCGATGCTCGAGGCGCTCGACACCGGGCTCATACATGTGTCGAACCTGTTTCGCACCACACCAGGCGAGCGACTCGCCGACAAGCTCGTGGCGGCGTCGTTCGCGGACCAGGTGTTCTTCTGCAACTCGGGAGCAGAAGCGAACGAAGGGGCGTTCAAGATGGCGCGGAAGTGGGGCAGGGCCGAAGGCGGTCTCGCAAAGCACGAGATCGTCTCGCTGCGCGGCGCGTTCCATGGACGCCTCTTCGGTACCGTCGCGGCGACCGACCGCCCGCAGTACCGCAATCCGTTCCGCCCGCTGGCTGGGGGGATCCATATCCATGAGCGAGATCTGACCGAGCTCGCGCGCGTCATCAGCGCCGAGACCACCTGCGCGGTCATCCTTGAGCCGGTGCAGGGCGAGGGGGGCGTGCGCGTGCTCGACACGGGCTTTGTCCGCGAACTCCGCGCGCTGACGTCCGAGCGGAATGTTCTGCTTATCCTTGATGAAGTTCAGTGCGGGTACGGACGCACCGGCACCTTCTTCGCGTACGAGCAGTTTGGCATCACGCCTGACCTGCTCACGCTCGCGAAGCCGATGGCGAATGGCCTGCCCATGGGCGCCGTCTTGCTCACGCAACGCGTTGCCGCCGCGATGCAGCCCGGTGACCACGGGACCACCTTCGGTGGCGGGCCGCTCGTTGCGCATCTGGCTAACCATGTGTTCGATCGCATCAATGACCCCAAGCTGCTCGCGCATGTGGCCAGCGAGGGGAAGTGGCTCGGCACGCAACTCCTCGCCATCAAGAAGCGGTCGCCCAAGGTGCGTGCGGTGCGCGGCCGCGGCTTTATGTGGGGAATCGACCTGACGGATCCGGCGAAAGACGTGGTCGCGCGCGCGCTGGACCTTGGCCTGATAATTATCTCGGCTGGCGACCACACCCTCCGCCTCTTACCGCCGCTCGTGATGACGCGCGCGGATCTCAAGCTCGGCGTCGAGCAGCTCGAGGCGGCGATCGGGTAGTCGGTCGCCGCCCTGGCGAGCCAGAATACGGCGCGCCCTACATCACCACCGTCGGCTTGGGCTTCGGCGTGATGAGTCCCGGAACGTTCGCACGCTCGAGGAGCTTGTTGAAGCGTTCGACGTCGATGGTCTCAAAGACCGTGACCTCGGCGCGCAACGTATTCCACGCGAGCTCCAACTCAGCGAGCCGTTCGCGAATGGGCGTGGTAAGGCCCGGGTTTCCCTCGAGCTGACCGAGCAGGAAACCGAACTGCCCGTTGATGCCGTTGGCAAAGTTGATGATGTCTTGTCCATTGCCCGCCTTGGTCGTCATTCGCGGGTCGAGCTTCTCCGCCGTGGCAGTGAGCTTCTTCCCCTCGGCCGAGATGGAGTCGGCCAACGGCACATTCGCCGTTCGCGTGACGATGCCGGTTACCTGCGTCTTGAGGTCGCGCACGCGGACGACGGCGTCGTGGATCTCGCCGATGCGGGTCACGAGCAGGTTGGCGATCGCATCACGCTCGGCGACAACGGCCGCCGGGATCGGATCGAGGCGCGGGTCCTGTCGCACGTCGAAGGCCTGCGTCTGGGCGCTGCCGCTCGCCGTGAGTCGCACCTGATAGCGTCCTGGGAGCACGCGCGCGCCACCCCCCGAGGGCGCTCCGAAGAGCACGACGCCCTGCAGCGAGGTGGGTGCCTCACGTCGCAAATCCCAGGAGAAGCTATTGAGACCCGCGCGTAGGGTGAGCCGAGCGGCGCCGGTCCCGGTGCGGTTGGAATACGTCCGGATGACCGCGCCGCGGGCGTCGAGGAACTCGAGTGTGACGCGGGCCGTCGAGTCTGGCGCGGCGGCGAGGCGGAACTGCACGGTCGCCCCGGACGGCGGATTGCGGCCGACGCGACTGGCGCCGCCACCACCACCACCACCACCAGGGAGGAGCAGCGCCGTGCGCGGAGTGAAGAGGTGCGCCGCGGACCGTGCGATGTCAGCGGAGTACTGACGCAGCGGAGAGAGGTCGTCGAGAATCCAGAACGCGCGGCCTTCGGTGGACGCAATGAGGTCACCATGGCGCACCTCGAGGTCGGTCACCGGCGTGACCGGCATTCCGGTGAGCGCCTGCCAGCGCGCGCCACCGTCGACGGAGAACCAGGCGCCGGTTTCGGTGCCAGCGTAGAGGAGGCCGCGTCGTTCGGGGTCCTCACGCACAACCCGCACGGGCTCGCTGTCGCGGAGGCCATCGACGTGGCGCGTCCAGGTGCGTCCAAAGTCGGTGGAGCGGAAGAGGTGCGGCGTCGGGTCGCCGAGGCGGTCCTTGCGAAAGGCGATCCAGACGGTCGCTGAGTCGAAAGGAGAGACCTCAATCTCGTTCACAAGTCCATCGCCGGCCGCTGGCGGCGTGACGTTGGTCCAGGTGGCGCCGCCGTCGCGCGTGAGCTGCAGCAGCCCGTCGTCCGTTCCGATGTAGATCGTCCGGGGGTCGTGCTTCGATTCACGGATCACGATGATGGTGCCGTACACTTCACCGCCGGCGCCCTCATTGGTGATTGGGCCCCCACCCCAGCCCTGGCGCGCCGGATCGTCGCGCGTGAGATCAGGTGAGATGGGTTTCCAGGTGGTGCCGCGGTCGGTGGTGCGAAACAGAACATTGCCGCCATGGTAGATCACGTTCGCGTCGTGCTGCGAGACGAGGATCGGTGCGGTCCAGTTGAAGCGATAGCGCGTACTGTCGGTGCGCTCGGTGAGGTTCATCGCCGGCCAGGGCATGATGTCGCGCGCGAGGGTCGTCTCCTGGTCGAGTTCGTCAATCAACCCCTGATAGCACCCGCCGTAGACGTAGCGCGGATTGGCGGCGCTCACGCCGATGTTCGCGCTCTCGCAGCCGGCGCCGTTCCACCAATCGCGCACGCCGATCGCGCCGTCGTTGCCGCGGCTCCGAATCACGACCGACGAGTTGTCCTGCTGGCCGCTGTAGAGCTTGTAGGGAAAATCATCGTCGACGGTCACATGATAGAACTGGGCAGTCGGCTGGTTCTCCTGGGAGCTCCAACTCTTGCCGCCGTCGAGCGACACCGACGCGCCGCCGTCGTTCCCATTGATGAGGCGACGCGCGTCGAGGGGGTCGATCCAGAGCGCGTGATTGTCGCCATGGGTCGCGCTGACGACGCTGAAGGTGGCTCCACCGTCGATCGACCGCATGACCGGCGCGTTCATGACCCAGACGACGTCGGCATTGGCGGGGTCGGCGATGACATTCATGTAGTACCACGACCGCGTCTGAATGAGGCGGTCGCCCGAGAGGAGGCGCCAGGTTTTTCCAGCGTCGTCGGACCGATAGAGGCCACCCTTTTCGGCCTCGACGATCGCGAAGACGCGATCGGGGTTGGCGGGCGAGACCGCGACGCCGATCTTGCCCATGAGCGCGGGGAGACCCTGCGTGAGGCGGGTCCAGGTGTCGCCCCCGTCAATCGTCTTCCAGATGCCGCTTCCCGCGCCGCCACTCCGTATGTACCAGGGGGTGCGTTGGTGGTCCCAGAAGGCGGCGTAGAGGATGCGCGGGTTGGTCGCATCCATCGAGAGCTCGCTGGCGCCGCTGAACGCATTCTCGCCTTTGAGCACGAGCGTCCAACTGGTGCCTCCGTCGCGTGAACGGTAGATGCCGCGTTCGGCGGTGCCTTTCCAGCGATCTCCCTGGGCCGCGACATACACCACGTTCGGATCTGCCGGATGCACGCGGACCGACGAGATCTGTCGGGTGGCCGACAGTCCCACGTTGGCCCAGGTACGCCCCTGATCGGTGCTCTTGTACACCCCGTCGCCGTAGGTGGAGGACTGCCCGCGGATGGCGTGCTCACCGCTGCCCACATAGATCACGTTGGCGTCCGACGGGGCGACGGCGATCGCGCCAATCGAACTCGTGCGGAACTGGCCGTCGGAGATGTTGCGCCAGTTGAGGCCGGCGTCGTCGGTGCGCCAGAGGCCGCCGCCGGTATAGCCAGCGAAGTAGGTGAGCGGCTGACCCGCGATGCCGGAGACCGCCACGCTCCGTCCGCCCCGTGATGGTCCGATGTTGCGCCACGTCATCGCCGCATAGTCCCGGAGCGTGGAGTCGGGTCGCGGTACGTTGCGGGGCTGGGCGACCCCGAGTGACGGGGCCAGGACGAGGAGCAGGGAAGCGAGTGCGCGGCGCATGAGGAGCACGGTGAGGGGAAACCGCAGTTTGCCCTGCCTGAGGAGGGCAGTCAAGGCGCGATCTTCCCCCGCGCCCCTCTGGTGCGAACGGCGAACCGACGTCAACGTACCCCGCTGCGCGCCAGACAACGACCATAATCCCGGACACTGCCGCCCCGTGATACCCAAGCCACAGACCCCGCTCGAACATCGATCCGTCGGCCGCTCCGGCGGTGCAACCAGCATCCTCGGTCTCGGCACGCGCCGGCTCGCTGAGGCAGGTCAGCAGGAGGTGATCACACTCGTGCGCACTGCAATCGACGGCGGCGTGACGCTGCTCGAAATCGCACCGGAATACGGCGATGGGCAGGTCGAGCGATGGGTCGGACTCGCCCTGCGCGATGGCTACCGCGAGCGTGTCCAGCTGCTCTGGCAGTGTTGTGCGCACCGCCGCGATTACAAGACTGCGATGCAGCAGTTCGAGGCGACGCTCCGCCACCTCAAGACAGAGCAGGTCGAGTTCTGGTCGTTCCATGAGGTGATCTATGACAATGATCCCGACTGGATGTACGACAGTGGCGCGCTTGACGCGGCACAGGAGGCGCGCGAGCAGGGTCGGGTGCGCCGCATCGGGTTCCACGCCGAAAAGTCCCCGCACATCGCGCTCAAGCTGCTCGCGCGCGGCTTTGCCTGGGACTTCGCCTGCATGCCACTCAATCCGTTCGATGCGACCTTTCGTTCATTCGAGAAACAGCTCCTCCCGGAGATCATCCGCCGCGGTGCCGCGGTGATCGGCACGAAGCCGATGGCCGGTGGTGCGATCCCGGCGGGACGACTCATCAAGCCCGAAGAGGCGCTGCGCTACGCCTGGTCGCTTCCCGTATCATCAGTCCTCGTGGGGTGCGAGACGAGCGCCGTGCTCAAGAAGACGCTGAAGGCGGCGGCGGGCTTCACTGCGTTGCGTGCAGGGGAGATGGACGCGCTGCGGAACCGCGCAAAGCCCACGGCGGGCGATGGCCGGCATGAGCGCTATAAGACCACACAGGACTATGATGGGGCACCGGGACGCGCAGCACACGGGTTCGACCAATAGCACGATCACCACTCACTCGGTCCACGTTGCCCTCCACTCGTCCTCCACTCCTCGGCGTCGTCCGCCTCGCCGTGCGGCTGCTAGCGTTGACTATCGCAGCGCTCACCGCACCACTCACCTCGCCCCTCACCGCGCAACCGCTCATCGGATACACGCCGGCGCGCGCGGCCTCGCAACGCGCGGCGGAGGCCGCGGCGATGAGGCGGGCTGACTCGGTGCGCATCGGCGCGCTCGCGCGCGCACTCGCCGATCGCCCACATATCGCGGGGACCCCCGCGCAGGCGCGCACGCGTGATCTCGTGATCAACGCACTCAAACAGGCGGGTATCGAAACCGAGGTCCGCGAATACCGGGTCTGGTTGCCCCACACCATCGACTACGGGGTGTGGCGGATTTTTCCGAACCCGAAAGCACTGGAACTTCGCGAAGGCGAGATCGCAGAGGATCCGACGACGCTCGCGCATCCGGAGTACCCGACGGTGAACGGCTACAGCGGAACGGGGGACGTGACGGCCGAGGTGGTGTATGTCAACTACGGGCTCGTCGAGGACTATGCGCAGCTCGACTCGCTCGGCGTTTCGGTGCGGGGTAAGATCGCGATTGCGCGCTACGGCAGGAGTTTTCGTGGCATCAAGGCGCGCGAGGCGGAGCAGCACGGTGCGCTGGCGTTGCTGATGTACAGCGACCCGGCTGACGACGGCTATGTGCAGGGCGACGTCTATCCCGAGGGCCCCTTTCGCAACGACCGTGGCGTGCAGCGGGGGAGCGTGATGAATGGCGCTGGCGACCCGAGCACGCCGGGGTACCCGTCCACCGCGAATGCGCCGCGGATCCCGATCGAGCAGATGCCGGTGCCGCGCATTCCGGTGCTGCCGCTCTCGTACGGCAACGCGGTGGAACTCCTGAAGGAGGTGCGCGGCACGAACATCCCGCGTGGTTGGCAGGGTGGCCTCGCGTTCCGGTACCATGTGGGGCCAGGCCCCGTGCGCGCGCGTGTGAAGGTGTGGAGCGACTCCGCGACGGCGGCGATCAAGTCGATCTGGGACACCTTCGGGACTATCCGGGGGACCGACTTTCCGGATGAGATCATCATGATTGGAGGACATCGCGATGCCTGGAGTCCTGGCGCGGTGGACAACGTCTCGGGCACTGTCAGCGTGGTCGAGGCCGCGCGCGCGGTCGCCGAGCAGATGAAGTCGGGGTGGCGTCCGCGCCGGACGCTGGTCTTCGCGACGTGGGATGCCGAGGAGTGGGGACTGGTTGGCTCGACCGAGTATGTCGAGGACGATTCGCTCCGGCTCGCACGCGGCGGCGTGGCGTACCTGAACCAGGATGGAAGCGCGAGCGGTCCGAACTTTGGTGGCGGCGGATCGCCAACGCTGCGCGGGGTGCTCCGCGACGTAACCCGGTCAGTGCCGGACCCGAGCGGCCTCGGCAGCGTCTATGACGTCTGGCGCAAACAGAGTGGCGTCCCGGCCGACGACGAGCCGTCGATGGGCGATCCGGGCGGCGGCTCCGACTTCGCGGGCTTCTACAATCATCTCGGGATCCCGCACAGTGACTGGGGCTTCGGCGGTGGGAATGGGATTTATCACTCGAACTACGACTCCTACACGTTCATGGAGCGCTTTGGTGATCCAGGCTACCGCTATCATGCGGCGGCGGCGCGCGTCGGCACCGCGATGATGATGCGGCTCGCGAACGCCGACATACTCCCCTACGACTACGCCGAGTTCGCGCGCACCATGCGACGCTATCTCGCGCCAATCGATCAGAACCTCAAAGCCAAGGGCTGGGCCGGCTCGAGCGCACCACTTGCCTCGGCGATCGAGCGCATGGAACGCGCGGCCGCCGCGTTCGCGTCTGCACGCGATGAGGCCCTTGCGGCGGGACTCTCCACTGCGCGTCAGGCCACGACCAATCGGGCGCTCCTCCAAGTCGAACGTGCGATGACTCGCGCAGAGGGCTTGCGCTCGAGGCCGTGGTATAGGAATCTCATATACGTAGCGGACGTCGATAACGGATACAGCACCATGGTATTCCCGTCGGTGAACGAAGCCATCCGCTATGGCGACCCCGCGCTCTTTGGGCGGGAACTCGCCGACTTGGTCCAACGGTTCGATGCGGCCACGGCGGCCCTCGATGCCGCGCGCAGGGCGGTGCAGCAACAGTGAGCTCGACGTACCTCTACGGATGGCTCGTGCGTCTGACATGAGGGCGGGGGTGGTTCCGGGACCACTCCCGTAACGAGGGGGCATCGCACGGCCACGGCCGACGATGCCCCCTCGCGTATATTTTCCCAATGCCGCTCTCTCCCGACGAACTGCAACGCTACGCGCGCCATCTTGTGCTTCCGCAGGTCGGCGTGGTCGGGCAGGAACGGCTCCGCGCGTCGTCGGCGCTGATCATCGGTCTCGGCGGCCTCGGCTCGCCCGCCGCGCTCTATCTCGCCGCGGCGGGCGTCGGGCGCTTGGGCATTCTCGACCACGACACCGTCGCGGTGCACAACCTGCAGCGGCAGGTCATCCACGACACCACGACGATCGGCGCGCCCAAGGTAGAGTCGGCGCGCGCCCGGATTGAGGCACTGAATCCGTCGGTGCGCGTCGACACCTGGACGATGGCGCTGACGCGCGAGAACGCGCGTGCGATCATCGCGGACTACGATGTGATCCTCGACGGCACTGACACGTTCGCGACGCGCTATCTCGTGAACGATGCCTGTGTGCTGGAGGGGAAGACGTACGTCCATGCGAGCGTGCACCGGTTCGAGGGCCAACTGTCGGTGTTTGGTGCACCGTCGGGCCCCTGCTACCGCTGCCTGCATCCCACGCCGCCGCCCGCCGGGAGTGTGCCGAACTGCGCGGAGGGTGGCGTACTCGGTGTGCTGCCGGGACTCCTCGGGACGATGCAGGCCACGGAAGCGCTCAAGCTCCTGCTCGGGATTGGTGCGCCCCTGGTGGGGCGACTGCTGGTGGTCGACGCGCTTGGCATGCGTTTCGAGGAAGTGCTCGTTGAACGCGATGCCACCTGCGTCTGGTGCGGCACCCGCGCGGCGCGCGAACTGCTCACGGACTACGTGGCCTTCTGCGGCGGGGGAGTCGCCGCCGACCCGACCCCGACCACCCCGCGGCAACTCGCGGCGCGCCTCGCGCGCGGCGACCCGGTGCGGGTGATCGATGTGCGCGAACCGTGGGAGCATGCGGTCGCCTCACTCGACCTGGCGGAGCTGATCCCGATGCAGACGATGCCGGCCCACCAGGGGACGCTGCCGCGCGACGCCGAGTATGTGGTCTTCTGTCACCACGGGCTGCGTAGTGCGATGGTCGTCGAGTATCTGCGCACGGTCGGAGTCAGGCGGGTGCGCAATCTCGAGGGTGGTATCGACCGCTGGAGTGTCGAGGTCGACCCGAGCGTTCCGCGATACTGACGTGACGAGCGCGTTCTGGCTCTTCCTGTTTGGTGCCGGCGCACCGGTCCAACGCGCGCTCCTCGCGCGACGGCGCGAGCAGCGCTGGCGCCGTCGATTCCCGGCTCACCAGGACGGCATCGTGATTGGCGCGGAGTCGCGCACGCTGGTCACCGAGGGGGGTCGTGCGATCCTGCTGCTCCACGGCTACAACGACACGCCGCAGTCGCTGCTCCCGCTCGCCCGCGTACTGCACGCCGCTGGGTGGACGGTACGGCTGCCGCTCCTCATCGGTCATGGACGGTCGCTCGAGGCGTTCGATGAGTGGACGGCAGAACAACTACTCGCGCAAACCCGCGACGAGTACGAGGCCCTATGCCAGGCGCACGCGACGGTCGTGGTCGGTGGGTTGTCGATGGGCGGCGCGGTCGCGTGCTGGCTCGCGGCGGAGAGTGATGCGGCCGGCGTGGTGCTCTTTGCGCCGATGCTCTTCGTGCCCGCGCCGATGCAGGTCGCGGTCAGCACCGCGCGACTCTGGGGGCTCTTCACCAAATACCTGAGCGGCGGCGGGAGCCGATCGATTCGGGACCCCGACGCGCAACGACGGATGATCGCCTACGGCTGCTCGACGCGCCGGTCGCTTGAAGCGCTCGAGTTCGTGGCCCGAGGGGTCGCGGTGCGGCTGGGGTTCGTGCACGCACCAACGCTCGTGTTCCAGTCGGAGGACGACAATCGGTTGCCGCGCGAGCAGTCGACGCACGCCTTCGCCCGCCTGGGGAGCCAGGACCGGACAATCCTCTGGACGCGCGGGGCCGGTCATGTGCTCACTGTCGACATCGGCTGGGAGGCGCTGGCCGCGACGACGGTGGAGTGGCTCCAGGCTCGCTATCCTGCGGCACCTGCGGCGTCGCCGGAGCGGAGTTAGATTGCACATTCACGCGACAGTTCAAGGGTGACGGCGATGGCGGCGATCAGGTGCCAGAAGTGCGATGCGTCGAAGGAAGGTTTTGCGCGGTCGCCATTTCCTGGCGCGATCGGCGCACGGGTGCTCGAGGGCACCTGCCCGGACTGCTGGCAGCTGTGGCTCAAGCAGCAGACGATGCTGATCAACCACTACGGTCTCAACGTCATGGACCCCACGGCGCGCCAGTTCCTCACGCGCAATATGGACGCGTTCCTGTTCCGCGGCGGTCAGCTCGACGAGGTCGACACGTCGAAGCAGGGGACGATCGCGCACTGACCGTGCGTGCGCCCGGCTTGACAGTAAGTAGCAACACGATACTAATTGCGCTCCTGATGGCAGAGCGCCCCCGCCCCTCCGCCGCCCGCGCCCTGCGCGGGCCGGCCACCAGTTCACTCGATCTCGTCTGCTGCGCTGCCGCCGGCCGTCAGCTGGTCGTGCTCGTGCAGCCTGGCGCGCGCGGCACCGCGACGACGTTGCCTTGGATGGTCCTCAATCCGGCGTCGGCGCTCGAGGTGGCCTCGGTACGCTTCGCGCGCGAACGGTGCGGGCGGGCCCCGGCCTGGATCGCCCAGGTGGGCGCCTCAAACGAGGGGCGCGGTCATCCGTCTGGCGCCGCGCTTTCGGTGAGCTTTGTGGCGGTGCTTCCGGAGGGCACCCGGCCGCCGGTCGGGATGATGTGGGCCGCGGTGACTGATCTCGAAGGGCTCGCTCCCCGCCAGCAGGCGATGGTTACGGCGGCGGTGCTGGTGCTTCGCGACCGCATGGACATCGCCCCGATCGCGTTTCGGATGCTGGCGGCCGAGTTCACCCTCTCGGAGCTCCAGCGGGTCTATGAGCTGCTCCTGGGCCGTGGGCTGCACAAGGCGAGTTTTCGCCGCGCGCTAGAGAGTGCCTCCCTCGTGGAGGCGACCGACTCGTGGCGCTCCGAGGGACGTGGACGCCCTGCCCAGCTCTTCCGATACGCCCCGCGCAAACGGCGCGGCGTGAAACGCTCGGTCCGATTCGAGCTGCTCAGATAGCGGGAGTCAAAGTTGTGTGCGCGAGCCGTGACGGCTGTCCACCGGGCTCGATGCGGGGTGGGGGAGGGCTTTTGCCACCACTAGTTCACTCTTCAGCGAACCGCTGACGCGCGTTGGGGGGAACCCTCCGCCGCCGAGAAGGATGTATGAGTTGCTCCGTGCAGCTCACGGCAATAATGGAGTACCGGTGCTGGCCTACCTGGACGCTCTAATTGACGCACTGGCGCTCGGCGATGTCTCAGCGGACGTTGCCAACGGCCCAGCGCGGCCAACTGGCGTGATCGAAGTGCCACCACTCCGCATCGTAGACGGTGAACCCCTCGCGCTCCATCGCTAATCGGAGTCGCCCGCGGAGCCACCGTTGTTCGGACGTTCCCCCGGGATAGAACGGATAGGCACGCGGGGAGAACTCGTCGTAGCCACTGACCATGGCCACCGCGGCACCGGTCGCCAGATCGTACAGGGAGAGGTCGACCGCGGCCCCGCGATTGTGGCGTGAGCCGTTCGCGGGGTCCGCGACGAAGAGGCGCAGTGAGTCGGGGGTGGCGTCCCAGAACATTTTCGTCACGTACCAGGGCCGGTAGGCATCATGCACGAGAAGCCCGAAGCCCTCGGCGGCCAGCGCGCGCTGCACCCGCGCGAGCGCCTCGGCGGCGGGACGCTGCATCCGCGCCTGGGCCCGGTCGTACATGACTGAGCCCATGAAGTTGTCCGTGCTCGCGTACCGCACCTCGAGTCGGATACGCGGATCGCCCCTGGTGAGATCGACCAGTGCGCCGGCCACGAGCTCGGCCGACTGAATCGGCGGGGTGGCGGCCAGCGCCTCACGCCGCAGCGCCGCAATGGGACGCTCTGGCGTGATGCGGAAGGTGATGCCGTCGTCGGGGGCGATCGCGCGGCGAGCGAAGCGGATACCGCCCAGATCGAGCGCGTCGACGCGTCCGCTAGGATTGCGCTCGATGCGGAGGGTTTCGCCGGCGTACAGACCGTGCGCGGGAAAGCGCAGGTGGTCGCGGTCGACCTCGGTGAGCGGATAGAGCCCAACCCACTCGATCAGCGCGAAGAGCCGGCCGTCGCGCTCGAGGAGGTAGAGCACGTTGTGGTCCCAGCCGTACTCGCCGAGGAGGGGCTGCCAGTGCGCCGGAGGGGCCGCCGGGCGAATATCGGGAACGAGCCGGAGCGTGTCGTTCGCGTAGAAAATCGTGCGACCTCCCTCGAGCGCCCGCCCGACGATGACGCGCGCTCCGAAGTGCAGTCGCCCATCCGCGATGAGCGTCGAGTCGTCGACGGCGCGCAGCAGCGTGGGCATCGCCCCGCGCAGATCGTCGAGCCAGAGGTCGCCAAGGCGATCTTCGAGAACGACAGTGCGCGTGCGACCGCGGTAGGTGCCTTCGATTTCGCGCCGCCGTTCTCGGGTAATGACGCTGGTCGTGAGCGGCGTGTGCAGTGGCCGTCCGGCCCGTGCGGCCCGGAGGAGGCGCAGCGCTTCGTCGGCAATGCGCGAGGTGACGGCGTTACTGCCGTCGACGGTGACAGAGACCGCAACGCCGAGCCGTTCGTCGGGAAGCGCCGCGAGTTCGGTGGCGAAACCGTAGTGCCAGCCGCCATGACCGATGCGGCGCACCCCGTCGAGCTCGCCGAGCGCGAAGCCGAGCCCGAAGAGCCCACGGGCCGCACCGGCCCCCTCTCCCCACATGGCCCGCAACGTTTCTTCCTCAAGCACGCGCCCGCCGGGACCGACCCCGCCGGCGAAGAGCATGCGCAGAAACTGGGCGAGGTCGAGCATCGATGCGGACAGCTCAGCGGCGGGCCCGAGACCGAGCGGAAAGGTCGGCGCTGCGAACGTGCGACCGTCGAGTGTCCACATCGTGCCGCGCGCGCGACGCGCGAGATGCGTGGGGTCTGGTGCGAACGAAGCGCCGGTCATGCCCGAGGGAGCGAGCACATCGCGTTGCATCACGTCGGCGAATGAAAGTCCGCTCTCGAGCTCGAGGAGCCGGCCCGCGAGAGCGATGGCGGCATTCGAATACTTGGTGACCGTGCCCGGAGGGTACACGAGCGCGGTGCGGTTGAGCGAGGCAACGGTCGCGGCCAATGTGGGGCCCGTCGGATCGAAGTAGTGGCCACTGGGCGGCTCGCGCACCATTCCACTCTGGTGCCGAAGGAGTTCGCGGAGTGTTGGCATTCGTGCGCCGCCGCGCTGGGGCGCGAAGTCTGGCGCATAGCGCGAGACGGCGGAGTCGAGATGAAAACGACCCCGTTCGACGCGCTGCATGACGCCGATGTCCGTGAAGAGTTTCGACACGGACGCCACGCGGAATGGTGTCTGGGCGGTGACGGCGCGCGTAGAGTCTGCCGGGTCGATGCGGCCGAACCCTTTGGCCCAGACGATGCGATCGCCATCGACGACGGCGATCGCCAGTCCCGGGATTCGGTGTTGCGACAGCTGGGCGACGATGAAGCGTTCGAGCGCCGCGATGGGTGCGGTGTCGCGCGGCGCGGCCGGGACGGTGTCCTGCGCCAGCGCGAGGAGCAGCGGAAGAATCATCCCCGGTAGTATCACTGCGGGGGTGGCGAGCGCAAGAAACGACGAAGCCCCCGGGGGGGCCGGGGGCTTCGTTGAACGGCCTACGGCGGCAAACTCAGGCCTTCGAGACGTCCGCGGCCTGGGGGCCCTTCGGGCCGTCGACGACATCGAACTCAACAGCGTCGCCTTCGACGAGCGACTTGAACCACTTCACAGTGCCTTTGGTGCGTGCCATTGCGGTAATACTCCCAAAGGGGTGTCGGACGGTACGTGGTTACGCGGCGCCGGAGATATATCGGGCGATGCGGCCGCAGCCGGTGCAGGTGAGTGTGACGTGGGAGCGTGGCGGCGGCGGGGCGTTGCCAGGGTCGCGGTCAATCGACCCCGAGCATGATGGGCAGCTGAGATTGTCTCCGGCTCGATCGCTCGAGATGAGATTCAGTGCCTGGGCAGGGTTATACGAATTGGGTCGTGGTTTCCGCATCCGATCTCCGTCTGAGTTCAATAAGCGGCGGCAATTCACGGCGAATGGCGCGCCCACGACTCAAAACTAACAGAGAGTGGGGTAAATCAAAGTGCTGCGGGAAGTTGTAGGGCTTCTTATTTCAGTGTCAAAAAAGTCATAACAATCCGTCGTAACTCATTTATTGGCAAATGGTTCCGGCAAACGCACTCGTGCGTTACCGAGGCGGCAGACAGGAAGAATGATGTGAGGAGGCGGCGGAAAGCAGGCAACGCGGTCTACCCGGAGAACGGGGACCCTGAACCCCGTCACCGCGGTCTCAGACTCACCTACCATGCTGTCAATAAATCATACAGTGCCCTGAAAGGCGACTGAGGTCTGTGGACGGACTGCGCGGCCCCTCAGGCGCGCGGCACGGAGCTGCGGCTACCCCTCGAGGACGGGGAGAGACCGAATCCTTTCCTTCCACTCTCGGGGGCCGGTCTCGTGCACGTTGTTGCCGGCGGAGTCCACCGCCACCGTGACGGGCATCTCCTCGACGTCGAACTCATAGATCGCTTCCATACCGAGTTCGGCAAACGCGACGACACGCGAGGCCCGGATCGCTTTAGAGACGAGGTACGCGGCACCGCCGACGGCCATGAGATAGGCGGCCTTGTGCTTGCGAATCGCTTCGAGGCCAGTGGGACCGCGCTCCGCCTTGCCGATCATCGCGAGCAGCCCCGTTTTCTCGAGCATCATCTCGGTGAACTTGTCCATACGGGTCGCGGTCGTCGGGCCGGCGGGTCCGACTGCTTCGTCGCGCACCGGATTGACCGGGCCGACGTAGTAGATCACGCGATTGGTGAAGTCGACCTCCGCCGGCAGTCCCTCACCACTCGCGTAAAGGTCGGCGATGCGCTTATGCGCGGCGTCGCGGCCGGTGAGGAGTTTACCGGTGAGGAGCAGCCGGTCGCCGGCGTTCCAGGTGGCGACTTCTGCGGCGGTGAGGGCATTGAGATGCACCTGCTTGGCGTTGACGTCGGGCTTCCAGGTGACGTCGGGCCAGTCGGAGAGTTTCGGGATGGGAAGTGTCGCCGCGCCAGAGCCGTCGAGCGTGAAGTGCGCGTGGCGTGTGGCCGCGCAGTTGGGGATCATCGCGATCGGCTTTGATGCGGCGTGCGTGGGGAAGTCAAAGATCTTGACGTCGAGCACGGTCGAGAGACCGCCGAGTCCCTGCGCGCCGATCCCAAGGGCGTTGATCTTGTCGTGCAGCTCAATGCGGAGTTCCTCGATCTTGCTCTGTGGCCCACGCTGCTTGAGCTGGGTCATATCGATGTGCTCCATGAGCGACTCCTTCGCCAGGAGCATCGCCTTCTCTGCCGTGCCGCCGATGCCGATGCCGAGCATGCCGGGCGGGCACCAGCCGGCCCCCATGGTCGGGACGGTCTTCATGACCCAGTCGACGATCGAGTCGCTGGGATTGAGCATGGCGAACTTGCTCTTGTTCTCGGAGCCGCCCCCCTTTGCCGCGAGCTTTACGTCGACGGTATCGCCCGGAACGATCTCACAGTGCACGACCGCCGGCGTGTTGTCACGCGTGTTCTGCCGCGTGAAGGCTGGGTCGGAGACAATCGAGGGGCGCAGGACGTTTTCTGGGAGGAGATAGGCGCGGCGCACCCCCGCGTTGACCATCTCCTGCACCGACATCGTCGCGTCCCAGCGGACGTTCATCCCGACCTTGAGAAAGACCACGACGATGCCGGTGTCCTGACAGATCGGGCGATGCCCCTCGGCGCACATGCGCGAGTTGGTGAGGATCTGCGCGATCGCGTCCTTGGCGGCCGGGCTCTGCTCCTTCTCGTACGCGTCCGCGAGCGCGTGGATGTAGTCGAGCGGATGAAAGTACGAGATGTGCTGGAGCGCGTCGGCGATGGACTGGATGAAATCGTCTTGGCGGATCGTCGTCATGGCAAGAAAACTACACCGTCAACGGGCGGCGGCATCAGTCACTCCCAGCTGTGGGTGCGTCTCCAGACCCGGCGGTCGAGCCGCCAGCTGCGCTTGGCGGAGAACTCAAGGTCGTCGCTCGGGAAGAGCTCGGCGTCGTGCACCGCCTCACTGAAATCATTGCCCTTGGCCGAGGACTGGTCAGCGAAGTGCAGGATCTCGGCTTCGAGTGTCATGGGGCGGACCGCGGCGCCGTATTCGGGAATGCCGTGATGCGACTGAATGAAGTGGTGCAACTCGAGGCGCTGGGATTCACTCAGCGTCTCCGCTGGCAGGGTGCGCATGCGCCGGTCGAGCATGAGTGAGCCAAGGACGATGTGGCCCAAGAGATGACCGGCCTGCGTGTAGGCGAAACCCGAGAGCTCCACGGTGTACGATTCGACTTTGCCGATGTCGTGCAGGAGCGCACCGGCGGTGACGAGGGCGACGTTCCCGCGCATAGTGCGCACCGACTCGCGCGCGATGTTGGCGACTTCGCAACTGTGGAGGAGGAGGCCGCCGATGAGGGCGTGATGTCCCCGCGTCGCCCCAGGAGTCCGGGCAAACTGTTCGCGAAAAGCGTCGTCGGCAAAGAAGAGATCGACCGCGCGGCGCAGCGACCCTTTCATCTCGGCGCGCCAGGCATCGACGCGCGTCCAGAGCTCGTCGACGCTCAGGGCGATACGCGGAAGAAACTCGTCCGGATTTGCGGCGCCCTGCGCGACGACGCGCGGAGGCACGGTGATCTTGAGCTGCTTTGCTCCCTTGTACAGCTCGATCGTCCCAATCACCTGGACGACCTGGCCTGGCCGCACCCCCTCGATCTGGGGGACGTGTTCCTTCCAGATATTCACCCCGAGCACCCCAGAGGCGTTGCCGAGCTTGAGCACAACGTAGGGATCCCCGGACTTGGTGACCCGGTCGTCGCGCTCGCGCACGAGGAGTTCGTGTTGCACTCGGTCGCCGAGGGCGAGGCAGGGAATGTCGAGTGGGGCCATGGGACTCCGGCGCGAGGCGCCGTGGGGGGCGGAATCTTCGTGACGCGTGCGCCGGCGTGGCCGCGATTACTCCCAGCTAAAGTCGGCGACGAACAGGTTGGTCTCGCCCGTGGTCTTGGCGTGGCGGTTGGATGCCCACATCAACTGCTTCCCGTCCGGACTGAACATCGCGAAGCCGTCGAAGACGTCGCTAGTCGTGATCCGCTCGAGCTGGTCGGCGGTCGCCATCGACGCGAGGGCGTCGACGAGATAGAGCTCGAAGTTGCCGCTGCGTGGAGCGATGAAGTTGGACGAGAAGATGATCTGCGTACCGTCAGGGCTCCACGAGGGCCCGAAGTTAGCGCCGCCAAGCGCGGTCACCTGCCGCTGGCCGGAGCCATCGGCATTCATGACGTAGAGCTCAACCTTGCTCGGCTTCACCAGTCGCTGGTCGAGCAGATCCCGATACTGCTGGATTGCCTCGGCGTCCTGCGGATGATTGGCGCGATACACGATCTGCTTGCCGTCGGGCGACCACCACGGGCCGCCGTCGTAGCCCACCGTGGTGGTCAGTTGTCGGACGTTGGTGCCGTCGACGTTCATCGTGTAGATGTCGAGGTCGCCGCCCTTGAGCGAGGTAAAGACGATCGACCTGCCGTCGGGAGAGAGGACGGCTTCGGCGGTGTAGACGTCATAGTTGGTGAGGCGCGTCTGGCCGGTGCCGTCGCGATTCACGGTGTAGAGGTCGTAGCGATCGAGCGGCCAGACATAGCCGCTCGACGGATCGGGGCGGACGGGGCAGGCATCGTCGTGCGCGGTGGTCGACGAGAAGAAAAGCCGATCAGAGCCCGGGAGAAACCAGCCGCAGGTGGTCTTGCCTCGGCCGTCAGAGAGACGGTTGAGGTCGGAGCCGTCGGCGCGCATGATGTACTGCTGGTCGCAGGTGCGGCCATCACGCGTGGACTGGAAGGTGATCCATCGGCCGTCGCCGCTCCAGTACGCCTCGGCGTTCTCGCCGCCAAAGGTGAGCTGACGGATGTTCTGGAGACGGGACTCGCCGGGATGGGCCGGTACGATGACAACAGGGGCGGACGAGGGTCGCTCGCAAGCCACCGCGCTGAGGAGCGCGGCGACCATTAAGAAAAGCTTGGGCATTGAGAGGGTTGAGAGAAGGTGGAGCGGTGAATCAGTCGCGTCGCGCCGGAGCGGCGGCCGGGCCATTGCCGGCGAGGGCGATGAGTTCGCGCGTGGTGCGTCCGCGGCGGAGCAGGTCGAGCGCGCGTGTGAGCTGCACGTCGTCGGCGACGTCGCGACGCTTCCAGGTGGAGTCGCCGAAGGCGCGCCGCGCGATCCGGTCGCTGAGGAGGCGGTCGATGTACCGGCTCCCCGCCGACCACTCGGCGCGCTCGACGGTGACGCCGCGCGCGACGAGGCGCTTGAAGAACTCATCCCGCATCGTGGGCGTCACCTTGAAATCTGCGGTGATCGCACCCTTGAGCCCGAAGGCGTACTCGTCGAGCGTGATGTAAACGTCCTGCGAGCGCGGCACGAGGGCACGGGCGAGCTTCTGCTCGGCTGTGGAGAGTGTGTCGTACGGGACGATGACGTCGGGCGTAATGGCGCCACCACCGTAGACGATGCGCCCCCCGTCGGACTTGAAGACCGGGCGTTTGGCGCGATCAGCCGCCGTCTCGAGTGAGTCGGGGTGGACCTCGATGAGATTTCCGCCCTGGTCGAGGATGCGTTCTTTCTGGATCGTGCGACCGCTCGGCGTGAACCACTTGCCGGTAGTGAGCTTAATGGCGTAGCCGCCGTCGAGTCGGTAGACCGACTGGACGAGGCCCTTGCCGAAGGAGGTCGTGCCGAGCACGAGGGCGCGGTCATGGTCTTGCAGCGCCCCGGCGACGATCTCGGAGGCAGAGGCGGTGTAGCCGTCGGTCAGGATGACGATCGGGATGGTTGGCGCCAGCGGATCGGTTTCGGCGACGTACCGCTGGTCGGGATCCCCACGACCGCGGACGGTGGCGAGTTCGCTCCCGCGCGGCAGGAAAAAATTCGTGAGCTCGAGCGCCTGGTCGAGGAAGCCGCCGGTGTTGCGGCGCAGGTCGATCACCAGCCCGGTGGCGCCTTCGCCCTGTAGCCGGCGGAGATTATCGGCGAACTCTTTGGAGGTGGTCTCGTTGAACTGCTGCAGAGGGATATAGGCGGTCTTTCCCTCGAGCATAAGCGCGTAGGGGATTGCGGGAATCCGGATGGTACGGCGCGTGAACTCGACCTCGAAGGGCGCGTCGACGCCTAAGCGAGCGAAACGCGCTTTCACCCGGGTGCCTGGCGCGCCCTTTAGGCCGGTGGAGACCTGGGCGACCTTCCACCCTCGCGTGCTCGCGGTGTCGATGCCGACGATCTGGTCCCCCTCACGGATGCCGGCTTCTTCGGCGGGTGTGTTGGGGTAGACCTTCGAGATCATAATCGTGCCCTGCTGATCCTCGATCAGCATGCCGATGCCGCCGTAGAACCCGCCGGTGGTCTGGTTGAACGCCTCGAGGTCCTTGGGCGTGTAGAGCTCGGAGTAGGGATCCTTGAGTTCGCCAACGAGTCCGCGCGCCGCCCGCTCGTAGAGGGCGCCGGTCCCGATCGAGTCGACAAAGCGATCTGTGACGATCGACATGACCTGGTCGAAGAGACGCGCACCATTCAGTGCGGCGCGCTCTTGGACCACGAAGGCGCCGGCCACCAGGGGAATGGTGACAAGAGCAGCAATGGCAAGTGTGCGGGACCGGGACATTCTTCGTGACCTCAGTGGGGACTCTACTAGGGAAAGTAAGGGAGCTGTACCCCAGAGACCAGCCGTGAGGGGTCAGCGCTGATACTCCGCCGTCCAGACGCGGCTTTCGTGCACAAAGTCAGCGCGCCGGACGAGGCCTGCCGCAATCAGCATCTCGTGCGCGGGCTGCAACACCCGCTGCAGGTGCGACGGATAGCGCTGGCTCAACGGTAACATCTCAGCGAGCCGCTCGAGCGGGAGTCGCACCAACTCTTTGGAGTCGCCGCGAAACGCGGCGAGGAGACGGTACAGGCGCCGTGCGACGGGGGAAGAAAGCTGAAAGTAGGTCGGCGCGACGAGCGTACTGGTGTGCCCAGCGGCGATGTTCGCGCGCACGGGAGCGGCGACGACGATGCGCGCCTCGCCAGGCTCGTTGGACGCGAGCGCCGGGAAGAGCGCGAGCTGTTCGCGATCGGTGAGTCGCCGACGGTCGATCGCCACCGCCGAGAGGAGCGTGAAACGGGTGGATGCCGGACGCGTTGCCCGTGCGTCGAGCCAGGCTCCGTCACTCTCGAGCACTGTGCGCTCGAGCCGCCCCAGAGCTCCGCGCAACTGCTCGTAGGTGCGGCCGTCGACGCGGCGTCCCATGGAACGCAGGAAGGCGTGCAAGGTGAATGTGATCGCCCCGTCGGCCGGCTGTTCAGCTTCGTGGTAGCGTCGCATGAGCTCGACGTAGACATCCTGATCAAACGTGCCCGGGAGTCGGTCGTCTGGGGCCGGAAGCACGCGCCAGCGGCCACCGGAGTCGGTGGTGAAGGCTGCGACGGAGTCTTCCGAGCTATCAGAGAGCCGAAAGAGTGGCAGTGCCTCGAGCGCACGGTCGAGCAGGACGGTGCGAGACGGGGGCCGCCGGCGAGAGGCTGAAGACATCAACCGGAAATGTCGGTCCGCTCGTGAAACCGGGCAAGAGGCCCGTTACGGAAAGTCCCCGCGCCCGAGCGCGGCACGGACCGCTTCCCGGATCGCGATCAGCGCTGAATCGTGGGCGGCGGCGCGATCCTTGCGAACGTGCAGTTCGATGCCGTCGGCGACCGTGAGGCGGCGCCAGAGGGCAGGGGCGTCGTCGTCATAGCGCACCTGGAGATCAGCACCGCTGGAGAGCGCTGGGGCGAGCGCCGTCGCCACGCGCGCCTCGAGCTGATCGCCATGCAGGTCGGCGAGCTCGCCCTTGATGATGTCGAGCGTTTGGCCTTCGCGCTGCCGAATCTTAATGGCGAGAAGTTGGAGCAGATGCCGGTAATGGTACGTGGCGGCCGTGCCGGTGCCCTCCGGGTGGTCGAGGAGGCCGTTGGCCACGTAGAACCGAATAGCGCGCGCACTCGGCGTGGCACGCGCCGAGGAGTTGGTGGGGCGCATGCCTGCCGCATCGACGAGCGCGGTCGCGTGTGCGGCGAGTCCGCGTGCGTTCCAGGGCGCGTGCCGGGAATGAGCACGCAGAAGGGCAAGGGGTGAGTCCGACATCTCAGGAAAAAATAGCGTGTGTGCGCGGCGCCGGATAGGCGCGCGCGCCAAAATGCGATCCGTAGGCAAATCGCGTGCGAACGCAAAGGCCCGGCAGCGCAAGTGCGTTGCCGGGCCGGGAGCTTCGGGTCGCGCCGAGGAGACGGCTACTGCCGACTACTTTTTCCCCGCTGGTTTCTTGCCCCCTTTTTTAGCAGGCGCCTTTTTCACGACCTTCTTCACGACCTTCTTCACGACCTTCTTCGCGACCTTCTTGACGACCTTCTTGACGACCTTCTTCGCGACCTTCTTCGCGACCTTCTTCACGACCTTCTTCACGACCTTCTTCACGACCTTCTTCACGACCGTGGGGACGGGCTTCTTCGTCGCGGGCTTGGCTGGCGCTGTTTTCGCTGCCGGCTTTGCAGGCGCCTTCGCAGGCGCCGCCCTCACAGGCTTAACCGGCACGGCCTTCGCGGGGGGCACGGCCTTCGTGGGGGGCACAGCCTTCGCGGCGGGCACAGCCTTCGTGGGGGCGGCTGCGAGCGCCGCCGGAATCTCGGATTCCCCGGTCTCGAAGATGCTCGGCACTCGCACCTTCTCTGCGGGCTTGCGCCCACGCCGCCGGATCACCGGTTCGAACGATTCTTCCTCGTCCTCATCGTCGGTGACTGGGGCGGGGGGCGTGACGCCCCCCTCCTCCTCGTCATCGTCCGACTCGTCGGTCGAATCCCAGAGGGAGTCTGACTGATCCTTGTTCGTGGCCCAGCCGCCGTCCTCGTCTTCATCTCCCTCGTACGAGGATCCGCCACTGCTCCCGCCTCGTCCGCCCCCCCCACCACCATATCCAGTATCATCGGATTCCTCATCGCGATCCGAGAAGAGACGGTCAGACATCGTTTCGTCAAGCAGCATGAAAATCTCCTGTCATTTTTGTGCGCAGTGCGCTGTCGACGCTGAATACACTAGCTGACTCATCTAGTCAAGCGGTGTTGCTCTCCAATCGGTTCGCGAGCGCCAGGAGATCGGTCGCCGGCGTCGCGAGGTACTGAGCGGCCCAAATCCCGTGGGTGCGGGTTGCCCGTTTTTCGAGGAGAAGTGTGATGCGCCTACTGACGACCGCCTGGAGTGCCGCGAAGACCGCTGGATCGAGTTGGGCCCCAGAGCGTTCCTGGGGGAAAGTAACCGCGTCGCCAGGCGCCCGGGGTTGGCGCCAGGCGCGCGGCGCCGTCAGAGCGCAAAACGCGTCGGCGGGGGCGAGGATGCAAAGGCAGGGCGGGGACGACAGGCGGGGCGGTCGCAGAGGATGCACCGCAATACCAACGACGGCAAAAACACTAAACTGACTTTATGATGTCTTTATAATGACGCTAAAATGATGAATTTTTTTGCTCTTTTTGTGGCTATGATAGACGGGCGAACCATTCAGGCCGGCGCCGCCGCACCGCTCGGACGGCAGTTCAGCGAATCGCCGGGGCGCTCGGATTGGCTGCTTCACGGAGGCCCGCTGTGATATCGGGGTCGTGATCGACATACTCGGCGCGTTGCTTGGCGCGCTCGCGATCGATGACGCGCAGGAGTTGGCCGGCGAACCGGTCGCGTGCGACCGTGTCGCGCTGCATCGCGGCGGTACGCATCGCGAGGATAAGACCCAGGAGATGATCCGAGTTTGCGGCGAGAATGGTGTCGGCCTGTGCGCGGCCCATCGCGGGGTCACCGGAGATCAGCCCGAGCAGACCGACATCGTAGCGGCGGTGCGCGTCAAGCGGCGCCAGCGCGAGCTGACTCTGGATGGCCATGGGCGCGAAGAACTGGACGCTGTCACTCTTGCCGGCCGTGACGTACTCCATGACGCGCTGAAAGAGCCGGTCGGCGCGCTCCTCGGGACTCATCTGACTGATGTCGGGGGCGCGGCCCTGCGTGGGCGCCCCGGTGGTGGCGATTGCGCTCGGGGCCGCGGACGGTGACCGGCGGAAGTTCTGGCCGCCGATGAACGCGAGGAGGCTGAGGAGCGCAATGCCGGCGACGATCCACGGCAGCACGGTCTGTGGCTTGGTCAGCAGCGGGCCGCCGGCCGGCGTGCGCGCGCGGCCATCGGTGGGGGTGCCGCAGCGTTGGCAGAACTTCGACGTGGCGCGAATCTCAGCGCCGCAGGTCGTGCAGTATTTGCTATGCGTCATCGCAGTCAAAGCTAATCGCGGCCCCCGGCCTGTGCGCCCCAGCGCCGCGGTGAGCGGATTGGCGCGGCGCCCAATGGCGCGCGGGGCCTCGCGTTGTCGATATTGCGTGCACGATGACCGCACCCCGACCGATTCCCTCCGACCTGAGCGGCGCGAGCGCGCAGGAGATCCTCGACCTTGCGCAGGCGCACGAGGTGCGCTTTCTGCGCCTGCAGTTCACGGACATTCTTGGCGTCAACAAGAACGTCGAGGTGCCGGCGTCGCAGTTCCAGAAGGCGCTCTCGGGCGACATCCTCTTTGACGGCTCGTCGATCGAAGGGTTTGTGCGCGTGGAGGAGTCGGACATGCTGCTGATGCCGGATCTCTCGACGTTCAGAATATTTCCTTGGGGCGATCCCACCTCGCGCGTGGCCCGCGTGATCTGCGACGTCACCTCCCCCGAGGGTGTGCCCTTTCCTGGCGATCCGCGCCAGGTGCTCAAGCGCCAGGTCGCGCGGGCGGCGGAGGAGGGGTACGTGATGAACGCCGGCATGGAGGCCGAGTTTTTTCTGTTCAAGCCGGCGGCGGATGGTACGGCATCGACGACGACCCACGATGTGGGCGGCTATTTCGATCTCGCTCCGATGGACCGCGGTGAGGAGGCTCGGCGCGCGATTGTGGCGACACTCGAGCAGATGGGATTCGAAGTGGAGGCCGCCCACCATGAAGTCGCGCATGGGCAGCACGAGATCGACTTTCGCTACGCCGACGCGCTCACCACGGCCGACAACATCGCGACCTTTCGATTTGTGGTGAAGCATGTGGCGCAGCAGTTCGGACTCCTGGCGTCGTTCATGCCCAAGCCAATTTTTGGGCAGAACGGGAGCGGGATGCACACGCACCAGTCGCTGTTCAAGAACGGTGAGAACGCGTTCTTCGACGCGAAGGGCGAGTATCAGCTCTCAACGGTCGCGCATCACTATCTGGGCGGACTGCTCAAGCATGCGCGCGGGATGACCGCCATCACGAACCCGTTGGTGAACTCGTATAAACGGCTCGTGCCGGGCTACGAGGCCCCGGTGAATGTGGCCTGGTCGATGCGCAACCGGTCGCCCCTGGTGCGGGTGCCGGCCCGGCGCGGTACAGGAACACGTCTCGAGTTACGCTCACCCGATCCGGCCGCCAATCCGTACCTCGCGCTCGCGGTGATGCTGGCGGCAGGGCTCGACGGGATTGCCACCGAGGCGACGAGTCGCGAACCGGTGAACGAGAATATCTGGGAGATGAGCTTTCGCGAGCGTCGTCGGCTGCGGATCGATGACCTGCCGCGCGATCTCAACGAAGCGTGCGACGAGCTCGAGAAGGACACGGAGATTCAGGAGGCCCTCGGTAAACATGTGTGCGAGCACTTTCTTGCGGCCAAACGTGAGGAGTGGCGCGCGTATATCTCGCAGGTTTCGGCGTGGGAGCTGGAGCAGTACTTGGCGAAGTACTGAGCGCCGTGAGCGAAATGCGGAGCGCGTCTCGGGGGAATGATCCGGTCCGCGTCCTCGTGGTGAGTGCGGCGCTGTGGCTTAGCGCCTGTGGGGGCGTGATCCCGGCGGCCGAAGCGCCGTTCCCGGTCGATCCCGCGCTCACCGTGACCCAGGGGGAGGTGGAGCGGACCGTCTTCGCGGCGGAGCTCAACGTGGTACTGCTCGCGATGACGCGGCTGCCCACGGGGGTCTACTATCGCGACATCGAAGAGGGCACGGGGGTACGGGTGGCCGCGGGGCGCGAGGTGTATGTGCGCTATATCGCCTCCCTCGCGAACGGCACCGAGGTTGATCGCACCGCGCCGGGTGGGCCGCCGCTGCTCTTCAAGGTCGGCGATGGGGTCGTGATCCGCGGGTGGGACCTCGGGATGCGCGGAATGCGTACCGGAGGGACACGGCAGATCGTGGTGCCGTCGCGCTACGCGTACGGCACCAAAGCGGTGAATAGGGTCCCGGCCAACTCGGTGATGGTGTTCGTCGTCCGCCTGGAGCGGGTCCGCTGAGGGCTACGCCGTGCTCGCGCTACTTCTTTCGCGTGCCGTTGAACGTCGCACCGCCCATCCCGCCAAAATCCACAGTCCCTTCGACGCGGTCGGCGTCGAGGATTTTGCCAGAGAAGGTGAGGACGACCGTCGACTCACCGCTGGCGGCGAGTGCAAAGGTCAGGGAATCGCCCTTCACGGTGCCGGTCAGGGCGCGCACGCCAAACATGCGCGACTCGTAGGTGCCGGTGAGCTTGTCGCCGGCCTGCTGAAATCGAAGAACGGGGGTACCGACCCCGTTTTCCGTGGCCACTTCAAAGTCCCAGGTGCCGGTGAGGTTGTGCACCGTCATGGCGGCCAGCGCGGCGGCGGAGATGAACGCGAGCGCCACGAGCGCGAGCGCGGTGGAGCGAAGGGAACGGAGGTGCCGCATGAGAAGACTCCTGAAAAAGAACGAGGGCGCGCCCAGGTCGGACGCGCCCTCTCGCCGTATGGCGAAAGCTAACTACGGCAGTGTGATCGCGAGCCCCGACTTCTTGAGGGTGGAGTTTATCCGATTCACCCGTCCGAGCATTGTGTCGGCCTGCTTGATCGCCTCATCAAGCAGTTTCGTGGCGTCGGCGGCCTGACGCACACTCGACGCACTCGGCTCCTCCCAGACGCCGAGCAGTAGGCCCTTCACCTGACCAACGCGGGCGAGTGCATTGTTGGGCGCCGCAGCGCCCTGTCCTCCTGGACCCGCACCGCCTCCCGGGCCGCTCGGAGCGCTCGGGGCCGCGGCACCGGCAAGACGGCCCGGCTGCACACCAAACTTCGTGCGGACGTCGTTGAACTGCGTCTTGAACTCGGTGAAATCGGTCTTCATCTTCGGCGTGGCACTCCCCAGGGAGTCGATCTTCGACTCCACAATCGCAATCTGCGCCGCGAGCGCGGTGAGGCGCGTGGCGAAGTTCTGGCCGCGCTGCTGTACCAGATGCAGTGCGTTCACGAGCTTGTCGTAGGCCAGACGCGGCTTGCCCGAGAAGTGCTTCTCGACCTCAGGGTCCATCACGATGCGCATAGGCTTGCTGTCGACGACAGCGCCGTCGGCAACGAGCGCGACCATGTAGTCGCCGGGCGCCGCGTAGGGGCCCGCGTTCCCGCCACCACCACCACCGAAGCCACCACCACCACCGGGACCACCGGCCCCGGGCGCAGCGACGGCGCAGGGGTTGAGCGGCTTGTAGCCGGCGTCGGGCATCGGCGCCGGAGTGCCCGGTACGGCGGGCGGGCGATTGGCACCCTGAGCGCCACCACCACCACCACCCCCACCACCACCACCAGCGGCCGGCGCGCCGACGATCGCGGCGACACGCTGGTCCCAGCAGACACTCTGAATGCCAGCGCGGTTCTTGGTCGCCGGAACGGCGATCTCACGGATCAGGCGCGTGCCGCTCGAGATGCGCAGCAACAGTGCCTGCGGCGGCGTCTTCACGTGGAAGGAGATCACCGCCTCGGTGGGCGGGTTCTCGCCAATAAAGGTCTGGTGTCCCCAGAACTCGTCGTTGCGGTTGTCCATCGACTTCCACTGCAGCGCAGTCGGCACGGAAAAGAGCTGTACGGTGGCGGCCTGCGCCGCGGCGTACTCCTGGATGGGCTCGAGATGGTCGAGCACCCAGATCGCGCGGCCGTGCGACGCGACGAGCATCGCGTTGTCGCGCGGGTGGATGGTGATTTCGTCCACGCGGACGGTGGGGAAGTTGGCGCGCAGGCGGCGCCAGGTGGCCCCACGGTCGATCGTGAGGAAGATGCCCGACTCGGTGCCGACGTAGAGCACCTCGGCGTTGCGTGTGTCTTCGGTGAGCGTGTGTACGACCTCGCCGGTGAGACTCCCGTCAATGCGGCGGAAGGTCGCGCCGAAGTCGGTCGTCATCCAGACGTAGGCGCCGTAGTTGTTCTGACGGTGATCGTCGACCGTCACATACGCGGTCCCGACATCGAAGCGCGAGGGGACCACTTCAGAGACGAATGCACCGCCCGGGAAGCCGGCGAGGCGGCTCGTCACGTCGGTCCAGGTGGCCCCACTGTCGCGCGTGACCTGCACCACGCCGTCATCAGTCCCGGCCCAGATCAGGCCCGCCTGTTTGGGCGACTCGGCCAAGGAAACGATCGCCGGCCAGACCTGAATGCCATCGTTCCGGGCAATGGTGATCGCGGTGTTCTTGACGCCGAACATCGTGGAGTCGTTGCGATTGCCGTTGCGCGTGAGGTCGGGGGAGATCACGGCCCACGAATCGCCGCGGTCGGTGGAGCGGAACACCTTATTGGCCGCGACGAGGAGCACGCCAGGCTGTGTGCCGTGGAGGAGCGGCGTGTCCCAATGAAAGCGATAGGCCGGATCGCCCGGCGCCGGCGCCGGCGAGACGTTGGTCGGGTTGGGGCGGATGCTACGTGATTCGCCGGTGACGACGTTGCGGCGGATCAGGTTGCCGTCCTGCGACTCGGTGTAGACCCACCGCGAATCACGCGGGTCAGGGATGGCCACAAAGCCGTCGCCCCCCTGGATCTGGAACCAGTCGTAGTTGTAGATGCCGGCGCCATGCCGCGACGCGCTCGGGCCGCACCAGTTGTAGTTGTCCTGCATGCCGCCGCAGACGTTGAACGGCATCTCCATGTCGAAGCCCACATGATAGAACAGGCCGACGGGGAGATTGGGGATGAAGGTCCAGGTCTTGGACATGTCGTACGAGACCGCGAGGCCGCCGTCATTCCCGGTGAGGAGATGCTCCGGGTTGGCGGGATTGATCCAGATGGCGTGCATGTCGTCGTGCGTGGCGCGCGCGGCGTCGGTCTCGATCGTCTTGCCGCCGTCGATGGTCATCTGCATGCCGACGCCGCCCATGTAGACGCGGTCAGCATTGGTGGGGTCGACGCGCACCTGCGAGAAGTACATCGGGCGTGGATTGGCGCTGTTGACTTTGCGCCAGGTGGTGCCGGCGTCGTCGGTGCGCCAGAGACCGGTCTTGCCGGAATCGAGCGGCACCGCGCTGGGCGCTTCGATACTGGCGTAGAGGACCGCCGCGTCGCCGCGGAAGATGTCCATGCCAATGCGACCGAGTGATCCGGTGGGGAGACCGCCGCCGAGCCGGTTCCAGCTCTCGCCACCGTCAACCGACTTGAAGATCCCGCTGCCCGGGCCGCCGCCGTTCATGCAGCAGTTGGAGCGGCGACGCTGATACATGGAGGCGTAGAGGACGTTCGGATCGCTGGGCGAGATCACGAGATCATTGGCGCCGGTGTCGTCGTCACCCTTGAGCACGAGACGCCAGGTTCTGCCCCCGTCGGTGGTCTTGTAGACGCCGCGTCCGCCGCCGGGGCCATAGAGCGGGCCGGTCGCCGCGACGTAGACGATGTCGTTATTGGCGGGGTTGATGACGATGCGGTTGATATGTTTGGTGTCGCGCAGCCCCATGTGCGTGAAGGTCGCGCCCCCGTCGGTGGTCTTGTAGACGCCTTCGCCCCAGCCAGTGGACTGGCGGTTGTTCGCCTCGCCGGTGCCGACCCAGACGAGGTTGGGGTTGGTCTGCGACAGCTCGACGTCGCCGATCGACATGAGCCCGTCATGCTGCAGCAGCGGGATCCAGGTCGCGCCGTTCGAGGTGGTCTTCCAGACGCCGCCATGGGCGGTGCCCACGTAGTAGAGCGCGGGATTCTTCTCGTAGACGGTGATGTCGGCCACGCGGCCGGACATCGTAGCGGGACCGATCGAGCGGAAATGCAACGCGTCGAACTCGGTCGCGACGGGGATCTGGGCCTGAACTGGCATCGCGACGGCCGCGAGGAGCGCGGCGGCGAGGGCCGGAGCCCGGTGGGACAGGTCGCTCATGGTGGATCTCCACGCACTGAGGGTGGACAGCGGAATGATCAACACTGGTACAACGTAAGCCGCGGCGGCTTCGCTGGGGAGACGAAAAACTGTCGACCGGGCGACTCTCGTCCCGTCGACTCAGCGGACCGCTCCCAGACCGGCGAGCGCTCGGTATTGACTGCCTGGGTCCGAACGATGAATCACGTCCGTCGGACGGCGCAGTGCTGACCGTTCAGGGAGCGCGAACACGTCAGCCATCTCCAGGAGCAGTGCTTTGGCAGAGGGATCACCACGTTGTGCGCCGCGCACCACCAGGCACAGATTTCGCCAATGCGCCCTATTCAACTCATCGTTCTCGCGGCCCTGACCGTCGCCCCGCTCACCGCCCAGCAGCAGCACCCCACCGCCTGGGACCCCGCCTACTTAAACCGGCCCGACGTCAGAGCCGCTCTCGATCACCTCGAGCGCGGCTTTCCCAAACAGGTGGACGAGTGGATCCGGATTGCGCAGATGCCCGGCAAGTCGGGGCACGAGCAGCAGCGCGCCGCGTATCTGCGCGCCGAGATGGAAAAGGCGGGCCTTCGCGTGAGCAGCGACTCTATTGGTAACGTCACCGGCGTGCGTACAGGCACCGGCGGTGGCCCGACCATCGTCTTCGCGGCGCACATGGACATCGTCCACTCGCTCGCGACCAACACCACAGTACGCCGTGCCGGCGACACGCTACATGCGCCCGGAATCTTTGACAACAGCTCCTCGGTCGCGAATATGCTGGCGAGCATTCGCGCGCTCAACGCCGCGAAGATCGTCACCAAGGGCGACCTCGTCTTCGTCGGCACGGTGCAGGAAGAACTTGGACTGCGCGGCATGGCGTATTGGCTCGCGCACAATCCCAAACCCGACCTGCTCATCGCCATGGACGGCGGACTCGGCGCGGTGAGCTACGGCGCGCTCGGCATCTATTGGACGCGCTATCGCTTCAAGTCGGCGGGCTCACACACGCTACGCTCCCGCGGGCAGCCCACGCCGGTGCTCGCGATGGCCGACGCCGTGCAGCGGATCTACAAGCTCCAGCCGGCACCGCTCCCCAATGGCGCGGTCATCAACGTGGGCCAGGTGCATGGTGGCGAGATCTTCAACGGCATTCCGCAGGACCTCTTCTTCACGGTCGACCTCCGCTCCCCCGATCCGGTGCTGCTCGATTCGCTCGACCGCATGATCACGCGGATCGCGCAGGAGGCCGCCACGCGGGAGAAGGTGCTGCTCGTGGTGGAGGCAGAGCAGAAGAACGGCGCTGGCGGCACCGAGCGGATGCTTGCGCCGGCACGTGCCCACCCGCTCGTGCAGACCGCGATCGACATCCAAAAACAGTTGAACGTCGACTTCGGCATGCCCGGCGCGGCCGAGGCGCTCGCGACCGGGAGCACCGACGCCAACATCGGCGTGGTGATGGGGATCCCGAGCATCGCGATCGGTCGCTCGCAGGGCGGCGACCAACACACCCTGACCGAGTGGGCGCATTGGCCCAGTGCGTTGCAGGGGACCAAGCTCACGCTCCTGTTGGCGACGACCTTCGGAGACGGAGTAAAACCGGTGGCGCCGCGGTTCGTGCCCTGACCGCGACCGGCGCTAGGGTACCGGTGCCGCGCTCGTTACCGGGCCCGGCACCTTCTGCTCTCGCGTCGCCGCCAACCAGGCAAAGGTGGCGAGCACGATCGCATTCTGCTTGAGGTCGGGGACGCTCACGCGGTCGGCGAAGTCGGCGTTGGTGTGGTGCTCGCGCACGTCGTACTCCACATAGTCCTGCAGCGAGTTGAACGACGGAGCGCCGAGCCCAAGGAATGAAAGGTGGTCGGTGTTGCCGATCTTGCTCATGACGTTGCGCCGCATGCCGAGGTCCTGGAGTGGGGCGAGCCAGGCGTCAAAAAGCGACTTGGCCGGCGCATTCTCCTCCATGTACCACCCATAGATAGGACCACTGCCCGGATCGCTGTTCAGATAGAGCGAGAGCTTCTCGCGTGCGGCACCCCCGTTTGCAGGCGCGGCGAAATGCGCCTGCGCGTACGCCTTTGACCCGAGGAGTCCCTGCTCCTCACCGCCCCAGAGCGCCATCCGGATGGTGCGGCGCGGCTTGAGGTTGAGAGTCTGCAAAATGCGCATCGCTTCGATCAGCGACGCGGCCGCATCGGCGTTGTCGGTGGCGCCCGTGGCTGAGTGCCAGGAGTCGAGATGCGCGCCAACGAGCACGATCTCAGAGCTCAGTGTGGGATCGGTGCCGGGAATCTCGGCGATGACGTTGTAGCCGTTGGTGTCGGCCGTCTGATACTCGGCCTGTACGCCGACGCGGAGCTTGACGGGCGTGCCGGCCTGCATCGCGTTGACGATCATGTTGTACTGCTCAGCCTGGACGATCACCGTGGGCACAGCGGTGCTTGGCGTGGCGCGATTGCCAAGAACGAACATCGTGCCATGCTGACCCTGCGAGGGCCGAAGCACCACACCCGCTCCAAGCTCTGAGAGCATCGTGCCGAGGGCCCGCGTGGGCATTGGGCTGCGCGCATTAATGAAGGGCGGCGCACCAATCGGGACGGGCGTCTCGCTGAGGCTCGGCTCGATCCGGTCCTTGACGATGAACGCCTGCTGCGGCTCGGTGGCGAGCACGATCGCGCCCCGGAGTCGCGCGGCCTGCGCCCGCACGGCGCTCGAGTCGGCGAGGTTACCAATGAAGACCGGTGCGCCCAAGAGTTCGCCCTTGGTCGAGGGCGTCCATCCTTCGGGGTAGCCCACGAGCGGCACGTAGCGTGGCTCCACCATCTCGAAGACGAAACGCTTGAGCGCCCACCCACGGCCAAAAGGCCAGCTCTCGAGGTGGACGTTCTTGAGCCCGTTGGTGCGGAGCTGCGCTGCGGACCAGTCCGCGGCCTGCTTGAACGGGGCCGACCCGGTGAGCCGCGCCCCGATGACGTTGGTGAGGTGGTTGAAGGTCGCGCCCACTTGCGAGCGGTTCAGGCCTTCGTCGCGGATGCGGGCCAGCGTGGCCTGGTCGATTGGCTCTTGTGCGGCGACGGTGGTGGCGATCGCGAGGCAGTAGGCGGTGCGGAGAAGGTTGTTCATGACCGCGAAGATACGTCTCCGCGGCCGAGGTGCCAATATTGCGCTCCGAGAAATGCCACTCTACCGTGTGGGCACGTCAGTTGTCGCTGCACCCGACCAGGAGCGCCAATGCCTCGTCCCATCATCACCCTCGGCGGTGTGCGTCGCGCGTTCGACGCCCGCTCCGACCGGCTCGGGGGATGCTGCGCCGATTCACTGCTGTGGGACTCGGGGCTGCGTCGCTCCGGCTCTACGCACCGGCCTGCACGCTGCGCTTCACACTCGACCACTACCTGCCGGCGATCGAGGCTGGCACTCTCGCGGCACATAGGTGGACGACGGACTACCTCTCGGAGGAGAATGAGCGTGACGACGCGGTGGGCTCCTACCGAAAGTCGCTGCTCCACCTCGTGCGTCGCGCCTGCGAAGAGGCGCACAAGACACCCTTCCTCGGGGTGGAGCACGCGTTCGAGCAGTCGGTGAAGTTGACCGAGCAGGACGATCCCTGGTGCCGCAGCGCGGCGGCGGAGTTCGCGGAGTGGGTCGCGTTCCGTAAGGCGGAAGGGGAAGGGACTCAGGTCGGTGCCGCTCAGGGAGCGGAGTGTGTGCAATGGCAGGCGGGCGATCAGGGCGACGCACGGCTGCTTTGGCAATGCCACGTCGGTTATGGGGTCGACGATTGATGCGGTACGAGGGCGGCGCGGGGTGGGGAGTGCGGTGGGGATGCGGCTCGATTACTGAGTTTACGTCTCCTCCTCGACGAGCGTGCCGTAATCGACAAAGAGCTCCGCCCCCGATTCGATGTCGACGAGCGCCTCGAACCAGGCCCCATCGTCAACGGACCGCACGTTGGGTGTCTCGGAGTGATTCAGAAAGTGGACGAGGTCCATCTTCTTGAATCCGTCCTCGGGAAGGTGGTAATGCGCGTGGTCATAGAGGCAGTAGGTCTCGACGAGAAGGCGCGCGTGCTCGGGTAGCGCGTCGATCTCGTGGCGAGGGACGGCGACGTAGCCGTCGGCGCCGCCGGCGGGCGGGGTGAAGATGTCGCGGCAGCCCTTGGGGATGGGGCGCAGGGCGAAGACGCCGATCCCCGCGACCGGAGAGGGGCGGATCATGACGTAGGTGTGGTGGCGGAGTTCGTGCAGCGGGTCGTGGGGCATGGTGAGGGAAATCTATTGGCGTCACGTCGGCACAACGCTGAAGGCCACGCCGCTCGCACCCACCCGTAGCCGCCGGCCAGTGCCTTGCAGCAGGTTACTAGGATGAATCCCGACACGGTCCTCCTCCTCGTGGTGGCAGCAATCGCCGCCACGCTCGGCTACTTCGTTGCCGCCTACCGGGCGCGCGGCGTCGAGATCGCGCATACAGCCGAACTCGCGGCCACGCAGGCCGCGCTCAAAGCCGAGCGTGCGCAGGGCGCGGAGAAGCTCGCGGTGCTGCAGGGCGCACGCGACGACCTGACGAATCAGTTCCGGTTGGTCGCGGCGGACATCATGGACGAGAAGAGTAAAAAGTTCATGGAGCTCAATCAGTCGAGCCTGACCACGCTACTGTCACCGTTCCAGGGCGAGTTGACGGGGTTTCGGCAGAAGGTGGAGGAGATCCACCTGAGCGATGCGAAAGACCGGAGCGCGCTTGCCGAACAGGTGCGGGCGCTGTCGGAGCTGAACGGCACGTTGCGGAATGAGACGACGAATCTCACGCGCGCGCTCAAGGGCGACTCGAAGGCGCAGGGCGACTGGGGTGAGCTGCTCCTGGATCGCGTACTCGACAGTGCTGGCCTCATGGAAGGGACGCACTACACGCGGCAGGCCCAGCGCGAAGACGCCGCCGGCAACCGGGTGATCCCCGATGTGGTGTTGCATCTGCCGCAGAGCCGGCAGATGGTGGTGGACTCAAAGGTGACGGTCACGGCATACAGCGAGTATGCGAGCGCGACCGACGACGAGACCAGGGGCGCGTTTCTCAAGGCACATCTCGTGGCGGTGCGGCAGCACATCAAGGGGCTGAGCGAGAAGAACTACCAGGCGCTGTATGGGGTGGAGTCGCTCGACTTCGTGGTGATGTTCATGCCGCTGGAGGGAGCGTTCATGGCGGCGCTGACAGCAGACCGGGATCTCTTTCAGTTCGCGTGGGACAAGAATGTGCTGCTCGTCAGCCCGAGCACCCTCCTCTTCGTGGTGCGCACGATCGCGCACGTCTGGCGCCAGGAGGCACAGTCGCGGAATGCGCAGGAGATCGCCGAGCGGGGCGGGCGGCTGTACGACAAGTTCGTCGGATTCGTGGCGGACATGGCGAAGGTCGGGACGACGCTCGATGATGCCCGTGCGGTGTACGATGATGCGCGAAAGAAGCTCAGCGCGGGACCGGGGAACCTGGTCCGGCAGGCGGAGCTGCTCAAGGAGCTCGGCGCGAAGGCGACCAAGAGCCTGCCGGCGGAGTTGATTGCTGCCGCCAACGCCGAGGAGTAAGCGACTCGGCTGACCTCACGGGGAAGAGGACACGTGGAGCAGCGCGCCGAGGCAATCGTTGGCAACGTGCAGGCGAGATTCCCGCTTCGCGAGGCCGACAAGTCCTCGGGCGCGAGTATCGAGATGCCGGACCCTATGTAAAGCGAATGCCGTTGGGCGCAACGGCACCCTTCCTCGGCTCGAACAGCGTTACCGCGACCGGCTTGCCCGCACTGGGTTTGCCCGTGGTGGGCCTGCCCGCACTCGGCCTGCTTGCACTCCCTCCACTCGCCCCCGGCTCGCTCTTCATGCTCAGCGCAATCCGCCCGCGCGCGCGATCAACGCTCTGCACGGTGACCTTCACCGTCTGCCCGACCTTCACCGCCTCGTTAGGATCGCGAATGTAGCGGTCCGCCATCTGACTCAGGTGCACGAGTCCATCCTGATGCACGCCCACATCTCCAAAGGCGCCAAACGTGACGATGTTCGTCACCACCCCCTCGAGCACCATCCCCGGCATGAGATCGCTCGGCTTCTGCAGGTCATCTCTGAAGGCCGGCGGCTCAAAGGCGGCGCGCGGGTCGCGGCCCGCCTTCTTCAACTCGGCTATGATGTCGCGCAGCGTTGGCAGGCCGACCTCGTCGCCGCGACCTCGTCTCTCAGGTAGTTCGCAACGACAATCGAGTCCACGAGCGCGCTGTTGCCGACGAGCTCGGCTACGCCTGAGCCGATCTCCTTGGCCATCCGCTCGACGAGCTTGTAGCGCTCGGGGTGCACCGCGCTCGCGTCGAACGCATGGGTGGCCGGGCGACGTGCCCATTCAGGACCTGGCCGCGGCGGCGCTACCGACCAACTCGACGGTCCGGTGGAAGCTCTTTACTCTAGACGCGTCGCTGGTGGTCCGGCGTGCCGGAGAACTCGGAGAGCCGGACGCGGCGAGCTGCCGGCAGGGGCAACAGATCGCGTTCTGATTTGTGGGGGGGGGTGGGTCTCCCGTCGTCACGACGACGGGAGGAGTTCACCCCGCGAGCACAATCCCCGCAACACCCACGAGCGCCACCAACAGCCCGCCGGGAATCGCAAACCGGAGCCATCGCCCGAAGTCGAGCTTCGCGCCGAGCAGGATGGCCAGCAGCGCGCCGCTCGTGGGGGTGATCATGTCCATGAGGCCCGCACCGGTCTGGTAGGCAATGACCGCCGCGTCGCGCGAAATGCCGAGCAGATCGGCGAGCGGTGCCATGATCGGCATGGTGAGCACGGCCTGGCCGCTCACCGAGGGGACGGGAATGTGCATGAGCGCCTGAATAGGGATCATGAGCACCGCCGAGGCAACGCCGGGCACGTTGTCTAGCGGGGCGGCGAGACCGTGGACGATCGTGTCGATCACGCGGCCGTCGGTGAGCACCACACTGATGGCGCGCGCGACGCCAATAAAGAGCGAGGCGGCGAGCATCGTCTCCATCGCCTTGAGAAAGTCGGCCGCGGTCTGCGAGAGCCCGCGTCCCGCGACCATCCCAACGGCGAACCCGCTCACAAGAAAGAGCGCGGAGAGTTCGTTAAAGCCAAAGTCGTAGCGCATGACGCCGATCACGTACGGGATGAACGGCAGGAGCACGATCGCGAAGAGCAGGAGGTCGCGACCGGTCGCGGGCTCGGTGGCGGGGGGCGTAACCTCGGGGTGGACATCGTCGTGGGAGGTCATCGCGAGGGTCCAGCCAATCCAGACCGCGACGGCGACAAGGAAGAGTCCGAAGCGGAGCGCTGGTTGGCTCAGCGGCGGCAGCTCGGCGAATCGCAGTGCAATACCGGTCTGGAACGGATTGGTGGGCCCAAAGGCGGCGCCGACGGCGCAGGCGCCAACACTCATGCTCACCGCGGTGACCGCCCCAAACCCCAGGCCGCGGCTCAGCAGGAGCAGGACCGGAATAAGCGCGACGAGTTCTTCCTGCATATTCTCGAGCGCGCCCAGCGTGGCGAAGATCAGGCAGATGGCGATCAGTACGAGGCGGGGTCGTCGTGTGCGGCCGACGAGGGAGCCCACGAGTCGCGCGAGCGCGCCGGTCGAGTCGAGGAGCGCGAAGGCGCCGCCGACCAGCAACACGGTGAGAATGACGTCGGCGCCGGCGACAATCCCGCGTGGCACGGCGAGGACGGCGGCCATGATCCCGACCGGTGCGGCCTCGATCTGCTTGTAGGTGCCAGCCACCACGAGCTCGCGTCCACTGGCCTGATCGAGGCGGCGGTCGTACGCGCCGGCAGGGAGGATCCAGGTGAGGAGTGCTGCGACTCCGACGCCGGCGAGCAGAAGGACGAGCGGGTGGGGAAGTCGGAGGCGCATATAGACCTGACGCGGGGATGACGCGACGAGCACCAGAGCAGATACGGTGCCACAAGCTAGAGTGTCAAAAGCAGGGACACCAGATGACTGCGGAACCCAGTATCGTTCACCAGCAATCACTCAACCAAGAGCTTACTGATGACCCCCGCCCCGATCCTGCGCAGCTTCGCGCGGGTAGTCGCCGTCGTACTCGTTGCTGCGCTCCCCGTGCTGCTTTCGGCGCAAGCGACCAAGTCGCTTCCGCTCAAGTACTCGGGCCCGCCGACCAAGGCACCGATCACGAGAGAGGACCTCATGACGCGGCTCTACGTCTACGCCGACGACTCGCTCATGGGGCGTCAGGTGGGGACCGAGTACAATGTGCGCGCCACGGCTTACATCGAACGCGAAGTGCGCCGCCTGGGGCTCAAGCCCGGCGGCGACAACGGCACCTTCTTTCAGGAGCTGCCGCTGATGCTCCGTGCGCTCGACACGACGTCGACACTCACGATTGATGGGCAGACGTTCGTCGCGGGGCGCGACTTTCTCGCCCGTGCCAGCACGCGGCCGCAGCAGCTCCAGAACGTCGAAGTGATTTACGGTGGGATGGCGCTCGACACCATGAACATCCTCGCTAATGCGGCGGTGCGTGGGAAGATCGTGCTCCTGAGCCCGGCGCAGTTCGGCCCGGGCTTTGACCAGATCAAGTTCGTTGCGTCGAATGGCTACCAGGCGTACGTCGCCTCGCTGCAGGGCGCGATTGTGGTGGCGGTCGGCGCCGAGGCGCTCTCGCCCAACGCGGTCCGTAACGCGGTCTCCCCACCCACCACGACCTTCGTGCGCACCATCGAGGCGCCCATTCTGCTTGGCATCACGCGCCGCGTGGCGGACGCGATGCTCGGAATGTCGGTAGACAACGCGACGAAGGGGATGACGGGCCGGCGCGTCAGCAGCGACGTGCGGTTTATCGATACCCCCCGCCCATTGGGACGCAACGTGGTCGCGATCCTTGAAGGCTCGGACCCAAAGCTCCGAGGCCAGTACGTCGCCGTCGGTGCGCACAACGACCATGTCGGATTCTCCCGGCGTGCGGTCGACCATGACTCGGTGAAGGCGTTCATGCAGATTGTGCGGCCGCAGGGCGCGGACAATGCCCCGACCGAACCGACGCCGGAGCAGCTGGTGCAGGTGCGTGCACTGACCGATTCGCTGCGCGCAGTGCATGGTGGCGCGCGACTCGACTCGATCTTCAACGGCGCCGACGATGATGGCTCGGGGACGGTGGCGGTGCTCGAAGTGGCCGAAGCGATGGCGGCGGCGCGCGTGAAGCCGAAGCGGTCGGTGATCTTCGTCTGGCATTCGGGCGAAGAGGCGGGGCTCTGGGGTGCGGACCACTTCACCGAGAACCCGTCGGTGCCACGCGACTCGATCGTCGCGCAGCTCAACATGGATATGGTGGGCCGCGGTGCGGCGACCGACATCACCGGGAGCGCGATGGACGGTGGCACGCTCCATGGAGGCGCCGGCTATCTGCAGCTCGTGGGGTCACGTCGTCTCTCGACCGAGCTCGGCGACCTGATTGAAAAGGTGAATAAGGACAAGCAGCTCGGCTTCACCTTCGACTACGGAATCGATACCAACGGACACCCGCAGAATATCTATTGCCGCTCGGACCACTACATGTACGCGCGCTGGGGGATCCCGGTGACGTTCATGACGACCGGCGGCCATGCCGACTACCACCAGGTGACCGACGAGCCGCAGTACATCGACTATGCGAGGGTGCGCTCGGTGAGCCTGCTGGTGATGGAGTCGGCAATGACGGTGGCCAACCTCGATCACCGGATTGTGGTCGACAAGCCAAAGCCTGATCCGCGCGGCCAATGCGTGCAGTGATCGCACGCGACCGAGGATGAGTATGCAGAGGGAGCAGGAGCTCGCGAACCTCGCGGACCCCACGGACCTCGCGGACCTCGCGCTATCGCCCGCCGAGATGCGCGCGATGGGCGAGGCGGTGGTCGCGCGCTCGGTAGCGCATCTCGCGTCGCTGAGTGAACAGCCGAGCCGCGGCGATTTAGGCGACATCGCAGCATTCTGCCGCGCGATGCGCGAGCCGGTACCGGAGCAGGGGAGCGCGCTCGAGCCGCTGTTGGACCACCTGTTTGACGAATTGGTCCCGCGCTCATTCACGACGATTGGGGCGGGCTATCTCGCGTATATCCCGGGGGGCGGGATCTATCCGGCGGCGTTGGCCGACTTTATTGCCGACACGACCAACCGCTACACCGGCATCTGGCAGGCGGCGCCGGCGCTCGTGCAGCTCGAGGCAAATGTGCTCGAGTGGCTGCGCGATTGGATGCAGTTCCCGGCAACGACGCGCGGACTGTTCACGGCCGGCGGCTCAATGGCGATATTCAACGCGATCGCCTGCGCGCGGGAGTTGCACCTGGGCACGGAGATTCGCTCGGGGACGCTGTATGTATCGTCGCAGGCGCATCACTGCATCGTGAAGGCGGCAAAGTTGGCGGGAATCGCGCACGACCGTGTACGCACGGTTGCGGTGGACAGGGACTATCGCCTGCGCGTTGACGACCTGGAGCGGGCGATCGCGGCTGACCGGGCGGCGGGGCTGCGACCGTTCATGGTCTTCTCGTCGGCGGGCACGACCAACACTGGCGCGGTCGATCCGCTCAACGCTGTGGCCGACTTGGCCGCGCGCGAGAAGCTCTGGCATCATATCGACGGCGCGTACGGCGCCTTCTTCCATATGGTGCCGGAGTTACGACCGCTGCTCGAGGGACTGTCACGTGCCGACTCGCTCACACTCGACCCGCACAAGGGGATGTTTCTCCCCTACGGCACCGGCGCGCTGCTGGTGCGCGACGGTGCCGCGTTGCGGGCGTTGCACTCGTCGACGGCGGGGTACTTGCCAGAGAATCAGGACGAGTTCTACGATCCGGCGCAGTATGGGCCCGATCTCTCGCGCGGCTTTCCTGGGTTGCGCGTCTGGCTCACGGTCAAGCTCTTCGGTGCCGCGAAGTACCGAGCGGCAATCGCCGAAAAGCGTGAGCTGGCGGTCTGGGCGGCGGAACAGGTCGCGCAGATTCCTGGCATCGTCATCGATGCGCTCCCGCACCTCTCCCTCTTTGCATTTCATGTCGCGGGCCGTGGGATAGAGACGCTCGAGCAGCAGAATGCGGCAACGCAGTCGCTGATGGAGTGCGTCACGCGCCGAGGTGATGTGATGCTCACTGGCGCGATGGTCGGCGACCGATACCTCGGGCGCGTCTGCGTCCTGGGCTTCCGCACGCGTCGCGCGGTGATGGAGCGCTGCGTGCGGCAACTCGCAGAGGAGACGGCGGCGCTGCTCGCGGCGGCGTCGGGTCGCCATGGCTGAGTCTGACGCCGCCACGGGGCCGCGGGACTCGTACGCGGCACTCAGGCACCCCAAGTTCGCGCGGTACGTCGTCTGTCTATTCGCCTTCACGATGGCGATTCAGATTCAGGGCACGGTGGTGGGGTGGCAGATCTACGACCTCACCAAGGACCCGCTCGCGCTCGGGATGATCGGGCTGGCCGAGGCGTTGCCGGCGATCAGCATGGCGCTCTATGCGGGACATGTGGCCGACCGGTATGACCGGCGCCGGATCGCGATTGCGGCGCTCTGGGTACTGGTCGGGTGCAGCGTGGCGCTCTGGTTCTTGGCGGGCGCTGGCTCGATGGGCGTCGCGCTGCTCTCGCGCACGCGGCTGGTGGCGATCTACTCGGTGATTGTGCTAAGCGGCGTCGCGCGCGCGTTTTTGCAGCCGGCGCGGCAGGCGCTCTCGGCCGAGCTCATTCCACGCGCCCTCTTTGCCAACGCGATCACCTGGCGCAGTGGCGCCTGGCAGCTGGCGGCCGTGATCGGGCCGGCGCTCGGCGGGGTGCTCTACGCGATTGGTGGCGCGCCGTTGGCGTATGCGGTCGATGTGGCGCTGATGGTGTTCGCGGTCGCGGTCGCGATCTCGATTGTGCATCGCTCGCCGGTACGCGAGCCGACGCACGAGGGGGTGTATGAATCGGTGAAGGGGGGCATCGCGTTTGTGTTTGGCGAGCCGGTGCTCCTGGGCGCGCTCACCCTTGACCTCTTCTCGGTCTTCTTTGGCGGCGCGGTGGCGCTGCTGCCGATCTTCGCCGCAGAGATCCTGCATGTGGGGCCGACCGGCCTTGGGGTGCTGCGCGCCTCGCCAGCGATCGGAGCCGTGATCATGAGCGTGCTAGTCGCGCGCGGGCGGGGGTGGAACCGCACCGGACCGGTGCTACTCTGGTCGGTCGCGGGCTTTGGTCTGTGCATGGTGCTCTTTGGGCTCTCGACGAGCTTTTACCTCTCGATCGGGCTCCTGATTGCGAGCGGAATGTTCGACATGGTGAGCGTGGTGATCCGCAGCACGCTGCTGCAGTCGCGCACCCCTGAGGCGTTGTTGGGGCGGGTGAGTTCGGTGAACCAGATATTCATTGGGTCGTCGAACGAGATTGGGATGTTCGAGTCGGGACTCACGGCGCGGCTCTGGGGCACGGCGCGCAGTGTGGTGATTGGTGGCGTGGCGACGCTCGGCGTGGTCGCCCTGGTCGCGTGGCTGATCCCGACGCTGAGGACGCTGGGGCGATTGCACCCCGAGGAGAAGCGCGGCGTCTGAGCGGCGGCGGGGGAGCTGTAGAATTGGATTCGCCGATCGAGGCGACGCTCGCTTGTCGCCCGCCGCGCGGGGGGCAATCATTGAGTGCAATGGCCACCGCATCCTCCGCTCCGAAAAGCACGACCTTCGACCGTTCCATCGTCGAAGGGCCGATCATTAGCGCGGTCTGGATGATCGCCTGGCCCTCGGTCCTGCAGAACGTGATTGGCGGGATGCAGGGGGTGATCGACCATGCGATGGTCGGCCGCTTCGTAGGCTTCTCGGGCAATGCGGCCGTGGGCGTCGCGTTCCAGATCTTTCTGGTCGTGATTGTGTTCGTGATGTCGATCTACACCGGGATGGGCGTGCTCGTCGCGCGCTTCGCTGGCGCGAACGACGCCGCGGCGGTGAATCGCACGGTCTACCAGGCATTCCTCGCGACAATCGTGCTCGCGCTCTGCGTGATGGCACCGGTCGGCTGGCTCCTGTCACCCATGCTGCTTGATCTCGTGAACGCGGCGCCCTCGGTGCAGGTCGAGGCGCTGCCCTACCTGCGTACGATGTTCGTGGGCGGCGTGGGGATGATGCTGATGTTCATGCTCGGCGGCGCGCTGCGGTCGGCCGGCGATGCACGCACCGGCCTTCGGTTGGGCGTCGCGATGACGCTGCTCAATGTCTGCTTCAACATCATCTTCATTCGTGGCCTGGGCCCCATCCCGGCGATGGGCGTGATGGGAGCGGCACTCGGGACAGTCCTCGCGGGTCTGATCGTGAGTGCGTACGGATTTTGGCGGTTGCTCTCGGGCCATCTCGTGATTCATTGGGAACGCGAGATGGACTGGCGCTGGGACTGGACGATCATCAAACAGCTGTTCCGGTTTGGACTGCCGGCGGGAATTCAGGGAATCGCGATGAATGTCGCGGGCGTGCTGCTGCTGCGCTACATCGGTTCACTCGAGAACAGTGCGCAGGCGCAGGCGGCATTCGCGGTGGGCTATTCGGAGCTCTTCTCGTTCATCACCTGGACGAGCGTCGGATTGATGGGTGCAACCGCGGCGGTGGCAGGCCAGAACCTCGGGGCCGGAAAGCCGGAGCGGGTGGAGCGGACAGTGCAGATCGCCTCGCGCATGGGGCTGGGGATCGCCCTGACGATCGGCCTGCTCTTCCTCACGATCCCGCGCTTCTTGCTTGGGCTCTTTGGCATGGAAGATCCGATCGTGCTCGCGCTCGGCACACAGCTACTGGGGTGGCTGAGCGTCTCGGGGCTCTTCATCACGACGGCACTCACCTACTCTGGCGGGCTCACCGGTACCGGCGACACGAAAGCACCACTCTTTATCACGCTGGTGTCGCAGGTCGCGATCCCGATTGGGATGCTGACGGTGATCCAGCTGAGTCGGCCGCTACAGCCGACCGACGTCTGGATGGCGATCTTGGCTGGGCACATGATGCGGGCGCTGCTCTCGGTGCAGCGGTTCAAGAGCGGCCGGTGGCGGGAGATTCGGATTGACGTCGGGCGGGTGACGGTCTGATCACGCCGTACTGAGGAACGAGTCCCACGATGGCCACGCTGCAGGTCACCACGATCCTCGATCCCGGCGCGCTGCTCGAGCGCGCCGTCGATGGACTCTTCCCACTCGCTCCGGCGAGTGTGGAGGCGCCCTGGCCGACGCTCGCGGCCTGGGTGGTGCTGCGGCAGGGTGGGCTCCGCGACGACCTGCTGCGGCTCGCGGGATCACGAGGGGTGGCCGGTTGGTTTGGCGCGCCGGTCTGCCTGTTCAATGAGATGGAGTCGCTCTGGGGCGCGGCAGAGCAACCGCGGCCGCTGAGCGACGCCGAACGCGAAGCGCTGGTCTCGGCGCTGCTCGGTGCCGAGGCCAGCTCCACGGCCGGCGCACTCTTCGGCGGCGCGGCGGGCCATGAGTCCTGGGTGCCGGCGGTTGATCGACTCCTTGGCGAGCTGATGAGTGAAGGGATCAGGCCGACCGAGTTCGCAGCGGCGCTCGCGTCGACGGCACGCGATGATCTCGGTCGCGCGCGCGCGGCGGTGTTGAGTCGCGTGTACGAGGAGTGGGTGGCAACGCTGGCTCGCTCGGGCCGCGTGGATGGGCGCGACGCCAAGGTGCGCCTCGCGAAGGCGATTGACGCGGCGGGCGCGGCCTTCGGTGAGCGGCTCGGCGGCCGCCGCGAAATCCGGATTATCGGACTCGCCGACCTGCGGGGTGGGTGGCGTCCGTTGCTCCGGGCACTGGCCGAGAGCGCGGCCGTGGACCGCGTGGACATTCTCGCCTCGTCGGCGATCGAGATCGATGGCGCGCGTTGCGTCGACGCCGCGCGCGACGCGGCGCTGTCGTTCGCGGCCGCGCTCTTCACCGAAGGCACGGCCAGTGCGGGTCCTACCCTGCAGCTGCTCGAGGCACCAGACACCGCGCGCGAGTTGGAGCAGGTCGCGGTGCGCGTGCGCGCGCTGCTCGACGCCGGAGTGGAGGCGCGCACCATTGCGGTGATCGCGCGTGAGGCGCGCCCGACGGTCGACGCGATGGCCGCCGCCCTTGGTCGGCTGGGTGTGCCCGTGACCGCGCGTCGCCGGACGGCACTGAGCCAGACCGCACCAGGCCGCGCGATTGCGGCGATCCTCCAAGCCGCCGCCGAACAGTGGTCGCGGCATAGTATCGCCGAGTTGGCTGAGCAGCCGCTGCTGCGTACGGGCCTCGATCCGCGCGTCGTGAACCAGGTAGGCTACGCGAGCGCGATCGGATCGCTCGAGGGTTGGCGCACGGGGCTCGCCGCATTGCAGGAGCGCTGCGAGAAGCGCGCGCGTAATGCCGAGGAGCAGGAGGAGCGGCGCACGCCGCTCCCACCGCTCGAGCGGGTGCGTGCCACGGTCGCGGCCTGGGATGAGCTCTCACCGCGCCTCCACGAGCTCTCGGTCGCGCGCGAGCTTGGGGGCTGGTACGCCTGGGTCTCCGAGACACTCGCCGCCGGCGAGTGGGGCATCGCAGCGCGGCTGGTGGAGCCGTGCGCGGACTGGGAGGTATGGAACGCCGACCTTGGCGCGCGGGATGAGATTGTCACGCTCGCCACGGCCTGGCGTACCGCGACGGCGACGTTCAGCACCCCATCGCCGCCGCTCCTGGCTGCCGACTTTGCCAACCGCTTTGCGCTCATGCTCCGCCAGGATCTCATCACGCCGCCAGCGACCGACTTTGGGGTGGTGGTTACCGAGGCGCTCGCCGGTGGATGGCGCAGCGTCGCGCATCTGTTCGTGGTGGGACTTTCGGCGGGCGCGTTTCCACGTCGTCCGACGCCTGGCCCGCTGTTCGATCCGGCGGAGCGGCGCCTCCTTGCCGGCGCTGGACTCGCACTCGACCCTGTTGACGCCTGGCGCAGTCGCGAACGCGAACTCTTTCGAGTGCTCTGTGCTGGCGCGCGCGCGACGCTCACGCTCAGCTGGCCCGCGATGGATGCCGACGGGCGCGAGGTCTCGCGTTCGACCTTCGTGGACGAAGCGATCGCGGTTATTGCACGGCAGGAGGGGCTGGCCGAGAACGATGATCTCGACCAGACACTGCGCGCCCGCGGGGTACTGACCGTCGTCGCGACGCACGAGCAGCTCGTGCCCGGCTTTCCAGTGGTGCGATCGGCCGCGGCGCTCGCACGTGCGCGCCAGTCGGCGGCACGCGAGCGTGACCGTACCCGGCGGCCCAACCCGTGGAATGGTGCGATTGAGGACGCCGCGCTCGTGGCGGAGCTCGCGCAGCGATACGGGGAGTCGTACGAATGGTCGGCGACGCAACTCGAGGAGGCGGCCAAGTGCCGGTGGCACTGGTTCGCGGCGCGACAGCTCGGGCTCGAGACCCGCACCGACGCTGACGACCTCATGGAGCCAACGACCCGCGGCGCAATCGTGCATGACGCGCTCGATCGTTTTTTCGCCGCGGCACTTAGGGAGATTGGCTCGCCGGTCTTTTTGCGGCACGCCGACGAGGCGCGCGCGCAGGCGCTCCTCACCGAGGCTCTTGAGCAGGCCTGGCTCGCCATGGAGCAGAGTGGCGCCTGGCTCGGGCCCGTGGCCACGCGCAGAACGGCGCGCGCCGAACTCGCGCGTGATCTCACGGGCTATCTCATGTTTGAGATCGGGTGGAACGAAAAATCATGGAAGTCCAACACGGCGTCGTCGAAAAACATCCGCACCGGAGCGGTCGAGGGGGAGGTTGCCTTTAAAAAGGTGCGACTCGACGGCGGGGGCGTCCCGTTCCTCCTGCGAGGCAAGATCGATCGCGTCGATCGAGGCATTGAGGGCGCCGATGCGAGCGTGGCTGAGGCGGGGCGCTACGTCGCGGCGATCGACTACAAGAGCTCGAAGTATTCAACCCCGGCGGGAGGCAGCTCCAAGGGCTGGGCCGACGGTATTGTGCTGCAGGTGCCGCTCTACGCGGCAGCACTGCGCGCACTCAGGCCGACCGACCGACTCGCGCGCATGGAGTATCGGACGATTCGTTCGCCCAAGGAGTACCACCAGTTGGTGCTCGCGCCCGTGAAGAAGGGTGAGGTGCAGAGCGCCGCTGACGCCGAAGGGCGTCTCGCGGCGGCGCTCGCCGCCGCGGGGCAGAAGATCCTGCAACTGCGCCGTGGTGAACTCCCCGCCGCGCCCACGCCGAGTGCGGGCTGCTCGCCCTACTGCCCGGCGCGCGACATCTGTCGGATTCCCGGCGGACCGGTGACCGTCAGATGAATAGACCCCTGAGGGCCGCGCAGCGCGGCGTGGTGGAAGCGTCGGGACACCTGCTGGTCGATGCCGGGGCTGGCACCGGCAAGACCACGACAGTCGTGCAGCTGCTCTGCCATCAGCTCGGCGTTGAGGTGAGCGCTGACGGAGGCCCCGTCGCGCCGGTGGCGACACGGCTGACGTTTGAGCAGATCGCCGCGGTCACCTTCACCAACCAGGCCGCGGCCGATCTCAAGCGAAAGCTGCGCGCGGCCCTCCGCGCCGCCGGCCATCGCGACCTCGCCGCCGAGGTGGATGCGGCGCACATTGGCACGATCCATGGATTTTGCGGCGATCTGCTGCGCGACTTCGCGCTGCGCGCCGGTACGAGGCCCGCACGCCGCACACTCACCGACGGCGAAGCGATGCGCCGCCGAGCGGACAGCGCGCGCGCCCTGTTGCACCAGGCGCTCGAGCGGGGCGACGTCGAGGGGCTCGAGGCGCTACTCGCTGGGCGACGACTCCAGCAGATCACGCAATGGCTGCTCGACTGCGCTGAGGACACCGGTCGCCTGGCGCGATGGGCCGTGCATGCCGAGGCGCTGCGTCCCCATGAGCGCGCACTCCTCACGCTCGCACAACGCCTGAACGCGTGGCACGCGCAGGAACTTGACCGTCGCGGCGAGCTCGATTTTGATCGAATGATTGTCGCCACACGCGACCTGCTCGAGGCGCGCGATGTGCGGCGGGCGGTGCAGCGACGGATTCGCCTGCTGGTCGTGGACGAGTTTCAGGATGTCGACCCAATCCAGCGCGACATCGCCGAACGGCTGGGCGGACTTCCAGGCGACAACGACCCTGAGCCTTCGCGACTCATCCTCGTGGGCGATCCGAAGCAGAGCATCTATCGGTTTCGGCGGGCGGACGTCACGGTCTGGAATGGGATGCACGCGCGCTTCGAGGCCGGAGCGGGCACCGTGGTTGTGCTCACTGAAAATTTTCGAAGCAGCGCGGCGATCCTCGGCTTCGTCGACGCCGTGGTCGGCACGCAGCTCGACAAACCGGTAGACCCAGCGGCGGGGCGACTGCCGTTCGAGGTGGATTACAAGTCGCTCCATGCGCCGCTGTCAACGGAGGGGAGAGACCGTGCGGTCGAGCTCCTGGTCGTGCCGCCGGACGAGAAGGGGAAGGCGCGGTCTGCCAACGAGGTGCGTGAACGCGAGGCGGTCGGTCTCGCGGCGCGAGTGCTCGCGTTGCACGGCGAGGGCCGCGGCTGGCGCGAGATCGCTCTGCTTCTCTCGAGTTGGACCGACGTCGACCGGTACGCCAACGTCCTGCGGGCCGCCGGGGTGCCGGTGTACGTGCAGCGCAGTGAAGGCTTCTGGGAGGCGCGCGAGGTGCTCGACACCCTCCTCGCGCTGCGGGCGATTCGCGACCCGGCGGACGACGTCGCGATGGTCGGACTGTTACGTAGTCCATTCGTTGGCGTGCGCGACGACACCCTGCTCGGACTGGCGCGGGCGCGCGGCACAGGGTCGTATGCCCAGGCGCTGGGGAAGGTCGCGCTGGAGCCCGCCCTGCTCGATCAGGCCGCTGCGCTTCTTGCGCGTTTTGTGCCGCTGCGCGACCGCCACCCGGCGCATGAGCTGCTGCAGCGCCTACTCGAAGAGTCCGGGTACGGGGCCGCCGTCGCGTTGGGCGAGGAGGGTGCGCAGGGCACGGCCAATCTGCGCAAGCTGATCCGCCTTGCCGGCGCCGCGCCCGAGCTCTCGTTGGGTGAGTTTTTGCGGGAGGTTGAGCTCTCACGCGAGCGCGAGGAGAAGGTCGCGCCTGAGCGGCTCTACTCCGAGGCTGGCGATGTCGTCACGATCACCTCAATCCATGGTGCCAAGGGACTCGAGTGGCCGGTTGTGATCTGGGCCGACCTCGTGCGCCAGCGCAACGGGCCCAAGGAGACGTTCCTCATGAGCCGCGACGGCTTCGCCATCAAGCAGGCGGACGCCGATGACGAGGAGACGGACGGCAAGGACCCGGTGCACGAGGCGGTGAAGGCCCAGGAGCTGCTGGAGAGTGACGCTGAGCTGCTGCGGCTCTGGTATGTGGCGACGACCCGTGCCAAGGAGCTCCTCATCCTGAGTGGAATCCCACTGGGCGACCTCGGTAAGACCGATTCGCCGGCGGCGCGTATTCGCAGGCTACTGCCCGGGCTGGGCGACGAGGCGGCGATCGGGTACCGGAGCGACGCGGGCGTGGAGTATCAGGCGCAGGTGCGGACGCTCCCGGCGGCGTCGGTCGATGCCCCGGCACGCCGTGCGACGGAGCCGATGCTCACACTGCCGCCGCGATCGATCGCGGTTCCGTCCGGCGCGGTCCGTCTCTCGGCGACACAGCTCATGGCATTCGCGCGCGACCCAGCCGAGTGGCGCCGTACGTATGTGACGCGGTTTGACCCCGCACTGGTGGGCCAGAGCGGCGGCCGGCGCGGTCGCACGATCATCGCAGGACAGGTGGTACACTCGGTGCTCGAGCAGGTGGAGGTCGATGAGGATCTCGTCGACCCGGACCTGCTCCTCGAGCAGGCGATCGCGCGTTGGGACGACGACGCCCCCGACGCCGAGAGCGACGCGGGGAGGGAGTATCGCGCGTTTCTGATGCGACGGGTGACCGCTGCGGCTGCCGCACCGGCCTGGCGCACTCTCGTGACGCGGCCCGGCGCTGCACGAGAGCTCGCGTTCGTGCAGCTCCGGACCGACGGCACTGCGGTGAGTGGCGCCTTTGACCTGATCGCGCGCGACGGCGAGGTGGTACAGATCCTCGACCTCAAGACGAGTGCCACGCCCGTGACGACGCTCGCGAAGCGGTACCGGGTGCAGGCGGCGGTCTATACCCAGGCGGCGCGCGCGATCACGGGCGCCAGTGACTGCCGCTTTGAACTCCTCGTGCTGCCAGCAGGCGAGGATGCGCCGGTCGCGCCTGCTGACAACGTGGACACGCTCATCGCCCGGCTTCGGGCGCCGCACGCACCGTCTCCCCGGTGACCCCATGCCGCCCTGTTCACGCCGCCGCGTGTGATCACGGCGGGTGACCAGAGACGAGGGCGTTGTTGATCGCCGTCGTGGTGAAGGTGAGCTCTGAGTTGCCTATTGCATTGTGAGTCCGAAACGGTTTCTATCCGCCATCTATATGTCATTGATGCCGACCCGGTGACCGCGGCACCGCTCGCGCTTCGCGCCCTTTCGGACTCCCCCTTCTTGGTGTGGGTCCTAGTGCCTGTCGTCGAGACCGCCGATGCTGACATCGCCTGGTACTCCGACTTTGAGCAGAGTCGAGCCGAGTACGAGCGTGCGTTTGCCGCGCTGGGATTTGCCTGGCGCTGGCAGCCGGTCACGCTCGCGAATCACCGGGACGTACTGAGTGCGATCGTCCGCGACTCTGTCGGCCACGAGCCGATTGTCCTGAATCTCTGCGACGGCGACGAGATCAATGGCTCGCCTGGCCTCAGTGTAATCCGGTGCATCAAAGAACACGGCCTGCGCTACACGGGTGCCGACGAACGCTTCTACGACGTCACGACCTCGAAGATTGTGATGAAGGAGGCGTTTGATCGTGCCGGCGTCCCGACCTCGCCCTGGGAGGTCATTCCGCGCGATGGCAGTGGGATCAACGACATCATCAAACGGCTCGGTACGCCGCTCATTCTCAAGCCCGCCGTCTCGGCGGGCAGTCTTGGGATTACGACGAAAAGCGTGGTGCAGTCACCGCAGGCGCTACGGGCCGCACTCAAGCGGCTGAACAAGGGCTATCACGGCTGGGATCTCGTGGGCGGCGGTGTTTTCGTCGAGCGCTTCCTGGCTGGGCCCGAGTACACGACCTTTATCGTGGGGTCGTACGACAATCAGGCGCGCGCGACGATCTACCCGCCGGTCGAACGGCTCTTCAATGAGGCGCTTCCACCCACCGAGCGTTTCCTCTCGTTCGACCGCCTCTGGGGGCTGTACGAGACCGAGGATCCGCTCGAGGATGACGCCGACCTTTGGAACTACCGCAAGGTGTCAAAGGCAACCGCCAAACGTGTGATGGACATCAGTTGGGCTGCCTACGAGGCCGTGGGCGGGCGCGGGTATGGACGCGTCGATCTCCGAGAGGACTCCGAGACCGGCGAGCTCCAGGTGCTGGAGGTCAACGCGCAGTGCGGTATCTCCGAGGACGAGGCGTACACGTCGATCGGCGCGATTCTTAAGTTCGCCCGCACCAGCTTCGCGAGCGCCATCGGAGAGATCATCGACGTCTCTGCCGAACCTGGCGTTTCGCGCCCGCGGCTTGCCCGCAGCCGTCGCGCTGTCGCGCGATGAAGGTCTGTGTTCTCCAGCCGGATTACTCGGCGTCCGGTGTGGATTACCGCCACTACGATCCCACCCGTGACCTCGCCCCGCTCCTGCTTGGGCACGAGGTGCATCACGAGGCGCTCAACAAGCTTTCCACGTACCGCCAGCTCAAACGCCTCTCGGTGCAGGGCTTTGACGTCTTCGTGAACCTCTGCGAGGGCTATCTCGAGTGGGATGTCCCGTCGATTGACGTCATCCACTCGCTCGAGGCGCTCCGCCTGCCGTACACGGGCCCCACGCCGGTGCTCTACGACCCGTCGAAGCCGCTGATGAAGTACGTCGCACATACGGTGGGTGTCGCGACGCCGATGCATGCCGTGGTCGACGCGGGTGCGATCGTGCGTGGTGCGACGGCCGCGGGGGCGGCAGCCACTGAGGTGCTGATCGATGCCGGACTGCGGCGCGCTACCGGACACCTCCGGTATCCGCTCTTTGTGAAGCCCGTGAAGGCCGGCGACAGCCTCGGTGTCGATGAGCACGCTGTGGTCGCCGACGCTGCGGCACTCCGTGCGCAGGCGCTGCGCCTCGCCGAGGAGTACCCCGAGCTGCTGGTCGAGGAGTATGTGGACGGCCGGGAGTTCACGGTGCTCGTCGTTGGCGACGTCTCAGGGAAGGGCCGGGGGACTGCGCTCGCGCCGATCGAGTATCTCTTTCCGCCGGGCTTTCGGTATAAGAGCTACGCGCTCAAAACGAGTGAGCTTCACCCCGAAGCGAACGTCCGTGTGCGTGATCAACCGCTCGTGGCGCGTCTGCGCGACGCGGCCGAACGGCTCTTTGCGGGGTTTGGCGGCGTGGGCTACGCGCGGATGGACTTCCGCATGGACGCTACCGAAAAGATCCATTTCCTCGAGGTGAACTTCACCTGCTCCGTGTTCTATCCGGAGGGGGCCGAGGGCTCAGCGGATCACATCCTCAAGCTCGACGGGATCGGACAGTCCGGATTCCTCCAACGGATCATCGCCGAAGGGATCGCGCGGCACGAACGTGGGCTCCGCTCGTTCGAGATGCGCGGCAACTCCATTGCGGGGTACGGGATCGTCGCCACTCGTTCGATCGTGCTTGGCGAGACGGTTTTCCGCGGCGAGGGCCGCGCGCTGCGGCTCGTGACCCGACGCCACGTGGACGCCAACTGGAGCGGACCTGATCGCGAGCTCTTTCGGCACTATGCTGTTCCGATTAGCGATCAGGTGTACGCGATCTGGGACGAGGATCCCGACTCGTGGGCACCGCAGAACCATTCCTGTGACGCGAACACACGCTACGACGGCCTCGACGTAGTCGCCCGACGCGACATCGTGACGGGCGAGGAGCTCACGCTCGACTACCACGAACTGCTCGACGCTGCGAGCGAGGCCTTCGACTGCCAGTGCGGAGCCGGAAGTTGCCGAGGCCGCGTGCAGGGGATTCCTGGGAACTCGGTCACGGCCCGGGAATCCCGCGAGCAGGGTATCAAGGGCAACGGCTAAGGCCAGCGCCGGTAAGACGGAGCCTGATCGTCGTCCGCAGCACCGTCCCGCCTACGTCGCAGGCGGGACCAGCACTCCGTCGACCAGGTGTACCCAGCCGTTCGACGCGCGCACCGACCCGATGATCTTCGCGCCGCCCAAGAAGGCGGCACTCCCACGGCGCGTGAAGGTCTCACGGGTCCCGTCAACCATTCCCACGGACTGACCATCCTCGAAGTCGTCGAGCTCCAACGCCGACGTGGTGACGTGCTGCTCAAAGATCACCTTGAGCCGGGAGAGATTCTCAGGGTTGGGGAGCGTCTCGACCGCAGCGATGTGATCGCGACGGATATTGCCGACGATGACGCGCCGGTTGTGAGCTTCACTCCGAAGTCTTCGGGCCAGTTGCGGGTCAAGGTGACCATGGCCGAGTGCGGCGACAATCCCTGCTTCTTCGGGTTCGCGATCTTCCAGCAGTAAGCTTCAGGCGATCGAATGCAGAGAGGGGCGGGAGCGCATCGCGCTCCCGCCCCT
>CAMBNV010000008.1 GCA_945869195.1 Gemmatimonas phototrophica | reverse complement strand
CCCACCATGGCGGGTCAGACGCCAAGCTGGTTTGAGCCGGTATATCGATTTGGAAGTGCACGACGTGGGAGATCGGAGGGAGCACGCGGGAGTAGCTCAGCTGGTAGAGCGCAAGCCTTCCAAGCTTGATGTCGCGGGTTCGAGCCCCGTCTCCCGCTCTAACGCAGGTGTCACATCGAAGGTGCTCGAAGCAGGGGTGCGACGGCCGCACGCATAGCTCAGTCGGTAGAGCACATCCTTGGTAAGGATGAGGTCACCGGTTCGATCCCGGTTGCGTGCTTCAAAGGCAGACTATATGTGACGAAAGGGGTATCCGGCGTGGGCTGGGTGCCCCTTTTCGTTCCGGCGCGCCTGTGAGCACGGAACCCGGTGATTACACGGGACTTGCAACCCGCCCCCGCCCCCCCCTATATTCCAAGGCTCGCCGCCCTACGCCCTGACAAAGGGGCTCGGGTGGCCCGGCGCGTCCGTGTCGGACCGCCTGCGAACCCGTTTCTGAGAGACATCTATGCCGCGCGACAAGATCATCCTCGCGTGCAGCGACTGCAAGAACCGCAACTATTTCACCACGAAGAACAAGCGCCTGCACCCTGAGCGCGTCGAGTGGAAGAAGTACTGCCCCCGCTGCAACAAGCACGTCGTACACAAGGAGACGAAGTAGATGGCGACCGAGGTCGTGGCCGTCGAGTCCCCGAGCCTTCCGAAGAGGATGGTGGCGTTCTATCACGACGTCATCGCCGAGATGAGAAAGGTGACGTGGCCGGATCGCCCTCAGGTGCAGCAGTTGTCGATCGGCGTGGTCCTGCTCTCGCTCTTCGTGGGCTTCGTGATCTGGCTGCTCGACCTTCTGCTTCAGGGCCTTCTGGTCCGCCTGCCTGCGTCGCTCCTCGGGGCCTGAGTCCCATGCACCGCTGGTACGCGATCCAGACGACCTCTGGACATGAGAATAAGGTGCGGATGCTGATTCAGCGGAAGATTGACGCTGACCAGCAGCCCGCCGAAGCTCGGTCAATCCGCCAGGCGCTGGTCCCGGCCGAGCTGGTGGTCGAGATCAAGAATGGCAAGAAGGTGACCATCGAACGTAAGGTCTTCCCGGGCTATGTGCTCGCGGAGATGGCGGTCAGCGAAGAGACGCTGCACACGATCAACGCGATCCAGGGCGTCATCAAGTTCGTTGGGAAAGATCGGGAACCGCAGGCATTGCGGGACGACGAAGTGAAACGCCTCCTCGGCATCGCGATTGAAGAAGAAGCTGCCGCGCCGAAGGAGGAGATCCCATTCCTCATTGGTCAGGCGGTGGCGATCATTGACGGACCGTTCACGGAGTTCAACGGCACCGTTGAGGCTGTTCTGGTCGACAAGGGCAAGGTGCGGGTGAGTGTCAGTCTCTTCGGACGACCCACCAGCGTCGAGCTCGATTACTTGCAGCTGAAGGGCCACTAAGTCCAGCAGTGTAGATGCCCTTGCGCGGGGCAGGTGGGCAATCCTCACCGAGCAGCGCACCGACGGATACCACAACGTCGTCAAAACACACCGTGGGAGTCAGCGGAACACCGTCAGCGCGCCCGTGAGGGGCAGTGCCCGGAACCGCTCAACGCACCAGAGGTCACACGATGGCAAAGAAGGTCACCGGTTTCGTCAAACTGCAGATCACTGCAGGCAAGGCGACCCCGGCCCCGCCCGTCGGCACCGCACTTGGTCCGCAGGGAATCAACATCATGGCATTCTGCAAAGAGTTCAACGCTCGGACGCAGGGCTCTGATTCGATCCTCCCCGTCGAGATCACGATCTACGGTGACAAGTCTTTTTCGTTCATCCTGAAGACGCCCCCCGCGGCGTTCCTCGTTAAGAAAGAGGCAGGAATCGAGAAGGGCTCGGGTCAGCCGAACCGCAATAAGGTTGGCTCGATCACGAAGGCGCAGGTCCGGAAGATCGCCGAACTGAAGATGCCCGATCTCAATACCGAGTCGATCGACTCCGCCATGGCGATGGTTGCCGGCGCGGCGCGATCGATGGGCGTGGAGGTGAAGGGATGAAGGCGCATGGAAAGAAGTACCGGGCTGCGGCCGAGAAGGTCGCCCCGTCGACCGCGTACGCGCCGAAGGCTGCGATCGAGCTCGTCAAGGCAACCGCCTTCGCCAAGTTCGACGAGACGCTTGAGATCGCCGTGCGCCTCGGCGTCGATCCGCGCCACGCCGATCAGGTCGTGCGTGGCACGGTTGTGCTCCCCGCCGGCACCGGCACGCCGGTCCGTGTGCTCGTGATCGCCGTCGGTGACAAGCAGAAGGAAGCCGAAGCGGCGGGCGCCGATTTCGTCGGCACCGAGTACATCCAGAGGATCAAGGATGGGTGGACCGATTTCGACGTGATGATCGCCACCCCCGACCAGATGGGTCAGGTTGGCCAGCTGGGACGCGTGCTCGGTCCCCGCGGGCTCATGCCCAACCCAAAGGCCGGCACAGTGACGTTTGATGTCGCGCGCGCTGTGAAGGAGACGAAGGCAGGCAAGATCGAGTTCCGTGTCGACAAGGCCGGGAATGTGCAGGCCGCGATTGGCAAGGTTTCGTTCGACGTCGAAGCCCTCGAGTCCAACTTCGCCGCCTTCATGGATCAGATTATCCGCTCGAAGCCGTCCGCGGCGAAGGGTGTTTACGTTCGGACCGTCGCGGTCTCCAGCACTATGGGGCCAGGCGTACGCATCGATATCAACCCTTACCGGTAACCCACGATGAAGCGATCCGACAAGGAACAGCTCGTCGCCGAGCTGAAGTCGAAGCTCGAGGGCGCCGAAGGGATTTTTTATACGGACTTCACCGGTTTGAACGTGAAGCGCATGACGGAGCTCCGCCGTCGCTTCCGCCGGGCGGGTGTCGAGTACGTCGTTATTAAGAACAGCCTCGCGCTGCGCGCAGTGAACGAGGCCGGACTCCTGGGCCAGGCGCTCAAGGGCCCGACCGGCGTTGTGGTCACGAAGGACCCGATCAGTGCAGCAAAGCTGCTCACGGACTTCGCCAAGGAGAACGACGCGAAGCCGACGGTGAAGGGTGGTCTGTACGAAGGCGCCGCCATCGACGCCCTGATGGTCAAGAAGCTCGCGTCGCTCCCGACGCGCGAAGAGGCGCTGTCGATCCTCGTTGGCACGTTCAATAGCGTGCTCTCGATGTTCGCCCTCGCCCTGGAAGCGAAGAAGACGCAGCTCGAAGGCTCGGAACTGACCCCCCAGGCGTCTGCCTGATCACACGCCCCGGGGACTCCCTGGGGGAACACCTTTGGAGAACGGAACAATGGCAAGCACTACCCTGAGCAAGGACGAGATTCTCGAGGCGATCGGCTCCATGTCGGTCATCGAGCTCGTAGACCTGATCGACACGTTCAAGACCAAGTTCAATGTGACCATCTCTGCCGTCGCCGCTGGTGGCGCCGCGGGTGGTGGCGCTGCTGCCCCGGCCGCCGAGGAACAGACGGAATTCGACGTCGTCCTTAAGGAAGCGGGCGGCAAGAAGATTCAGGTCATTAAGGTGGTCCGTGAGATCACCGGCCTTGGCCTGAAGGAAGCGAAGGACCTGGTCGATGGTGCACCACAGACGGTGAAGGCGGGCGTCTCGAAGGACGAGTCGGTTGCCCTCAAGGCCAAGCTCGAGGCCGAAGGCGCCGTCTGCGAGATCAAGTAAGGGCGAAGGGGTCGGGTGGTGCCGCGCAGTCGGCACCACCCGCGCATCCTTCACTCTCACTTGGTCCTAGTAGATGACACACACGCTCCACTCGCGTCACAACTGATACTCCTTCTGCCTCGCTCCGGACGGCTCCTCCGTCCGGGGGCGAGGCGGTTTTCGCCTGTTCACGGGTGAACCCCGGGTGCATATGATCACGCAAATCTCCTTTGGAAAGCTCGAGCACGGCATGCAGATGCCGCACCTGCTCGACATCCAGACACGGGCCTTCGAGTCGCTCCTGCAGCTCGACGCCGCCGCACATCACCGCGAAGACGTCGGCCTCGAGCGCGTCTTCAAGGACCTCTTCCCGATCACCGATGTCCACGAGAACTTCTCGTTGGACTTCAAGTGCTACACCCTCGGCGACCCGAAATACTCGGTCGAGGAGTGTATCGAGCGCGATATGACGTACTCGGCGTCGCTGAAGGCGACGCTCGTCCTCACCGTGTTCGAAGAGAATCCGGCAGACGAGAAGAAGAAGCGCGTCAAGAATCAGATCGAGAAGGAGGTCTACCTCGGCGAACTGCCGATCCTGACCCCGCTCGGTACGTTCGTGATCAACGGGGCCGAGCGTGTCATCGTCAGCCAGCTGCACCGCTCGCCGGGCGTCGTGTTCGAGGAGAGCACCCACCCGAACGGCCAGCGCCTGATCTCGTCGCGCATCATCCCGTTCCGCGGCTCGTGGGTCGAGTTCACCGTCGACATCCATGATGTCGTCTTCGTGCATATCGACAAGAAGAAAAAGTTCCCGGCCACGGCGCTGCTTCGCGCCTTCGGCTACGGAAACAACGCCGACATCTACCGCCTCTTCTTCGGGATTCGTGAGCTCGACCTCACCAAGCGCAAGGAAGGCCGTGACCGCGAGGTCATCGGCGCGATCATCGCCGAGACCGTCGAACTCCCCGGCGAAGCGACGGCCGAGGACGCCCCGAAGGCCAAGACCAAGAAGGCCCGCGCCGAGCGCGAGCGCTCTGAAGCGAGTCTCCTCGTCCACGAAGGAGACGAGCTGACCGAAGAGGTGTACAATCGCCTCCGGCGCCAGAAGATTGACAAGGTCAAGGTGTTCGCTTCCTACCAGTCCGTCGACCTGCGCGACGAGCTCGACGCGTTCGAGCGCGACGACAGTCCCAAGGCCCGTACGCTGGCGATGGACGTCATGGACCCGCAGACGGGGGAGGAACTCGCCGCGGCCGGTCAGGCGTTGAACGTCTCCCTCGTGAAGCGCCTTCGGAAGGCCGAGGTGAGCAAGGTCTCCTGCTTTGTGGCGTCGGGTCGTGCCGAGAGCATGCTCGTCAAGAACACGCTCGCAAAGGATCCGACCAAGTCCGAGGACGAAGCACTCAAGCAGATCTATTCGCTGCTCCGTCCGGGCGATGCGCCCAACAAGGAAACAGCGAAGCAGGCGCTTGAGCGTCTCTTCTTCTCACCGAAGCGGTACGACCTGGGTCGCGTCGGGCGCTACAAGATCAACCAGCGCCTGCACCTGAATACGCCGGCGAGCACGACCGTCCTCGAGACGCATGACTTTGTGGCGATCATCCGCTACCTCGTTGAGCTGCATGAGGGTCGTGGCCATGTCGACGACATCGACCACCTTGGCAATCGCCGAATCCGTTCGGTCGGCGAGCTCATCGCCAACCAGTACTCCGTCGGCCTGTCGCGCATGGCGCGCCTGGTCAAGGAGCGCATGAGCATCAATCAGGACAGCGAGAAGATCTCGCTCGACGATCTCGTGAATGCTCGCACCGTCTCGGCGGTGATCCAGGCATTCTTCGGCTCGTCGCAGCTCTCGCAGTTCATGGACCAGACCAATCCGCTCGCCGAGTTGACGCACAAGCGTCGCCTCTCGGCGCTCGGACCGGGCGGCCTGACGCGCGAGCGTGCCGGCTTTGAAGTCCGCGATGTGCACTACTCCCAGTACGGGCGGATGTGCCCGATTGAAACGCCGGAAGGTCCGAATATCGGCCTGATCACGTCGCTGGCCTGCTTTGCGCGGGTGAACGACCTCGGGTTCATCGAGACGCCGTACCGCGTGATCAAGAACAACAAGGTGACGAATGAGCTCGCGTGGCTCGACGCCAACCGTGAAGAAGAGGCCGTCATCGCGCAGGCGAACGCGCGCCTCAATCCAGACGGGACGTTTGTAGACGAGATGGTACTCAGCCGCCAGCAGGCGGACGTGCCGCTTCTCCCGGCGTCACGCGTGGACTACATGGACGTGGCGCCAGAACAGCTCGTTTCGATCGCTGCTGCGCTTATCCCGTTCCTCGAACATGACGACGCGAACCGCGCGCTCATGGGCTCGAACATGCAGCGCCAGGCGGTGCCGCTCCTCAATCCGCAGACGCCGTACGTGGGCACCGGGCTCGAGGAGAAGGTGGCCGTCGATTCAGGCGCGCTGATCATCGCATTGCGTCCGGGTGTTGTGATGCGGGTGACGGCCGATGAGATCATCGTCGATGCCGGCGCCGGGCTCAAGGGCAGCCGCGAGGTGCAGGCCCCGTTGCAGCGCCTCATGCAGCAGGACCGCTACAAGCTCAAGAAATATCGTCGCACCAATCAAGACACCGCGGTCAACCAGCGTCCGCTCGTCAAGCTCGGCCAAAAGGTCAAGGCCGGTGACGTGCTCGCGGACGGTGCGGCGACGGAGTTCGGACAGCTGGCGCTGGGGTCGAACGTGACCGTCGCTTTCATGCCCTGGTACGGCCACAATTTCGAGGACGCGATTGTCCTCTCCGAGCGCCTGGTGAAGGACGATGTCTATTCATCGATCCACATCCAGGAGCACGAGCTCCACGTCCGCGATACCAAGCGCGGCCAGGAAGAGATCACGCGTGAGCTCCCGAACGTCTCGGAAGAGTCGCTCGTGGACCTCGATGAGCGCGGTATCGTACGCATCGGCGCCCATGTGCGCCCCGGCGATATTCTCGTCGGCAAGATTACGCCGAAGGGCGAGACGGAGCTCTCGCCGGAAGAGAAGCTCTTGACGGCGATCTTCGGTGAGAAGGCAAAGGACGTAAAGGATTCGTCGCTCAAGGTCTCACCCGGAGTCGAGGGCGTCGTCATCGACGTCAAGATCTTCTCGCGCGTTGAGGACCAGGTGGTCGAAAAGGACCGCGGCGAACGGATCGGTGACGTGCGCCGCCTCGAGGGTGAGGAAAAGGTGCGCGTGAACGATGTACGCGACGACGAAATCAAGCTGCTTCTCGATGGCCAGAAGGTCGTGTTGGCACTCCAGAATGGCACGGTCGAAGAAGCGATCCCGGCGGGCACCATCCTCTCCGAGGCGATGCTCCGCGACCTGCGTCTGATTACGCTCGACCTCAAAACGTTCCGGGTCGAGGACAAGAAGGTGAACGCGATGGTGCGCGAGATCATCGACGCTGCCGACGCGGTGAAGGCTCGCATCGAAGAGCGGGCCGAGGAGCGGATCGATCGCATCCTCCAACCGGATGAACTGCCCCCGGGCGTCATCCAACTGGTGAAGGTCTATCTCGCCGAGAAGCGTAAAATCTCCGTCGGCGACAAGATGGCGGGTCGTCACGGCAACAAGGGTATCGTCGCCCGTATCGTCCCCGAGGAGGACATGCCGTTCCTTCCCGACGGCCGTCCGGTCGACATCGTGCTCAATCCGCTTGGTGTGCCGAGCCGTATGAACGTTGGACAGATTCTCGAGACCCACCTCGGGTGGGCCGCGAAGATCCTCGGCTTCTACGCGAAAACGCCGGTGTTCCAGGGCGCCAACGAGCGTGAAATCGGACTCTGCCTGCGCATGGCGGGTCTTGAGTGGGTCAAGGGATCGCTGGAACTGAAGGCTCCTTCACCGACGCCTTCGGCCGACGAACTGCGCGTGGTGCTCGAAGACCAGCGTCCCGAGATCGACGACGCGGAAAAGGTCGAGCTGCTGCACGACGCGACGATCAATGCACTGAACGCGCGGGGCACGAGCGCGGAGTCGAAGGCCGTCTACCAGCGCACGTACGAGTATCTCGTCTCGGCGGCGAAGGAATTGGCCGCCCGTGAAGCGGTCGCGACGACGCATGCGCTGGCCTTCCACGAGGCGAACGTCGCCGCCGAGGAGACGCCAACACAGCAGAAAGCAGAATTCAAGAAGGCACTCAAGGACATCGAGAAGCGTGCGGCGCTCAGCGCGGCCGGGCTCCTCGACGCGATGGGACTGCCGGCGCTCGCGGCGATGCTCGGCAAGAAGAGCGACGCCGACGTCGATGCGGCGGCGGTAGAGCTGATCAAGGCCGGCGGACTGCTGCCCGGCGGAAAGATCCGCCTGCGCGACGGTCGGACCGGCGAAGGGTTCTCGAATCCAGTGACGGTGGGCACGGTGTACATGCTGAAGCTCAGCCACCTGGTCGACGACAAGATTCATGCCCGGAGCATCGGACCGTACTCGCTGGTCACCCAGCAGCCGCTGGCGGGCAAGGCGCAGTTCGGCGGCCAGCGCTTCGGCGAGATGGAAGTGTGGGCGCTGGAGGCGTACGGCGCGGCCCACACGCTCCAGGAGATCCTGACGGTGAAGTCCGATGACGTCAACGGTCGTAGCCGCGTGTACGAGGCGATCGTGAAGGGGCAGAACCTGCCGGAGCCCGGCACCCCCGAGTCGTTCAACGTGCTCGTGAAGGAACTGCAGGCGTTGGGCATCCACGTGACGATGGATTCGCACGCCGAGGGCGGTCACGCTGGCATCTCGTCCCCCTTCGGCAACGGCAGCGAGGAGTAACTGATGATCGACTTTCGTAGTGCGCGCGAGAAGAGCGCGTCCGCGTTTGACTATATCCAGATCCGCATCGCCTCTCCCGAAGAGATCCGCGGGCCGCGTGATCCCAAGGAGCGGGAGCGGCTAGAGATGGCCGGCCTCCGGTCGTGGTGGTCGTGGGGTGAGGTCACCAAGCCTGAGACCATCAATTACCGGTCATTCAAGCCGGAGAAGGACGGTCTGTTCTGTGAGCGCATTTTTGGTCCGGTCAAGGACTGGGAATGCCATTGCGGGAAGTACAAGCGCATCCGCTATCGCGGCGTGATCTGCGACCGTTGCGGCGTCGAAGTGACGCTGAGCAAGGTGCGGCGCGATCGGATGGGGCACATCGAACTCGCGGTGCCTGTTGCGCACATCTGGTTCTTCAAGACCTTGCCATCGCCGATGGGCAACCTCCTCGACCTCACGCTCCGTGACCTCGAAAAGGTGGTGTACTACGCGAACTATGTCGTGATCGACGCCGGCGAGCAGGAGATTCTGGCGAACGAGCTCCTGGACGAGGAGCAGTATCTCCAGCTTCGGACGAAGGCCAAGGAAGAGGGCGATACCGCCTTCTACGCCGAAATTGGCGCGCCGGCAGTCCGCGAGTTGCTCAAGCGACTGGACGTCGATAAGGTCGCCGAACAGCTTCGCGCGTCGGTAATCACGGAGACCTCGCAGCACAAGAAAAAGGCCCAACTTAAGCGCCTCAAGATCGTCGACGCGTTCCGCAACTCGGGCCACCAGTCTGGTATCCGCAACAAGCCGGAGTGGATGATCCTCGATGTTGTTCCGGTGATCCCGCCGGATCTGCGGCCACTCGTGCCGCTGGACGGTGGCCGGTTCGCCACGTCGGACCTCAACGATCTGTACCGTCGCGTTATCAATCGCAACAATCGCCTCACCAAGCTCATCGCACATCGCGCGCCAGAAGTGATCCTGCGCAACGAGAAGCGTATGCTCCAAGAGTCGGTCGACGCGCTGTTCGACAACGGGCGCCGTTCCAAGGCGATCCGCGGCCGCGGCAAGCGTCCGCTCAAGTCGCTGTCCGACATGCTCAAGGGCAAGCAGGGCCGGTTCCGCCAGAACCTCCTCGGCAAGCGCGTGGACTACTCGGGCCGTTCGGTCATCGTGGTGGGCCCCGAGCTCAAGCTGCACCAGTGCGGCCTGCCCAAGGCGATGGCGCTTGAGCTCTTCAAGCCGTTCATCATCCATAAGCTCGTCGAGAAGGGTATTGCCGAGACGGTGAAGCGCGCCAAGAAGATTGTGGAGCGCGAGTCGGGTGATGTCTTCGAGATCCTCGAGGAGATTATCCGAGACCACCCGGTGCTGCTCAACCGCGCACCGACGCTACATCGCCTGGGCATCCAGGCTTTTGAGCCGGTGCTGGTCGAGGGCAAGGCAATCCGCATTCATCCTCTCGTCTGCGCCGCCTTCAACGCCGACTTCGACGGTGACCAGATGGCGGTGCACGTGCCGCTCTCATTCGAGGCACAGCTTGAGGCACGAGTGCTCATGCTGTCGTCCAACAACATTCTCAAGCCGTCCGACGGCCGCCCGGTGGCGGAGCCGTCGCAGGACATCGTGCTCGGCTGCTACTTCGCGACGAAGTCGCCGCACGGGTTCGACGCCCTCCTCAAGGACGAGAAGGCGCAGCAGAAGCTTCGCACGTTCGGGTCGGCGGCGGAAATCGAGATGGCGCTCGCCCTGAGCCAGCTCACGGTGCATTCTGCCGTTCGCTACTTCGCTCGTACGTTGACCGGCGGCCGCGCGTGGATGACGACGACGGCTGGCCGTGTGCTGTTCGACGGCATCGTGCCGGCGGAACTGCCGTTCCAGAACCGTGAGATGAAGAAGAAGGCGCTCGGGGAGCTCGTGTTCGAGTCCTACCGCAAGACGGGGCTCGCGGGCACGGTCGCGTTTCTCGATCGGTTGAAGGAGTTCGGCTTCCGTAACGCAACGCGTGGTGGCGTTTCGATCGGCATCGAAGACCTTGAGATTCCGACAGAAAAGGAGGCGTTGCTCGAAGAGGCGGCGGCGCGCGTGATGCGTTTCCAAAAGGCGTACCAGACGGGCAACATCACGAACGGCGAACGCTACAACAAAGTCATCGACACCTGGACGCACGCGAATAACGACGTTGCGGACGCGATGGTGAAGCGCATGCGTGAGTCGCAGAATGGCTTCAATACCGTATTCATGATGTTCGATTCCGGCTCGCGTGGTTCGCGCGACCAGATTCGCCAGCTCGCCGGCATGCGCGGCCTGATGGCGAAGCCCCAGAAGAAGCTCACTGGCGGCATCGGCGAGATTATCGAAAATCCGATCAAGTCGAACTTCCGGGAAGGCCTCTCGGTGCTCGAGTACTTCTCGTCGACGCACGGAGCCCGCAAGGGCCTCGCCGACACGGCGCTGAAGACGGCCGACGCGGGCTACCTGACGCGCCGCCTCTGCGACGTCGCGCAGGACGTGACGATCACCGAGGAAGATTGCGGGACCGTGATGGGCCTGAACATCGGCGCGCTGAAGGAAGGCGAAGACATTATCGAGCCGTTGGCGGAGCGCATTGTCGGCATCGTCGCCGGCGAGGATGTGGTCGATCCGCAGCTGCTCGATGAGGCTGGACGCCCGATGCTGCTTGTCGAGGCGGGGCAGATGATCAGTGAAGAGACGGCGACCGCGATCGAGGATGCGGGAATCGAGACGGTGAAAATCCGCTCGGTGCTCACATGCGAAGCGAAGCGCGGGCTCTGCCGGATGTGCTATGGCCGCAATCTGGCCACCATGCAGATGGTGGATTTGGGGGAGGCGGTGGGCATCATCGCGGCGCAGTCGATCGGCGAGCCGGGAACGCAGCTCACGCTCCGTACCTTCCACATCGGCGGCACGGCGGCTCGTATCGCCGAGCAGACGGCACGCAAGTCGAAGGTCGCTGGCCATGTCGAGTTCGGTGATCGCCTCCTCCGCGTCACGAACCCCGATGGCCAGATGATCGTGACGTCGTACGAGGGCGAACTCTACGTACGCGCCACCGCCGACAAGAACGCGCCGATCATGGCGCGCCTTGCGGTGCCGCTCGGCGCCATCCTGATGGTCAAGGACGGTGACGAGGTGAAGAAGGAGCAGATCATCTTTACGTGGGACCCGTACACCAACCCGATCATTGCCGACATTGCGGGCACCCTCAAGTTCGTCGACCTCGTCGAAGGCGAGACGATCTCCGAGGAGCTCGACGAGCTCACCGGTCTTCGTCAGCGCGTCGTCATCGATGATCGTGAGAAAAAGCTCCACCCGCATATCGAGATCTGGCAGTCCAAGGCGGGGAAGGAGAAGAAGGTCCGTGACTATGTGATTCCGGTGGGCGCGCAGCTCATCATTGAAGACGGAGCCGAGATAGGGGCCGGCCAGACGATCGCGAAGATCTCGCGTGAGGCGTATAAGACGCGCGACATCACGGGCGGTCTCCCGCGAGTCGCCGAGCTCTTCGAGGCGCGCAAGCCGAAGGATCCGTCGACAATCTCCGAGATTGACGGTGTGGTACGGTTTGGCGAGATCAAGCGCGGCAAGCGCGAGATCTTTGTGCAGGCTGTCGATGCGTCGGGTTCACTCGATGCCGACCAGCCGCCGCAGCTCTACGAAGTACAGTCGGGCAAGCATCTCCGCGTGCACGAGGGCGACCGCGTGCGTGCCGGCGACCGTCTGTCCGAGGGACCGGTGAATCCGCACGACATCCTACGGATCAAGGGTCCGCGCGCGGTGCAGGAGTACCTCCTCAACGAAGTCCAGGAGGTCTATCGCCTGCAGGGCGTAAAGATCAACGACAAACACATCGGCGTGATCGTGCGCCAGATGCTCCAGAAGGTACGCGTGCTCGAGTCGGGGGACACCGAGTTCCTCGAGGGGGAGAACGTCGACAAGGCGGTCTTCCGCGATGCGAACGACAAGGCCAAGAAGAAGAAGGAGACTCCGGCACGCCAGGAGCCGCTCCTCCTCGGGATTACGAAGGCGTCGCTGACGACGCAGTCGTTCATCTCAGCGGCGTCGTTCCAAGAGACCACGCGCGTGCTCACCGATGCCGCGATCCGCGGAGCCAAGGACAACCTCCTCGGCCTCAAGGAGAACATCATCATCGGGCACCTGATCCCAGCGGGCACCGGTATGTACCGGTACCACGATGTCGAGATGAACATTGAGCCGCCGCCTGTCCCGGTGCAGGAGTTCGGGTTCGGCGAGCTACCCATCAGCTTCCTGACTCCGCCTTCAGCGGCGGATGCCTTGCTGCTCGCGGGGCCGGTGGACGACGCGTAGTTCGGAAGGAGCAACAGTGAGAAAGGGGGTGCCTCTACTGGAGGCCCCCCCTTTCTCGTACCAGATGGTCATGGCCTCCGGGCCATGCCGCCGTCTCGTGCTTCCTTTGCGGCCAGATACCGACGATGTTCCGGCCAGGTGCCCAGCATCGATCCCCACTCACCCATCCTTGCCGTCCTCACCGCCTTCGCGATGGGGTTCGCCCTCGGTATCCTGCCGCTCGGGCTGGCGGAGGTCGCCGCCGTCGCAATCGGTGTTGTGGAGCCACCGGGGCTCGCCCTTGCGATGCTGGCCGCGTTCACGCTTGCGCACGTGGCAGCAAAACTGCCCTGGTACGCGCTCGGAGTGCGTGCTGAGCGCTTGAGACATCCGAGAGCGCACGCGTTCACCGAGCGAGCGAGAGCGCTGGCCGCGCTGTATCCGAGCTTTGGATTCGGACTACTCTTCGCCAGCGCGCTCACGAGTATGCCGCCATTCCATCTCGCCGCCATTGCTTCGGGACTCGTCCGGCTTCCGCTCGTGCGCGTCGTGTTGATCTGCCTGGCTGGGCGCACGATGCGGTTCGGTGCACTGGCAGCGCTCCCGGCGTTGATCCGGGTCTGGATCGCCTAACGGTCGCTCCCGTCGTCGTGGTGGAACGCCATCAAGGGGCGCGATGGCTCGCCGATGCGGGTGGAAGAGCGCCCGCGCGGGACTCTACGGCTTGACGGAATGCCGCCCACGCAGGAACTTCGCCCGCCATGCCGCGTACGACTGCCCTCTGGTGGATCCTCTCGATTGCGGCCGTAACTCTCCCGGCGCTCGTGGTGCGCGCCGCGTGGCGCCGCTGGACCCGTACGGCCGCGCTCCGCGCGATGCTGCGCTTCCGGGCCCGCGTCGACCGTTTCAAACTCACCAGCAAGCGCTACATCGCCGATGCGCTCCTCGCCGACGAGACGGTGGCCGCCGCGGTGCAGGCCCACGCGACGGAGCACCACGACACCCCGGCGAAGACGTGGCTGAGGGTGCGGAGCTACGTCAACGAGATCGTTCCCGCATTCAACCTGCTCATGTACTACCAGGTCGGCTATGCCGCATCGAAGGCGTCGCTGAATCTCTTCTACAAGACGAGCGTGAAAGTCCGCGACCCGGCGGCGTTTCACCGCCTGCCGCGCGAGAGCATCGTCATCTACGTGATGAATCACCGCTCCAATGCCGACTATGTCCTCGCGAGTTACGCGCTGGCCGGCCAGGTGGCGATCTCGTACGCCGTCGGCGAGTGGGCGCGCGTCTTTCCGCTCGAGTACCTCTTCAAGTCGTTCGGCTCGTACTTCATCCGTCGGCGGTTCCGCGAACCACTCTACCACGTGGTGCTCGAACGGTATGTGCAACTCATCACGCGCAACGGCGTCACGCAGGGGCTCTTTCCCGAGGGCGGGCTCTCGCGCGATGGGCGCATGCGACCGGCAAAGGTCGGGCTGCTCGACTACATGATCGGGACCGCGCGCGAGCCCGGGTTCGCGGAGCGCATGTACGTGGTGCCGGTCGCACTCAACTTTGACCGAGTGCTCGAGGATCGCACGCTCCTGCGCGAGCTGCGCCTGACGACCGGCGGTTCGAGTGGCTCGCGCCTGTCGCAGTTCCGCGAAGTGCTCAACTACACCGTCTCCAACTTCGGGCGGCTCTCGACGCGTCGCTGGCGCCGATACGGGCGCGCGGCCGTTGTCGTCGGGGAGCCAGTGCCAATTATGCCCTGGCTCGCCGAGGTGGGCTCCAGCGGTGTGTCGCTCTTTGACCTCCCGCGCCCCGCGCGCCTCGCCGAGGTGCAGCGATTCACTGACGGGATGATGCAACGGGTCGGGGCGATCATCCCGGTCACCGCGGTGCCACTCACCTGTGCGGCGCTACAGACCTTTGACGCCGAGTATATCCCGGCCGATCGCCTCATGAGGCGGATCGAGGAACTGCGCGACGTGCTCGTGGCGCAGGGGGCCGAAGTGGTCGAGCCGGCGCGTGAGGCGCGCGACACTTTCGAGCGGGCGTACCGGATGTTGCAGATGCGTCGCGTCCTCTCCAAACAGGGCGACGCCTACGTTGTACTCCCGCGGGGGCGGGAACTCATTTCGTACTACGCGAACAGTATTGCGCACCTCTGCGGCGGGTTCGAGGCGCAGGTGAAGGCCCGGGACGCCTTGCCGATCGACACCTTGGTGGGACTCTGAGCCGGGCGGCCTGAGGCAGCCTTGTCTGAGCGGGGAAGAGCGGGAGCTCGGCCGCGCGGATGGTCGCGTGGGTTGACCTGCCACCCCCTCCCCCGATAGATTCTAAGGCTCTGTTCCGTGCCGCCCGTCCGGGCGATCCACGTAGATGCAGAAGGGCGAACAACCTCAGGGAAGATGCCGACGATCAATCAGCTCGTCCGGCAGAGCCGCCGTGCCGTAGTCAAGAAGGATAAAGCACCGGCTCTGAAGGAGAACCCGTTCAAGCGTGGCGTGTGCACCCGTGTGTACACCACCACCCCCAAGAAGCCGAACTCCGCGCTCCGCAAGGTCGCGCGTATTCGTCTGGTGAACGGTTTCGAAGTCACCGCTTACATCCCCGGCGAAGGCCACAACCTGCAGGAGCACTCGATCGTGCTCATTCGCGGTGGCCGCGTGAAGGACCTTCCGGGCGTTCGCTACCACATCGTGCGCGGCAAGCTCGACGCATCCGGCGTCGCTGGACGCAACAAGAGCCGCTCCAAGTACGGAACCAAGAAGCCGAAGGCTGGTGCCCCGGCTGGAGGTAAGAAGAAATGAGCCGCCGCAAAAGTGCCGTCAAGCGTACCATCCTCCCCGATGCGCGCTATGACAGCCAGACGGTCAGCAAGTTCATCAACGTCCTGATGTATCAGGGCAAGAAGTCCACCGCCGAGCGCATCTTTTACGCCGCGATGGACATCGTCGAGGCCAAGGCCGCGCAGCCGGGTGTCAACGTCTTCAAGGCCGCGCTCACCAACCTCAAGCCGGTCGTCGAAGTGAAGAGCCGCCGCGTTGGTGGTGCGACCTACCAGGTCCCGGTCGAAGTGCGTCCGGAGCGCCGTACGGCACTTGCGATGCGCTGGCTGATCAGCTTCTCCCGTGGGCGTAACGAGAAGTCGATGGCGGAGAAGCTCGCTGCCGAGACGCTCGCCGCCGCGAAGGGCGAGGGCAATGCCGTGAAGAAGCGTGAGGACACGCACAAGATGGCAGAGGCCAATAAGGCGTTCGCCCACTACCGGTGGTAGAAAGTAGAGGGTAGAGGGTAGAGGGTAGAGAGTAGAGCGGGGGGCGACCAATGGTCGCCCCCCGCTTTCGTCGCACCGTCGCCGGATGCATTTTTCGATTCCTTCATCGCGGCTCGATCACGTTTCGACCCTCTCACGCTTCCTCATGCGAATCCGCGCGCTCGCCCTGCTGCTCGGTGTTTCCTCCACGCTCGCGGCGCAGCCGCCGCAGACCGGGGCCGCCACCCCGCCCGCCACTCCGGCCGCCGGAGGCCCGCAGCCGGCGGGCGCGCCCGCGGCCCGTCGGCCCCGGCCCTATGCCCAGGTCATCACGGACAAGGCCGTCACGGACGCCGGCATGATCACGGTGCACCGAGTCGACGACAAATGGTTCTTCGAGGTCGCCGACTCGCTGCTGGGTCGCGATCAACTCCTCGTGAGCCGCATCGCGGGCGTCCCGGCCGGCATCGACGGCTTCATCTCCGCCGGCACGAGCCTCAATGAGCGCCTCGTGCGCTTTGAGCGGATTGGCGACCGCGTCGTCCTGCGCGCGGTCAGCACGAATGCGTACGCCGCCGACTCACTCGCGATCGCGATCTCGGTGCGCGTCAACAACGTTGGTGCCGTCCTCGCCGCCTTTCCCATCCAGGCATTCGGCAAGGACAGCGCATCGCTCGTCCTCGACGTCACTGACTTCTTCTCTGGCGACACGCCCGCGCTCTCTGGCCTCTCCGCCGCTGAGCGCCGGACGTATCAGGTGCGCCGATTCGACCCGGCCCGATCGTCGATGGACGCGATCAAGAGCTTCCCGATGAACGTCGAGGTTTCGCACACGCAGACCTTTGACGCCGGTGCGCCCCCCTCTGATGTCGACGCTGCCACAATCACGCTCTCCATGCGGCAGTCTCTCGTGCTCCTCCCCAGCGTCCCCATGCGGCCGCGAATTGCGGATGACCGCGTCGGGTTTTTCACCGTCGACCGCATCAACTACGGACTCGATGAGCAGAAGGCAGCGACCGAGACCTTCATTCGGCGCTGGCGCCTAGAGCCCAGAGACCCCGCGGCCTACGCGCGCGGTGAACTTGTCGAGCCGGTGAAGCCGATCATCTACTATCTCGATCCCGCGACGCCAGAGAAGTGGCGCCCCTATGTGCGGGCCGGAGTCAACGCCTGGGCCAAGGTCTTCGAGCGCGCCGGATTTAAGAACGCCGTGCAGGCGAAGGACGCCCCCACCAACGCCCAGGATCCGGACTGGGACGCCGAGGATATCCGGTACTCGGTCGTGCGGTGGACCGCGTCCACCGTGCGCAATGCCGTCGGTCCCAGCACATCCGACCCGCGCACGGGCGAGATCATCGAGAGCGACATCACCTGGTACCACAATCACATGCGGTCGTACCGCAACCGCCTGCTCATCGAGACCGGCGCCGCGAATCCCGCGGTGCGCACGCTCGACATCCCTGAAGAGGTGATGGGCGAGACGATGACGCAGGTGATCACCCACGAGGTGGGTCACGCGCTCGGCCTCCCCCACAACATGATTGCGTCGGCGTCGTTCCCCACCGACTCCCTGCGCTCGCGCGGCTTCACATCGCGGTACGGGGTGTCGGGGACAATCATGGACTATGCGCGACAGAACTACGTGGCGCAGCCCGGCGACGGCCTCGCCTCCAAAGACTTCATCCGTCGCCTCGGACCTTTCGACGATTTTGTCATCGAGTGGGGGTATCGCTTCCTCCCGAATGCGCCCACCCCCGAGGCGGAGCGCCCCGCACTGGAGCGCCTACTCAGGAGCTCCGTTGGGATGTTTGGGTATCGCTACCTCCCGCAGCAACTCGTTGGAATCGACCCGCGCGCGCAGACCGAGGATCTCGGTGACGACCCGGTGAAATCGACAACCTATGCGCTCGCCAACCTGCGGAAGGTTGTGCCAGAACTTGTGAGCTGGACCACGCGCCGGGGCGAGGACTACGCCGACCTCGCCGAGATCCACGGCGAAGTGCTCGGGATGTGGTCGACGTACATGGGACACGTGACCAACGTGGTTGGCGGCATGCGGATCGACCCGAAGGTCTCGGACCAGCCGGGTCCGGTCTGGCAGGTGCTCCCAGTGGCACGCCAACGTGAGGCCCTGCGATTCCTTGCGTCGCAGGCCTTCGACACCCCGGCCTGGCTCGTCCCGGCGGACGTCATCAGCCGCATTGGTCCCACGGCCACGGGGATGGGCGCATTGGCCACTCGGCAGGCCAACGTCCTCACCGGGCTGACCCAGCCGGCACGGCTCGACCGCATGTCACAGGCGGCGGCGCTACAGCCTGGCGTCGGCTACGAGATCGCCGGCTACTTGGGCGAGCTCACCTCGGTCGTGCTCGGCACGAGTCCCCCCGACGCCAACCGGCGCCTCCTGCATCGCGTCTACCTCGAGCGGATGCAGGCGCTGATCGATCCGCCCCCGCCGCCGGCCGTCGCGCCCGGCACCTCCGGTGGTGGCGGAGGAGGTGCGGTACAGGTGAATGTGCGGCGCAGCGACATCTCGGCGTCAGCCCGAGTGCAGGTGCGAGCGGTGGCCGCCACCGCGCGGACCAACGCGTCGACATCCACCCCGAGCGCGCAGCGCGCCCACTGGCTCGACCTGGCCGACCGTGCGCAGGCGATCCTGGAGCCGCGTCGCTAAAGTTTTGAGCGAGATCCAGCGGTGCCCCCCTCGTACAAAGGGTAGCCCGATGACCGAGGGGCTCAGCCGGGGGGGGGATGTCTAAGCAGCTGGACGGGATGGCTAGGCCAGGCCCGTTGTTACGCGTTGTAGGGGCATTGACATAGCTCGTTTAGCGACTAGCTTTTACGGGCTAAGTCGAATCGCCCGCCGTGGGTTCGTCTCAGCAAGGACTTCGGAGCATAGAAGTCCCCGGGGAACTGCGCCCTGGAAAGATGGGCCCGCCAACGTCGGCATAATTGACGAGCGGGGGGAGTGGACACCCGACCGATCCCGCCAGGGAAGTGCACTGGCGCCGAGGTTCCCGAAAAGCCCGCAGGACAATTTGACGTCGGGTAGAGTGTGTCGGCTTTCGCTGACACCCGACGCGCCGAGGGTCCCCAGTCGCGCAGCAGCGGCGACTGTACCCGGCGAGAGCGGATGGATACCGGTCCCCCGGATAGCTGGTGGGGGGGACGCCGGTCCAGCCGCGTTTTTGTTTCTTGTAATGATGTACTCCGACCGCTACCGACAGTTACCGAGCGATATAGACCGATGCCTCGCGCCACCGAACTGAAGTACTACCGCAATATCGGCATCATGGCCCACATTGATGCCGGTAAGACCACAACGACTGAGCGCGTCCTCTACTACACGGGGAAGTCGCACAAGATCGGTGAGGTCCATGACGGCGCGGCCACGATGGATTGGATGGAGCAGGAGCAGGAGCGCGGCATCACGATCACGTCGGCCGCGACGACCTGTTTCTGGAAGCGCCATGGCCAGTTCGAAAAGGCCGGCGACACTCCTGAGTACCGAATCAACATCATCGACACACCCGGTCACGTGGACTTCACCGTCGAAGTGGAGCGTTCGCTCCGCGTCCTCGACGGGGCCGTGACCCTGCTTGACTCGGTGGCCGGCGTGGAGCCGCAGACCGAGACCGTCTGGCGGCAGGCGGACCGGTACAAGGTCCCGCGCATGATCTTCTCGAACAAGATGGACCGGGTCGGCGCCAACTTCGACCGCTGCGTCGAGATGATTAAGGATCGGTTGAGCAAGCAGGCGCTCCCGATCCAGCTCCCGGTGGGTTCGGGTGAGCTGTTCACGGGGCACATCGACATCATCGAGCGCAAGCAGTACATCTTCGACAACGAGTCGCTGGGCAAGACGTTCGAGGTGGTGGACGTGCCGGCCGAGTTCCACGATGCGGTCGAGGCAGCACGTCACGCGCTGATCGATATGGTCGTGGAACACGATGAGACGTTGCTGGAGAAGTATCTCGCCGGCGAGGTGCTCACGGTCGACGAGATCCGCCACGCGATCCGCTCGGCGACGGTCAAGATGAAGTTTGTTCCGATTCTCTGCGGCGCCTCCTTCAAGAACAAGGGTGTGCAGGCGCTGCTCGACGCGGTGATCGACTACCTCCCGTCACCAGAGGATGTGCCCGCGATTCAGGGGCAGGTCATGCACCAGGACGAGACGTTCGACACGCGCGAAGTGAACGATGCGGCGCCGTTTGCCGCGCTCGCGTTCAAGGTCGCGACCGATCCGTTCGTCGGGCGCCTGACATTCTTCCGTGTCTACTCGGGCGTCCTGAAGGCGGGGTCGTTCGTCTATAACTCGACGAAGGATAAGCGCGAGCGCATCGGCCGCCTGTTGCAGATGCACGCCAACAAGCGCGAAGAGATCGAAGAAGTCCGCGCCGGCGACATCGCCGCCGCGATCGGCCTTAAGGACACCCGCACGGGTGACACGTTGTCCGATGAGGACAACCCGATCATCCTCGAGGCCATGAAGTTCCCGATGCCCGTGATCGACGTCGCCGTCGAGCCGAAGACCAAGGCCGACCAGGACAAGATGGGCATCGCACTCTCCAAGCTCGCCGAAGAGGATCCGACGTTCCGCGTGCACACTGACGCCGAGACGAGCCAGACCATCATCTCCGGGATGGGCGAGCTCCATCTTGAGATTATCGTCGACCGCATGATGCGCGAGTTCAAGGTCGAAGCGAATGTGGGCCGTCCGCAGGTGGCCTACCGCGAGACCATCAAGAAGCGCGTCGATAAGGTTGAAGGGAAGTTCATCCGCCAGTCGGGCGGCAAGGGCCAGTACGGTCACGTCGTGATTAACGCGATGCCAGCTGAGCCGGGCCAGGGCTACGTGTTTGAAGACAAGATCGTCGGCGGCACCATTCCGCGTGAGTACATCTCACCGGTCGAGGCCGGCATTAAGGAGGCGCTCGAGAATGGCGTCCTCGCCGGCTATCCGATGGTGGACGTCAAGGTCGAGTTAGTCTACGGCTCGTACCATGACGTCGACTCGTCCGAAATGGCGTTCAAGATCGCCGGCTCGATGGCGATTAAGGAAGCCGCCCGGATGGCGCACCCGGTGATTCTCGAGCCAATGATGAAGGTCGAGGTGGTAAGCCCCGACCAGTTCATGGGCGACGTGCTCGGCGACCTGTCGTCGCGCCGCGGGAAGATCGGCGGGATGACGCAGCGCGGCGAGGCCCAGGTGATCGGTGCTACGGTCCCGCTCTCGGAGATGTTCGGCTACTCGACCAAGCTGCGCTCGATGACGCAGGGTCGTGCCGTCTACTCGATGGAGTTCTCACATTACGACGAAGTCCCGAAGGCGAAGTCCGAAGAGATCATCGCGAAGCAGAAGTAATCGACAGATAGAAGGCAGATGGGAGCAGGACGCAGGGAATGACTACAGGCAAGATCGCGCAAGACAACTTTTTAACCACTTCAGGAAAGTCCCCAATGGCCAAGGCAAAGTTCGAGCGGACGAAGCCGCACGTGAACGTGGGTACGATCGGCCACGTTGACCACGGCAAGACGACGACCACGGCCGCCCTGACGAAGATCTCGGCGGACAAGGGTTTCGGCACCAAGTACATCCCGTACGACGAGGTCGCGAAGGCGTCTGCGTCGCAGGGACGTCGTGATGCAACGAAGATCCTCACGATCGCCACCTCGCACGTCGAGTACGAGACGGCGAATCGTCACTACGCGCACGTCGACTGCCCTGGGCACGCCGACTACGTGAAGAACATGATCACGGGCGCCGCGCAGATGGACGGCGCGATTCTCGTGGTGTCGGCCGTCGACGGCCCGATGCCGCAGACGCGTGAGCACATCCTCCTGGCTCGCCAGGTGAACGTGCCGTGCGTTCTCGTGTTCCTCAACAAGTGCGACCTCGTCGAGGACGCTGAGCTCCTCGACCTCGTCGAGCTCGAAGTGCGTGAGCTCCTCAGCAAGTACGGCTATGATGGCGACAACGCCCCGGTCATTCGCGGCGCCGCTATCAAGGCAATCGAAGGCGATCCGGTCTGGATCGAGAAGATCCAGGAGCTCTACGACGCGCTCGACACGTTCATTCCGCAGCCTGTGCGCGAAGTCGACAAGCCGTTCCTGCTCCCGGTCGAGGATGTCTTCTCGATCACGGGTCGCGGCACGGTGGCCACCGGCCGCATTGAACGCGGCAAGTGCAAGGTGGGGGAGGAGCTCGAGTTCGTTGGCTACAACTCGACCAAGAAGACGATTGTGACGGGCGTTGAGATGTTCCGCAAGCTGCTGGACGAGGGCTTCGCCGGCGATAACGTCGGCCTTCTCCTCCGCGGTGTCGACAAGAACGAAATCGAACGCGGCATGGTGCTCGCCAAGCCCGGCTCGATCAAGCCGCACACGAAGTTCTTGGCCGAGGTCTACGTCCTCACGAAGGAAGAGGGCGGCCGCCACACGCCGTTCTTCAAGGGCTACCGCCCCCAGTTCTACTTCCGCACGACCGACGTGACTGGTGCTATCGAGCTCCCCGAGGGGACGGAGATGGTCATGCCGGGTGACAATGTCTCGGTGACGATCGAACTGATCATCCCGATCGCGATGGAGGAGCAGCTCCGCTTCGCCATTCGTGAAGGCGGCCGCACCGTCGGTGCCGGCGTCGTGACCAAGATCCTCGCCTAACTACGAACGGGTCGCACCCGGCGGCACCGCCGCCGGATGCGACCAGTGGAGAATCAATGGCTGGACGTATTCGCATCCGTCTCAAGGCATTCGATCACGCGGTGATCGACCAGGCTGCAGCGGACATCGTTAGGACCGCGGAGAAAACAGGGGCCCAGATTTCTGGACCGATCCCGCTTCCTACGAAGACACAACGTTGGACCGTCCTCCGCTCGCCGCACGTCGACAAGAAGTCGCGTGAGCAGTTCGAGCTGAAGACGCACAAGCGGATGATCGACATTCTCGACACGACGCCTCAGACGGTCGATGCACTGACCAAGCTGGATCTGCCGGCCGGTGTGGACGTCGAGATTAAGGTCGAATAGCGGCAGACGGGCGATGCGTGGAGGGACCAGGGAGACTGCGCTATGGGTCTCATCTCCTGACACTTACATCTGCCGTTTGCACAGTCCTCCGGCTGCAACGGAACGCACACTACGGTGCGTCCGGGCCGCGACTAACTGAGCGAGAGAGAGCCATGATTGGAATTATTGGAAAAAAACTGGGTATGACCCAGATCTTCGACGAGGCAGGGATGCAGATCCCGTGCACCGTTGTCGAGGCCACTCCGAATCCCGTGACGAAGATCGTCACGGCGGCGAAGGAGGGCTTCGTTGCAGTTGAACTGGGCTATGGCGCGCAGCGTACCGCGCGTGAGTCCAAGAAGGGGGAGCGCACCCCGAAGGGGCGTCGCGCGAACAAGGCGGAGCTCGGGCACGCCGCGAAGGCCGGCCTCGCAGTCGCCCCGGCGGTGTTGCGTTCGTTCCGTCTCGACGACGCGCAGGGGAAGGGCGCCGAAATCCCGACGTACAATATCGGGGACGTCATTAAGGTGGACATCTTTGCCGTCGGCGAGTTCGTCAAGGTCACCGGCACGACGAAGGGACGCGGCTTCCAGGGCGTGGTGAAGCGCTACGGAATCGGCGGTGGACCGAACACCCACGGCAACACGAAGCACCGCCGGCCCGGCTCCATCGGACCTGGCACTGACCCGTCGCGCGTGATCAAGGGCAAGAAGATGCCCGGTCATTATGGCGCCGAGCGGCATACGCAGGGCAATCTGCGCGTCGAAAAAATCGACGCAGAACGCAACTTGATCTACATCCGCGGCAGCGTTGCCGGCCCGACTAACGGGATCGTCCTCGTCCGCAAGCAGGGCTAACGATGTCTGAGACCATGAACTTTGACGCGCCGGCATTTACGGCGCACGGCACCCCGCGCGATCGCGTTGCGCTGCCGAGTAGCACGTTCGACGGCACCGTGAACATGCCGGTGATGCATCAGGCGGTGAAGGCGTATCTCGCCAATCAGCGCCAGGGTAACCACGCCACCAAGACCCGCGGCTTCGTCGTCGGCGGTAACCAGAAGCCTTGGAAGCAGAAGGGCACCGGCCGGGCCCGTGCGGGTTCGACCCGATCCCCTGTCTTCGTTGGCGGCGGTACCGTCTTCGGTCCGTTGACGCACGGACACGAGCAAAAGCTGACCAAGCAGGTTCGTGCTTTGGCGCGCAAGAGCGCGTTCAATGCCCGTGCCCGGGAGCAGGCGCTGATCGTGATTGATCACTTCGCCTATGACAAGCCGAAGACGTCGCAGATCGCCGAGCTCGTGGCGCGCCTCGATGCGTCCGACAAGAAGGTCCTTATCCTGACGGATGGCGCGAAGCCGTCGGTCTACCTGAGCGCCCGCAACCTGAAGCGGGTGGAGGTCCGTCCGTACAGCGACGTGACCGCCTACGACATCCTCTGGTCCGATGTAGTGCTCGTTGAGGCACTCGCGCTCGGGAGCACGCTGGCCCCGGTCGCCGAGAAGTCGCTGGAAAAGGTGAAGGCAAAGAAGGCGCCCGTGACGCCGGAGAAGGCCGCCAAGGCCGCGAAGGCAGTGGCGAAGGCGAAGGCCGATGCACCGAAGAAGGCGGCGGCAGCGGCAAAGAAGGCCGCTCCGAAGGCTGTTCCGAAGGCTGTTCCGAAGGTCGCAGCCAAGAAGGCGGCTCCGAAGTCGGCGGCAAAAAAGGCGCCGGCAAAGAAGTCCGCCCCCAAGACGAAGGGGAAGTAACCGATGCCGACTATGATCCGCACGATCGTCCGCCCTCTCGTGACCGAGAAGTCCTCGGCCGCGTACCAGGCGCGTGGCGAGTACACGTTCGAAGTCCACCCGGATGCCACGAAGACCACCATCAAGGCAGCGATCGAAACGCTGTTCGGGGTGAAGGTCACGGGGGTCTGGACGTCGCAGCAGCGTGGCAAGCCCCGGAAGGTCGGTGGCGCCATGGGCCTGCGTCCCCGCTGGAAGAAGGCCATCGTGACGCTGAAGGCCGGCGACACGATCGAGATCTTCGAGGGCTGATAAAATGGGTATCCGTCAATTCAAGCCGGTGTCGGCCGCGACGCGGTTCCGTTCCGTGTCAGACAACGACGTTATCACGCGTTCCACGCCTGAGAAATCGCTCACCGAACCGCTCAAGAAGAGCGGTGGTCGCGACAATCATGGCCACATCTCGATGCGTCGCCTCGGCGGCGGTCACAAGCAGAAGTACCGCATCATCGACTTCAAGCGGAACAAGCACGGGCAGGTCGCGACAGTGGCGACGATCGAATACGATCCAAACCGCTCGGCGCGCATCGCACTCGTACTCTACGCCGACGGCGAGAAGCGCTACATCCTTCACCCGAAGGGGCTCACGGTCGGTGACTCGGTCGTAAGCGGCAAGGGGTCCGATGTGCGGACGGGGAATGCCCTCCCGTTGCGCGAGGTGCCGCTCGGTACCTCGGTGCATAACGTCGAGCTGAAGCCCGGCAAGGGCGGCCAGATCGCGCGCTCAGCGGGCACGAGTGTGCAGGTCGTGGCGAAGGAAGGCGACTATGTGACCGTGCGCATGGCCTCGACGGAAATGCGCATGATCCACGCCGACTGCCTCGGTACGATCGGCGAGATTGGCAACGCCGAACATGAACTGATTTCGTGGGGCAAGGCCGGCAAGACCCGTTGGCTGGGTCGCCGTCCAAAGGTCCGCGGCGAAGTGATGAACCCGGTGGACCACCCGCACGGTGGCCGCACGCGCGGCGGCCGTAACGTGGTGAGTCCCTGGGGCAAGAAGGAGGGCGTGAAGACGCGCAACAAGAAGAAGGCGTCGCAGCGTCTGATCGTCCGTGGCCGGAAGCGCGGCAAGGCCACCCAGAGCTGACCCGGAGAATCTGACCAATGGGACGTAGTATCAAGAAAGGCCCGTTCATCCAGGAAGCCCTGCTCAAGCGGGTGCAGACGATGAACGCCAAATCCGAGAAGAAGGTCGTCAAGACCTGGTCGCGCGCGAGCACGGTGATCCCGGAGTTCGTGGGTCACACGTTCGCTGTCCATAACGGGAACAAGTTCATTCCGGTCTACGTGACGGAGAACATGGTGGGGCACAAGCTCGGTGAGTTCTCGCCGACGCGCCTGTTCCGTGGACATAGCGGCAACAACAAGATGGACAAGAAGGCCGCCCCGGCCGCATCGTCCTCGCCGTCGAAGGGAGGCAAGTAACCCATGAGCCGGAAGAGCCGGGAACGGAAAGAGCGCCACGAGGCTGAACGCCTCGCCGCGCCGCCGTCGGCGATACTGCGGACCACACGTCAGTCGCCGTACAAGATGCGCCTCGTGATCGACCAGATTCGCGGCATGAAGGTGAACGAGGCCCTCGCGATGCTGCAGTTCAGCAAGAAGCATGCGGCGGTACAGATCGGGAAGGTGCTCAAGTCGGCGGTCGCGAACGCTGAGGCGAAGGCGCGGGCATCGAATGACGCGCTTGACGTGGATGACCTCTACGTCGCGCACGCGATTGTTAACGAAGGGCCGAAGCTGAAGCGATGGACGCCGGCCGCGATGGGCCGCGCGACGCCGATGATCAAGCGAACCAGCCACGTCGAGATCGTCGTGGATTCGAAGGAAGGGCGATAATGGGACAGAAAACTCATCCGATTGGCTTCCGCCTGGGCATCTCAAAGGACTGGCGTTCGCGCTGGTTCGCGAGTGAAAAGGAGTTCCCGGCGTTGCTGAAGGAGGACGCGCTCCTCCGGAAGTACCTCAAGGCCCGTTTGGCAGGTGCCGCGATCGCGGACATCACCATCGAGCGGAAGCCGGGGAAGGTCGTCGTGACCATCCACACGGGCCGCCCTGGCGTCGTGATCGGGAAGAAGGGCCAGGCCGTTGAGGAGCTGAAGAACGAGCTCCAGCAGCTGACCGGCAAGGACGTGGGTGTTAACGTCGAAGAGATTAAGCGCCCAGAGACCTCGGCGCAGCTCGTCGCCGATAACATCTCGGCACAGCTGGCGCAGCGCATTTCCTTCCGTCGCGCGATGAAGCGTGCGGTGCAGAGCGCGATGCGTATGGGCGCAGAAGGGATCAAAGTGAAGTGCTCGGGTCGCCTAGGCGGGGCCGAGATCGCGCGTGTCGAGGGGTACCACGAGGGCCGTGTGCCGCTTCATACGTTGCGCGCCGACATCGACTATGCGACTTCGACGGCGAAGACCACCTTCGGTGCCATCGGTGTGAAAGTCTGGATCTTCAAGGGCGAACTCGTTGAAGGGCGTCGTAGCGGAGCTTCCACCTACTCATCCGACGCGTAAGGAGACTCGATAAATGCTCTCACCGAAGCGCGTCAAGTTCCGCAAAATGTTCAAGGGTCGTACTACGGGCCTCGCCCGTCGCGGCGCGACCGTGGCGTTCGGCACGTACGGCCTGCAATCGCTGGAGCCGGGGTGGGTGACGGCGCGTCAGATCGAAGCGTCCCGCGTGGCGTTGACTCGCCACATCAAGCGCGGCGGCAAGGTCTGGATCCGCATTTTCCCAGACAAGCCAGTCACCAAAAAGCCGGCCGAGACACGCATGGGCAAGGGCAAGGGATCGCCAGAGCTCTGGGTGGCGGTGGTCAAGCCGGGCCGTATGCTATTCGAGATTGAGGGCGTATCGAAGGAAGTCGCCCAGAAGGCGCTCGGGCTCGCTTCGGCGAAGCTCGGGGTGAAGACGAAATTTGTGGCGCGCGAGGAGGCGCACACCGATGAAAGCTAAGGACATTCGAGACCTGGGAGCGGACGAGATCCGCTCGCGCATCACCGAGTTGGAACGGGAACGCTTCAACTTGCGGTTCCGTAGCGCGACTGAGCCGCTGAGCAATCCGCTCCGGCTTCGTTTCATTCGCCGCGATGTCGCGCGGCTCCAGACGGTGCTCGCCCAGAAGGCGACCATGACGGAGGCCGCGCGCTAAGGCGCGCGAGGAGAACTGATGGCTGAGACTGTGAATAGCGCCGCAACGAGCCGTACCGCGCGCAAGATGCGCCAGGGTAAGGTGGTGAGCGACAAGATGGACAAGACCGTCGTGGTCGCGATCGAGCGTCGCGTACCGCATCCCGTGTACGGGAAGATGGTGACGAAGACCACGCGCCTGAAGGCCCATGATGAGGCCAACAGCGCGAAGGTCGGCGACACCGTGAAGATCGTCGAGACTCGCCCGCTGTCGAAAGACAAGCGGTGGCGTTTGCTCGAGATCGTCGAACGCGCGCGATAAGGGAGCCGACCAATGATCCAACAGGAATCCGTCGTGAAGGTCGCGGACAACTCGGGCGCCAAGAAGGCACTCGTGATCCGCGTCCTCGGTGGGACGCGCCGTCGCTACGCTGGCCTTGGTGACAAGGTTGTCGTGACGATTAAGGACGCACTGCCGAACGGCACAGTGAAGAAGTCCGAGGTGGCGAAGGCGGTGGTAGTCCGCACCGTGAAGGAGACGCGCCGCAAGGATGGCAGCTACATCAAGTTTGACGAGAATGCCGTGGTCATCATCGATGACAAGGGCGAACCGAAGGCGACCCGCATCTTTGGGCCGGTGGCCCGTGAGCTACGCGAGAAGCGCTACATGAAGATCGTCTCGCTCGCACCTGAGGTGCTCTGAGATGCGCGTCCTAGTGCAGCGTAAGACGCGGGGCAAGAAGAACGTCACGCGCCACCAGCGGAATGCCGAGCGGCAGCCGATGAAGGTCTCTCGTGGCGACACGGTGCGGATCATGCGCGGCGACGACAAGGGGAAGGACGGCAAGGTGGTTCGCGTGCACCTGAAGACGGGTCGCGTGACCATTGAGGGAATCAACATGGTCAAAAAGCATCGTCGCGCGCGCCGTCCTGAGGAGCAGTCAGGCATTATCGAGATGCCGGCCCCAATGGCGGTGTCGAACGTGATGCTCATCGACCCGAAGTCGGGGAAGCCGACGCGTGTTCGTACGCGGATCGACATCGACCCGAAGACGATGGATCGTACGAAAGAGCGCGTAAGCGCGAAGAGCGGCGAACCGATCCGTTACAGCCGCTGACCGAGAACTGACCAATGGCGACCACAAAGACGCAGGGCACGAAGAAGAGCGGTGAGAAGTCCGGTGAGAAGCGCGCCTCGATGCTCCCCAAGGATCACGCGGGTGCCGCACTCCCGGTGCTCCCGCCGCGCCTGCACATGTATTACAAGACGACCGTGCGGGATCGCTTAGCGAAGCAGTTCAGCCTAGGCAATCCGCACGAGATCCCGAACCTCGCGAAGATCACGTTGAATGTCGGCATGGGTGAGGCGATTAAGCAGCCCAAGGTGCTCGACGCCATCGTGGACGAACTCGCGGTGATCACCGGCCAGAAGGCGATCCGGACGAAGGCGAAGAAGTCGATCGCCAACTACGGGCAGCGTGAAGGGCAGGACATCGGCGCGGCGGTCACGCTGCGCGGCGCGCGGATGTGGGAGTTCCTCGACCGGTTCATCTCGACGGCGGTCCCGCGCATCCGGGACTTCCGCGGACTCAACACCCGCTCGTTCGACGGCCGCGGCAACTACAGCCTCGGCGTGAAAGAGCAGATGATCTTCCCGGAGATCAACTACGATCTCGTGGAAACGATCCACGGCATGGACGTGACGTTCGTGACGACCACCAACCGCGATGACATGGCGTTCGCACTCCTTCGGGAGCTCGGCATGCCGTTCCGCGGCGACGATAAGCCGATCGTCGTCCAGGGCTGAGGAGCATATGGCGAAGAAGAGCACGATCGAGAAGAACGAACGCCGCAAGCAGATGGCGGCGAAGCACTCGGCCAAGCGGAAGTCGCTGGCCGACACGGTGCGCAGCCACAAGGCGTCAGACGAGGAGAAGCGCGCGGCGCAGGTCGCGTTGCAGAAGCTTCCTCGTAACAGCGCGATGGCCCGCGTGCGCAACCGCTGCCAGATGACCGGCCGCAGCCGCGCCTACGTCGGGACGTTTGGGCTGAGCCGTATCGCGTTTCGCGAGATGGCGTTGCAGGGACTGATCCCAGGCGTCCGCAAGGCGTCTTGGTAGAGGTCTAAGGTGTGAGGAGCGCCCCAGAAACTAGGGCGCGCTGGGTGGTCGGGCTGCTTGCACAGGTGTCCTTCTTCCAACTCACATCGGTAGTTCAACGAGTGCAGGCCCGCGCGCATCAGGTGCCGGGAACCACACTCATCCCTTCCTACAGGTCCGGCCTCGCCGGAAACCAGAGGAGACAGGTAGCACTATGAGCATGACCGACCCGATCGCCGATATGCTCACGCGGATCCGTAATGCTGTCGCTTCGAAGCATCGGCGCGTGGATATGCCGACGTCCAAGATTAAGGTGGAGATCGCGCGACTGCTGAAGCAGACGCACTTCATCACCGACTACAAGACCCTCGAGACCGAGGATGGCAAGACAGTGCTTCGCGTGGCGCTTAAGTACGCCGGCGGCACTCCCGTCATCCGCGAGTTGCAGCGCGTATCCACGCCCGGCCTCCGGCAGTATGTCGGCGCTGGCGAGATTCCGCGCGTCCGGAACGGTCTTGGCGTCGCGCTCCTCAGCACCTCCAAAGGGCTGATGACCGACCGCGAGGCGCGCGCACAGCGCACCGGCGGTGAACTCCTCGCCTTCATCTGGTAAGGAGCCCCCTACAATGTCGCGTATCGGAAAGTTGCCGGTGGAAGTGCCGGCTGGCGTCACGGTGAAGCTCACCGGGCACCTGATGCAGGTTCAAGGACCCAAGGGGGAACTCTCGCGCACGCTGCACGCCGAGATGATCCTGAAGCATGAGGGAAACACCGTCACGGTGTCGCGTCCCTCGGATGAGACGAAGCACAAGGCGTTGCACGGGCTCACGCGGACCCTGGTCGCCAATATGGTTGAGGGCTGCGCGAAGGGTTACGTGAAGGTGCTCGAGATCAACGGGGTCGGCTACAAGGCGGAGGTTAAGCCCTTTGGGCTGCAGCTATCGCTCGGCTACTCGCACCAGATCCAGTACAAGACGCCGGCGGGGATCAAGTTGACGGCGCCGCAGCCGACGCAGGTTGTAATCGAAGGCGCTGACAAGCAGAAGGTCGGCCAGGTAGCAGCGGAGATCCGCCTGCTTCGGCCCCCTGAGCCCTACAAGGGCAAGGGCATCAAGTACGCAGGCGAAGTCATCCGGCGTAAGGCCGGTAAGGCGGGAGGTAAGTAATGCCTGGAAAACGTGTACCGAAGACCCGTGCTGGCTTGCGCACCCGTCGCCATGTCCGTGTCCGGGCCAAGGTGAAGGGGACGGCCGAGCGCCCGCGTCTAGTGGTGTTCCGTTCGCTGAAGCACATGTCGGCGCAACTCGTCGACGACGTGCTCATGCGGACCCTCATGACCGTGACCGATGCAGGGTTGACGGGAAAGAAGACGGAGAAATCCGTCGAGGTGGGAAAGCGCGTCGCCGAGAAGGCGATGGCGGCGGGGATCACGAAGGTCGTGTTCGACCGAGGCGGTTACCAGTATCACGGCCGCGTGAAAGCGGTGGCCGAGGGAGCCCGCGAAGGCGGGTTGGAGTTCTAAATGGCTGAACAGAGTGGTGGAGCGCCCGCGGGGCGCCGTGGTGGTCCTGGTGGTGGCGGTCGTGGCCCAGGTGGTCCTGGTCGTGGCGGTCCTGGCGGCGGGCGTGGTCCCGGCGGTCCGGGTGCGCGCGGTCCTGGCGGTCCTGGTGGTCGGGGTCCGGGCGGTCCCGGTGGTCCCGGTGGTCCCGGTGGTCCTGGTGGGCGTGGCCCCGGTGGTCGCGATGGACGCGGCCGTGATGGCGGCCGTGGCGGTCCGCAGCAGGATCGCGAGGGGTCGGACCTCCTTGAGAATGTGATTGCGATCAATCGTGTGGCCAAGGTCGTGAAGGGTGGCCGCCGGTTCTCCTTCAACGCGTTGGTCGCCGTGGGCGACGGGCAGGGGAAGGTTGGCATCGCGACGGGCAAGGCGAACGAAGTGTCGGAGGCGGTCCGCAAGGCCGTCGACGGGGCGCGTCGCCATATGGTCTCGATCCCGATGACCGGCGCGACCATCCCGCACGAGATCGTCGGCAAGCACGGCGCCGGTGAGGTTCTGATGAAGCCGGCCGCTCCTGGTGCGGGCGTCATCGCCGGTGGCGCGGTGCGCGCGATCATGGAGTGCGTGGGTATCCACGACATCTTGACCAAGTCGCTTGGCTCGACGAATCCCCACAATATGGTTCTGGCAGCCCTCGACGGGCTGCAGAACCTGACGACGGTTGAGCAGATCGCGCGTGAGCGCGGCGTCGAAGTCTCGTCGCTCGGCTACCGGTCGCGGGCGAAGTCAAAGGAGACCGTCTAATGCCGCGGACATTCGTATGGCATCCGGGCCGTGGCCCGGCAAAGACCCTGCCGAACACCCTCACGCAGGGGAAGGTGTGCATCGAACAGGTGCGTTCCGGTATCGGCCACAACAAGAGCATGAATGCGACCCTCGAGGCCCTTGGCCTCCGTCACCATCAGGATTCGGTGGTGCACCAGGACTCGCCTTCGTTGCGCGGAATGATCAAAAAAGTTCGCCATCTGGTCGTAGTGACCTCGGTGAAGGAGTGATACGATGAGCAACGAAAAAATCACGCTAAATAACCTGGCGCCGTCGCCGGGCTCGCACCGCGACCGGAAGCGCATCGGTCGCGGTCCTGGGTCGGGCACCGGCAAGACGTCGGGCAAGGGACACAAGGGCATCAAGGCGCGCTCGGGCCATCATGGCCCGGGTGGCAACAAGCCGCACTTCGAGGGCGGGCAGATGCCGCTCACGCGGCGCGTCCCGAAGCGCGGATTCACGAATCCGTTCCGTGTGGAGTCGCAGGTCGTCGGACTTGGCGATCTCTCGTTCGTCACGGGGAATGAAGTGACGATGGAGACGCTGGTGGCCGCTGGCCTCGTGAAGGCGTCAAAGGGCCCGGCGAAGCTGCTCTCCAATGGAGAGCTCGATCGCGCGGTGACAGTGCGCGGACTCAAGGTCAGCGGCTCGGCGCGCGAGAAGATCGTGGCGGCGGGTGGCACGGTCGAGGAGTAAATGGCACAGCCGAAGGCGGTAGAGGCTCTCTCGAACATCAAGAACACGCCGGAGCTCTGGCAGAAGATCACGTTCACGTTCATCTGCCTGTTGGTCTACCGGATCGGCTCGCACGTCACGGCGCCAGGCGTCGACGTCACGGCGATGCTCAACTTCTTCCAGAACCAGGGTAGCAACGGCCTGCTCGGGCTGTATGACCTGTTCGTGGGCGGCAATCTCTCGCGCTCCACGGTGTTCGCGCTGGGCATCATGCCGTATATCTCTGCGTCGATCTTCATGCAGATCGGCGCAGCGGTGATTCCGAGCTTAGAGAAGCTCCAGAAGGACGAGGAAGGGCGGAAGACCATTACCCAGTGGACGCGTTACTTCACGGTCGCGCTCGCGGCGGTACAGGGGTACGGCTACGCGCTGTTCACGACGGGGATCACTGGGGCGGTCCTGACCCCAGGGTCGGGATTCGTTCTTCAGATGGTGTTGTTCCTCACCACCGGCGCGCTCTTCGTCATGTGGCTTGGTGAGCAGATCACGGAACGCGGCCTCGGCAATGGCGCCTCGCTGTTGATCTTCTTCTCGATTGTCGAGCGCTTCATCCCGGGGATCTTCCAGACGTTCGGTTTCGTGAGCACGGGGGCGGTAACGCCGCTGGCGCTTATCGCGATGACGGGCGTGATGGCCGCGGTGGTGGCGGGCGTGGTCATGATCACGCTGGCGTCACGCAAAATTGCGATCCAGATCCCGCAGCGCACGATGGCAAAGGGGCGGCAGCGGGAAGCCGCGCGCAATCACATTCCGATCCGCATCAACTCCGCGGGCGTAATGCCGATCATCTTCGCCCAGTCGCTCATTGTCGTCCCCGGCGCGGCCGCGCAGTTCTCCGGCAACCCCTGGCTCGCCGACATGGCCGACTACCTCGCGCCGGGCACCGGTCTGTACTACGTGCTCTCCGCGACGCTGATCATTTTCTTCACGTACTTCTACACCTCGATCATTTTCAATCCGGCCGACCTGTCGGAGAACCTGAAGAAGCAGGGCGGATTCATCCCGGGCATCAAGCCGGGCTCCAAGACGGCGGAATACATCGGTCACATCGTCGAACGCGTCACGCTGCCGGGCGCGATTTTCCTGACCATCATCGCACTGCTCCCGATCTGGCTGGCTGATTTCTTCGCGGTGCCGTTCCAGTTCGGCGGGACGTCGCTTCTCATCGTGGTGGGTGTGGCTCTCGACACGATGGCGCAGGTGCAACAGCATCTCCTGCTCCGCAAGTATGATGGCTTCATGAAGAAGGGCCGCGTCAAGTTCCGCGGTCGTAACGCCGGCGCTGGCTTCTAGGGCGCCAGACCTCCCAGCTCGGGCGGAACCGATGATCGTCGTACTACTCGGCCCGCCCGGCGCGGGAAAGGGGACGCAGGGGGAGCGGATTGCCGCCGCCCTTGGCGTCCCCAAAATCGCTACAGGAGACGTGCTCCGGGCCGCCGTCAAGGACGGCACGACGCTCGGGCTCGAGGCCAAGGGTTTCATGGACCGCGGCGATCTCGTCCCCGACGCCGTCATCCTCGGCATCATGAAGGAAGCGCTGGCCCTCCCCGCGCAGGCCAATGGGGTGATCCTTGACGGTGTGGTGCGCACGGTGCCGCAGGCCGAAGGACTCGCCCGGGTCACCCAGGAGCTCGGTCGGAAGGTCGACGTCGTGCTGGTCTTCGACATCGCCGGTGAGCTGTTGGTCGAGCGGCTGTCGGGCCGCACGACGTGCGACAAGGAACAGAAGCCGTTCACCGGCTTCGAGCGGGGCGGACCCTGCCCGAATAACTGCGGCGGCGTGCTCGTCCGCCGGCAGGATGACGAACCTGACGCGATCCTGCACCGTCTTCGTGTGTACGAGGCGCAGACCGCGCCGGTGCTCGCCTGGTATGTCGCCCATGGCGCGAACGTGGCGCACATCGACGCGACGGGCTCGTTCGCCGACGTCACGGTCCGCGCACTCGCGACCGTCGGTCGGTGATTCAGCTCAAGAGTCCGCGCGAGCTCGAGACGATGGCAGCTGGCGGTCGAATCCTCGCCGCTACGCACCAGCACGTGAAGCCCGCGATCGAACCCGGTGTCAGTACGCTCGCGCTTGATGCGATGGTTGAGTCGTTCATCCGCTCCCATGCGGGGGCGACGCCGTCCTTCAAAGGCCTCTATGGTTTTCCGGGATCGGCCTGCATCTCGATCAACGACGAGATTGTGCACGGCATTCCGTCGGCCAAACGGATCCTCGCGGCCGGCGACATCATTTCGGTTGACATCGGCGTGCACTATGGTGGGTTTCACACCGATTCGGCGTGGACCTACGCTGTCGGAAAAATCCTGCCCGAGAAGCAGCGCTTGCTGGACGTGACCGAGGCGTCGCTCTGGGCGGGGATCGCCGAGACGCAGGTGGGGAACCACATCGGCGACATCGGCGCGGCGGTGGAGCGCGTGGTGGTCAAGGCCGGCTTCTCGGTGGTGCGCGACCTTGTGGGCCACGGTGTCGGCGCGGCGATGCATGAGGACCCGCAGGTGCCGAACCATGGGAAGCCGAAGCGCGGGCCCAAGCTACTCGTGGGCATGACAATCGCGATCGAGCCGATGGTGAACGCGGGAGGTGCCGCGACTAAGACGCTCAAGGACCGGTGGACGATCGTGACGCTCGACGAGACGCTGTCGGCGCACTTTGAGCATACGGTGGCAATCACGGCCGATGGGCCGCGCGTCCTGACGACGCTCGGCTGACGCTAGAGGTGCGCTTCGACCGCTGCGGCAGCGCGCTTGGCGTGCGTGCCGGCGGTCGCCACCAGGCGCTCAGCTTCGGCGGCCAGCGAGGCTCCGGCCGCCTTGTCTGGCATCGCGCTCACATTGATGCGCACGTTGTACGCCGCGCCTCGGCAGCCCGCCTCGGCGAGCAGCGCAGCCACCCCCGCGTCGCTGGCGGCATTGGTGTTGCCCTTCTCGGCGCAGATCGCCGCGAGCGTCGCGACCTCGGCACACCAGCGCGCGGTTTCGAGCGGGACCTCAGCTGCCGTGACCAGCGCGCTCTGGATGGCGGCGTCGCGGGAGTGCTGTTGCTCAAGCGACTCTTTCGGGAGCTTGTAGGTGTTGCTCACGAGCGTGTAGGCGGCGGCGTCTTCGTTCTTTAACTCCGAGAGGCGGCGCACAAGGTGCGTGGCGCGGAGCGCCAGCTCTTTCATCTCACTCTCGACGGCGGCGTACTTTTTCCGGCCGATCGTAAGTCCCGCGACCATCTGCACGAGCGCAGCGCCAAGAGAGCCGATGTGCGCGACGACCGACCCGCCGCCGGGCACCGGTGCCGATGACGCGACGTCGGCGACGAAACCACTGAGCGACTCGCCGCCCGCGGCGACTTTGCGGACCTGGCGTTCGAGTACGAGGTCGGGTGTGAAGGTGCGCCAGCGGAGATGGCGAGCGGCGGCCTCGAAGAGCGCGCGTTCGGGGACGAGTCCGACGATTTCGCTCCAGGTGGGGGTCACGCCCAGCGACTCGGCCTCCATCCTGACCATCTCGTAGGCGCGGTGGAGCGGGGTGGTGTCGAGGTCAACCAGGTTCATCGAGACCTGGGCCTGACCATCCACCTCCATCCCGAGCCCCTTCACGCCCTTGAGGCCGCCTGAGGAGCCTCGTACGGCCTTCGCAACACTCTTGGCGACGTGGAGGTTCTCCTTGCCGCCGAGGTAGACGTTGAAGGCGACGAGAAAGGGGCGTGCCCCGATGACGGTGGCGCCGGCGGTCGGGTGCACGGCGTTCGGGCCGAAGTCGGGGACGCGGTTGGGGTGGGTGCCGATCTCGGACTTGGCGAGTTCAAACTCGCCGCGGCGGATGTCCGCGAGGTTGGTGCGGTCAGGGCGGGCGGCCGCGCGCTCATAGAGAAATACGGGGATGCTGAGTTCCTTTCCGACGCGCTCGCCGAGGGTGCGCGCGAGGACAATGCAGTCCTCCATCGAGGCGCCTTCAAGGGGAATGAAGGGGCAGACGTCGGTCGCGCCGATGCGCGGGTGTTCTCCACTGTGATTGTTCAGGTCAATCAGCGCGGCGGCCTTGGCGATCCCGGCAAAAGCGGCGTTGGCTGCGCTCGCCACAGGGGCGACAAAGGTGACGACAGTACGATTGTGGCTCGGGTCGCTCGAGACGTCGAGAATGACCGTGCCTTCAACCGCAGCGATCGCGTCGCGGATGGCGGCGATGACCTCGGGCCGACGGCCTTCGGAGAAGTTCGGGACACACTCGACGAGGGACATATGCACGGATCTGGAGTGAGGCAGCGGCGCGGGCGGAGACGCCCGGTCGGCCAGGGGAATCTATCGAAATCTCTGGCGCCGCTACGGATCGGTCAGCTGCGATTGCTGAAGTGCCTGGCGTAGCCAGGCGTGCATCGCTGGGTTTCCGACCAGGACGCTGGACCGGGCGACGCCACGCAAGGGCGAGCCGGTAATGGTCGTCGCAAGCCCACCGGACTCGCGCACGAGCAACATCCCCGCGGCGAAGTCCCAGGGCGAAAGGAGGTTCTCCCAAAAGGCATCGAATCGACCGCTCGCGACGCTCGCGAGATCAAGGCTCGCGGCGCCGGGCCAGCGGACACCAGAGACCTGTGCCATCACGCGCGACAGCTGCGCCAGATACGGGGGGATGTCGGTGGGGTCCTTGAACGGGTACCCCGTGCCGATGAGCGCGCGTTGAGGGTCCACGATTGTGCTGACGCGGATCGGCACGCCGTTCATAAAGGCGCCGCCCCCGGCGGTGGCCGTGAAGATCTCGTCGCCGGCAACGTTATAGACGACGGCGGCGACCGGTTCGCCGTCGAGGAGCACCCCAATCGAGACGGCGTATGCAGGGTATCCGTGCAGGAAGTTGGTCGTTCCGTCGAGGGGGTCGATGACCAGGGCGAGGCCACGGGCCACCCGCTCCGGCGGGGTGGTTGCGGCGGATTCCTCGGCGAGGATGGAGGCGCCGGGCAGCTCGCGGGCGGCGATCGAGAGGATGCACTCCTCGGCGGCGATATCGACCTCGCTCACGAAGTCGGTGGGGCCCTTGGAGCGCCAGTCGAGGTTCCGCGCCCGAGGGGCCGCGGCACGAATCACCCCGGCCGCCTCGCGCGCCGCCCGCACCACGATCTCGAGCAGATCGCGTCGCTCCGGTTGATAGCCCATCTCACGCTCCGTAACTTCGTGGCATGCCACGCATCTTCAGCGGAATCCAGCCCTCGGGTGAGCTCCACATCGGGAACTACCTCGGAGCGGTCAAGAATTGGGTTGCGCTGCAGCACGAGCACGAATCGTTCTTCTGCATCGTAAACTATCACGCGATCACGATCGCGTTCGCGCCCGAGGACCTGCGCCGCCGTACGCGCGACATGGCGGTTGGGCTCCTCGCCTCGGGGCTCGACGCATCGCGGGCCGCGATCTTCGTCCAGTCGGACGTCCCCGAACACACCGAGCTGGCGTGGATCTTCAACACGATCACACCGCTGGGTGAGCTCGAGCGTCAGGTCCAGTTCAAGGAAAAATCGGCCCGGCAGGAGCAGGTGATGGCGGGGATCCTCAACTATCCCGTGCTGCAGGCGGCGGACATCCTCCTCTATCTCGCGGACACCGTTCCCGTCGGCGAGGATCAGGTACAGCACTTGGAGTTGTCCCGTGTGGTGGCGCGGAACTGGAACGCGCGGTTCTCCCCTGACGTGCCGTTCTTCCCCGAGCCGCAGCCCAAGCTCACGCCGACTCGCCGCATCCCCGGGCTCGACGGCCAGGCGAAGATGTCGAAGTCGATCGGCAATACGATCGGGCTGCTCGAGTCGCCGGAACAGGTGTGGGAAAAGCTGCGGCCTGCGGTCACTGATCCGGCGCGCCAGCGCAAAACCGACGCTGGCGAGCCGGCGAAGTGCCCGGTCGTGTATCCGCTACACCGTGCCTTCTCGCCACCGCCGGTGGTCGCCGAGGTCGAGGAGAAGTGCCGCAGCGCGGGGTGGGGCTGCATGGATTGCAAGAAGGCCCTGCACGCGCACATGATGGATGAGCTCACCCCGATTCGCGTGCGCGCGGCTGAGTTGCACGACCGGCCGCAGGAGGTGGACGCGATGCTGCACGAGGGGGCGCGCCGGGCGCGACTCGTGGCACGGGAGACGATGGACACGGTGCGCACGCGCATGGGGCTCGATGCCGCTCAATGACCTGATTGTTGAGGCGGTTCGCCTCGATCTGGCAGCGAAGCTTCCCTCAGCGGTCCTGCTTTGCGTCAGGTCGGTGTTGACGGTGAAGGCTCGCTGATCGGACTCGGCGAGGTGAAGAGGTACTATCTTCCGCACGGGTCCACCGGCGGCGCACACGAGAGACGATCGGCCGATTGACGGCCACCCTTCACGGACGGGAGTGATGGAAAAGATCATCAAGGCGGCGGTGGATCGTGGCGCGTCCGACCTGCACATCAAGGCGGGGGACGTCTTTCGTGCCCGCATAAATGGCAAGCTGGTCCGGCTCACCAAGCAGGCGCTCACCCCCGAACAGACGCGCTCGATCGCGCTCCAGCTGATTTCCAACGAGAATGATCGTGCGCGGATCGACACGCTACGGGACTACGACGGCTCCTGGGGGGCCGCGGGTATCGGCCGCTTTCGGGTGAACATCCTGCGGCAACGGTCCAGCTTCATGATCGTGATGCGCGTCATCCCGTTTGAGGTGCCGAGCTTAGCCGCCCTCGCGGTGCCCGCGGTGCTGCAAAAAATCGCAGAGGCCGAGCGTGGAATGGTCCTCGTCACCGGCGTGACCGGCTCGGGGAAGAGCACAACGATGGCGGCGCTGATCAATCACATCAATCAGCATCACAACAAGCATATTGTCACGCTCGAGAACCCGATCGAGTTCCTGCATCGTGACCTCCAGAGTTCGGTCACGCAACGAGAGATCGGTGTAGACACCGAGAGCTTTCAGACGGGCCTGCGTGCGGCGCTGCGCCAGGATCCGGACGTGGTGTTGATCGGCGAGATGCGCGACCCTGAGACGGTCAATACCGCGATGAAGGCGGCGGAGACGGGGCATTTCTTAATCTCCACGGTGCACACGCCCGATGCACAGAGCACGTTGCTCCGCATCATCGCGATGTTCCCGCCGGAGGAGCAGGAGATGGTGCGGGTGCGCCTTGCGGAGACGCTGCACGCGGTGATTTCACAGCGTCTGCTCCCCCGCGCGGACGGCAAAGGGCGAGTTGCGGCGCTCGAGATTATGATCGTGACGCCAACGATCCGCGCGCTGATGCTCGACCGTGACCGCGTGGGCGAGATCAGGGACTTCATCGCTGAGGGACGCGACCAGTACGGGATGCAGACGTTCGATCAGCATCTGGAGGACCTCGTGACCGATGGCACGGTCGAGTTCGCGGTGGCACTGGCGGCGAGCACAAGCCCGAGCGATTTCCAACTCAAGATGCAGCTGTTCAGCCGGCCGTCCTCGGGTGTGGGCGGTTCCGCTCACTCCCCCTCTACGATTGACCCCGCCTCCGGAAGGTTCGGTGCGGGCCAGGAGTTCCTCGACCGATGAGCATCAATCTCGCAGGAATATTTGCCCCGGTCGTGACGCCGTTCCGGGATGCAGACGAGGAACTCGACTTGGACGGCTGGAGGGCGAATCTCCGTGCGCACCTGGCGGATGGGCTCAGCGGGATTCTGGTCGGGGGCTCGACGGGCGAGGCCGCCTTGCTCGACGAGTACGAGCGGGCCGCGCTCGCGGTCGCTGCGCGCGACGTCGTGCCGAGCGACAAACTGTTGATCATCGGCACGGGCGCGGAATCGGCTCGTCAATGCATTCAGCGGTGTCGCGCCGCCTCGGCTGCCGGGGCCGATGCAGTGCTCGTGGTGGCGCCGCACTACTACTCCAACGCGATGTCGCGCGAGAATCTGGCGATGCACTATCATCGCGTCGCCGACGCGTCGCCGTTGCCGGTGATGCTCTACAACATCCCGAAGTACATGCACTTCGCGCTGCCGAGCGATCTGGTGGCCGAACTCGCGCAGCACGCGAATGTCATCGGGATCAAGGACAGCTCGGGCGACCTCAACATGCTCAAGGGGTTCCTCACGTCACAGTCGGACTCGTTTTCGGTGATCACGGGGAGCGGGGCCGCGCTGCAGGCTGGGCTCGAAGCAGGTGCCCGCGGCGGGATCCTCGCGGTGTCGCTTTTCGCCGCCGAGCTCTCGCTCGAGGTCTTCGCCGCGGTGCGTGCTGGCGACACCGCACGCGCGACCGCGGCGCAGGCAACGCTCAAGCCGATGGCCGACGTGATCGTGGCGAAGCTGGGGGTGTCTGGGGTCAAGGCGGCGATGGATCAGGTTGGGCGGGTGGGCGGTGCGCCACGGCTCCCACTGTTGCCGCTGGGGGCGGCGCTGCGTGAGGAGCTGATCGCGGCGCTCGGAAAGTGACGCATCAACGCGCCGGCTTCTGCCCCCCGCGCGTTGCCCACGCTGGGAACGGTACGTAGATTCTTCCAACGCCCCGAACTTCGGGGCGTTTTTTGCGTTCTTCGCCCTTCGCGAATACCCCGTCCCGGTCACGCCATGTTCGATTCGAAGACCCGCACCATCGTCATCGTCGGCGCACAGTGGGGCGATGAGGGGAAGGGCAAGCTCGTCGACGTCCTCGCTGCGCGCGCGGATTGGGTGGTGCGCTATCAGGGCGGCGCCAATGCGGGCCATACGGTGCACGTGGGGGACGAATCGACGGTGTTGCATCAGGTGCCGAGCGGCATCATGCACCCGGGGGTGCGTTGCGCCATCGGCAACGGGGTGGTGCTCGACGCCGAGAGCGTGTTCGAGGAGGTGGACGCGCTTGTGGCGCATGGGGTGGACGTCACCGGGCGACTCTATCTCTCGGACCGCGCGCATCTTGTGATGCCCTATCACAAACTCGTCGACAAGGAGAGCGCGGCGAGCAGGGCGATCGGCACGACGGGGCGTGGGATCGGGCCGGCCTACGAGGACAAGGTCGCTCGGCGCGGGATCCGCGTCCTCGACCTGCGTCATCCGGCGCGCCTGCGGCAACTGGTGGAGCGCGGTACAGAGCACGCGAATCATATTCTCGCGGGCTTCGGTTCGACCAAACGCGCCGCCGCCGAGTTCACGCTGGCGTCGCTCGAGCAGATCGCGCCGCGGTTGCTCGCGATTGCCCAAGACGTGGGGCTCGCGGTGTACAAGGCCCAGAAGCAGGGGGCGGCGATCCTGCTCGAGGGCGCGCAGGGTTCACTCCTGGACATCGATCACGGCACCTATCCGTTCGTGACCTCCTCGAGCACGACGGCGGGCGGCGCCGCGATCGGCGTGGGGATCGGTCCGCGCACGATCGACGCGGCGCTCGGTGTGGTGAAGGCGTATACCACTCGCGTTGGTAGCGGGCCGTTGCCGACCGAGTTCGATGAACAGTTCGGCGAGCATGTGCGCAAGCTCGGCAACGAGTACGGTGCGACGACCGGACGCCCCCGGCGCTGCGGCTGGTTCGACGCGGTGGTGGTGCGGTACGCCGTCCGCGTGAATGGGCTCACGGGGCTCGCCGTCACCAAACTCGACGTGCTCGATACGCTCGAGACAATCGGGCTCTGCACCGGCTACCGGATTGACGGCGAGGTGGTGAACGAGTTCCCTGGCGACATCGCGGACCTGGTCGGGGTCGAGCCGGTATACGAGTGGTTCGAAGGGTGGAAGAGCTCCACGGCCGAGGCCCGCACGCTGGCGGCGTTGCCGAAGCCGGCGCGGGTCTATCTGGACCGAATCCAGGAGCTAGTGGAGTGCCCGGCTCAGTATGTCAGTGTGGGGACGCGGCGGGATCAGATTATCGGACTAGAGACGTGAGCCGGAAGCCGGAAGCCGGGAGCCGGGAGCCGGGGACATGAGCGGTCGCGTGAAACGGAAAGCAGCACCTGCGGCCCGTGTCGCCGGCAAGATTGTCAACGTGGCGGAGCGGGACGGCCAGCTGCCGGTGGTCGTGATCGGCGCCGGACCCTGTGGACTCGCGGCTGCGGTGGCGATCCAGCAACAGGGGATTCCGGTCGTGGTCTTCGATCGCGGTGCTGTCGCAAGTTCCGTCGCGTCGTATCCCGTGTACATGACGTTTTTCTCGACGGCGGATAAGATCGCGATCGCCGGAATGCCGTTCCCGCTTGCGACGGACAAGCCGACTCGGCGCGAGGCGCTCGCGTACTACCGTCAGGTGGTCTCGCACTTCCGGCTCGACGTGCGCCAGTATGAGCCCGTGGTGGCGGTGTGGCGGCGGAAGCACGAGTTCGTCGTCCACTCGCGCCCTCTTGGCGGCGATGTCGTGGAGACGAGCGCCAGGGCGATTGTCGTCGCGAGCGGGTATTCCGGTTCACCCAATCTGCTTGGGGTTCCCGGTGAGGAGCTGCCGCACGTGTCGCATCTGTACCGCGAGGGGCACGAGGCGTTCCAGCGCGAGGCGATCGTGGTTGGCGGTGGGAACTCGGCGGCGGAGTCCGCGCTTGACCTGTGGCGGCACGGCGCACGGGTAACGCTCGTGCATTTCGGGCCGAACTTCGACAAGAATATCAAGCCGTGGGTGTTGCCCGATCTGCAGAACCGAATGACGGACGGGTTGATCAAAGTGCGGTGGAACACGCGCGTCACGGCGATCGAGTCTGGGCGGGTGCATCTGGAAGGGAAGGACGGCCCCGGGATTTTGCCGGCCCAGCATGTCTACCTGATGACAGGGTTCGCGCCGAGCACCGAGCTGCTCGCGTCACTGGGCGTCAGTGTAAACGCGCTCACCGGCGTTCCCTCGCACGAAGCGGCGAGTATGGAAACAAACGTCCCTGGTGTGTTCATCGCGGGGGTGCTGGCGAGCGGGTTCGATGCGAATAAGGTGTTCATCGAGAACGGGCGGGGGCATGGGGGGGTGATTGCGCGGGCGTTGGGGGATGAGGGTTCGGGGTAAGGGGGAGGTCAGCGATTAGATTCCAAGCACCGCCAGCTCTCCCTCCCCACCCCGCCGTCAATGCGCCCCGACGTTCTCGAATCGCTCGTCAGCCTCTCAAAGCGCCGCGGCTTCGTCTTCCAGTCCTCCGAGATCTACGGCGGCACCGGGTCGGTGTGGGACTACGGCCCCTTGGGCGTCGAGCTCAAGAACAACGTCAAGGCACGCTGGTGGAACGCGATGGTGCGCGAGCGGGACGACGTCGAGGGGCTCGACGCCGCGATCCTCATGCATCCCAGGGTCTGGGAGGCATCGGGCCATGTGAGCGGCTTCTCCGACCCGCTCATCGACTGTAAGGCGTGCAAAGCGCGATTCCGCGCCGACAAGATGGACGACGCCCAGTGCCCGAGGAAGCCGAGTAAGAAACCCGGCGAGCATGGCGACTGTCAGCTCACCGAGCCACGGCAGTTCAACCTGATGTTTAAGACGTTCATGGGGCCCGTCGAGGAGTCGGCGTCGGTGGTCTATCTTCGCCCGGAGACGGCGCAGGGGATCTTTGTCAACTTCCTCAACGTGCAGCAGGCCACCCGGCAGAAGGTGCCGTTCGGGATCGCACAGATCGGCAAGGCGTTCCGCAACGAGATCACGCCCGGGAACTTCACGTTCCGTACGCGCGAGTTCGAGCAGATGGAGATGCAGTACTTCGTCGAGCCGGGCACCGACATGGACCACTTCGAGCGTTGGAAGCAGGCGCGCCTCGACTGGCATCTCTCGCTCGGGCTCGACCGCGACCGGCTGGAGTTCCATCAGCACACCGAGAAGGAGCTCGCGCACTACGCGCGCGCGGCCTTCGACATCAACTTTGACTTCGGCGGCTCACTGGGCTTTCAGGAGATCGAGGGCGTGCACAACCGCTCGGACTTCGACCTCTCGCAGCATCAGCAGTTTTCGTCTAAGCGGCTCGAGTATGTGGACCAGGCGGCGAACAAGCGCTATCTGCCGTTCGTGATCGAAACGTCGGTGGGTGCCGATCGCGTGACGCTCGCGATCATGGTGAACGCGCTCCGCGAAGAGGCGGTCCCTGGGGAGACCGAGGGCCGCACGGTGATGGGCTTCCATCCGGCACTCGCACCGATCACAGCAGGCATTTTCCCGCTCACCAAGAAGGACGGACAGCCGGAGATGGCGGAGAAGTTGGCGGCGGCGCTCCGCAAACGCTTCAACGTCTTCTATGACGAAGCCGGCGCGATCGGCCGCCGGTACCGGAGGCAGGACGAGGCAGGCACGCCGTTCGGGATCACCATCGATCCTGCCTCGACGGCGAACGACGACGTCACCATCCGGTTCCGTGACGACATGGGGCAGATCCGTGTCTCGACGGGTCAGGTGGTCGACGTAATCACGAAGTACCTCGAGGCTGACCACAAGCGCGCGGAAGCGCGTCTGGTCGGGTGAGGCGGCGGCGGTGCACGCTGGCGTTCGGGAGTCGAACGTGAGACTGGACGGCTCGCCACTCGACGCGCTGCGGGCTCGCGGTGAGGCCTTTCTCGAGGAAGTCTCAACCGAGTCTCATGCGGCGCACGCCGGGGTGAAGCCGCGGGCGGCGCTACAGCCGATCTACGAGAAACACCGTGCCGCCTACGACGACGAGGCGTTTGAGATGGCGCTCGAGCTGTTCCGTGGGAGCGCGGTGGGGAGCCCGGACCATCGGTCGGCGCGATTGTTGGTCGACTGGCTGATTGAATCGCGCGTCGGCCGCGAGCTAGCTCCGCTCGAGGAGCGCGAGATCGCGTGGGAAAGTGCGGCGGTCATCCGCCTGTCAGACGGCACTGAAGAACCGTACGCGCGGGTCTCGATCACGACCGCGAATACGCGCGACGCGAAAGAACGTCACCTGCTCGACGATGCACGCGCCGCGCTGGTCGAGCGCGAACTTGCACCGATTCGCCGCGAGCGACTGGAGCGCGAGCACGAGGTGGTCGCGTCGCTCGGGATCGCGCCGACCTACAACACCACCTGGGAAGCGCTGAGCGGCGTCTCGCTCGCGGCGTTGCGCGCCGAGTGCGAGGCCTTACTGCACGACACGCAGGGAATGTGGGACGACCTGCAGCCGCGCTACGTCAGACAGGGACTCGGCATGCAACCAGGCGAGGTAACGCGCGCCGATCTGCTCGCCCTGATGCGTGCGCCGGAGTTTGACGCCTTTTTTCCCGCCAATCAGATGGAGCGCGAGGTCCGGCGGCAGGTGATGGAGTCGGGAACGAGTCCCGATGCGAACGGTCGCGTCCTCTACGACACCGCCGAGCGACCCGGGAAGCGCGCGCGCGCCTTCTGCGCGCCGGTGAAGATCCCCGATGTCGTGCATCTCGTGCTGCGTCCGCATGGCGGACAGTCGGATTGGATGACGCTCATGCATGAGCTCGGACATGCGTTGCATTTCGGGAACATGGATCGCGAGTTACCGTTCGAGTTCCGATGGCTCGGCGACAACTCGGTGACCGAAGGCTATGCGATGCTGTTCGATCACCGGCTCAAAGATGCCGGCTGGCTCATGCGCTACACTGACCTCGGCAAGAAGGAACTCCCACAATTCCTGCACTCGCAGGGGTTTGAGGAGCTGCACTTCGTTCGGCGCTACGCGGCCAAGTTGATCTACGAGACCGAGCTGCACGGCGGCGGTGTCTCCTGGGATGCGCTTCCGGACCTCTACGTGGAGACACTCACGGCGGCGACCGGCTTCCGCTACCAGCACGCCGATGCGTTTGTGGATGTGGACCCGCGGTACTACGCGGCGCGGTATCTGCGCGCCTGGCAGCTGCAGGCGGTGCTCGATGAATCGCTGCGTGAGCGATTCAACGCAGATTGGTGGCGGAACCCGCAGGCGGGCCCTTGGATGGTGGGCGAACTTTTCGGGCATGGACAGCGCGAGCTGGCCGATGAACAGGCGCGGCGTGTCGCGGGCAAGGGCCTCTCCTTCGCTCCTGTGATTGCCGGCATCGAACGCATGATCGGGTGAGAGCGATGACGACTGTCTACTTGAATGGGCGGTACGTGCCGAAGGCGGAGGCGATGATCCCGGTGGAGGATCGCGGCTTCATGTTCGGCGACGGCATCTACGAGGTGGTGCGACTGATCCACGGGCGAATCTTCGCGTGGGCAGGCCACGCCGCGCGAATGGCGAACGGTCTCACCACGTTGCGAATTGACCGGGCAGGGGCCGAGTCGGCGACGCTCAAGGCGGTCTGCGAGAAGCTGGTGGCCGACAACGGGCTCGCTGGCGGCGAGGCGACCGTCTACCTGCAGGTGTCACGCGGCGCGGCGCCGCGCACGCATCACTTTCCGCCGACCGGCACCCCTACGACGGTCTATGCGTCGGCCACCCTGTTCACGCCGAATTTTGCCCTGCGCGACAACGGCGCGAAGGGGATCACTTTCGCCGACATCCGCTGGGCGCGCTGTGATCTGAAGACGGTAAACCTGCTCGGACCAGTGATGGCGCGGCAGGCGGCCCTGGAGGCCGGTGCCTACGAGGCGCTGTTCCATCGTGATGGGATGTTCACCGAGGGCGCGGCGACGAATGCGTTCTTCGTCCTGAACGGCGTGCTGCGCACGTATCCACTGTCGAACTACATCCTACCTGGAATCACACGCGTGGAGATCGTCCAGCTGATTCATGAGCTCGGGCTGCCATTCGACGAGCGGCCGGTGGCGCTTGCCGAGTTGGCGATCATCGAAGAAGTGTTCGTCTGCGGCACGACCACCGACGTGCAACCGCTCGTCGAGATCGACGGGAAACCGGTGGGGAACGGGAGGCCGGGAGCGCTGACGGTGCAGCTCAAGGAGGCGCTCGCGAAGCGCCTGTACGGAACATGAGCAGGCGAACGAGCCGACTCCCCGAGCTGACGCTCCTGGTGCTGCTGTCGATCTCATCGACGCTGGGCGCGCAGGGACCGAGTGACGACGCGCTGCTCCGCGAGGCGACAATCCAGCTGCAGGCTATGATCCGAATCAACACCACGAATCCCCCGGGCAACGAGCTCGCCACCGCGCGCTTCCTTGATTCGCTCTTCCAACAGGCTGGCATTGAGTCGGGCGTCTATGAGAGTGCGCCGGGGCGCGGGGCGGTGGTGGCGCGACTCCGTAGCGTGGCGGGCGCGAGCGCGAAGACGCCGGTGATTCTCATGGGTCATATGGACGTCGTCGGTGTGATCCGCGATCAGTGGACGGCCGAGCCGTTCGCTGCGGAGGTGCGCGACGGTGTCCTCTACGGCCGGGGCGCGATCGATGACAAGGGAATGCTGATCGCGAACCTGCAAGCGATGCTCGCGCTCCAGCGCCGGGTGAAGGCGGGCGAACGGCTCACCCGCGATGTAATCTTCGTGGCGAACGCAGACGAAGAGGCGGGGGGCGACTTCGGGATGGGGTGGCTGCTCAAGAACCATCCCGATGCGATCCGCGCTGAGTATGCGCTCAACGAGGGTGGTCGCACGCGTGTCATGTCGAACGGCAAACGCTACGTGGCGCTGCAGATGGCCGAAAAGGTCTCCCATGTGGTCACCGCCACCGCGAGTGGACCGGATGGGCATGCCTCGATCCCACTCGACGGAAATGCGATCGCGCGGCTGGGGCGCGCGCTGGGCGTGATCGGGGCTCACCGAGAGCCGACCGTGCTGACGCCGGTCACCACACGCTTTTTTGGCGCGCTCTCGGCCGTCTGGCCCGACGCGCGCGAGGCGCAGGCGATGAACGACGTGGCCTCCGGTGATGCCGGGCGTATCACCCGGGGTGCCGAGGTGCTCCGCTCGATCCCGACGCTCGACGCCGTCCTGCGCACCGGCATTTCACCGACGATCATCGGCGGTGGGATCCGGAGCAATGTGATCCCGCGCGAAGCGGTCGCGACGCTCAATATTCGCACCCTGCCCGGGCAGTCGATCGACTCGACCGTCGCGCGGCTCGCACGGGTCGTGAATGATCCGCGAGTGACGTTTGTGATCACAAGTCGCGGCGAGGACTCTCCGCCGATGTCGGCCGACAACGAGTTCTTCGCGGCGGTTGAGCGCGCGGCGACGCGTGTCGACCCCACAATGACGGTCGTCCCGTACCTCAGCACGGGGGCCACGGACTCTGCCGATCTGCGTCGCGCTGGCATCAAGGCCTACGGCCTGCTGCCGTTTCCGCTCGAGATGCCAGACGAAGAGCGCATGCATGGCAACGATGAGCGGTTGCCGCTCACGGCATTCCTGTTCGGCATCCGGTTTGTCGTCGGGATTGCCGAGGCGCTCGCGCTGCCCTGATGACCACGCCGCGTCGTCGAATCTGGCGAATGCCAACCCCTCAGATGGGAGCGGCCATCACGGACGGCGACGCGGCGTTGCTGCGCGATCTGACGCATACCCTCCTGCGCGCCGAGCGTGCTGACGAGGCGTTTCAGTTCGCGCTTGACCGCACGTGCCCTGCGGTCGGCGCTTCCCTGGGGTCGGTCTTTCTCATGGATGGCGCCTCGGAACTAATGAGCCTCGTCGCCGCCCATGGGTGGCCCGACCGCTGGCGCCCCTGGCTCGGCGAGATGCGCGTCCGCGTTGGCGTAGGGCCAAGCGGAGAGGCCGCGAGTGAGCGCCGCGTAATCGAGGTGCCGGATGTCTTTGCCGACGTCGGGCTTGAGGACTGGCAGGAAGTCGCCTCCGAACTTGGCTTTCGCGCCCTGGTCGCGCTGCCGCTCGTGTCGAACGGTGCGGTGGAAGGGGCGGCGACGTTCTATTTCGCCGACTCCGGCGTCCCAGATGCGCGCGTGCGGGCGCTGCTCCGGGCGGCGGCCGACGTGATGGCGGCAATCGCCGAGAAATCGGCCCTGCAGAACCGCCTCCGCCGGGCAGAGGCGGCACTAGATTCCGGCAACGTAGCACACAGAGACACCATTTCTGGCGTCGAAGGAACAGAGGATCAAACGTGAGACATCAGCAGACCGGTCGCACCATGCAGCAGCAGCGCACGAGCCTTCCGGCCGGTGAAGTGCTTGCCGCGGCGCGTGAGTTCTTCTCGCGCGGTTCAGGCATCTATTCCGCCTTCCTCGAAAAGGAGGGATCGAACTGGATGAGCCTGCGCGGTCAGGGGGGCGAGGAGATCGCCATCGCGGCACATGAGGAGAGCGGCGCCACCGCCGTGACCGGGTCGTCGTACATGTTTGATGCGCAGGTCGCGCAGTTCCTCTCGACGCTCCCGCCGGCGCCGGAGCCTGTCTCGTGAACGCGCTCATCAACGCATTGCGCAGTCGGCGCGGCGTCGTGGCGCTCGGCGCTGAGGGGCCGGGTGCGATCACGGTTCGGGTGCAGATCCCGGAGTTGTGGGACGCCGTCACCATTCGGTGCGCGGCGGGGACGAGCTCGCTGGCGCTGAAGCAGGCGACACTCGATGCGTTCGGCGAACGACATGGTCGGGTGGAGGACTACATCCTCATGCTCCACGGCTTTGAAGTCCTCGACGAAAGTGTTGCAGTCACTGTCGCCGGTGCGCGCGAGGGATCGACGTTCCTCCTGACGTTCCGCCAGCGACGGCCGGTCCGCTGAGCTCCGCCGCGAGCCTCCCAGTCCCGACGGACCGCGACGCGCTCCTCGCCGCCGCGGCCCGCCTACGCGCCGAGGTCGGCAAGCGAATCGTCGGTCAGGAGGCGGTGCTCGATGAGATCCTCATGGCGCTGGTCGCGGGTGGCCACGCGCTTCTCGTCGGAGTGCCAGGACTCGCGAAGACCATGATGATTCGCGCGGTCGCCGAGGCGATGGCACTCGAGTTTCGTCGGATACAGTTCACGCCAGATCTCGTGCCGAGTGATATCACCGGAACGGAGCTCCTCGAGGAAGATTCTCAGACGGGGCACCGGTCGTTCCGTTTTGTTCGCGGTCCGGTCTTCGCGAACATCGTCCTCGCCGATGAGATCAACCGCGCGCCGCCGCGCACGCAGGCCGCCCTGCTCGAGGCGATGCAGGAGCATCGCGTCACAGCGGCCGGCCGGACGATGCCGTTGCCGGAGCCGTTCTTCGTACTCGCGACGCAGAATCCGATCGAGCAGGAAGGGACGTATCCGCTCCCGGAAGCGCAGCTCGATCGATTCCTTTTCGATATCCGCATCGGGTATCCCAGCGCCGATGAAGAAGTCGCGATCCTGCGCGCGACCACTGGCGTTGGCGAGGCGCCGCTCGAGCCGGTCATCGGCGCCGACGAAGCACGAGCCTTGCAACGCATGACGCGCGAGGTGGCGGCGTCGGATGCGGCGCTGCGGTATGCGGCGTCGCTCGCGCGCGCGACGCGGCCCAAGAGCGGCGACGCGACGGAGCTGGTCGAGCAGTATGTCCGTTGGGGCGCGGGACCGCGCGCGGGGCAGGCGCTGATTCTCGGTGCCAAAGCGGCGGCGTTGCTCTCCGGGCGTGAAGTGGTCGCTCCCGAGGACATCCGCCGCGTCGCACGACCCGTGCTGCGCCATCGCGTGCTACCGAACTTTGCCGCTGAGGCGGCTGGGATCGATAGCGAACGGATCGTCGAGGACCTGATCGCGCGCGTGCCAGAGCCGCGCGGACTGACAGGGATCTAGCCGTGGCGGTGGGTCCGTACGGCGCATTGCTCGACGCCGTGCGCGGCATGCGCTGGCCCGCCAGGCGCCCCGTGCCAGGCGGTGTTCCAGGGGCACATCAGGCGCGCTCACGTGGTATCGCGCCAGAGTTTGCGGAGTACCGTCCGTACCGCCAAGGGGACGACCCGCGGCGCATTGATTGGAAGCTCCTCGCCCGCAGCGACAAGGCCTTTATGCGGCTCGCGCCCGACCATGCGACGCTTGGCACCACCTTTATCGTTGACGCATCGGCGAGCATGGCATTTGCCGACAAGTGGCTCGTGGCTAAGCGCCTCGTCGTCGCGCTCGCCGCCGTGGCGCATGCGAGTGCCGATCCCGTGGGGCTCGTGATTGTCGGTCCGACCATAGTGCGTCGGCTACCGCCGCGCGCGCGAGGTGGTGTGGTCGCGGAGATCGCGCGCGCGCTCGACGCGGCGCTCCCCGACGGCTCGCTGCCGCTCGCTCCGACGGTACACGGCAGCGCGGCCCGCTGTATCGTGGTGACCGACGCGCTCGGCGACGTCGAGGCGTTACAACTCGCCCTGGTCCGACACCGGGTGGGCGGCGGCGAGGCGCACCTGTTGCACGTCATCGCACGTGAGGAGATCGAACCACGAAACGCACCACAGCTGGCGGTCGACCCCGAAGACGAGCGGATTGAGCGGGCACTCGTGCCCGGGACGCGCGCGGGTTATCGCGCACGGTTCGGGGCGTGGCGCGCCGAGGTGGCGAGCCGCATGCGCGCGGACGCGATCGCCTATCAGGAGGTGCGCGATGATGCGTCGGTGGATTCGGTAGTGCGACGCATTGTGACGCCACCGAGTCTGGTCGGTCGGCAATGAGTTTCCTCGCGCCGTTCATGTTGGCAGTCGGTGGACTCGCGGCCCTCGCGGTGGTCGCGCTGCATCTCTTCACGACTCGTCGGCCGCCGAGTGCGGTGCTGCCGACGGCGCGATTCGTACCGAGCAGTGAGGCGCGCGCGGTCGCGCGCTCGACGATACCGACCGACCTGCTCGTCCTCGCCTGTCGCGTGCTCGCAGTCCTGTTGCTCGGCGCCGCATTTGCACGGCCTGGGCTCGACCCGCCGGGGCCGTCGGTGCGTTCGGTGGTGATGTTGGATGTCTCCGCGAGCGTGGCAGATGCGGCAGCGGCGGCACGGCTGGCCAGGGCCCGGGTGACAGCGGGAGGTGCCCTGATCCTGTTCGACACCGTCGCGCGGGAGGTGGTGGGGGACGAGGTCGGGGACTCGAGTGCCGCGTCGGCACACCTGATCAGTGGCGTGCCTCGTGCGGCGCCGGGGATTCTCTCCGCCGCGCTTGTGGTCGCTACGCGCGCGGCGCGGCGCGTCGCGCGTGGGGCCGACTCGGTCAGACTTGTCCTCGTCTCGCCACTCGCGGAGGAGGCGTTCGACGCCGCCACCGATGCACTGCGTACGGGGTGGCCCGGTGGGATCGACCTCGTGCGAGTGCCCGCCGTCACCGACACCGCTCGCGGGGAGCCGGTCCATCTCACGAGCCCGCTCCTGGACGATCCGATCAGGCCCGCGATTGCGAGATTGTCTTCGGCGCGCGGCGCACATGAGGTGCGGATCGTTCGGACTGGGCCGTCTGGGGCGGACTCTGCCTGGGCGCGTCGGCCGGGCCATGTGTTGGTGGCCTGGCCGATAGTGAGTGACACGACGCCGGTCGCGGATGGCGTGACGGCGTTCGGACTGCGCCCGGCGACGATTGTCGCGCTGTTGGTACGGATGCCGCTGGTGGGGACATCGCGCGTCATCGCGCGCTGGCGCGACGGCACTGCGGCCGCGACCGAGTCGCCATTGGAGGCAGGCTGCGTCCGTCACGTGGCCGTGGGCCTACCGCTCGCGGGCGACCTCACGCTTCGGGCGCCATTCCTACACTTCCTTTCCGCGATGGTCGAACCCTGCGGCGGAGCACGCGGCCTGGCCGTGAGCGACGCGAGGGCCGAGCGGTTCGCCGGCGGCACACACGCGGCCGGCGCGCAGGAGCTGGCCACGGACGCGAACGCCGACTCGAGGATCGTGGCGCTGCTGCTCGTGCTCGCAGTGACGGCGCTCGGCGCCGAGTGGCTCCTGCGCCGGCGGAAGGACTCATGAGCGATTCGTTCGAACGGATCAGGCGCGCGCGGCGCGCACTGGGCCTTGCCGCGACGGCGCGCGGTGTCATCGTCGCGCTGGCAGTCGCGTTGGGTGTGCTGCTCAGCGTGTTTGCGGTGGAGGCCATCGTGGCGCTGCCGCTACCGCTGCGCCGCGCCGTGCTTCCGTTCGCGATCGTGATGGGCGCGACGATGTTCTTCTGGGAGGTAGGCCGGCGGATTGCGCCCACGTGGCGTGCGAGCGATGAGGCGATGGCGCTCTGGTTCGAACGGCGGATACCGTCGCTACGCTACGCGCTGGTTACCTCGATCGACGCGGATGTGGTCGCACCGTCGCCGGCCGGCGCGCGTGCGTTGGCTGACTCCGCGCTGGAAGCTGAAGTGTCGCGCGCAGCATGCGCGTTGCTCGTACGACCGCTCGCCACGCTGTTGATCGCACTCGTAGCCCTGTTCTTGGTATTGTGGGGGGCGCCAACGGGTGCGCTCACGCGCCTGACCGAGCCGCGGCCCGGTGATACTTTCGCACGGATTGGCACTGGCGCGCGCGCCGCGGGTGACCCGCTCGCGACGATCGTCGTGCGCGTGGTCTCGCCGGCCTACACCGGACGGACGGTGGAAGTGATCGACGATCCATCCGTCGTTTCCGCGCTCGCCGGGAGTCGGATTGTCATCGAGGGACGCGGGGTCGGGGTGACCGCCCAGCTCGAGTCGATCGCACTCGTGCCTACGGAGCAGGATGGAAGGTGGCGAATCGTGTTGACCGTGCCGGCCCGCGTTGCCGGTCTGCGTCTGCACGGACCGGCGCGGGACCGCGTGCTCGTCGTCGAGTCGATCGCCGACTCGATGCCCGTCGTCCGCCTCGATGAGCCGACGCGCGACTCGGTGCTGCGCACCGCGCGTGGCACGCTGGTGCTACGTGCGGATGTGCGAGACGACTACGGGCTCGCCAACGGCGGCTTCGAGTACATCGTAAGCGCGGGTGCCGGCGAAGCCTTCACGTTTCGAAGCGGACGGATCGCTGCGCGCTCCTACGGTCCAGGGGTGCGCGAGGCACGGATCGAAGGGACACTCCTTCTCGACACGCTCAACCTGGGCCCGGGCGACCTGATTCACCTGCGCGCGATCGCGCGGGATCGCAATGACGTGACGGGGCCCCGGGAGGGTGTCTCGGAGACCCGCACGATCCGCATCGCCCGTGCCGACGAGTATGACTCTGTGAGCGTCGATCCGATGCCGCCGAGCGAGCCGGAAAAGAACGCGCTCTCGCAACGGATGATCCTGTTGATGACCATTGACGTGCGCGATCGTGCTCCGCGCTTAGGCCTCCCAGCGCTCCAACGCGAGTCGCGGAGATTGGCGGTGGAGCAAAGCAGGCTCCGCAAACGGGTGGGCGAGGTGATCTTCACCCGGCTGGGTGAGAATCCGGGCGAGCACGCGCACTTCGACGGCGACGGCCACGCGCAGGGTGCGGAGAAACCGCTCGACCCCGACCAGGTACTCGCGGCCGCCGAACGCGCGGTGCACGTGGACGCGACGCGCACGCTCGAGAGTGAGGGAGACGAGAGTCCGGTGGTGGCGATTAACCGGCCGCTCCTCGAGGCCTACAATCACATGTGGCGTGCGTCGACGGAGCTCGAGACGGCTCGCCCCACGGCTGCGATCCCGTGGATGGAACGCGCGATCGAAGCGCTGCAACGCGCCCGGGCCGCCGAACGGATCTATCTGCGTGGCCGGCCGCCGCGCGTGGTGGTGGATGTCGCCAAGGTGCGTGGGACCGGGCGTGAGCAGGGGACGCCGTCGATGCGCGAGGCGCGCGTTTCACTCGATGCGGACCGGGTTGGGCGTCTCAGGCGCTTTGACGTGGCGCTGGCGATCGTGACGGCCGCACCGGCCGCGGCCGCCGACTCACTGCTGCTGCTCCGCCTTTCGCTCCCGGTGCGCGACCGCGCGGCGGCGGAGGCGCTCGTGATCGCCGCCGACGCCGTGCGTCGCGGCGGCGACGTGACCGCGGTGCTCCGCCGCGCTCGACGTGCACTCGCCGACGCGCCGACCCGGCAGGCGCTCCTCCCGTGGGGTGGCTGATGCCCGATTTCGTGTTCGCCACTGCGCAGTACGACTCGGGCGACTGGGACAGCGCGCCGATGGTCCCCGCGAACATCATCGACTCGGTGGCACGCTATACCGGGATCGACGTCGCACCGACTGGCGTGATCGTTCCGCTAGGCTCGCGCGATATTTTCAAGTATCCGCTCGTCTACCTGACGGGTCATCTTCCGGTGCGATTCACCGACGCCGAACGTACGACGCTTTCGGAATACTGCGCACGCGGCGGAATGCTGTTTATCGACGACCACAACCACGATGTCGACGGCCAGTTTCATCGCACCGCCTGGGAAGAGGTCGCCCGCGCGATTGGCCCGCTGCAGGATCTCCCGAACGACCACGCGCTCTACCGCGCGTTCTTCAAGTTTCCCGAAGGCCCGCCAACCACGAGTCACGAGCTCAATGGCTGGGGAGACAACCTCGTGCACAAGCATCTACAGGCGGTCTTCGAGGGCGACCGGATTGCCGTGCTCTATAGCAGCAAGGACTACAGTTCGGAGTGGAACTTCCATCCCGATAACAAGCGGTTCCTCTCGGTCGACAGCACGAAGTTCGGTGTGAACCTGGTGATCTATGCGCTCACGCGCTAATCGCCGCCTGTGGTGGGAGCGGGCCGCGCGCGGTTCGGCGCTCGCGCTTGTCGGATTGGCGCTCCTGCGCATCGTGCTGGCGCAGGGCGAGCGCTCCACGCCAGCCTCACACCGGGCACCCGTGGTACATCTGACGCTCGCGGGCATCGTGGGCCCGCGCGCGCGCGACTCGCTCGCTGCGCACGCACGCGCCGGAGACGCCGTGACGTGGAGCGGAGACCTGGCTGCCGTGGCGACGGCACTTGAGCCGACGCGGGACCCCGCAGCCCGCACCAGGATTACGGCGGTGAGTGACGGCGCGCTCGTGCTCGTCGACTCCCTCGGTGACATCGACTCATTGCCTCGTGGCGGCGGCGTGGTCATCGCCTCTGGGCTGCGCGGTGCGGTGCGCGTCAGCGACGGCCGTACCGTGGCGAGCGCGGCGCCTTCGATGGGAACCACCAGTGGGCGGGTACTCGTTTTGGGGCACGTGGGCTGGGAGTCGAAGTTCACGATCGCCGCGCTCGAGGAGGCCGGCTGGTCTGTGGATGCGCAACTGCAACTCTCGAACACGATGCGCCTCACCCAGGGGAGCGCGGGCGCCCCCGCGATCGGGGTCTATGCGGTGGTCGTAGCACTCGATACCGTGCTTGGAGCCGAGGCGGCCGTGCTCAGCCGGTTCGTGCGCGCCGGAGGTGGGCTCGTGCTCTCGGGCGAGGCTGCGGCCGCTGCCACGTTCTCGGCGATGACACCGGCGCGCGGCGGCGCCCGCGTGGAGGGGTCGCGAGGCGGATTCGACGGTAGCGATCCGCTCCTGGCGTTGCCGATCCGCTCGCTCACGGCAGTACGCGCCGACGCGGTGGTGCTCGAGCGTCGCGGCGGTGCGATTGCAGTCGTGGCGCGTCGCGTCGAGGCCGGACGCGTCGTGCAGTCGGCCTACGAGGAGAGCTGGCGCTGGAGAATGCAGGGTGGTGCTTCGGGGTTGCGTGAGCACCGCGAATGGTGGACGCGTCTCGTGGCCGCGGCGGCGCCATCCGTCAGGGCATCGGGGACGGCTGCGTCGGCTTCCGGCGGGGGGGAGACGTCGGTCCTGAACGACGCGGAGGCCGCGCCCCGCGCCACACTGGTCCATCGCCTGGGCCCTGCCGTTCTGCACGCGCCGAACCGTTCACCCGAGCCACGCCAGCTCCATCCCTGGCTCGGAGCCGTCGCGATCGCGCTTCTACTCGCCGAGTGGGCGTCGCGGCGTGCCCGGGGTGCCGCATGAGTCTGGCGTTCATCTCGCACTCGGACGTGGGTCGGCACGATAACGGCTGGAAACACCATGAGCATGTCGGCCGCATCCGCGCGATCACGCGCGCCATGCGCTATCACCCCGAACTCTTCATGGCGATAGAGCACCTCGAAGGGCGGCACGCAACGATCGACGAACTCGCCCTCGCGCACGACCGTGGGTACATCGAGCGTGTGCGCACCATGAGTGAGGCCGGCGGCGGGCGCTTCGATGCAGACACGCTGGTGAGCGAGGGTTCGTGGGATGCGGCGACGGCGGCCGTCGGTTCGGCGGTTGAGGCAGTGGAGCGCGCACTCGATGGGCGGAACTTGCGCAGTTTCGTCGGCGTCCGTCCGCCGGGGCATCACGCGCTGCGCGATCGCGCAATGGGATTCTGTCTCTTCGGCAACGTGGCGATCGCGGCGCTCGTTGCGCGCACGCGCGGTGTGGACCGCGTCCTCATCGTCGATTGGGACGTCCATCACGGCAATGGAACGCAGGCACTCGTCGAGGGTGATCCTGGTATTCACTTCATCTCCATGCACCAGTGGCCCTGGTACCCGGGGACGGGCGCCGCCGAGGATTGTGGGCCGCACAAGAATGTCTGGAATGTGCCAATGCCGCCGGGGCTCGCTCCCGGGCGATATTGCGACGCGCTGAACGCCGCCGTGGACGCCGCGACCTGCGCGTGGACGCCTGGCCTCGTGCTGATCTCGGCTGGCTTCGATTCGCTTGCCGGCGACCCGTTGGGCGGCTTCACGCTGACAGTCGACGACGTCCGGGCGCTCACCCGCGGATTGGTCGAGCGCGCCGAACGCTGGTGCGGGGGACGGGTCGTCAGTGTGCTGGAAGGAGGCTACGCTCCCGACCAGCTCGGCGCGGTGGTCATCGCACACCTCGAAGCACTGCGGTAGGTTCTCCTCCATGCGCAAGCGCCAGCCGACCAAATCCCTTCGTCTTCGTGCGGTCATCGACGAACCATCGGCAGCCACCCAGAACGAGAGCCGTCCGCGCTCCTGGCATCGCGATGTCACGGGGTTCGTCCGTCGCGACATCACCCCAGCGGAGTTCGCTCCGATCGTGCAGTCGGGCGTAGGGCTCCTGTGGGTCGACATCGATTATCGGGTCCACGCCCAGCACGCACTCCTAACGGAGGTTTTCCAGTTCCATCCATTGAGCGCAGAGGACACGCTCTCGGCCGAGGGTCGTGTCAAGTTTGAAGTGTTTCCCACGTACGCCTTCACCGTAGTGCGCGCGATTCGCTTTGCGGACGAGACGCCGGACCTCTACGACATTGAGACCTTCAACCTTTCGCTCTTCCTCGGACAGAACTTCGTCGTCACCGTGCACGGCATGCATGCGCCTGGGGTCGACGCGACCATCCAGCGGATCCAGCGGTCGCACGACCTGCTTGAACGGGACGCCAGCCATCTAATGCATCACCTGCTCGATGCGACGGTGGATGCCTATTTCCCGGTGCTCGAGCGACTCGATGCCTTCGTGGATGGACTCGAGGAGCGCGTGTTCGTGCACTTCGACCAGGAATCCTTGCGAGACATCTTTAGCGTGAAACGTCTCGTGTTGCAGTTGAGGCGCCACCTCTCGCCTATGCGCGAGGTCTTTAACGTGCTGCAAAACCGTCCTTCGGCGCTCATTCCTCCCGACTCACAGATCTACTATCGCGACATCTACGATCATGTGATCCGGCTCAATGAGTCGCTCGATACCTACCGTGATCTGCTCTCCAGTACGATGGACTCCTACCTCACCCAGGTCTCCAATCGCATGGGGATGGTGACGAAAGGCCTCGCGGTGGTCGCGACGGTGAGCGTGCCGTTCGTGGTAGTCAGCGGCATCTGGGGAATGAACTTCACGAACATTCCGCTCTCCGGATGGGCGAACGGGTTCTGGGTGATGCTTGTCGTCCAGCTCGGACTCGGCGGCGTGCTCATTTGGATTCTCCACCGCCGCGGTTGGCTGTAGATTCTCACTCGTGTTCTGTTCTGGCTGCGGTACCTGGAATAGGAGCGCCGCCCGCAGCTGCGGGCCGTGCGCGCTCGTCCTGCCGCAGAGGCCCATGGCCGTCGATGCGCCCGACCAGCTGATCGCGATGCGGCGTCAGGTGACGGGAGAGCGATATCGCCGTGGGCGCCGCGTGGGCAGCGGCGGCCTGGCGGATGCCTATGTGGCGTGGCCAGCGGAGTGAGCACCCATTCCTCCCCGGCGCGACCGCGCCTCATCGAGGTCGCGCTCCCCCTGCCCCTGCTGCAGACCTTCACCTACGCGGTGCCCGCGACGACGCGCCATCCGCTCGTGCCGGGGAGCCGCGTCGTTGTCCCGGTGCGCAATCGCCGCACCATCGGGTTTTGCGTTGGCGAAAGCGACGGCATCGCGCTCGGCCAGACGGTACCCAAGGCGATCCTCGACGTTCCTGACGCCGAACCCTCGCTCAGTGCCGACCTACTGGCGCTCTGTCGCTGGATCTCGGACTACCATGTGGTGCCACTCGGTCAAGTCTGCCGAGCCGTGCTGCCTGCCGCGCTCGGAGTCGCCGCGCGCCCCGCACCTCAAGGGCGCACCGAGCGGTTGCTCGCGATTGCGACGGAGCTGCCTTCGCTGCTCGAGCGCGATGCGGTATTTTCGCGCGCGCCGCAGCAGCGCCAGCTCTACGAACTCCTCGAGCAACTCGGTGGACGCGCCCCGGTGCCGCTCCTTCTCGAGCGCCTCGGCTGCACGAGCAGCGTCGTTGCAGGCCTGCTGAAACGGGGGCTCGTCCGTGAGGAGCGCGAGGGACGCCTCCGCGACCCGTTCGCGAGCCGCCCTCTGGGGACGCCGGCGGCACTCACGCCGAGCCCGGCGCAGCGTGTTGCGATCGATGCGATCCTCGCCGGCGCGCCCGGATCCGCCTTCTTGCTCCACGGCATCACCGGCAGCGGAAAGACGCTCGTCTACCTGGAGCTGCTCGAACAGGTGGTGCGCAAGGAAGGGAAGAGCGCAATCGTCCTCGTGCCGGAGATCGCGCTCACGCCCCAGGCGGTCGACCGCTTCCGCGCCGTCTTCGGTGAGCAGGTCGCAGTCCTCCACTCTGGCCTGAGCGATGGCGAGCGGCTCGATGCGTGGCGCGCGCTACGGTGCGGCGAGAAACGAATCGTCGTCGGTGCGCGCTCGGCCGTCTTCGCTCCTCTGACGAATCTCGGCGCGATCATCGTCGACGAGGAGCATGAAGCGAGTTACAAGCAGGCCGAGACACCGCGCTACCATGCGCGCGACGTTGCACTCATTCGGGCGCGCGAGACTGGCGCGCGCTGCCTGCTCGGGAGTGCGACCCCAAGCCTCGAGAGCTGGAAGAACGCGCAGGACGGGCGTCTCACGCTGCTCTCGCTCCCGGAGCGCGTGGGTGGTGGCTCGCTCCCAGCGGTGCGCGTGCTCGATCTGCGTCAGGAGCTACGTGCGTCCACGCCTGACGAACGTGCTCGGCGCCAGGTGATCTCGGCGGCACTCGAACATGGGCTGCGGGACCGACTCGCGCGGGGAGAGCAGAGCATAGTGTTGCTCAATCGTCGTGGCTACGCGTCGTTCGTGCAGTGCGCCGACGGACATGTCGCGGTCTGTCCCGATTGTTCAATTTCACTCACGTATCATCGCACACCCGAGCGACTCGTCTGTCACTACTGCCTGCACCAGGAGGCGGCGGGGCGCGCCTGTGGTGAGTGCGGGGCGCCCATGGAGCGTCAGCGTGGACTTGGCACGCAGCAGGTGGAGCGCCTGCTCGTCGAGCGGCTTCCCACCGCGCGGATCGCGCGAATGGATGTGGACACGACGACAGGAAAATGGGCGCACACGACAATTCTCGACCGCGTCGGACGGGGTGAGGTCGACGTGTTGCTCGGCACGCAGATGATCGCAAAGGGACTCGACTTTCCAAATGTGACGCTCGTGGGAGTGATCGATGCCGATGTGGGGATGAACCTCCCCGACTTTCGCGCGAGCGAACGGACTTTTCAACTGCTCGCTCAGGTGGCGGGACGCGCGGGTCGTGGTCCCAAGGGCGGCGAAGTGGTGATCCAGACTCGCGTGCCGGGGCACCATGCGGTGCGGCACGCGGCGGCGCATGACTTCCTTGGGTTCGTCACCGAGGAGATGGCGATGCGTCACAGTCCGTCCTATCCGCCGACGTTGCGCCTCGCCAATGTCGTGGTGAGCGGGCTCAACGAAGTCGCGGTGGCGGACTTCGCGCGGCAAGTCACCGCGTGGCTGGTCGAGGCGGAGACCCGATTCTCGCTCGGTGTGTCGGTCCTCGGGCCAGCACCCTGCCCGATTGAGCGGATCAAGACGCGCTTCCGCTGGCACACGATCCTCAAGTCCGTCCATCCGGCCCCGTTGACGCGGCTGATTCGGGGTCTTATCGCCGGCGTCGACGTGCCAGCCGCCGCCGAGATGCGGCTGGTCGTGGATCGCGATCCGGTGTCGTTGCTCTGACGGGCCATCCCCCCGGCGCGACGGGTTAGATTTCTTTCATGGCCCACCAGACCATTTCCCTCTCGGCGGACGCCCGAGAGCGCCTGCTCCTGACGATCGCGGACACCGTTCCAGTCGAGCGCATCACGGAGATTCATTTTTTCCCTCCGATGCGCCAGGGGACGCTCGAGACGGGCGTGGCCGTCGTCGCCGCCGAGCATGAAGTGGCTGGCCGCGAGCGCCACGTGATCTACACGGCGCGGTATCGGTTCACCCGCAAAGGCCCTGATCGAGGCCGATGGGAGTGTGAGGTCGTTGCCGAAGCGGACGCGCCGCTGATTACCGTCGAGGCCGTGGTGCGCGGGGTGCAGCAGCGGGCGAATGAGACCACCGCACCAGAGCACGTGAGTGGCGACGAGGCTCGTGCCCGCATCACGGAAGTCCGGTGTCGGACCACGCTGTAGTCAAGCGCTTTGTCGGCTATCTGCGCGAGCACAATCTGCCCGTCACGGCGCAGCGGCTCGCGATCGCCGAGGTTCTGCTCACCTCCCATCGGCATCTCTCGGCCGAGGAAGTGGTGACGGAGGTCATCGCGGGAGGCAAAAGGGTCGGGACGGCGACCGTCTATCGCACGATCGACACGCTGCTGGAGAGCGGCCTCGTAGTCGAGCGCGACTTTGGGGAGGGGTTCCGTCGGTTTGAGCCCGCACGCGATATTCCGCACCATGAGCATCTCATCTGCACGCAGTGCAACAGGGTCGAAGAGTTCCGCGAGGAGCGCCTCGAACGCATGACCACGATCGTCGCCGAGTCGCGCGGCTTTGCCCGTGTCCGACATCGGCTGGTTATCCACGGCGTCTGTCTCGACTGCCAAACTGGAGTGTCCCGCTAATGGAATCGACCGCCGGCTCGCTCGGCCTCTTCATCGCGTTCAGCGCCGGGCTGCTCAGCTTCCTGAGTCCCTGTGTGCTGCCGCTCGTCCCGAGCTACGTCACTTTCATCACGGGGATGACACTCGAGGACCTCCAGCACACCAAGCGCCAGACGCTCTTCCATGCGGTGGTCTTTGTTTGTGGCTTCTCGCTGATTTTTCTTGCGCTCGGCGCGGGCGCGACGGTGTTCGGTCAGGTCATGCTGCGCTACCGCGACTGGATTAGCCGGATTGGTGGCATGCTGATCATCGTCTTCGGGCTCTACATGCTTGGCGTGTTCAACCTGGGACTGCTCGCCCGCGACACCAGGCTGCATATCGCGAACAAACCGATCGGGTATTTCGGTACGCTCATGGTGGGAATCGCCTTCGGCGCGGGTTGGTCGCCCTGCATTGGACCAATCCTCGGCGCGATTCTCACGATGGCCGCCAATGAAGCCGACCTGCAACGCGGCCTGGTGCTCCTTGCGGCGTACTCGGCCGGCCTCGCTGTGCCGTTCCTGCTCGCCGCGCTGATGGTTGAGAAGTTCCTCGCGGTGTTTGCCAAGTTGCGGCACCAGATGGTCTGGGTAAACCGTATCTCCGGGGCGATGCTCGTCCTCGTCGGCGTGCTCATGGTGACGAATCGGTTCACGATGCTCGCGACGTGGCTGCAGGACTTCACACCGGAGTTCATTCTTGATCGGATTTAGCGAGCCTACTGGTCGCTAACGGGTCGTTGGGTATCGGACACAGCGGCTTTGGCGACGGCTCTCCGATAGATGATGGAGAGACGGCGACGGGCCAGCGATCGGACCTAGTACCCGATCGCGGCGCCAGCGGAGCGAGGCTCTCTCACCCCGTGCCAACCCCCCGGCACCCGCATGACCGCGTTCACGTTCGCGAGTCCCTGTGTGGTCGTGATGCCGTGCCCCATCGCGCGCAAGCGCGCGATGGTTGCGTCGCTGAAGCCAACGCTCTCAAGACGAATCTCGTCCGGAAGGGACTGATGATGCATCCGCGGCGCACGCATCGCGTCAGCGAGATTCATCTTGTGCTCGATCACGTTCAGGATCACCTGCGCGGTTGCGGTGATGATCGTGGGGCCTCCGGCGGCGCCAATGATCAGGACCACCTCCCCCCGCGGGTCGAGCACGATCGTCGGGGCCATTGCCGAGAGCATGCGCTTTCCCGCCTGGACCGCATTCGCCTCCCCCTGCACGAGGCCGAACATATTCGCCGTCCCCGGCTGTGCGGCGAAGTCGTCCATCTCATTGTTCATGAAGAAGCCGCCGCCGGGAATCCAGACGGCCGAGCCGAAGCCTCCATTCAACGTTGTCGTCGTCGCGACCGAGTTGCCCGCACTATCGACGACCGAGTAGTGCGTCGTGTGTTCAGGCTCCGGCACCTGCTGAAACGCTGGCGTCTTCGACGCCTTGTTTCGGTCGATCTGCCGCGCCAGGGCGCGCGCGTAGGCCTTCGAGGTGAGTTCTTCGCGCGGGACCGGTGCGAAGTCGGCGTCGGCGAGCTTCGCGTTGCGGTCGATGAACGCACGTCGGAACGTCTCGGCGAGGAGATGGACATACTCCGCGCTGCCGAACGGCGGAAGGGGCGCGAAGGTCTCGAGGATGTTGAACGATTCGGTCATCGTGATACCGCCCGACGAGGCGGGCGGCATCGTGATGAGCGTGTGCCCGCGGTAGGTCGAGATCACGGGGTCACGCCACTTGGGCTCGTACTGGCGCAGATCCTGGCGCGTGATAATGCCCCCGCCGCGCTCCATCTCGGAGACGAGCGCCGCGGAGATCGGGCCGTCGTAGAATGCCTGCGGCCCGCGTTCGGCGATGAGTTGCAGTGAGCGCCCGAGGTCCGGTTGCACGAGGCGCTCCCCGGGGGCCGTGACTTCGCCGCCAGGGAAGAAGGTGGCACAGCCCGCGAAGAGACAGAGACGCGCCTTCGCGCCCGTCAGCGCGCGAACGAGCGCGCTGTCGACTGCGAAGCCGTCTCGCGCGAGGCGGATCGCCGGGGCCATCACCTGCGCGAGCGACATCGTGCCGAAGCGTTGCAGTGCCGCGTCCATGCCCGCGACCGCTCCCGGCACACCAGAGGCGAGGTGCCCGATGATGCTTTTGTTGGTGAGCTTGCCGGTGGAGTCGACATACATGTCGCGCGTTGACGCGAGCGGGGCGATCTCCCGATAGTCGAGTGCGGCGGTCCGGCCGTCGGCCATCCGAATCACCATGAAGCCGCCGCCACCGATGTTACCGGCGAAGGGATAGGTCACCGCAAGCGCGAACCCCGTCGCGACCGCGGCATCCATCGCGTTACCGCCGGCTTTGAGGATCTCCACGCCGGCCGCGCTGGCGAGTTCGGAGTTGCTCGAGACCATGGCACGACTGGCGAAGACCGCCTCGCGCGCCTCGGGGAATCGGAATCCGCCGGCAAAGGTGCCCGAGTAGCGGGCGTCGGTCTGCGTTGGGGTCGGGGCCGGCGTCGGGGCCGGCGTCGGGTGGCAGCCGGTGGCCGTGAGGACCCCGAGGGTGATCAGAACAGCAATGGGCTGGCGCATGCGAGTTTGCTTGGAGGAAGGGAACGGCGTCTCGTCGTTCACCAAGGGGGAACCGCGGACTGAGGCAACTCGAATCGTCGTGCAGAAGGGAGCCGTACAGGTATCGCGAAGTAGAACCCTGCGCGCCTGCCCTGACCGCCCCTCGTATTGCTACTTGTTACCCTCGACTTCCTCTCACCTTCACGGTCAGTCCCACTCGAGACGTATACTGCCGCACCATCCGCGACTGCCCCGATGTCAATCCCACGCCGGAGCCCCAGAGCGTCGCCATCTCCTGCACCACCGTCACGGCCGCGCGGCGCCCGAGCGTGACGCCGAATCCATAGCCGACGACCAGTGTGAACGCATCGCGCGTCTTCTGCTCGTCCAGGGTGAGTGGGTCGGTCCCCGCGTAGGCCGTCCACTGCGAGAGTCCGACACCGACGTTCACAATCTGGTGCGCACCCTCGGTCTCGGGAGTGCGGAAGGCCGCGAGGTACTGGCGGAGCTGAATCGTCCCCTCCGAGACGGGCAGCGCCGTGCCGCCCGCGCGGGAGATCGGGAGATGCGCCAGTGAGCCCACGAGCGCGATCGAGCCGCTCCGAAGGCCATACGCGACCGCCGCGCGATACTGTAGCGATTCCCCGAGGTTCCACTGCGTCCCACTCTGGCCGTCAAAGCGACTCTGCGTCTGCAGGAAGCCGACATCCAGGGTCACCGAGATCGGCGTACGCGACTCGTCGAGCGATGGGACCTTGATGAGTTGTGCGCCCAACGGGGAGGCGAATAGGAGGCCGGCGATGCCGGTCAGGGTGCGGGTGATCATGTCGGTCGATAAGTTATTGGGTGCGGGGCGCAGGCGACACCGATGGCGCCAGGCGGGCCCGCCGTTCCCTCTCAGACCCCGCCCCATCGTGCTCGATCCAAGGGTCACCGAGCGCCGCAATCCGCGGAGCATCGACATCGACGTCGCCACGCCGCTCGACATCGTCGATCTCATGAACGCTGAGGACGGAGGCGTCGCCGTCGCCGTCGCCTCCCAGCGTGTCGCGATTGCGCGGGCGATCACGCTGGCCGAGGAGGCCTTCCGCGGCGGACACCGGCTATTCTATGTCGGCGCCGGAACTTCGGGCCGTCTCGGCGTGCTCGACGCCTCTGAGTGCCCGCCGACGTTCGGGAGCGATCCGGCGATGGTGCAGGGGATCATCGCCGGAGGTCCCGCCGCGCTCACACGGGCACAGGAAGGGGCCGAGGATCGTCCCGACGGAGCGCGTGCCGACCTCACCGCTGCCGGCGTCACCGCGGGTGACTTCGTCGTGGGCATCGCTGCGAGCGGCACCACGCCATACGTGCGCGCGGCGCTCGAACAGGCACGCACACTCGGCGCGCGCACGGGGATTATTGCCTGCTCGCCCCCAGCGCCGGAGCTCGTGAGCGCTCTCGATGTCGTGATTGTTCCGATCACCGGGCCCGAGGTTGTTACTGGCTCCACGCGACTCAAGGCGGGGACCGCTACCAAGATGGTGCTGAATATGATCACCACCGGCGCGATGATTCGCCTCGGCAAGACGTACGGCAATCTCATGGTCGACCTGCAGGCCACGAACGACAAGCTCAGGGACCGTGCCGAACGGCTCGTGATGACCACCTGCGGCCTCGCGCGGGAGGAGGCGCATGCGCTTCTCCTCGATGCGCAGGGTCACGTCAAGGTCGCGATCGCGATGCACAAGCTCGGCCTCGACCGGGAGACCGCGATCGGGCGACTCGCCGACGCTGGCGGGGTGATCCGTAGTCTTGTGACCGACGGGCCACCACCGGTGGAGATCGCGTGACCAAACCGTCTCAGGTCTTCGTCGGCCTCATGTCGGGGACATCGCTCGACGGCATCACTGCGGCGGTCGTGCGCTTCCATGAAGACGCCAACGGGCGTGTACGTCCCGAACTACTGGCGCACGTCGCGCGCGCGTACGATGCCGTGACGCGCACGCGCCTCGCCGCCGCCCTCGTCGGCGCGACACCGAGCGAGTACACGCGACTCGACTTCGCGCTCGGCGGCTTGTTGGCCGACGCCGCACTCGCCGCCATCGCCGAGTCGGGAGTCGCGCGCGACGAGATTAGTGCGATCGCTTCACACGGCCACACGGTCTGGCATGAGCCACCGCACGGCACGTGGCAGTTCGGAGCACCGGCGGTGATCGTCGAGCGCACCGGGGTTGGGGTGATCGCCGACTTTCGCACGCGTGACGTCGCCGCGGGCGGGCAGGGCGCACCGTTGGTCCCGATTGCTGATGCCATGCTCTTCGCCGACGACAGGCGCTGGCGCGTGCTACAGAATCTGGGCGGCATCGGAAACCTCACCGTCGTTCCTCCGGACGGCGTACTCGAGGGCGTCCGCGCGTTTGATACGGGGCCAGGCGTCTGCATCATCGACGGCGTCACACGGTTGCTGCGCCCGGATCTCCCTTACGACGTGAATGGCGCGCTGGCCGCAAAGGGCATGCCGATCGAATCGGTGATCGAGCAGTTGTTGCTCGATCCCTGGCTCGCGCACGAGCCGCCCAAGTCGACGGGGCGCGAGAAGTACACCGCACGCTACATCGACGCCTTTGTCGACGCCTGCCGCACCGCGCGCGCCGACTGCACGACTGAGGACCTCATCTGCACGGCGACCTGGTTCACCGCTCGCACGATCGGCGTTGCGTTCGAGCGGTTCGTGCCGCACCCGGTCGACGAGGTGCTCCTCTCTGGTGGCGGCGCGCGCAACCCGGTGCTGCGCGAGGCAATCGCCATGACGCTCGCCCCACGTCAGGTGCGGCCGTTCGATCGCGTCTTCTTCGATGGCGATGCCAAGGAGGCGGTGGCCTTCGCTTTCCTCGGCTGGCTTCATCGGCACGGGCGCCCCGGCAATGTTCCGTCAGCGACGGGCGCGTGCGGTCCCCGCGTCCTCGGCGCCTACTACCCCCCGTGACGCACCCACTCGCCCAACTCCTCGTCCCGCAGCTCCGCTGGGATCGGGGATACGGGTTCGGTTACCTCGAAGAAATGATCTCCGACGCGCTCGAGATTGGCGTCGGAGGGTTCTGGATTGTCGGCGGTTCGCGCGCCGAGGTGCGTGCGCTCACGCAGGAGCTAGATCGACGGAGCCAGATTCCATTGCTCTTCGCCGCCGAGGTTGCTGGCGGCGCCGGGAGTGCTTTTCATGACGCGACCGGCCTGCCCCCGCTCTCGGCGCTTGACGCGTTGCGCGACGGTGACGTCGTCCGTCGCGCCGCCAGGCTCACCGCGCGCGAACTGCGGATGCTCGGCGTCAACTGGGCCCTCGCGCCGGTCGCGGACCTCGAAGGTGCACCGGCAAACTCGCTGCTGGGTTCACGGAGCTTTGGTCTCGATGCGCAGCGCGCAGCGGAGTGGGTGGTCGAATGGGTCGATGCCTGTCAGGCAGAGGGGGTGTTGGCGTGCGTGCGTCACTATCCCGGGATGGGCCGCGCAGTCGAGGATCCGCATCTCGAACCAGCGACGATCGTCGCGGCAGCAGGCACGCTGTGGGCCGACGATCTGCTCCCGTTTCGCGCGGCCGTTGACACCGGAGTGGCGAGCATCATGGCGGCAAGCGTCGCCTTTCCTGCGCTCGACGCGAGTGCACGCCCTGCCGCGCGCTCGCGTCCTTTGCTCACTGAGCTGCTGCGCGGCGAACTCGGCTACGACGGGCTGATCGTGAGCGATGTGCTGCAGACGCCGGGTTTGCGTCGCGGTGACGACGAGGGCATCGCCGCCATCGAGGCGGTTGCGGCCGGTTGCGACCTCCTGTTGGCTCCCTCCGACCTCCATGGTGTACTCGAGGCGCTCGAACGCGCTGATGAGTCCGGGCTGCTTCCGTCCGACGCCATGCGTGCGAGCCGAGACCGACGCACCTTTTGGGCGGAGTGGGGCGGTCTCGGACCCCCGCGCGAGCCCACACTCGACGATCTACTCTGGGCGCGGCAGATTGCCGATACGGTCGTGCACCCCGTCCGCGGCGTTCTCGCGAGCATCGGGCCTGTGGTCGATGTCATCCTGGTGGACGACGACGAGGGGGCAGGCTGGTCCGCGTCATCGCGCACGCCCTTCATAGATGCCTTGCGGGCTCTCGGCCTCGCTCCACGCCAGACGCAGCGCCCGACGGCCGAGGGTGAGGGGGCGGTACTTCTGGCGCTGTTCGGCGGTCCTGGCCCAGGGAAAGGGCGCGCGGGATACAGTATCGAGACACGCCGCCGAGTCGCGCAGATCGTTGCCGAGGCCCGGCAGGCGCGCCGCTCGGTCGTCGTCGCGCTGTTCGGGCCGCCACGCCTCGCAGGCGAAATCCCAGAGGCGGGAAACGTGGTCTGTGCGTGGAATGGGGACCGAGCGATGCAGGAGGCGATGGCGCGGCGACTCGTGTGAATGCCGACGCGATCGTGTAACGCCTTTCTTAGCGAATCACTCCGCTCGCGTCCTTGGGTAGTTGCGCCGCCAGCCGCGCGGAGGGTACCGAGTACACGATGCGACCGTTGCTCTCGCGGGCCGCACCGTAGAGCACGCCGATCACGAGGCCCCTTGCATCCAACACCGGCGATCCGCTCGATCCCTGCGCCGCATAGACGTCGAGCTGGATATTATCGCTGAGCGTCTTGCTGACCGTGCCGACGTTCATCGTGGCGGCCGGGCGAATGGTGTTGATGTCGCCGTCATTGCCCGCGGTGCCAGTCCCGAGCGGAAAGCCGAGGATGGCGATCGGGCTCCCCAACTGGATCCCCTCGCTATCACCGGCGATGCCGGTCACGATCGGAAAGTCACCGCCATCGACGATGCGTAGCAGCGCGAGCTCGTCGGTGGCGCTCACATACTCGATCCGCGCTTCATGCCACTCGCCCCGCCGGTTCTCGAAGATCACGCCGAGCTGTCGCGCACGCGTTCCGTCCGCCGCCTGTACTACGTGGCGATTGGTGACGATGAGACCGCTCGGCAGGACATTGAAGCCGGTACCGCTCGACTTAGAACCGTCCGGCATCAGCACGGCGATAAGGACGACCGCCGGAGTATTCGCGGCGGCGATGGCGTGGTAATCGGTGCTCGCGATACTCGCGGTGCGCGCCTGTGCACTCCGCATGCGTGCCGAGAGCGTCGACACATCCCCGCCAGCGGCGGCCTCAGCACGGAGTTCCGCTGAGAGACGCGCGGACTGCGCACGCGCGGCGGCGAGTGCTTCACGGGCGAGGCCCGTCTGGGCGAGACGCTGCTCGAGCGACCGGGTGAGTGAGTCATTCACCGCCAAGAGCGAGGCAACCTGTTTTTTTGACTCGACGTTGGATCGCATGATGACATAGGCGACTCCCCCGCCGCCGACGATCACGAGCGCGGACAATGCGATCACCAACTGTCGGAGCTTTCCTGTCTGCGTCTGCACCGCCCGCGCGATCCGCACCTCGGTGTTCACGCGCGGTGGTGCGAGAGTGGGTGGGTTCGTCGGTGTCAGCGGTACGTGCGGCTGGTCTGGCGCCGCCTCCGACACAAACGTCACGTGCGGTCCACTGGGGCCGCCGAAGTTGATGACGTCCCCGTCGTGCAGGTCCCGCTCCGTGATGACCTGTTCGCCATTCACGAAGGTGCCGTTGGTGCTGCCGAGGTCATACAGCAGGTGACGCCCACCGACCGAGCGGAGTTCGGCGTGCCGACCGGAGACGTCCCCATCCAAATTGATGTCGAAGCGCAGGTCGTTCATGGGATGACGGCCGATGGAGACGACCGACTTCTCGAACCGCTCACGTGCCCCGGCGCGCGCGCCGGTGGTGATGCGGAACTCGACCGACATTATGGTCCGAGCCAGTCGAGGAGGTAGATCACGAGGATGACAAGCGCGAAGGAGCCGAAGATGAGGCGGAGCGCCCCCGGGGCGATCAGGCCCCCTGCTGGCGCCGCCGCGGGTGCAATGACTGGCGTGATCTCGACCGTCTCTGGCATTGCGCCTGTCGCCGGCGTCCGCACTCTTGTGATCGAGATGTCCGTCTCGAGCGTCGGCGTGTCGGAGGCGTCGTCCGGCGCGATCTCCGAGGTGGATTGGAGGTCCACCTGCATCGTGTTGCGTAGTCCCTGGGAGCCGTGGTAGACACGATGCGCCGGCTGCTCAGCCCCGGACTCAACGAGCCCTTCACCCTCGAACCGTGCCGCGATGACCGTGATGTTGTCGGGGCCGCCGGCCTGATTGGCGAGGTCGATGAGCTTCTTGCACACCTCCACGAGGTCCGACTCGGCGTTCACGACGTCGGCCATTTCAGACGCTCGTACCAGGCCAGAGAGGCCGTCGGAGCAGATCAGGAGCGTGTCGCCGCGCCTGATCTGCTGGGAGGTGAGGTCGACCTGCACGATCGGTTCGGGCCCGAGCGCCTGCAAGATGATGTTCCGCCGTTCGGAGACCTCTGCCTCCTCGAGGGTCATCTCGCCGGCTTCGATGAGTTTTTGTATCAGCGACTGATCCTTCGTAATCTGCGAGCAGACGCCATCGCGGACGAGGTACGCGCGCGAGTCGCCAACTTGGCAGACATAGATCGTGTCGTACAGCACGCCTGCGATCGTCGCCGTGGTGCCCATGCCCCGATTCTCCGCGTGAGCGGTGGCGTAGGCGTGAATCTTGGTGTTTGCGATCTCGGTGGAGAGGCGCAGCGCGTGCGCGAAGACCTCAGGGTCCTCCTCGGTCGAGGTGTGCCAGCGCTCCCGCATCTCGGCGAGGAGCACCTCGGTGGCCATGGCGCTGGCGACTTCGCCGGCCGCCGCGCCGCCCATGCCGTCCGATACCATGAAGAGCGAGCCGCGTGGACCGAGGACGTGCGTGCGCACCTCGGGCTGGAGCGACGCGTTCATCGTCGTCAGGTCGGCGACGGCGAACGTGTCCTCGTTGTGCTCACGTGTGCGACCGACATCCGTGCGTCCGAAGATGTGGACGACGACGTCACCGATGGGTTTGTTGAATCCGGGCACGAGGCGGGTCTATTCAGGAGGAAGGAAGCTGGACATAGGGATTTTAGTGGACGGACGGACGGAGCGCGAGCAGCACGCCGGTGCGCAGCGTGCGGAGGGTGCGCCAGGTCACATACAGCTTTCGTCGTTCAGGGTCGCGTTGGCGACTGCGAGGCGAGAGGGGTCGGTATGCAGTCTCTTGACGTCGCGTGCAGAGCGACACGCTTCGGAATCACCCATGACCATGAGGGCGTTGAGTTCCACGAAATGCCATTCGGCAAGATTCCGGCCGCTGAGCCCTGGTCGGACTCCCTCGAGCTCGCCCAAGACGCGCCGTGCAACGACCTTGCTCTCGAGATTCGCTTGTATCTGGTCGAGCCACTCAATGAGACGGCTGGTGATGCTCGGGCCGGCGGGGGTCTGAGTCGGCAGTCCACCACCGGGAGCGGTGGGCGTCGGGTTCGTCATCGCCTTGGTCACTGGCGTTCCGGGGCGGATCGCGGTCTCGGGGGCGCGCATGGGTCCCCCCTGGAGCGCACTCGTATTCCCTTGGGTCTGCTGCGCCGTGGAGTCGGCCGCGCCCTGACTTGGCAGTGACGGAGATAGTAGACCGGGTGTCGCGATTTCCGCAGACGGCTCCGGTGGGCCGCTTCCGAGTAATCCCGAGAGGTAGAGACCCACGCCGACCACCAGTGCGAGCCCCCCGCCGATGCCCGCCAGTACTGGTCCGTTGCCACCTGACTTCGCGGTCAGGGGCGGCTTCGCCGCTCCAGCGAGGTCGATCGGCTCCGACGTCGCGCTCGGTCGTGGCGCATTGACGCGCGTCTCCGGGACCTGCGCGGCTGCATTCAGCAACATCGTCCCTGCCTCGACCGCCTGCGTCGTGGGCATGTCGGCGATCGCCGCGGCAAACTCACGGCCAAAGACCGCCGCACTCGAGTACCGGTCCTTGATGTCCAGGGCGAGTGCCTTGTCGAGCGTCCCCTGCAGGGACGGCGGCCACGGGACAGCAGGGATGACATTGGCGAGTGAACGCGGCGTGTCAGTGAGGCGCATGATCATCGCCTCCTGCGCCGAGTCCGCGGCGAAGGGCAGCATCCCCGTCAGGCAGTTGAAGGCGACCAGGCCGAGCGAATAGATGTCCGAGCGCCCGTCAAGCTTGTCGCCCACGAGCTGTTCAGGGCTCATGTACTCCGGTGTGCCCACGACCATACCGGTCTTCGTCACGTTCTGCGCGTCGCTCGAGCTTGCCTTGGCGATCCCGAAGTCCACCACCTTCACCAAATCGGAGCCGTCACGGTTTTTTGCGACCATGATGTTGTCGGGTTTCAGGTCGCGGTGCACAATCCCCGCGTCATGCGCGACCTGTAGGGCATCGGCCGTCTGGTGCACGATGCTCGCGGCGCGGTGCGCCGGGAGTTGACCACTCTGCTCGATGAGCGCCGAGAGCGACGACCCTTCGATGAACTCCATCGCGAGGTAGATGATCCCGTCGGTCGTCTCGCCAAAGTCGTAGATGCCGCAGATGTTCGGATGCGAGAGCCGCGACGCGTTGCTCGCCTCGCGATTGAAGCGCGCGATGGCGTCGGCGTCGGTGTTCATCCCCGGGTTCATCACCTTGAGCGCGCTCTTGCGTCCCATCTTGACATGCTCGGCGAGATACACCGTTCCCATTCCGCCTTCGCCGAGCTTTTTCAGAATGTGGTAGCGGTCTGCGATCACCGCCCCCAACAGGTCCGTCGACTGGATTGCCGAACGGAGTGCCATGCCGTCGCGCGGGCAGAAGCGTTCGCTGAGCGGATATTCGGTGCTGCAGGTCGGACAGATCTTCTGGTCGCTCACAAGCTCTCGATTCGTAGGGTCTGGTTGCCGATCATGACGCGCTGGCCTGGCCGGACCTCCCGTTCGCCGCGCACCGCGATGGCGATGCCGTTGCGGCTGCCCAAGTCGATCACGATGAACTCGAGGTCCTCGTTGCGCACCTCCGCGTGCCGCCCACTCATCGTCCCGTCGTAGGGGAACAGCCAGTCGCCCTCGGCGCGTCCGATCACGACGTTGCGACTGGGCGAGAGGTGACAGTTATCACGAGCGCTGCCATCGGCGCGGATCTGTTGCATCATGGCGATGTCGGCGCTCGGGGTGGACGACCCGAGTCGCCGCGTGGCATCCGCCTCGGCCGGCTGGGGGCCGGGGTAGCCAAGGCGACGGAAACGCAGCAACTGCGAGCCCACCAACACGGTATCGCCGTCCTGCAGCTTGTACGGCTCATCGATGTAGACCCAGGTGCCGTTCCGCGAGCCGAGGTCTCGTACATAGAGATGGTTGTCCCGCAGCGAGAACTCCGCATGGACCGGGCTGATGAACGCGTCGTCGGGAAAGCGCAGTTCGCCGTCTGACCGGCCGAGCGTCGACTCAGGGAACGGCAGCCTCTCGGTATGCGTCACCCCGCCCAAGCCGTCGAGAACCGAGAGCGTTGGCCCCGAGCCGGTGCGACCGACCGAGACGGGTGCACTCCCAACGGCGGGAGTCGCCACCCGCCCGCCGCAACTCGGGCAAAACGGCATCGCGAGGTCAATCGGGTGCCTGCAGGTCGGGCAGGGAGCCGTCCCCAGTTGCATCGAGGAGAGCGGTGGAATCACCGGCGCGGGAGGGACCGGAATCAGCGGCGGATGCGCCAGCGGCGGGCCGACCTTCGGGCTCGCCGAGACGTTCGTAGCGGGTACGCCGAACCGCACCTGGGGGTTGCGGTGCTGAATCCCGCCCAGGGTTTCGGCAAGCGCCGCGTCTACCGCGCCGCTACGCGTGAGGGGCTTGCCGCAGTCGATACAGAATTTCGAAGTGGGGTCGTTCTCACGACCGCAGGCGGAGCAACTCATGGTCAAGAGTGTGCGGGCTGGGGCATGGAGCGAATATAGAGACAGTGATCGGCGGGCGGGAGAAGCCGCGGTGAGGATGCGGTTGGCGAGGCAAGGTCGTAGACTATGGTCGATGACCCCTCGTTGCGCCCTTCGCGTCCATCATCTACTCGCTCGTTGGCCCGCCGCACCGATCGTGGCCCTGCTCCTCAGCGCGCTGATCCCCCTCTCCGCGGGAGCCCAGGTGCGCCCGCACATCGCGTGGCGCACGCTGACGACCGAGCACTTTCGCGTCCACTATACCGCCGAGCTCGAGCCGCTCGCTCGCCGCACCGCGGTCAATGCCGAGGCCGCGTACGCGCGGTTGAGTGAGGAACTCGTCCGACCGCGCGGCATGGTCGACGTCGTGCTCGCCGACAACGTCGACTACGCGAACGGCTACGCGACGCCGTATCCGACGAATCGGATCGTGATATACGCCCGTCCACCCGTCGAGGAGCTCGCGCTCCGGAATCACGCCGACTGGAACGCGCTGCTCCTCACGCATGAGCTGACGCACATCTTCCATCTAGATCGGGTACGCGGCGTCTGGGCGCTGGCGCAGCGGGTCTTCGGCCGTGCCGCGCCATTCTTCCCCAATAGTTACTCACCGTCGTGGATCCTCGAGGGACTCGCCGTGCATTACGAGACCGCGATCACCGGGGGCGGACGTCTCGCGGGGAGCGAGTTCCCCGCGTACGTGCGGGCCGCGGCGCTCGCCGGCGAGCTGCCGAGCCTAGACGCGCTTTCGCTCGAATCGCCGCGATTTCCTGGCGGTACGCGCGCCTACCTCTATGGAAGTTATGCCGTGACCCACACCGACTCCGCGCGGATGCGGCGATTCGTTGAGGTGTCGAGTGGGCGGTTGATACCGTGGCGACTCAACGCCAACGCGCGCGAGGCCTTCGGCGAGAGCTTTACGGCGCGCTGGACCGCGTGGCGTGACTCGGTGACGCGCGGTGTGGCGAGCCCGCCTAACGTTGACGAAGACGGATCGCTCACGACGCTCACGCACCACGGATACACGGCGAGATTTCCGCGCTTTATCAGTGACCAGTCGCTCGTGTACATGGCGAGTGATGCACGCAACACCCTCGGCCTCTATTCGCTCTCCATGAGCGGCGCGCGGGTGCGACTCGGCCGCCGCAACTCGCTCGACGTGAACACGCCGGTGCCCGCCGGTGGTTCGATCCAGGGAGAACTTGACTACTTCGACCCCTACTCCGTTCACTCCGATCTTTTCCAGGGGAGCGGGCTCTCGCGTCGCCGGATCACGCGCGGTGAGCGTCTCTCGTCGCCAGACGCGCACGCGCCGAGCGGGCGCGTGGTGGCCGTACGCACCGATCCCGGGACCACGAGCCTCGTGCTACTCGAGCCGCAGGGCGCGGGCGAGATCGAGGAGCTCGCGCTCGGCTCGCTCGATCGTACGTGGGCGGAGCCGCGCTTCTCGCACGACGGTGCCCGCGTCGTCGCCGTGCAGTGGGAGCGCGGTGGCCGTTCGTCGATCGTCACGCTGGACCTGATCGGGCGGGAGTTGCAGCGCTTCGCACCGCGTACCTCACCGCGCATCGCCGGACTCGGGTCGCCACTGACGATCGTGTCGTCGCCGGTCTGGGAGCCAGGTGACTCGACGGTGCTCTTTGTGAGCGATCACGAGGGACGATCTCTGGTGTACCGCGGCGACGTGCGTACGGGAGCCTATGGCCGGATCTGGTCGACGCAGACGGCCCTCAATACGCCCGATGTCTCACCCGACGGCCGGCGCCTCGCCGCCGTGGAGCTCCGTGCCGACGGCTATCACGTGGTTGTTCGCGACGCGCCCGGCGCGGTGCCGCTCGCGCTACCGGCCACCGACCGCACGACGGATCCGCTCCGTCCGCCGGCAGGCGCCTCGGCGGAGGCCTGGGCCGACACCACCGCGCGCTCGTCGCGATACTCGGCCTGGGCGACGCTCGGTCCGACCTGGTGGTTGCCGGTGTTACGCACCACCGACCTAGGGAAGGCGTCGATCGGTTTCACGACGGGCGGGCGCGACGTGGTGCGGCGGCACGCCTGGTCGGCGGAGGCGTCGTACGAACCCTCCCGTGAGGAGATCACGACGCGCCTCTCCTATGCATGGGCGGGGCTCGGCGTGCCAGTCGCCCGCGCGGAATACTCCACCGACTGGTCTCATGGAGTGATCCGCACGAGCGCTGGTCTCCGCGCGGGCTACCTCGGCCAGCGCTCGCGTCGCGGCGCGCTCAATCTGGTGTTCGATCGACCGCGGGTTCGGGTCTCGAGCTACCTCGTGCTCGGCGGTGAGATCGAGGCGATCGACTATCGCTCGTATCCCGGCAGCCTCCTCAGCCAACTCCGGGACTCGACCCTCGGCGACGTGACGCACACGCAGGGCGTGCAGGTGTCCCTCGGGGCGAGCACCATGCAGCGGTCGAGAAATGCGGTCTCGGTTGAGGACGGTGCGTCGGTTGCGCTCACGCACCGGCGGCGGTTTGGCGTTGGTGTGGCGCGCGAGAACCTGTCGGAGACGATCGTCGCAACGAGCATGGCAAAATCACTTTCTCTGCCCGGCTTTTCTCGGCACGTACTCGCGGTGCGTGGAGTGTACGGTAGCACGGGACATCGGACGGCGTCGGGATTCAGCGTGGGCGGCGTGAGCGGCAGTTCGCTCGAGTTGGTGCCGGGCGTCGTCATCGGAGGGCCGGCACGAACGTTCGGTGTCCGTGGCTTCGATGGAGGCGCGATGATCGGGGTGCGCGCACTGGCGGGGAGCGTCGAGTACCGCGCCCCGCTGACACTCATCGGCCGCGGCATCGGGCTACTGCCGCTCTTCTTCCAGAAGGCCTCGGTGATCGCGTTCGCCGATGCAGGCACCGCCTGGTGCGAACTGCCGCGTCCCGACTCGTTCGTCTGTCGCGCTCCGTTGCTCGAGCGGCAGTGGCTCGGCTCGGTGGGTGGCGAGCTCGGAGTGGATGCGTCGCTCGAGTACGACCGCGTGTATCGGTTCAGGTTAGGCTTCGCACATCCCACGCAGGGCGCCGCCCTCGTCGGTCGCGCGAACACGATCTACTTTTCACTGGGGAGCTCGTTCTAACGTATGGCGATAGAGCGCGGTGCGCCCTTTGGAGAGCCGGTCATCGCGCCCACCGCCTGGGTGCATGCGTCGGCGGTGGTGATCGGGAACGTGACGCTCGAGGCCGACGTGAGCGTCTGGCCAAAGTGCTGCGGCCACTGTCGGACGAACAGCGCCTTCGCGTTGCGCGGGGGCACCTCACCTACGTATCACTCAAAGAGCAGTATGGTCAGCACACGTCGATTAGTTACCTATTGCTACGAAACTCCGTCACGTATACGCCTACTCGCGTTTCGAGGCAAGGACTGGCGAGCAGATACTAATAGCGATACGTTCCTCCACCGCACCCGAACGCCCTCGCAAACAGATCGTGGTGCGGCGTCGTAAGTCATTTGCCTGTAATCATTTGCAACGCTGTCGCTTTACTGAAGCTGTGTCGCGATGGTGTCGGCAAAAAGATGGGATTCAGGGCCGTTTTAGTCGAGTTGAAAACTTGGCGGCCATTAACGATTCGTGATGGGCAAGCTATAACTCGTTGTTTTGTATGGCGTTACAAAGTGCTTGCGCGGATTCACGATAGCCGTAGCTTCCACGGCCTCGACCCCCGAGCCGACCGGGTTCCCTTTGAAACCCGCTAGGAAGAGTTCGGGTTTGGCTCTATACCCTTCGTTGGAGATGTTGCGATGCCCCTTCCGGTGAATCCCCCCTCGACGCCTGTGACGCTGTCCGCGAACGCTCGTACGGTTCTCGGCAAGCGGTATCTCGTGAAGGACAAGACGGGCAAGTCAGTGGAGACACCGGAGCAGATGTTCTGGCGCGTCGCGGCCACGGTCGCGGAGCCGGAGCGGCGCTATGGGGCGACCGAGAAGCAGGTCGAGGCGATCGCGCACCAGTTCTATGAGCTGATGACGCAGCGCCGGTTCGAGCCGAACTCGCCGACCCTCATGAACGCCGGGCGGCCACTCGGCCAGCTCTCGGCCTGTTTCGTGCTGCCGGTTGACGACGCCCTCAGCAACGGCCACAGCGGCATCTACGATACGCTCCGGTCGATGGCGCTCATTCACCAGAGTGGTGGCGGCACGGGCTTCTCGTTTTCGCGTCTGCGCGGGCGCGGCTCGATGGTGCGTTCGACGACCGGCGTGGCGAGCGGCCCGATCTCGTTTATGGAGCTCTATGACGCGTCAACCAACGCGGTGAAGCAGGGCGGCACGCGGCGCGGCGCCAACATGGGCATCCTGCGCGTTGACCATCCCGACGTGATGGAGTTCATCCGGTGCAAGGAAGACCTCACCAAGATCACGAACTTCAACATCTCGGTCGCGATCACCGCCAAGTACATGGAGGCGCTCAAGGCGGGCGCTTCCTACGATCTGATCGATCCGATCTCCAAGAAGGTCGTCGGGCAGATGGACGCGAAGGAAGTCTGGGACAAGATGATCGACGGCGCGTGGCGCACTGGTGAGCCCGGCGTCTTCTTCATCGACGAGGCGAATAAGTACAACCCGGTCCCGCACCTCGGCCCCTACGAGGCGACCAACCCGTGCGGCGAGCAGCCGCTGCTCGCCTACGATGTCTGCAACCTCGGGTCGATCAACGTCGGCTTCTACGTCGTCGACGGCAAGATGGATTGGGCGGCCTTTGCGACCGACATCCATCTGTCGACGCGGATGCTCGACAACATCATCGACGCGAACAAGTACCCGCTCCCCGAGATTGACGCGCTGGCGAAGCGGATTCGCCGGATCGGCCTCGGCGTCATGGGTTTCGCCGACGCGCTCATCCGTCTTGGCATCAAGTACGACAGCGCCGAGGGCGTGGCGTTCGGCAAGAAGGTCATGAAGCACCTCGACGTTGAGGGCAAGAAGGAGTCGGTACGCCTCGCCGACCAGCGCGGGCCGTTTCCGGAGTGGGCGCAGTCGATTTTTGGGCCGGACGCGACCTGCGCGCGTGACGAATCCGGCCAGCGTATCCGCCCCGAACAGAAGCTCCGCAACTGCAACGTCACCACGGTCGCGCCGACCGGCACGATCTCGATCATCGCCGGCTGCTCCTCGGGCCTCGAGCCGCTCTTCGCGGTTGCATTCATGCGCAATCAGGCCGGCGTCATGATGCCGGATGTGAATGAGGACTTTGTCGCGATCGCCAAGACCGAAGGCTGGTACTCCGATGCGCTCGTGGAGCGGATCGCCAAGACCGGCTCGGTGGTGCACCCCGAGGTGCCGGTGAAGTGGCAGCAGGTGTTCGCCACCGCGAACAACATCTCGCCTGAATGGCACATCCGTATGCAGGCGGCCTTCCAGGAGCACTGCGACTCGGCGATCAGCAAGACGACCAACTTCTCGCATGCAGCGACGAAGGCCGACGTCCACGCCATCTACCAGCTCGCCTACGAGATGAAGTGCAAGGGCGTCACGGTCTATCGTGACGGATCGCGCGACGGACAGGTGCTCTCGACCGGCGCCACCGCCGACGCCGCCGCCAAGCGTGACGGAGCGAAGGAAGATCCCGCACTCAAGCGTGAGAACGGCGAGCTCCACGGCCTCCTGGCCGAGGTCACGAGCGAGAATGACCGCCTGAAGAAGCTCCTATTCGACGCCGAGGCGGAAAATCTGCAGCGTCGCCAGAAGCGCTCGCGCCCGGACATCCTTCGCTCGATGGCGATCCGAAAGGAGACGCCGCTCGGCGTCATGTTCGTGCACATCACGGAAGACGATAAGGGGCAGCCGTTCGAGGTGTTCATCAATCTCGGCAAGGCGGGCGGCTCCGCGATGGCCGATGCGGAGGCGATGGGGCGAATGATCTCGCTTGCACTGCGGTCGGGCATCTCGCTCCCCCAGGTGCACCGCCAGCTGCGCGGAATCTCCTCGGATCGCGCGGTGGGTCTGGGCCCGAACAAGGTGCTCTCGGTGCCTGATGCGATCGGGCTTGCACTCGAAGATTGGATGCGGACGAAGCAGGGTGTGCAGCAGGAGCTGCTGGCGATCCCCACGGCGCTCCCGGCGTCGCCGGTGCAGGTGTCGTTGCCAGTGGTGACGCAGGGTGGCGCGCAGATGCAGTTTGACGCCATGAGCGGTGGGGATGCGTTCATCGGGACCTGCCCCGACTGCGGCTCGCAACTGGAGTTCGCTGAAGGGTGCGTGAAGTGTCATGTGTGCGGGTTCAGCGAGTGCGGCTGAGGCGTCGGAAAAACGCACCGGACTGTTGATCTGAGGCGGGCCGCCCGATGGGGGCGGCCCGCCTTTCGTTTCGCGTAGATTGAGCGTCCACTTCCCCCCATGAACCGAATGAAGCGTTTCCTCGCCCCCACCACTGCGGCGATCGCCTGGACTGCCGTCCTCGTGCAGATGGTCTATTCAGTTGTGCACTCACTCGCGCGGGGCGACTCGCTCCTGACCGGTCTCGCCGACTACTTCAGCTACTTCACGGTCCTCACGAACCTGCTGGTCGCGCTCGTGCTCACGGTGCCGATGATCTCGCCGGCGAGTCTGGTCGGCCGCTGGCTCGCACGCCCTCGCGTGCGCGCGATGACGGCGGTGGCAATCGTCGTCGTCGGGCTCGCCTACCACTTCCTGCTCCGCGCGATCAACAATCCCGTGGGGGTGGAGTACGTCCTGGACCTTGGGCTGCACTACCTCGTGCCGACGTGCTTCGCGCTCGACTGGGTGCTCCACGCGCCCAAGTCAGGGCTGCGGCTCGCCGATGTGCCCGCGTTTGGAATCTACCCGGCCGCCTACTTTGTCTACCTGATGCTGCGCGGTGCGATGACAGGGAAGTATCCGTACTTCTTCGTGGACGCGAACACAATCGGAATCGCGGCGGCCACGCGCAACGCGGCCGCGATCCTCGTCTTCTACTTTCTCGTCGCGAGCCTGCTCCTGCTGATCACGACGCGCCAGCGGGCCGAGGTGCGCGAGTGACCGCGCTCATGAACAAGATCGTCGTCATCACCGGCGGCAGCTCAGGAATTGGGGCCGCGCTCGCGGAACGCATCGCGCGCGACGGGGCGAAGCCGGTGCTCGTCGCGCGCCGCCGCGAGGCACTTCACGCCGTGGCGGCGCGCTGTGGTGGACTGGCCACCGTGATTGTCGCTGACGTGACCGTGCGCACCGACGTGCGTCGCGCCGTCGCCGAAGCCGTGGCCGCACACGGGCGCGTCGACGTCTGGGTGAACAATGCGGGGCAGGGGATCAGCCGCCTGCCAACGCAGCTCACCGACCAGGACATCGACGAGATGATGGGTGTGAACGTGAAGTCGGTGCTCTTCGCCATGCAGGAGACGCTGCCGGTATTCCGCGCGCAGGGCGCTGGCCATTTCATCAACATCTCGTCGATGCTCGGGCGCATGCCGGTCGCGATCACGCGCACGGCGTACAGCGCGGCGAAGCACTACCTGAATGCGCTCACCGAGGGATTTCGCGCCGAGCTTCGGGAGAGCGATCCGGGAATCGCCATCTCGCTCGTCTCGCCGGGCGTGGTCTACACGGACTTCGGGAAGAATGCAGCGCACGGCGGGCCCGACTCGCGGAAGCTCCCAGGCGGGCAGGAGGTCGAGGCGGTCGCGGACCAGATTGCGGGAGTCATCATTTCACAGAAGCCGGACGTGTACACACGCCCCGGCGCGCAGGGGCAGATCGCGGCCTATTGCGCGGGGCTCGGCACGGACCCCTGAGCTGGCCGTCAGTCGCGCGCGAAGACGCGGCGCACATCGTCGCTCACCCGCGTGACACGTCCCGTGGCGCGCGCGATCGGTACCCAGACGGTACGCGCCGTGGCGAGCACCTGCCGATCGCGCTCGCGCAGGATCTCGACGAATCGCTCAAATCGCACCGCCTCAGCATTGCCCACCCAGGTGGAGGCGATAATCGCATCGCCTGGGAGCGCCGGTGCCTTGTAGTCGATCTCGTGGCGGTGAGCGACCCAGGCAAGCAGCTCGCGTTGCGCGGGCGTTGCCGCTGACTGCCAGTGTGCGATCGCGACGTCCTGTGCCCAGCGGAGATAGACCACGTTGTTGACGTGGCCGAGTTCGTCGAAGTCCTCGGGGGTCACGGGGACGGACAGCTCGAATCGAGACGTTTGGCCTTGGATCGTCATCCCTGAAGTTGCGTCCGTGGCCGCCGCGATGGAACTGCGATCGGTGCGCAGCGGCTGTCGCTTGGCGGGGCTCCTTGCGGCTGGCGCGACACGGGTCGCAGCTTTGTCCCTTCTAGCCAGCGCCGAGCAGGGAGCGGTGCGCGGTGTACTGCTGAACCATCCTGAGGGCCCCCGCTTGCCGCGCCTCGACCGTCAGACTGTTTGCCGAGCCCTAGTGGTCATCGCCTGCACCGCGTGCGCCGCGACGCCTTCCCTCCCGGACGCGTATCCGCACGCGACCGAGCCGATTGGTACGGTCCGGCAGAGCTACGATGGCGCGCTAACGCCCGAGCTCGCCCAGAACACCTTCCGCAACATCGATCGGCTCTTCCCCACGCGGGCGATCGCACCATCGGCCACACCGCGGCCGCTTCTCCGCGCCGAGCGCGCACTCGGCGACTTTCGGTTCACCGATGGCGATTCGATCTACGATCTTAACCGCTACGTCGAACTGAATCGCGTCGCGGCGATGCTAGTCCTGAAGGACGGCCGGATCGCCCTCGAACGGTATCGCTTCGGAAACACGGCGCGCACGCGTTGGATGTCGATGTCGATTGCGAAGTCCGTGACCTCGACGCTGATCGGCGCGGCCATACGCGAGGGAAGAATCGCCAACATCAACGACCCGGTCACGCGCTATGTCCCGGCGCTCACGGGAAGCGCGTACGACGGTGTCTCGGTCCGCGACGTCCTCATGATGTCGTCCGGCGTGCGCTGGACGGAGACGTATACGGATCCCCAGTCCGACCGCCGGCGACTGCTCGAGGCACAGATCTCGCAGGTGCCGGGCGCGGCACTGACGGTGCTCAAGAGTCTCGCGCGTGCCACCGAGCCAGGGATCGTCAACACCTACAGCACGGGCGAGACGCAGGTGGCGGCGGAGCTCCTGCGCGGCGCGGTGGGGAAGCCGCTCGCCGCGTACCTCTCGGAGAAGATCTGGGTGCCCGCCGGGATGGAGGCCGAGGCGAAGTGGTGGCTGGCATCGCCCGACGGCCTTGAGATCGGCGGGAGCGGGATCAGTGCGACGCTCCGCGACTATGGCCGCTTCGGACTCTTCGTCATGGCGGACGGAATCGTTGGCCGCGATACGATCCTGCCCACGGGCTGGGTGCGCGAGGCGACGTCGCCGAAGGTCCTCCGCAACGGACGGGCGCTCGACTACGGCTACCTCTGGTGGACGGCGACCACCGCTGCGGCACGCCGAGATGCTGCGTTCAGCGCCGTCGGCATCCACGGGCAGTTCATCTATGTGAACCCCGTCGAGCGGGTCGTGATCGTGGTCTGGAGCGCGCAGCCAGCGCCATCGGGCGGTGCGGTCGTGAACGACGACCTGTTTTTCGATGCGGTGGTTGCGACGCTGCACGCGGATCACCCGCGCCGGTAGCGGAGCGCGCCGATGGACGGCGCCCGCTCGCACACTGTACCTTCCCCGCCGAATGTCCCTCCTCGACCTGTACGACCTTTCGCTCCGCGGCCGTCGCGACACCACGGCCCTGGAGATTGACGTGCCGGCAGGCGGCACGCGCTCGCTCACCTTCGGCGAACTCGACGCGCGCAGCGACCACCTCGCGCACCTCCTCTCGTCGCGCGGACTCGTGCGCGGCGACCGCATCGCATTCTGTCTTCCCAATCGACTGGCGGTCATCGACATCTGGCTCGCCGCGGTGAAGCTCGGCGTAATCGTCGTGCCGATCAACGTCCTCTACAAGGGCCGCGAGATTGGTCACATCGTCGGCGACTCGAAGCCCAGCGCGGTCGTGACGACCGCGGACCGTGCCTCTGACTTTCCGGCCGGCACGACGATCTGGGATGTCGAGGGTTTGGAGCAGGGACGAGAGTCCGCGACGATGCCCGTCACGCGCCTCCGCTGCGACGCCAATACGCCGGCCGCGCTCGTCTACACCTCAGGTACCACGGGGGTCGCCAAGGGCGCAATCCTCACACACGGCAACTTCGTCGCGAACGCGCTCGCACTGGTGAGCGCGTGGGGGATCACGAGCACCGACCGGTACCTCGCCGCGCTCCCGCTCTTCCACGTGCACGGACTCGGCAATGGCGTGCAGTGCTGGCTGGCGAGCGGGTGTCATATGCGGCTCGTGGAGCGGTTTGACCGTGACCTCGTTCTCGATTGGTTCGACGCCTACCACCCGACGCTCTTCTTTGGCGTGCCGACGATGTACGTCCGGCTCCTCGAGGCCGATCCGGTCCGCGCGCGGGAGATCGGCGCACGCACGCGGCTCTTTGTCTCGGGTTCGGCTCCGCTGCCGTCGCAGGTGCTGGAAGCATTCCGGGAGCGCTACGCGCATGTGATCCTCGAACGCTACGGCATGACCGAGACACTCATGAACGTGAGCAATCCACTCGTCGGCGAGCGGCGCGCCGGCACGGTGGGACTGCCACTGCCGCTGGTCGCGCTCGAGATTCGTGACGAGACCGGTCTCCCGGTTGGCGACGACGCGATCGGCGAGCTCTGGGTGCAGGGACCAAATGTCTGCGCCGGCTACTGGCGTTGGCCGGAGGCAACCGCGCAGGCATTCCAGGACGGCTGGTTCCGCACGGGCGACATCGGTACGCGGTCGGCGGATGGCTACATCACGCTGCAGGGACGCCGTAGCGATCTGATCATCTCAGGCGGGTTCAATATTTATCCACGCGAGATCGAGGAGTTTCTGCTCACGCTCCCTGGGGTGCGGGAGGCTGCGGTCACGGGGGAGAGCGATCCGGTGCGCGGAGAGATGCCGGTCGCGTATCTGGTCTGCGATGACGGGGTTAACCTGGCCGCAATTGAATCCGCGGTGCGCGCTGCGCTCGCGTCATTCAAGGTGCCGCGTGGGTGGGTTCGGGTCACGGCGCTCCCGCGCACCGCCCTCGGCAAGGTGCAGAAACACCTGCTCGCGGCGATGCGCACATGAGTCCGGCCGTCCTCTCGCTCATCGCGATCGGTGTGGTGATTGTCGCGAGCTTCGGCACGCGGCTCAATGTCGGTGTGCTCGCGGTGGCACTCGCGTGGCCGATTGCGGTCTATGCGGCCGGGTGGAGGGCGGACACGATGATGGCGACCTTCCCGTCGTCGCTCTTTCTCACGCTGCTTGGGGTGACGCTGCTCTTTGGCGTCGCGCAGGCGAACGGGACGATGGCGGTGCTCACGCAACGATCACTCGCGGTGACGGCGGGGCGCGTGGCGCTGCTTCCGCTCTTGTTCTTCGCGCTCGCCTGCGGCATCAGCACCATGGGCCCGGGGGCGATCGCCACGCTCGCGCTCCTGGCTCCGCTCGCGATGGCGGCCGGTTTGCGAGCGGACGTGCCCGTGCTGCTCACGGCCCTGATGATCGGTAACGGGGCCAATGCGGGGAATCTCTCGCCGTTCAGCTCCGTGGGAGTGATTGTGAGTTCGGCGATGGGCAAGGCGGGACTTGGGGGCCATGAGTGGCGGGTGTGGGCCGCCAACTTCACCGCGCACGCGTTGGCCGCGCTGATCGCCTGGGCGCTCTTCGGCGGTCCCAAGCTCTTTCGCGATGACGCGAGGCTCGAGCAGGAATCGCTCCAACCACTCACGCGTGCGCACCGGCTGACGTTCGCCGTGGGCGCACTCTGGATTATCGCCGTGGTGGTGTTCCGGGTGAACCTCGGCCTTGCCGCCTTTGCGGCGGCGGCCGTGCTCGTCCTCGCGCGCACCGCCGACGACGCGGCGATGCTCAAGGCGGTCCCCTGGTCGGTGCTCGTGATGGTCTGCGGTGTGAGTGTGCTGATTGGCGTGCTTGACGGCACCGGCGGCATGGTGCTCTTCACGGACCTCTTGGCGCGAGTCGCCTCACCGGCCAGCGTGAATGGCCTGATCGCGTTCATTACGGGGACGATCTCCACCTACAGTTCGACCTCGGCCGTGGTCTACCCGACCTTCCTGCCAATGGTGCCCGGGCTCGTCGCGCGGCTCGGCGGAGGGAATCCGCTAGAGGTCGCACTCAGCATCAACGTGGGGGCCGCCATCGTCGACGTGTCGCCACTCTCCACACTCGGCGCGCTCTGCATCGCGGCGCTACCGGCGGGGCACGACCCAGCGAAGCTGTTCCGGAGCCTGCTGCTCTGGGGGCTGTCGATGACGGTCGTCGGGGCGATTTTCTGTCAGTTCTTCATCGGGTTCTTCGTGAGGTAGGCACCGCGCCTGGCACCCGGTTCAGTACCCGGCTCAGTATCCGGTGCTACGATCCACCCGCCACTTTGGCACCACGCCGCCCTGTAGCGCCTCGAGACACTCGACAAAGCCGGCACCCGCTCCCTCGACGGTCGTGGGGCCCGACATGTGGGGCGAGATCATCACTCTCGGGTTGGTCCAGAGAGGCGAGTTCTCCGGCAACGGTTCTCTTTCGAAAACGTCGAGCGCGGCACCGCGCAGCCATCCCTGGTCGAGAGCGTCGACAAGCGCTGCCTCGTCGAGCACCGCGCCGCGTCCCGCGTTCAGGAGCACGGCTCCGCGGCACCGCGAGAGTAGTTCGCGTGAGAAGAGGTGCTTCGACTCCATTGTCGATGGGATCACGAGCACGATCCAGTCAGTCTCTCCCACGAGTGAGGGAAGTGCACTCACGGGATACACGGCGCTGAAGGGCGCGCCAACGCTGGCTCCACTCCGCGACACGCCAGTGACCGTCACGCCAAGTGCGGCGAGCGCCTGGCCGACCGCGCGGCCGATGTGGCCCGTTCCGACCACGAGGGCGCGCGTGCCGGCAAGCGGAGTCAGGTCGCGCGGCGCCCATCGCGCGGCGTGTTGCTCCTCCGCGAGCGCGTGCAACTGCTGTTGGAACGCGAGCACGCGCGCGAGCGCCCACTCGGCGATCCTCGGGCCGAACGACTCGGTCGAGCGGGTCAGGAGGATCGTGGGATCGAGCCATCCGTCGGCGAGCCAGGCATCGACGCCGGCGCCGGTGCAGTGCACCCAGCGGACATTGCCCATGGTCACGGCGGCGAGCGGGCGCCTGAATCCGATGTAGGCCTCGGCCCACGTCAGATCATCGCCTGTGACGTCGGCAGGCAGCGCGCCGCGGAACTCGAGGTCAGGACGGCGGGACCGGATCCAGGCGATAATCTCCTCGTGCGCTGCGGCTCCAACGAGCAGATGGCGCGGACGGAACGGAAGCGGGAAAGAGGAGGGCATTGGGCGGTGCGCTCAGGGTCGAACGGCGGAAGGATGTGACCAACGCGGTCGGGTGACCACGGTCGCGTTGCGGCAGACGGCGTGGAAGATGGCGAGCGTGTTGCTCGTCCGGTAGCATTCCCGAGCGAAGCGCTGATTGGCACGATCACTCGAAACAGTGAGGCGAATGAGATGAAGCGACGCGATTTCCTCGGTCAGGCCGCAGCCATAGCCGCCGTGCCGCTCGGTGCCGGCCCGCTGATCCGTGTCGCCCCGTTACTTGCCTGGTCACGTGCCAGGCCACCCGCCCCGGCGCGCGCCGACGGCGCGCGCGTCAACCGCTGGCTCGCACTTTTCGACCAGATCGGGCGCACCGCGGGCGGGATCAATCGGGTGGCCTACTCGGAGCACGATCTCGCCGGGCGAGCCTTCACCCTCGATCTCTTCAGACAGGCCGGGCTTACGCCGCGCATCGATGCCGCGGGCAACCTCATCGGGCGGGTCGAAGGCACGGATCGCACACTCAGACCGATCGTGATCGGTTCGCACATCGACTCGGTCACCGACGGCGGCAACTTCGACGGTCCGCTGGGGTCGTTCGGCGCGCTCGAGGTCGCACGCACCTTGGGTGAACAGGGCAGGCGGCTGCGGCATCCGCTTGAAGTGGTGGTCTGGTCGAACGAAGAAGGCGGTGTCATCGGGAGCAAGCTCGCCGTAGGTGACTTCAAGGCAGTGGACATCGACACCGTGGCTCGCTCGGGCAAGACCATCCGCGAAGGCATCGGACTCGTGGGCGGGAACGTCGCCGCGCTCGAGCGCGAGGCGCGCGCCCCTGGGAGTGCCGAGTGCTATCTCGAGTTGCATATCGAGCAGAGCGGGCTCCTCGAAAAGGCCGGTCTCCAGGTGGGTGTGGTGCAGGGGATCTGTGGATTGCGATTCTTCGAGGTCACCATCGAAGGATTCGCGAACCATGCGGGGGCGACCCCAATGGACGAGCGGCGTGACGCGGTGCTTGCAGGGGCGCGGTTCACCGTGGCGGTCAATGATGCAATCCGCAGCGAGCCAGGTCGGCAGGTGGCCACCGTTGGACGCGTGGTCCCCACGCCGAATACGCGGAACGTCATCGCGGGCCGTGTGGAACTCACGCTCGACCTGCGCGATCTTGATGCCGTGAAACTGGAGCGGTTCGCCGACCGCTTCAGGCGGGTCGGCAGCGAGATCGGCGCGGCGAGCGGGACGACCTTCTCGTTCCGTGAGTCCACGCGCAGCACTCCGGCGATCGCCGACGCGGCAATGATGGAGGCGGTGGAGGCCAGTGCGTCCCAACTCCGGCTCTCGCATCAACGGATGCCGAGCGGTGCGGGGCACGACGCACAGGAGATGTCCCACATCTGCCCGATGGGGATGATCTTCGTGCCGAGCGTGGGGGGGATCAGTCACTCCCCCCGGGAGTTCACCAAGGGGGAGGATGTCGTGAACGGTGTCAACGTGCTGCTCAACGCCGTCCTGCTGGTGGACGCGCGGTAAAGGAGTCCTCCGCGCGTCTTACGTTTTACGAACGCCGGAGCGGCTCGAGCCGGACAAGTTTTGACGGACCTCCCGCGAGGTCCTCGTAGGCGAGGTACAGGTATCCGTCTGGCCCCTGCCGTAGCCCTCGGATGCGGCCACGACTCTGCAGCATGTTCTCGACGTTCTTGACCGTCGTGCCGTCGAGCGTGAGCCGCACGAGCCGCTCGCCCACGAGGCCACCGACGAAGAAACTTCCCTTCCACTCGGGAAACTTGTCGCCGGTGTAGATGACGATGTTCTGCACCGCGATCGACGGGACCCAGACGTTGATCGGTTGGGTCATGCCTTCGCGCGTCGTGCCCGTGTGGATCTGGGTGCCGGAGCGGTAGTTCACGCCGAAGCCGATGACCGGCCAGCCGTAGTTCTTGCTTGCCTCGTCGAGGTTGAGCTCGTCGCCGCCCTGGGGGCCGTGCTCGATGGTCCAGACCTGATTCGTCACCGGATGGATCGCGATGCCCTGCATGTTCCGGTGACCGTAGCTCCAGATTTCCGGCAGTGCGCCCGGGGTCTTCACGAACGGATTGTCTGCTGGCACCGAGCCGTCGTCCTTCAGTCGGATCGTCTTGCCGTGGTGCGTCGTGAGATCCTGCGCCGGATGATGCTCAAGGTCACCGGTCGGCGGGACCTGACGGTCACCGAGCGTGATAAAGAGGAAGCCATCTCGGTCGAATGCGAGGCGCGAACCGTAGTGACCACGGCCGGTGGACCAGACTTTTGCTTCGAAGATCTCCTGCACGTTATTGAGGCGATCGTTCTCCCAACGCGCGCGAATCACCGCCGTGGTCCCCTGCGTGCCATCGGCGTTCGGCTTAGAGTAGCTGATGTAGACGAGCTTGTTCTCGGGGAACTTCGGGTGCGTCACGATATCGAGTAGCCCCCCCTGTCCGGAGGCGCGCACGACGGGCACGCCCGCGACCGGCTCGGGCCGGAGCGTGCCGCCGCGAATGAGCCGGAGCGTGCCGCCGCGCTCGGTGACGAGGATGTCTCCGCCTGAGACGAAGGCAAATCCCCACGGGCTCACGAGTCCGTCGACGACGGTGACAATCTTGAAGTCGTGCACCTGAGAGCGCTGGACGTCCGGCGAGGCCACTTGAGCCGCGACTTGGGCCGCGAGCTGGGTCCCGGCCGGCGCGGTGAACGACGCGATCGTCAGGACTAGGGTGACCGCCGCGCCGCGCCGCGCGGTGCTTGTGATCGTCATGGGCATGAGATTCCTGGAGAATGATGAGCACCGGGAGTTGCCCGGCGCCCATCAAATTGGCCGGAAGCCGTACCGCGGCGCAAATTGCAAATACTCCTTTAACCAGGCCCGTTCATGCTCCGTTCCCTGCGATTCGTCTCACTCCTGGGGCTCCTTCCTTCGGCCCTCGCTGCCCAACGCCAGGATCCGCTCGTGGCCGAGATCGATCGCCGCGCGAAAGAGATCGCGCCCCGAGTGATCGACTGGCGACACGATATCCATCAGAACCCCGAGCTCTCGTTCCAGGAGACGCGAACGGCGGCGCTCGTCGCTGCGCAGCTGCGCGCGCTCGGGATCGAGGTCCAGACGGGCGTGGGCGGCAACGGCGTCGTCGGCGTGCTCAAGGGCGGCCGTCCTGGTCCGGTCGTCGCGCTGCGCGCTGACATGGATGCGCTCCCGGTCACCGAACTGGTGGAGCTGACCTTTAAGTCGACCAAGCGCACCACCTACAATGGGGTCGAGACCGGCGTGATGCACGCCTGTGGTCACGACATGCACGTCGCGATCCTGATGGGCACCGCCGAAGTGCTCGCCGGCATGCGCGCGCAGCTCCAGGGGACGGTGAAGTTTGTTTTCCAACCCGCGGAGGAGGGCTCACCCGTCGGTGGCGCCGGCCCGATGATTCGCGACGGTGTGCTCACGAATCCTGCGGTCGACGCGATCTTCGCGCTGCACGTGGGCCCCGGCGCGCTCGGGTCCGTCGAATATCGCGGCGGCCCGGTGCAAGCGAGCACCGACAACTTCCGGATCGTCGTCCGCGGCAAGCAGACGCATGGCGCGATGCCCGCCAGCGGGGTCGATCCCCTCGTGGTCGGTGCGCAGATCCTGCTCGGGCTGCAGACGATCGTGAGCCGACAGGTCGATCTCGCCTCGGCGCCGCTCGTCGTGACGGTCGGTGCGTTCCACGGCGGCTTGCGCGAGAACATCATCCCCGACACGGCGGTGATGATTGGCACAATCCGCGCGCTGAGCCCGACGATGCGCACCGAGGTGCACGCGAAAGTGAAGCGCACGGCGGAGAATATCGCCGCCGCCTCGGGTGCGACGGCCGAGGTCACGGTCACGCCGGGCTATCCGGTCACCGTCAATGACATCGCACTCGCGGAGTTTCTGGGGCCCGTACTGCGCCGCACCGTCGGCACTCAGAACGTCGGTATCGCCGAACCGTCGATGCCAGCCGAAGATTTCTCGCGTTTCCAGGAGAAGGTGCCGGGCGTGATGTTCGGCCTTGGCGTTACGCCGACGGCGATCGACTGGCGCACGGCACCGTCGAACCACTCGCCGCTCTTCCAAGCTGACGACGCCGCGCTCGAGATTGGCGTCCGGCTCATGGCGAATGCCGCCGCCGAGTATCTGCGGTCAGGGAAGCCGAAGATGTAATCGCTCGCGCAGCGCGACAGCGCAGCGCGCACCGGGAGCGCGAATCCAGGCCACGCTCGCCGCGCCAACGAAGCGCGTCGGGCGGGCGTTTATGTTTCTATGCAACTGCGCCCTCATCTGCTCATTTTCGCTGTCCTTGCCACCGTGCCGTCGACCCTCGTCGGTCAGGCACCGACGACCTCCGCGCCGCGCGTTTATGCTACGAGCGCCACCATTCGCCTCGACGGCAATCTCGACGAGAGCGACTGGGCGCGCGCCGACTCGATTACGGACTTCAAGACCAAAGAACCGACCGAGGGCGGCACGCCGAGCGAGCGCACCGTGGTGCGGCTGCTCGCGACGCCCGCGGGCCTCGCCATCGGCTGGTGGAACTATGATCGGAACGTCGAGAAGCGACTGCGCTCGCAGCTGCGTCGCGACGCCGAGCTGCGGTCCGACGACTATGTGAGCCTGATGATCGACGGCCTGAGCGACAAGCGCAGCGCCTTCTATTTCCGGACGAACTCCAACGGATCGCTCTGGGACGGCGAGCACATCAACTTCGAGATCGGCAACGAAGAGTGGGACGGCATCTGGGACGCGCGCACGGCGGTGCAGGCCGATGCGTGGACGGCCGAGATGCTCATTCCCTGGGCGACGCTGCGCTACCCGCAGGACGTCTCGGCGATGGGGATGAACTTTCGACGCTTCCTGCCGCGCACCAACGAGGAAGTCCTGTGGCGCGCCTGGAAGCGTGGGCAGGGGTATCGCTTTCTCGAGGAGGAAGGCACGGTCGTCGGCTTCCCCGAGTTGCCCCCCCGCGCGCGCGCTGAGCTGCGCCCGTTCCTGCTGCGCGAGGGCACGATTCGCGAGCGGACCTTCGACGCCAGTGGCGTCGAGACGCTCGGTGCTGCGCCGGCGAGCCGCTTCGCGACCGGGCTCGACGTGAAGGTGCCGGTCACGAACACGCTGACAGCAGACCTCACGGTCCTGCCGGATTTCGCGCAGGCCGAGGTCGATCGCCAGGTCGTGAATCTCACGCGCTTTCCCCTCTTCTTCCCTGAGCAACGGCCCTTCTTCACCGAAGGCTCGTCGATCTTCTCGTTCGGGCGCCCGCGGGAGACACAACTCTTCTACTCTCGTCGCATCGGGCTCGGCAGCGGGGGCGTGCCGGTGGCGATTCCGTTTGGCGCGCGCATGCAGGGGCGCGTGGGGAGCAACCAGGTCGGACTGCTCGCCGTACGGACCGGCGACGGGGAGGAGGCGACGAATCTCGTCGCGCGCGTTCGTCACGACGTCCTCAGTCGCGGGTTCGTCGGTGCGATGGGGACGCTCAGTGATCGCGCGGCGCGACCGGGCGCAGTCTCCGGTGGCGTCGACTTTGAGTTGCCGTTCATCATTCGTGAGCGCGACAACCTGGTGGTGATGGGGAACGCGGCCTTCAGCCGAGACAGCGTCGGGGGGGCGTCGGGAGCGCACTATCGCCTCATGGTCGACTACCCCAACGATCACGCCGACATTGTCGCGCGATTTGATCGGATTGAGGCGGGCTACGATCCGGCGCTCGGCTTTGTGTCGCAGCGCGGTATCAACCGGCTCGCCGGCCAGTTCAGTATCACGCCACGCCCCAAGGGGAAATCGATCATCCGCCGTTGGGAGTTCTCTCTGCTCGACTACGACATGATCCGCGCGATTGGTGGGGAGTTGGACAACGCGAGCTTCAAAATCAAGCCGCTCGGCGCACAGTTCCAGTCGGGTGACCGAATCGAGTTCAATGTGCAGCGCAAGTTTGACAACCCGGCGGCCGACTTCGACGTCACCCCGAGCGTGGTCATCCCGTCGGGGGGGTACGCGTGGAATCGAGTGGAGCTTCTGTACTCTGGCTCGATCATCCGGCGTTGGACGTTGGGATCATCGGTGAGCACCGGCGAGTTCTACGACGGACACCGTACGGATCTCACGGCGTCCGGGCGACTGCGGTTGCAGCCGCATGTGGAGTTGACGCTCGACTGGTCGCACAACGAGGTGCAGCTCCCCGGGGGCGACTTCGCGGTCAACACCCTGCGCTTTCGCGGCGACTACGCGGCGTCGCCGCGACTGACCGCGACCGCATTCCTACAGTTCGACGACCAGTCCGACCGTGCCGCGGTCAATGCGCGCCTGCGATGGACGGCGTCGCCGGGGAGTGATCTCTACGTCGTCTGGAACAACATCTGGCCGACCGGGTTCGACCGCGGAATCCGGTGGGACCGGCCGCTGCGTGGCGGGCTCGTGGCAAAGTACGTATGGTTCTTCCGGTTGTAGGGAACGCGTCGCAGGCCACGGTTGCAGACGACCACGCTCGGGCAGTCCTCCTCGACCCACAGATCCGGCTTGGCGGGCCCCGTCGGGATGAGCCTCATGCCAAGCTCACCGCCGGCGGTAGGGACGAGGAGGGTGGCTAATCAGAGCAACTCGTGCACCGAACTTCATCGTGTCCAGTCGCAGGCGTGGGAAGCGATCCTGCGAAATCATCGCGCCGGGGTAGCGGTTGGGCGGCGACCGAAATCGCCAACGACTCCAGGGGAGTCAGTAGCTCGCGAATCCACCTGGTCAGCGCCGCTACGGTCTATGAAAGGGTGGCGCAACACCCGCGGCGGCTCCAGCGTAAGCTGGTCGTCCCCGCCTCGGACGGGTCGCGTAGCCTGTCCCCACCTAGCCCCCCCCCACATGATGCAGCGCAGCTCCCTAATCCCGTCGCACCGCAGCACCGCGACGGTCCTCTGCGCCTCCCTCGCTCTCGGCTGCGCCTCGACCGGGTCGCCGCCTGCGACGACGGCAGCGGCGGCAGCGGCGGCAGCGGCGGCAGCGCCGGCGGCACACGCCGCTTACGCCGCGCATGACATGTCGACCATGTCCACCATGGCCGGCATGGACTTCCCGATCACGATCCCCAAAGGCGCCCTCTACACCGTCGCCGACGTCCGCTTCATGCAGGGCATGATCGCCCACCACGCGCAGGCGATCTTCATGTCGCGCTTGGCCGCCGAGCGCGGCGCCAATCCGCGCCTGCAACGATTCGCGATCAAGATCGATCAGTCGCAAACGACTGAGATCAGGCAGATGCAGGAGTGGCTCCGTGCCAACGGGCAGGTGGCGCCGGACACTGGGTCCTACCACACAGTGATGATGGCGGGAATGCTGACCACCGAGCAGATTGCCCAGCTCGACGGGGCGACGGGGCCGGCGTTCGACCGGATCTTCCTCACGCTGATGATCCAGCATCACGTCGGTGCCCTCCAGATGGTGACCGAACTCTTCGCCACGCCGCTCGCAGGCCAGGACGTGGACATCTCGGTGTTCGCCAATGATGTCGTGAGCGTACAGACCGCGGAGATCGGTCTGATGCAGCAGATGCTCGACAGCCTCTCGTAACCCCTGACCGGAGCCTCGCCGCACATGATCTATCTTCGCAGGATCCTCGCCCTCACCGCATCGCTCGCTCTGGTACTCGCCCCGGCGACCGCCGGGGCACAGACCTATCCCACCGGCACCGACCCGCGCGACGCGCTCGCCTCCGGTCGACTCGACGCCGGCATCGCGACCAAGGGGATGTCGCTGGTGTCGTTCTCAGGCAAGCCGGCGCAGTTCGATACCGCGCGCGGCCTGACGTTTGTCAACTCGGACCTGGCGTTCGGCGGCAACTTCGTCTATCAGGGCAACTTTGCCGGCTTCAGCATCTGGGACGTGAGCGACGCAGCCAAGCCGAAGGTGGTCTCGGTGATGGAGTGCATCACGTCGCAGGGCGATCCCTCCATCTACGGCAACCTCCTCTTCATCTCGGCCGAGGGGAACGGCAATCGTAACGACTGCGGCAAGGGTGGGGTGCAGGACCCCAAGGATCATATGGCGGGGGTGCGCATCTTCGACGTCAAGGACCCGGCGCATCCGCGGCTCGTCATGAACGTGCAGACCTGCAAGGGCTCGCACACACACACCATCGTGCCGCACCCGAAGAAAAAGGGCGTCATCTATCTGTACGTCTCGGGCAGCCAGGGAGCGAGGCCGAACACGGAGCTCGCGGGCTGCACCAACGGCACCGATGCGGCCGACGAGGCGAACTCGCTCTTCCGCCTCGACGTGATCCGCGTGCCACTCGCGCATCCCGAGCGGTCGGAGGTAGTGACCGGCGCACGCATTTTCACCGGCCTCGAGCAGGCGCCGCGTGCCGCGGGACGTCCGGCGCGCGCCCCGGCGCCGACGGGTCCGCGCAACTGCCATGACGTCACCGTCTATCCGGAGCGGCACCTGCTCGCCGGTGCCTGCGGGAGCTATGGCCTGCTAGTGGACATCTCGAACCCCGAGAAGCCGGTGCGCCTCTCGGCCGTCTCCGATACCAACTTCTCGCTCTGGCACACGGCGGTCTTCAGCAACGATGGCAAGAAGGTCGTCTTCACCGACGAATGGGGCGGCGGCACCTCGCCGATGTGCCAGAAGTCGAGCATGATGCAGATGGGCGGCAACACCACGCTCACGATCGGTGACGATCGCCAGTTTACGCAGCACGCCTACTTCAAGATCCCTTCGGCGCAGACCGCACAGGAGAACTGCGTCTCGCACAACGGCGGCCTGATCCCCGTGCCGGGACGTGACCTGATGACGCAGGGCTGGTATCAGGGCGGCGTCAACGTGATTGACTTCACCGATGCGGATCATCCGTTTGAAGTGGCATACTTCGATCGCGGGTCGATCGATCCGTCGCCGGCCGCGGCAGACGTGCCGGTCCCGCCTCCGGCGCAAACGCCGCCGGCCGGCGGTCGCGCCCGCGGCACCATCGGCGGCTCGTGGGGCGCCTACTATTGGAATGGCTTTGTGTATTCGTCGGAACTCGATCGCGGCTTCGATGTGATCGCACTGACGCCCAGCGAGCAGCTCTCGGCGAACGAGATCGCCGCGGCCAAGCTCGTGCGGTTCGTGCAGTACAATCCGCAGAGCCAGCCGCGGCTCGAGTGGCCGGCAGCCTTCCCGGTGGTGCGGTCGTACTTGGACCAGCTGGTGCGTGGGCAGGGGCTCGCAGCGCACCGTTCCACCTCGATCGATCAGGCGCTGACCTCGGCGGAGCAGCAGAGCGGGCGGGCGCGCCGTCGCACGCTCACGGCGCTGGCGGCCGAGGTGGACAAGGACGTGGCCGGAGCATCGGACGCGGCTCGTGTGCGGGCGATGGCGGCGGAGATTCGCCGGCTCGCGGCGAAGTAGTGCTAGTGCCGTTGCTTCGCGCCTCCGCTGGTGGGGCGCGCGGCGAGCGGTTCCTCCGGTGCGCTGCGTGCGGGGCGTGATTCGCTGCGGGGTGTACTGCGCGGTTTGCTCGCGCGTGGGGCGCTGACCCGCGGCAGGCTCCGCGTTTCGGTCCTCGGACTCGCACGCGGCTCGTTCCGCGGTGACGACCGTTCCACGTTCTCCCGTGGACCGCTGGTACGTGGAATGTTGCGTGGCTCGTACGTCGGCTCCGGGCGTGGTGCGGTCCGCGACGGCGTGTTCGAAGGCTCGGGAGTCGGACGCCCGTTCCCACCTTCGCGCACGGGCTTCACCCGGTCGGCGGCGGTGCTGCCATTGGCACGCGGCACTCGAGCCGCACCGTTGTCGCGACGCTGACCATCGTTGCCGAGGCGCTGATAGTCGTTGTCGGCGCGCGGCACGATCCCGCGTCCCGCGTCACCCCTGCTCGGCGTGTTCACACCGACACCGCGACCGGTGGGAACTCCGTAGCGGTCTGGCCGGGTCGGAGTGGAAGCGTGTTCCACACTGCCTCGCCCGGGGAGATCCCGACGATCCCACGAGGTCCGGCGATGCACGATGTTGTAGCGGTCGAAGCCGTCATACGACACGCGGCGGTGCACGATGTTGCGATTGATCACCACCACCGTGCGGGGCGATCTGATATAGATGCCGCCGAACGAGATGTGCGGACGCGAGACGTCGAACCAGCTGTGCCGGCGGCCATAGCTGTTCCAGCCATGGTAGTACACCACACGCGTCGACCAGTCGAGATCGTACGCGAGCCAGCTGCCGATCGGATACCCGAGGCCGAACGACCAATAGGGGGTCCGCACATGGAAGTAGTCCACGGGGCGATAATAGATCACGTGGGGGTCATAGACGGGTACATAGATAACCGTCGGCTGCGCCGGCACGATGCGGATCGTTTCGCGCTCGACCTCGACGCGCTGCTCCGCAGTGGAGACGAGATTTCCCTGCTGACGCGCCATCTGTCGCAGGCTCTGTACGCTCGCCATCACGTCGCCGGGCTGGAGCGCGTAGGCGCCGCCGAGCGCGGTCGCCCAGTTGGGGCGTTCGGCTAACATGTTCAGCACGGGCGCATAGCGCGCAATCGATCTCACGCTGAGGTCCCACGCCTGATCGTCGATGTCAAGGGTGCCGTAGGTCGCGATGTAGCGCGCGGCCAACGCGATCTGATCCGGATAGGTCGCCGCGACGAGGAGCTGCGCGAGGATCGGGTCGGGGTAGAGCGCGACCGGCGCGAGGAGATTGTCGAGCTCCTCGACGGTGTAGAGCGGTGCGTCCTGGACGGACTCCGCCCTGACGGTCGGCTCCTGTGCTCCGCGCGATATTGGGAGCGCAAACGCAGTGCTCGCACGGACCAGTGTCAGTGCGAGGAGAACGGCGGCGGTGGAACGGGGCATGGGGTCTCCGGGGTGGCAGTCAACCAGATCGTACCATGCCCCGACGATGGAGTTCCAAAAGTTCCAGCGACGCCACACCTCACACCAACGTCAGCCACCCGTGCGTGTCCGGCTCGCGACCGTTCACGATGTCGAGGAACCGCTGCTGGATCCGACGAGTGATGGGGCCAACCGTGCCATCACCGACCGGCAGGCGATCGACGCTCCTGATCGGCGTGACCTCGCTTGCCGTACCGCACACGAAGACCTCGTCGCAGGTGTAGAGCGACTCTCGCGTGAGCGGCCCGACCTGCACCGGGATTCCTTCCTCCTGTGCGAGCTTGAGCACGGTGTCACGGGTGATGCCCGCCAGGAGGGTACCGTCGATCGGCGGCGTCAGGAGGACACCCCCATCTACGAGGAAAATGTTCTGCCCTGATCCCTCGCTGAGCATGCCGTCTGGGCCGAGTGCGAGCGCTTCGTCGAAGCCATTGCGCAGCGCCTCCATCTTGATGAGCTGACCGCTGAGGTAGTTACCGGCGATCTTCGCGGCCGTGGGGATTGTATTTGGAGCCACGCGGTGCCAGGTCGAGATGCACGCATCGACGCCCTTCTCGAGGGCCTCGTCGCCGAGATAGGCGCCCCAGGGCCAACAGGGAACGAACGTCTCGATCGGACTATCGTGGGGCACCATGCCGGCAGCGCCGTAACCCCGCATGACCATTGGCCGGAGGTAGCAGGACTCGATCTTGTTGCGCCGCACGGTCTCAATGTGCGCCTCGGTCAGCTGGGCGGCGCTCCAGGGCGGGTCCATGCGATAGATCTTGCACGAGTTGAGCATTCGCTTGAGATGGGCGTCGAGCCGGAAGATCGCCGGTCCCTGAGGCGTCTTGTAGCAGCGAATGCCCTCGAAGACGGCGGAGCCGAACTGCACGGAGTGGGAGAGGACATGGACGTTGGCATCGTGCCACTTCACGAACTGGCCGTCGCGCCAAATCCACGCGGTTTCGCCGATTTTTGTCATGAAATCCGATAAAGGCTGAAGGATGAAGACCGAAAGATGGCGACTGTCAGGGCCTAATGCCCGCATTCACCGCCGGCACCTCATGCCGCCAGGGGTGCGGCGGGAGCGGAGGCTCCCGCGGCAAAGTTACCGCATCGCCGTTACGCCGGACACCGATCGCGGCGGTCGATTGTAGCGAGCGCACCCCAGGCGGCCGCCCACAGCGGCGAGGCAGAGAAGAGTTGGACGGCTGTTGGGTACGCGGGCCAGGGAAGCTGCATCGGAGTTGGCGGCGTATCGTACCGTCGGGGCTCGCGTCGCCACAAATCGTCCGGTGGGGCTCGCCTATAGCGTATTGGTACGCGGCACCACAGAGTTAAGGGACGAAGAACGCCTTAGGACGCTCCGCTCCCCTCCTGCATACGTTGATGCCAAAGTCGCTCCCCACGAGTCCCTCGCGTCCGCAGCCGTTCATCTGGCTCGCGCTCATCTTCGCCGCCTTCCTCCTCCTGCGCGGCGTCGCGGTCCAGCTCACCGACTGGCTCTGGTTCCGGGAAGTCGGATTCGAGCGCGTCTTCCTCCTCGAGATCGTTGCCCAATGGAGCCTGGGACTCCTGGTGGGTGCTATGGCGTTCGCGGTGCTCTATGCCAATGCGCGCGTGGCATTGCGCGGTATTGAACGCGTCCGCGAGGATGTCCGCGTGCTCGCGCAGGGGGGGCTCGAGATGCGCGAGCGGTTCTTTGTGCGCCTGGCCGAAATGCTCGCACTCCCGGTCTCGCTCGGCGGCGCAGCCCTCATCGCGTTCGGCGCGGCGGCGGAGTGGCGCACGTTGGTGCAGTACGTCTATCGCACGCCGTTCGGCGAGGTCGACCCGATCTTCGGGCGCGACATCGCCTATTACGTCTTCACGCTGCCGACGCTCCAGCTATCGCTCAATCTGGTGACCGCCGCGCTCGCCCTCGCCCTGATTGCGCTCGTGGTCCCGATCTATGTCGCGCGCGGTGATATCCGGCTCCAAGAGACCGGGCTTCGCGTCGATCCCGGTGTGAGCCTCCACACCGGAGTGCTCGTGGCCCTGCTGCTCTTCGTACATGCCATTCGCATCGCCTTCGTCCAGGCGCCCGCGCTGCTCTTCGGCACCCATGGGCCGTTGCAGGGCGCGAGCCTCACGGACATCCAGATCGTGCTCCCGTCGCTCTACCTGCTGGCGGTCTTGCTCGCCGGGGGAAGCATTGCGGTACTATGGCGCGCGCGTCGTGGCAGCGTGGTACGCATCGCCGGTGGCGTGATCCTCGGCTACTTCGTGCTCGCCATTGTGCTCACCGGTCTCATTCCGAGCGCCTACCAGCGACTTGTGGTGCAAGCCAATGAGCTCGCGCGCGAGGCGCCGCAGATTGCGCACCACATCGCCGCCACACGCAAGGCGTGGGGGCTCGACAAGGTCGAACGGCGGGAGCTCGACGGCGCGCAGCTGCTCACCGCGCGCGATCTCGAGGCCAACCGCGCGACAATCGACAATGTGCGCCTGTGGGATCGTGAGCCACTGCTCCGCACCTTCGGGCAGCTGCAGTCGATCCGCACCTACTACGAGTTCGTCGCTGTCGACGATGACCGCTACGTCGTCAACGGCGCGCTGCGCCACGTGCTCCTCTCGGCGCGCGAGTTGGACGTCTCGGCACTGCCGACCCGGACTTTCGTGAACGAGCATCTCACGTTCACGCATGGGATGGGTCTGACCATGGGCCCGACGAATCAGGTAACACCCGAAGGGCTCCCCGTCCTCTGGGTCAAGGATCTTCCGCCGACGTCGAGCGTTGACCGCACGATCACGCGGCCGCAGATCTACTTCGGTGAACTGCCGAGCACCTTCGCACTGGCGCCGTCGCGGCAGCGCGAGTTTGACCATCCGGCACGCGACGGAGACGAGGGCGTCTACTCGACGTACACCGGCAAGGCTGGTGTTCCGATTCGGTCGGTCATGACGAAAGCGTTGTTCGCGCTTCGGTTCAGGGCACTCAATCTCTTGCTCTCGAGCGATCTCACGGACAGCACCCGCATCCTCTACTATCGGAACGTGCGCGAACGTGCGGAGAAGGCGCTGCCGTTCCTGACCTTTGATCCCGATCCGTATGTCATTGTGACTGACAGCGGACACCTCGTGTGGATGCTCGACGCCTACACCCAGACCGCCCGCTACCCGTACTCGGCACGGCTCCGCGACGGGACGAACTATCTGCGCAACAGCGTGAAGGTGACGATCGATGCGTACCACGGCGATGTCCGGGCGTACCTGAGCGACCCGGACGATCCCATGATCAGAACGATCGCGAAGATCTATCCGGGGATGCTCCGACCGATGGCCGAAATGCCGGCCGACCTGCGGGCGCATGCGCGGTACCCGGAGCTGCTCTTCAGCGCGCAGACGTCGCTCTACGCCACCTTCCACATGACCGACGCCGAGACGTTCTATCATCGCGAAGACCAGTGGCAGATCCCAGGCACTGGTACCGGTGCCGCGGACGGGACAGGCTTCCAGCGGCACATCGTCATGCGGCTGCCCGGGGAGAAGGCAGCAGAGTATCTCCTCATGCGTCCGTTCACCCCGCGACAGAAGGACAACCTCGCGGCCTGGATGGTCGCGCGGAATGACGGGGAGCACTATGGGCAGTTGATCGCCTATCGGTTCCCACGGCAGAGCCTGGTGTTCGGGCCGACGCAGGTCGCGAGTCGGATCTACCAGGACACCGATGTCTCGCAACAGGTCTCGCTCTGGGATCAGGGCGGCTCTGAGGTGATTCGCGGCGAGCTGCTGGTGATCCCGATCGAAGCCTCGCTGCTGTACGTCCAGCCACTCTACCTGCAGGCGTCGGGAGGAAAGATCCCTGAGCTCAAGCGCGTGATCGTCGCGCACGAGGGACAGGTGGTGATGGAGGAGACGCTTGAGCGGGCCCTGCAGGTGATGTTCGGCGGTGGCGCGGTGCCTCGGGCCGGCGCGGCCGCCGCCACGGCGAGTGGCAGCACCGCGGCACGTCCGACGGAGACGGCCGCCGAGTCGCGGGCGGCGCTCACGGCCGAGGCCGTGAAGCTCTACGACGCGGCGCGCGCGGCGCAGCGGGCGGACGACTGGGCGACGTACGGACGTGAGATGCAGCGCCTGGGCGAGGTGCTCAAACGGCTACGGGATGTCAAGGCGCCGTAATCCTTGTAAAAAGGGCCGCCCACTCGGGCGGCCCTTTTTCCTTTTCGCTTTTCCCTTCTCATCGCTGCCGCTCGCTTACATCCCTGGCCCGGCCGAGAGCTTTCGTACCAACCGGTACATGAACTCGAGCCCCTCATAGAAGGCGCGCGCCTCGATCTTCTCATTCATCCCGTGCGCGTTCGGCCCTTCGTAGAAGAGCCCCGAGACGCCGTACACGGGGATCCCCGCCACACGAAGATGGCGGCCGTCGGTCGCCCCGGTGCTCATGGTCGGCACCACCGGCATTCCCGGCCAGAGCTCCAGTGTCGTCTGCTCGATCGTGCGCAACAGTTCGGGCGTGAGCGGCGACGGCGGACTGTCCTGCGCTCCCCGCTGGACCGTGATGTGAACCCCGGTATCGCCAATCGCCTTCTCCAGCCGCTGCTGCACGAGTGCGGTGGACTCGTCGGGCAGGATGCGGCAGTTAACGGTCGCGGTCGCGCGCTGGGGGAGCGCGTTCGATGCATGGCCGCCGGTGAGCATCGTCGCTACGCACGAGGTCCGCAGGCGCGAGTTGTTTGCCGGGTCGCGCGAGATGATCGCGGCAGCAGCCGAGTCGCGCTCGTTGGCGACAATCGTGCGCATCGCCGCGCCGGTCGGGCCGCCAACGATGGCGGCCTGACGGCGGAAGTACTCGCGCGTCACCTCGTTCAGGTGCACCGGGCTGTGGTAGTTGCCGAGCTTCGAGAGCGCAGCGGCCAGTTGGTAGATGGCGTTGTCGGGCCGCGGCTGCGAACTATGACCGCCAGAGTTGGTCGTTTCGACCGTGAAGTTGGCGACCTTCTTCTCGCTCGCCTGGATGTCGTTGGAAATCTTTTTCTTGTCTTCAACCCGTCCACCGCCGCCCTCATTGAAGGCGTACTCGGCCCGTAGCAGCTCCGGCCGATTGCGCAGGATCCAGTCGACGCCGTTCGCCGGGCCGCCCTCCTCGTCAGCGGTGAGCGCGACGATGATGTCACGGTCGGGCACGATCCCTTCGGCCTTCATCCGCAGGAGGATGGTCAGGTGGATTGCGCTCTCGTCCTTGTCATCGGCGACGCCACGACCGTAAAAGATGCTGTCCTTCTCGATGAACTCGAACGGCGGTAGCGTCCAGTCCTTGGGGTCGGCTTCGACGACGTCAATGTGCGAGAGCAGCAGGATCGGCTTGCGTCCAGTGTTCCGGCCGCGATAGCGGACCACGAGATTCCCCTTGCGGGGCGCATTCTCGAGCACGATCACGTCTTCGGACGGGAAGCCAGCGGCGCGCATGTGCTTCGCCATCGCCTCGGCAGCGATCACGGTGCTGCCGGTGCTGTGCGTGGTGTTGATCTCGACGAGCTCCTTGAGGAGCGCGCGGGACTGCGCTTCCCAACGCGCGCGCGGGTTCGGCGCCTGCGCAGTGATCGGCGTGGTGGCAGCAAGTGCTGCCGTGAGGGCCGCCGCAGCGGCGATGGTGCGAATGGCGTAGGGTTTCATGCGCGGGAAGTTGTCCTGTGCCGGGGCATGCCGCAACTTTGTGGGAACTATTCGGAGCGCTGATGCCCCTGCTGCAATTTCGCAGTCACCGGTCGATCGCCCTCTGGTACGCTCTGCTCCGCGTGACCGTCGTGGCGGCGCCGGCGCTCGGCGCCCAGCAGATTCCTGATCGCGAGTTTCGACCGTCCGTCGCACGGCCGGCCTTCGGGACGGCAGAGGGTCCTCGGCTCTGCCTCGACGAGGCGCACCAAAACTTTCATACCCTCGCGGAGCGTTTCTGGGCGTTCGGTGAACTCGCGCGACGCGATGGCTACCGCGTCGCACCGCTCCGCGCCGCGTTCGCTGCGACGAGTCTCGGTGACTGCGAGCTGCTCGTGATCTCCAACGCGCAGTGGAGCGGAGTGGAGTGGTCGACGTACCCCACCCCGACGCCGTCGGCATTCACGGATGGTGAGATCGTCGCGGTGCACTCGTGGGTCGAGCGTGGCGGTCAACTACTGTTGATTGCCGACCACATGCCGCTCGCCGGGTCAGCCGCCAAGCTGGCCGCGGCTTTCGGGGCATCGTTCACCGACGGGTTCGCCTACAAGGCCGCACCCGTCGGATCAACCGAGGCAGCGATCACGGCCGTCCGCGCCACGCCCACCCTCTTCGTCCCCACCGATGGAACGCTCCAGGCACACGCAATCATCCGCGGGCGTGATTCGACCGAACGCGTGACACAGGTGCGCAGCTTCACAGGGCAGGCGTTTCGTCTGGCGGGCGCCACCGCCGCCGCGGTGATGGTACTGCCGGAGGACTTCGTCCTGCTCGAGCCACGTATTGCGTGGCAGTTCGACTCGACGACCACGCAGCGCCAAGTGGGGGGCTGGTTACAAGGTGCTACGCGCCGGATCGGGAGTGGGCGCGTGGCCTTTTTCGGCGAAGCGGCGATGTTCAGCGCCCAGGTCATCGGAGGCGAGAAGCGGCCGATGGGGATGAACGCGCCGCTCGCCGAGCAGAACGCCCAGTTTGCGCTCAACACGCTGCACTGGCTCTCGGGGTTGCTCGATCCGTAACGGCCCGATGGGTCGCTCCGGATCAGTGGCGGTGATCGGTTCCGTCAGCGCCGGTAGGCGCCACGATGCGGCCGGTGGTCGCTGCCCGTAGCGCAGCCACCTGATAGAGCCGGCCAGCTCGGATCACCGTCTCAATCCCCGCCAGGTCACCGATGCGCTCTGCAGGCTTCCCCGTCACGATCAGGATGTCGGCGACTTTCCCCACGCTCACGCTGCCATAGTCGCGATCGTCGCGCATATGTCGCGCCGCCTCGATGGTGGCGATCTGCAGCACGCGCGGTGCTGGGATGCCCGCGAGCTCGTACATCTCGAGTTCGCGACGGAAGGTTGCCCCACTCGAGTTGTCGGTGCCGGCGATGAGTGGGATGCCGTGGGCATACAGTCGTCGGATCAGGTTGACGTAGGCACTGTCGGAACGTTGCTGGTCGGTGGAGCCACCGGCGCCGACGAGCGCTCCCCCTCCACCGATCCACAGATTGAAGGTGCCGTCGATGGCGGTCCCGTGCGCCTTGAGAACATCGAGCAGCCGCGTCATCGCCGGCGAGAAGACGTCGAACTGCGGTGCGACGGCGGTCGCGACTTGTGAATACGCGCGCATGCGAGGCAGGTAGAGCGAGTCCTGGAAGAAGTTCGAGAAGAAGAAGGCGGCGTGTTGGATCTCGTCGTAGCCGAGCGCAACGGCCGCCTCCATGCTGATTCCGCGCGGGATGTGGCCACTGAGACGCATCCCGCGCTGCTTCGCTTCGGCGGCGATGACCGGGATGAGGTCGGGATGCACGACGTTGTAGAGTTTGATCTGCTTGTAGCCGAGGGAGTCGTATCGCGCGACCCATCGGCGCGCCTCGGCCTCGTCACGGGCAATCGCGTCGCTGGGACCGGCCCACGCGAGGGGTCCTTCGATGATGCCGCCGAGCACCGCCCGAGGCGACGCCAGTTTCCCCGCGCGCTCGCGGTCACGCACTGATGTCGCGACGTCGATGTCGGCGGCAAGGTCGCGCACCGTGGTCAGGCCGTGCGACAGCTGACTGGTCCCGAGTGGGCCCTGCGTGCCGACCTGAATGTGCCCGTGCATATCCCACATCCCCGGCATGACGGTCCGGCCAGTGGCGTCGATCACCGTGGCGCCCGCTGGAATGCGCACCGCGTCGGCGGCCCCGACGGCGATGATGCGGTCACCACGCACGACGATTGTCTGCGCGGGGCGCATGACGCCGGATTCCGCGTCGAAGAGGTCGCCGCCCCTGATCACTATCGTAGCGTTGGTCGGTGTGCGGACGGTCTTGGCCAGCGCCTCGGCGCGCTCGTCGCGCCACCGGAGTTCGATGGCCCTCAGCGAGGGCAGCAGCGGCTCCGCGCCCTGTCGGAGGGTGACGAACCACTGCACGTCGGTGGCGATGAGCTGCCCGCGCTCGTCGAGCCAGATGCCAGTGGGGGTCACCGCAGTACCGCGATAGATCATGACGAGTCGGGCGTACTGCCGCCCGCTGCCGAGGCGCAAGCTCGTGTCGGCGATGACCTCGGCGCGTGCCTCGCCGCCGCCGACGAGCGGTGCCGTGCGATCGGGTTGTGCCAGGAGATGGCGCGCGAGCGCCGCCTGCTCGTACGGTGTGGACTGGCCGCGCAACCCGACGAAGGCGCGCGCCGATACCACGGCCATGGTGGACGTCGCGGTTGCCCCTAGGCCAGTGCGCACGCAGACCGAGTCACCGAGGACCTCGAGGCGCTCGGTCGGCTCGCCAGCTGTTCCGTCCGCCAGGACGACGCGCGTTTCGGCCGCACGCAGTCGCCCGTCGTGCCCGAGGTGGTAGCGCGTCTCCACGCGCCCGCCGCGATTGCGGTCGGTATAGATCCATCGTGCGACAACCGAGTCACCCTTGGTGATGACCGTGAGTGCTCCAGCCCGTCGGCCGTGGTTGTCCACAATCCAGGTGGTCGTGTCGACGCTGGTCACCGCGGCGCTGGTGGTCGCGACGATGAGGGCTATAACCGGCAGGAGCATTCAGGGCTCGGAGAAAAGGTCAGAAGAGAATACGGCGTGTACGCGGGCGACAGAAGTAGGGGACCCGGCGGTGTCGTCCGCGCGTCGAGTTGACCCCGTGCGTTGCACTGCTTGCCAATAGGGTAGGGGGGTATATAAGTTCTTGATCAACGTCGTTCAAGAACTCGAGGAGACAGCCTGATCAAGCTTACGCTCGACATCTCCGGCATGTCCTGTGGCCACTGCGTCGCGTCGATCTCGCGGACCCTGCAGCGCATCACCGGGGTGCACGTTGATGAGGTCCGCATCGGCTCTGCCACCGTCGAGTTTGACGAAGCACAGGTCTCCGCCACCGCCCTCGCCAAGGCCGTGACCGACGAGGGCTACGCCGTCGTGGGAATGCGCTGATGGCGAGCGCGCCGACAACTCAGCTGGCGGCGGCCTGTGGGTGCGGTGCGCACGGGGACGTTTCGGGTCGCAAGGCCCTGGCGGTGGACGCCGACATCAAGGACCGAAACCTCAAACGCTTGCGCCGCATCGAGGGCCAGGCGCGCGGGCTGCAGAAGATGGTTGAGGAGGACCGCTATTGCGCCGACGTGATGACGCAGATCTCGTCGGTGCAGGAGGCGCTGCGGAGTGTGAGTCGAGAGCTCATGCGCAATCACCTCAAGCACTGTGCCGCCGGAGCGATCCGATCGGGCCCGGTCGAAGCCGAAGCGATGTACGACGAGCTCGTCGATCTCATGTACCGGCACGGCCGATGAGCCCCGGGGCCACCGAAGCGCTCACCAGCGGTGCGCTGCCGATCACCTTCAGTGATGTCCTCGCCGCCGAGTCGCGGCTCCGGCCCCACCTCGCCACGACGCCGCTGCGGCACTACGACGAGCTCGACGCGCTGGTTGGGCACGGCATTCGCGTGCACGTGAAGCACGAGAACCATCATCCCACGCAGAGCTTCAAGATCCGCAACGGGCTTAACGCGATCCTTGGGCGCACACTGGAGCAGCGCGGACGGGGCCTGATTGGCGCGAGCACGGGCAATCACGGGCAGGGCATCGCGTATGGCGGCCGGCTGACGGGCACGCCCGTCAGCATCTGCGTTCCGATCGGGAACAACCCCGGGAAGAATGCCGCCATCCGCGCGCTCGGCGCCGAACTCATTGAGGTCGGTGAGACCTACGATGTGACCGTGCGTGAGTGCGCGCGGATTGGGGCCGAGCGCGGGCTCGTGCTCGCGCACTCGACCAATGACCCACTGGTCATTGCCGGCGCGGCGACGATGACGCTCGAGATCGTGCAGCAGGAGCCGGAGCTCGACGTGCTGGTGATCGCGCTCGGCGGCGGCTCGCAGTCGGTGGGGGCGCTTGCGGTCGCCGCCGCGCGGAGGCCGTCGTTGCGGATTTATGCGGTGGGCGCGACGGGTGCGGCCGCGCAGTACGAGAGCTGGAAGCGCGGGGAGAAGCTCGAGCGCCAGCCGATCGCGACGTTCGCCGAGGGGATCGCGACCGGTTCGGCCTACGATCTCACCTTTGATGCGTTGCGCGCGGGGCTCTCGGGCTTCGTCACGGTGACCGACGTGGAGATGTATGCCGCGGTCCGCGATCTGATCCGGATCACACACAATCTGCCGGAGGGGGCCGGGGCGGCCGGTCTCGCAGGGCTACGCACGCTCGCGCCTGAACTGGCGGGCTTGCGTGTGGGGATTGTGATCTGTGGCGGAAACCTCAGCGAGCGGGACCTGCGGATCGCGCTCGGCTGAGGGGTGCAACGCGTCGGTGCAACGACTCGTTGCCACACGCCGTTGTTTACTTCACCGGCATCACCGCAATGCATTCGATCTCGAGCTTCGCGTTGGGGACCACGAGTCCTTTGACGATCACGGTGGACCGCGCCGGTGGCGACACCGGCCAGGACTCAGCGTAGGCCTCGTTCATACCGCGAAAGTCGCTGCCCTCGAGAAGGAAGACGGTGCACTTGACCGCGTGCTCCATGGTCGTGCCCGCCAGCTCCAGTGTGCTCTTGATGCTGGCGAGCGCGCTGCGCGTCTGGCCCTGAATGGTCGTGTCGGCGTTGGCGCCACCCGCCGGGAGTGCGCCCGAGGCGTAGACCATGTTGCCGACGCGGATCGCCTGCGTCAGCGTCGCGGTCGAGCGGCCAAGTGCCTCGCGCGCTTGGGCCTGGGCCAGTGCGGGAACGAGCGCGAGCGCGAGGAGCGCTGCGGTGCGGTACAAGCTCTGTGCGTTGCGCATAGGTCGGTCAGCGTCGAAGGGTGGAGGAAGCGGGAGTGAAACTGAGCCTGACGGTCGCGAGACCCGCGCTGTCAGCGGGGAGCGCGGTCGTGCCGACGGGCATGCCGTTCGTCCGCATGAGGTAGGCGACGACGGCGATATAGGTCCCCTGCGTGAGCGAGCCTGGGGCGGATTCGGGCATCGTCGATCGGATTGACTCGATGAGTTCGAACGCGGATCGGCCGCTCCATTTTAGACGGAAGTCGGCGTTGGAGAGGCCGCCGATGGCGTGACACTCGGCGCAGGCGGCGCGGAACCACTGCTCGCCGAGCTCAACCTGCTTGGCGGCCGCAGAGGGCAGGGCGTGGTCCTGGGCGCCCGCGGGCTGGGCGCGCGCGGCGGCCAGGCCAAATACGAACGCGACGAGTGCAGCGAGGCGCAAGCGCGGGATAAAGGGTGTTGGCATCGAGAGGGAAGCTGGCGAGGTGGTTCAACGCGTGCAAGACACCGCACGTTGGTTGACGGTAGTCGAGTCGGCGACGCGGTGCGCGCGTCGCCGCGCCCGCCGCGCCCGCGCCGATTGCGGCACCGCCGCGAGCGCGGCATCTTCGCATATCTCCAATCGCCCCCTCTTCCCTGCCATGTCCGACACCGCCGACGACAACCACTCCGCAGTCAACGAACTGCCCCGCCGCGACTTTCTCCGGCTCGCGGGATTGAGCACGGGCGCGCTACTCACCGGCGTCGCGCCGGCGACCGTCGCACCCACGAGCGTCGCACCCACGACCGTTGATGCCGCTCGCGCCGCCCCATCCAGTGCCCAGCCTGGACGTGCGCGCCCCTCGAGCCACGTGATTGTCGTGGGAGCCGGTGCCTGGGGCGCGTTCATCTCCTGGCACCTGCGCAAGCAGGGGAATCGCGTCACGCTCATCGACCAGTATGGCGCCGCGAACTCGCGTGCGACCACCGGTGACGAGACCCGCGGCATCCGCTCCTCATACGGCGACCGCGCCAACACGCCCGAGCTGTGGGTGGGCTGGGCGCGCGAGAGCATCAAGCGCTGGCGCGAGTTCGACGCCGAGCACGGCAAGCGCTTTGGGACCCGCTTTTTCTACGAGACCGGCGACCTGATCCTCCGTGAGAAGCCGCAGGCGTTCACCACCCGTTCGCGCGAGCTCTGGGACACACTGGGTGTCAAGTACGAGGTGCTCACGCCCGACGACGCGCAGCGACGGTTCCCGCAGATTCGGTCCGAGGGGCATGAGGTACTCCTGTTCGAACCTGACGCCGGCGTCGCGCGCTCGCGCGACTCGGTGCAGGCGCAGGTCGCGCTCGCGCGCGAAGCGGGCGTCGAGTTTCGCCTAGGTCGCGTGACGCCGGGGTCGATTGCGAATGGTCGCATGCAAGGTGTCACGCTGCAGGACGGCACGAAGCTCACCGCCGACTCGTACGTCTTCGCCTGCGGTCCCTGGCTCGGGAAAGTATTCCCCGACGTGATGCGCAACCGCACCAATCTGCCGATCGGTCACGTCTGCTACTTCGGTACGCCCGTCGACGACAGTCGATTCACGCATCCGAACTGTCCGACCTGGAATGTGCCGGGGGTGACGGGTTGGGCGGCGCTGCCGGCGGACAGTCATGGATTTCGCGTGCGCGGCGCGATCGCGCCGCCACCACCGCCGGGAGCCGCTGCCGCCGCACCGCCCCCGCCGCCGCCCAATACGCCGCCCGATGCGCGTCAGCAGGATCCAGACACCAGTTCGCGGTGGACGAGTCAGGAGCGGATCGACGGCTCGCGGAACGTCCTGGCCAAGTATTTCCCCGCGATGGCCGCGGCACCGCTGCTCTCGACCCGTTCGTGTCACTATGAGATCAGCGTCAATCGCAACTTCATCGTCGATCGCGTACCGGGAGCCGAGAACGCCTGGATCACCGGCATGGGGCAGGCCGAGGGATTCAAGTTCTCGATCGTGATCGGCGAGTACGCGGCCTGGCGCGTGATGGGTGACGGCGGTGATCCGGCCCTCGCCGCGGCCTTTCGGTTACCGACGCAGGAATACGTGACTGGCGAATCACCATTTGGTGGAGATGACGACTGATGAGCACTCGACTGATCTACAGCGCCGCGACCGTGGCGATCCTGGCGGGAACACTCGGCGCGCTCGGCGCCCAGGCGCCGGCGCCAAGTCCGGTAAACGATCGCCCCAACCCATATCGCACCATTGAAGGGTGGGCGAAACTGCCGGCCGGCCGAGCATGGGGCTCGACGAGCTCCGTGGCGATCGACCAGGACGGCCTGAGCGTCTGGGTGGGTGAGCGTTGCGGGCAGAATAGTTGCGTAGGCTCCGATCTCGATCCGATCCTGCTGTTCGACAAAGACGGCGCGCTCGTGCGCTCGTTCGGCAAGGGGATGGTGAACTGGCCGCATGCCATCCACGTAGACCGTGAGGGCAACGTCTGGGTCGTCGATGGCCGCGACAATCGCGCGGTCGCACCGCGGACGGCCGCTGCCGATGCGCCGGCGTCAGTGCCGCCCGCGCGAATCTTCGGGCATCAGGTGCTCAAGTTTTCGCCGCGGGGCGAGCTCCTCATGCGCCTGGGCACCGACGGTAGTGCGCGCGAGCCCGGGTTCTTCTTCCAGCCCAATGCCGTGTACGTCGCGCCGACTGGCGACATCTACGTGGCCGAAGGGCATGCGTCAGGGGCGGACGCGAATGCGCGCCTCCTGCGCTTCGATCGCACCGGCACGCTCCTCTCGAGCTGGGGCAAGAAAGGCACGGGGCCGGGCGAGTTCGATCAGCCCCACGCTCTCGCCATGGATTCGCAGGGCCGACTCTTCGTTGGGGACCGCGGGAATGACCGGATCCAGATCTTCTCGGCCAGCGGCACGCTCCTCGACACCTGGTACCAGTTCTCGCGCCCGAGTGGAATCTTCATCGACGCGAACGACGTGATCTACGTCGCCGATTCGGAGTCGGGGTCGATCGAGCCGCGGCGTCCCGAGTGGCAGCGTGGCATCCGGATCGGCAGTGCACGGACCGGCGTGGTCACGGCGTTCATTCCCGATCCGGTCACGACCACGCGCAACACGAGTGCGGCGGAGGGTGTGGCGGCCGATGCCCGCGGTGTGGTCTACGGCGCAGAAGTAGGACCGCGCGCGCTTAAGCGCTACGTGAAGCCCTAATGTTTTGTGGGCGGGCCACTGGGCCTGCCGGCTCCGGTTGATTCGCCCTCGTCTCCGTCTATCCTGAGGCACACCATGCGCTCACTTCCGCGGCTCGTCCCGACCGCGCTCCTGCTGCTACTCGTCGCCGGGGCGCTCCCCGCGCAACGTCGGATCGGCCAGATCTCCGTGGGCGCGAGCGAGCTCCGCGACTCCGTCGCGCTCTTCACCTCCGACCGCGCTGCGCTCGGGCGCCGGTGGACGGTTGAGTACTCGCCGGCCCGTCGGGCGCGCTTCCGTACATTTTACTCGGATTGGCAGGCGCGCCTGGCGAAGGTCGACTTCAACAAACTGAGCCAGGAGGGGCGAATCGACTACCTGCTCCTCGGCAACAAGCTGCGCTACGAGGTCGCCCAGCTCGGTCGCGAGGAGACGCTCGGGCGTGAGATGGCGCCGCTGGTGCCATTCGCAGCGGTGATCACCGATCTGGAGGAGGTGCGCCGTCGGTTCGAGAAGGTCGACGCCCCGAAAGCAGCGAAGGCGCTCGCTGCGCTGGCGGTGCAGGCCGACAGTCTCGCGAAGGGGGCGCGCGCCAAACCGGCAAACGGTGCAACGCGCGCCGAGCGGATCGTGGCGTTGCGCACGATCGGGTATCTCGAAGACCTGCAGGGCACGATGCGCAACTGGAATCGATTCTACGCCGGCTACGATCCAGAGTTCTCCTGGTGGACCGCAGACCCAAGCCGCCGCGCCAACGAGGCGATCACCCGGTACGCCAAGGCGTTGCGCGAGGCCATCGTCGGTCAGCGCGAGGGCCAGGAGGAGCCGATTGTGGGTGATCCGATCGGCGCCGAGGGACTCAGGGAGGATTTGGAAGCGGAGATGATCGACTACACACCAGACGAGCTGATCGCGCTCGCCGAGCGCGAGTTCGTGTGGATTGATCAGGAGCGCAAGAAGGCCGCACGAGAGATGGGCTTCGGTGAGGACTGGCGTGCCGCGCTGGAGAAGGTGAAGCAGGCCTTCGTTCCGCCGGGCGAACAGCCCGACCTGATTCGGCGACTCTCCCGTGAGGCGGTGCAGTTCATCACGCAGCGCGATCTCGTCACGGTGCCGCCACTCTCGGACGAAATCTGGCGCATGGAGATGATGACGCCGCGGCAACAGCTCGTCTCCCCGTTCTTCCTCGGGGGCGAGATCATCCAGGTGTCGTACCCGACCGATTCGATGGCCGACGCCGACAAGATGATGTCGATGCGCGGCAATAATCCACATTTCTCAATGGCGACGGTGCACCACGAGCTGATCCCAGGACATCATCTACAGGGCTTCATGACCTCGCGTTACAACACGCACCGGGGTGCTTTCAGTACGCCGTTCTGGGGCGAGGGGTGGTCACTCTGGTGGGAGATGCTGCTCTGGGATCAGGGCTTTCCGCGCACGCCGGAAGACCGGATGGGGATGCTCTTCTGGCGGTCGCACCGTCTGGCGCGGATCATCTTCTCGCTCAACGTGCACCTGGGTCGGATGACGCCGCAGGAGGCGATCGACCTGCTGGTGGATCGCGTGGGCCATGAGCGCGCGAATGCCGAAGCCGAAGTGCGGCGGTCGTTCAACGGGTCGTACTCACCGCTCTATCAGGCAGCGTACATGCTCGGCGGGCTGCAGATCCGCGCGCTTCACCGTGAGTTGGTCGGTGGCGGGCGCATGACGAACAAGGAGTTTCACGATGCGATCCTGCAGGGCGGGCGGATGCCGATCGAGATGGTGCGGGCGCGGTTAATGGGGACGCCGCTGACGCGGGATTATCGGGCGGCCTGGAAGTTCATTCAGTAGGGGAGAGAGGAGAGGAAGACGGCTGGATGCAAAAGGGGCGGCTCCGAATCGAATCGGGCCGCCCCTTCTGCATTCTCTCGCCGATCAGCCCTTATCTAGCTCACGGCAGTCGGAGCGCCACCAACGCCGTCGTTGTCCCCGCACCTGTTGCGAACACGATGTACTGCTTTCCCTTGTGCAAGAACGTCATCGGTACCGCGGTCGTGCGCGCCGGAATCTCGACGGCGCCGACCTGGGCACCGGTGGCCTTATCGACGGCGTAGAGGATCGGTTTCGCCCCCGGGACGCCGCCCGAACGGCCGGTGCCATAGATCACGAGTGTCTTGGTGTTGATGACCTGTGCCTGGCCGCCCGCCGGTCGCGGCGGGAGGGTGACGCCGGCGAAGAGCGGGTCGGTGCTGCGCACCGGCACCCAGCCGCCGTTCGGGATCCACCAGCGCTTGTCACCGCTGTTCATGTCATACGCGGTGATGCCACCGAACTCTTTCGGCTTGAGGATCGACACGCCGTGCAAGTTTGAGGCGTTGCCCCGTCCTTCAAAGCCACCGCCGCGGCTTTCCGGCGGGGTATAGCCTGCCGGAGGCGTGAGCGCGCCCAATAGTCCGCAGTTGTCGCGCGGCGAGCTATAGTCGAACTCGCTGCACGGGTCCTTCTGCAGCGAGATCGTGGAGAGGCCACTGAGCGATGCGACGTAGAGCATGCCGGTCTCAGGGTCGAAGGCCGCGCCTCCGTCAATGTTCACTCCGCCCGACGCGCCCGGTGCGTACCAGGTGCAGCGGGTGCCGGTCGCACTCGTGCCATTCGAGAGCACGGCGGGGATGTAGTACGGCCCCATGCGGCACTTGCGCGCCATCGCCAGCGCCGAGTCGCGGATCGCCGGCGTGTAATCGATGACGTCGCTCTCGAGCAGGCCCTGCTGCGAGTACGGAGCGGGACGGGACGGAATCGGCTGCGTAGGTGAGGTCTGTTCGCGCGGCAGGTCGCTCTGGAGCACCGGGGTCTCGACAATTGGCCAGATTGGCTCGCCGGTGACGCGGTCGAAGGTGTAGAGCCACCCCTGCTTTGTGCTCTGCGTGATCGCACGGCGGCGCTGTCCGTTCACCGTGACATCCATCAGGTTCGGTGCCATCGGCGTGTCATAGTCCCAGATGTCGTGATGCACCATCTGGAAGTGCCATTTGCGCAGGCCCGTGCGCGCGTCGAGCGCCACGAGCGAGTTGCCGTAGAGGTTGTCGCCTGGCCGATGGCCGCCGTATTCGTCCATCAGCGGCATGCCGACCGGGATATAGACCATGTTCAGCTCCGGGTCACCGGAGTAGGTCGCCCAGGCGTCGTTTTTGCCGACGCCTTCGGTGCCGATCTTCGAGCCGTTCTTCCACGTCTCGGCGCCGAACTCACCGGGCTGGGGGACGAGATTGAACTTCCAGAGCTGCTTGCCGGTGCGCACATCAAAGCCGCGGATGAAACCGGGGATGTTGCGGACGCGAATCGGATAGTACCCATGGATGCTGGAGTTGCCGACCACCGCGACGTCGTTGATAATCACCGCCGGCGAGCTCGCCGCAATCTGTCCATTCACCGGATCGATGCCGATGGTCCCGTCGGCGCCGGTCCGCGTCACGGCGTTCCACCCTTCGCCTGTCCGGGCGCGCCGCGCCGGCGCGGCGTCGGAGACGACCAACGCCCCGGTGTCATCGACCGCGAGCGGCACGAGCGGGTACCCGAGCCCGCCCATGAGGTCGACCACGCCGTTCGTGCCGAACTTCGGATCGGGGAGGCCGGTCTTCGCATCGAGCGACACCAGGTGATATCCCGGCGTCACGACGATCACGCGCTCCTCTCGACCGTCGGTCCAGTATGAGGGTCCACGCCCGGCGAACTGCCGCGGTGCTTTCTGCCAACGAATCCCTTCTTCTAGCCGATACATCCAGAGCGTCTCACCGGTTTCCGGATCGATCGCCATCACCGAGCGGCGCGTCGTCGCGACCGTGAACAGTCGGCCATTCGCATAGAGTGGGGTGGTGCGATAATACTCGTCCGGCCCAAACGTTCCGGCGTCCCACTGCCAGGCCACCCCGAGCGAGTTGAAGTTGCTCGCGGTGATCTGGTCGAGCGGCGAGTAGCGTGTGCTGTAGGCGTCGCCGCCCCAGTAGCGCCACTCGCCAAAAGCGTTGCCGCGTTGCAAGCCTGTTGTGGCAGGCGCTGCGCCGCCGGGGGAGCTCGCCAGACGGGGTAGCTGCGCGCCCGCGAGCGACGCAACGCTCGCGAGCAGGAGCGCCAGCCGGGGTGCGTGAGCAAAGCGTCGCAAATTCATCAGCGGGGACCGGTCGAGGTGGGGACAGAACGAACGGAATCGAAGCGAATGCGGTGCAGAGCGGCCGAGTCGGAGGGAAGTGCGGTCGCGCCGGCGGGCATCCCGTTCACACGGAGCAGGTACGCGATCGCGAGCGTGTACTCCTCATCGGAGAGTCCGCTCGGGTCGGACTTGGGCATCTCGTTGCGCGTGTACGCGAACAGCGCACTGAGTTCGCGCCCCATCCATCTGTTTTTGAATGGGGTACCCGAGTGTGGGGTATGGCAGTTCTGGCAGAGCGAGGCCCAGAGTTCGCGTCCCTGGTTGGCTTGCGCGGTCGTGTAGACCCCATCCGCGGTGGAGCGGAGACTAGTCTGGGCCGCCGCGAGCGCGGCGATGCTGAGCAGGGGCAGGATGAGACGGAGTCGCACGAGGGATGCGGTAGAAGGGCTCAGGGTCGCGAAACAGACTTGGCAATCTGACGTCGCGCTACCGCGAGGGCTAGCACGAGGGCCAGCGCGAGCACGGCGAGGAGGGCGAACCGCATGAGCCCGAGGCCCCACGTTGCGTCGATCACCGGTGCGCCGAGGCTGCCGCGATACGCGGCGAGCGTCGCCCAGCGCTCCGTCATCCAGTGCCAGGCGGTGTGCGCGACAAGCGCCGAGCCGACGATGATCAGGAGGCGTTCCCGTTCGACTCCCACTCGACGATGCAGCCACCCGAGGAGTGGGAGCGCGAGGGCGAGCACGAGGAGCTGGCCGAGTTCAACGCCGATGTTGAACGACGCGAGCGCCATGAGCAGATGGCTGCCGGCGAACTGCAGCCGCTCGGCGAGCGCGAACGAGAAACCGAACCCGTGCGCGAGCCCAAAGCCGAACGCCATTAGCCAGCGGTGCTCGAGCCGGTCCGCCGGCAGGACGATGTTCTCGAGTGTGAGCCAGACGATCGAGGCCGCGATGAGCGTCTCGACGAGCGGTGGGAACCAACCGGCGGTCGGCGCGAGACCGAGTGCGGCGAACCCAAGCGTGAGAGAGTGGGCGAGCGTGAAGGCCGTCACGATGGCGACCAGGGTGCGCCAGCGCCGCACCGGCAACACAAGGCAGAGCACGAACAGCAGGTGGTCGATGCCGCCGAGGATGTGGCGGAATCCATCGACCGTGAACTGCCCCGCGGCGTCGTACCACCGGGGGTCGAGCGTGATCCCGTCGGGGTTGCCCTCGAAGGTCAGGAGTCGATCGACGCCGTCGCCTCCGATCAGATGAAGCACGCTTGTGGTCCGCACGCCGAGGTGCGCGAGCCTTGGACGCAGCACGAGCCGCGCGTCCGGCGCAGGCAACGTGTATTCGAGACGCACGTCGAGCATCGCCTGCTGCCACGCGATGGTCGTACTGCCGCCGATCAGCGCCAGCTCGAACTGCGCGCGCGCATCGGCGAGCGATCTAAAACCGCGGTCACTGGGCAGTGCCACGCGGGCCGCTGCGACGCGGGGTGCGGCGACCGTGAGTCCGTTTGCTTCGAGCGCGAGATAGTCAGCGAGCCAGAGCTGCGCCGCGGCCGCGAGGAGCGGTCGGACCGCGATCAGGTCGAGCGATCCATCGGACCGGAGCGGGAAGTCCACGTCGCGCATCGCGACGAGCGGGACGCGGAGCAAAATCTCCAAACGCGTGCCCTCGGCACGCACGAATCCCAGTACGGCGACGCGCGCGGGAATCTCGTGCGCCGCGACGTCCCGGGGCGTGCCAAGGAGTGGCAGCGAGACGAGGGCAATACGCCTCAAAATCGCGGCACAACGTATTGTCAGGGAAGAACGTATCTGGTGCGTCATGGATGGGAGAGAGAGCATTGGTCGCAGGAGATCACCTGAACATCACCCGAGGCCGGAGCCGAGCATGTCACGCAAGGGTACGCTGTTTACTGCCGCAGTGCTGGGCGCCGCCATTGTTTTTCTGATTGCGGGGGAGCGCGAGCTCTCGGCTTCGCTCGAACGGCAGGCGGTGCAGGCGCCGGCCTTCGAGGTCGACCCGTTCTGGCCCAAGCCGCTGCCCAATGGGTGGCTCCTCGGAATGGTGATCGGCGTCGGCGTCGACGCCCGCGACCATGTATTCATCGTGCATCGTGGCCAGGCGACGCTCAACGCGCGCACCGAGGGCGGCTACCCGGCGACGGGTCCCTGCTGCTCTTCGGCACCGCCCGTGCTTGAGTTTGACCCCGAAGGCAATCTTGTGAACTCGTGGGGCGGACCGGGTCCGGGCTACACCTGGCCGGGGTCGAATCACGGCATCACCATCGACCCGCTCGGGAATGTGTGGATCGGTGGCAACGGGACCCGGGATTCGGTCAGCGCGGGCGACTCCCATATTCTCAAGTTCACGCATGAGGGCCGGTTTCTCCAGCAGATTGGAGTGCCGGGGCGCCCGAGCGATTCGCGGAGCATGGACTCGTTCGGCCGCGTCGCGAAAGTGAGTTTTGACGCGGCCAACAACGAGGCCTATGTCGCCGACGGCTACGGGAACAAGCGCGTCGCGGTGCTCGACATGGCCACCGGCGCGATCAAGCGGTACTGGGGCGCCTACGGCAATGTGCCATCTGACAGCAACTACGGACCGTACGATCCCGCGAAGCCCCTGATCCCGCAGTTCCGGAACCCGGTGCACTGTGCCGATCCGTCGACGGACGGTCTCATCTACGTCTGCGACCGTGTCAACAACCGCATCCAGGTCTTTACGCGGGATGGGAAGTTTGTGAAGGAAGTGCGGATCGCGCCGCTCACCCGCGGCGACGGGGCGGTCTGGGACATCGCTTTTTCGCGCGACCCCCAGCAGAAGTACCTCTACCTTGCCGACGGCAAGAACGAGCGGGTCTATGTGCTGGACCGGCAGTCCCTCGAGATTCTGACGATGTTCGGCGACGGCGGACGTCAGCCAGGACAGTTCTTTGCGGTCCACTCGATCGCGACGGACTCCAAGGGCAACATCTTCACGACCGAGACCTACGAAGGCAAACGCGTGCAGCGATTTGCGTACAAGGGTCTCCGTGCCGTGACGCGGCGCGATCAGGGCACGCCATGGCCGAGTCGGCCCTGATCCAAGCGCGGCACGCTCGCCCGGCTTAGGGTACGACCACGGTCCTCAGGGGTGCGGTGTAGGTGTCGAGCTCGTCGAGCACGCCGTTGACCGCATCCGCATCGAGCGGCACCGTGCGCACCACGACATGCGTGAGGTCGACCGCCTTCTTCCGTGCAAGCTCGAGGAGCAGCGGTAGCTCGGCTAGTAGGTGGTCATTAGACCCGATGAGCTCGGTCTCGGGACCGAGCAGTTCGCGATAGGTGTCGAGCTCCATCGGCAGGCGCGAGAGGCCTGCGATCACGGCGCGGCCGTGTACGGCGCACATCTGCACCGCCTGGCGCATCGTGACCGGCGAGCCGACGAGTTCGAGCACGACGTCGACGCCGCGGCCACCAGTGGCGGCGCGTAAGGCGGCGACGGCATCGGACGCGCCGCTTACATCCGCAGAGCCCACGGCAGCCACGCCGCCCTTCAGTGGCCGTGCCGCGTGGATCGGGATCGCGCCGTGACGCGCGGCGGCCAGGAGCTTCGTCTCGTCAAAATCCACCGCGAACACCTCGAGCGCTCCAAGGGCCTTGGCGAGCTGCACCGCCGAGATGCCCAGCCCTCCGATCCCGATCACCGCCACGGTCTCGCCCGGCGCGAACCGCCCTCGGTAGAGTGCGTGCAGTGAGGTCGCGCTCGAGCACATCAGCGCCGCCCCATGCTCGAACGAGATCTCCGCTGGTAGCGGCACCGCATTGCGTGCTGGCACCACGATGTATTCGGCGTGGCCGCCGTCGCGATGATGCCCGATCATCGTGCCACTCGGACAGAACTGCTCCCGGCCAGCGACGCAGTGACCACACCGGCCGCACGTCACGAGGTAGTGCAGGCAGACGCGGTCACCCACCGCATGCGACGTCACTCCCGCGCCGAGCGCCGCCACCTCGCCCGCGACCTCGTGACCAAGCGTGACCGGCGCAACGAGGGAGGCCGAGCGACCGGCGCGGTAGTGCGCGTCGGAGTGGCAGATGCCTGCGGCCCGAACACGCACGAGGACCTCTCCGGCGCTGGGCGTCGGCGTGGGGAGCTCGAGGGCAACGACGGGCTGGCCGACGGTCTGTAAACGAAGGGAGCGCATGGCAGGCAGGTGAAGGGGGGTGACGCGGTGAATATGGGCACCGCGTCGCCTACGCGCCGCCGTTAGGATAGTTTCCACCGCCAAACCCACTTTCTCCGAATCAGGGACTCCGTCGATGCGTCTGACCCGACTCGCCTTCGCCGTTGCAATGTTCAGTGCCGCCGGTCCCGTGCTCCGTGCACAGGACCGGCTCGCCTCCATGCCCGGCGCCGAGCGATTTGCCGCGATGGCACCTCGCCTCCAGGCTGCCATCAAGAGTGGCGCCATCGTGCCGCAGTGGGCCGACGACGGCAAGTCATTCGAGTACACACGCGACGCCAAGCGATTCCGCTTTGACATCGCCACGCGCCTCACGACGGCAGCGACGGCAGCGACGGCGGCGACGAACGCCAACGGCGTGCGTCGCGCGGCTGGCCCGGCACGCGGCCGCCAGGCGACCGAGGCGTGGACGGCTGACTCATCGCGCAAGGCGATGTTCAAGGACCGCAACATCTTCATCGCAAATCGGGACGGATCAGGCGAACGCCGACTCACCACCGACGGCAGCGAGAGCGGGCGCATCAAGTACGGCACCGCGAGCTGGGTCTACGGCGAGGAGCTCAATCAGGTTACCGCGATGTGGTGGTCGCCCGACGGCAGCAAGCTCGCGTTCTATCGATTCGACGAGAGCCCCGTGAAGGACTACTTCCTGCAGATGGAGCAGACGGCGGTGCAGGGCACGGTCGATATCGAAGCCTATCCCAAGGCGGGCACCGAAAATCCGATTGTTGATCTCTTCGTCTTTGACGTCGCTACCGGCACCACGACGCGCGTCGATGCACGCGATGGCAAGCCCCTGACCGATGACGTCGTGGGGCACTACGTGTATGGGATCAGCTGGACCAAAGATGGCAGCGAGCTGCTGCTGCGGCGCACCAATCGCCGTCAGAACATCATGGAGTTCACGGCCTGTGCACCGGCGACGGGCGCCTGCCGCGTGATCCTTCGCGAGGAGTGGCTGCCCAGCTGGACCGAGAACTCGCCGCCGATCCAGTGGCTTGCCGACGGAAAGCGCTTCATCTGGGAGTCGGAGCGCAACGGCTTCGCGAACTATTATCTGTACGATCTTTCCGGGCGCCTGATCGCGCCGCTCACACAGCATCAGGCCGAGGTGGCCGGCATCGTGAAGGTCGACGAGAAGGCGAAGCAGCTGTGGTACTACGCGCGCACCGGCGACAACTTCATGAAATTCCAGCTCCACCGGGTGGGGCTCGACGGCAAGGGCGACCGGCGCCTCACCGATCCGACCGCGCACCATACGGTGAACGTCTCGCCCGATGGAAAGGTCTTGACCGACGTCGCGGAGACACATGACTCCGCCCCGATCACGCGCCTGCTGGACGCCGCGGGCAAGGCACTGGCGACCGTCGCGGAGACTGATCGCACGGCCTTCGATGCCGCGGGCTTCAAGACGGCCGAGCTCTTCACCTATCAGGCGGCGGACGGCACCACGCCGCTCTTCGGGATGCTGCATAAGCCGTCGAACTTCGACCCGGCCAGGCGGTACCCGGTACTCTTCTCCGTCTATGCAGGACCCGCGACGAACGGTGCGCGCGAATCATTTGCCCCGCCAATGGCCCTGACCGAATATGGGTTTTTGGTCGTGACGCTCGACACGCGGAGCGCCGCTGGTCGCGGCAAGCGCGCACTCGACGCGATCTACGAGAAGCTCGGCCAGGTCGAGATCGACGACATCGCCGCCGCCTCTCGTCACCTGGCAAAGCTCCCCTACGTCGACGGCCAGCGCGTTGGTATTTTCGGCACGTCGTACGGCGGCTACGCCTCCGCATTAGCGTTGCTGCGGCATCCGGATGCGTTCGCGGCGGCGTCCGCGATGTCGGCGGTGACGAGCTGGCGCCACTACGACACGATCTACACCGAGCGGTACATGTACACGCCGGAGGCCAACCCCGAGGGCTACAAGAAGGGGAGCGCGATGGAGTATGCGAAGGACCTGCGCGGCCGCCTGATGATCTACTACGGCACCGCCGACGACAACGTACATCCCAACAACGCCATGCAGTTGATTCAGGCGCTGCAGGCGGCGGGAAAGAACTTCGAAGTGCAGGTGGGTCCCGACCGCGGACACACCGCGCTGAATCAGCAACGGATGATGGAGTTCTTCATCCAGTCGCTCGTGCTAGAGAAGGCTACGTCGACGACGCGGAACTAGCGGCGCGCCGGGCACGATAGCGCGCGAGCCAGGCGGCGCTCCACGAGGCGAAGGTGCCGTCGCGGAGCGCCGTTCGTGCGTCGGCCATGAGCCCGGTCAGGAAGGCCACGTTGTGCAGCGAGACGAGCCGCAGGCCCAACATCTCCTCGGCCATGAAGAGGTGTCGGAGGTAGGCGCGGTCGTACCGCATGCAGGTCGGGCAGGGGCAGCCGTCGACGAGCGGTCGGCGGTCGGTGCGGTTGGTCGCCTTGCGCACCTGGAGCGTGCCATCGGGGGTGAAGGCGGTCCCGTGACGCCCCATACGCGTCGGCGCGACGCAATCGAAGAGGTCGACGCCGCGCGAGACGGCCTCGAGGAGATCGTCTGGATGACCGACGCCCATGAGGTAGCGCGGCTTGTCGAGCGGCAACTCAGAGGCGCATAGCTCAAGCGTCGCGAGCATCTGCGGCTTCGGCTCACCGACCGAGAGCCCCCCAATCGCGATCGCATCCCAGTCGCCGGCACCAAGGATTCCGCGTGCCGAGTCGCGCCGTAACTCGGCGTGGACGCCCCCCTGGACAATCGGGAGCAGTGCCTGCGGCGGGGCCACGAGATCGCGCACCGGGTCCTGTGTGGCGAGCGCCGGCGCGCCCGGTGCCACCGCGAATTCCGGAGGGACGTCGCGTCCGTCGCGAGAGATGCGATCGAACTCCACGCGGCAGCGGTCGAGCCACCGGAGCGACCGCTCCATCGCCGCGCGCGAGGCGTCCGGATCGGAACGCCCCTCGATGAGCTCGTCAAGCTGCATGATGCAGTCGGCGCCAAGGTTGCGTTCGATTCGCATCACCAGCTCGGGGGTGTACTCGTGCAACGAGCCGTCAATATGACTGCGAAACCTGATCCCCTGTTCGCTTACGGTGCGCAGCTTGGCGAGCGAGAAGACCTGAAAGCCACCCGAGTCGGTGAGCATCGGGCCGTCCCAGCGCGTGAACGCGTGCAGCCCCCCCAGCGCACGGACCATCTGGTCACCGGGCCGGAGGTACAGATGGAACGCGTTCGAGAGGATCATCTGGCCGCCAACAGCCGCGACCTCGTCCACGCTGAGGCCCTTGATCGTGCCGTGCGTGCCGACCGGCATGAAGGCCGGGGTCTCGACGACGCCGTGCGGCGTGCAGAACCAGCCAAGGCGGGCAGAGCCGGAGCTGTGAGAGGAGCGGAATGAAAAGTCGGTCACGGGACGTAATCTCGACGATCGGGGCCCTCTCGGGCAGTGCGGCGTGGCAACCAAATAGGCTGGAGACAAGCCCGATGCTAGGGATCCACACCAGCCGGGGGAAAGTCATTTCGATCCTGTGGGGGGAGTGCTGCCTCACCTCTCTTCACTCGACCCACCACGTTCGGCCTGCGCGCTCACGGCAAGAAGGGCAAGCAGGACAGACGGTATGTGGCGGCGGAGAAAGACGGGATCTTCTTGGGCGAATGGAGTCGTGGGGACGGGGTGCATCGCGCGCCTCATGAATCGTACATCGGACGCTTCGGAGTGCCTCTGCGGCGATCCGGGGGCGCGTCTCCGCTCCTGCGCAGCCCGAGTACATTTCCCTCCGTGACCACCACTATTCTCTCGCCTGCCGATAGCCTGCAACTCGTCCCGGAGCTGGCGTCGTCGCTCAATCCCAATGTCTGGGTCTACCGATTTACCAACCCAGATCGCGCCTGGACCCTCTCGGTCGCGACGCACGCCGAGCCGGGCTCGCAGAAGCTCTCGCTTGGCGGCTTTCGCATCGCGCCGGTCGAGCGCACCTCAGCGCCTGGGTTTACCACCGACCGCGAGGCGATTGCTCTTGCCATGGGTATGGAGGAGAAGGTCCATTGGTCGCGCCTGATCCAGGTGGGCGGTCCGCTCGCCCTGCGCGACCTCAATAGAATCGTGGGCGGGAAGTGCGTGTTGGCACCGACGGCCGACGCGCGTGTGGGGCAGGTCCGCGATGCCGAGTTGCTCGACTTCGCGATTGCCTCGTTCCAGGAGGTGGAGCGCACCGCGAAAATCCACCTCACTACCGGACAGGATCTCGGTCACGGTCTGATGCACGACGGCAAGCAGCAGTCACTTGCCTATCTGAATGCACGGTTCAAGGGCAGTGTTGTCGCCGACACGTCGGGGCCGACGGCCGAGGGCAACTTTCACGTGTTGCACGGCATGTTGCGCGCGTCGGGCGTCCCGCTGGCAGGTGCGACCGTCGCCCTCGTCGGCTCCGGCAACATCGGGATGCACATCATCAAGCGACTACGCGAATACGGCACGACGATCCTTGCCTGCGAATCGCGCGCCCAGCGTCGCGCCGAGCTTGAGGCGATGGGAATCCGCACCTGTGGGCCCGAGGGCAAGCTCGCGATGCTGCGAGATCCAATCGATGCGCTCGTCGTGAATGCGGCCGGCGGTTCGCTCGACCGCGCGACGATTGAGGCCTGCATCGCCAACACGCGCCTCTCCGTGATCTGCGGCAGCGAGAATCTCGCGATGCCTGATCCGTCGCTCGCCGCGCTGCTGCAGGAGGCGCGCAAGATCTCGTGCCCCACGGAACTCGGGGGGATGGTGGGCTATCTCACGGCCGTCGAGGAGTACCTCGCGCGGATCGAGGGGATGTCGTTCGATATTTCTACGCTGGTCGAGGCGTCGAAGAAACTCGATGGTGCGGCGTTCGCGGCGACGGAGCGGATGCGTGCCGGGGGCTTCACGGAGAGCTTCGAAGAGGCTGTGACGGCACTCTACGGTTGACCGCGGTGCCCTGACCGGTCAGCGCGCTCGGAACCGCTCCAATGCGGCGCGCGTGAAATCCGAGAGCACCATCCGTCCGCTCATCGCGGCCCGCGCGCTCATTTCCTCGCTCCAGTCCTCGGTGCCGGCCCAGAAAATCCGCTTCATCTCGCGCATCGCTTCGGGGTTGGCGTCTGCGAGACGGCGCGCGTGGAGGTCGACTGCGGTATCGAGCGCGGCGGCGTCGGCGCACAGCATCGAGTAGAGCCCGTGCCGCTCACACCACTCGGCGTCATGCCAGTCGGCGTGCACCCCGAGGTTCATGAACGATGCCTGTCCGATCTTTCGCTCGATCACCACCCCCACGACGAACGGGCCGATCCCCACCTGCAGCTCGCTCAGCTTGGCCTGCGCCGAGGGGACCGCGAACGCGTAGTCGCTCGCCGCGATCAGGCCGAGCGCCCCGCCTGCCGCGCGGCCCTGCACCCGCGTGAGCACAAATTTGGGCGCCCGGATCATCGCCAGGATGACGCGCGCGAAACCGGAGAAGAACTCCTGGCCCGCGTTGGCGTCGGCGACCGTGCTGAACTCGTCGAACGAAGCGCCGGCGCAGAAGGTCGTGCTCCCGCCGCTCCGGAGGACGATCACCCGCGCCGCCGGGTCCGCCCCGACCGCACTGATCGCCGTCGCCAGCTCATTGAGCAGCGTGGCGGGGAGGGAGTTCCCCTTCGGATGGCTGAAGTCGACGGTCCCGATGCCTTCGGCGACACTGGTGCGGACGAGTCCCTCAGGAACGCTGGCGCTGTTGGAGGTGGTAGAGGTCATGGCTCAAATATAGATTGAACCCATGGAACAGAAGCCGATTCCCGGCGCCGACGATCCGGCCCTCATCGCCGCTTTCGAAGCGCGCATCGCCTCGGGCGAGAGTATCGAGCCCAAGGATTGGATGCCGGAGCGCTACCGAAAACAGCTCACGCGCATGATGTCCCAGCACGCGCATTCCGAGATCGTGGGGATGCTCCCCGAAGGGAACTGGGTCACCCGCGCGCCGAGTCTGCGCCGCAAAATGAGCCTGATCGCGAAGGTGCAAGACGAGGCAGGCCACGGGCTCTACATCTACTGCGGCGCCGAGACGCTTGGCGTCGACCGGCACGACCTGTTTAACCAGCTGCTGAACGGCACCGCCAAATATTCGAGCATTTTTAACTATCCGACGCTCTCGTGGGCCGATATGGGCGTGATTGGATGGCTGGTCGATGGCGCGGCGATCGTGAACCAGACGGTGCTCGCCAAGACGTCTTACGGCCCCTATGCCCGCGCGATGGTACGCATCTGCAAGGAAGAAAACTTCCACAAACGGCAGGGCTACGAGATCTGTGCGACGCTCGCGAGCGGGACGCCGGCGCAGCAGGCCATGCTCCAGGATGCCGTGGATCGCATCTGGTGGCCGTCGCTCGCCATGTTCGGCCCGTCCGACAAAGACTCGCCCAATACCGGCGAACTCCTCCGCTGGAAGGTGAAGCGGAAGACGAACGACGAGCTCCGGCAGCGCTTCGTGAATCTCACCGTCCCGCAGGCGCAGGCGATCGGCCTCACGCTGCCCGATCCGGATCTGACCTTCAACGCGGAGACCAAGAACTGGGACTTCGGCGAGATCGACTGGGCGGAGTTTTTCGACGTGATCAAGGGGAATGGTCCGTGCAATCGCGAGCGTCTCGAGGCGCGGAATACGGCGCACGACGACGGGCAGTGGATCCGCGATGCCGCGACGGCCTTTGCGGCCAAGCATGCGAAGCGCGGAGTCGAGGCCCCATGAGTTCGACTCCTCCAACACCCTCTGGAACCCCCTCCGGAGCGCCCGCCGACAGTCACTGGCCGCTCTGGGAGGTGTTCACGCAGGGCGGGCAGGGGCAGCCGTTCTCGCACGCGGGTAGCGTGCATGCGACCGACGCCGAGCATGCGATGCAGAACGCGCGCGACGTGTACGCGCGGCGCGGCGAAGCGGTGAATCTCTGGGTGGTACCCAGTACGGCGATCACTGCCTCGGCGCCCAGTGACGCCGGTCCGTTCTTTGATCCGGGCAACGACAAAGCGTACCGCCACCCGCAGTTTTACAAGGCCCCGCGCGGCGTGAAGGTGTTGTGAGCGCCGCGAAGAGCGCAGTCAGGAGCGGGGGCGGGCACGACGAAGGAGACGACGTCGGCGTCGCCACCGGGCAGGCGGTGGCGGGCACGCGGTCGGTGGCAGGGACGCGCGGCCCGGTCCTCGGCGCGCCACTCTTCGAGTATCTGCTGCGCCTGGGTGACGACCGGCTGATCCTCGGTCACCGGCTCTCCGAGTGGTGCGGCCATGGGCCGATTCTCGAGGAGGATATTGCGACCGCCAACATGGCGCTCGACCTGATCGGCCAGGCCGCGAGCCTCCTCCAGCTGGCCGGCGAGGCCGAGGGGCAGGGCCGCGACGAGGATGCGCTTGCCTACTTTCGCGACGGCGTGCTCTTCCGTAACTGCCTCATGGTCGAACAGCCCAACGGCGACTTTGGCCAGACGATGATGCGACAGTTCCTCTTTGACGCGTTCAGCGTGTTGCAGTGGGAGGCGCTCGCGCAGGTCTCGCACACTGGAGTCGCGGCAATCGCGGCCAAGTCGCTCAAAGAGGCGAAGTATCATCTGCGCCATTCGAGCGGGTGGGTGGTGCGCCTTGGCGACGGCACGGCGGAGAGCCAGGCGCGCGTGCAGCGCGCCCTCGACTCCGTCTGGCGCTTCACCGGAGAACTCTTCGGGCGCGACGCGGTTGATGACGCGGTGGCAGCCTTGGGCATCCCGGTCGATCAGGCCGCGATGAAGTCCGGCTGGGACGCGATCGTCGACGAGGTGCTCGCGCGCGCGACGCTCGTGCGACCTGCCGACGGGCCGATGCAGCGCGGTGGCCGCACCGGTCGACACACCGAGCATCTGGGCCATCTCCTCGCGACGATGCAGATCGTCGCCCGATCGCACCCCGGCGCGCGCTGGTAGACTTGTGATCACCCACGAGCGCGCTCTTGCCGCGATTGGCACGGTCCCCGATCCCGAAGTGCCAGCCATCAGCGTGGTCGAGCTCGGCGTCGTGCGAGCGGTGACAGTCAGTGACGCCGGGGCGGTGACGGTCACGATCACGCCGACCTACTCGGGGTGCCCGGCGATGTTCGAGATCGAGCGAGACATCCGGACGGCGCTTGAGGACGCGGGCGCGAGCAGGGTGGAGGTGCGCACGGTTCTCTCGCCGGCCTGGACGACCGACTGGATGGGGCCCGAGGCGCGCGAGAAGCTCCGCGCCTATGGGATCGCGCCGCCGGGGCGGGCCGAACAGGATGGACTGATCACACTCACGAGAGCGCGTCCTCCGGTGGCCTGTCCATTCTGCGGGTCACACGAGACGGAGTTGCGCAGTGAGTTCGGGAGCACGGCGTGCAAGGCGATCCACGTGTGTCGAGCCTGTCAGCAGCCGTTTGACGAGTTCAAGGCGATCTGACGGCGCCGCATCAGGCATCACGCCGCGAGGAGCCTGACCTGCTCGTCTGATGCGCTGAACTCCGGACCGCTCCCTGCCCGCTGCGACCCTCTCAGTTCAGGCCTGTACCAGCTCCTCGATTGCGCTCGCGATCCGGTCCGCGTCGGGCAACACCGCGTCGAGCAACACCGGATGGTACGGCATCGGGATGTCCTTCGGCGCGAGCCGTTGCACCGGCGCATCGAGATCCCAGAACGCTTCCTGCGCGAGGAACGCCGCGATCTCGGCGCCGAATCCAGCGGTGAGGTTGTCCTCGTGCACGACCAGGCAGCGGCCGGTCTTGGCCACCGAGCGGAGCACGGCCGCGTGGTCCCAGGGCGCGATGGTCCGCAGGTCGATCACCTCGACGAGGCCCGGGAACCGCGCCGCCGCCGCAACTGAGCGATGCACCATCGCACCCCATGTGACGAGCGTGACCGACCGACCTTCCTGTACGACACGCGCTCTGCCAAATGGCAGGACGTAATCGTCGCCGGGATACCGCGCGCTGCCGTCGCCGGTCATCAGGAGCGACCGATGTTCGAAAAACACCGTCGGATCGGGCGCGCGCATCGCGGCGCGCAGCAGGCCCACGGCGTCGGCGGCATTGGACGGCATGGCGACCTGCCAGCCGTAGGCGTGTGCAAAGCGCACCTCGTCACTCAGCGAGTGCCACGGGTCGCCCACATCTTTGCCGAAGCCACCGGGCATGCGCACCACCATCGGCGCGGCAAAGCGATTGGCCGTGCGCCAGCGCATCGAACCGGTATTGTTGAGCTGCTCGGTGGCCGGGTCAGCGTACTTACGAAACTGGATTTCGGCGACGGGCATGAGGCCGCTGATCGCGAGCCCAGAGGCGCGGCCGATGATGCCCTCCTCACTCAGGCTGGTGTCGAAGACGCGCGCCGTGCCGAACTCCTTCTGCAGTCCCTCGGTCACGAGATGCACGCCCCCCTTCTTGCCCACGTCCTCGCCAAACACGACGAGGCGCGGATTCACTTCGAGTTCGCGCCGCAGAGTACGGCGCACCGCCTCGGCGAAGCGCAGCATCTCGCCATCCTTACGCGGGACGTCGGTGCCACCGAGATCGCGTCGAATCGCTCGCGGGACCCCGCCGAAGGCCTCGGGCGCATCGTCGGTGTCGTCGGCGCGCAGATGCTCGGCGATCCGGGATGCGTCGGGCACGGGACGTGCGCGCGCTGCCACGAGTGCGCGCTCGACGTCGCGCGCCACCTCCGCCTCCAGCCCGCTCCAGTCGACCGCACTGAGGAGCGCGGGGACGAGGTAGGAGCGCAGGCGCGGCAGCGGATCGCGCGCCTGGTCGGCCGCGATCTCGGCGTCGGTGCGGTAGCCCTTCTGATTGTCCGGACCCGAGTGGCTCGAGAGCCGCGGCACGGTCAGCCGCACCAACGCTGGGCCCTCGCCGGCACGCACATGGTCCACGCATTCCTTGAGCAGCGCGGCCGACGCGGCCGGATCGGTGCCGTCCCCGTCGCGGATGAACAGGTGCGAGAATGCCGCGAGGTTTTTCGCGATATTGCCCCCCGGGGTCTGCATCTCGCCCTTCACCGAGATGCCGAGGTCGTTGTCCTCGATATAGAAGAGCATCGGGAGCTTGAGCGTCGTCGCCATCGTGAGCGCGGACCAGAAGCCACTCGTCGCGACCGAGGCGTCGCCGCCGAGAGCGACGCCGATCGAGCCCGCCCAGCTCGCGTCCTGGAGCGAATCGCGATGGTAGGTGATCGCCTGTGCCCAGCCGGCGGTGGGCGTGTACTGCGACCCCACATCGCCGGACATCGGCAACACCACCGGACCATGGCGGTTGGGCAGATTGGAGACCACGCCGATGTCGCGTCCGTCGGAGAATCCGCCCGCGCGTCCCAGCGGGGAGCCGAGCGCGTCGTCGAGCGAGAGGCCGAGCGAGAGGAGCAGCGGGCGGCTCCGGTAGTAGGCGCCGGCGGCATCGTGCCGGCCATTGATCAACGCGCCGAGAATGCATTGCGCGACGTCGTGCCCGCGTGCCGAAAACTGGTAGAGGACCAGCTGATCCTTGGGGACCGTGGCGCGGTTGCGGTTCGTTGCCTCCTCGACGTCATCGAGGGCGCGGGAGACGAGGACGGTGTATGCGATGCGGCGCCAGTCGAAGCCGGCGAGGGGTCTCGGAGCCATGGGAGGAATCTGGGCAGGGTGGAGCGAGGGCGGAACCGACCCGGCAGAGAGAACGCTGATATCTTTCCGGCCATGCCGACCTCCCTCGTGCTCGCGGAGCTGAACGAAGGCGTCCTCGTCCTCACGCTCAATCGTCCGGACGTCCTCAACTCGTTGACCACGGCGATGGCCGCGGAGCTGCAGGCGCAGCTTGCCCAGGCCGCGAGCGACCCAGGCGTTCGCGCGGTTCTCCTCACCGGCGCCGGCCGCGCTTTCTGCGCTGGGCAGGACCTGCAGGAGGCCCTGCCGGCGGGGGACGGGCCGATGCCGGATATCAGCGAGATCGTGCGGGCGAGCTACAACCCGATCATTCGTGCGATCCGGACCCTCGAGAAGCCGGTCATCTGCGCCGTCAACGGCGTCGCGGCCGGTGCCGGCGCTAACCTCGCGTTCGCCTGTGATCTCACGATTGCTGCGGAGGAGGCCGTCTTTGTTGAGAGCTTTGCGAAGCTCGGCCTCATCCCGGACACGAGCGGCACTTTTTTCGTGCCGCGTCTCGTGGGGCCGCAACGCGCGACGGGGATGTTCTTCCTCGCCGAGAAGCTGCCGGCGGCCAGGGCGAAGGAGTGGGGACTGATCTGGGAGGTCGTGCCAGCGGCGCAACTGACCGAGTTCGCGATGCAGCTGGCCAAGCAGCTCGCGTCGCAGGCGACGCGTGGCTTTGGGCTCACCAAACGCGCGATGAACGCCTCGTGGTCCAACTCACTCGACGAGCAGCTCGAGATGGAAGCGCGGACGATGCAAGAAGCCGGTCGCACCGCCGACTATGAGGAAGGTGTGCGCGCCTTCCTTGAGAAGCGAAAGCCCGCCTACCGTGGCGCCTGACATGAGCCCGGTGGGCCCAACGACGGTGATTGGTGTGGTCGGTGCCGGCGCCATGGGCGCGGGGATCGCGCAGGTCGCGGCCATGAGCGGACACCGCGTGGTCCTTGGCGACGCGGTGCCGGCCGCGGTCGCCAAGGCTCGCGTTGGCCATGCCAAGGCGATGGCGCGCGAAGTGGAGAAGGGTCGGCTCACTCGCGAGGCCGCCGATGTGGTGCTCGCGCGCCTCACGTACGTCGAGGGAGTCGACTCCTCAGCGCTCTCGACCTTTGGCCGCTGTGCCTTCGTGATCGAGGCGATCGTCGAGGAGCTTGCCGCCAAGCGCGCACTCTTCGCCGTGCTCGAGGGCGTGATCGCGCCCGAGGCAATCCTCGCGACCAACACGAGCTCGCTCTCGGTCGCGGCGATCGCCGGCGCCTGCGCACGCCCGGAGCGCGTCATCGGCGTGCACTTCTTCAATCCCGCCCCAGTCCTGCCGCTCGTCGAGATCGTGCCGGCGATCTCCACGGCGACGGTCGTCACGGCGGCGGCGCGCGATCTCGTCGTGTCGTGGAATAAGATTGCGGTCGTCTGTTCCGACACGCCCGGCTTCATCGTGAACCGGATCGCGCGGCCGTTCTACGGCGAAGCGCTCCGCATCGCCGAGGAGCACCTCGCTGACCCCGCGACGATCGACTGGGCGATGCGCGAACTCGGTGGCTTCAAGATGGGACCATTCGAGCTCATGGATTTTATCGGCAACGACGTGAACTTCGCCGTGACGAGCTCGGTCTATGAGGCGATGTTCCAGGACCCGCGCTACCGGCCTTCGCTCACGCAACGTCGGCTCGTCGACGCGGGACTGCTGGGTCGCAAGAGCGGGCGTGGCCACTACGTGTACGGTCAGGGCGCTCTCGCGCCACCGCCGAATACGGATCTGGTGCTTGGCCACCGAATCCTCGAGCGCATTCTCGCGATGCTCGTTAACGAGGCGGTCGACGCCGTGCGTCTCCGCATCGCATCGCCGCAGGACATCGAGGTCGCGATGACGCGTGGCGTGAACTATCCGAAAGGCCTCTTGGCCTGGGGCGACGAGATCGGACCGGCGACGGTGCTTGCCACACTCGAGTCACTGCAGGCTGAGTATGGGGAAGACCGCTACCGCCCGAGCCCACTCCTGAAACAGGCCGTCCGAGACGGCGGGAGACTGTTGCGATGACCGAGATCCCCCCCCGCCGCGCCACGAGGTTCATCGATCGCGTGTCGGGCGTTTCGGCCGGAGTCGGCGCTGCGCCGACCGAGGCGGACGCGATGGCAATGTCGGTCGTTGATCGCCTGATGGCCACCGATGCCTTTTCGCAGTGGCTTGGCGTCGAGGTCCTCGAGGTGGCGGACAAGCAGGCGGTCATTCGCATGACCGTCCGCCCGGAGATGCTCAACGGGTTTGGCTTCGCGCATGGCGGGATTGTGTTCTCCTTCGCCGACAGCGCACACGCGTTCTGCTCCAACTCGAGCGGAGAGATCAGCGTCGCGATCGACTGCAGCATCAGCTATCCGGCAGCGATCCGTGCGGGTGACGTACTCACGGCAACGGCGGTCGAGCAGGCCTCGTCCAACCGTCTCGCGTACAGCGAGATTACCGTGCGCAACCAGGACGACATTGTCGTCGGCCTCTTTCGCGGCACGGTCTATCGTACGAGGAAGCCACTCCTATGAGCACGGCCGCGTTCATTGTTGACGGAGTCCGGACACCCATAGGGAACCTGGGCGGCGCGCTGGCCGCTGTGCGCGCCGACGATCTCGGCGCGCACGCCATCCGCGCGCTCCTCGCCCGTCACGCGTCGTTCGATCCCGCGCGCCTGGCCGACGTCATCCTCGGCTGTGCGAATCAGGCCGGCGAAGACAATCGCAATGTCGCCCGGATGGCGCTCCTGCTCGCAGGCCTGCCGGTGACGGTGCCTGGGGAGACGGTCAATCGACTCTGTGCCTCAGGGTTGAGTGCGGTGGCTGGCGCAGCGCGCGGTATCAGTGCGGGGGAGGGCGACTTCTATCTGGCGGGCGGCGTCGAGTCGATGACGCGGGCCCCATTCGTCCTTTCCAAGGGCGCAACGCCGTTCGCGCGCGACCAGCAGCTATTCGACACGAGCATCGGCTGGCGGTTTGTGAATCCGGCGATGCAATCCGCGCACGGGACCGACTCGATGGGCGAGACCGCGGAACATGTCGCGGCGCAGTACAAGATCTCGCGTGCCGATCAGGACGCATTCGCCCTGCGCTCGCAGCAGAAGGCCACCGCGGCGCGCGCCCTAGGCCGACTCGCCGAGGAGATCATTCCGGTGGATGTCGCGACGAAGAAGGGCACGACGCGGGTCGATCAGGACGAGTTTATCCGTCCGGAAACAACACTGGAGATCCTCGGCAAACTCAGGCCGGCATTCCGGCACGACGGTCACGGCTCGGTCACAGCGGGCAACGCGAGCGGCCTCAATGACGGCGCCGCGGCGCTGCTCGTCGCGTCCGAACGCGGTCTGCGCGACACCGGGCTAACGCCGCTGGCGCGCATTGTGACGAGCGCGGCCGCTGGCGTGGAGCCGCGTCTCATGGGCATGGGCCCCGTACCGGCCACGCATCGAGCGCTCGAGCGGGCGGGACTCTCAATCGATCAGATGGATCTGATCGAACTGAATGAGGCGTTCGCGGCGCAGGGGCTGGCCTGCCTGCGCGAGCTCGGTATGGTCGATGATGATCCCCGCGTGAATCCCAACGGCGGCGCAATCGCGCTGGGGCATCCGCTCGGCATGAGCGGGGCGCGCCTCGCGCTCACCGCCGCGCGGGAACTCGAGCGGCGTAAGGGGCGCTATGCGCTCTGTACCATGTGCATCGGCGTCGGGCAGGGGTTCGCGCTCATCATCGAACGCGCCTCCTCCTGATCCCCGTCTCAGATGATCTACTCCTTCGATGACTTCATCCCGGTCGTGCACGAGACCGCGCTCGTGCATCCGCAGGCGACCGTGACAGGCAATGTGATTATCGGGCGTGACGTGTACATCGGGCCAGGCTGCGCGATTCGCGGCGACTGGGGCGGGATTGTGATCGAAGATGGGTGCAATGTGCAAGAGAACTGCACGGTGCACATGTTCCCCGGAGTGACCGTGGTCCTCGAGACCGGAGCGCACATCGGGCATGGCGCCGTGATCCACGGCGCGCGAATCGGCGCCAACGCACTGATCGGCATGAATGCCGTGATCATGGACGGCGCGGTGATCGGTGCCGGGAGCATCGTGGGCGCGCTCAGCTTCGTCCCCGCCGACCTGCAGGTCCCGGAGCGCAGTCTCGTCGTGGGCAACCCGGCGAGGATTGTGCGGGAGGTCAGCGACGAGATGCTTGCCTGGAAGAGTGACGGTAGCGCCCTGTATCAGCAGCTGCCAGCGGTGATGCGTGCGTCATGGCGCGAAGTCGAGCCGCTGCGTGAGATCCCCGCCGACCGCCCAGCACAGTCGGCGATGCTCAAGACCTGGAACGAATCCAAGGACGGAGGAGCGCGGTGAAGCAGCTCGGCAACTACGCGCTCGGCGAGTGGGTCGCAGGCACGGGCAAGTCGGCCACCCTCCTCCACGCCGTGACCGGCGCGCCAATCGCGGAGGCGTCGAGCGGCGGCCTCGACTTCAGGGCAATGGCCGAGTATGCAAGGACGGTGGGCGGTCCGACGTTGCGCACACTGACGTTCCACCAGCGTGCATTGCTCCTCAAGGCGTTGGCCAAGTACCTGATGGAGCGGAAAGAACTGTTCTATGCGCTCTCAGCAGCGACGGGCGCAACGAAGTCGGATTCGTGGGTCGACATCGAAGGGGGTATCGGAACCCTGTTCGCCTACGCGAGCCGCGGCCGTCGCGATTTTCCAAACGAGACATTTCACGTCGAAGGACCCCAGGAGGTCCTCTCAAAGGGCGGGACCTTTGCTGGGCGTCACATCTGCGTGCCGCTCGAAGGCGTGGCGATGCATATCAACGCCTTTAACTTTCCCTGCTGGGGGATGCTCGAGAAGCTGGCGCCGACGCTGCTGGCCGGCGTGCCATGCATTGTGAAGCCAGCGACCTCCACCAGCTATCTGACCGAGCTGATGGTCCGGGAGATGATCGCCTCCAAGATCCTGCCCGAGGGCGCGATGCAATTAATCTGCGGCTCGGCGGGCGACCTGCTCAGCCATGTGACCGAACAGGACGCGATCGCCTTTACCGGCAGCGCCGCGACGGGGCAGATGCTTAAAGAGAGCCGGGCTGTCGTCGCGCACTCGGTGCGATTCAATATGGAAGCCGACTCGCTCAACTGTTCGATCCTCGCCCCCGACGCTGCGCCAGGCACTGAGGAGTTCGGCCTCTTCATCAAGGAGGTCCTGCGCGAGATGACGACGAAGGCCGGACAGAAATGCACGGCAATCCGCCGCACGATTGTCCCCGCGGGCATGCTGGAAGATGTCGTGCGGGCGCTCACGGTGCGACTTAAGAAGACGACAATCGGCGACCCGGCCGTCGAGGGCGTCCGCATGGGGCCGCTCGTGAGTGCCGGCCAGGTGCGCGACGTCGCTGCGGCGGCCGCGCGGATCAGAGAGGCGGGCGAGGTGGTGTTCGGCGGTGGCGACTTCCAGGTGGTGGGCGCCGACCGAGACAAGGGTGCCTTCTTTGGCCCAATGCTCCTGGTCTGCCATGAGCCGCTCGGCCGCAGTGAACCGCACGATATCGAGGCCTTTGGGCCCGTGAACACCGTGATGCCGTACGCGACGCTCGACGAGGCGATTGAACTCGCCAAACGCGGTCGCGGCTCGCTCTGCGGCTCGCTGTTCACGGGCGACGCGTCGATCGCGCGCAAGGTCGTGCTCGGGGTCGCGTCGTACCACGGTCGCCTGATGGTGATCGACCGGTCGAGCGCGCAGGAGAGCACTGGGCATGGGTCCCCGCTCCCCAACCTCGTGCATGGCGGCCCTGGACGCGCCGGCGGCGGCGAGGAGATGGGTGGCGCGCGCGGCGTGCTGCACTACATGCAGCGCACAGCGGTGCAGGGAAGTCCGAGCATGCTCACCGCCATCACACGGGAATGGAGTGCCGGCTCGGCGAAACGGCTCGATGCCGTCCATCCGTTCCGGAAAACGTTCGATGAACTCCAGATTGGTGACACCCACATCACGGGCACGCGGACGATCACGCTCGACGACATCGTGGCATTCGCAAACCTGAGTGGCGACAGGTTCTACGCCCACATGAGCGACGATGAGGCACGCACCAATGGCGTGTTCACCGGGCGTGTTGCTCACGGCTACTTCATCGTATCGGCTGCGGCCGGGCTCTTTGTCGATCCCGCGCTCGGTCCGGTCCTCGCGAACTACGGCATGGAACGACTGCGGTTCACCAAGCCGGTCTATCCGGGCGACACGATCGGCGTGCGGCTCACGGTGAAGCAGAAGACGGCGAAGGACACGCCCGAGGGTGGGATCCCGCAGGGCGTGGTCGAGTGGGACGTGGAGGTTAGCAATCAGGACAGTGAAGCGGTAGCGCTGTACTCGATTCTGACGTTGGTGAGAAAATAGAAGGGAGCGGGGAGAGCGTTCTGCTCACCGCGCTCCGCGCTGCAGACGCGCCGCCGTGGTCTGTGCTGCCGTGAGAACGCGGAGGAGGTTGCCGCTCCAGATTTTCTCAATCTGCGCCTCGGTGTAGCCGCGCCGCACCAGCTCGAGCGTGACGTTGAAGGTTTCGCTCGCGTTGCGCCAGCCGTCCACACCGCCACCGCCGTCGAAGTCGCTGCTGATTCCCACGTGCTCAATCCCGATCAACTGCACCGTGTAGTCGATGTGGTTGACGAAATCCTTCACCGTCGCCGACGGGTCGGTGGGGTATCGGCGAGCGGTGATATCCTCCTGTGCCGAGAGATACGCGTTCCGCCGGTCTTCGGGCAGCGCCTGCACCGAGGAGCTCACGTCGCGGGGATTGGCGCCGGTCACGCCGTAGTGTGTGCGCAGGACGTCGATCGCTGCCTGACGCTCTGCGTCCCGGGCGGGATTGCATTTCACATAACCATTGAACGCGACGAGCTGCACGACGCCACCATTCTTCTTCATGCCGAGCAGTTGCTCGTCATCGAGATTGCGGCTGTGATCGCAGAGTGCGCGGACGCCAGAATGCGATGCGATGATCGGCGCCGTGGTGAGGGACAGCGTCTGCATCATGCTCGCCTTGCTCGGGTGCGAGATGTCGATCATGATACCCCACTTATTGAGCTCGGCGACCGCCTCACGGCCGAGCGGGCTCAGGCCATTGTGTAGCCAGACACCGTCACGTTCGCCGGTGTTGGAGTCGGAGAACTGGCTGTGGCCATTGTGTGCGAGGGAGAGATACCGACCACCGAGATCGGCGAACTGCTTGATGCGCGAGAGGTCGGTCCCTACGGAGAAGCCGTTCTCGATACCGATGAAGATCACCTTGCGGCCGCTCGCGTAAATGCGGCGGGCGTCGACGGCGGTCCGCGCGAGTCCGACGCGCGTCGGAGCGAGTGAGTCGGTGAGACGATGAATCGCCTCGAACTTCTCGATCGCCGAGGCGTAGGCAGCGGCCATCGCGGCCGAGTCAATTGTGCGCGCCTGGCCCACGTAGACGATCAGAAAGACGGCGTCGAGGCCCCCCGCCTCCATCTTCGGAATGTCCACCTGATTGCGCGCAATCCCGGTGACGTAGTTGAGCGTGTCGGCGCGGAACGCCGACGGGCTGATGTCGACGTGCGTGTCGAGTGTCATCACACGCCCATGAATCGCGCGCGCCAGAGCTACGAGCGCGGCCTCATCCTGAGCGCGCGCGGGGCGGGCGGGCGTGAGCAGGGCGAGCAGGAGGGCGACGAGGAGCGCGGGGCGTAAAAATCGGTGGGCCATCGGTGATCCGGAAGAGGGGAATGTGGTAGTTGTAACCATTCCCCGCTCCTGTTCGCAACCCAGCGCGCCTCGCCCCGGCGTGGCCGGAGGGTTACCATCCACTCAGACCCTCACAACTCGGAGCCTCATCATGATCCACCGCAACGCATCCGCCCAGTGGCACGGCGATCTCAAGGGCGGCCAGGGCTCAGTCCGCCTCGGCAGCGGTGCCTTTGAGGGTCCCTTCTCGTTCGGGACCAGATTCGAGGACGTCCCGGGCACCAATCCGGAGGAACTGCTCGGCGCCGCTGCGGCCGCCTGCTTCTCGATGGCGTTCGCTCTTGGACTATCGCAGGCCGGGCATACTCCGGTGCGCGTCGATACCCGCGCCACGGTTCAGATGGAACGCGTCGATGAGAAGATGACGATTGTCGGGATGGCACTCGTCTGTGACGCTGAGGTGCCTGGGATTTCGAACGAGGCGTTTCAGAAGGTTGCCGAGGCAACGAAAGACGGTTGTATCGTCTCCCGGGCACTGGCTGCGGTGCCAAAGACGCTGACCGCGACGCTCAAGTAGTTCCTCGATCGATGACACGGTAGCGACGCCAGCACCCGCCGTCCAGCGTCGAGTGCTCCAGGCGCGTTGATGTGCAGATGCGACGCTGATCCCCTCCACACACAGGTCCCCATGCGTTCCTTCCGATCCCTGCTCGCGTTCGCCGCCGTCGTTGTCGTGGGGGGCGCGACGCTTTCCACGAGGCTCCCCGCGCAAGAGAGCTTCATTGGCGTGCGGGTTGATGCCGATCGCAATAAGGTCCTCCTGGAGGTTCCGGCCGTGCGGCTCGATCGCGATTTCATGCATCAGAGCGTGCTTGCAACCGGCGGCGGCAACGGTGCACTCGGCCTTGATCGCGGGCAGACCGGAGGCAGCGCGATCGTCCGCCTCGAGCGCCGCGGGAAACGCGTGCTCCTGACGCGCGACAACTGGAGCGTGCGCGCACTCGGCGCAACGGAGGCCGGCGCGCGCGCGGCGAGCGAGGCGTTCGCGACGTCGGTGGTCGCGTCGTTCCCGATTGAGTCGGAAGCCAACGGTGTGCTGGTGGTAGACGCGACGGGATATTTTCTCACGGACACCTATGGCATTGCGGAGAGCATCCGACGCGCGCAGGGCGGCAACGCGCGCGTGGATGCTAATCGGAGCTGGATTGAGCCCGGACGCACGAAGGCCTTTCCACTCAACACCGAGATCCATGCGGTACTGACGTTCGCGGTGGACAATCCGGGCGCCGTGCTGCGCCGTGCCGCGCCCGATGCAGCGTCGCCGACCTTTGAAGTGCATCACTCGCTCGTCGAGCTGCCATCGTTAGAGGGTTTTCGGCCACGACAGTCCGATGCACGCTCGGGGGTCAATAGCACCAGCTTTCAGGACTTTGCACAGGGCTTTGACGGTACCTATCGCGAGAGTTACGCAAACCGCTGGCGCCTGGTCCCCAAGGATCCTGCCGCCTACCTGCGCGGCGAACTCACGGAGCCCGTGAAGCCGGTCGTCTATTATCTCGACCCCGGAATCCCGGAGCCGTATCGCACCGCCTTTCTGCAGGGAGGCAACTGGTGGAACAAGGTGTTTGAATCGGCGGGCTGGAAGAACGGATTCCAAGTAAAAGAACTCCCCGCCGGTGTCGATCCCATGGACGCGCGCTATAGCCTCGTCTACTGGGTGCACCGCGCTGGCACCGGTCCGTCGGTGGGCCCGTCCTTCACCGACCCGCGTACGGGTGAGATTGTGCGCACCGTGGTCCGCATGGACGCCTGGCGCTCACTCGTGGACTACAACATCTACGCCGGCCTCATCCCGGCGGCGGGTCCGAACGGACTCAACGTGAGCGCCGAAGATTTTATCATGATGCGCCGTCGGCAGCATGTGGCGCATGAGATCGGTCACACGATTGGTTTCGCGCACAACTATATCGCCCACGCCAGCGACCGCGCGTCGGTGATGGATTATCCGGTGCCGCTCATCACGGTGGACGCGCGCGGCACGCTCGACCTCTCCAAGGCGTGGCGGCCATTCGCCGGCGGCTGGGACTCGCTCACGGTGCGTTACGGCTACACCTGGTATCCCGACGCGGCGCGCGAGACCGCCGGGCTCAAGAAGATTGTGGACGAGGGGTTGCGGCGCGGACTGCGCTTCGTCGCCGATCAGCACGCCGACGCGACCGGCTCGATCCCTGACGTGACGCGCTGGGTCGAGGGCAAGACGATGTTCGAGGCCGTCGAGCGGACGAGTGCGGTGCGTCGGGTCGCGATCGACAAGTTTAATGAGACGGCGATCAAGCCTGGCGATCCGATGTATCTGCTCAACATGCGCTTCGCTCACGTCTACCTGCATCACCGATACTCGTTGGAGGGGTTGGTGAAGTATGTCGGCGGCATGGACTTTCGGTACGCCTACCGAGGCGACGGTCAGGTGCCGACGACGATCCTCCCCGCAGCCGACCAGCGGCGCGCGCTTGCGATGGCGCTCGACGCGCTCGAGCCGCGCGCGCTCGCGGTCCCCCAGCGCGTGCAAGCGCTAATCCCGCCGCTCCCGCCGGGTGGCGATCAGCAGTTCGAATGGATCGGCTCGGCGGGCGGCACGGCCTTCGACGAAATTTCGCTGGCCGGTGGGCTCGCCACCGAGGTGCTCGAGGGGCTTATGCACCGTGAACGTCTCGCTCGCGTCGCACTCTTCCGCGCGCGCGACGCACAGAACCCCTCGGTCGACGAGGTGCTGCAGGCGATTGTGGACCGCACCTGGGGCGCGAGCGCGTCGGACGATCCGCAGGTGCAGTCACTTCGGCGCACGGTGCAGCGCGTGGTGCTCAATACGTTGCTCGACCGCGCCGGCGACAAGGCCGCACTGCCGGACGTCCGTGCGGTTGCGGCGATGCACCTCGAACAGCTGGATCAGCGTCTCGCGACTGCGACCGGCGGTACACCCGCTGATCGCGCACTCCGTGCATCGGCTCGTCGCGAGATCGCGGGTGCGCTCTCGGGAGACAATGACCCAGCGACTCGCACGCGCTTTGACGTGATTCCGCTGCCGTGGCCGTAATCACGTAAGCACCGCCGACCCCTCCCCCTCGTTCACCCCATGGAACGTCGTCGTTTTCTCTCGGACATCGCGCGCTATGCGGCGCTCTGTTCGGCCGTGCCGAACGACTGGCGCGTTGTCGCGCGGCCGCGTTTTGTGGACGACCCGTTCACGCTCGGTGTCGCGAGTGGGGATCCGACCAGTGGCGGTGCTGTGCTGTGGACGCGGCTCGCGCCTCGGCCGTTCGAGCCGGAGGGCGGCATGCCGGGGATTCGCCCGCTCATCGACTGGGAGGTCGCGGACGACGAGGCGTTCACTAAGGTGGTGCGTCGCGGTCGGTACACCGCGGCCCCCGAGCTCGCGTATAGCGTGCACGTCGAGCTCGACGGCCTCGCGGCCGATCGCTGGTACTTTTATCGGTTCAGGTCGGGTGATGCGACGAGCCCGGTCGGGCGCGTACGCACCACGCCGGCGGCGGGTGCGATGACCCCTCTCCGGCTCGGCGTGGCGTCGTGCCAGAACTACGAACAGGGACTGTTCACCGCGCTCGACCACCTCTCGCGCGAGCGGTGTGATCTCGTCACGCATCTCGGTGACTATATCTACGAGTACGGCCCCCGCGCCGGGGCGGTGCGCACGCACCACTCATTTGAGATTCAGACGGTCGGGGATTACCGCGCGCGTTACAGTCAGTACAAGCTCGACCCGATGCTTCAGGCCGCGCATGAGATGTGCCCCTGGCTCGTCACCTGGGATGACCACGAAGTCGACAACAATTACGCCAACGACGTTGGCGAGAATGTCATGGAGTCGGCAGAGGAGTTACGTGCCCGACGCGCGGCGGCGTATCAGGCCTGGTGGGAGCACCAGCCTGTGCGGGTGCCGCGTGCACGCTCGTGGGCCGACCTCGACATTCGGCGCACCACCGACTGGGGGGCACTCGCGCGTTTCTGGATGCTCGACACGCGCCAGTATCGGGACGACCAAGCCTGTGGCGACGGGACCCAAGCCGTCCCGTGCGGCGACTGGGGGAACCCGGCGCGCACGATCCTGGGCGCGCAGCAGGAGCGGTGGTTGAGCGACGGACTCGCCGCTTCGCATTCGCGTTGGCAGGTGCTGGGTCAGCAGGTGCCTGTCGCGCCGTTCGACGGCGCGACAGGACCCGAGACCAAACTGTATATGGATGGATGGAGCGGGTATCCGGCCAACCGCGATCGCTTGCTGGCCGATATCACGACGAAAGCAAAGAACCGCACCGTCGTCCTCACCGGTGACGTGCATTCCAACTGGGTGAACGAACTGCACGAGGGTTTCGATCGCCCCGGTCGCGAGGTCGTGGCGGCGGAGTTCGTGGGAACCTCACTTGCTTCGGGCGGGGACGGTGAGGCGATGTGGCGCGACGCTGCCGCGGCGCTGCCAGAGAATCCCCATGTGAAATGGCATAGTGCGCGCCGGGGCTACATGGTGTGCGATGTGCAGCCCGACGCGTGGACCACCGCGTATCGCGAGGTGGCGTACGTGGAGCGGCCGGGGGCGCCGGTCACGACGCCTGCCACCTTTCGCGTCGAGCACGGGAAGCCAGGGATTTTCCGCGCGTAACGCTCGAACGCGGTCGGCTCGCTGACATCGACTTTTATGGACTATGCCCACTCTCTACTCAGCCGATCGTCGTCGCGAGCTTGTTGAACGTCTGTCGCACCTAACAGCCGACCGTCCCCCCCGGTGGGGCTGCTTTACGGCGCCCCAGATGCTCACACATCTCCTCGAGGCGAGCAGGATGGCGTCGGGTGAGCTGCAGGTGCCGGCGCAGCCGCTGCCGTTGCAGTTTTTGATTCGGCCTCTCTTTATTCACCTCCTGCCGTTTCCCCGGCGTGCGCCCACCGCGCCATTACTCCTTGCGCGTGAGCCAGCGGACTGGAGTCGCGACGTTGCGACGCTGCGCGCGGCGATTGATGCCGTACGCGAGCCGCCCCCTGGCACCGCGGTGCCAGTGCATCCCGCGTTCGGCACGATCAGCGCGCGCGATTGGGGCGTCCTCGGCTATAAGCATATCAATCATCACTTCCGGCAGTTCGGTATCTGAACCCTCGGGCGCGCCGCCGCCTCGTTCACGTCCCGCGCGGCTTCACGCGCTTCGTCGCTACGGCCAGGACCGGATCATCGGGCCAGTGATGCCGCGGGTAGCGCGCCTTTAAATCACGTCGGACCTCGAAGTATCCGCTGCGCCAGAAGCTCTCGAGATCGCGCGTCACCTGCACCGGGCGGTGTGCGGGGGAGAGGAGATGGATGGTGAGCGGCACGCGCCCCTCGCCCACGCGCGGAGTCTCCAGGAGGCCGAACATCTCCTGTAGCCGGACGGCGAGAACCGGCGCTGCGGGATCCGCGTAGTCAATCGGGATCCGCGATCCGCTCGGCACCGCGAAGTGTGTCGGCGCGAGTGTCTCAAGGCGTGCGCGCGCTTTCCATGGCAACGCATCGACCAGTGCCGCGCCGAGATCCAGGCGGGCGATGTCGCTTAATCGTTTCGCCGCACCAATCGCAGGACGGAGCCACTCGTCCAGCCGAGCGTCGAGCGCGGCATCACTCACGTCGGCGAAGTCGGCCGGCGCGATCGCATGGGCGAAGGCGAGCCGCGACCGCAGCGCCACCGCGGCACTCGACCAGGGCAGCATCCCGACGCCCGCCGAGCGCAGCTTACTGACCAGCGCGTCCGTGATTTCGGCCGGCGCAACGTCACGCGGCACGCGCTCGCGCAGTACGAGCGCACCTGCCCGCTCGCGTTCGACTGCGCGAACGGACTCGGTGCGCGCATCCCAAGCGACCTCGCGCTCGACAATGATTGCGGCCCCCAGTGCAGCGCGCACCTCGTCCTCGTCAAGTGGCGCGGCGAGCCAGATCCGGCTCTCGGCTGGATCGCCGTCGAGCTCCGCGATCGCAAGAAATTTTTCCCGTCCGAGCGGCTCCGCGAGTTCGAGTCGCGCGCCGCGCCCATTGCGCAGCTGGTAGCGCGGCGCCTCGCCGCTGCGCCGCATCGCAATTCGGTCGGGGTAGGCGAGTGCGATGAGCGCGCCGGCCCGCGCGGGGTCTTCGTGCACGTCGCTCGCGTTCGCGGCGAGCGATCGGCGCAGGGCGCGGGCCTCCTGACGCACGCGGTCGACTCGGCCGCGGTCCACCTCCACGCCGCGCGCGCGGTCGCGCAGCGCGTCCACGCGCGTGCGCAGGTCGTGGTCGTATGCCGCCGAGTCGGGCCGCAGAATGTCGCGCTCCGAGAGCAGCGCCGCGACCTCGCAGGCGAGTGTCGCTGCGCCGCCAGCGCCACCGATGAGCACGAGGTGCGCCAGACGCGGGGCGATCCCGAGCGCGGCCATCGCGCGGCCATGCTCCGTGACGCGTCCTCCGTGGTCGAGCGCTCCGAGGTCGGTGAGGAGGGCACGCCCCTGCGCCAGCGCGCCTGCGGGTGGTCGATCCAACCACCGCAGTGCCTCGGCGTCGGCGATGCCCGCGCAGGCCAGTTCGAGCGCGAGCGGCGCGAGATCGGCCTCGAGCAGCTCCGGCACGGTCCGCGCCGGGAGCGACTGGTGGTCGCCTTCGCTCCAGAGTCGCACGCAGACACCCGGTGCCACGCGGCCGGCGCGACCACGGCGCTGGTCTGCCGAGGCCTGCGAGACGCGCGTCGTCTCAAGGCGCGTCATGCCAGTGCGGGGCGAGAAGCGAGGCAGGCGCGCGAGGCCAGAATCGACCACGACGCGAACGGCGTCGAGCGTCACCGACGATTCGGCGATCGCCGTGGAGAGCACGACGCGGCGTCGCTCGCTCCGCCGTCGCAGGACCTGATCCTGTTCCGCGAGCGTCAGTCCGCCGTGCAGCAGTAGCAGCTCGGCATCACCGAGCGTTCCGCCCGCGGCGAGATTCCGGCGCACCCGGTCTATCTCAGCGATGCCGGGAAGAAAGACGAGCACGTCGCCGTCGTTCGCCGCCCAGCTGTCGCGGACCGCGTTCGCGACAGCGAGCGCGACCGGCACGCCAGCGCGGGGCGGGCACCAGCGCGTCTCCACCGAAAAGCTGCGCCCCGCACTCGCGATGACGGGGGCTCCATCGAGCAGGGCCGAGATCGGCGACGCCTCGAGTGTGGCCGACATCACCACAATGCGAAGGTCGGGGCGCAGGACCGCACGCGACTCGAGCGTGAGCGCGAGTCCAAGATCGGCGGTGAGGTGCCGTTCATGGAACTCGTCAAAGATCACCGCGGCAATCCCCTCGAGGGACGCGTCGCCCTGTACCATCCGCGTCAGGATCCCTTCGGTGACGACTTCGATGCGGGTGCGGGGGCCCACACGTGTCTCGTGCCGCACCCGATACCCGACGGTCTCTCCCGGCTCTTCGCCAAGGAGTCGCGCCATCTGCGTGGCGGCGGCGCGCGCGGCAATCCGTCGCGGCTCTAGCACCAAGATCCGCTGACCCGCCACCCACGGTTCGTCGAGCAACGCGAGTGGAAGCCGCGTGGTCTTGCCGGCGCCGGGCGGCGCCATGAGCACCGCGCTCCTGGTATCGCGGAGGGCCGCGAGCAGCTCGGGGAGCACCGCGTCAATCGGGAGTGGTGGTGCGCCGCGGAGCGTAGGCACGAGAGGGGCAGGGCGTGGGCCAACGGATGGGACGATCACTGGCGGGCCACGCCCTCTGGCACCGCCGAATCGGATATTACCTACGGATTGTACCAATCGGACCGCCGCGTCGATAACTTTTGCTCTTCGTATGAGCGATCCCACGCCCCCGCACCCCTCAGCGTTTGGCCCGCGCGACCGCACCTTCTGGTCGCTGGCGCTGCTCGTGGCCATCGTCGACGTCCTGACGAAGCGCTGGGCCGAGCGTGCGCTCACGCTCCACCTGCCAGAAGAGGTCGTTGCGCCCTGGCTGCGCTGGACGCTGACGTACAATACCGGCGCCGCGATGAACCTCTCGCTCGGCAGTGCGTCGCGCATCGGCTTCAGTCTGATCGCGCTGGGGATGATCGGCTACCTGTTTCAGCTCTATCGTCAAGCCTCGCCCCTCTCACGTGCCACCCCGGCGGCGCTGGCGCTCATTGTGGGCGGCGCTTTTGGCAACCTTGTCGATCGACTCCGCCACACGAAGGGCGTCGTCGACTTTATCGACATGGGCACAACGAGCTGGCGCTTCTGGACCTTCAATGTGGCAGACATCGGCGTCACCACCGGGGCTATGCTGCTCGCGTTGCTGCTCTGGCGCGAGGACGATCAGGCCGCGCACCTCGACGCATCCCTCACCCCATCCACGAGCCCGCCGAATGACCCAGCGCCGTGAATTTCTCCGTCGGGCTTCGCTGATCGCCGCGGGTTCGGCTGCGGCCGGCGCATTCGCAGCCGACCTCCTCGAGGCGCAGTCCGCACCGCAAGCGCAGCGCAGCTACGATATGTCGTGGGCGAGCCGAGTGACGGCGAAGTACCGGATGGCCTTTGACGCACCCGAAGTGCGGGACGGGATCGCGCTCCATCAGGTCCGCTCCTTTCTCGCCGGCTACAATACGGTCTATGGGCTCAAGGACTCCGAACTCTCGGCCGTCCTGATCATCCGGCATGCAGCCGTGCCAATGGTGCTCGGCGATGCACTCTGGGCCGATGGCGCCTTTGGCGAAAAAGAATCACTCAAGGACCCCGTCTCGGGTGAGCCCACCAAGCGCAATCCGTTCGCCAACGTCCCGACTGGTGCGAAATTCGCGCTCGGCTGGCGCGACGGCGCACTGGACAACCTCATCGCCCGCGGCGTGATCGTACTCGCCTGTGATCTCGCACTCGACAACGTCGCCGGGCAGATCGCGACGCGGCGCAGCATCCCTCGTGCGGATGCCCGGCAGTTGATCACCGACCACATCGTTCCCGGCGTGGTCCGGATGCCCTCTGGCATCTTCGCTACGAGTCATGCGCAGAGCGTGGGCTGCGGTCTGATGTACGCGGGCTGACGTTCTCGACACTGTACCACACTGTACGACACTGGACGACACTGGACCACACTGGACCACACTGGACCGCCAGAGCGCCCGCCCGATGACCGATCAGAAAGCCTATGACGAGGAGTACTACCGGCGTTGGTACCACGACCCCGAGCGGCGCGTGATCAGGCCCGCGGCGGTCGCGCGAAAAGTCCATCTTGTGATGAGCATCGCCGAGTCGCTGCTTGAGCGTCCCATTCGATCGGTCCTTGATGTCGGGTGTGGTGAGGCGCCCTGGCGCGCGCAGTTGATGCGCGTACGGCCCAATGTGCGGTATGTGGGCGTGGAGTCGAGCGCGTATGCGGTGCAGCGCTTCGGAGCCTCGCGCGGGATTGTCCAGGGGACCTTCGGGACCCTCGGCGCGCTCAGGCTCAAGGGGCCGTTCGATCTCATCGTGGTCTGCGACGTGCTGCACTATGTGCCGACCAGCGAGCTCACGCCTGGTCTCGACGCGATCGCGTCGCTCCTCGGCGGCGCAGCGTATCTCGAGGCGTACACGACTGCCGACGAGATTGAGGGTGACCACGCCGACTGGCATCATCGCAGTACCCGAGCGTATTTGCGACAGTTCGCTCGCGCCGATCTGCATCATGTCGGGATGCACTGCTACGTGGGTGGCGACCTGGTAAAAGACACCGCCGCGCTCGAGCGTGGACAGTCGTGAGGGTCAAGATCTGCTGCATCGCGAGCATAGTAGTGGCGTCGCTTTTTTGGACAGCGAAAGATCGCTCAGGAAGCCCGCCTGCCGAGGCTCAGGGTGTGCCGTGGGCCCCGTCGTAGGTGAGCCGTTCCAGCGCGACCGTCGGTGCATCGGTCCCGACAGGGGTTGACTGCGGATCTCGGTGGTGTAACCTTTCATCCGGATATACGGATGAATAGACCACCCCTCCACGACCGGCTCTCGGCACTCGCCGACCCTATTCGCACGCGGCTCCTCCTCGTTTTGGAGCGCCACGAGTTGACGGTGTCTGAGTTGCGCGCGGTGCTGCAGCTCCCGCAGTCGACCGTGAGCCGACACCTCAAGGTCCTCACAGACGCCGGGTGGCTCGTCGCGCGGGAAGACGGGACGTCAAACCGCTACCGACACGACGGACGCCTGCTCGACGCCCCCTCCCAGCGGCTCTGGGAAGCGGTGCGCGAGGAGGCGCAGAGCGTCACGGCTGCGCGCCGAGACGCGGAGCGGGTGAAGAGCGTGCTTGCGGACCGTCACACCCGCTCGCAGGCGTTTTTCGCGAGCTCTGCAGGGCAATGGGATCGTGTGCGGTCCGATCTCTTTGGTTCGCGCACTGAACTCTTCGCCCTCGTGGGACTACTCGACGCAGGTGCCACGCTCGGTGACCTTGGTTGCGGTACGGGACAGCTCGCTGAAGTCGTTGCCCCGTTCGTGCGCCAGGTGATCGCGGTGGACGAGTCGGCGGCGATGCTCACGGCGGCCCGCGCGCGACTCATGACGTATGCAAACGTCGACATCCGAGAAGGGTCGCTAGAGGCATTGCCGATCGTTGACGCGGCACTCGACATCGCCGTGCTCTCGCTGGTGATGCACTACGTCTCCGATCCGGTCGTCGCGCTGACTGAGATCCGCCGCACGTTACGCACCGGTGGCGGCCGCCTGCTGGTCATCGACATGCTCCCGCACGACCGCGCCGAGTATCGACAGACGATGGGTCATGTCTGGCTGGGCTTCGACGCGGCGCAACTGACCACCTGGGCGACAGCGGCCGGATTTAGCCGCGTGCGTCACCACGCACTACCCGCCGCACCCCAGGCCAAGGGACCGACGTTGTTTGCCGCCGTACTCCACGCCTGAAGGCGACCAGAGCGAGAGGCGAGGGAAGGTCCCGCACCGCGCGCACGCCACCAGAGTTTCTTGATTTACCCGCCCCCCGCACCTCTCACCGTTCCCATTCCACGAGTTGAGTTCAGATGACCGCCACCGTACCCACGCTCCACCCATTCGATGCCGTGAAGTCCACCGGCCGCCCAGCCTTCAAGGTCGCCGACCTCTCGCTCGCCGAGTGGGGTCGTCAAGAAATCCGTCTCGCCGAGTTCGAGATGCCGGGGCTTATGGCGCTCCGCACCGAGTACAAGGGTAAAACGCCACTCGCCGGCGCGCGCATCATGGGCTCGCTGCACATGACCATCCAGACGGCGGTCCTCATCGAGACGCTCACGGAGCTCGGCGCCGACGTGCGCTGGGTGTCGTGCAACATCTTCTCCACACAGGACCATGCGGCAGCGGGCGTCGCGATTGGCCAAGACGGCTCGGTCGCAGAGCCCCGCGGCGTGCCGGTGTTCGCCTGGAAGGGGGAGACGCTCGATGAATACTGGTGGTGCACCGAGCAGGCGCTCATGTGGCCCGACGGCGGTGGCCCGAACCTGATCCTCGATGACGGCGGCGACGCGACGATGCTCGTGCACAAGGGGACCGAGTATGAGGCGGCGGGCAAGGTGCCAGCGTTCGATCCAACGAACGAGCCCGAGGAGTGGGGTGTGATTCTCGAGCTACTGCGCAAAACCATCAAGGAAGACCCGACGCGCTGGACGACCGTCGGCAGAGCGATCCGCGGCGTCTCCGAGGAGACGACCACCGGGGTACACCGCCTCTATGACATGATGACGGCCGGCACGCTCCTGTTTCCGGCGATCAACGTCAACGACGCTGTGACCAAGTCAAAGTTCGACAACCTCTACGGCTGCCGCCACTCGCTCACCGACGGCATCCTGCGCGCCTCCGATGTCATGCTCGCCGGCAAGGTCGCTGTCGTGCTCGGCTACGGCGATGTCGGCAAGGGGTCGGCGCAGTCGCTGCGCGCGCAGGGCGCGCGCGTGGTGATCACCGAGGTCGATCCCATCTGCGCGCTCCAGGCTGCGATGGAAGGCTATCAGGTCACGACGCTCGACGAGGTCGTCGCGACCGCGGACGTCTTCATTACCGCCACCGGAAACGCCGACATCATCTCGGTCGAGCATATGGCCAAGATGAAGGACAAGGCGATCGTGGGAAACATCGGCCACTTCGATAACGAGATCGACATGGCGGGCCTCAAGAACTACAAGGGCATCACGCGCAATAACATCAAGCCGCAGTTCGACGAGTGGATCTTCCCTGACGGCCACTCGGTGCTGATCCTCGCCGAAGGCCGTCTGCTCAATCTCGGCTGCGCGACCGGCCACCCATCGTTCGTGATGTCGGCGTCGTTCACGAACCAGGTGATGGCGCAGATCGAGCTGCACCTCAACAACGGCAAGTACGAGAAGAAGTTGTACGTGCTGCCGAAGCACCTCGACGAGAAGGTCGCGCGCCTCCACCTCGCGAAGCTCGGCGTCAAACTCACGAAGCTCACGGAGAAGCAGGCCGCGTATATCGGTGTGCCGGTCGAGGGGCCGTACAAGTCGGATCACTATCGGTACTAGAGGGGCAGGCAGTCGCAGGGAGAGGCGAGAGAAGAGGCGGGGCGGTCCAGCGCGGTAGCGCGCCGGACCACCCCGCTTCACTTTATCCACCATATTGGGCATCGTCTCTCTCCTCTCACATCGTCTCGTGAAACGTCGCGCATTCGTCTCTCAGATCGCCGCCGCGTTGCCGCTGCTCGCGGGCCCCCCAGCGCTCGTCGGTATCAGGCGCCGCGATGAAGACCTCATCCTCCGAGGCGGCGTTGTGGTCGACGGATCCGGCCGCCCGCGCTTTCAGGCCGACCTCGCAATCACGGGTGACCGGATCACCCAAATTGGTCTGCGCCTTGCCGCGCGCGCCGCGCGCGAGATCGACTGCCGGGAGCTCATTGTTGCCCCAGGGTTCGTCGACGTGCATTCCCATGGCGACGGCACCATGTTCGACGACCCCCAGATGGAATCCGTCGTACGGCAGGGTGTCACCTCGATCATCGTCGGCGCCGACGGCAGTTCACGCGCTCCGGCGCGACGCGAGGACGGGGAAGGCAGTGCGACGGTCCGCACGGTGCTCGATCGGATTGACGCACTCAGGCCTGGAGCGAACGTAGGGACGCTCGTCGGGCTCGGTACGGTCCGCAGCGTCGTCGTGGGCGGCGACGACCGTCCCGCCACGCCCGCCGAGATGGCGCGCATGGTCGCGCTCGTGGAGCAGGCGCTCGTGGAGGGAGCACTGGGGGCATCAAGTGGGCTTGAGTACACACCGGGGGCGTTCGCCTCGCGCGATGAACTGATCGCGCTCTGCACACCCCTCGCGGCGCGGTACCTCGCCTACCACACGCATCTGCGCAACGAGGACGACCGCCTGCTTGACGCGATTGACGAATCGATCGCGGTCGCGCGGGGCGCGGGGTGCGGACTGCAGATCGCACATCTCAAGACGCAGGGCCCGCGCAACTGGGCGCGGCTCGACGCCGTCTTTGCCCGCGTGGACGAAGCGCGCGCAGCCGGCGTCGATATCGCATTCGACCGATATCCGTATCTCGCCTATCAGACCGGTCTCACCAATCTCTTCCCCGTCTGGTCGCGCGACGGCGGCACGCCGCAGTTCTTTGCGCGCCTCGATGATCCGGCCACGGCGGCCCGCATTCGGACCGAGACGCTCGATAAAGTCGCGCTCATCGGCGGCTGGGATAACGTGCAGATCACGAGCGTCGGGGCCGCCGGTGATAAGCCCTCCGAAGGGCAGCGGCTGGGAGCGTTCGCGACGCGTCTGGCGCAGGATCCTTACGCATTCACGCTCGCGCTGCTCCGTCGGAACAACGGATCCGTGGGCATGATCGGATTCGCCATGAGCGAGGCGAACCTCGAGCGGATCCTGCAGCACGACTGGGGGATGGTCGCGTCGGACGGCGGCTCGCTGGCGGTGAGCGGTCCGGCGCGACGCGGGGTGCCGCATCCGCGCGGGGCAGGGAGCTTCGCTCGAGTGCTGGGGCGCTACGTGCGGGAGCGAAAGACCCTCACGCTCGAGCAGGGGGTGCGCAAGTGCAGCGCGCTCCCCGCCTCACGCGTTGGGATGACCGACCGCGGCTGGCTCCGTGTTGGGGCCTTTGCCGACGTGACGGTGTTCGACGCCGACCGGGTGATCGATCGCGCGGACTTTACGAATCCGTTTCAGTACGCCGAAGGGTTCAAAGCAACAGTCGTGAACGGGGGCGTGTCGTTCCTCGACGGGGAGCGGTTCGCGCGGACTGGGCGGGCGCTCAGGCGTCGGGTGGAGTGACGTCTACGCCGCCCGCCTGTTGGCCGACCTCCACCGTCGCTACGCGCCTGAGCGTCACGAGATCGATCACATCGACCGTCGCTGTCTCCGATCCCACGCCCTCGTTCGTGACGAACGCATAGCGATCGTCCGCGGTCACGGTGACGCCGTGCACTACGCGCTTTGACGTTGCAATCCGCGCGAGTTCCTTCCCGCTCGCCGCATCGAATACCGAGACCGATTGCCCACGCTTGTTCGTCGCGAGCAGGCGCGTTCCATCGTGAGTGGCCGCGAGATTGTAGACCCCATCGCCCGCTGGAATCCGCCGCACGAGCTGCCACGTGGCGACGTCGATCTCCACCAGCTCATTCGACTTATTGCATGCCACCCAGACACGCGTGCCATCTCTGCTCGGCTGCGCCCAGGTCGGAGAGCAGCCGACGTCACCGGGCTGCGGCGGCACCATGCCGTGGCCGCCCCGGTCATGGTCCTGGCGCGCGGTCGTCCCGCGAAGGGGCGGCGCGCCCCTCATTCCCATCTCGCTTCCCTTGGTGAGGAAGAAGTGTCGTGCCACCTGAAAGGTGCGCGCGTCGATCTCCACGAGCTCTTCGTCCATCATACAGGCCGAGTAGTGCTTGGTCCCCTGCGCGTTCAGGCGCGAGCCGTGCGGCATGGTGCAGGTGGGAATGCGCGCGATCTCGATCATCTCCCCCGTTTCCACCACCGATACGCTCGAGGGTTCCATCGCGCCGTGCAGGTTAAAGTTTGCTACCCAGGCGAAGTAGCCGTCGGGGCTCACCTGCACTGTTGCCGGAAAGTTGCCGAGCTCCACGCGACCGACGGGTTCATTGGTGGAGGCACGGAACTTCCAGAGGCTGCCGAACGGATTGCCATGTGCGGTCGAGACGAAGTAGAACTCGCCATTCGGCGCGACCGCGACGCCGTGCGGACCGTCGGGATCCATGAGCGACAGGCCGATGGGGACAGTGCGTTCGACACTCGCTCCCGCCGGTCCGAAGCGCACGATCGCGATCTCATCCACCGACTCGGAGAGCACATACGCGCGGTACTCCCGCGTCGGCTGCGCGGCGCCCGGCGTCGGCGTGAGACTCGTGATCGTGAGACTCGTCGTCGCGAGGATCAGTGCGACGACGAGGCGTGGCCGCACCGTCATGGCACCACGGGCGTCTTCGGCACGATCCGAATGATCCAGAGCCCGTTGTGGTCATCGTTCACATACGCGAGGCCGTCGCGTACCACCACGCCCCAGGTCATCGCCGAGTTCTGCACCAGGCCGTCCATGTCGGCCGTGTTAAAGGCGCCGATCTCGCGGCCCTGCGCGCGCAGGTCACCCCGCAGTTCGCCCGAAATGTCGAAGACGCGAAAACCAGCGTTGTAGGCGCCCATGTAGAGTGAGTCGCCGGCAACCCAGACGTTGTGCACGCCGCCGTATTCCGGCTCGTAGAACGCGACCGAGCGCGGCTTGGCGATATCACTGACATCGACGACCTGCAGGCGGCCGTACGCGCGCCCGGCCCATGTCGCCGTTACCCCTTTAGGCGGGTTGGCGGGAAATACCTCGTCGGCGATGAAGACATAGTTCTTGTGGCGCCACGCCGTGTGCGTACCGCGGATGAAGCCCGCGCCGCCGTCCACTTCCGTCTGCCGATAGAGCGCATTGAGATCGTACTTGAACTGCGAGACCATCACCGGAGCCGACGGCGTGCCGCCGCGGATCCCGTTGCCCACGTCAAGGATGACGAGCCCCTCGTTCCACCACGACGCGTAGAGCAGGCCGTCCTTGATGTCGATGTCGTGCAACGAGCGCCCGGCGACTGGCTGATCCGTTGGCGACCAGCGCGAGACTTCGCGCGGATGGTACGGGTCGTCGATGTTGAGCACATTGAGTCCGCCGGTACCGGCGTTGGTGATGTAGACGTGCTGGCCGTACTTGGGATCCTTGTAGATGAACGCAGAGTGCACGCCAGCAGTGACGCCCTCGGTGAACTCCGAGATCACCTTGGGGTGGAGCGGATCCTCGAGCGACGCGAAGACCACGCCATTCTTTCGGTCCGAGGCACCTTCCCGCGTGTGCACGAGAAACTTGCCATCGGGAGTCGTCATCACATCGTTCACGCGCCGCGTGTTCGCGATGAGCGAATCAACGAGCACGGGATGTGCCGGATCAGAGATGTCAATCACGAAGAGTGCGTCGCCACCGCCGCCAGAGCCGAGGTACGCGACCTTGCCGTTGGGATGCAGCCAGACTTCTTCCGTGGTGAAGCGCGAGCGCGCGAGGCGGCCCACCAGCTCGAGCGGCCGGCGTACGTCGCGCGGCGCCAGCGTGACCATCGCCTCCGCCGTGCGATTGCCGAGTGAAGCGGTCACGGTGTACAGTCCTGCCTCGTAGCCAACGAAGACGCCATCGCCTTCGAGTAGGCCGTGGCCCGGATTGAAACTCCAGACGGGCGTGAGACCCTCGATCGTCCTGCCCGTCGCGTCCTTGGCCACCGCGGCGAAGCGGATTACGTCACCGGTGCGAGCGTCCATCACGTCAGGCGTGACCGTGAGTGAGCTCACGGTGGTAGCCACCACTTGTAGTGCGTGTGTCTGCTGGACCGTCCCAACGCTCGCCGTGATTGTCGCGCGCCCGGCCGCGACGGCGATGAGAAGTCCGGCATCGCTCACCCGCGCAACGGCCGCGTTCGATGAGGTCCACGTCACGCGATCGGCGCGCAGGTCATCGAGGCGCGAGAAAACAGAGGCGCCGAGGCGAATCCGTTGTCCGGGCACGAGCCGGGCCGGCTGGGGAGCGATCGCGATGCGGGCGGCCGTGCCCGGCACCATGCGGACTTCAAACCGCAGCACCTTCGGTTGCTCGCCGGGCAGGATGCCGACGACGACCACCGGCAGTGTCCCGGTGGAGCCGGAGACCAGAAGTCCCGAGTCGTCGACGCGTCCTTCGAATCGTGCGCCCGATTCGCGGCTCCAGCGAAACTGGACTCCGGGGATGATAGCATTCTGTGCGTCGCGCGCCTCGGCCGTGAAGCGGAGTGAGTCACCAGCCGTGACGACCTTCTGCACTGGCGTCACTACGATCCGGGCGATACGCGACGGCGTCGCCGAGGGGGGCGTCGATGCCTCGACCTGAGCGGCGGCCGGTGAGGTCAGCAATGCACTGAGTGTAGCGGCGAATCGCAGGAGTGAGAGTCGCATCGATGTGGTGGTCTGGAGGTAGATGTACAGGCGCGCGCGGGGATTGGTCGTGTCAGTAATATCTATACTGGGAAGGTCGCGGTGCCGGTCACGGCAGCAGGCGATTCCCCGCCGCCTGCAGGATCGCACCCCAGATGAGTGGATACGTCGCCTCCGTCTGCCCTCGATACTGAGGACGGAAGCCGAACAGCACGACGTGCCCTTTCCCTTGACGCACATCCACCAGCGCGGCCTTCCCATGTAGCCGCTGCGCACCGAGGAGCCAACCGCTGAGCAGCGGATTGCCCGTCGCCGGATAGCGTGCCACCACCGTCGCGCGTGACGCATCACTCACGTCGAAGGCCGCGCCGTTCTCGAACCAGACCGCTGGTGTCGGCGCATTGAACGTCCGGGCGATAGGATGCGCACGGTCGATCTCGACCGAGAAGATCGAGCCGGGCGCATAGAACTCGGTGTTGCCTAGCCCCTCCAACGCATTCGTCACCGGCAACGTGAGCGCATCGATCGCGTATTCGGCCGCATCATTGAACGCCAGCAACGTGCCGCCGGCATTCACAAACGCCATCAGGGCCGCCGCGCCCGGTTCGCCGAGACCTCCGCGCAACGAGTCGGGATACTGCGCGCCGAGTCCGCGCGCGATGCTCGTGGGCGACTGCTCGGGGAGGATGATCACGTCGTACTTCGCGATTAGGCCACCGGCACGCGCCTCGCCGTCTCGCAGCGTCGTGAACGGGATCTTGTACGTGTCGAACACGTACCGCGTCCATCCCTCATCCATCGACGCATCGTGACTCTTGTAGATCGCGATCCGGCGGGAGCGTACACCGGAGAGCTCCGGGGCGTGGTACGAGGGGTCGCGCACCGGCGGCAGCACCGCGCCGGTCGTTGGCGCAGGGCCCATGACCGGCACCACCTCCACGCCGAAGAGCAGCGGGAGCGTGTGCGCCGTGACGTCATACGGTCGTTTGGGCGGGCCGCCAGGATACTCAAAGAGGTTGGGGTAGTTCTGTGGCTCCAACAGGGTCTTTGCATATGAGCCGAACGGCTGCTGCGTGAGCACCACGTAGCTGCCGGCCGGATACGTCCTGCTGTCCACAGTCACCGGCGCGGTGCTCTCGCGAAACTCCACCTGCCCGTGCTGCATGGTCCATACCAGTCGCTGCAACACGGTCGCGTTCGCCTGCGCCTTGGGGATCACGAACGCGGTTGGCCATGGCTCCTTCCCCCACGGCGGCAACGCGCCGAGCGCGCGGTCGCCCATCGTAGCGTAGCTCTCGAGCCAGGCGCGTCGGTCGCGCGCGGCGCTAACGAACAGGGCCCATGAGGCGTTCACCTGATAGTCGACAATGTCGCCGTAGGTCCAGGTGCCGCCCTTCCAGAGTACAGGAAAGTTCCAGGTCACGATCTTCGCGTCGTAGCCGCGCGCCGACCCGAGTCGCTCGAACGGGATTTCGATTGGTGAAGCGAGCCGCGCGCTCGCCGTTTCGGTGAGGAGTCGTGCCCCGCGATGGACGAGCGAATACTGCCGCGCCGGACTCCACTGATCGTAGCTGGCGTTGTTCGCAACGCCCGTCTTTCCGTCGGCAATCAGGCGCCAGGTCATCTGCAGGCCCATCGCGTTGGTGCTCGCGGTGAGAATCGGATCAATGTTCGGCTCCACCGGGTCCATGTACGGCGGCACGAAAATCCGTCCGGCGTTGGCGCCCTGTTGATGGATGTCGTTCACGATCTGCGGATCCCACGGCGTGTAGAGCGAATCGACTGTGGCGCGCGTTTCCGGCTGCGTGAAAGCGTACCAGTCGCGATTGTTGTCGTGGCCAGTGTAGGCGTGATACAACTCGGGCGGATTGGTGCCTTCCGCCGGCGTCCCGAGAGTCGCCCGATACCAGTCGCCCACGATGTCCACGCCATCCGGGTTCTGGCTCGGGACCAACATGATGATCGTGTTCGTAAGGATCATCCGCGATTCGGCGTCGGCCGCGCGCGCGAGTCGATCCGCGAGCACGAGGGGCGTCGTGTACCCGCCCACCTCATTCGCGTGAATCGCCGAGGTGACGAGGATGACGTTCTTGCCTTCTTCGATCAACCGCTCGCGGCTATCCAACGGGGTGCGCGTGCGCGGATCCATCAGCTTGCGCTGGATGGTGCGGTACCGGTCGAGGTGCGCGAGCGTCGACGAATCGGCGATGAAGGCGACGATGAAAGGGCGCCCCTGGACCGTGCGGCCAATCGTGCGCACACTCACGCGCGGCGAGGCACGGTCGAGGGCGGCGAAGTAGTCGGTTACCTGCTTCCAACTCGGCAACTTGCGGTCGGCGCCGGGCTTGAAGCCGAGCGCGCGCTCGAGGTCGGGGAGTCGATCGGGGGTGGCCGGCTGGGCCATCAGGTCGCCGCGTGGCGCACCGACAATGACGGTGAGGAGGCCGAGCGTCGTGAGGGCGACGCGTCGAGCGCGTCGTGGCAGATGGAGCCGAAAGGTGGACACGACGGGCGCAATCCTGTTGAAAAGTCAATCTGCCATCGGGGCTGCCGGAAAGTATCGTTCCGTCGCGTCCGCCGCGACAGCTGGTGCGGCCGCTGCCGTTTTGGTTGGCGATCGTGGTAGTCGTCGGCACCATGCACTTTCCATCTAGATTCGCCAACACCGCGATGCTTAATTGGGAAATCCTCTGTTCTCAGTGAGGCAGAACCCGTATCCCCCCTGAGCGGGAATTGGAGCAGCACATGGTGACGAAGCGAGGCGCGGAAGTGGTCCGGGCACCCCAACCCGCGATGCGAGTAGGCGGCTGCGAGCAGCGGCGCACCTTCACTCGCGTGAGGAACGGGGTCCGCTCCGTGCTCGCGCTCGCGTCGCTCGTTCTGGTGGCGGCCCAATGCCGAGGAGACACGGCGCCGACCGCCCCCATCGACGTTGACGTCGACGCGCTCTGGAACAAATACGGTTGGACAAAACCCACGTCCGCCGCCGAGATCGTCAGTGCATCCACCGCCGCCTTCGGTGTGTATGTGGCCACGACACGAACCCCTGCCGCGTCAATTCAGGTACTGGCTCAGACGGGTGTCGATACGGTGCTGATCAGTTGGATCGACCGAGGGGCCAATCTGGTCGCCAGGGCGTTCTCCTACCCGCCCTCGACCAGGCCATTTGTGGATCTGGTGGCCATCGATAGCGCATATCTGGTGAACACCTATCGGGCTCAGGGTTTCTCGGCGAATGAGGTCAGCGGTCTACTGACTGCCTTCAAGGCTGGCGCCCCGGCCTTTGGAGGGAGGCAGTCGAACACCTGGAATTACCGCACGATCCTGACGAACAACCTCATGGTGAATGACAGGATCGGAATGGCTCAAACGGCCGGCCATGAGTTCTTTCATTCGATCCAGGAGCGGTCCGCGAATACGAATCCCTGCCAGGTTGGGTCGGCGGTGCCCTGCTGGTTCTGGGAAGGGCCTGCCATGTTCATCGGACTCCAGACGGCGAGTCACTTCGGCTTCGCGGACTTCGCCTCGCAGGGCCATCCGCAGATGATCAGCCGCTTCCAGAATGGTCCGCTCACCACGCGATCGCTTCTCCTGTCAGGCGTCACGCTCAACAACGGGACGACGTTGGACCCGTACGCCATCGGAGAGGTGGCCACGGAATTCCTGGTTGCCAACGTGGGCGTGGCCAAATTCGTTGCCATCTATTCTGAGATCGGCACCGGCAAGTCGCTCGCAGCGGCCTTTATGACTGCCACGGGCGTTGAACTCGCGGATTTCTACTCGATGTTCGAGCAGATTCGAGGGGTCTTGGGGGTTCCGAGAGCCTAGGGCGCGTTGCGGCAGGCGTTCCCGGATCGGTGACGCTTCCGGCGTGAACATCTGAGATCTCAGGCGACGAGCCCGGCGAGCGCGCCCGCGCCTACCTGATTCGCACGACGCCGGGGCGCACCGTCGCAAAGCGCTCGAACACCGCGGGATCGTGTCCTGGAATGATGAAGCGCAGCAACGTCGCGAGCGTTTTCATACGGTCCTGGGCCGCGAGGTTCGAGATCGAATCGAGTGTCTGCGCGATCGGCCGGCGGCGGTCGAGATTGTCGTACAGGTACAGGTTGTCCGATGCGAGCACGACCGTACCCTCGGCGGTGCGCACCCCTACCTACTGCGACTGAAACGTGTGCTTCCCACCGGTATAGACCCGAACCCCGGGGATGACTTCGCGGTCGTCTCCGTCCAGGAGCGCGAGGCGCCCGGCGGCGCGCAGAGCGGTGAGCATCACTGCATCGGGGGCATCAATGGTCCGGTTCAGCACCTTGCCGACCGCATCAATGTGATGGTCGACTTCCTCCCGCTGGATCCAGATGCGCGCGTTCGGAAAGAGATCGGCGCCGTCAAAGTGGTCCCAGTGGACGTGCGAAATGATCACGTCGGTAATCTCTTCGGACCGCCAGCCCGCTCGCCTGATCGCTGAATCAGGGCGCATGTAGTCAATCGGTTTCCACCGCGCTATGAACTTCGTTGGCGTCACGTCTCCCAAGGAGTTGTGCGAGTGGTGCTCATGGTCGGCGGTGAACTGGGCGTTGTGACGGGTCCGAATCCCTGATTCCGAAAGCCGGTGTTTCTTCCGACTTAAGGTTTGGTGTTGATAAAGGTGCAGGTCACGTTGGCCCCAGCCTCGAGGGTCACGGTAAAGGTCCGGTTAAGCTGGTCCGTGGAAACGAGGGTGAGGCCCGGCACCGCAACGAGGCACTGGAGTGAGGGCACGGTCCAGCCCGCCACCGCACCCTCGGTCACGGTGAAGGCGACGCCGGCCGCGAGTCCCGTGAACGTCTTCGAGTTGGTGAGCGTGCCGTCGGTCGGGTCGTCATCGAGGTCGAATGCGCTGAGCCCAGCGCCCAAGGTGGCGAAGTGGAAGTCCTGTGCGTCGTTCGGCTGCGCGTCCTTCACGATCGTGAGCGTTCCGGTCCCCTGCGGGTCGGGGTCGGTATTGGTATTAGTGAAGGTGCAGGTGACGTTGGCGTTGGCTGTCAGGTCGACAGAGAGTACTCCGGCCACGTTTAGTGAGGTGCCGGCGGAGGGTGAGCAGACCACGCTGGTGAGGTTCCAGCCGCTGACGGGCGTCTCGGCGAAGGTGTAGGTCCCCACGGCGAGGGCGGAGAAGACACGCTGATTGGAGAGCGTGGCGTCGGCGTCATCGTCGAGGGAGAAGCC
>CAMBNV010000007.1 GCA_945869195.1 Gemmatimonas phototrophica | reverse complement strand
ACCGAGTTCATCTCCCAGAACGAGATCGATGCCGCCAACACCGTGCGTTGGAACCAGCTCAACGCACAGGGGCAGCCCAAGCTCGAGTGGCCGCCCTCGTTCTCGCTCGCCAAGGCGTTCGTCGATCAGCTCGAACGCAATAGCTGCCTCTCGGCCTCGCGCGTGAGCGCGGTGCGCCGTGAACTCGAGGCGGCGCAGCGTGCCAGCGGCACCGCACGGACGCAGACGCTCCAGAAGCTCTCGACCGAGCTCGAGGGCGATGCCCGGAGCTCCTGTGACAAGGCGAAGGTCGACATGCTGAAGAAGGCCGTCAACGACCTCATGAGCCCAGTGGTCTCGTGATCTAAACGGCGCGGCCACTCGGCGCGCGCACTACCGAACATCCCCGGTCCCGCAACGCGCGGGGCCGGGGATGTTCAGCAACTCACCCGAACGCGGTGCGCATCGCCCCCCTCAGAGCGCCTTGCGCGCACCGAAGCGACCAATCGCGAACGGTGCGAGGTCGAACCCCGCGCGCCCCGTGGTCAGCAGGTCCGCGAGTAGCTCGCCGATCGCGCTCGAGAACTTAAAGCCATGCCCCGAGCAGGGTGAGGCGATCCAGACGCACGACGCCTGGGGGTGCCGGTCGATGAGAAAGTGCTCGTCGGGCAGATTGGTGTAGGTGCAGACTCCAGTGGCGCGGAGCGGGCCGTTCGCAGCCGGCAGGTACCGCTGCAGCAGACCGCGCAGATGGTCAATCTCGGCAGCACCCACCGTGCGATCGATCGCGTCGGGCGAAACCGGTGGGCCGAAGTGGTGCAGCGCGACCTTCACGCCGTCGCCAGTGTCAGGAAAGCCGTAGAGCATCAGCTCGGGCGAGAGATCACCGAGAAAGACTGGAAAACGGTCCGGAGCGAAGAGCGCGGCGTCGCCGCGCGGCTCAAACCAGTAGACCGCGTTCCGTTGCACGACCAGCGGAAGATTGAGCTCGCGCACGAGCTCGCCGATCCACATACCTGCGCTGAGTACGAGTTGGCCGGCACGATAGCTCCCCTCTGCGGTCTCGACGACGACGCCCTCACCCTCCTGCCGCCAGCGCAGCACTGGCTCTCCGGTACGCACCGAGGCCCCGTGCCGCCGCGCGACGTCAATCGCGGCACTGATCGCGCGCTCCGGATCGAGTATACCGGCGCGCGATTCGAGTACGCCCACCCAGTCGTCCTCGATCACGAACGCGGGAAATCGCGCGCGCAGTGCGGCCGCGTCGAGCGACTCGTGCGCCACCCCATGCAACTCGGCGCTGCGCCGCGCGCCGCTCACCAACTCACCGGCCGCTGGACCGTAGCAGAGCCCGCCGGTGCGACGAAAGAGCGTCGTGCCCGACTCCGCCTCCAGCTCGGTCCAGCACTCGTACGCACGCCGCACGAGTGGCACATAGATGGGGTCCTCGAAGTACGCCTCGCGGATAATGCGCGACTTGCCGTGACTCGACCCCTGGTCGTGCGGGGGGGAGAACCGATCGAAGCCCATGGCGCGGATTCCTCGGCGGGCGAGGTGCGCAAGCGTCTGGCTCCCCATCGCCCCGAGTCCAACGACGATGACGTCAACATGCCGGGCGTCGCTCAAGAGGGCTCCTCGACAGTGCGCCACTCGGCGAGGCGTACCGAAGCAATGCGTAGGGACACGGGGGACACCTTAATCGAAAGGTAGACAGGTGCCGGAGCTTGTCACCTGCGCGCCGTGGGCGCAACGCCTCTGACGAGGCGTACCCGCGCTAGTGACCCGTGCGACGCATGCCAAGACAGCAGGGTCGCCACCGTGATATGTTAGGGGCACCTGCTCGGCTCCTCTCGCCCCGCCCGCGCGTGTCGCCCCCACTGCTCGTCACCGACAAAATCGATTCCGACGTCAGCGCCTCCACGATCCTCCAGCCCCGCGACGCGTGACGACCGTTGTCCGCGACCCTGCGGTGCTCGAGGGGTACGCCCGCGATGCCTCGGGCCTCAAGTACATCCCAGAGGCACTCGCCCGCCCCGGCAGCGCCGACGAAGTCGTAGACCTGGTGCGTGAGACGGCGGCGACTGGCACGGCGATCACGCCTGCTGGGGCGCAGACGAGCACCACCGGCGCGGCGCTCGCCTCGCGCGGGCTCCTGCTGTCACTCCGCGCGATGGACCGAGTGCTGGATGTCGATGTCGAGCAGCGCACGGTGCGTGTAGAGCCTGGACTACTATTGGGTGCGCTCAACGGGCAGCTCGCTCGCGAGGGGCTCTTCTTCGCGCCCGACCCCACCAGCGACGCGACGTGCACGGTGGGCGGGGCGATCGCGTGCAACGCGTCGGGACCGCGCTCCCTGCGCTATGGCGCGACCCGGGCGCATGTGCGCGCACTCACGGTCGTGCTCGCCGACGGCACCACGCGTGAACTGCGTCGGCCGCGTGTGGAGAAGAACACCGTCGGCTACGCACCCACGCATGACCTCGTCGACTGGTTCGTGGGCAGCGAGGGGACACTCGGCGTGATCATCGCGGCCGAACTCGCGCTCCTGCCCCGCCCCGCGCGGGAGACCGGCCTCGGGATCCCATTCGAGTCGCTCACCGACGCGGTTGCCTTTGTGCGTGATGCGCGTGCGTCGCGCCTCGTCGTGCCACGCTGTCTCGAGTACTTCGACGCCGAGGCGTTTCGAATTGCCCGCGGCGGAGTCCGTGACGGAGCCCATCCCGGAGCCGGAGTCGGGGCCGATGGCGGGACACCAGTGGCCTGGGGCGCGGACGGCCAGGTGATGATCTATGCCGAGGACTGCACCGACGGTGCACTCGCAATCGACGCCTGGCTCGCGCTCGCGGAGCGGCACGGAGCGAACGACGCGGACGTCCGCGTGTTCGAGGGCGAGTCGGCGATTCGCGACGCGCGCCGACTGCGTCATGCGGTGCCGACCGCAATGCACGAGCGCACCGCACCGTATCTCGCCCAGGGCGGCCGCCGAATCTCCACCGACTGGGCGGTCCCGATCGAGCGCGTGGAGGAGGCGATCCTCCTCGCCGACGGCTTCGCGCTCGAGGCGGGGTTTGCGCCCGCGCTCACCTACGGACATCTCGGCAATGGACATCCGCACCAGAACTGGGTCGCGCAGGATCCGGCGCAGGTGCAGGCGCTTGAGAGTGTGGTGGAGCGTACGCTCCGGGCGGTCATCGCGATGGGAGGCACCGTCGCGGCGGAGCACGGCATCGGCAAGCTCAAAGCGCGCTGGCTGGGGCTGCAGGCGAATCGGTCGCAGCTGGCGCTCATGCGCGCGGCCAAGCAGGAGTTTGACCCCGACGGGCGGATGGCGCCGGGGAATATCCTTGCCTGAATCACTGACACGCCCTTCTGCTCCCAAGACCATGACGATGCAGCCCGAGTTCGGCACCTTCTTCCTCCCTGGCCCCACTGAAGTGCGCGCCGCGGTGCTCGAGGCGATGGTGCACCCGATGATCCCGCATCGCGGGATAGCGTACGAGGCGATGCATGCGCGGATCGTCGCAGGCCTCCAGCGCGTGTTCGGCACGCAGCGTCCCGTGTATCTGATGACCTGTTCGGCGAGCGGCGCGATGGAGATGGCGATCCGCGGCGCGCCCGAAGGCCCCATCCTCTCGCTGGTGAACGGTGCGTTCTCGGAGCGGTTTGCGCGCGTCGCGCAGTCGTGCGACCGGGCGACGCGCGTGTTGTCGGTACCGCTCGGCGACACGCCGCACCTCGAGCAGGTGCAGGAGGCACTGGTCAACGGTGGCATGCATGGCAAGACGTTTGCGGCGGTGACCGTCGTCCACTCGGAGACGAGCACTGGGGCGCTCAGCGACATTCGCGCGATCACCGAACTCGCGCACCATCATGGGGCGATGTGTCTAGTCGACAGCGTGACGGGTGTGGGCGGCACGTCGGTGGAGACCGATGCGTGGGGGCTCGACTTTGTGTTCACGGGATCGCAGAAGGCGCTCGCCATGCCACCGGGCCTTGCCTTCGCGGTCGCGAGCGAGGCGTACGTGCTGCAGGCCAATGTCTCGACGTCGCGTGGCCGCTACCTCGATGTGATCGAGTACGAGGAGTTCGCGCACCGCTCGCAGGCACCGACGACGCCGGCACTCTCCCTGCTCTTCGCCGCCGACACACAGCTCGCCACGGTCGGCGCAGAGGGGTTGACGGTACGTTGGGCGCGGCACGCCGCGATGCTTGCCTACACCGAGGCCTGGGTTGAGCGCGTCCGCACCAGCGGCGTGGGTATCGGCTATCTCCCTCGCGCCGGCGAGCGCTCGCCGACGGTGAGCACGATCACCCTGCCCGATGGGCTCGCCGCGCTGGCGATTGTCACGCGGGTCGCCGAACTGGGCTTCGTGATCGGGACCGGCTACGGGGCGCTCAGGGAGAGCACAATTCGGATTGGACATATGGGGGAGCACAGCGTCGCGACGCTCGCGCCCTGCCTGGTGGCGGTCGAACGGGCCCTCCGAGGGAACTGAGCGGCGCAGGGGCTCCGGGGTAGATTCCCGTGCACCTGAGCAGGTCGCACCGTCGATCGCCGCATAGTCTTCTCCGACACTCCAGCACATGACCGCCACGTCGACCCGCACCTTCGTCGCCACCCTCGCCCTCGCGTGCGTCACCGCCGCCCTCTGTGAGGCCCAACCGGGCATGGGCGCGGGAGGGACGCGGATCCAACCCGGCGAGGACTGCCCAGTCGGCATGACCGAAGTCCGACCCGGCAACTGCCAGGCGCCGACACTCACGCCGCCCACCATCCTCGACTACCGTCCGCGATCCACGCTAGTGACCGTCCCTCACAAGACGCCACGGGCCAAGTTTCCCGTAATCGACTATCACGGTCACCCGGGCGACGCCCAGCTCGGCTCCGCTGCGGCGCTCGTGCAGTTTGCCGACGAACTCGACGCGATCGGAGTCCGCCTGGTCGTGGCGGCGAACAACACCAGTGGGCCCGCGCTGCTGGAACAGGCCGCCCTCGTCGCAGCCTCGCCGCGCATGCGTGATCGCCTCCGGTTCCTGACCGGCGTCAGCTTCTCTAACGTCGGTCCCGGCTGGTCCGCACGTGCCGTCGCACAGCTCGAGGCCGACGTCGCCGCCGGGGCCGTCGGCATCGGCGAGATCGGCAAGGGACTTGGACTCACCACCAAGAAGGCCGATGGCTCGCGCCTGCAGATCGACGACACCGCGCTCGATCCCGTCTGGCAGGCGGCCGCCCGCCTCAGACTCCCGGTCTTCATCCATACCGCCGACCCCCAAGAGTTCTGGCAGCCGATCGACCACAAGAACGAGCGTTGGCTCGAGCTCGCGCTCTTTCCTGGGCGCCGATATGCCGCCGAGAGCAACCCGAGCTTTGAGCAGCTCATGACCGAGCGTGACAACATGATCCGCCGCAATCCGGGGACCACATTCGTGATCGCGCACATGGGATGGCACGCGAACGACCTGCCGCGCCTCGCCACAATGATGGACGAGCTGCCCAATATTCTCACCGAGGTCGGGGCCGTGCTCTACGATATCGGTCGCCAGCCGCGCGCGGCACATGACTTTTTCGTGAAATACCAGGACCGCATCCTGTTCGGCAAAGACTCGTACCAGCCCTCGGAGTACCCGTACTACTGGCGCGTCTTCGAAACCCGCGACGACTACTTCGACTACTACCGCAACTACCACGCAACCTGGAAGCTCTACGGAATCGACCTGCCGGACGCGGTGCTGAAGCAGGTCTACTTCGGCAACGCGCTCCGCATTACCGGTCGGCTCTCACCAGCGGGGTTCCCGCGCTAGTGCTCGCGCGATGGCGCCACGGCGCCGGGCGAGCACTCCTCGACGCTCGTCTGCTCGACCGGTCAATCACCTGGAGATTTCGATCGTGGACAACGCAGCCCGCGGTGGCACTACTCATCCAGCGCACCTCGTTCTTCATGCAGGGTACGTCAGCGGTCGCGACAGGCGGGCGGGCTATGCGGGGGCTTGTGCTCCTGATTGGCCTCGGCGTGGTGCAGCTGGCTTGGCAGGCGACGGTGAACGCCTGGATTGGTTGAGACGGGCGCACCGGACAGCGGGGTACGCACAAATATCCATTTCGCATCGAGGGAGCTGATGTCGTGGTTCCGTTTTGTCGTACTGACGCTCATCCCCACCACGGCGCTCGCCGCGCAGGGCGCCCCGTCCGCGATGCGTCGCGAGCCGCTACCGCTGCGACAGACGCTCTCGTTCGACCTCAACGCCGCACTCGACGCACGGTGGCGCCTGAGTGTGGAGCCGCTTGTCATCGGCCGCTTGACGGTAGGGCTCTCCGCCTCGAGCACCGCCGTGGTCGATCAAGCCGCGCCGGAAGTCTCTTACGCGACGTTGTCCGCGCGCGAGACGGACCTCTCGCTCGCGCCGTGCGCATATGGGGGCCCCTGCTACCCCTACCCCACCAGCGAGCCGACCTACCGCGCCTCCAGCCTCTCCCTGCACACGCGCTGGTATCCGACCGGCCTCTCACGCGACGGCGAGCGCCAGCAATTCGCCGTGTACATCGGCGAGTTCCTGAGCTACGAGGAGCGACGCATCTCGTGGCCGCAGTGGCTGCATGCGCCCTACCCTCTCCCCGCGGACTCGTTGGGAGGAAGCGGCCTGCCATGGAGTCCCCCGAGCCCCGGCCCCTCCTGGGTGGAGCGACTGCACGGCTTGGAACCAGGGGCGGAGATCGGGGCGCGCCTGATGATGGGACAGCGTGTGTTCATCGAGGTGGGAGGCATGGTACGCATCGTGACCGTCGACGATCCCCTCTCGCGTCGACGTCCCGGCGACTCCGACGCGCGCCTCCAGCTCGCGATCGGGTTCGGCTGGTAGCGTCCCCCGCGCGCATCGGTCTCACCAGGCAGCGCGCCCTGCCCTACTTCGGCTCCCGGAGTAGTTCCTTCGCGATAAACGGGACGCCGGTCGTCATCCAGGCCGGCGCCGCCGTCCCGCGGAGGTAGTGGTCGAAGTACTGGAAGTAGCGGATGGTGAGATCCTTGCGGTTGGCGAGCCCGCGCAGGCCATGCCCTTCGCCTGGATAGGCGAGCATCACCGCCGACTTCCCGTTGTAGCGCAACGCGTTGTAGAAGTTCATCCCCTCGCTGAAGGAGACGGTCGGGTCGGCCGTGCCGTGCATGATCAGGAAGGGCGCCTTCGCCTCGGGGGCATGCGTGAGTGCGGACTCGAAGCGGTACCGCTCCGGCTGCTCCCAGGGCGAAAAGCCCCAGCGTCCCTGACCGAATAGGTAGTAGTCGTTACCGTTTTGCCCGCTGCCACCGCTCACCTGGTAGCTCCAGCCCCAGCTCTGCGAAAAATCTGACGTGAGATCGGTGACGCCTGCGCCCATACCAACAGCCGCAAAGAGCGACGATCGCGTGCCAATAAAGGCCGCGCCCTCGCCACCGTAGCTGTGTCCGTGCACGCCAATCCGAGCAGGGTCCACGTACCCCATCGCGATGACCTTGCGCGTCGCCGCCTCGACCGCGTCGAGCATATCGGTGTGCGACAAGCCGGTGTGAAAGAACACGTCGGGGAGCATTGTCGCATAGCCGCGGCTCACAGCCTCGACCGGCATCCCCCCCATCCCGGTCAGGAACGATGGCATCGGATACCGATGCATCGTCTGCGAGTTCTTCTCGTAGAAGGTGACGAGCATCGGGAGCTTCTCGCCCGCCAGGTAGTCGTCGGGTAGCGCGAGGATCCCCTGCAGCTTGACGCCGCGGCGCGTGGTGTAGTCAAATAGCACGCGATGCCCCCAGCGATACTCCGCCTGCTGCGGATTGAGGTCACTGAGCTTGCGTGCCTCGGCGAATGCCCCATTGGCGAGTTGGAGATCCGGAAAGACCGAGAAGGTCTGGCGGGTGAAGAGCACCAGGTCAACGTCCCTCGCCCTGCTCGGCGTCGTGAACGCCGCGTCCTCGAATAGGAGCGGGCGCAGCTGGCCATCGGCCAGACGATAAAAGCCAGCCTTCTTCGTGTACTCGCCGTACGCGGAGAAGGTGATTGGTTTCGCGAGGTCGAACTCGCGCGAGACGCGCGCGGCGCGGAGCACCGTCGAGTCGATCGGCGCAATACGGATTGGACGGAGTACGATCTTGTCGCGCGACCCAACGCCATTGGTGAGATCGCGCGCGACACCGTTTTCCGTGAACGGAAGGAACCAGAGATCGAAGCGCGAAGTGGCAAGCACCCCGCTGCCGTCGGCCGCGTACCCGGCAATGCCGTACGGAGGGCGCGGGCCAGGGTAGTCGTATTCACGGTCGACGAGACTTGGCGCTCCAGCGCCGATCGTACGGGTCGTTCCCGCGACCAGATCGTACGCGTTCCAGCGCGCGTCCTTCCAGTACAGGAAGTAGCGGCCCGCGCTCGAGATACCGCCCACATGCTGGCCCGTGAGCTGACCGGTGAGCAGCAGCGTCCGCGCCCCGGTGCGGGTATTCACCCGGTAGAAGTCCGCCGCAGGACGACGGTAGTCCGAGACGTACGCCCGCTCGTCACGCCCGACGGCCCACTCGCCGGCCAGCGGAAGCTCGAGCTCGCGCATCGAGGAATCCGAGAGGACGACGAATCGCGACTCGGCCACGACGAACGCCTGACGATAGGTGCGGTTGCGGTCTGCCTCGACCTGGATCATCTGCTCTGACTGGACGCGGTCGTCCTGCGAGCGCCAGACGTCGACGTCGGCGAGTGAGTCGGTACTCCGCCGGCGCCCGGTGTCGGCGGCAGCCGTCTGGGGCATCATCGCGACAAAGACGCGTGTCGCGTCATCGCTCCAGAGCAACGCGGCGCGCTCGGTGAGCACGAAGCCAGCGGGAAATCCGGTGGCGGTGGCAGGATTGAGGACAACCGGTGCGCTGCCGGCCGCGATGTCGGCGACGACGACAAGGTGGTTGGAGCGCTCGCGCTTTTTGTCGACTTCGCGCCCTTTGAGCGTGGCGAGCCCGGTACCACGATCGTTCCAGGTCAGACGGCTGTAGCGCAGCGTATCGACATCGAGCGCCTCGATGCGACCGCTGGCGAGTGTCATAACGTACAGGCCGTTGACGTCGCGGACCGTCGCGTCGACGAGGTACGCCAGTCGATCTCCGGCTGCATTGAACGCGATCTCAGCGACACTGCCAAGAAACAGCGAACGGCCGGTTGTCAGGTTGTGCACGACGGCGTCGAGCCCGCGCGGTGCGGTCGCACCGGCACCGCCCGCAACCGCCGATGCCCCGGCTCCACCACCACCACCGCCACCGGCTCCGGTCGCAGCACCCGCCGTGCCCGCCGTGCCCGCCGCGCGGCGGCGCAGGACGAGATACCTGCCGTCCGGCGAAAACACTGCGCTCTGCATCTCCTGCCAGAGCTGCACTCGTCCCGTCGCCAACTCGCGAAGCTCCCAGCGGCGCGTGATCTGTCCGGCAGTACCACGCGCGGCGGTAGCCGGAGCGGCGGCGGAATCGGCGCGTGCCGCCGGTCGGCGTGCCGGCGTCTCAACGAGGTAGGTGATCCACTTCGCGTCGGACGAGAAGCTCGCCTGCGACGCGTCGACAATCTCGACCTCGACATCGGTCGCGGTATTGCGCAATCGAAGGACCGGCTTTGCGTCGGGTGCGAGTGTGTTCGCAAACCGAACGCCGTAGGCGACCCACCGGCCGTCTGACGAGATCAGTGCCGCATCAAGGCTGCGCCACCGCGTATAGTCGTCGACGCCGAGAATCTTCTTTTCGGCAGCGGGCGCGGGCACCTGCGCCCGGGCGAGTGCAGGAACGACGAGCGTGAGGAGCAGGGCAATCTGGCGAATGACTCGCATGGGGCGGAGACGGGGAAGGAGACGGGAGAGCGGCGGTCGAGAGCGGACGAGCGAGTAAAGAGAGCGCACCGTGAACGAATCGTCAAATGCGCGGACGGCGTCGTCGACAGCCAGGCCGGCTCATCGCCGTCACCGCCGCAGTCGTGCGCGTGCGAATCGGACCAGTGCGGCGGCCCCGACCGCGATCGCCCCAGCGGCCAAGCCGGCGAGCGCGTGGAGCACCGAGCGGACGAGGATCCCCAGCCACGCACTCCCCGCCGCGTCGCCTGCGGCGGTGATCAGCTGCTCGATGATGGGAGCGCCGTGCACGAGGATGCTCCCGCCGACCATGAACATCGCCGCGGTGCCGACGACCGCGATCGTGCGCATCAGGTACGGCGCCATCCGCAGAATGCCAGCGCCGACCGCGCGCGCGACCAGGCCCCCGCGATGGAGGCGCAGCCCTAGATCGTCGAGGCGCACGATCGCCGCGACCAACCCGTAGACGAGCACCGTGATCCCGATGGCGATGGCGGTCAACGCCACGATCTGCTGCTGGATCGGCGCCGTCGCCATGGTACCGAGCGCGATCACGATGATCTCGGCCGAAAGCACGAAGTCGGTGCGGATCGCGCCCCTGATGCGCTCGCTTTCCAGCGCGACGAGGTCAATGGTCGGGTCTGCGATCGCCGCCCGAAGCTCCACACGATGCGCCTCCTCCTCGGGCGAATGCTGGAGCGAGTGCGCGATTTTCTCAAATCCTTCGTAACACAGATAAAGGCCGCCGATCATGAGCAGCGGCAATATCAACTGGGGCGCGAAGGCGCTGATCAGCAGCGCGGCGGGGACGAGGATCGCCTTGTTCACAAACGAACCCTTCGTGACCGCCCAGACGACCGGCAGCTCGCGCTCGGCCGCGAAGCCCCCCACCTGCTCCGCATTGAGCGCGAGGTCGTCCCCGACCACGCCGCCCGCCTTCTGTATCGCGACCTTGCTCAGGGTGGCGACGTCGTCGAGCAGTGTGGTGATATCGTCTAACAGGGCGAGTAGACTCGATCCAGCCATGGCGAAACGTTCTCCGATCGGGGATAGGCATCTTGCGGAGGAGCTCCAGCAACCTACTGACTAGCGATCGATCAGAGGCACCTGTTGCGCGGCATCGCGCGGCAGGACGCCGGTCAGCCGGGGATCGTCGTAGACCTCGACTTTAACGGCGTACGGGTGGAATCCAGAGCGACGGTAGAAGTCGAGTGCACCAGGCGAGTCGAGCGAACAGGTGTGGACCCAGAACCGCTTCAGCGGCCGCGCCCAGGCGCGGTCGAGCGCCCGGTTCATCAACCAACGCCCTGCCCCCTGCCCGACGAGTCCCGCCGTGAGGCCGAAGAACGCGAGCTCGCAGGCATTGGGATCGCTGAAATCCAGCTCCAAGAGCCCCTGGTCCAGCCCATCGCACGCTAACGCATGGACCTCTACCCGTGCGTCGCCCAGGATCGCCGCGAGCGCCTGATCGGTCATCGCCAGTCGGGACGACCAGAGCCAGTCGGTGCCCACGCGACGGTACAGCGCTCGATACCACTCCACCGACGGCGACTCGACGCGCCGGAGCGTCCAGGGTGCACCTCCACGCTCGGCGCGCGGCGATGGGCGCGTCTGCATCTCCAGGTAGGTGACCACCGCAGCGAGCGTTCCCGCGGGGACGTCATGGCAACCATCGGGGAGCAGCATCGCGGCGGCGGCAGGTGGAGGGAACGGGCACTCGCTGGCGCTGACGAGTCTAGCGGACGATCGGCGACATCGCGAGGGTAATCGCCGAGGCCGCGCGATTTCGTTAAGTTCCTCGAAGAATACCGTGCGAACAGCAGGCTCACTCACCAGGAAGTGATCGCGCCATGATTCATCGTCCAATCCAGGCCGCCAGTCTCCCCCTCCCCGTCGGCCCCTACTCGCCCGGCATGGGATTCGAACGCCTCATCTTCGTCTCCGGCCAGGGGGCGACCGACCCCGCCACCGGCAAACTCGCCGGCACCGACGCCGGTGCCCAGACGGAGCAGTGCCTCAAGAACCTGCACACGATTTTGCAGGCTGGTGGCTCCGACCTCGCGCACGTACTCCGCTGCGGCGTCTTCCTGCTCGACATGACGGACTTCGAGGAGATGAACGGCGTCTACCAGCGTGTGTTCGGCGAGCACCGCCCGGCCCGCACGACGATCCAGGCCGCGGGTCTTCCCGGCGAGGGGTTGCGCGTGGAGATCGATTGCATCGCGTACCTGCCCTGACCCGCGACTGAGCTCCCCGTGACCCTCCAGATCGACTCGCGCGACCTCGCCTTTCTCCTCTACGAGCTCCTCGACGTCGACGCGCTCGCCGACCGTCCACGCTTCACCGGCCAGGGCCGAGAGGTCTACAACGCGGTGCTCGACACCGCGCGCGGCGTCGCCAACGAGCACTACGCGCCCTTTCGCAAGGACAACGACCAGCACGAGCCGCAACTCGTCAATGGCGTCGTGGTCACGACGCCCGGACTCAAGCAGGGCTGGGACGCGGTCGCGGAGTCGGGACTGATTGCGAGCACACACGACGAGTCGCGCGGCGGGATGCAGTTGCCGCATGTCATCGCCGGTGCGGCCATCTCGTTCCTCGAGGCCGCCAACGTCGGATCGGCGAGCTACCCGATGCTCACCGCGGGCGCCGCCAACCTCATCGCAGCGTTCGGCACTGAAGAGCAGCAGTCGTTCTGGCTCCCGCCAATGCTCACCGGACGCTGGTCGGGCACGATGGCGCTCACCGAACCCGACGCCGGGTCATCGCTCTCCGACATTCGGACGCACGCGACGCCCGCTCCAGACGGCACGTATTCGATTGAAGGCACGAAGATCTGGATCTCGGCTGGCGATCACGAGCTCACGGAGAATATCGTCCACCTCGTCCTCGCACGGATCACGGGAGCGCCGGAGGGCACGAAAGGAATCTCATTGTTCATCGTGCCCAAGCGGGTGGCCAACGCCGATGGCTCGGTCGGGGGCACCAACCATGTCACAACCGCAGGACTCATCCATAAGATGGGATGGCGCGGCACGACGTCAACGCTCCTCAACTTCGGCGAACGCGGCCCCTGCGTTGGCCACCTCATTGGGGAAGCCAACCACGGCCTCCTCTACATGTTTCATCTGATGAACGAGGCGCGCATCGGCGTCGGTCGGGCCGCCACCGCGATGGGCTATGCCGCCTTTCGCTATTCGCTCGACTACGCCCGCACCCGTAAACAGGGCCGCCTTCCCGGCGAGAAGGATCCCACGAAGCCGCCGGTCGCCATCATCGAGCACGCCGACGTACGGCGCATGCTCCTGCAGCAGAAGTGCGCCGCCGAGGGATCGCTCGCGCTCGTACTCGCCTGCGCCCGCCTCGTCGACGAGCAGGAGACCGCACCCGATGCGGCCGAACGGGCGCGCGCCACACTGCTGCTCGACGTGCTCACCCCCATCGCGAAGGCCTGGCCCTCCGCCACCTGCCAGGACGGAATCTCAAACGCGATGCAGGTGCTCGGTGGCTACGGCTATGCGCGCGAATACGACGTAGAGCAGCTCTACCGCGACAACCGCCTGAACCAGATCCACGAAGGCACCAACGCGATCCAGGCACTCGACCTGCTCGGCCGCAAGGTGACGCAGCAGCAGGGTGCGGCATACCGGGCGCTCGTGGAGCGCATCCTGCAGTCGGTCGCCGAGGCATCGGCCATCGCCGGCCTCGCGCCGATGGCCGACGCACTCCGAGCGGCTACGGAGCGCCTGACGGCGGTCACCACGAGTCTTGTCAGTGCGATGAGGGCCGACCCCACACGCGGGCTCGCGAATGCGACGGCCTATCTGGAACTCGTCTCGCGCACCGTTTTTGCCTGGCTCTGGTTGCAGCAGGCGACCGTCGCAGCGCGCGCGCTCAGCGCCGGTGCGTCCGGTGACGCAGCGGCATTCTACCAGGGGAAGCTCCAGGCCGCGCGCTTCTATTTTGGCTTCGAGTTGCCGAAGAGTGTTGCCGATGCCGCGCTGCTGCTGCGGAATGACCCGGCCGCATACGACATGCAGGACGCCTGGTTTTAGCGCCGATCAGACGCGGGCAATCGCCCGGATTGCCGCCACCAGCGCGTCGAGTTCTGTCGTCGTGGTAAACAGATGCGGGGTGATCCTGACCCCGGCGATGCCGGCCTCGGGACGGTTGATCGCGACGGTAAAAATCCGGTGCTCGTCCATGAGGCGTTTGGCGAACACCGCGGGCGTCAGGCCGTCAACCGCGACGTTCGCAATCGCGCAACTGCGCGCCGCGTCGCTCGGCGTATTCAGCACCACGCCCGGGATCGCGCGGGCGCGCGAGGTCCAGTAGTCCTGCAGCCAGCGCAACCGCTCCTGTTTCCGGGCCGTGCCGATCCGCTCGTGGAATGCGATCGCGTCCTCGATGGCGAGGTCGGTGTGGCAGGGCACCGTGCCCGTATGGTTGAGTTTGCGGATATCGTCAACCGCAAACCCTTCGTCGCCGAAGAGGGGCCAGAGTTTTGCAATCCGATCTTTTTTCACGTACAGAATCCCCGCGCCGAGTGGCACGCCGAGCCATTTGTGCAACGAGGCGCCGTAATAGTCCGCGCCCGTGTCGGGGATCCGGAAGTCGATTTGCGCGAACGCGTGTGCGCCGTCGACCATCACCGCGACCCCACGCGCGTGCGCCATCTCGGCAATCTTTCGCACCGGTAGTACCTGGCCCGTGAGATTCACCACATGGCAGACCATGAGAAGCCGCGTGCGCGGCGTGATCGCCGCGGCGTAGATCCGTACGATCTCATCGTCACTCTTGGGATGCAGCGGGAGGTGCACCACGGCATTGACCATCCCGTAGCGTTTCGCCTGCAACTTGAACTGGTCGATCATCGCGCCGTAGTCATGCGAGGCATACACCGCCTCGTCGCCTGGCGCCCAGTCGAAGCCGGAGATCACCGTGTCGAGTGACTCCGTGGTGTTGCGCGTGATGATGAGCTCATCGGCCCCGCACCCCGCCATCGCCGCGAGGCGCGCCTGCACCCGCGCCTTGTTCGGCACCATCACCGTCCGCAGGTAGTGCGCCGCCTCGGCATTGAGCATGCGAACATGCCCGATGAACGCCTCGAGCACCGGCTGTGCCTGCATCGAGATGTAGCCACTCTCGAGATTGATGTAGTCCGTCGGGAGGCGATAGCTGGCGCGGATCGCGTCCCAGAACGGTTCGTCGCTCGCGAGGGCGCGGGGGCTCACCCGCGCCATATGGTCCGCCATCTCGGGCGTGATGAGCAGACCGAGGGCACCGCCCGCGAGCGTACGGATGAACTCTCGTTTCTGCATCATCAATCCCTCAACTGGAGAAATGGCGATTCAATCGAACAGGTCCGACTGCGGGGTCCCCTGCGGGAGTTGTAGCGACTGCACCACCGCCTGGGTCCAGCCGTCGCGATCCAGCGGATCGAGCCGGACCACCTGCACGGCGAACGCCTCGATCAACGCATCAATGGTCGCGTCGATCTCGAGCTGGAAACTCCGGCTGACGGCGCGGATCCCGTCGAACGACGGCGGCTGAGTCACCGGCACCTTGAAGAGCGCGTCGTAGCCGCCGATCCAATCTGAGACGAGCGTGTCGAGCGCCGACTGGCGCCCGACGCGCGCCACAAGATACGCGTAGTTATCGAGCACGGAGCGGTCGCAGATGACCACCTCGTGCATCGCCGAGGCGGCGATCTCCTCGGCGACCTGCGTATGTAAAATCCAGGCCTGCGCGTCGAGCGTGGTCGCTTCGTTGATGGGCAGCGGGCAACGCCGCGCCACCTCCTTTACGAGGTCAACCCCGAGGTCGAGCCGCTTCAGCTGCGACGCGAGGTCGAAGCAGAGCGTCGTCTTCCCCACCCCGTGGGTGCCGACGAACGCCACCTTGAGGCGCCGGCGACCCAGAGAGTCGAGCGGGAGGAACTCACGAGTACCGGTCACGCGGGAAGATTAACCCCGCCCTCCACATAGCGGCAACGCATGGCGTCCGCTCCACGCGAGTGCACGTGCGAAAGGCAGATCAAGCCCACGCCAATCCTCGTGCGCGCGCCGTTTTTCCGTGATCCCGGCCCACTGCGCCGCGAGCGCAACCCCGAGCGCCTCGCACTCACTCGGCGACAGCTGGGGCGCCGCCGCGAGCAGCGCCGGCAGGGCGTCGGCGGAGAGGCTTGCGTGGTAGGCGACGTCAAACCGCGGTCCCGCAACCGCGCGCGCTGAGACCGCGCGCGCGACGTTCACGCGCACCACGATCGCCTCGGGATTCACCGCATTAAGGAGCGCCACCCACGCGATGGTCACCACGAGCAACGAGGGCATGAAGCGCGTACGCTTCCCGCGCAGTACCGTCGTGGCGAATACGCCGAGCGCCGCGAACACCCAGGCCATCTGCGCCATCGCAAAGGTGCGTTCAACAGATAGTCCGTAATGGCGTACGTACAGACACATCCGCGCCACCGCCGAGCCGAGCAGCGCCGTCACGAGCAGCACGAGCATCGTGCCGACGACGCGATAGCGGCGGTCGTTCTCGCCTTCCTCGGTGAGCCAGTCGGCCAGGAGCAGCGTCCCGAGTACCACCCCTGCAGCGATCACGAGTTCAAAAAACCCGGCCCGCGCATACTCGGCTAGGGTGAGCCCTTCCGTCGCGTTGAGATACGCCGCGCCACCAAAGAGGACGCGCGCCTGTGTGCCAAGGAAGAGCGCGAGCAGCGCCACGAGCCCGTACAGCCCAATGCTCACGCTCGTGAAGGTGATGGCCGGCGAGCGCACCTCCGGTACGCGCGCGCCGGTGGGCCCGCCGAGCGAGCCCTGCAACCAACCGGTAGCCAACCAGGCGAGCACCGCGCTGGGAATGATGTGCGCAAGGCCATTGTCAAACCCAAAGTCAATCGCCCCCTGAAGGAAGCGCCCAAAGGATTCATCCGCCGACCCGAGCAACGAGGCGACGATGAAGAGCGGAGGGATGGCGAGCACTACTCCGATCGCGACGGCGCGGACCCGCGACACCCGCGCCCCGGACGCCTCGGTCTCAGATCCCGCCGCGCGCATCACCTGGGGCGCGGCGACTACCGCAGTGAGCGTCGCGAGAAGCGCCGCGCGCGGCGGATCGAGCAGCTCGAGTTGCGACAGCCGCTTGCCACTCCCCTGCCAGACGGCGAGCGCGCCCATGCAGAGCACGGAGAGGAAGTCCACCGCGAAGAGCACCTCCGAGTTGCGCACCACCAGACCGAGCGCCGCCACGCCGATGCCGACGAGCAGGAGGGAACGCTCGCCCTGCCCTCGCCCGCCGATCAGCGACACCGCCGCGAGGCCGAGCCAGACGAGTAGCGCAAAGCCGAGCCGTGGCTCGTCCCCGCCACGGAGCAGTTGATCGCCGGCCACGCCGAGGATCAGCGCGGCGAGCAGGACCTGCTTCGACTGGGCGCGGATTAGGCGCTCACCCGTGCCGCAACGCGGCCGTAGCGCCGTTCTCGTTGTGCGAACTCCTCGAACGCACCGTCAAGCACGGTCGACGTCACGTCGGGCCAGAGCACGTCAAGGAAGAGCAGCTCCGCATACGCGCACTCCCAGAGCAGAAAGTCCGAGAGCCGCCGCTCGCCTCCGGTACGCACCAGCAGATCCACCGGCGGCAGAATCGTCGTGCCTTTGGTCAGCCCGGCGACGGCGTGGTGCACAGGAAGTGCGCCCTGAATGGCGGCGCGCGACGAGTAGTCGAGTGCAACGCGCAGGTGCATCGCGCGCCCCGCCCCGCTCCGCGCTTCGACGTCGGCGATGACCCGGCGCAGCGTGAGCGGCAATCGCGTGCGTCGCCCAATCACCGAGAGTCGGATCCCCTGTGCGACCAGCGTATCCGCCTGTTCGCGAAATTGATTCTCGAACAGCTCGAGTAATGCCGCGACCTCCTCAGGGGGCCGACTCCAATTGTCGGACGAGAAGGCGTAGAGCGACAGCTGCTCCACGCCCGCTCGGGCACAGTGCGCCACGACGTCTTTTACCACGCGGGCACCGGCGACATGGCCCATCCAGCGCGGGCGGCCCTTCTGCTCGGCCCAGCGCCCATTGCCATCCATGATGACCGCGACGTGCTCCGGAATCAACGAAGTGCTGCGTCCCATTAGCTCTCACTCCCAGAGAATGGCGCCCGGGGGCACCAGAACGATATTGGCTTCACTCTTTGCTGGACGACTCGCGACGGCGCGCACTCAGGCCGCGTTCGCATCACCCACTGACGCGGCGGATCAACGCCTCCATGTGGGACAGGTACCGCTCTAACGCGCGGCGTCCCGTGGCCGTGATCCGGTACTCCGTCCGCGGCACCCGTCCCTCGTACCCCTTCTTGCAGGCGATATACCCAGCCTCCTCCAGCTTGCGCGCATGGACCGAGAGATTGCCGTCGGTCGTGTCGAGCAGGGACTTCAACTCGATAAACGTCAGGATAGCGTGCACGGCCAGCGTGCTCACAATCGCCAGTCGCACCCGCTCATGGATCACGCGGTCGAGCGCGAGCGGCGCTGAGGCGTCGCCGTCCTCGGTGCTGAACGGCCCGCGCGCACTCGCGGGGCGCGCGGGCTTTGACGCCAACGCCGTGGCCGCGCGCTTAGCCACCATGCCTCCGGGCGATCCAGCTACCGAACACGATCTGCAACACGCCGAATCCCAGCCCCAGGAGCAGATCTCCCGAGACACCGGGGAGCAGCAGCGCGACCGTGCCGAGTAGCATGAACGCGACCCCCATGAGGGGAACCGCGCGGACGGAGAAGGCGCCGGCCGTCAGGACACCGACACCGAAGAGCAGCAGCCAGAGTCCTGGCAGTGCCTGCGGGACCTTGCTCGAGGCGAGCGCGAGGTCGCGCGGGTCCAGGAGTGCGAACGTCAGCACCGCACCGGCAAAGATCGCGGGCCAGAATCCGAGCAGGAACTTCCGTGCGGGCAGGCTCAATAGCGGCCCACGTTCGACGCGCACACTGTTGCGCCTGATTTTCCGCCACATCGTGCCACCCCCAATCGCCACGCCGACCAACGCTTCGACGAGCCAGACTCCGATCCAGCGGAGCGCCGTGGGCTGCCGCGATGCGAGCTCGGCCGCGCCGAGCGCCGTCACCCCCACCGCCACCAGTCCCCAGCCTGGCACATCCGTGAACGAGGACGCTCCTTCCATCGTGCGGCGAATGAACGAGAGATCCTGCAGCGCGCGGTCGTGCAGCGCCGGCGGATTAGGGAGGGGAGCGGTCATGGGATGACGATACGGTCGCCCGATCACATTGTCAAGTACTTTACTATGCAAAGTAGAAACGGGTCGGGCGATGGCTCTCGCCTTCGCCCGACCCGTCCCACCGGAGCCCGCCGCTGGCTACGGCACGATTGCCGGCCCGCCCACCACGTTCGCTACGTTCTTCTGCCGCAACAACGCGTTGAGCGAGTTCAGGTCGCTCCCCAGCAGCGACTCGAGGGCGGTCAGATGCTGCTTGAGCTGCACATTGAGGATGCCCTGCACCTCGACCTGCTGGTCGGTGGCACGGAAATCGTTGCTGGTGAGCCCGCCCGCGAGATAGCTGAGCTTCGAGATCAGCCGGCTCCCAAACCGTACGCCGTCCTGACCCGTTCCCGTCTGGCGAAGGTCCACGAGCTCCATCTCGAGCGCGAGCAGTTTGTCCGAAAGGGCGGCCACCGCGCGTGTCACCTCGGCATCGGTGACCGTCCCCGCGAGGGCGCCAAGCTGCACGCGTACCGATTCCATGCGGTGCACCGCCGCGGCCGCCCGATTCATGTCGTCACGAATCAGGTTCGCCACGCGGGTCTGTTCGACGATATCACCCTCGGTGCCACCGCTGTTCGGGTCCTTGCGCACCTCGAGCGGTCGCGTCTGCTCGACGCCGCCGACCGCCATCGTCACGGTGTACCTGCCCGGAGGCATGAGCACCGACACCTGCGAGGTCCCCGGCGCGGCGCGCCCCTCCGGACCGACCGTGATGTAGGAGGCGTACATCGGGCTCGTGCGCAGCCGCACCGCCATACTGGGCTCGTCGCGCAGGTCCCACTGCACGCGGTTGATCCCCGCGGTGTTCGGGCCCGTGAGTGTCCGGACAACCTTGCCCTGCGCGTCGGCGATGGTAATGCGAGGCGCCTGCGCGGCCGGTGCCTTGAGCCAGTAGTTGATCGACGCACCGTAGCGCGGGTCCTCGCCCGTCGTCGGATCGTCATAGGTGCTCGACGGCGCCGTGATGTTCCTAAATCGGTACGCCGCCCGCAGGTCGAACAGGTGCGCGCTGCTGTTCATCACCTCTGGCGTCATCTGCTGCAACCCACTGAGGTCGTCCATGATCCAGAAGCCGCGCCCGTAGGTGCTGATCACCAAATCATTAAAATGCTCCTGCACCTGAATGCCCGACACCGGCGCCGCCGGCAGGTCGTTCTGCAGCGGGAACCAGCTGTCTCCCGCGTCGTACGAAAGGTAGATGCCGTTCTCGAGGCCCAGGTAGAGCATGCCGCGACGCTTGGGGTCCTCGATGATCACCTTGGCGTAGCTGAGATTGTTGCGCGGCAACCCACTCGTGATCGCCTTCCACGTCCGGCCATAGTCGGTGGTGCGGTAGACAAACGGATCGCGGTTATTGACCTGATGGAAGTCCACCGTGAGATAGGCCGTCGCCGCGTCGTACTTTGAGGCCGCGATACTGCGCACCGAGCCCCACACCGGCAGGTTCGGCAGGTTCGCCGTGAGATTTGTCCAGGTCTTGCCATCGTCCCGCGTGAGCTGCACAAGCCCGTCATTCGTCCCGACCCAGATCTGGCCCTTCACGAGCGGCGACTCCGCGATCCCGTACACCACGCCCGCATACTCCACGCCGATATTGTCGGCCGTGAGACCGCCCGAGCTCCCCATCTTGGAGCGATCGTTCAGCGTGAGGTCGGGACTAATCACCTGCCAGCTCTGCCCGCCGTCGCGGGTGCGGTGCACATGCTGACTCCCCGTGTACACGGTATTGTGGTCATGGGGAGAGATGAGGAGCGGCGCATCCCAGACGAAGCGGTACTTCACGCCCTCGGCCGGACCGTTGCTCTGCTGCGGCCAGACCTCCACGCTGCGGAACATTCGGCGATCCTCCTCGTAGCGCACGACGATGCCGCCGACCATGCCCGACCCTGAGGCCGAGGACCAGATGATATTGGGATCGACCGGATCGGGCGTCGCCCAGCCGCTCTCCCCGCCGCCCACCGCGTGCCACTGCCCGCGCACAATCCGCCCGCCGCCGAGCCGCGAGTTGCTCGGCCCCCGATACGTCGGCTCGTCCTGTTTATTGCCGAGCACGTTGTATGGAATGTTGTTGTCGACCGTCACATGGTAGATCTGCGCATTGCTCAGCCGCTGGCGGAACCAGGTGCGACCGCGGTTCTGCGTGATTGAGAGCCCCTGGTCGTGCGCCACGATCTGCCGGTCGGCGTTCGTCGGGTCGATCCAGATGTCATGATGATCGCCGCCCGGTGCCGACGCGCGCTGCTGCACCACGATGGTGCGCCCCCCGTCAATCGACTTGCTGTAGCTCGCGGTGAGAAAATAGAGCTCGTCTTCGTCGTCAGTCGCGACGGCAACGCGCGAATAGTAGTGCGCCCGCCCCATCGCATTGCGGTCGCGGCTCACGAGGGTCCACTGCTTGCCACCGTCATCGGACCGCCAGAGCTGACCACTCTCGGTCTCGGCGCCATTGTTCGGCACGCCATCGCCCGTCTCGATCATGACGTAGACGCGCTGGGAGTTAGAGGTTGAGATTGCGAGAGCCACCTTGCCGACTGGCTTGGTCGGCAGCCCGTTGCCGCGGAGACGTGTCCACGTGACACCACCGTCGCGCGACGTGAAGAGACCGCTGCCCGGTCCGCCGCTCGTGCGCCCCCAGGTGTGGAGCTCAATCTGCCAGAGCCCGGCGAAGAGCACCCGGGGGTTGGTCGGATCCATCGCGAGGTCGGAGCAGCCGGTGTTCTCGTCCACGAACAGGACACGTGTCCAGGTGGTACCGCCGTCGGTCGTGCGGAACACGCCGCGCTCCTGCTGCGGACCGTACGCATGTCCGAGTGCGCAGGCCAACACGACGTCAGGATTGGTGGGGTGGATCACGATGCGCGCGATACGCGCGGTCTTCTCCAGGCCCTTGAGTTCCCAGGTCTCGCCGCCGTCGGTGCTCCGGTAGATCCCCTGCCCCACCGAGATGTGCGACCGAATGTGTGCTTCACCCGTCCCTGCCCAGACGACGTTGCGGTCGGAGCGTGCGACGGCGAGCGACCCGATCGACTGCACTGATTGGCCGTCGAACGTCGGCTTCCAGTTCACGCCACCGTCCGTCGTCTTCCAGACGCCACCCGACGCCGACCCCACGAAGTAGGTGAGTGGATCGCCGACGACACCAGCCGCGGCGGCAAAGCGATTGCCCTCCGGACCGATATTGCGCCAGTGCAGGCCCTTCCACTGGTCGGCGGCGGGACGGGCGGACGCCGCCGGGGTCTGGGCGGCGAGGGGAAACACGAACGCGGCGAACGCGGCGAACGCGGTGCGGAGGACAAGTTGCATGGGAACCTCAAAAGGGGAACGAAGGCCAACAACGTACCGCGAACGAACGGGCGCCGACAGGCCCCGCCGAATTTGCCTACGGGTGACGGACCGGGCCACGGGCGAGGAGCGCCAATCGCAGTATTTCGAGGCCTCTGTGACGCCCGTCACCGAGGCTTTGTAGCGCCCCATCACAAACTTGTAAAGTCCACCGAAACTCACTCTAGCGCAGATGTCTTTCTTGCATATCCTTCCACTCATACTTTGCGTTGGCCACTGCATCATCGGAGCGGAAATGCACCGAGACGTCAGCCGTACTCCCGGACGAACCAGAACCGAATGAACTGCGTGCACTGCAGCTCGCCCGTCGCAGATGAGGCGCGCTTCTGTCATAGCTGTGGCTCAAACGTATCCGACGCCGGCGGGCAGGCGGCCGCGACCGCGTCGCTTGACCAGTCGGCGTTCGCCCACCTCGAGGCGCTCCTGCGCGAGGACACCAAGGACGAGTATGTCCTGGGACCCATGCTGGGCCGCGGCGGCATGGCGGTGGTCTACCTGGCTACCGAAACGCAGCTCTCCCGCAAGGTTGCGCTCAAAGTTCTCCCTCCTGAACTGACGTTCGGCCACGGCGTCGAGCGTTTCAAGCGGGAAGCAAAAACCGCCGCGGCGCTCGACCATCCGAATATCATCCCGATTTTCCGTATCGGCTCGAGCGGCAAAATCTTCTGGTATGCGATGAAGTTTCTCGAGGGCAAGTCGCTCGAGGACCTGCTGCGCGAGCAGGGTTCATTCTCGCTCAAGGAGACGATTGCGATCCTGGAGCAGGTCGCCGACGGGCTCGACTACGCGCATGCGCACCACGTCATCCATCGCGACATCAAGCCGGCGAACGTGATGCTGGACAACCGTAACAAGGTGATCGTCACCGATTTCGGCATCGCCAAGGCCCTCACCGAGGGCAAGCTCACGGCGACTGACTCGGTCATCGGCACGCCGTACTTCATGAGTCCCGAACAGGGCATGGGGAAGACGGTCAGCGGGGCCTCCGATCAGTATTCGGTGGCGGTGATGGCGTACCGCATGCTCGCTGGCCACGTGCCGTTCGACGGCGATTCGGCGATCGACATCTTGCACCAACACTGCATGTTCGAGCCGCCGACCCTGAACGAGGACGTCCCGGAGATTCCCCAGCATGTCTCGGACGCGGTCGCGCGCGCCCTCTCAAAAAAGGGAACGGAACGATTCGCGACGGTGCACGACTTCGTCCAGTCGATGAAGGACCCCGAGTTCGTGCCGACGGAGCTCCCGCAAGAAAACAGCGCGACCCTCCAGATGACCTCCGCCGAGGTCCGGAAGGGGCGCGGGCAGCCGCCCAAGCCGATCACGACCGGGGCCACCGGCAAGGGACGTACCGCCAAGACCAAGGGCGCAACGCCGGCCGGGGCCAGGACCGCGGCCACCGAGGCACCACCGGCCAAGTCGAGGGCCCGCCTTTTCGCCACCATCGCCATCGCGGTCGTCGTGATCGCCGTGGGCGGTGGGATCGCGGCGATGCAGCTGTCCAATAGCCCCGTTGCGACGACCACGTTGGCACCGGTGACGCCAGCGGTGACAGCGCCAGTGACGGCGCCGGGAGCAACGTTGGCGACGGCGAATCAGGAGACCGGCAGCGCGGCTACCCCGATCCGGGTGCCCGAGAACAAGCCGCAGACCAACGCACCGGTCCCCGCAGGCAAGCCAAGCGCCCCCGTGACACGGGCCACGGTCCAAGTACCGCCACGACAAGTGCCCACCTCCGGTGCGCCCGCGACTGCACCTGCGACGTCGCCTGCGACTCCGCCGTCGACGACGCCCGCCGCGACGACCGTGCCCGCGCCGGTGGTGACGGCGCCCGCGTCGTCCGAAGTCGCGGCCCAGACGGGAACGCTCCAACTCGTGCTCTCCACCCCGGGCATCGTTGAAATCGACGGCAAGGACTTCGGTGAAAAGGCGCGGTTTCAGACGCCGCTCACCGAAGGCACGCACGTAGTCCGCGTGCGCAAGGAAGGATTCACGACAATCACGCAGACCGTCGAGATTCGGGCGGGGACCACCACCCCGCTGCGCCTCACCCTCGAGCCCCGTCCCTGATGCGCCACCTCGTACTCCTCCTTGCGGTCCTGCTCTCCTCTGGCGCCTCCTTGGAGGCGCAGAGTCCGAGAGACACGCTGCTCCAGCAGGCCACGGCGGCCTACGACAACTTCGAGACGGCACGCGCGCTCGATCTGGCGCGCGCGGCCCTCGATCCCGCACTCGGCCCACCGGACGGGGCGTGGGTCAAGAGCCTGCATCTCCTGAGCCAGGTACTGTTCGAGAACGGGAGCGAACCCGACGCGCGCACCTGGGCGCGCTGGGGGATGCGAGTCAATCCAGCCATGGCAATCGACTCGGTGAACTTCCTCGCCGGCGTGGTCGGGATTCTGCGCGAGGCGCGCACCAAGGTGGGCGCCCGTACCACGTCTGACGACCTCACGCGACTGACCTGGCAGTGGCCGACGCGCGGAAGCGGGGCGACGCAGGGTCGGTTGCGACTCGATCCTTCGCCGATGTCGGTACCCCTCAACGTGACCGTCCTCAGCGAGGCCGGCACACCGGTGGGGCAGCTCATCGCCGGCGATGGGCTCGCGCTGTCGCCGGGCACGTTCGAGATCCAGGTCTCGGCTTCCGGATTCCTCCCCGCGCGCATCTCTCGCGAAGTCCTCCCCGGTATCACGGGGACCCTCGCCTTCCAACTCACGTCGGCGGCGGTCGTTTCGAGCATCATCAGCGAGGATGTGCGCCAGGCGGTGTACCGCAGCACCGCCGCCCTCTCGGTCACGCGTTTCGGCACGCCGACCCCCTCGTGCTCTGCCGGCGCCGTCACGAGCGGTCGACTCATCCTCACCAGCTATGCCGCCATCCGCGGCGCCGATAATCTTGCCGCGACAATCGGCGGCCGCCCCATTCCCGGCGATCTGCGCGTTGCCGCCTACGACGCGACGAGTAATCTCGCGGTACTCCACCTCCCGTCCGCGCGCTCCGATTCGGTGCCCGTCTCCTCGCAGATCATCGACGGTCAGTCGGTCTGGGGCGTCGGACTCGCGCAGTGCCGTACGCTCTCCGACACCCGGTCTGCCGTCGACGAATGGGCGCAGCGGCCGCTCGGCGCGCTCCAACTGGGCGCGACGATCGCGCAGGGCGTTCCCGGCTCGCCGGTGGTCGACTACCTCGGACGCCTCACGGGCATCTGGACCAGCGGGACGGAGGCGATCCCCGCCCCGAACGCGGCCGCCATTCTGGATATCGCACGCCGGAACGTCGCGTCACAGCTCACGCTCGCGTTCAATGAAGTCGCGCGGCGAGAGAATCACCTCTTTGGGACGCTCGCGGTCACCGCGGACATGCCCGGCGCGATGCTGCGCGTGGTCGGCCTCGAGCGCTGGCACTGGCCGGCGATCACGGCGGGGGCGACCGGTGCGGCGCCCTTCAGCTTTCACGGCCCGGTGGGGCGCTACCGGATCGAGACAAGCGCCCCCGGCGTCGAGCCGCGCACGCAAGAGGTGCTCATCCGCGCGGGAGAGATCGTCCGCGTCGCGGTGCCGCTCCGTTCGGTCGCGCAGGGTCCGCTGGGCGGTCCGCCGCCGGCGAAGGTGAAAAAGGGCGGGATCTCCAAATGGGTCTGGCTCGCTGTCATCAGCGGCGGCGCGGCGGCGGCGGCGCTCGGCGGCGGCGGCGCGGCCGCTGGTGGTGGTGGTGGTGGTACGACCCCTCCCACCAGTACCGGTAGCATTTCCATATCGATCCCAGTGAGCCCCCCATGAGCACCACATTTGGCTACTGCTCGACCGCGCTCCGTGCGCGCCCAGTATTCGCAACTCCCTCACCCCTGGTGAACTGCATGCAGAAACTCCGCACTCTCGCGCTGCTCGCTCTTGTTAGCCTCGTCGCCTCGTGCGACGCGCCGACCGAGATCAGCACCGGGTCCATTCGCATTGCGCTCCTCACCACGAGTGGCACCCCTGCCCTGATCGATGCGCGCAAAGGCGATCTCTCGCAGACGCCGGATATGCAAGCCGGTCCGGCCGGCCCCACGGTGCTGCTCGACGCGGTCCAGGTGCGGATCGTCGGCGGCGCGGTGGACCGCACGGTGACGAGCTCGACGCCAACCGCGGGGAGCTTCCTCATCACCATCTCCGATCTCCCAGCGGGCTCGTACACCGTCACCGTGACGGGACTCGTCGGCGGCCTGGTGGCGCATCATGGCGAGACCACCGGCGTTGTCGTCACGGCAGGGCAGACCGCGCAGGCTGCGGTGACCTTCCCGGTGTTCCAGCCGGCGATTCCCAACCAGACCGTCGTCGACACGAGTGACGTACTGAGCTTCGACCTCACGTACGGGGCAGTCGCCGGCGCAACCGGGTACCGGATTGAATGGGACCAGAATCCAAACTTCACGGCGCCGTTGAGCAAGGACACGACCGGCCTCGGCGCGCGGATCACGGTGACGGTCGAGGGCAACCATTACGTGCGCGTTCGGGCGCTGAAGGGGGCGCTCGTGGGTCTGCCGACGCCGACCAAGGGCGTCTACCTCTTCCAGGGAGTCAGCGCCGTCACGGTGAGCCCTGCGACTTTGACCCTCGCCGCCGGCGCGACGCAGCAGTTCGCCGCCACGGCACTCGATGGGGTAGGTGCGGTGGTGACTGGCTTCACCTGGTTCTGGTCATCCTCGAATCACTCGGTCGCCGTGGTCAGCTCGACCGGTCTCGTGACCGCCGTCGCCGGCGGCGCGGTGACCATCACCGCCATGGCCAAGGGGACCCCCGGCAGTAGCGCGGTCGCCGTGACCGCGCGGCCCCCCACGAAGCTCGCCTACCTCGCCCAGCCGGGGAACACCGCCGCCGGCGCCACGATGCCCACGGTACGCGTCGCCATCCAGGACGCGAGCGGTGCGACGGTGACCTCGGATAACACCACGCAGGTTTCACTCGCGATCGGCACGGATGCGGGCCCAGGCGGCGTCTTGGGCGGTCTCACCACCGTCTCCGCGGTCGCGGGGATCGCGAGCTTTACCAACCTGGCGATTCCCCAGGCGGGCGCCGGCTACACGATCGCCACCACGGCGACCGGACTCACCGGCGCGACGAGCGCCCTCTTCAACATCGCCGCCGGGGCCGCAACGCAGCTCGCCTTCACGGTCGAGCCCTCCGCCACGGCCGCGAACGCGGCGCTCTCGCCGGCCGTACAGGTCACGGTGAAGGACGCACTGGGCAACCGCGTGGTGAGTGCGACCACCGCGGTGACCATCACGATCGGCACCAACCCGGGCAGCGGGGTGCTGGCGGGCACCCAGGTGGTGAATGCGGTGAACGGGATCGCGAGCTTTAGCGGTCTCTCCCTCACCCAGGGCGGCACCGGGTACACGCTCACGGCGGGCGCAACAGCGCTCACCGGCGCGACGAGCGCCGCCTTCAACGTCACGGCGCCCCTGCCGGCGAGCGTGCTCGTCTTCTCCGTCCAGCCGGCCAGCGGCATCGCAGGCGACCCACTCTCCCCGGCCATCCAGGTGGAGATTCGCAACGCCAACGGCGAGCGCGTCACGACCGCGCGTGACCCGATCACGGTCAGCTTCTTGGCGAATCCCGGTTCCGGCACGCTCTCGGGTACCAAGATCGTCAACGCGATTGACGGTATTGCGAGCTTTACAGGTCTCGCCATCAACAAGTCCGCGAACGCGTACACCCTCTCGGCGAGCTCAGGGAGCCTGACGGCGGCGACGAGCTCCACCTTCAACATTACGCCAAGCACTCCAACCCGGGTCCGCTTCCTCACTCAGCCGGCGGATGTCAAGGGGAACATCGCTCAGGTTTCATCGATCACGGCCGCCATCTCGGATGCATTCGACAATACGGTGACCGCATCGACGGCGAACGTGACGCTTTCGATTGGCAGCAGCCCCTGGAGAAGTATCATCACAGGTGGTGGTGGCACCGTCACCGCCACCAGCCTCACCGTGGCCGCCGTGGCGGGCATCGCCACCTTCACGAACGTCACGGTCGACAAGCCGGGCCTGGGCTTCGCGCTCGCGGCCTCGGCGTCGGGCCTCACGTCGGGGACGAGCGGTACCTTCAATATCAACGTGACGTTCAACGGCGCCATCAGCGCGGGCGGTTCGCATAGTTGTGCGATCTCCACCGAGTCAGGCACCTACTGCTGGGGTGGCAACTGGGCCGGACAGCTGGGATCGAGCATCGGATCGTCACAGTTAGACAGTATTCCGGCGCTCGTCACGGGCGGATTCGCGTTCGTCTCCGTCACGGCTGGCAGCTACCACACCTGCGGCCTCCTTGCCAGCGGCGCCGCCTACTGCTGGGGCTACAACACAGTTGGGCAGTTGGGCAACAACACGACGAGCCAGTCAAGTACGCCGGTTGCAGTCTCGGGCGGACTCGCGTTTGCGATGATCGACGCCGGTTACATGCATACCTGCGGCGTCACGACCGCGAGCGGCACAGCTGCGCTCGACCGGCAGGTCTACTGCTGGGGCAGGGGCACTGAGGGCCAACTCGGCAACGCCCTGAACGAGAACTCTAGTGTCCCGGTGCGCGTCGCTCAACCGTTGCAGACCACCACGAAAGCTGTATCAGTGGCGGCCGGTAGCGGCTACTACGGCCACACCTGTGCCGTCGCCACGAATGATCAGGCATACTGCTGGGGCTACAACGGTGAGGGACAACTCGGTACCGCTGCCGGCAACACCAGCAGCACGAACGTGCCGACGCAGGTACATGCAGCAGGCACCTATACTTGGACGGCGATCTCCACGGGGAATAACCACACCTGCGGGATCAGCGCGAACGGGGGGAATATCGCGCGCTGCTGGGGAGGCAACCAATCCTGGTACGGTACTTATGGCGCCCTCGGAGACGGCACGTCAACCAATAGCGGGATTCCAGTCGCTGTGGCCGGCAGTCTCACCAGCTGGTCGAGCATCTCCGTTGGCAACTTCATCAGCTGTGGGTCGACCACATCGTTCACGCAGTGCTGGGGCCACAACGGAAATGGGCAGTTGGGCAACAACGAGCAGACGAACCAGAGTCTCGTCCCGGCGCTCGTCAGCGGCGGATTCACCTTCACGGCTCTTGCCGCCGGAGACAATCACGTCTGTGGTAAGACCGGCAGTGGAGCGAGCTCGGTCCTGTACTGCTGGGGCTACAACGGTGAGGGCGCGCTGGGCAGCACCGGCGTGGGCACGGTCAAGCGCAGCCCGACGCTCGTGGTGCAGTAGTCGCGCGCGCGGGACCAACGCAGGCACGAAGGGCCCGACCAGTGATCGACTGGTCGGGCCCTTCGTGCCTGCACGCCTTCGGTAGATTCACCAGCTGATCTTCCCTCCCCCCCTGTTCCTCGAAGGCCACGGCGTTCACCTCGAGCCGTTGGTGCCCGACCACGCCCGGCCTCTCGCCGCAGCGCGCGATTCCAGCGCAGCCATCTGAACACGGCCTGCAAGCTGGTGCTGCTCACGCATCCCTGCGACACACTGGGCTGCGCGGTGGTGGGTCTGCGGACCGACCTCGCCAACACCCGCTCACAGCAGGCGATTGCGGCGCTCGGCGCACAGCGCGACGGCGTGCTGCGGCACTATCAGGCCCGCCGCGACGGCACCGCGCGCGACACCCTGCTGTTCAGCATCCTGCGCGCGGAGTGGCCAGCGGTGCGCGCCGGCCGCCAGGCGCGCCTCGCGCCGTACGCGGTCACCGCGTCGTTGTCGGCTTGACGCCCCGCCGCCACGGCATAGTGAGGAGCGCCCCAACCGTCTCGTGCTCCGCCGCCGCCAGGTGCGTGTCGATCCCGTACACCAGCTGCGCGCGATCCAGATCCATCCACGTGCCAAAGAGTCGGTCCCAGACCGAGAAGACGTTGCCGTAGTTCGAGTCGGTGTACGGTAGCGCGAAGTGGTGATGCACCTTGTGCATGTCGGGCGAAACGATCACCCAGCCGAGCGCCCGGTCGAGCGCCTTGGGCAGCGCGATGTTGGCATGGTTGAACTGGCTCAGCACCACGCTCAGCGCCTGATACAGGAACACGAGCCACATCGGCGCGCCGGTGACGATCACCGCGAAGAGCGTGAAGATGAAGCGCAGCACGCTCTCCCCGGGATGATGCCGGTTGGCGCTCGTGGTGTCGACCTGCGTGTCCGAGTGGTGAATCAGGTGCAACCGCCAGAGCAGCGGTGTCTTATGCTGCACCCAGTGTGGGAGCCAGGCCCCGAGCAGGTCCAGCAGCAGGAGCCCGACGATCATCTGCGCCAGGAGCGGCAGGCCGGGCACGAGGGAAAGCACACCGACCTCGCGCGCCACGGCCCAGTCAGAGGCGCGCAGCAGGAGCACGGCGAGTCCAAAGTTCACCAGGATCGTCGTCGCGGTGAAGAAGAAGTTCACCAGCGCATGTCGCCATTTTCCGTACTCCGACTGCACGAGCGGCGCGGCGCTCTCCCAGATCCAGAACAACGCGATACCGCCCGCGAGGAGTAGCGAGCGATGCGACGATGGGATCGTGCTGAAATACGAGACGATCGAATCCATAGGACCTATGTGAAGAGTCGGGACCGGCGCGCCGCGCGGTCGCGCGTCGCCCATCGCGCCGGTCGGCTACTGCACGACCGGCTTCGGAATGAGCTTCGCTGCCCAGAGGCCGCTGTTGAAATCCGTGAAGAGGACGCGCCCCTTCCAGGGCATCGCGTTCATGACGAACGGGGCGTTCGCGGTGAAGGCGTCGGGATCGTAGGGCTTGAAGACGGCGATCTCGCGGTTCTGGTCGGTGAGGTTGCCCATCAGCTCGCCCGAGACGTCGACCACGCGCACGCCACCGTCGTAGTACGCCTGGTAGAGCACATCATCTTCGACGATGATGTCGTGCGACCCGTAGTCCTCGAGGTGGTAGCGCCCCACCGCCATCGGCTTCGTCGGATCGGTGAAGTCGATGATGTGCGTGTAGCCGCCCGAGGTCTGAGCGATCCCGCCGCGCGGCGGCTTGCCATCGGGACCAGAGAGCGAATACTGCGTCCCTTCCCAGACCCGTCCGCGACGACTCATCTCCTCGTCACCGACGAACAGATAGGTGCGCCCTGTTTTCTTCTGGAAGTACGGGAAGATTTCGTGGCCGGAGTTCACCTGGTAGGTGGCGATGAGCTTGGGGGCCTCAATCGTACCGCCGTACTTGCCGTTACCCACGTCGACGACCACGACGCCGGCGCCCCCCTGTGCCGAGTAGGCAATGCCGTCGCGGACCCAGAGGTCATGAATACGGGCGTTCGGATGGCGGTACTCGCTCACGTACGTGGGCTTGGCAATGTCGCGCACGTCGATGATGACGTACTTCTGGCCGCCGGAGATCGCGAACAGGTAGTCAGTGGTGGCGAATACGTTATGCACGCCGCCGGTGAGTTCCTGATCGAAGGTCGAGGCGATCTTCGGATGCGCCGGCACGGCGAGGTCGAGGATCACGACGCCGTTCACACGGTTCGACGCGCCCTCGCGCGAGATCACACCATAGCGGCCGTCGGGGGAGATCGTCACGTCATTGATCGTGCGGGCGTCCACCCGAATGGAGTCCGTCTTGACGATGTTGTCCATGTCGGTGATGTCGAACACGAGGCCCCAGCCGTCGCCGCCCCAGGTCCCGACGAGCACGTAATCCCGACCGTCCTTCCCCGTCCACGGCCAGAGATCCGAGGTGTGCGTGGTGTTGATGTTGCCGCGGCTCGTGACCTCGATGCGCTGGCGCACGTCGCGCGGGTTCACCTGCACCGCCCACTGCGCGTAGGCGGCGCCCGACTGCGCGAGCAGGGTGTAGCGGCCGGGATAGTTCGCGGCAAAGCGGTCGAACTGTACGATGCCCGCGCCGCCGGGGAGGCCGGCCGGCGCAATCGAGTCGTCGGGCACGTAGGTGTAGCTCCAGGTGATTGGCGCATCGGCCACCACCGTGCCGTTCGTCCGCCGCGCCGTTGCCTTGAGGTGGATCACCTCACCGGTGCGCAGCTGCGACTCGGGAATGCCGATCTCGAGCCGCGCGACCGGGTTCGCCGTAATCGTAAAGGTCTTCGAGGCCCGCTGACCCTCGGCTTCGACGCTCAACGCGACCGAGCCCGGTGCGAGTGCGGTGACGTCACCGAAGCGGTTGACCGTCGCGAGCTTCGCGTCGGAGGTACGCCAGGTACCCGTGAGTCCGGTGCGCTCGCTGTTGTCGGCATGGGAGCCGCTGAGCCGGACCGGCGTCGTCAGACCGGCGTAGAGAGTCGTGCTCGCGCTGGTGATCTCTACCTTGGTCAGTGCTGGCCAGGTCACGGTGATGGGGATCGTGAGCAGGACCGGCGCTCCGTTCACGCCGGTGGCGGTCGCCGTCGCCTCAAACTTCCCCGCCGCCGTCGCTGTCACCGTCGTCTCGGTGAATCGGATCGTTCGACTAGTCGACTGCACGCGGACAAACGCATTTGGGATTTCCTTTCCCTGGGCGTCGTAGGCGCGCACCTTCACCGTCAGCGACTGGCCGACGCGCAGGGCGATCGCCGCCGGCTCGGCGACGAGCTTCGCCGCCGCCGGCGGCGGCGCGACCTGTGCGCCCACGGATAATCCGAGCGGCGCGGCACATAGCGCGGTCAACGCGCCCCTGAGGATGCGCGTGACGACACGAGTGCGAGGAGTTAACATCTTCATGTCTGGCGTGCTCCACGATGGGTTGGCCGACTTTGACACAGGTGAGACTATGCTGCGCAGTTCCCTACGCCGCAACTATCCGAAGGGTTGGCTGCTGGCCGCTGCGAGCGCCCTGTGGGTCGGCGCGCTGCCTGCCCAAGGCCCGGCGGCACGCCGAGCTCCGGCCCCGCCGACCGCGAACTACTTCGTCTACGCCGGCGCGGAGAGCGCGGACAAGATTTATCGTATTCGCTTTGGCCCGACCGGCACCATCGTCGAACGCGAGATCGTGATCGGAGAAATGGCCGCCGAAATGGAAGGCCCGCACGGACTCGCGATCTCGGCCGACGGCACCTATCTGCATCTGACGACGGGTCACGGCTTTCCCGATGGGAAATATTGGCAGTACATCCTCGGCCCCGACACGCTCGCGGGCCCCGGCACATTGCTCGGCGCCTTTCCCGCCTCGATCGACGTCACGCCGGACGGGCGCTACACCTTTTCCGCGAACTTCAACCTGCACGGCGACATGGTTCCGTCGTCGGTGTCGGTGATCTACGTACCCAACCTGACCGAGGTCGCGCGTCTCGTAACCTGCATCATGCCCCATGGTAGCCGCGTCTCACCCGACGGCCGCTTTCAGTACTCGGGCTGCATGATGGACGACCAGCTCGTCGAGATCGACGTCCGCGCCATGGCCGTGAGCCGCCGATTCTGGCTGGCGAAGGGGAAGGAGGCGCCGCTCCCCGCCGACGGTGGCGACCTGCTGAAGCAGTGGATGGCGGGCGCCCTCCGGGTGTCGAACGGTGTCACGAACGATCCAGCGCAGGTGGGCTACCTCGCGATGGACGGTCACCAGCATCCGATGGAGCCGAACTCCTGCTCGCCGACCTGGGCGCAGCCCTCGGCGACGGGGGCAAAGATCTACGTGGCGTGCAATAAATCCGACGAGATCCTCGAGATCGACGAGCTGGCGTGGTCCGTCACGCGCCGCATCGCGACCGGACGAGGCCCCTATAACCTCGGCGTGACGCCTGATGGTCGGCACCTCGTCGCCTCGCTCAAGCAGGGGAACAAAGTCGAAATCTTTGACCTCGTCTCGGGCAGGAGCGTCGCGCAGCTCGCCACGAGCAACCGCATCGCCCATGGCGTCACCATGAGCACAGACTCCCGCTATGCCTTTGTGACGAGCGAAGGCGTTGGGGCGGCGGCGGGCAAGGTGGACGTGATCGACATCGCGGCGCGCGCGATTGTGGGGACGGTCGACATCGGACAGCAGGCGAGCGGGATCGCATTCTGGAAGATGGTACCAGCCGGACGCTGACCGGCTCACCCGAGTCCAGGGAGCCGTACCAGCTCCTTCAACCGGGGTTCTAAGGCGGAGCGTGGCGCACCACTGCGCCGAGTGGCGCCCTGCGCGCACCGATCAGCGTACAGCGCAACTTGAGCAGTCGCATTGAGCGTCAGTTCACGCCTGCGCCCAGCACCGGAAACCGGTCTTCAGATGAGGAGGCGCGGAGAGCCCAACTGTCGGCCAACGGTCTCCTGCTCTACGTTCACCGCATGAGACCTCTGACCACTTCTATCACCGCGCTCGCGGTGGTGCTGGCGCTCGGCGCACGCGTCGGTGGCGCGCAATCGTTGCGCCGCGCCGACTCCGCCCTGGTCGGCCGGATCCTCCTCGCCGAGGATCGGCGGGACAGCACGAACGCCGCCCTCGCCGCGGGTATCGCGCACACGGATGCCCGCGTCCGCGCGATCGCGCAGCGCGCGACGCACCGAATTCAAGACCCGCTCTTTGCCGCGCGCACCGTACTGACCGAGCAGCCGGCGCTCCCACCGCTCTCCGCGCCACCGCTCTGGAGCGAGCCGGCCTGGCGCCTCCGTCATCGCGCGTTGGCCAGCCTGCGTGATGATTGCGCGGCGCTGCAACTGGCCGCCTCCGACAGCGCCTGGCCCGTGCGATTTCGCGCGGCTGCCCTGGTGCGGGAATCGTGTGCCGGGAACCAGGAGCTCGTGCAGACCTTCCTGCGCTGGATCGAGGAGACCCCCCGCGGCATTGCGGCGCGGGATCGGGGAGAGGTGGCCTGGCAGGGAGCCGCAAACGGACTCATCGCCCTCGCACGGATCCGTCCCCAAGAGGGGCGCCGGGCGCTCACCCAGTTTATCACACATCCCGACTGGCACCTGCGCCAATACGCCGCCCGCGCGGCCGGGATCGTCAGCGACACGGTCGCGCTGCGCCGCCTAGCGACCGACCGCGACGACAACGTGGCCGAGACTGCGATTGCCGCCCTCGCGCGTCACACCGGCCACACCGATGATACGCTCTACCTCGCGGCGATCGAACGCCGGGGCGCCCAGGTCGTGCGGGCGGCCGCGATGGCGCTCAAGGGCTCACCGCGCACCGACGTGGCGCACGCCGCTACGCGCGCCTTCGACCGCTGGGTGACGCGCGCGAATGCGTCGGCGCGTGACGCACGTCTGGCGCTGCTCGACGTGGCGGGACGTCCCGCGAGCGACGACCGACCACCGCCCAATGTGGCGACGCTCCCTCCTGAAGCCGTCGCGCTCGCGCTGGGCCTTGAGATTCGGCTCCGGGTGACGATGGATCGCGCAAGCGGTGGTGGGAGCTTCGACGTCCGACTCCGCGGCGACGTCGCGCCGATCATGGCCGCGCGCATCCTCGCGCTCGTGCGCAACGCCTACTACGACGGGCTCTCATGGCACCGCGTGGAACACGACTTCGTGATCCAGGGCGGGAGCCCGGAGGCAAACGAGTACGTGGGATACCCCCAGTTTCTGCGCGACGAGCTCGGCACCGTCACCCACGCGCGCGGCACGCTCGGCATGAGTACGCGCGGCCATGACACGGGCGACGCGCAGTGGTTCGTGAACCTCCGGGACAACGCCCGGCTCGACCGAGACTACACCGTCTGGGGCGAAATCATTGCGGGAATCGACGTCGTGGACGGCGTGCTTGAAGGTGATCGGATCGAGCGCATCCGCGTACTCAGGTAACGGCGGCCACGGCACGACCCGTCCACCCACCCACCAGACGGCGGACGGGTCGCCATCGCCTCCGACTAGAACGTGATCACTACCGTCGCGAAGAGGGTCCGCGTCGCCACGGGGAATAGGTAGCGCGTGCTGCCGTCGGTATACCCGTTGGTATAGGCCGTGGCGCCCAGCAGGTTTTGCCCCTGCAGCCGGAGCACGATCAGCCCAACGGGGAACGACGCGCCCGCGTCGACGAGTGTAAACGCGGGCGTCACCATGGCCGCGTTGCCATCGTTCGCGAGGTACGTGCGACCCACCGAGCGCGCAGAGAGCGCAAGCTCCGCGCCGCGCCACGCACGCCAGGTGACCTGCGCGTTTAGGAGCACCGAGGGGGAGAGCAGGGGCGGTACATCGCGGTAGGTCAGCCTCGACGCCTCGTCGGTGTACTCGGCGATGCGCGCACGCATCCACATCGCGTTCGCCGTGAACGACAGCGACACCGTGGGCCGCCAGGCGCCCTCCACCTCGACACCCACGCGTGCGGAGCGATCGACGTTGCGCCGTACCGGAGTGCCGGTCATCGCGATCTCCCCGATCGGAGCAATTTCATCGCGAAAGCGCATCGCGAACGCATTCAGGCTCAGACGGTACGAGGTCCGGTCGAGTCGCACGCCAAGCTCGAGGTCGGTCAGGCGCTCGGGCCGCACCTGCGTGAGCGGCAACAGATCGGTCGCGGTCGCGGCATCGACGTCGTCGGCACCGGCGAACAGGTCGCTGCGTGTGGGTTCACGTCCCACCTGCCCCAGTGACAGGTGCACCGTGACCGAGGGACGCGCACGCCAGGTGACACCCAGGCGCGGATTCACAAAGACCCAATCGAGCGCCGGTTCGCCAATGCCGGTCCCGGCGGTCGGTCGGTAGCGGAACGCGGCGCGACGCAGCTGCAGATCGCCATGCCAGTCGAGCGCCCCGCGCGTGAGTGTGGCCTTGGCAAACGCACTCTGTTCCTGCTTGAACCCGGTGTTGTCGTAGGCGCGCGACTCGAGGTCGGGACGAATCTTGAGATAGTGATCGCGGCTGTAGCGGCTCAGGTGGGCTCCCGTCGCCACCTCGAGACCCGGGCGCGACCAGGTGAGCGCAGAGAGCAGACCGATCCAGCGATGGTCAAGATTGAAGTTCCAGAGGTCGGGCGCGACGACCAGATCGTAGGCACCGCCGGCGCCGTTGCGATAGACCGTCGTCATCACCGTCGCGTGCGCGCCAATCGCGTGCGACCACTGCAGACTCGCCATCTCCTGATGAAAGTCGTCGCGCTCCAGCTCCGACATCGGGTTCGCGCGCGGATCGATCGCCAGGTCAGCCTCGCTCGGCGCATAGTAGGCCAACTGCATCCGAGAGCGCCCCGCAAACCCCGTCACCTTAATCGCATCGCGCGCGCCAAACCACCCGGCGCTGGCGAATGCGGAGTTGGCACGGTTGCCCGAGTGGCGCCGATACCCATCGGTCTCGTGACCAGAGAGGCGCGCGTAGGCCGCGACACCGCGACTGAGGCCGGTTGCGCCCTCGAGGCTCACGCGCTGTGTGCCCCACGAGCCGGCCGTGAGTTGCGCCTCGGCGAAACGTGGCGTGGTCGCCAGCGGTAAGGACTCGAAGCTCAGGGAGCCGGCGAACGGCGCGGTACCGAACGCGCTCACCCCTGCCCCACGCTGCACGGTGACCGACTGCATCGAATTCATGAAGTCGGGGACGTTGGAAAAGTAGAGGACCTGGTCCTCGGGATCGTTGAGCGGGATGCCGTCGACCGAGATGGCCAGTCGCGTCTGATCGATGCCACGCAGCCGGAGCGCGCTGTAGCCGCTGAACGCGCCCGCGTCCGACGCGGCGGTGACACCGGTGACACCAAGGAGTGCGAGCGGTGCGTCCTGGCCGGCATAGCTGCGTTCGATGGTCGCGCGATCGAGCGTGGTGCGCGACGTCGCCGTGGCGGCGCCGGCGCGGGTGGCGCGCACAACGACGGCTTCCAGCGTGTCTGACTTGGCCTGCGCGTGCAACGAAATGATCGGCGGTGCGCAGAGCGCCGCAACGAGTAGGATGACGCGGATGATGCGGACGAACATCTCGCACTCCCTCCAAAAAAGGCCACGCACACCCGACGAGCGGGTGGCGTGGCCCCAGAGGTGGCGATCACGTCACTCGCCGCGCTCCCTACGCCGGTGTTGACCGGGTCAGGTTCCAAGAGACTTTCTCAACCCCACGTTCGTGGAGTACCCCTGGCGGCTCTTCCTGAATGTTAGCTGGTGCGATGGACCCATGGTAGGGAGCCGCGTCGACCGTCCGGCGCGTCCCCTCGTTCAGTTCCGAAAGAGGTACGAGAGCTTGAGGAAGAGCGCGTCGCTCGTGCGGTTCAGGCGCTCGAAGCGGAACGACTGGGGCTCCAGCAGCCGCGCACCGTACCCGAGGTAGACCACCGTGCCGGGTTGCGGCGTGTAGGCGAGCAGCAGATCGGCGCGCACGCCAAAGTGGATCGCCGTCGCCGAGTACCAGACGAGGACCTGCGTCGAGTCGGCCGCACGGATCCCGTCCTGCGGCGAGAACTGCGAGAAGCCATTGAGCAGTGCCGCCTGTTTCCAGATCGGCTCGTCGAGCCGGCCGTCGACGACGATCTCGGCGGCGGCGCGCGGCGGACGCACCGCAATGTTCGCCGTGCGACCGTTGTACACCTGGGAGTCGGCAACGATGAGTCCGAGGAGCAGCGGGAGTGCGACGATCACTGAAAGCCTATGGCCACGGAGGAGAACGGGTACGCAACCAGTTGATTGCGTCCCCGTTGTGAGAAGCGAAAACCCGTCCGATTAGGGCAGCGGCGCGCACCCACTGACCGTGGCGCACTTGGGATCGAGCGGCGCGAGCCCAAGACGCGCAAGCTCCTTATTCACCGCGGCAAGATCGGTGGACCAGACCTGCCGGAGCCGTTCGGTGTACCCATTGAGCTCGCGCTCAAGGATCCCAAAAATCTCCGGCATGTTCGTCGTCGGTCGTCCGTCACCACGCTCGGCCATCGAGAGCAGATTCGCCAGTCGATTGTTGACGCGGATTGGGAAGTTGAGCGGATCCTGTCCGCTCTGGTTCTTCACCTGATACACATCGTCTTCAACATCCGATGCGTTGCGCACCAGGGTGGTACCCGCCGTGCGCAGGCGACGATCGTCATTGCGCTTCTGCCGTTCCTCGAGCTGCGCCTTGACGCGACGGATCTCGATCACGGCCATATTCGCCTCTTCCGCCCTGCCGCGCACCATCCGGCCAAACTCATACTGCGCCTGCAGGTCGGCGTCCGTCACCTCGGGGAGGAACGGGTTGCGCTGCACGAAGAGGGGCGCGGTCACGGCCTGTCCGTCGGCGACCAGGCGCAACGTGTACCGACCTGACGGCACGGCGGGACCCGCGAGACCAGCGCCCCAGAGGATCATGCCGTCGAAGCCCGTGATCGGGGTGGTACGCAGGTCCCAGTCGAGCCGATTGAAGCCCGCGTTCACGGTGATCGACGAGGCACCACCGCCGCGGCGGCGTCCGGCCGCACCCGCGGCCGTCGCGGCCTGCGACACCAACGTGTCATTCTCCCACCGGCGTAGCACCGCGCCCGCAGAGTCGAGCACCTCGAGCGTCGCCCGGCGTGCGGGGTGCGCGAGCTGCCAGGTCATGGTCACCGGCACTCCAGAGCGGATTGCCGTGGGCGGCGTGAACAGATGCACGGCGGCGGCGGCCACCGTGGCATTCACCTGGCGCAGCGGCGCGATGTTGTCGAGCACCCAGAAGCCGCGCCCGTGCGAGGCAATCACCAGCTCATTGCCCTCGACAATCAGGTCGGCGATCGGCACGTCGGGCAGGTTGAGCCGCAGCGACTGCCACTGCGCTCCATCGTCGTACGAGATGTAGACGCCGTGCTGGCCGGCCGCGTAGAGGAGACCGCGACGGTTCCCGTCCTCACGCACCGAGTGCATGTAGTCGTCGGCGCGGATGCCTTCCACAATCTTCGTCCAACTGCGGCCGAAGTCGGTCGTGCGGAAGAGGTACGGTGAAAAGTCGTTGAGCAGCGGCTTGCGGACCGAGACATATGCGGTGCCGTCGTCGAACGCCGAGGCGTCGATCTGGCTCACCCGACCGAAGTCGGGCATGCCAGGCGGGGTGATATTGGTCCAGTTCTTTCCGCCGTCGCGCGTGACATGCACCAGGCCGTCATCCGAACCGACCCAGATCACATTCACGTCGCGCTTACCCGGCGCGACCGAGAAGATCGTGCCGTACACCTCGGGACCGTTCATGTCGCCGGTGATCGGTCCGCCAGACGGCCCCTGCGTCTCGGGAGCGTGCCGCGTGAGATCACCCGAGAGTGCGGACCAGTTCTGCCCGCCGTCCAGCGTCATCCAGAGGCGCTGCGACGAGACGTACAGTCGCTTGGAATCGATTGGCGAGAAGATGATCGGGAAGGTCCACTGCCAGCGTTCCTTGATGTCACGGGACGGTTCACCCGAATAGAACCAGGGGTACGGATTCACTTCACGAGAGAGTCCGGTGCGCCGATTAAACTTGTCGAGATAGCCGCCGTTATTGGTGCCCGAATAGAAGAGGTCAGGGTCGAGCGGATCGGTGGCGATGTAGCCCGGTTCGCCCCCGCCGGCCTGGTAGGCGAGCGCCATCGCACCCGAGGCGGGGTCGCGATATCCCGCGCCCGGTCCACCGGCCGCGGCCGCAGGACCAACGCCGGAGCGCGCCGCGCCCAGGTTCCAGTTGAACGGCACGCAGAGCGTGCTGTTGTCCTGCTGCGAGCCACAGACGTGATAGGGGATGTGCTTCGTGGTGATGGCGTGATACCACTGCGCGGTCGGGAAGTCCTGCGCGGTCCAGTCGCGACCGGTCGTCGTCGTCACCGCGCCGCCGCCATCGTTCGCGACCACAAGGTGCGTCGAATCCGCTGGGTCGATCCAGAGGTCGTGGTGATCACCATGCGTGCCGTTCCCGATCGACGTGAGCGTCTTGCCCTGATCGGCCGACCGGAAGAGCGAGGTGTTCTGCGCATAGACCACGTCGGCATTCTGGTGGTCGGCAAAAATGTGCGAGTAATAGAAGGCGCGCTGTCGGATCGATCGATTCTCGTTCATCAGCGTCCAGGTCGCGCCGGCGTTATCGCTCTTGTACAGGCCGCCCTTGTCGTTCTCGACGATCGCATAGACGCGATTCGGATTCGCCGCCGTGAGCGCGACGCCAATCCGTCCGATCAGTCCCGCCGGAAGCCCGGGGTTGCGCGTGATCTCCTTCCAGGTCTCGCCGCCGTCGGTGCTCTTAAAGAGCCCAGAGCCCACCCCGCCCGACGACATCTGATACTCTTTTCGATACGCTTCCCAGAGCGCCGCATACAGGACGTTCGGATTGGTCCGGTCGATCGCGATGTCGATGGCGCCCGAGCGCTCGTCACGGAACAGGACGCGACGCCAGGTCGATCCGCCGTCGGTCGACTTAAACACGCCGCGCTCTGCGCTCGGCACGCTGTACTTGCCGAAGCTCGCCACGTAGACGATCTCGGGATTGGTCGGATGAATGCGGATCTTTGAAATCCCGTGCGACTCCGAGAAGCCGACGTGGGTCCAGTTCTTCCCGGCGTCGCGGGAGCGATATACGCCGTCACCGGGCATGATATTGCCCCGGATCGCCGTCTCGCCCATGCCGATGTAGACCAGATCGGGGTTCGACTCACTCACCGCGACCGCACCGACCGAGGCCGACTTCAGTTGGCCGTCCGTCACGGGGAACCAGGTCTCGCCGCCATCCATCGTCTTCCACAGACCGCCGCCGGTCGCACCGAAGTAGGCCTCGTTGCGGCGCCCCACCACGCCCGACGACGCGATCGAGCGTCCCCCGCGGTCTGGGCCGATGTTGCGCCAGCGGAAGCCGGAGAGGAAGGCGGAGTCGAGCGTGACCTGCGCCACGCCCTGCCCCGCGCGCATCGCCACGCGCATCGCCACGCGCTGCGCCACAGGTGGCGCGGCGCCCTGGGAGGCTGCCGTCGACGGGAGGCAGAAGCAGACGGCGAGGAGCGCGCCCGCGATCGCGCGGACGAGGTGCGTCGGACGAGTCGGCATTTCCGGTCTCTGGCAGGGGTCGGAGCACAAAATCCTTCGAATATTCCCAGATAACGTTGCGGCGGCGGCGCGCGTTCAGCCAGACGTCCTCGGTCGGCGTGAAGTCCCCCACCCTTACCCCTTTCGGAAGGGGGCGCCCGGTGCCACGATTGAGGCCGGCACCTTCGCTACCCGACCTCGACCGGAGCACCGTGATGCCACTCTCCCGACGCACCTTCGTCTCCGCCCTCGGCCTCGGCGGCATAGGCCTCATGAGTCCATCGCCGCTCGGCGGCCGCGGGAGTGAAGCGCGCTGGGCCAGTTGGACCGCGGCGCCAGGGGCCAAGGCAGATGCCAAAGCAGGGGCCACGACCGCGGCCCTGATCCGGCTGGACAGCAATGAGAACCCGAATGGACCGGGCGGGCGGGCGTTTGAGGCGCTGCGGGCGATGCTCGGTGAATCGAACCGCTATCCCGACGCGGCCGAGGTCATACTCGTGGAGGCGATTGCGCGCGCGCATGGCGTCAGGGCGGAGAACATCGTGCTCGGCGCCGGATCGGGAGAGATCCTGCGCATGTGCGTCGAGGCATTCACCTCGACCTCACGGCACCTGGTGAGCGCCTCACCGACGTTTGAGCCACCGGAGGTCTTCGCACGCCTGCTCGGACGGCCGGTCGTGACCGTGCCGGTGGATGGCGCGCTGCGCCTTGATCTCGACGGCATGGCGGCGCAGAGCGTCGGCGGGGGGCTCGTTTTCTTCTGCAACCCGAACAATCCCACCGCGACCGTGCATGGCGAACTGGCGGTCAAGGCGTTTGTCGCGCGCATTCGACGGGCGTCGCCCGAGACCGTGATCCTGATCGACGAAGCCTATCACGAGTACGTCGACGATCGGACCTACGCGACCGCAATCCCGATGGCGACTACGGATCCGCGGGTGGTGGTCTCGCGCACCTTCTCGAAAGTCTTCGGCATGGCCGGACTGCGCGTCGGCTACGCGATCGCACACGCGGATACCGCCCGCACGTTGCAGGCGTACCGCATCAGCTCCGGCACGAGCGTGCTGGCGCTCGCGACCGCTGCGACGACGATAAGCGACCAGGCGCACATCGCCGACGAACAGCGGAAGAATCGCGAGGCGAAGGCCTTTACCCGCACATTCTTCGAGAGAGCCGGCTACACCGTCGGTCCGAGCGAAACGAACTTCCTCATGATCGATCTGCGACGCGATCCCATGCCGGTGCGCGTCGCCTGCCGCGCTCACGGCATCGCGGTGGGACGGCCCTTCCCCCCGCTCGACCGCTGGCTTCGCGTGTCGATCGGCACCATGGACGAGATGCGGCAGGCGACCGAGGTGTTTCGCACCGTCCTCGGGTGATACCGGCGCCCTCAGACTTTGAAGACGATCCCGCGGCGCTGGAGGAGCCGCAGCACCGCGTACCAGACGAGCACCACACAGACGGCGAACGCCAGTGAGGCCGTGCGCGGCGCCATCCACGAAGCGAAGAGGCCGCGGTAGATGACCCCCTGCACCGCCACCGGCTGCCCCTCGACTTCGATTTTCCAGAGCGAATAGATCAGCTTGGCCATGAGGCCGGACCCGAGGAATGCCACCATCGGATTCAGTCCGTACGTCACAAAAAAGCCGGTCCACCGCGTCAGGCGCTGCACCTCGGTGATCCACATGATCGTCGCGAGGCTCACCGATGCCACTCCCGCAGCGAAGAGCACGTAGCTCGACGTCCAGAGCGCCTTGTTGATCGGGAATGACCAGTTCCACATGAGGCCGAGCATCATCGCGATCGCGCCAGCGGCGAATAGCCCGTTCAATCGCTCGGCGAGCGACCGTCCTGAGCCGAGCCAGCGTCCCGCAAAGACGCCGAGCATCACCGTGCCGATCGCCGGAACCGTTGAGAGAACTCCCTCGGGGTCCCAGGTGCGGCTTGCCTTCCACAGGTGTCCCTCGAGCAGCCGTCGGTCGAGCCAGGCCGCGAGCGAGCGAGTGGGATCATCGAGCAGATTCACGCCAAATCCACCCTCCCCTGGCACGGGAAGCAGTGTCATGGCGAACCAGTACCCGTAGAGCAGTGCCACGAGCGTAAGGAGCTGACGCCGCAGCGAGCCGCGTCGCGTAAGCAGTGCCGCCCCCATATACGCCAGGCCGATGCGCGGTAGGACGCCGGGAATGCGGAGCTCGGTGATGCGCGTGAGCGGCCAGAACGGGAACGCCGCCAGCAGCCAGCCGAATAGGATGATCAGGGCGCCACGCGTGAGCAGCTGCCGCAGGATCGCACCCTCGTCGTCGCCGCGTGCGCGTCGCGCCTCGACCGAGAGATGGGTCGTGACGCCGACGATGAAGAGAAAAAATGGAAAGATCAGGTCCGTCGGCGTCCACCCATGCCAGGTGGCGTGCGCGAGCGGCGGGTAGATCGCCGCCCAGCTGCCCGGATTGTTCACCAGCAGCATACCGGCGACGGTTGCACCGCGAAAGACATCGAGGGCGAGCAGGCGCTCACGGGAGGCAGAAGTCATGCCGACAAGTTCGCGCGCTCGGTCCCCTACCGCGAGGGCCTTCGCGCGAGGGCCTTCGCGCGAGGCCGCCGGGTCGGGTGGCATCGCCCGCGCTTCCCTCACCCGACGTATGTGGCCAAGTTTGCACCATGCGACTCCTTCTGCCGTCCGCTCCTCGCCGCGCCATCCGCGCCGCACTCCTCCTCCCGCTGCTCGCAACCACGGTGGCGGCGCAGCGCAGCCCGGCACCGCGGCCCGCCGCGCCTAACCCGCGCACCGAAGCGGCCAAGCGCGCCCTCATCGCCGACGTGGATGCACGAGCCAAGCTCACGCAGGAGATCAACGACCAGATCTTCTCGTACGGCGAGCTCGGCTTCCAAGAAGTCGAGACGTCGCGATACCTGGTCGCGCTGTTGCGGCGCGAAGGGTTCACGGTCGAGGAGAACTACGCTGGCATTCCGACCGCCTGGGTCGCCACCTGGGGGACGGGCAAGCCGGTCATCGCCGTCGGCTCCGACATTGACGCAATCCCACAAGCATCGCAGGTGCCCGGACTTGCGTGCCGCGAACCGTTTATTCCCGGCGCACCGGGGCATGGCGAGGGACATAACTCTGGTCAGGCCGTCGTCGTCACCGCGGCGCTCGCGGTCAAAGAGCTCATGATCGCACAGAAGCTCCCGGGGACGATCAAGATCTGGCCGGGCGTCGCCGAAGAGCAGCTCGGCACCAAGGCCTTCTTCACTGCGGCTGGGCTCTTCAAGGACGTGGACGTGAATTTCTTTACACACGTCAGCGATGACTTCTCCACGCCGTGGGGCGCGCCAAACGAGTACAGTGGGCTCGTCTCGTTGCTGTATTCGTTCGAAGGCACCACGGCGCATGCGGCCGGCGCGCCCTGGCGCGGGCGGAGTGCGCTCGACGCCGTAGAGCTCATGAACGTGGGCTGGAACTTTCGACGCGAGCACCTGCGGACCGAGACCCGCTCGCATTACGTGATTCGCGACGGCGGCGACCAGCCCAACGTCGTTCCCGCGACCGCCTCGGTCTGGTACTTCCTCCGCGAGCTCGATGCGCCGCGCATTCGCGGCATGTGGGCGATGGCCGATTCCGTCGCGCAGGGTGCGGCGATGATGAGCGGCACGCGCCTGGCGAGTGTGCGCGTGATGGGCGCAGCCTGGCCCCCGCATTTCAATCGGCCCGTCGCCGAGGCGATGGCGGCGAACATCCAGCGAGCGGGGATGCCCGCCTGGAGCAACGACGACATCACCTTTGCCCGAGCGATCCAGAAGGAGATGAATCAACCGGAGACCGGACTCGCCACCGTGGTGCGAGGTCTGCAAGCACCGCCGAGCGAGTCGGAGCGCAAGGGAGGAGGCTCAGACGACATCGGTGATGTGAGCTGGGCGGTGCCGACCGTGCAGCTCTTCTACCCGAGCAATGTGCCGGGCACGCCAGGACACAACTGGGCCGATGCGATCGCGATGGCGACGCCGGTCGCGCACAAGGGCGCCACCGCGGGCGCAAAAGCGCTCGCCCTCACGATGTACGACGTGCTCACCCAGCCGCAGCTCGTCACCGACGCCTGGTCGTACTACCGCGACGTGCAGACCAAGGAGGTGAAATACGAGTCGTTCGTGCGGCCACAGGACCGTCCGGCCATCGATCTCAACGGGAATATTCTCGGCACGTTTCGCGAGCAGATGCGGCCATTCTACTACGATGCCACCAAGTACCCCACCTACCTCGCCCAGCTCGGCGTCGCATACCCACAGCTGCGCGGCACCGACGGCAGCTGTGCCGTGAAGGCCGTGCCTTAGGGGGAACGGGGTGGTGAATCATCGCGATCGCGCCGGGTCTCCCCTCGTTAGAACGGCCCGCCCGGCGCCCGGTAGACCACGGTGCCATCAAAGACCGTGAGCAGGCAGCGCATCGCCTGCAGCGCCGAGGTCTCGACGGTGTAGGGATCGCGGTCCCAGACCGCCAGGTCGGCGAGTTTTCCTACCTCGAGCGACCCGATCTTTTTCTCCAGGAAGAGCTGGTGCGCGGCCCAGATCGTCGCCGACCGAAGCGCCGTCCGTACATCCACCGCCTCGGACCGACCGAACGGATCGCCAGCGTAGCGCTCGAGGATCGTCGTGCGCGCGACCGAAGCCCAGATCCCATGCCGCGCCGGAAAGGGCGTCACGGGAAAGTCCGAGCCATTCGCCCAGATGATCCCTTTCCGCTTGAACGTGCCGAACGGATTGAGGCGCGTGGAGCGGAGCGGACCGAAGTTGCCGGCATAGTTATCGCCAATCCACCAATGAAAGCTCGCACTCGGCTCCGGATACCCCGCGTCGAACTCGCGCTGCAGCCGTGCCATCGCGTTGAGGGCGTGATCTGTCGGGATATTCGCATGGATGATCCCGTGCCGCAGGCCCGGTGTGGGACGCTCCCGCAACGCCTCGCTGTAACTGTCCACCACCCAGTCGATCGTCCGGTCACCGATCGCGTGCGTACTCACATGCATGCCGGCCGCGTGGTACAGGGTGATCAGCCGGCGCAGCGTGTCGGGATCGAGCGCAGGGTAGCCACGGTTTCCCGTATCAAGGCCCGTGAACCCTGCGTTCCACTCATTGTAGAGCCAGGCCGTTCGCGCCCCGCCAGAGCCGTCAGCAAAGAGCTTCACTCCCCCGGCGATCACATGGTCATCACCGGTCGACTCGTACGGCCGCGACTGCGCCGCGCGCGCGGCGATCAACTGGGCAGCCTCTGCCTCGGTGCGCCCGCCCGAGAAGAGCACGAAGACGCGCAGGGGGAGCGCCCCGTCGGCGGCGAGCCGGCGGTAGGTGTCGAAGGTCGTGCCGGAGACGCCTGGCTCCTTGAAGCCCGTCATCCCCTCCGCGTTGAAGTCGCGCACCAGTGCGCGCATCGCCTCCTCTTCCTGCGCCGGGGTGAACGGCGGGATCAGGCGCTGCACGAGATCCTGCGCCGACTCCTTGAGCACACCGGTCGGCGTACCATCCGCCCCCCGATCGATCGTCCCGTTCGGCGGGTCAGGCGTTTCGCGCGTGATATGCGCCAACCGCAACGCGACGCTGTTCGCGACCACATAGTGGCCCGTCGTGTTCGTGAGGACCACCGGATGCAACGGCGAGGCCGGATCGAGATCGGCAGCGACGATCAGTCGCCCTTCAGTGAACTTCCCCTCGTCCCACCCAGCGCCTGCGATGAACGACCCCGGCGGTCGCGTCGCCGCGCGAGCGCGCACCGCCTCCACGATGTCGGCGATGCTCGTGACCGCGGGGTAACTCACGTCGAGCAGGAAGTAGCGGTCAGTCGCGCCTCCGCTAAAGTGCGCATGCGCGTCGAGCAGCCCCGGCGTGACCGCACGGCCGCCGAGATCGATGCGCCGCGTGGCCGCACCGGCCAGCGAAAGCACGGTGGCATTACTCCCCACCGCGATGATCCGATTGCCGCGGATGGCGATCGCCTCGGCGACGCGGTCCTGCGCGTCGACCGTGATGATGCGGCCGTGATGCAGGATCAGGTCAGGGACGTCCTGTTGCGGTATGCGCGCCTGATTCGGCACCGCGGACAGCAGCAGCGCCACCGGAACGAAGAGGAAGCTCGTGCGTCGCATTGGCGTGAGGATAAAGAGACCTACCGCTCGTTCAGGCTACTCCAGTCGGCGCGGTAATCCAGGTACAGCGACTCGACTTTTTTCCGTGCCCACGGCGTCTTGCGGAGGAACTTCAGACTCGACGAGACACTGGGATCGCTCGTGAAACAGGCGATCCGCACCTCGTCCGCCATCTCCGTCCACCCGAGATGCTCGACGAGTTCGTTGAGTATCCGTTCGAGTGTGATGCCCTGGAGCGGGTTCCGGGGCTGGGCGGGGGGGATGTTCATAGTGGCGCGTACAGGTCGTCGATGTCCGCCGTGGAAAGCTCCGCGAGAAAGCCCGCGACCTGCTCGCAGACGGCCTCGATAAACCGCGCGCCGCGCTCTGGCGTCGCATGGCGCGGATCACCAATCCCCGTGTCGTCCGTGACCCGGGTCCACTGGCGTGGCGCCCACGCCCACCCCTCGCGCAAGGCCGCGATGCGCCAGGCGCGCGCGCGTCCATCGCCGGCGTCACTGAGCGGCCGCACCAACCCCGGCACGAGCTGCTGCATCACGCTCGTTTCGAGCTCGCCCGCATGATCGCCCGGCTCGCTGAAAAAAGTGCGCCCATCGACGACCTGCCACCAGTTCAGGGTGCAAAGAAAGACGCGCGTACGCGGCTGCAGCTCCCGGATGATCGCCCGGAAGTCATTCCCACCATGCCCATTGAAGATCACGAGCTTGCGAATCCCCTGCCCTTCAAGCGCCGACACCAGATCGCTGAGGAGCGCGAGCTGGGTGGAGGGATTCATGTTGAGCGTAAAGGGGATGTCGAGCTGCGTGGTGTTGACGCCAAACGGCACGGTGGGGAGCACGGCGACACGCGCACCGCGGTCCCACGCTCGTCGTGCCGATTCCGACGCGAGCGCCTCGCACTCGATGGTGTCGGTCCCATAGGGGAGGTGCAGGTTGTGCGCCTCGGTCGCGCCCCACGGGAGCAGGGCCACCTGATACGCCGCCGCGCGCACGGCGGGGAGCGACTGTTCGGCGAGGATCCAGGGGCGGGAGGTCATGAGAGGCGAAAGCTATCGCGTGCGCGCGCCCGTCGCGTTCCGTGCCCGTCGTGAAACCCTGACAGGCGTGTGGTGGCCACCCCTCTCGACTGCGCACCATATGCGGTTACCGTTCGTGTCATGAAGACTTGTCGCTGCCTCACCCTCGTGCTGCTCCTGCTGTTCGTTCTCTCACCGCTCAAGGCACAGCGGCCCGACTCGGGAACCGTCACCGTGACGGTGCAGGAGTCGATGGGGCCTGTCGCAGGCGCGCTCGTCCGCTCCGACGGGCGCAGCGCCTCCACCGAGGCCAACGGCCGGGCGCGCCTCGTCCTCCCGGCGGGGCGGCGCACACTGGTGGTGGCCCGCATCGGCTACCTCCCCAAGCGCGTCACCATCACCGTGATCGCCGACAGCACGATCGCGGTGAGCATCGACGTCGCGATGGCGGAGATGATCGCGATGGAGGAGGTCATCATCACCGCCGCGCGCACCGAACGTCTGGCAGGCGAGACTCCGCTCCGCGTGGAGGTGATCGACGAGATGGAGGTCGACGAGAACACGCTGATGGCGCCGAGCGGCATCACGATGCTGCTGAACGAGACGCCCGGCGTACGTGTCCAAGCCGCGTCGCCATCGCTGGGGACCGGAAGCGTCCGGATTCTTGGCCTCCCCGGGCAGTACACCGCGATGCTCGCTGATGGCCTTCCGCTCTATGGCGGGGCCGCGAGCGCGCTCGGGCCCCTGGACATCTCGCCTGTCGACCTCAAACGCGTAGAACTGATCAAGGGCGCCGCGTCGGCGCTCTACGGTGGTCAGGCGCTCGGCGGCGTGATCAACCTGATCTCCAAGGCACCGACGGGGCAGAACGAGTTTCTGCTCAACCGCCGGACGATGGGAGTCACCGACGCCGCCACCTGGCTGAGTCGGCGGCTCTCCGAACGGTCGGGGATCTCGCTGCTCGTGTCGGGCACCATGCAGAGCGCGGCCGACCCCGACGGCGATGGCTGGGGCGATCAGGCGCGCGGCCGGCGCTGGGGCGTCCGTCCCCGCTACTCCGGAAGCGACGCCAGCGGACGCACGCTCTTTGTGACGGCGGGCTACGGCTTCGACGACCGCCAGGGGGGCACCATGCACAACGCCCTCGCTCCTGATGGATTGCCGTTTCGCGAGGGATTGACTGGTCAACGTGCCGACGCGGGCCTCACGTTGCGCCTGCCGCGGGGCGACTCTGCACATCTCGCCGTCCGGCTGGCGCTCTCGACGAATGGCCGCGAACGGCGATTCGGCGCCGGCCCGATCGAGCGGGATCGCATCTCGACTGGATTCGCCGAGCTCACGCGGGTGACAAAGTCCGAGGGCGGCGCGCTGGTCTTGGGCGCGGCCGTTCAGACGGACGCCTACCACAACACGCTGAACGCGACCTTCGACCACGCCTGGGTGACCCCTGGGCTCTTCATGACCGGTGATCGCGACATCGGCCCCGTCACGGTCTCGGCCAGCATCCGTGGGGATGTACACGCAACTGCCGGCTTGGCGATGACGGAGCGGCTCGCGCTTCTGGTACGCCCAGCCGCGGACTGGTCCGTGCGGCTCAGCGGCGGCACCGGCTTCGCCGCCCCCGCGTCGATGACCGAGGAGATCGAAGCAATTGGACTTCGCGCCATTCAGCCCAGCACCCTCACCGCTGAGCACAGCGTCGGGGCGATGCTCGACATCAACGGCCGCGTACTTGGCGCCGAGCTGCTGGTGACTGGCTACACCTCGTCGATCGAAGGGGCCCTCCAACTCGTCGACCTAGGCGGTCCGTCGCGGTCTGGTGCGTTGCGGAACGCCGCGGGCACGACCCGCGTGGGTGGCACCGAAGCCGCAGCGATCTGGCGATTTGGCGACCACAAGTTTTTGCTCACGTACGGGTACGCGCGTGGCTCGAAGACCGACGCCGAGACCGACCAACGCGAACCGATGCCGCTGCTCAACCGCCACCGGATTGGTGGTGACCTGATGCTCGAGAAGCCGGGGGTGTATCGGATCGGCATCGAAGCGATCTACTACGGGCCGCAAGTGCTGGACGATAACCCGTATCTGAGCCGTTCCGAGCCCTATTTCTACACAATGGCGCTCGCGATGCGACAGTTCGGGCAGGTGGAAATCGTCGCCAACTTCGAGAACTTCCTCGACGTGCGGCAGACGAAATATCAGCCGTTGGTGCGCCCCGCTCCCGCGGTGGGTGGCCGGTGGACGACCGATGTCTGGGCTCCACTCGAGGGCTTTCTGGCGAACGTGGCGGTGCGCCTCCGGTGGCCGCGAGCGCACTAACGCGCACGGACGGTTCAAAACGCCAAAGCCCCCGCAACCCATTGGGCCACGGGGACTTCGGGAAGTAGCTGGGGCGGGACTCGAACCCGCGACCCCGGCATTATGAGTGCCGTGCTCTAACCAGCTGAGCTACCCAGCCGCGCGAATCTCGTAAGATAAAGACACGATAGCCAGCTTCCAACCCCACAAAACGACAGCTGGGCACTCCACGAATGGAGTGCCCAGCTGTTCGAACCAGTAGCGGGGGCGGGATTTGAACCCGCGACCTTCGGGTTATGAGCCCGACGAGCTACCAGGCTGCTCCACCCCGCGTCAGTGAGTCGAATAATAGGCACAAACTCGAAAACCACAAGCGGGGACCGCAAGTCTCCGCCGGCGCCCTCCGGCTATTACAATGAATCCGCCGGCGAGGTGAACCGGTACAGGATCTCTTTTTCCCCCTTCACCATCCCGAACTCCTCCCGGGCGATCCGTTCCTGCGTCACGGGATCGCTCTCAACTGACTTTTTCACCTGCTGGAGTAACCGCACCGATTTTTCCAGCGAGTCGACGACCGTCTGCTCACGCGCTAACTGCCTACGCTGTCGCAGCAGGTCGGTCGTGCCATACTCCCCGCCCTGCACGGCGAACGCCAGGACCGCGAACGCAAAGCACACCATCGCCACGCGACCCACGATCTGCTTATTGGTCAGCGGCGCGCCGGGACTACGACGGCCTCTCGGTTTCCCCGCCCCAGCTCTACCCGACTGCTGCGCGGCCACGGGTGCGCTCCGACTCAGTCGTCGATGCCGTAGATCGCACCGCCCGGGAACTCCGCATCCGGTCCCAGGTCTGATTCGATACGGAGCAACTGGTTGTACTTCGCCACCCGATCGGTCCGGCTCGCCGAACCAGTCTTGATCTGCCCGGCGTTCGTCGCGACCGCGAGGTCGGCGATGAAGGTGTCCTCCGTCTCGCCCGAGCGGTGCGAGATGATCGAGCGATAGCCGTGGCGGCCCGCCATCTCAATCGTTTCGAGCGTCTCGGTGAGTGTCCCAATCTGGTTGAGCTTCACGAGGATCGCGTTCGCGACCTCGTCATCGATCCCCCGTCCGAGCAGGTCGACGTTCGTGCAAAAGAGATCGTCCCCGACAAGCTGCACGCGATCACCGAGCTTCTCGGTGAGGTAGGCCCAGCCCTTCCAGTCACTCTCGGCGAGTCCGTCCTCGATCGAGACGATCGGGTACGTGTTCAACCACTTCGCGTACATCTCGACCATCTGCTCCGCGGTCTTCGTGCCGGCGCCGCTCTTCTTGAACGTGTACTTGCCCTTGACGAAGAGCTCGCTCGCCGCGCAATCGAGCGCGATCGCGATCTCGGTGCCCGGATCGTAGCCGGCGAGGACAATCGCCTCCATCACGATGATGAGGGCCTCCTCGTCGCTCTTGAGGTCGGGGGCGAATCCGCCTTCGTCGCCGACGCCCGTCGAGAGCTTCCGCTTCACCAAGACCTTTTTGAGCGCATGGAATACCTCGGTGCCCATCCGCAGCGCCTCCGAGAAGGTCTCGGCGCCGACAGGGACGATCATGTACTCCTGAAAGTCGACCGTGTTGGTCGCATGCGCCCCGCCGTTCAGGATGTTCATCAACGGCACCGGGAGCGTCCGGGCCATCGGGCCGCCGAGGTATTTGTGCAATGGAAGGTCGACGCTCGCGGCCGCGGCGCGCGCGCTCGCCAGGGAGACGGCGAGCATCGCGTTGGCGCCGAGTTTCGATTTCGTCTTGGTGCCATCAAGCGCGATCATGGCACGATCAATCGTGAGTTGTTCGGTGACGTCGAGTCCCACAAGCTCGGGTTCGATGAACTTGGTCACATTGCTCACAGCCTTCTGCACGCCCTTGCCCAGATAGCGTTTGGCATCGCCGTCGCGCAGCTCCTTTGCCTCGCGCCCGCCGGTGGACGCACCGCTCGGTACCGCCGCCCGGCCATAGGTCCCGTCTTCGAGGATGACGTCAGCTTCGACGGTGGGATTCCCGCGTGAGTCGAGAATCTCGCGGGCCTGCACGCCAAGGATAATGGACATGGGATGGTAGAAAGGAGAAGGAAGAAAGGAGCCAACACCTGGCGAGACGGTCGATGGGAGGCCGTCGGTATTCGTCCGCGGAAGTTAACGGCTCAGCCGCCCCGAAACGGCGGAGAGGCGATGCCGTACTCCCGCTGCAAACAGGCCGCCATCGCGTCGTATGCTTGGCGGGCGATCGCGTCGCGAGCCTCGTAGTCGAGTCCCTCGGTCGGGATCGCCGGGAGATAATGCATGTGAATCGTGCCAGGATACACCTTGAAGGCTCCCTTGCGCTGTCGTTCGAGCGCGCCGTAGACGAGCACCGGAACGACCGGCGCCTGCGCCTGGATCGCGAGGACGAACGGTCCTTTTTTGAATGGACGCAGCGGGTAGGCATCGCCGCGCGTCCCTTCGGGATAGACGCCGACCGACGCCCCACGGCGGATCCGCTCGGTGGCCTCGGTGTAGCTGGCGAACGCCGACTTGCGGTTCGCGCGCTCCACCGGGATCATCCCAGCGCGCGCCATCGCCGGCCCGAGGAGTGGCACGCGAAAGAGCTCGGCCTTGGCAACGAACTTGATCCACGGCAGCATGGCCGCGAGCGCAAAAACGTCGAAGTTGCTGAGATGGTTGGCGACGAAGATGTGGCGCGGGCCCACCTTATGATGCGCGTCATGTTCAATCACGCGTACGCCGCCGACCCAGAGGTGCGTGAGCCCCCAATACTTAGGGCACCAGGCGTACGGCGACCCCGGGTGATCCTTCAGACGGAAGAGTGCCGAGAGCAGCACGATCCCCCCGAACAGCGTCGTCGAGACGACGGCATTGAGTCCGACCACTACGGCGCGCAGCGTGGCGATCATCTCACCGCACCGACGCGAAGTGATCATGGGCGCGGGGGAGCTCTACGCGTACGCCGCCCTGCTCTCCCACCACCTCGGCACCGCGGCCGAACGCAGGGGCCTGCACCTGACCGATAGCCGTGAGGGCCAGACCGCCATGCGCCGCCGAGAAAGCGTTCACGTCGAGTGACGGGGCGGCGACCAATAACTCGTACTCCTCACCGCTCACGAGCGCCTCGAGCGCGCTCACACCAGCGACGCACGGGACGGCGTCGAGCGCGATCGTGCAGCGCATCCCGCTCGCGTGGGCGAGATGTGCCACATCCCCGCTCAACCCATCGCTCAGGTCGATCGCGGCCGTCGCCCCGTGCCCGGCGAGCCACTGCCCCGCCGCGATCCGCGCCTCGGGGTGGGCGAACCGCGCTCGCGCCGCCGCATTCGGTACACCACCGCTCATCCAGGCGGCGAGCGCTGCCCCCGGTCCGCCCAGCGCACCGGTCAGATAGAGCGTGTCTCCCGCGCGCGCGCCGGCGCGCGACAGTGGCTGCGGCGCATGTCCGAGCACCGTGATCGTGAGCGCGAGACGGTCACCATCGGTCACGTCACCCCCCACGATCGCCGCGCCCTGCGCGCGCACGGCTGCACCGACTCCCTCGGCGACTGCACCGAGCGAGCCTCGCCACCGCACCGGCACCGTGAGCGCCAGCAGCACACCGAGTGGCGTGGCCCCCATCGCCGCGAGATCGGAGAGCGCCGCCATCGTGGCGCGCCAACCGATCTCCTCGGGCGTGAGCCATTCGGCCCTGAAGTGCACCTCCTCCACGCTACTGTCCGTGCTCACCACGAGCCGCGAGCCCGTGGGCACGTCGAGCACCGCGGCGTCGTCGCCCACGCCAGTTGCGGCCGTGCCCCAGCGCGCAAGCAGGTCGCGCACGGCGTCAAACTCGCGCCCGGGACCGAGCGTGAGGTGACGGCTCACCGCTGCGCTCCCACGGCGGACCGCACACCCAGTCGCAGCCCCTCAAGCACGAACGACTCCGTGCCGGCCGCCATGGCCGGGGACTCAGGTGCCAACGCCGGTGTCGCCGACGTGATTCGCACGCGCATGGATTCAGTCACGAGGCATGAGAGTCAGACGGCCAGCTCCGCCTTCCAGGGATAGTCGCGATCGAACGCCTGCTGGAAGTCGAACACGCCGACGAACTCTTCCTTCGAATCATTCGGCTGACTCGCGAGCAGTCCGACGTCGACCAGCGCGAATACGATCTCGCCGAGATCTTTCGAGTCGCGCACCCCCCAGTGATCGAGCACCGTGCGCGCCAACACACCGTACCGCGTGAGCGCGAGATCGCGACACCCGACGGCGAGTTCACGCCCGGTGAGGTGTCGCCGTTCGGTCAGCGCCTGCTGGCAATACTCGAGCGCGGCGAGCACGAACAGGTACGCGCGCTCGTCGTACCGAGCTTCGCGTATTCTGATGCGGTCCATCACGCCATCTCGGAAAGCCAGTTCGGGCATCAGAAATTCAGAGAGAGGGAGGGAGAGTGAAACGCGTAGAAAGTGAAGGCCAATCGTCGCTCCCTTAGAGATACAGCGGAAACTCCTCAGCCAGCGCCCGCACGTCCCCGTTGACGTCCTTGGTCACCGTCGCGTCGTCCGGCGCGGTGAGCACACGGTCGATCAGCCCGGCAATCCGGCGCATCTCCGCCTCGTGCATGCCGCGCGTGGTCACCGCCGGAGTCCCCAGCCGGATGCCGCTCGTCACGAACGGCGACTGCGTTTCGCCAGGCACCGTGTTCTTGTTCACCGTAATCCCGGCCCGATCGAGTGCCTGTTCGGCCACCTTTCCCGTGAGCGTCGCGCTCTTGGGTCGCAGGTCGGCGAGCATCAGATGGTTATCCGTACCGCCAGACACGATGTGCACCCCGTGCGCGATCAGCGAGTCCGCAAGCACGCGCGCGTTGGTCACGACCTGTCGGCAGTACACACCGAACTCCGGCGAGAGCGCCTCCTTGAACGCCACGGCCTTGGCGGCGATCACATGTTCGAGGGGACCACCCTGCGTTCCAGGGAAGACCGCCTTATCCACCGCCTTCGCATGCTGCGCCTTGCAGAGGATCAGGCCGCCGCGTGGGCCCCGCAACGTCTTGTGCGTCGTCGTCGTTACCACGTCGGCAAACGGGATCGGGTTCGGATACACGCCGGTCGCCGCGAGTCCCGCGAAGTGCGCCATGTCGACCATGAAAACCGCGCCGACCTCCGTCGCCGCATCCACAAACTGCTGGTAATCGAGGACGCGCGAGTAGGCACTGTAGCCCGCAATGATGAGCTTGGGTCGCTCGCGTCGTGCCGTCTCCCGCATCGCCGCATAGTCGATGACCCCCGCGTCATTGACCCCGTAGTGCACGGCTCGGTAGTTGAGTCCCGAGAAGTTCACCGGCGATCCGTGGGTGAGATGCCCGCCCTGTGAGAGGTCGAGCCCCATCACGGTCTCACCCGGCTTGAGGAAGGCGAGGTAGACCGCCGCGTTCGCTGTCGCACCCGAATGAGGCTGCACGTTCGCATGGTCAGCACCGAAGAGTTGCTTGGCGCGATCGATCGCGATCTGCTCGACCCGGTCCACCACCTCGCAGCCGCCATAGTACCGCTTCCCCGGCAGCCCCTCGGCGTACTTATTCGTGAGCGACGACCCCATCGCCTCGAGCACGGCCGGCGACACGAAATTCTCGCTCGCGATCAGCTCGAGCCCATCCGACTGCCGACGCGTCTCCTCGGTGATCAGGGCGGCGATCTCCGGATCGGTGGCGAGCAGGGCAGCGCCCGGTTCGCGACGGTCCCAACGGTGGTACCCCGGGTTCATGCCGTCTCCTGTTCGATCTTCTTCACGCGGGTCGCATGGCGACCGCCCTCGAAGGGGGTATCAAGGAAGTTCTTGAGAATACTCACCGCGTCCTCCTCGGTCACAAACCGCGCGGGAACGACGAGCACATTGGCGTCATTATGGCTCCGCGCGAATGTCGCGATTTCTGGACTCCAGATCACCGCAGCCCGTACCCCGGGGTGACGGTTGGCGGCGTACGACATGCCAAGCCCGGTACCGCAGAGCAAGACCCCCCGTGTCACTTCCCCGCTCTCCACCTTGGCGGCGAGGGGATGGGCGTAGTCGGGATAGTCGGTGGACGCCGGCGAATGTGTGCCGAGGTCTTCCACCTCGTAGCCCATCTTCTCCAACGCGACTCGCAGGTGCTCCTTCATTTCGAAGCCGGCATGATCAGAGGCGATCGGAATACGCTCGGCCATGATCAGCTCTTTCGTGGGTGTGGCGGCCAGGTGCGGAGCATGCCGTGCACGGCCGCAATGCGCCGCTCCGCGAGTCGGTCGGCGGCGGCGTAGGTAAACACGCCCTCTTCCTTCGCAATCCGGTAGACGCCGAGAATCGTGTCGAAGATCTCGTCCGCCTTGCGCAGGGCGCGCTCGCGCGTCCAACCCGCGAGCTCACCGTAGACGTTGATCACGCCGCCGGCGTTCGCCACGAAGTCCGGGGCGTAGCTGATGCCCCGCTTCTCGAGCGCTTCGCCATGCTTCTCGGGCACGAGCAGCTGATTGTTCGCCCCGCCGCAGACGATCTCGACCTTGAGCTTCGGTAGGGTGTCGTCGTTGATAATCGCGCCGAGCGCACAGGGCGCGAAGATGTCGGCCTTCGCAGAGTAGATCTCGTCGCCGTCGACGGCCTTCGCCCCGAACTCCTCGACCGCCAGCTTCACACGATCCGCACGAATGTCGCTCACGATGAGCGTGGCCCCCGCGGCGACGAGTTCCCGGCACAGATACGTGCCCACGTTCCCCAGTCCCTGCACGGTCACCGTCTTACCCGCGAGCGATACCGACCCCCACCGGTGCATCGCCGAGGCCTCGATCGCCCGAAACACCCCGTGCGCCGTCACCGGTGACGGGTCGCCCGACTTGTTGGCGAGGCCGGAGACGTAGTCGGTCTCCATGTGCACGAAGTCCATGTCGGCCGTGCTCGTACCCACGTCTTCGGCGGTCACGTAGCGCCCGCCGAGTGACTCGACGAAGCGGCCGTGCGCGCGGAAGATCATCTCGCGGTTGGTCGTCCGGTTGTCCCCGATGATGACCGACTTGCCGCCGCCGAGGTTGAGCCCGGCGACCGCGTTCTTGTACGTCATCCCACGCGCGAGCCGCAGCGCATCGGTGATCGCTTCCTCGTCGGAGCTGTAGTTCCAGAACCGCGTGCCGCCGAGCGCGGGCCCGAGCGTCGTGTCGTGGATCGCGATGATACCGCGATAGCCTGCGCTCTCGTCGGCGCAGAGGACGAGCTGCTCGTGGCCGAGCTTAGCGATCGTGTCAAAGAGGTTCATAGACGCAAAGATAGGAGCGGTAAGGAATGCAGGGGAAGGTCACGACAGCTCACACCTTCGAAACGGCCCTGCCGATGATGATCCGTTGCACTTCGGACGTCCCTTCATAAATCTCTGTGACTTTCGCATCACGAAAGTACCGCTCCACCGGATAGTCCTTCACGTACCCGTAGCCACCAAAGATCTGGATGGCGTGCGTCGTCACCCACATGGCGGTCTCGCTGGCGAACAGCTTGCACATCGAGACTTCGCCCGACACCGCGACCCCTCGGTCCTTGGCAGCCGCGACCGTATGGAGGAGCGAGCGCGCAGCGGTGATCCGCGTCGCCATATCCGCGAGCTGGAACTGGACACCCTGAAACTCCGCGATCGGCGTGCCAAACTGTTTGCGCTCGGTCGCATAGGCGCGGGCGGCGTTGAACGCCGCCCGTGCGATCCCGATCGATTGCGCCGCGATCCCAAGCCGACCGTGTTCGAGCGACTGCATGGCATAGATGAACCCCATCCCCTCGGCGCCGACCAGCCGGTCGGCAGGCACGCGCATCTCATCAAACACCAACTGCACCGTCGGAGAGGCGCGCATCCCCATCTTGTCCTCTTTTTTCCCCACACCGAAGCCCGGCAGGTCGGGAGTGAGGATGAAGGCCGAGATTCCCTTGGAGCCCTTCGGGTCGTCTGCGGTGTCGGTGCGGATCATCGCAATGATCACTCCGGCATGCGTCCCGCTCGTGACCCAGCCCTTGGTGCCGCTTACAATCCAGCCGTCCCCGTCGCGCCGCGCGCGGCAGCGGACGGCCGAGGCATCGGAGCCGGCGTCGGGCTCTGAGAGGGCGAAGGCACCGAGCAGCTCGCCGCGCGCCATCGGCGCTAGCCATCGGCGCTTCTGCGCCTCGGTCCCGAACGCATGGAGCAGCTGGGTCGGCAGCGAGTTGTGCACCGACATCATCACCGCCACCGAGGCGTCGACCGCCGCGACCTCTTCAAGCGCGAGCAGATAGGTCCGCGCATCGAGGCCCAGTCCGTCGTACTCGGTCGGCAGAAGCATCCCGAGAAACCCGAGTTCGCCGAGATGTCTGACGAGTGATGGCTCGAAGTACGCGTCGCGGTCCCACTGCGCCGCGAACGGGCGCACCTGCGAGTCGGTGAAGGCGCGCGCGGTCGCAATGATCGCCCGCTGCTCCTCGGTGAGGTCGTGCAGATCAGTCATCATGGTGCTGCCACTCCGTGCGAACAACCGCGCATCAGGACGCCGGGTAGGTGTAGAAGCCGCGACCCGACTTGCGGCCAGTCCAGCCCGCCGCGACATACTTTTTGAGCAGCGGGCAAGGGCGGTACTTCGGGTCACCGAGACCGTCCTGCAGTACCTCGAGAATGGCCACGCAGGTGTCGAGTCCGATGAAGTCGGCGAGCGTCAGCGGGCCCATCGGATGGTTCATGCCCAGCTTCATCACCTGGTCTACCGCCTCGGGTGTCCCCACGCCCTCCATCACGGCGTAACAGGCCTCGTTGATCATCGGCATGAGAATCCGATTGGCGATAAACCCAGGAAAATCGTTCGCCTCCACCGCGGTCTTGCCGAGTGCCTTACAGAGGTCGACGGTCCGCGCATTGACTTCGTCGGACGTCGCCAGGCCGCGGATCACCTCGACCAGCGCCATCACGGGCACCGGGTTCATGAAGTGCATCCCAATCACCTGCGTGGGGCGCTTGGTGACCGCGCCAATCTCGGTGATCGAGATCGAGCTGGTGTTGGTTGCGAGGATCGCGCCCGCATCGGCGAGGCGATCAAGCTCACGAAAGATCTGAAACTTGAGTTCGCGTCTCTCGGTCGCGGCCTCGACCACCACGGTCGCCCCGGCGACCGCGTCGAGCGCGGTCGATGTGGTGATCCGCGCCAGCGCCGCGTTGCGCGCGGCCGGCTCGAGGGCGCCCTTCTTCACCTGCCGTTCGAGGTTCTTCTCGATGGTCGCCCGACCCTTCGCGAGGGCCTCGGCGGAGACATCGATCAGGGTCACGGCAAAGCCGCTGGTGGCGCAGACGTGGGCAATCCCGTTGCCCATCTGTCCGGCGCCGACGACGGCGAAATGGTCTGTCATCGAGCCTGGTCGCGTGAGGGCGGTCCGGTCCGGACCGCCGGTGGTCAGATGCGCGCCGGACGATCGGTCGCCGGGCGCGAGCGGAACACCAGAAAGATAATCATCGCGAGGCGGGCAGCGACCGTCGAAGCCGCCGAACTGCCGACGCGCGCCGTCGGCCGAACTCGGGCGGCTAGACCCGTTCCACGCTCAGCGCGACCGCATTCCCACCACCCAGGCAGAGCGTCGCGAGCCCCGTGCGCTTGCCCTGCTGTTCGAGCGCATGCAACAGCGTCACGAGCACCCGCGCGCCACTCGCCCCAATCGGATGGCCCAACGCGATCGCACCACCGTTCACGTTGACGCGCGCGAAATCCCAGCCGAGGCCATCGCCGTCGGCCAGCGCCTGGGAGGCGAACGCCTCGTTCGCCTCGATCAGGTCGTAGTCGCCGATCTTGGCACCGGTGCGCTTCATGAGATTCTGCACGGCAGCGATCGGCGCGAAGAACAGGTCCTGCGGATCGCCGCCGCCCGATGCATAACCCGTGATCCGCGCGAGGATCGGCAGACCGTGCGCCTTCGCGTACGCTTCGGACGCCACCACGAGCGCCGCGCCACCGTCGTTGAGCCCAGGAGCGTTGCCAGCAGTCACGGTGAGCTCCTCACTCTCCATCTCCTTCGGTGCGTCCTTGGCGAAGGCGGGCCTGAGCTTGGCAAGGGCCTCGAGTGAGGTGTCGGCACGCGGCGACTCGTCGGTATCGATGATGGTCGGGCCTTTCTTGCCGGCGATCTCGACCGGAGCAATCTCTGCCCTAAACCGGCCCGCCCCGATCGCCGCAACGGCCTTCTGGTGCGACTGAAATGCGAACTCGTCCTGCCGCCCGCGGGTGATCCCCGCCTTCTTGGCCGTGTACTCGGCGTGCCCCCCCATGTGCCGATCGTAGAACGCGCACCAGAGCCCGTCGGTGATCAGCCCGTCGAGCAGGCTCTGCGCGCCGAACTTGATCCCGTTGCGCATGCCGCGCACATAATGCGGCGCATTCGACATCGACTCCTGCCCGCCCGCGACCAGCAGCTGCTCGTCCCCGGCGCGGATCGCCTGTGCGGCGAGCATGACGGCCTGCAGACCAGAGCCGCAGACCTTGTTCACGGTGTAGGCCGACACCGTGGCGGGGAGTCCCGCACGGATGGCGGCCTGACGCGCCGGAGCCTGGCCGACGCCCGACTGCAGCACGTTGCCCATGATCACCTCGCCGATCGCCGCGGGGTCAATCTGCGCGCGCGCCATCGCCGCGCGGATCGCGACTGCGCCGAGTTCTGGGGCGGTGAGCGGGGCGAGCCCGCCCAGGAAACGGCCGATCGGCGTGCGAGCAGCCGAGACGATGACTGGGGTGCGATCCGACATCGGGAGCAAGACCTCTAGTGGTAGCGACGGGTGGAGTTAAAGCCGATGCTCGCGCCAATCGCCGGCAACAGCGCGACGATATTCGCGGCCGCCCAGCGTCTCGACGTACTCGTGCCCTCACGAGGCCAGCTATCCGGGCCAAGGATTAGCCGTGTGATCGCAAGCGCCGCCACGAAGCCCACCCCGGCACCCAGCGCCGTTGCGTCAAAGTCGCCGGTCTGGTCCCCGATATTGCCGATGCCGTAGACCACGCTCGCGGTGGCAAGACCGCCGCCGATCACGCCGCCCGCCAGCCCCAGCCGACGGATGCCGGCGTCACTGTCGATACCGATCGATTCCGAGACGCCCTCGGCGATGAACTGGCCGACCAAGAAGCCAGCCAGCCCTGAGTATCCACCGACGACGACCTGACCAACGACGCGCGCGGGTTCGAGCCGAGGCGGTTCGAGCTGTTGCGCCCCGGCGAGGCGCACGCTGGCGAGCAGTGCCACCGCGACCAGCGTCGCGCGCCGACGCGCCGTGCGCATCAGGCCTCCGCTCCCGCCGACGAGGGCGTCAGCGCACGGGTGCGGATCTCCTCGACGAGGCGCGCGACGAAGTCGCCAACCGGCACGACCTCCTGTTTCTTCCCCGCCCCGCGCACGCGGATGGCGACCTGGCCTGTTTCTGCTTCCCGTTTTCCCAGCACCGCCATATACGGGACCTTCATGATCTCGCCCTCTCGGATCCGATAGTTGAGCGTGTCGCTGCGCTCATCACAGACGGCGCGGATGCCCGCCGCCCGCAGCTTCGCCGTCACGTCGCGAGCATACCCCGACACCTCGTCAGAGATCGGAAGGACGCGCACCTGCTCCGGCGCAAGCCAGACCGGGAAGGCGCCCGCAAAGTGCTCAATGAGGATCGCGATGAATCGTTCGAACGAGCCACTGACGGCGCGGTGGATCACCACGGGCCGGTGTGCGGCGTTGTCCTCACCGGTGTACTCGAGATCAAAGCGCTCTGAGGCGTTGTAGTCAAGCTGAATCGTGCCCAGCTGCCAGGAGCGTCCGATCGAGTCCATCACATCAAAATCGATTTTGGGGCCATAGAACGCGCCGTCGCCCTCCTTCAACTCATAGGGACGGCCCGTAGTCTCGAGCGCGTCGCGGAGCGCCCCCTCGGCACGGTCCCACAGCTCGTCCGAGCCGAGCCGTTGCTCCGGTCGGGTCGCGAACTTGAGGCGCGCGGTGAGCCCGAACGTGTCGTAGTACCCGAGAATGGAGTCCGTGAGAAACTTCACCTCGGCGGCGATCTGGTCCTCGCGCAGATAGACGTGGCAATCGTCCTGTGAGAACTGCCGCACGCGTGTAAGCCCGGAGAGCGCGCCCGAGATCTCGTTACGGTGCAACACATCAAACGTGACATACCGCAACGGGAGCTCGCGGTAGGAGTGCTTATGCGAATGGAACAACAGGTGGTGCGAGGGGCAGTTCATCGGCTTAAGCGACATGCGCAACGCCTCGTCGGTGGTCCCACCCGACTCTGCCGCTTCCTTGTCCCATACGAGGAACATGTTCTCCTTGTACTTACCCCAGTGTCCCGACTGCTCCCACAGCTTCTTGGTGTAGAGGAGCGGCGTCTTGATTTCGAGGAAGTCGTCGCGCTGACGCTCGCGCACAAACCCTTCGAGGGCATTCCACAGGTGGGTGCCCCGCGGCGTCCAGAAGGCGGCACCCGGCGCGTGCGGAAAGAACTGGAACAGGTCGAGCTGCTTCCCGAGTACGCGATGGTCACGCTTTTTCGCTTCCTCCATCTGGTGCAGGTGCGCCTCGAGCTCTTCCTTCTTGAAGAACGCCGTCGCGTAAATGCGCTGCAGCATCTGCCGCCGCTCGTCGCCCCGCCAATAGGCGCCGGCCGCCGAGAGGAGCGTGAAGTGCTTCAGGTAGGAGGTGTCGGGGAGGTGCGGGCCGCGGCAGAGGTCGGTGAACGGACCATCGGTGTACGTCGAGATAATCTCGTCCGATCCCTCAAAGTCCTCGAGGCGCTCCAGTTTGAGCGGATCGTCGGCGAAGACGGCTTTGGCCTCGGCCTGCGAGACCTCGGCGCGCACGAAGGCGTACTTCTCGGCGACAACTTTCCGCATCTCCGCTTCGATTGACGCGAGGTCCTCGGGCGTGAACGGCTTAGCGACGTCGAAGTCGTAGTAGAAACCGTCGTCGATTGCCGGACCGAAACCGATCGCGGCCTCCGGGTGCAGCCGACGCACTGCCGTCGCGAGAATATGCGCGCCCGAGTGTCGCAGCACCGCCAGCGCTCGCGGGTCCTTCTCGGTGATCACCTGGAACGCGCCACCGCGGCGGATCGGCGTCGACAGATCCTGCACCTCGCCCTCCACCGACACGGCGATCGCCGCGAGGAGCAGCCGTGGACCGATCGTCGCCACGACGTCGCGCGCAAGCGTGCCCGGAGCGACCTCCCTGGTCGCTCCATCGGGGAGCGTGAGGATCAGGAGGGCGGGTGCGGGAGCAGCGCTCATCGGGTGATCGATGCGAGCAGGATCGGCGCGTCGGCGGATGACGACGCGGCGGCGGACGGTGAGCGTGGCGACATAGAGAAGGTCGGTCCGGATTCGAGGCGCGACGGGCACCCCGCTTGCCGAAGCGAGGCGCAGGGGTCAGCCTTCAAAGTAGCGGAGCGATCGGAGCCCCGCCAACCACCATTAGCCTACGCATGCGCACTACTCGCGTCGAATCACGGGACTCCGGTCACACCTGGCTCTGGCTGGTCGCCGGCGCCGTCGTTGCTCTTGGAGTGGGCGTGCTCGTCGCAGAGCGCACCAGTGGCCGACGCGTGTCGCTCCGCACGCTCGTCGCGCGGGGTCGCGGGCTGGCGTCGAGCCTCGCCGAGAATATCGGCCCGCTGCTCGAGACGGCGCACGCGCTCAAAGAGGCCTGGGCGGAGGCGCCCAACACAGCGGACGAGGCGAGCCTCGCTGACGAAGAGCTGGACGACGAGCTCGAGGCCGAAGACGATGACGAGCGAGACGAGGATCTCGACGAGGATCTCGACGAGGATCTCGACGAGGACGAGGACACCTTGGATGCGCCAGACCGTGATGCCCTTGACGCGCGCGTCCTCGAAGCCTTTGCCCATGACCCGATCCTGGCCGAGCGCGCCGTCGAGATCGAGGCGATCGACCAGGGGGACATCGTCCTGCACGGCCGCGTCCGGAGCGCGCGCGAAGTGACGCACGCCGTCACCATCGCGCGTGGCGTACCCGGCGTAACCCGCGTGCGCGAGCAGCTCAGGGTCCCGCGCCGAGCGTGAACGCCACGCCCTAGCCTGTGGCCCCGCCACCTACAGCCCGGCTAGCTTTCACAGATGAGTGAACCGACCGACCACAAGCCGGCCACCGACTTCCCCACCCACTTCGACTTCGCCGCCACTGAGGCCGCGCTGAGCAAGGCCTGGGAGGACGCCCAGCTCTTCCGCGCCGACCCCACGCGCACGAAGCGCCTTGGCGGCGACCGTGACCCCTTCACGATCCTGATTCCTCCGCCCAACGTCACGGCCGTGCTCCACGTGGGACACGGGCTCAACAATACCGTGCAGGATCTGCTCGTCCGTTGGCGCCGGATGGGTGGCGACGAAGCCCTCTGGCTTCCGGGCACCGACCATGCCGGCATCGCGACGCAGAACGTCGTCGAGAAGCTCCTTGCCAAGGAAGGCAAAACCCGCTTCGACCTCGGCCGCGAAGCCTTTGTACAGCGTACCGAGGCCTTTGTCGAAGAGACGGGCGGGCAGATTCTGCAACAGCTGAAGGGGATCGGCGCCTCCGCCGACTGGTCGCGCACGGCGTACACCTTCTCGCCCGCACTCTCGCGAGCGGTGCGCGAAGCGTTCGTGCGACTCTACGAAAAAGACCTCGTCTACCGCGGCCACCGCGTCATCCACTGGTGCCCACGCTGCCTCACCTCGCTCTCCGACGAGGAGGCCGAGTTCCACGACAGCGAGGGGAAACTCTACCACATCCGGTATCCGCTCGCTGGCGATCCGTCGCAGGGTATCACCATCGCGACCACGCGGCCGGAGACGCTCCTCGCTGATGTCGCGGTCGCCGTGCATCCCGATGACGAGCGCTACGCCGCCTTCGTCGGCCAGCTTCTGCTCCTCCCGCTGGTCGGCATCGAGATCCCGGTCATCGCCGACGCGTACGTCGAGAAAGACTTCGGCACCGGCGCGCTCAAGATCACGCCGGCGCACGATGCCAACGACTTCGAGGTTGGTAGACGGCACGGACTCGCGATGCCGGTGGTGATCACCGCCGAGGGGATGATCGGTGCGGTGAGCGATGCCGCCGGCCGGATCCCCAAAACACTCGATGGTCTCGAGCGCTTCGCGGCACGCCGGGAGGCCGTTGCGCTCCTCGAGACTGAAGGCGCGCTCGTGAAAGTCGAGTCGCATGCCAACAGTGTGCGCCGCTGCTACCGCTGCGACACCGTCGTCGAGCCGCGACTCTCGGACCAGTGGTTCGTGAAGATGGCGCCGCTCGCCGCGCCGGCACTCGCCGCCGTCAAGGACGGCACCATCCGCCTCCTCCCTGAAAAGTGGGAGAAGGTCTACATCAATTGGCTCGACGGGATCCGCGACTGGAACATCTCGCGCCAGCTCTGGTGGGGACACCGCATTCCGGTCTGGACCTGCACGGCGTGCGGGCAGGTCGGGGCGCATCGCGTGGATCCGACCGAGTGCCCCAGGTGCGCCAGCACACAGCTTGAGCAGGACCCGGACGTTTTTGACACCTGGTTCTCTTCCGGCCTCTGGCCCTTCAGCACGATGGGCTGGCCTGACGAGAAGAGTGCCGACCTCAAGGCTTTTTTTCCGAGCGACGTGCTCGTCACCGCACCCGAGATCCTTTTCTTCTGGGTCGCGCGCATGATCATGACGAGCTACGCCTTTCTCGGGGAGGCGCCGTTCCACTCGGTCTACCTCCACGGCACCGTGCGCGACATGCAACATCGTAAGATGTCCAAGTCGCTCGGCAATGGGATCGATCCGCTCGACGTCGTCAACAAGTTTGGCGCCGACGCGCTACGATGGACACTTATTCAGGGGATGGGACTCGGCGTCGATGTGATGCTCGACCCCAACGACCTCGACAAGTCGTTCGCCCCCGGCCGCAACTTCGCGACCAAGCTGTGGAACATCGGGCGCTTCATCCTGCTCGAGGTGGGAGAGGAGTCGGTCACCCCGCTCGAGGAGGTCGCGCCGGCACACCTCACGCTCGCCGACCAGTGGATTCTTGGCCGGCTCGACGCGGCCGTTGCTCTGTGCGACGCGTCACTCGGGCCCCCGCGTCCGCGTCCGCGTCCGCGCACGGGCGCGTGGCCCGAAGCCGAGCGCCAACTCGGTCTGCGCCTCGACGCATACGCGGAGGCCGCACGCCGCTTCGTCTGGAACGAGCTCGCCGACTGGTACGTGGAAGCGGTCAAGACGCGCCTCCTGCAGCCGGGTGCCGATCGTGAGGTCGCGCGCGCAGTACTCGTGCATGTCTTCGACCGGGGCCTGCGTCTCTTGCATCCGATCATGCCATTCGTGACTGAGTCGCTCTGGCAGCGGCTCCCGGGCGCGCAGGCCGGTCACTTCCTCGCGACGGCAGCGTGGCCGGTGGCGCGCACGGCCGGTGCCGACTCTGGAGAGGCGTTCGAAGTCGTGCGCGAAGCGATCGATGCGATTCGCGGACTCCGCTCCGAGTACGCCGTGCAGCCGGGTGCGCCAATCCGCGCCTTCATCGCCGCCGGCCCTGCGAGTGACACGCTCATGGCGAACAGCCGCCTCATGCACCGACTCGCGCGCTGCGAGATTGTTATCGGACCAGTACCTGAGGGCGCGGCGGCACAGGCGGTGCTGGCGAGCGGACTCGAACTCGCGCTACCGCTCGCCGGCATGGTCGACGTCACGAGGGAGCGCGCGCGGTTGCAGGGCGAGCTCGACGGGCTGACCAAGCAGCTCCACGCGTTGCGCGGCCGACTCTCCAACGAGACGTTCACCGCCAAGGCCCCCCCGGCCGTGATCGAAGGCGAGCGCACGAAGGAACGGGAGTGGAGCGCCCGCGCCGGGCAGTTGACCGTGAAAATCGCGGAGATTGCCGGGTGAGCCGACGCCGGATCGGGCAGCGCGCTCAGGTGGCGACGGTCTCGGCCGTCGCGATCGCCGTCGTTGTACTCAGCCTGAGCGCCTGTGCATCGCCAGGCACTCCACCCGGTGGTCCGCCCGACAAAGAAGCGCCGCAGCTCGTGGCCGTGACCCCCGACACCAACAGCCTCAACGTGCGCGCGCGATCGGTCATCTTTCGTTTCGACGAAGTGGTCAACGAGCGCTCGTCACCCCTCGCACGCGCCGGCGGTGGACAGAGTGTCGGGAATGCAGGCGGCAGTATTGGCAACAACGGCAACTCGTCCACACTCGCTTCGCTGGTCGCCGTCTCGCCGGGCGATGGCCGTGAGCGAGTCATCTGGCGCCGCGACGCCATCGAGGTCGAGCCCCGCAACGGCTTTCGCGCGAACACGACGTATCGGGTCACCATCGTGCCCGGACTCGGCGACCTGCGCGGCAACGTCCTCGACGAGCGGATCGACGTCGTTTTCTCCACCGGAGCAGCCAACTCCGTGAGCACGATTGGCGGGAGAATCTTTGATTGGGTCGAAGCCAAGAACGCGCCGAACGCACGCGTCGAGGTCTTCACTGCCACGGACACCTTGTTGCGCTGGTCGACGAGTGCGGACTCCACGGGTCGCTTCGTCGTGCGCGACCTCGCACCCAATACGTACCACCTGCGCGGCTGGCTCGACGCCAACAGCAATCGCGTGATCGACCCTCGTGAACCGTTCGACTCCGCGACGGTCACGCTCGACACCACGCTCACCACCGACCTCTACGCCTTCGAGCACGACACGATCGGCCCCCGGATCGAGTCCCTCGATCCGATCGATTCCACCGCCCTGCGCCTGACGTTCGACCGTGGAGTCGACGTGGCGTGGTCGCCGGACTCGTCAACGCTTGTGCTCATGCGCCCCGACTCGTCGACCGTCGCGGTCGGCGTGATGATACCCGCGGTACGCTTTGATTCACTCGTCGCAGCCGCGCGCAAAGCGGTCGCGGCCGACTCTGCTCCGCCCGACTCGGCTCCGCCTACCGCGGCTCCGCCTACCCCGGCTCCGCCCACCGGGTTTCGCTCCGGCAGACCAGGACTCGACACGCCGCCACCACCAAAGCTCGACCGCCCAGTCCCGATCCAATCGTGGGTCGTGCGGTTTGACACGCCGATCCGCCCGGGTGAGTATCGCGTGAAAGTGCGGGCGGTCCGTGGACTGACTGGGGTAGTGAAGGGTTCAGAGCGCGAGTTCCGGCTGCGCCCTCCGCCTCCCCCCCGGGACACCACGGCGATTACGAAACCCGAGTCACGCCCTCCCGCATGACCGACACTCGCCGCGCACTCCCTTCGATCGGCGTGCTCGTCGAGCAGCCCGGGCTTCGCGCACTCGCGGAGCGCGTCCCGCGAGCGCTCGTCACCGAAGCGCTCCGCGCGCTGATCGCCGGCGCGCGTGGCGGCGCCACACTCCCAGATAACGACCAGGCGTGGGTTCGCGCGGTCGAAGCCCACGTGGCCGCTCGCACCACGCCCTCGCTGCGCACCGCCCTCAACGCGACCGGTGTCGTGCTGCACACCAACCTCGGCCGCGCCCCACTCGCACCGGCGGCGCTGGAAGCGATGGCCGAGGTCGCGCGTAGTGCCTCAACGCTCGAATACGACGTCGCACGCGGCGCGCGGGGCAGCCGACACCTCCACTGCAGCGCGCTGCTCGCTGAACTCACGGGTGCTGAGGACGCGCTGGTCGTGAACAACTGTGCCGCCGCGCTCGTGCTCGCCCTGCACACCTTCGCCGCCGGCCGCGAGACGATCGTCAGCCGCGGCGAGCTCGTCGAGATCGGCGGAAGCTTCCGCGTCCCCGACATCATGAGCACCAGTGGGACTACGCTCGTTGAGGTCGGCACCACCAATCGCACCCACGCCGACGACTATCGGCGCGCGCTCTCGCCCCGCACCGGCGCGATTGTGAAGGTGCACCGCAGCAACTTCGCGCTCGAGGGCTTTGTCGCCGAGGCGAGTGTGCGCGAGCTGGTGCCGATTGCCGCCGACGCCGGCGTGCCGTTGCTCCACGACTTCGGCAGCGGACTCTTAGGTGACCTCTCTCCCTGGGGACTGACCGGTGAACCCACCGCGCGCGACGCCGTCGCCGCGGGCGCAACCCTGGTGATGATGAGCGGCGACAAGCTGCTCGGCGGCCCACAGGCGGGGATCATGGTCGGCACGCGCGACGCAGTCGCGCTCGTGCGTCAACATCCGCTGGCCCGCGCACTGCGAGTGGACAAGCTCACACTCGCGGCGCTCGAGGCGACGCTCGCCCTCTACCGCGATCCTGAACGGGCGCGTCGCGCGATCCCCGCGCTCGCGATGCTCACGGCGAGTGCCGACTCCATCCGCGGGCGGGCGGAGGCCCTGGTCGTCGCGGTCCGTTCAGCGCGGGGCGACTCCGAACAGGGCCTCCGCATCGCCGACCTCCGCGTCGAGCCAAGCGAAGCGACCGTGGGCGGCGGCGCCTTCCCCACCGCGCGCATCGCGTCGTGGGCGATCACCATCGGAGGCGACGCGAAGGCGATCGAAACGCGCCTTCGCACCGGCGCCGTCCCCATCATCGCGCGCATCGAAGCGGGCCGCGTGCGCCTCGACCTGCGCAGCATCGATCCCGCCGACGACGCCGCACTCCTCTCCCTTCTGCTCCCCGTCTTCGCATGACGCGCCCCGCACTCTTCGTCGATCGTGACGGCACGCTCATTCACGATGCGCACTACCTGCACGACGCGTCGCAGGTCGCGCTGCTCCCCGGCGCCGTCGACTTTCTTCGCGCCTTCGCCGACGCCGGCTGGTTGCTCGTCGTCGTCACCAACCAGAGCGGCATCGCGCTCGGTCGCGTGACCGAGCAGAACTACCTCGCGGTGCGGGCGCGACTGGATGCCCTGCTCGCGGCGCACGGAATCAGGCTCGACGCCACGAAGCACTGCCCGCACCACCCCGACGTCTCGGGCCCCTGTCGATGCCGCAAACCGGGGACGCTGCTGTACGAGGAAGCCCGCGACGCACTGGGGATTGACTGCCCCGCCTCGGTCTGCGTCGGCGACCGCTGGCGCGACATCGCACCTGGGCTCGCGTTGGGCGGCCGCGGCTTCCTCATCCCGAGCTCGGACACCCCAGAAGCGGACAAGGAACGTGCCGCTCGCGAGGCGCAGTTCGTCCCCACACTCGCGGACGTGACCGCGCTCGTCCTGCGCTGACGGCGGAAAGCCACGGGCGATAGATTGAACCGGTGACCGATTCCCGCGCGCGCCTCGCCGTCATGGCATCCGGTGGCGGCAGCAACCTTCAAGCGATTATCGACCACTTCGATGCGCTCGGGCCCGAGGCCCCTGCCGACGTCGTGTTGGTCGTGAGTGACCGCGCATCCGCGGGCGCTCTCGAACGCGCACGGAGGCACGGGATTGCGTGCGCCTGGCTTCCGCGAGAGCGCACTGCCGAACTCGGGCTGCTGCTGGCCGCGCACCAGATCACGCACATCGCACTCGCTGGCTATCTGCGCCTCGTCCCCGCCGAGGTGGTGACGCGCTTCCGCGGACGGTTGATCAACGTGCACCCGGCGCTGCTCCCCGCCTTTGGCGGTCCCGGCATGTTCGGGCACCAGGTGCACGCGGCGGTGCTCCGCGCCGGTGCGACCATGAGCGGTCCGACGGTGCATTTCGTGAGCGAGCGGTACGACGAGGGCGCGATCATCGCGCAGTGGCGCGTACTCGTCGATACCGACGATACGCCGATCACCCTAGCGACGCGCGTTCTCGCCGCCGAACATTTCATCTATCCCCGTTGCATCGTGGACCTGTGCGCCGGCCGAACGCAACTCGCCGCCGACGGAACAGTCGTCGGTGTTCCGAGCTTCCACGTCGAGCGGGTGAATCCCAACTCCGAGCCCGACCCGATCTCGTTCGCCTGACCTGCCTCCTCTCTTCCGCACCGCGCATGCCTTCCGCTCTGCTTTCCGTCTCAGACAAGTCGGGCCTGGTCGAGTTCGCCCAGGGCCTCCAGGCCCTGGGCTTCGAGCTGCTTTCGACGGGCGGCACCGCCAAGGCACTCCGCGTCGCGGGCCTGACCGTGACCGACGTCGCCGACGTCACCAAGTTCCCCGAGATGCTCGACGGGCGTGTGAAGACGCTGCATCCGGCAGTGCACGGCGGCCTCCTCGCGCGTCGGGACGTGCCCGAGCACATGGCCGCAATCGCCGAACACGACATTGCGCCGATCGACCTCGTCTGCGTGAATCTGTATCCGTTCCGCGAGACTGCGGCCAAACCCGGGCTCGCCCCCGCGGAGGTGATCGAGCAGATCGACATCGGCGGCCCATCGATGCTGCGCAGTGCAGCGAAGAACTTCGCGTCGGTCACGGTCGTGGTCGATCCGGCCGACTACACGCGCGTCCTGGAGGCGCTGCAGAACGGCGGCGACGCCGCCGAGATGCGCCGCGATCTCGCGGAAAAGGTCTATGCACACACCTCCGCCTACGACGCAGCAATCAGCGGCTGGTTTGCCGCCGAGCGCGGTGACCATTTCCCAGAGAAGCTCACGCTCGCCTTCGAGCGGGCGCAGACGCTGCGCTACGGAGAGAATCCCGGCCAGGCGGCCGCCTTTTACGTGGAGCGCGCCGGCGCCGGATTGGGCGCACTCAAGCAGCATGGCGGCAAGGAGCTCTCGTTTAATAACTTCTTCGATCTCGAAGGGGCCATGCTCGCGATCGATCCGTTCGCCGGCGAGATCGCCTGCGCGATCGTGAAGCACACCACGCCCTGCGGCGTTGCCACCGGCACCTCGGCGCTCGAAGCGTACCAGAAGGCACTCGCCTGTGATCCCGTCTCGGCGTTCGGATCGGTCATCGCGTTCTCGGTGCCGGTCGACGAGGCCTGCGCGCAGGCGGTGGCATCGCTCTTCGTCGAGTGCATCGTCGCGCCGAGCTTCTCGCCGCAGGCGCTTGCGGCGCTCGGCGCGAAGAAAAACCTGCGCGTGCTCGAGGGCACGGTGCGCGAAGGCGAGGGCGCCCTCGACATCAAGCGCGTGCGCGGGGGGATCCTCGTCCAGGAGCGCGCCCCGGCCTCACTCAGCGATGGCAGCTGGCACGTTGTGACCAAGCGCCAGCCGAGCCCGGCCGAGTGGAAGGACCTGCTCTTTGCCTGGCGCGCGGTGGCAAGTGTGAAGTCCAACGCGATTGTCCTCGCGCGCGACGGGGCCACAATCGGGATCGGCGCCGGGCAGATGTCGCGGGTGGATGCCGCATTCCTCGCCGTCCACAAGGCCCAGTCCAGCGGCCACGCGACCGAGGGAGCCGCGCTGGGCTCCGACGCGTTCTTCCCGTTTCGCGACGGCGTGGAGCAGGCGGCGCAGGCCGGGGTACGCACCATCGTGCAACCCGGCGGCTCGGTCCGAGACGCCGAGGTCATCGAGGCCGCTGACGAATATGGGATCGCTATGGTGTTCACCGGGCAGAGGACCTTTCGACACTAGCAAGAAGGCGGGATGCGGGAGGTGTGAGCTGGGGGCAGCGGCCATCGGTACAGCAGTGCGTCACCCCGTCCGGTCCCCACCTCCCATCTCACACCCCCCACTCGTAGCTTTCCGGCTTCTCCAATCTCAGTCTCCCTGATGTCTACCGACCTCGACTACCGCCCCTCTTACCTCGCCGCCACCATTGCGGCCGGGCTGACCCTGCTCCTCTACATCGTGACGCTCTCCCCCGAGACGGCGATGTGGGACACGAGCGAATACATCACGGCGGCGTACACGCTGGGCCTGCCGCATCCCCCGGGGAATCCGTTCTTCGTGCTCATCGGGCGCGTCTTCGCAATTCTGCCGATCGCGCCCTCCGTGGCGATGCGCATCAACCTCCTTGCGGCCGTTTCCAGTGCCGTCAGTGCAGGGATGTGGTTCCTCATCACCGAGCGCGTGCTCGTCGGCTGGTTTGCCCACCGGTGGCAGCGCATTGTCGGGGGGGCGCTCGCCGCGCTCATCGGCGCGACGGCCTTCACCGTCTGGTCGCAGTCGGTCGTGAACGAAAAGGTCTACACGGTCTCGCTCGTCGGCCTCGCCATCTCTGCCTGGCTCACCGTCCGCTGGTGCGACGAGCCCGAGGGTCGCAAGGCAGACCGCATTCTCGTCCTGCTCGCCTACCTGGCCGGTCTCGGATACGCCAACCATATGGCCGGCATGCTCGCACTCCCGGCCATCGGCCTCGCGGTCCTCATCCGCAAGCCGGCCACGTTGCTCCGATGGAAGCTCATCGTCGTCGCCGTCGGTGCCCTCGTCCTCGGCGGGAGTTCCTTCATCACCCAGCCGATCCGCGCGGCACACTTTCCCGCGATCAACGAAGGTGAGCCCACCGCCTGCCGCGATGGCCTGAAGGTCTCCTGCACCTTCTCCAAGGCGACCTACGACGCGTTTAAATACAACTTCGACCGCGGCCAGTACGCCAAGCCGCCAGTAGCCGAGCGGCAGGCACCCCTCGGCGCGCAGGTCGGCATGTGGTGGCTTTACTTCAAGTGGCAATGGCTTCGTGACGCCCATGGCGAACAGCCAGGGCTGCAGGGGGCACTCGCAGCCTTCTTCCTGGTCCTCGGCGTCCTGGGCGGCTGGGTCCATTACCGACGTGACCCGCGGAGCTTCGCCTTTTTCGGCCCGCTGATGATCACGCTGACGTTCGTGCTCATCTACTACCTGAACTTCAAGTATGGTGCCTCGCAGAATCAGGAGCTCCAATTGGGGCAGGACCAGCGGGAGGTGCGTGATCGAGACTATTTCTTCCTCTGGAGCTTCTCGGCGTGGAGCGTCTGGGCCGCGCTCGGACTCGTATATCTCTGGGAGTCGGTGGCCTTGCTGCTGGGCAGTGAGAAGGTAAAGGTCGGCCTCGAGACGATTACCCTCCCCACCAGACGCAGCTGGCTCATCGCGTCTCCCCTGCTGCTCCTTGCCACCATACCGCTCGTCGGCAACTGGCAGGCGAGCTCGCGCGCGGGCGAGACTGATACCGCCGATTTCGCGATCGACCTGCTCAACTCGGTCGAGCCCTACGGCATTCTGGTCACCGTTGGTGACAACGACACCTTTCCGCTCTGGTACGCGCAGGAAGTGCTCGGCATCCGCCAAGATGTCACGGTCGCTAATACCTCGTTGCTCAATACCGACTGGTACACGCGGCAACTGATTCGCCGTCCAGTCGCTGACTATGACCAGGGAGCCGGCCCGGCCGTCTGGCGTGGCAAGGTCTGGCCCAAACCCACGGGCTCGGTGCTCCAGATGACGATGGAGGAGGCTGACCGACTCCCCCTCTATCAGGAGATCGCGCGCCCGATGCTCTTTACGAAGGGCAATATCCGCGCCGTGATCGAACCGCGCATGCTGCCTCGCGCCGACATTCTCGTCCTCCGGCTGCTGCGCGACAACAACGAGCGCGCCCTCCACTTCTCGCGCACCTCGGGCAACCTCGCCGAGGAGCTCGGACTCGGCGCGTACGTGGTAATGCAGGGGCACTCCCGCCGCGTCATGCCGGACACGGTCGTCGCGACCGCGAACATCGTCCAAGTACCGGGCGAAGGCTACGTCGATGTCGATCGCTCGCTGGGACTCTGGAACGAGTTCAGGGCGCCGGCGTCGCTCATCCGGAAGGGTGACTGGGTCGACGGTCCCTCAAAGGGCATTCCGGGGCTGGTCGTGACGTCTGGCATCGCTACCGCCGAGGCGCTCATGCAGGCGGGCCGGCAGCGCGATGCCGAAGCAATTATCAGCACCACCAGGCAGGTGGCGGTCGCAATGCGGTTTGACGACATCGCACGAAGCCTCACCCCTCTACCGCTCCCGACCTCGGACTCCCCGGCGAAAACGCCGATCCCGGTCAAGCCTTAGCGAGCGGCTCCATCCAGGTGCGCGCGCGTTCGAACGCGCGCGCCGCGTCCTCTGTGCGGGCGACGAAGCCCGCGGCATCGCCGCCCCGCGCGGAAAGTGCGGCCGAGGCGCACGCGTCACCGAGGGCGAGCGCGCCAAGCTGACGGGCACTCGATTTGAGTGTGTGCGCGATCGTCGCTCCGGTGTCGGTATCGCCCGTTTCGGCTGCGTCCTGCAGCTGCGGAACGCGCGCGCGCGCGAACCGGAGGAAGGTCGACATGATCTCGCGTACCAACTCGTCCCCGCCGACAAGACGGATCTCGTCGATGGCGGGTCGGGCGTCGGTGGGAAGTTCGGCGGTGGTCATGGGAGGTCCTAGCTATTCTAGTATGGGGTCGGCCCCATTGTTTCGCTGTCCGGGATGCTACTATTCTGGTCCCCCCCCGCGCGCTGGTCCCGCTCAGAAGCCCCAGCTGACGCCGAGGGTCGCCAAGCGCGGCAGCCCCGCCTTGATGCCTTCGGGCCGACGTGAGACCATGTACCCGCGATCGGTGACGTTTCGCACCGCTGCGGTCAGCGTCACGCCCGACAAGCCCGGGATCGCAAACTGCCCCGAAACGTCGAGCACGCGATGCGCGGGGATCGCCCCCACGCGTCCGTTCGCCGAGCCCGTGACGGTCTCAAAGTTGTCGCTGAACTGCCGACCGACTGCGTTGCCGTCGAGCCGCAGACGGAGGCCCGCCGCCGGGTGGTCGAACGCGATTGCCGCGTGCGCCCGATGGTGCGGCGCGTAGGGCAGCGCATTGCCGCGCACATTGACGGTGTCGCTCCCGCGCCGGATGAACCGATCGGCGGAGAAGCGCGCCGTGGCAAAGGTGTAGTTGCCCTCGATCGCGAGCGAGAAGGCGCCCCCTTGCCACCTGCCGACGTCGAACGATCCGCCGACCTCGATGCCCTCGTGCCGAGTCTCCCCCTGATTCGCGACCGAGGCCGCCGCGGTCGAGCCCGCCGACTGGGAGGGCTCGATAATCTGGTTGGTGAAGTCGAGCAGAAAGAAGGTCGCCTCGAACGCGAACCAGGGGCGCGGCGTCAACCGCGCGCCCATCTCATAGTTCCAGCTGCGCTCAGCGTCGAGCTGCAGCGAGACCGGATCCGGCACCTGCGCATTCGGTGCGAGCGTGGGATCGCCGTAGATGAGCGCGTCCTTGGTGCGCGGTGGCGCGAAGCCGCGATGTGCGCCGGCAAAGATCGTGGCGAGGGGACGCGGCGTCCAGGCGAGACCGAGTCCCGGAATCACCTCGCTCACGACGTCGCCCGACCGGATGTCCAGATCCTCCACCGTACGCGCAACTGTGGTGCCGTCGCTGCGGCGAACACGTCCGCGCGTGATGTGACGATCGAATCTGAAGCGCTCGAATCGCACTCCGGGCGTGAGGTCGAGCGTCGAGCGCAACGCGAATCGGTTCTGTACCCAGGCCGAGACCGCCTCGCCGGTGCGCTCCTCATCGTCGCGCACGCTCATGGGCGTCCCGTCCGCCGTGCCCACGACGTAGCGGTCCCGGGCACGTTCGCGATGATACCGCGCGCCGACATCAAGCGCCGAGGTGACCCCGCCGGCGTGCCAGAGCGTGCGCAGGCGCGGCTCGATCCCGCCCACGTCGAAGCTGCGGTCGCGCGACCCCGACCCATTCCCCGGCAGGATCGTTCCGCCAGTCGCGCCGTAGGTGTAGTCCCGTCGGCTCCAGTCGCGCGACGTGTGGTAGCTGTACGCGGCCGTGCGCAAGGTCGTCCCCGGACCGAGCGCGATCTCGTGTGCGACCGTCGCGGCCTGCCGTGCGATCGCGAGCCGGTCGTTCAGCATCGGGTGCCGGTAGGGATTCGCACGGAAGAGCGAGTCCGTGAGCCCGACATAGGTCGCATTCGAGCCTTCGTCGTACAGGCTCACTTTCGCGCTGACATCCCCGAACATCGTGCGTACGCCGGCCTTCATCGTCACGTCACGCACATCGTAGCGTAGTCCATTGAAGTCGTCGGCGCGGCGGCGAAAGCCCGAGACGAGTCCGCGAACGGCGCCGCGCGAACCACCAACCTCGAGCTTGGTGAACTGCTGACCGCCACCGCCGCCGCGAGCCGCAACGTGTCCGCCCATTCCTGCAACTGGCTCCGCGGTCACGTAGTTCAGCACGCCGCCGATCGTCTGCGGACCGAAAACGATCGACCCGCTGCCCTTGATTACCTCGATGCGCGACATCCGGTCGATCGGCGGCGAGTAGTACAGCTCCGGCTCTCCGTACGGCGCGAGTGCGACCGGGATACCGTCCTCGAGCACCAGCACGGCGCGGCTGCGGTCGGGATCGAGTCCGCGAATGCCGATGTTGGCACGCAGTCCTGCACCTTCTTCATCCTGCACGTGCACGCCGGTGATGGTGCGCAGCACGTCGTTGGCCGAGAGCGGCTGCTGCGCCGCGATCCGGTCGTTGCTGATCGTCGCCGCCGATCCCGGCAGTCGATCGAGCGCGTCGGATCCACCGCCGACGACCGTCACCCCTGCTAACATCGAAGGCGCGGCAGTGAGCCGCACGTACACCACACTCGTGGCTCGGTCCTGCACGACCACGCGCACCGAGCCGAGCGTGTGACCGATTGCGCGCGCCTCGAGCTGGTGGACACCCGCAGCGACCGCGGCGAACCGGAACTGTCCGAGCGAGTCGACCGTCGCGCCGATCCGAGTCCCGACGATTCGGACGATCGCGCTGGTCACCGGTGTGGTCCCGTCCTCCAGGGTCACTCGGCCGTCGATAGTTCCCTGTGCCAGCAGTCTGAAGGGAGCGGCAACGCAACAGGCGACGAGGAGGAAAATGCTCGGGCGAGGCATGCTTGTAACTCTCTGCGAATGTCAGGGTTCATCCGCACGGACACCGGTCTTGCTGCGGGGTCGATGCTAGGCAAACGTTAGATGAGAATTGGTATCACCTATAAATTAGGCCGAGTGGAGTAATCCCGTCAAGTTTACTCGTATTTAATCGGCAGCGACTAAATCAGCGGCGAGCGCCACTCGAAAGCGCGGTCCAACTCCCGCTATATTCCACATTCTGTGCGCCTCGTGCTGGGCGTCGGGAGGGCTGGCAGAATGGCTAATGCAGCGGTCTTGAAAACCGCCGACCGCAAGGTCTTACAGGTTCGAATCCTGTGCCCTCCGCTAGGACAACTGCGTCACCGGTTCAGAATCCCAACCAGTAGCTGGCCTTGATCAGGAATACGTTTCGCGCCGGAGCGCCGAAGAGCGCGCCTCAACGCACCTGTATCGCTCCATCGTCGACCTTGCCTAGCGCCTTCGCACTGGTGACATTTCGTCCCTGTTGAGAGGGAGACGTGGCAGAGAGGCTGAACGCGGCGGTTTGCTAAACCGTTATACGGGGTTAAACCTGTATCGGGGGTTCGAATCCCCCCGTCTCCGTAGTACGGGCCCGCCGGTGTGATCCGCCGCGGGCCCGTATTTTTTCCCTGCCCCCGCCTGCGCCCCACCCGCATGCGCCCCGGCTCATCCGCCCCGCGTCTATGACCGCCTCGCCTCCGCGCCTCCGCTTCGCCCCCTCCCCGACCGGGTTTCTCCACGTCGGCGGCGCGCGCACGGCCCTGTTTAACTGGCTGTTGGCACGCCGCACCGGCGGCACGTTCCTCCTCCGCGTTGAGGACACCGACAAGTCACGATCGACCGACGAGTCCACCCGGGCGATTTTCGAGGGTCTCCAGTGGCTCGGACTCGACTGGGACGAGACGGTCGTTTTTCAGGGTGCGAATCTTGAGCGCCACCGGGCCGACGCGGCCACGCTGCTCACTTCGGGGAAAGCGTACCGCTGCTTCTGCACGCCCGACGAGCTCACGCAGCGCCGCACCGCCGCCGAGGCCGCCGGCGGTGCCTTCTCCTACGACCGCCGCTGCGACCGGCTCGACACCGCCGAGATCGACCACCGCGTCGCCGCCGGCACCCCATTCGTCCTCCGCTTCCGCGTCCCGAACGGCGAGACCGCCTGGCACGATCTCGTGCACGAGCGGATCAGCTTCCCGAACAAGGATATCGACGACTTCGTCATCCTTCGCTCCGACGCGACGCCGATCTACAATCACGCCGTCGTCTCTGACGATATCGCGATGGGCATCACCATCGTGATGCGCGGCGACGACCACATCTCTAATACGCCCAAGCAGATCCTGCTCTACGAAGCCCTCGGCGCCCCCCTCCCGCAGTTCGCGCACCTGCCGATGATCCACGGCACCGACGGGAAAAAACTCTCCAAGCGTCATGGCGCCACCGCCGTGGGTGACTACCAGCACCTCGGGATCCTTGCGCCGGCGATGGTGAACTTCCTCGCGCTCATGGGCTGGTCGCCCGGCGGCGACTTCGAGGAAGTGATGACGATCGACCGACTTGTGCACGCCTTCAAGGGCGATGGCCTACTCCGAAAGGCGAGTGTCTTCGATCCGAAGAAGCTCGAGTGGATGAACGGACAACATCTGGCGAAGATGCCAATCGCCGACGTCGAGGCGCTGGTCGCACCGCTGTTCGAGAAAGCCGGGCTCGCGACCGTCGCCCAACTCTCGGCGAGGCGCGACTGGTTTCACCACCTGCTCGAGCAGCTGCGGGTGCGATCGCGACTTGTCGACGAGATCGTCACGCAGGCGGCGCCCTACTTCGCCGACGCGGTGACCTACGACCCCGACGCCGTCGCCAAGCAGTGGAAGGATCCCGGCGCGGTACTCGCGCTCATGACCGGGGTGCGAGAGTCACTCGAGTCGCTCGAGTCGCACGCCAGCTGGGACCCGCTCCTGCTCGAAGAGATGATGCGGACGCTCGCCGAGTCGAAGGGCGTCGGTGCGGGCAAGCTGTTGCAGCCACTACGCATTGCGCTCGTGGGCGTCTCGGCCTCACCGGGTATCTTCGACGTCATGTTGATTCTCGGTCGCGACGGCACCATCGCGCGCGTCGCCGCAGCGGAACGTCGGCTGCGTGAGATGATGGCCAGCGCCTAGATGGACGCGCCGCGCGCCCCTCTCACGCAGGTCGAGCGGAAGGTCTACCACTTCCTGATCGACTATCTCGCGGAACGCACGTTCCAGCCGAGCGTCCGGGAAATCGCGCGCCACTTCAGGATCCCATCGACCAAAACGGTCACGGACCTCATCGCGTCGATCGAGCGCAAGGGATACGTCCGCCGCTCACCGGGCCGGTCGCGCGGTTTGGTGATCGAGGGGTTCTCTGGTGGCGCCGGTACGATGCCGGTGACGGTGGTGCGTATTGCGCCGGGGCCGGTGATGGTCGCTGAGGACCATGTCACGATCGACCGTATTCATCTGCCGGCCGACGACTGCTACCTCGTGCGCGCTGACCATGAGGACGCGCCAGCGCACAGCGTGCGCGCGGGCGATCTACTGCTCGTGCATCCGGGTGGGCGGGCGGGAGACGAGACGCCAGTGGTCGCGCGGGTGGGAGGTGCCGTCTTGGTGCGGTCGCTCGCACGGCGTGGCCAGACGCTTGTGCTGCGCACGCCGCGGGATGGCGCAGATGATATTGAGCTCGGCCCCGCCGATGATTACGAGATTTTGGGAACGTTGAGCGGCGTCCTGCGCCTTCCCGTGATCCGCGCCGACAGCGCTGAGTCAGGCGACAAGCGCTAGCGCAAGACGGGGAGCGCTGGCGGCAGCACCTGCTGCTTTGCCGCCGCCTCACGGCGTTCCCGCTCTTTGCGCTCGCGCAATGCGCGCACGGCGGCATAGAAGTCATCGTCCCGCGCCGCGCGCTCGGCCTGCTCCATGATCTCGCTGCGCATCGAGCTCAGCCGTCGCGCGCGCTCGATGCCAATCGGATTCCCCTGCAGATTGTTCATTGGCAAGAGGGCCAGCAGGGCGGTCGGGATCGAAAAGTCTCCAAGGCGGATCATCATTGGATCGATGCCGTACTTCTTCCCCTTGCGCTCAAACGTCCAGTCGCCCGGCGCGCGGCCGGCCCCCGGTGTCGCGCGGTTCATCGAGTCGATAAACTCCGTCGTGGTCGCCCAGAGCAACGCCTGCAGCGAGTCGGCGCGCGTCATTGGCACCATCGGCGCCTCCACCACATCCGCTGGCTGCTGCCAGAGCCGCGGGTCATTGAACGATGGTCGGATACCGAGCGTCGGTCCACCGCCGCCGACCAACGGACCGACGCCCCCCGCCGGCGCGCGGCCGGCGGTCACGTTGACGGGGACACCGCTGGGCACCGCCGCCGGTGCGATGATCGTCGCGGCTGGCTGCGGATCGGCGACCGCCGCGCGGCCATCCCCGCCGTCCTGCGCAGGCCGAATACTCGGCCCCGTGCTGGCCGGCACCGCCGTGAGGAAACTGATTCGTTCCGGCATCACCACCCGGCCCGACGAGTCGCGCAGGAGGTCGAACGCGACCGGCACCAGCAACGTCGGCACGATGATCGCGATAATCGCGAGCTGCAGCACAAACGCCGCGACCGAGACGCGCGGATCACCGCGGCGCGTCGGGAGCAGCGTGATGCGGCGCCGGTTCGTCACGCGGCAGCCACGACCCTGTTCGTCACTGTGCTCCAGCCGACCACCTCGACCTCCACGATGTCTCCCGCAGAGAGAGGGCCAACGCCCTCGGGCGTACCCGTGAGTACGACGTCTCCTACCTCGAGCGTTACGGCACTCGAGATGAACGCGAGCAGGTCGGCGATGGGGAAGACCATTTCGCCACTCTGACACCGCTGACGCTCTGTACCATTGACCCGCGTGACCAACTCGAAGGCCCCCAGGTCCGGCGTCCCCTCCTTCTCCGGTCCAATCGGGCAGAACGTGTCATACCCCTTTGCCCGCCACCACTGCGGGTCGCTCTTCTGTAGCTCACGTGCGCTCACATCATTCACCGCCACGACTCCGCGCACGGCGGCGACGCACTCTGCCGGCGTCGCCTGGCGAAGCCTCGAGCCGATCACCACGCCGATCTCGCCCTCGAAGTCCACTCGACCAATCCCCGCCGGCAGCACGATCGTCCCGCCGCTCGGAATCACCGAGCTCGTCGGCTTATAGAAGACCAGCGGCGTCGTCGGGACGTCATTCCCCATCTCCTTGATGTGCTCGCGGTAGTTGCGTCCCACACAGAGGATCTTCCCAGGTTTTATCATCTCGCTAAATTACCCCTTTCGAACCGATTCGGCTGGCCGATAGAAGGCCGCGAGCTCCTCGCGGAGCATCATCCACGGTCCCTGAATCCGCGTGGCTGGGGGTAGCCCCTCGATCAGACGCCGTCCGTAGCCCTTCGTGACCACTCGGGGATCGCAGATCACGACTGCCCCGCGGTCGGTCGCCGTGCGGATGAGACGGCCGAATCCCTGCTTGAGCCTGAGCGCCGCATGCGGGATCATGTACTCCGCGAAGGAGTCCCTTCCCTCAGCTTCGAGTGCTTCGCACTGCGCGGCCGTGATCGGCTCCGTCGGCACGCGAAACGGGATCCGTCCCAGCACCAGCCCGCGGAGCGCACGGCCGGGGACGTCGACCCCTTCCCAGAAACTCGCCGTGCCAACAAGCACCGCGTCCCCATGCTCTCGAAAGCGCCGCAGCAGGTCGTCGCGCGGCGCCTCGCCATGCACGAGCATCGGGTGGGTGTTGCCCACCCCGCGCTCACGCAGCACGCGTGCCGCCTCCTTCACGTCGCGATGACTCGTGAAGAGCACGAATACACCGCCGCCCGCAAACTCGATAAGGTCAGCCGCCGCGTCGATCGTCCGCTGCAGGTGCCGCACGCCGTCGGTATTGGGCGCGGGAAAGTCGCTCGGGATCGCAAGCATCGCCTGCCGTGGATAATCGAATGGCGAGGCGAGCGACGCCGTGAGGGGTTCGAGTTGGTCGTCATCGAGTCCGAGCCGTTTCGTGATGAAGTCAAACCCGTCGCTGACGGAGAGCGTCGCGCTCGTGATGATCGTCGTCTCCATCCGCCGGAACAGATCCTCGCGCAGGAGCGGTGCCAGATCGAGCGGCACCGAGGTTGCCCCGACGTTGCGGTCGCTCCCGCGCAGCTCGAGCCACCGCACGTGCGGCAGCCCCTCGCGATCGGGCCGGAGCGCGGCGCGCAGCGCGTCACCTGAGGTCTGGAGACGACGCGCCACGCCGCGCACCTCGTTGAGCAGTGGGGCGAGTTCCTCCGCACGTTTCTCGTCGGTCTCCAGGCGGTCACGCACCATGCGCAGACCATCGCCGAGCAACTCGATCTCGGCGAGCAGGTCGTCGAGAGCCGCGCCGAGACCGGCGCGCCAGATCGGGTCGTCGTCGAAACTCTCGGTGAGCCGCACCTGTTTCTCGCGCTGACTGCCGAGCCAGGAACCGAGCAGGTCGCAGAGCAGCGCGCTCTTGTCGCGTGCGGCGAAGAGCGACGGCGCGAGGCGCGCCCGCACCAGGTCAAGGCTGGCGATGCTGAGGAGGTCATTCCCCTTGGAGAGCGCCCGCTCGAGCGCCGGCAACAGCCCCTTTCCGCGCCGCTCCAATCGCGCGAAAAGCCGTTCAAGCGCGCTGCGCGAGACCGACTGCCCCAGATGGTCGGCCGCCGCGTCCTCCAGGTGGTGCCCTTCGTCGACGATCAGTCGCTTGTACGCGGGCAACACGGCCGCGTCGTCCCACCGCTGCGACGCGCGCCGCACGGCGAGGTCGGCCATGAGCAGATGATGGTTCACGACGATCACGTCTGCCTGTGCCGCCGCGCGGCGCGCCTTGAAGACGAAGCACTTATCGAAATGCGGGCACCGCAGACGCGTGCAGAGGTCCCCCTCGGCGGCGACCTCGTCCCACACCTCGCTCTTGGGCTGCGTGGGGAGATCGGCCACCGAGCCGTCGGTGGTCTGCTCCGCCCACCGCTCGAGCATCGCGAGCTCGGCCTGTGCGCCATCGTCAAAGAGAGACGGTCCCTGCAGGCGGGCCTGCTCGAGACGCAACAAACAGAGATAGTTGCGCCACCCCTTCAGCAGCGCGAACCGCACTTTCTGATCGGTGAGCACCTTTTCAAGAAACGGAAGGTCCTTCCCCGTCAGCTGTTCCTGCAGTGTGATCGTGTTGGTACTCACGACCGTCCGCTCTCCGCTCTCGGCGGCCCACCGCAGCGCCGGCACGAGATACCCGAGTGACTTACCGACACCCGTGCCCGCTTCGATAAGACCTACGCCACCGTGCGTGTACAGCTGCGCGATGATGCGGGCCATCTCACGCTGGCTCGGACGGTCCTCGTAACGCCCGAGATGCTCGGCGATTGGCCCGTTTGGTCCAAGCAGCCCGGCGACATCACCGGGGGCGAGTACCGCGCGTTTTTTGGCGGGGGGGACCTCAACGACCACATAGAGCCGCGCCGCGTCGTTGTCGATGATTGCGAATCCGATGCCATCGTCATGCAGGCGCGCTGCGACCTCGAGATCGGCACCGCTCGGCTCGAGCCAGCCGCTCGGGTGGTTGTGGACGAGCAGCTCGCCCCGATTCGCGAATCCAGGGAGTGCGAGCACGCTGCGCACATCGCCGCGCGCGGCGACCCGCGCGCTCTGCACCACCCCCTCGTTGTCAATCGTGCAGACGAAGCAGACCTCGCGTCCGCCGGTGAGACGAATCGCCGAACGAATCGCATTGGCGGCGCCCGCAGTCAGGCGCGCCGTCTCGCCATGGTACGGCGTGCCGGCGACCTCCTCCGGCACGCTCACGTCTTGAGCGGCTTCTTTTTTGCAGCCGGAAAGAGGACGTTGTTTAGAATCAGCCGGTAGCCCGGCGAGTTGGGATGGAGCGCGAGGTCCGTCGGCGGGGCGCCAATATTGTGCTGCGGATCCTCTGGGTCATGTCCACCGAGGTAGGTCCACGAGCCCTGACCATACGAGCCGTGGATGTACTTCGCCCAGGGCGCGCCCTCCTCATGCGCGAGCACCGTCACGCCGGGCTTGAGCACTTTGCGCAGAAACGATGTCGTGACGCCGTAGTAGTCGCTGATCACGGTGCGATGGTCTTGCACGAGCATCGTCGCGACCGGATCGAACTTGGCCGAGAACCCGAAGAGCGTAAATGTCCCCAGCGGCTGGCGGCGCGACGGGACATTGACCTGGTGCCCGTCAATGTCGCTCATCGCATTCACGCCGGCGGCGAACTCGAGGTGCGCGCCCTGGGCCGCAAACGTGCGGCTCCAGTCCATTTTGGCGTCGGCGTCGGGATCCATCGGCGTGCCGTCGCTGAACGGACCGGCGATGTCGATGAGCCTCGCGCCCATCGCCAGCTCGAGTGTCTCGGTGGCACCGCACATCGCAAAGAGGAAGCCCCCGCGTTCGACAAAAGCACGTAGCCGGTCGGCTACCGCCTTTTTGAGCGCCGGGACGTCGCCCAGCCCGTGCCGCCGCGCCGTCGCGAGATCGCGGTCGCGCGCCTGCAGGAACCACGGCGCATCACGAAACCCGAGGAAGAGTTTGTTCGCCTGCCCCGTGAAATCTTCGTGATGCAGGTGGATCCAGTCGTATTGGGCGAGGTCAGTGTTCAGGACATCGTCGTCCCAGATTTTCTCATACGGGATGCCCGCGTACGCGAGTGCGATCGTCACGGCGTCGTCCCAGGGCGGCGCGTCGGGTGGCGTGTAGACGGCGATTCGAGGGGATTTCTCGAGCGGCACCGCATCCATGTTGCCGTCCGCGATCTCCTTCCGGATTTGCACCAGACGATCAGCGTCGACGACCTCAAATGTCACGCCCGCGAGTGCCGCCGCCCGGCGCAGACTCGGCAGGTCGGGCACGAGAAAGCTTCCGCCACGAAAGTTGAGCAGCCACTCGGCGCGGAGGCCATCCGTCAGCGCACTAAACGTGACCCCATAGGCCTTCAGATGATTGGCCTGCTCGTCGTCCATCGGCATGAGCAGATGCTGCGCCCGCGCCGGGAGCGCGGACAACAGGACTGCGAGGAGTAGCGGCCCCACGCTACGGTACTGCATCAGACTGCTCCTGTGCGCAAAGCGTCAAGCTCACGTCGCGCCTGGGGCACGAGCGCACTTCTTGGATAATCGAGAATCAATGTTTCGAGGTGTTCGCGAGCACCTTGGTTATCGCCTCGCCGCCGTGATCCGCGCGCCAACTCGAAATGCGCTTCCGGCGCCTCGCCAGACTGCGGATGCTCCGCCGCCAGCCGCCGCCAGAGTGCCGTCGACCGGTCCTCGTTGCGGCGTGACGTCTCAATGCGGGCCGCCAACGTGAGCAGCAACGATGCGGCGTCGGGAAGCTCGGACGCCGCCGCTTCGAACCGCCGCGATGCTTGCGTGGAGTCTCCACGGGCCAGCGCGAGAAAGGCGGCACCGATGGGTTCCGATCGTTCCAGCGGCGTACGATTCAACAGGGCGAGCGCATTGACGGCGTCCTGTCCGGGCACCTCAGTGTTACGCAACGCGCCGCGCGCCGTCACCAGATCCCCATCAAAGAGCGCGAGCCATCCCGCGACCGCATCCTCCGCCGAGAGCGGCGCGTCGACAAGCGCGTGCTTCGCACGGACGACGTCACCGGCGCGGATCCAGGCCCACGCGATCAGGCGCGCGTGCGCACGCACTCCATCGGGGCCGATCGCGAGCGCCGCGCCTGCGAGCAACGCTTCGGCCTCGGCCGCGCGCCCGAGCCGCGCCAACGCGTCGAGTTCAATCGGCAGCGCGTTGGCGTTGCGATCGACCTCGTCGAGCATCGGCGCCGCGGAGCGGGCAAGGATGAGCGCCGTCGCCGCATCGCCCGAGGCGAGCGCGGCCTGCGCCCCGCGCAGTGCGATGCCGGCGTCGGGACGGGCCGCGTGGATCGCAGCGAAGGCGTCGCGCGCGGTCGACCAGGCGCGTACCCGCTCGACCTCGTCGGCAAAGAGTCGCCAGAGCACGATCGTCGTATCGGTCGTCGGGAGGGCGGCGAGCGCCATCCAGCCGCTGCGGGGCGTGTTCCACGCCACCTCAAGAAAGGCGAGCGCCTGGGTCGTCCCTAACGAGACCGCGGGGCCACCGAGCACGCCACGCACCGCGTCGCGCGCGGCCGCGGGGGCCGCCATGAGCGACCAGACGGTGGCCGACTCATAATAGGGCTCCTCGACCATTAGGTCGCGCCAGGCTTCGGCCGCTTCGCGCCAGAGTCCGAGCCCGGCGCGCATCTGCGCGACCTCCAGTACCAACGCCTTCGTCGAGCCAAGGGCGGCGGAGGCTTCGCGCAGCACGGTATCGGCGGCGGCAGCACGATTGCCGAACAGCAACACCCGCGCAAACTCTCGATACGGCATGACCTCGGCGGGCGTGAGGTCGCGCCACTCGGCGAACGCCATCGCCGCGCGGGCATCGAGTCCCATCGTCGTAAGTACGCGCAACTGCACCGTCCGGAGCTGCCACTCTCGCGGGTACTTCGGCACCAGCGTGTCGAGCGCCACGAGGAGCGACTCCTCTTGCGCCAGCCCGGAGAAGACTCGCTCGAGCCCCAGGATGCTGGGCACGACCGCACCCGCCGCAAGTGCCGCACGCCAGGCGGTGATCGCGTCACGGTTCCGGCCCGCCGACTCCGCATCGAGCGCGCGAGCGAGTATCGCGGCCGTTGCCGCTGACTCCTGCGCAGTGACTGGGCGCACGAGCGACGCGACGAGTACCAGCGAGCCGAGTGCCAACACCCCAGCGCACCGCACGATCACGGTGACTTCTCAGCGTTCAACCGCCGGAAGTATTCGATGACGAGGGTGCGCTCCTCCGCGCTGAGTCCGCGCAGCTCTTCCCATGTTGGCACGGTATAGCGCGCCGCAGCCTGCCCACGTCCAGGCCCAGTAGGCGGGGTGAAGCGTGCGGTTCCGCGCGCCGCGCGCGACTCGCGTCGCTGACTTTCATCCTTCTGGTCCTGCTCGAGTGCACGCCCAGCATCGAGCATCCGTCGGAATAGGCGCTCCTGCCGTGCCTGCGTCGCCGGGTCCACCGCGCCCTGATCGAGCGCCTGGGCGAGAAACCGCGCCTCGCGAGCCATCTCCTGCGCCCGTCCCGTCGGATCATTGTCGGCGATCTCGTCGAGCGAGCGTGCGACTTCGCGTTGTGATCGCGCCAGCTCGCGGGCCCGTCCGCGATTGGTCGCGTCGAGCGCCTCCTGCGATGGCCGTTGCTGCGCCCCTGGGAAGAGGCTCTGCATTTCGCCGTTGAGCGCGCCCTGTTGCTGCGCGAGCTCCTGCATCTGCTGCATCATCTCCGGCAATCCAGACGCGGACTGCGCCGAGTTCGCGCGCTCGCGATCCCGCGTGAGTTGGGCGGCCGCCTGACGCATCGCGTTGGCCGCCTCCTGCATCGACTGCGGTGACTGCCCGCGCTGCGACTGCGCCGCCTCACGCGTCGCCTGCTGCACGCGCTGCTGCGCCTGCTCGACCAGCTGTTGCGTACGCGGCGAGACGAGCGCCGACTTCTTCGCCTGTTCCGACAGCCGCTGCTGGGCCATCTGCATCCCCTGCTGCAACGCCGACTGCTGGGCGCGCAGATCGGGGTTATTGGGGTCGCTCTGTGCCTGTGCCGCGAGCTGTTCCTGCTCGCTCGCGAGTTGCATCATTTCCTGCACCGACTGATCGATCGCATCGGTGAGCTCGCCTTTCCATTCGGCAACCTGCCCCTGGCGCGCTTGTTGCATCGACTCGGCGGCCTTTTGCATCGCGTCGGCCGCCTGTTCGGCGGCATCACGAGCGCCCTGTTGCGCCCGCTCGCGCTGCGCGCTGCCCTCGGGGCCCTGCTGCGCCTCGCGCGACTGCCGCATCGCCTCCTGCAGAGAGGCCTCCGATCGGCGCGCGTCCGCCTCCGCCCGTTCCGCCTGCGACGCGCCGGTGCTCGCCCGCTCACGCTCGAGTCGCTCCCGGAGCGCCTCCATCTGCTCAGAGACTTCCCGTGTCTGCTGCGCGAGCTGCTGAGCACGTTTCGGGTCGGGGGTGCCAGCGCGCGCGCTGTCGGCGAACTGCTGTTGCGCCTGCGCGAGCTCCTTGGCCTGATCGCCAAGCGTCTGCATCGACCCTTCGAGCGCGGCGCGCTTCAACATCTCGGCGCTCTTCTCCAACTGTTCGCGCATCCGCTTCTGCTGCTCCGCGAGATCTGCGAGCGACTGCCGCGTGCGGTCCGCGTTGAGTTCCTTCGAGGCGCCTTCAAGCCGCTGCAGAGCGGCGCTCATCTCGGGCGTCATTGCCTCGCGCAACAACCGCTGCGCGTCCTGGAGTTGCCGCGCCAGCGAGGTGTCGAGCGCGCCGGCAGCGCGCAGACGATCTTCCATCTCGCGCGCCGCCGCCTCGAGACCCTGCACCCGCTCCTGGAGCGCGCGCTGCTGTTCGGCGATCTCTTTCGCCTGCTCCGCGCTCTCAAACCCCATCGCCGGCCGATCACCACCGGCCTGGGGATGGGCCGGATTCGGCGGCGCGTTGGGCGGCTGGCTGGGCTGATTCTCCGATGCCGCACCGCGATCACTGCGTGAGCGTGCGGCCGTCTCGGTCCGATCGGCGAGCTTCGCCTGCGCCTGCGCTGCCGCATTCGCCGCCGCCACCGCGGCCGCACTCGCCGCGTTCGCCGCCGCGCGCTCCTCGGAGGTACTTGGTACGCGCAGCGTGAGCGTCGGGCTCGTGCCCTCGCGCCGTCCCGGTGCGGCATCGCGTGCGACCACGACGATCTCCACACGGTCGCCGGCGCCGAGCTCAAGGTCGCCCATGTTCTGCACCACACCGCCGAGCCATTCGGCCTCGCGCGCGTCGCTCAGTCGATACTCCGCCGAGTCGCGGGCGACGCCGCGTACATCGACGATTCGACGCCGGAGCCAGACGCCGGCGAGGGCGTGGTCGTCCTGTGCAAGGATCTCCACGCCGATACGGTCATTAAGGCCCACCAGTGCCTCACCGATCGGCTCGAGAATCTCTACGCGCGGAAGCGAGTCGTCGAGTACTTCGACCGACAGCGGGGCCGGGAGATCGGCGATCTCGGTCCGCTCGCCGCGAGCACTCCAGGTCCAGATCGCGGTGCTAGTCGGTATCCAACCACCGCTGAAACTCGTCGCCACGACGGCGAAGCGCACACGCGCCTCCTCGGAGACGAGCGCGACCTCGGCGAGTCCCTCCGACGAGTGCCCTTCGAAGGTGAGCCGCGTCCCCGACGGCAGGCGCAACGGCAGGTCAGCGTCGAGTCGCTCGTTCGCGCGGCCGAGATAGCTGGGGTAGGTCGCGCGGATCGTCACGTCGCCGAGGAACGGACGGTCGACCACCCGCACCATCGCGGTATCGCTTGTCGCGCGTCCGTCGCTCGCGACCAGTGCGAGATCGGCATCGACGGCGGCGAGCGTCACCGATGCCGTCCCGTCGCGTCCGATGGTCAGGAGCGAGTCGCGCCACCCGGCACCAGTGAGGCGCCAGTGCAACATGACTTCGCGTCGACCAAGCGCCGTCACGCCGAAGGTGACCGCGGAGCCGCGCGCGAGGCGTGGGGGCGCGTTCGTCAGCTCGAGTCCCGGCAACAACGTCCCGCGCCAGGCCGCGACGGGATGCAGCAGTGCGCTCCAGCCGTCCGCGCGACGTGACGATGAACCACTCGCGAGCGCGAGGACGCTCGCGAACGCGATCGTCGAGAACGCCGCCGAGCGCAGGAGCGTTCGGCGGTGTGCAGGGGCTGGCTGCGACTCCACGCCGACCAACTTCTGGCCGAGCGCCTCAGCCGCCCACCGGACAAAAACGCTGCCCTCATGGGCGACTTCCAGCAGCCCCGTGAGCGCACCGCGCCGCAGCCGCTGCTCGCCCTCGATCGCGCGTGCCACGGCCTCCGCTGTCGTCGTCGCGGCCAGGCGGAGCCCGAGGACTCTGGCGAGGAACGCGCCACCGACGAGTGCCGCCGCCCAGACGGCGAATGGCACAACGGGCGGCAACTCGAGCCAACGACCGCGGGAGAGCCCCATCGCCCCGGCAGTGAGCAGCGCTAGTGTGGCGCCGAGCGGAACCAACACGCCGGCCACGCGCGCCGTCCGGCCGGCACGCGCCGTTTCGCGCCGGACAAGGTCGAGGACGCTCATCGCCCGGGCCCGCTGGTGACGGCGTACATGAAGAGATTCACTCCCATGCGAAGGGCGGCCTCGTGTGCGGCCGGTGGGTCATCCGCATAGGTCCCAATGTCCTCCCAGCCGTTCCCGAGATCGCTTTCATGCGAATAGAACACCGCCAGCCGGTCACCGATAAATATCCCGTACCCGCGGGCCGGCTTGGCGTCGTGTTCATGGATCTTCGGGACGCCCTCCGGGAAGGGATATACGATCCGATAGATCGCGTGGTCGAGCGGCACGTCGACGAGCTTGCGGTCGGGGAAGACGCGCGCGATCTCGCGCCGGAAGTGCGCATCGAGTCCGTAATTGTCGTCGGCATGGAGAAACCCGCCGCGCAGCAGGTAATCGCGCAGGCGCTGCACCTCCGTCTCGCTGAACTTGAGGTTCCCATGCCCCGTCAGGTGCAGAAACGGATAGTCCCAGAGCCGGTCGTCGAGCAACGTGGTGCGCGCTTCGCGGGGGTCGATCACCAATGTGGTCCGCTCGCGGATAGCGCGAATCAGGTTCGGCAGGCTCGACGGATTCGCGTACCAGTCGTCGCCGTCGTACTGCAAGCGGGCGACCGCGAGCCGCGGAGCGCGCGCCGCGCGCCACGCGCCCAGCACGGGTGTGCCGGCGGCGAGAATCACGAGCGCGAGCAGGGTCCGACGATTCATCACTTGGTGGTCACTCTTGCGCGATCCGATAGGCTAGGTTGCGCGGTGCATGCTCCGTGTCCATCAATACGCGCGTGACGTCGCGTGCGCTCAGCCCCTCGGCGCGCAGCGCTGCCGCCCGCTCCCGGAGTCTCGGCTCGTCGATCGCGAGCGGTGACGCGCCCGCCAGAAGCAGCACGACTTCGCCGCGCGGCTCGTGCTCAGTATAGTACTGGGCCAATGCCCGTACCGTGCCGCGGCGGAACTCTTCGAACTGCTTTGTGAGTTCGCGCGCCACGACCGCCTCGCGCTCCCCAGCGCCGGCCGCCGCGAGGTCGGTGAGCGTCTCTGCCAGGCGGTTCGGCGCCTCATAGACCACCGCCGTGTGCGCCAGCGCGACGACCTCGCCGAGCGTGCGCGTGCGGTCGCCCCCTTTGCGGGCCAGAAAGCCGTAGAACGTAAAACGGTCCGTCGCGAGCCCAGCGCCGGCCAGCGCGGAGAGCAAGGCCGACGCTCCCGGCACCGGGGAGACCCGCACGCCGGCGGCGACTGCCGCGCGCACCAGTCGGCTGCCCGGATCAGAGAGGAGCGGTGTCCCAGCATCGCTCACCAACGCGAGCGAATCGCCTCCGAGAAGACGCGCGACGAGCCCGGGAGTCGCCTTCGCCTCGTTGTGCTCATGGTATGCGACCATCGCGGTGCGAATGTCGTAGCGGTCGCAGAGCACTCGCGTGTGTCGCGTGTCCTCGGCCAGCACGGCCTTCACGCTCCGCAACACCTCGACCGCCCGGGGGCTCAGGTCGCCGAGGTTCCCGATCGGCGTGCTGACGATATGCAGCGTGCCGGGGGTCAACTCGCCGGTTTCACTCACCACTGCAGCTTCCACGGGAGGGCGTGAAAAAGGCCCGCCGCTTGGAATAGGTGGCGCCTCGCGGCCACAATCTCACGGAGCACCTGCTCCGGCGCGAATCCGCTCGCGGCACGCTCGCGCAGCACCGCGCCGAGCCAGTCCGCGATGGCGTTGCTCAGCGTGAGCGTATCGCTCACGGGATCGCGCACGGTGGGCATCGTCGGAGCGAAGCGTTCCAGGAGGGGATGCGTCGCCACCAGCGGACGCCGGGCGTCCTCCACTATTTCGGCTGCGTTCACCGCTCCAGACGCGCCGAGGTGGGTCGTGAGCCCGACGATGAGGTCTCGATACGCCTGGATAAGCGCCGGTGACGCCTGCGCCGGCAGTGCCTCCGCACGGGGCCAGAGCCGCACGACCGGCGGCGGCGCGGCCCCACGCGGTGCGAGCAGCATTTTCAGATGGGCTACGACGTCGCCTGACTGCGTGTCGGCGAAATACCCGCGGATCGGCGAACCCGACGATACCGCCACGTAGTGCACGACGCTGTCGTCGACAAGCTCGATCACCCCGTCGTGCATCGTCGCGTAAAGGAACGCGAGCAACGCATCCCCGTCGTCGAGCTTGATTTCGTGTGGCCACGGTAGCGGCATCCCCGTCTGCGTCACGAACATCGTGTCGAGCTGTTCCGCGAGCGCCTCGTGAAAGCAGATGCTCCCGTACTCAGCTGAGGAGGGCACGCGACCGATCGCATCGCTGATGGCGATCTCCTGGAAGCGTTCGCCGTCGCTCGACGAGGTCGCATTCACCACCTCGCCCTCTTCGAGAAAGAGCGTAATCAGCTCGTCCGGCAACCAGACGACGACGTAGCCGCACACGCGTGCCGTGCGATCACGCATCGCGTCCGTGAGCAGGTTGCGCAGGTGCACGTACGCTAAGCGGGTCCGGGCAAGCAGGACGCGCTTAGCGGGATATCGTAGCGCCTCGCGCGTGATCGGCATCAACGGCGCACAGGACTCACGCGACGTGCTGTTCGATCTTCGCGACCAGCGCGGCCTTGGGCACCGCACCGATCACCTGGTCGACGAGTTTCCCGTCCTTGAAGAAGAGGAGCGTCGGTATCGACCGCACCTGAAATCGGATCGCGGTCTTCTGGTTAGCGTCCACGTCGAGCTTCGTCACTTTCAGCCGACCGACAAACTCGTCGCTCAGTTGATCGAGGATGGGTGCGATCATGCGGCACGGGCCGCACCAGGTCGCCCAGAAGTCCACCACCGCCAGACCACTGTGCTGTTCCACCTCGGACAGAAACGAGTCGTCCGTGACCACAACTGTTTTCGACATCGGTCGTACTCTCCCCATGCGTCGCCGGTGCCGGGCACCGGTCGGCCGCGCTAATGTTACGTCGTCCCTTGCGAGAATCCCTCGCCACTCAAGCCACCACTGTCCATGCCTGCTGCCCCGCTCCGCGAGACCCGTATCGCCCACATCGGGATTGCCGTCGACTCTCTCGAGGCGATCCTCCCCTTCTACCGCGACCTCCTCGGAATGCCCGAGGTCCCCCTGGGCGATTCGGATGGGGCGCGGATCACGGGCCTCGCGGCCGGCGACGCACTCGTCGAACTTCTCCAACCCGAACGAGCCGACTCACCCATCGGAAAGTTTCTCGCAAAACGCGGGCCGGGCATCCATCACATCTGCTTCAAAGTCGACGACCTCGACGGCACATTGGCCCGCTGCCTGGACGCCGGCCATCGACTCATCGATCAGGTGCCACGTCTCGGTGCGGAGGGGAAGCGCATCGCGTTCCTCCATCCGGCATCCACCGCCGGCGTGCTCATCGAACTCACTGAATACTAACGAGCGCTCAAGGTTTGGCCGGCAGTGGCGGCGCTCCGCCGGCCGTGCAGAACCCCTGCAATGCCGGCAGATCAAAGCTCTCGACGAACCAGCGACCCGTCCGCCTATCCTTCACCGTCGTAAAGACCGGCGATCCCTTTTTCTCGCCCTGCATAACCTCGACGCGATACATCACTTTCCCTTCCTCTCCCGCCTGCGCCGCACCCATGCGAGATTCGTCATGGCGCAGATGGCAGATCAGGATGAGCAGCCGCCGTTCCAGCTGCCGACGCTCTTCACGCTCCCGAAGTGGGCCTTCAGCGGTTCCCCAGACGGCGGACATGGCAGGAAGATCCTGAGACTTCGCCGCGAACAGGAACTGCTGCACCGCCCCGTCGGAGGACGTGGCCCCCGCCTCGGGGCCACCGACGCCGCGGTGACACGCTAGGATCGCGACCAGCACCACCAGCAGACTCACTGTGCGTCTCAACGGCATACTCCAGCGCGAAAGGATGATGAGACAAAGATGAACAAACAACGGCTCTACATCAACATTGACCACGTCGCCACGCTCCGACAGGCGCGACGCGTCACCTATCCCGATCCGGTCGCGGCGGCCCGGCTCTGCGAGGACGCCGGCGCGGACGGCATCACGGCGCATCTGCGCGAGGATCGTCGGCACATGCAGGACGCCGACATCGAGGCGCTCGCCCTCGCGCCCCGCACGCCGTTCAATCTGGAGATGGCGGCCACCGGTGAGATGACGCGGATTGCGCTCCGTCTCTTACCCTATCAGGTGACGCTCGTCCCTGAGAAGCGCGAAGAGATCACCACGGAAGGCGGCCTCGATCTCGGCCGCGACCCCGTCCGCCTTTCCGCCTGCATCGCCGCACTCAGCACTACTGGGATACGGACGGCCCTGTTCATCGATCCCGATCGCGCACAGATCGATCGCGCGGCCGCGTTGGGCGTCGCGGCGATCGAACTGCATACGGGGACCTATTGTCATCGCCCAGAGGAGTCGCGCCACCTCCGGGCGTTGCAGGATGCGTCGACCTACGCCGCGTCCCTCGGTCTCGCGGTACACGCCGGTCACGGCCTCACGCTCAGCAACGTCGGCCCCATCGCCGCCATTCCCGAGTGCGAGGAACTCAATATCGGCCATGCGATTATCGCCGACGCGGTCTTCGTTGGCCTCGTGGACGCCGTGCGCGCGATGCGCGCCGCCATGGATTCGGCTCGCGCCCGTTGACCCATTCACGACGGATGACCACTCTTCGCCGTACGATGCTCACGATTTTCGCGTGACGCAGGGTGCCGCGATGACTGGCGCACTGCTCGACAAGTTTGCCCTCGAAGCCACGGAACTGGTCGGCACGCTCGGCGACCTCCTGACGCGGGCGTCGACTGCGCCGCCTGATGCCGAGGAGTTCACGCGAGATACCCGAGCCCTCCGCGACTTGGCGACGATGGCCCAGCGCACGGGCATCGCCCAGGTGGCAACCGGTCTCGAGCGCCTCGCCCGACTCGTGAGCGAGGGCAGCCTCGCGTGGGACGCCTCCGTCCGCGGCACCGCGGTCGCCGCGGTCGACGATCTCAAGTTCCTCGTGCGCGGCGTGCACACGTGGGGCGAGGCCGAATACCGGCGCTCCACAAATCGGGTGGCCGAACTCGACTACGTCGCCCCACAAACGCCACCAACGAAGTCGCTGCGGAATCACGCGGCGTCCCTCGCCACCGGCCCCGAACTGAGCCACGCCGAGGGTGGACTCGAAGAGATGAGCCCACAGTTGACCGCTTTGCGCACACGCTTGCAGCACACACCGTCCGTACCGATCCCGGCCACGCCGGCCACGCCGGCCGCGCTCGGACCGTCGCACGGTGGGGCGCGAGGCGCTGAGCTCAAAACACTCCTCGCGATGAGCATCGCTGGCCTCGCGCCACTCGCGACGCTTCGGTTCGCCGATCCAGCGTATCAGCCTGACGACGATGTGATCCCAATGGAGGAGCTGCTCTTTCGAGGCAGGGAGGCACTGAAAGAGGCGCTCAACCTCGGAGACCGACTGCGCCACGCCGAGACGCCCGTCGACCACGAGACGCTCGCCGAGCTCTACGATCTCTTACAGCTCGCCGCGGCCGACTGACCATGCGACTCGACTGGCGCGGTGCGCTCGGGATCGCGCTGAGCGCAGGACTCTTGTGGTACCTGTTGCATGGACAGGTCGCTGAGATCGTTCAGGTGCTACGCGCATCGAACCTCTGGCTCTGGGTCGCAAGCGCCGCCGTCGCCACAGCGATCTTCCCCCTGCGCGCGCGCCGCTGGCAGGCGATCCTCACTCCACTCGCCGGACGGATTCCCCTGACGCCGCTCTGGCACGCGACCGCGATCGGGATGATGGTCAACAACGTGTTCCCGATGCGCGCGGGAGAGATCGCCCGGGCCTTCGCGATCTCTCGTGCACGGCGCGACGTCCCGTTTGCCGCGGCGTTCGCGTCGCTCGCGGTCGACCGGCTCTTCGACGGAGTGGTCGTCATTCTTCTGATGCTCGCCGGCACGCTCGACCCCCGCTTCCCCGCCGACGCGACGATTCTCGGTGTCGGGGCGGGCACGATCGCCCTGTCGTTCGCGCTCTTCCTTGTTGGCGTCCTCGCAGGACTCTACGCGTTCGTCCTGGTCCCCGATGCGATCCTCGGACTCGCCGAGCGGACAGGCAACCTCATCTCGGCGAAGATGGGCGCGCGCCTGCGCGCGCTTGGGGACGGCTTCGCCTCGGGGCTCGGGGTACTGCGCTCGCCGAAGCTCGCCGGTGAGGTCTTTATCTGGACGCTCGCGCATTGGCTCACCAACGCGGCCGCATTCTGGCTCGGCTTCAAAGCACTCGGCATCTCGGCCCCGTTTGCCGCCGCCTGTTTCGTCCAGGGGATCGTCGCAGTTGGGGTCGCCGTCCCCTCCTCCCCCGGCTTCTTCGGCGTGTTCGAGGCGACGGCGGCGGCGGGCCTGAAACTCTACGGTGTTCCGGCATCAGTCGCGCTCGGATGGGGCGTCGGATTCCACATTTTCTCCTTCATTCCCATCACCGTGATCGGCACCTGGTACTTCACCCGACTCCATCTGCATGTGAGCGACATCGCGCGCCCGGCTCCGACCGAGTCCACCGTATGACGGCCTCCGCGGCGAGCCTGGAAGCCCAGGCGAAGATCAACTTGGCGTTACGGATTCTCGCGCGGGAGGAGGGCGGCTATCACCAACTCGAGACGCTGTTCGCGCGGATCGACTTCGCCGATACCGTGCGCGTCGCCACCGACACGCACCTGCGCGAACTACAGTGCAGCGGGGCCGAGGTGGGTCCGGCCGAGCAAAACTTGGCCTTTCGTGCCGCCGAGGCCTTCATGGCCGAGGCGCTCTGGCCACGCGGCTTCCAGATCTCGATCGAGAAGCGGATCCCGGTCAGGAGCGGTCTCGGCGGTGGCAGCGCCGACGCGGGCGCGGTGCTACGCATCCTGAACGCACTCGCCCCGACCCCGCTCAGCGACGCCACGCTTGCGACGCTGGCCTTCCGGCTCGGCGCCGATGTGCCATTCCTTGCCACAAATGCGCCGTTGGCGCTCGCCTGGGGACGCGGAGAACGTGTACTGGCGCTCAACTCGCTTCCGGCCCGGGAGGTCGTGCTCTGCTTCCTGCCGTTCGGTGTCGCGACGGCGGATGCCTTTCGGTGGATCGCGGAGTCGCGCGCGGACGAGCCCCTGCGAGCTCCCGCCCTCATCCGCGCCGCCGACATCGACCGCTGGGACGGCGTCGCGCGATTGTCGCACAACGACTTTGAGACACCGGTCATTCAACGGCATCCGGAAATCGCGACCTGCCTCGAGGCACTCATGGCCGGTGGGGCTCGCGTGGCCCGCCTGAGCGGTTCGGGGTCGACCGTGTTCGGGATCTTCGAGCGTCGCTCACCGGCAACCTTCCAGGGCCTCCCGGAAGGGACGCGCGTGGTGGGCAGTCGCACGCTCACGACGGTGGCACCGGTCCGACTACTCGACTGATCCACGTTGTAAGAGTCGTGAGGCTCCGCTAGTTTCGAAGGGTCGGCCCGCGCAGGCGCGCCTGATGCCCCTTCGTCCAATGGCAGGACAGCCGCCTTTGGAGCGGCGAATGGTGGTTCGAATCCACCAGGGGCAATGCCGGGCGGGCCACGGACGATCCGGTGACGCGCCCCCTGCCATTGAAGCGCCTTCGTGGCTAGCTTGAAAGGCTCGTGAGAAGGGGACCCGGCCACGCTGGCCGGGGTTGCTACCCTCTGGCGCGCGTGACCCTGACGACTCCCCGACATGGACGGATTGGCAGTCCCCATCCACGGTTTTCGTGTGCTCACTGGCACGGCCAACCAGCCGCTCGCTGATGAGATCTGCAAGTCGTTGGGCGCGGAACTCTGCAAGACGACGGTCTCGCGATTTGCTGACGGCGAGGTCTTCGTTCGGCTCGACGAAAATGTGCGCGGCGCCGACGTATTCATTGTCGAGTCGACGAACCCGCCAGCCGAAAACGTGATGGAGCTGTTACTGCTGGTTGATGCGGCGCGGCGGGCGTCGGCGGCGCGCATCACCTGCGTCCTCCCGTACTACGGCTACGCCCGTCAGGACCGCAAGGACCAGCCGCGTGTCGCGATCGGCGCGAAGCTGATCGCGAATATGATCATGCGCGCTGGGGCCGATCGCGTCCTCGGCGTCGACTTTCATGCCCATCAGCTACAGGGGTTCTTTGACATCCCCGTAGATCACCTCTACGCCGCGCCGGTGTTCACGGCGCACTACCGCAAGAAAAAACTACAGGACCTCGTCGTCGTCGCGCCCGACGTGGGCGCCGCGAAGATGGCCCGGGGTTTTGCCAAGCGACTCAACGCGTCGCTGGCAATTATCGACAAGCGTCGTCCGGCGGCGAATGTGGCCGAAGTGCTGAACGTGGTCGGTGAGGTGGAGGGCAAGGATTGCCTGCTGGCCGACGACATGATCGACACGGCGGGGACGATCTCAGAAGCCGCCCGCGCCCTGAAGAATCTCGGCGCCCGCGACATCTACGTCTGCGCCACGCACGCGCTGCTCAGCGGCCCCGCCGTCGAGCGGCTCGCCAATGCGCCAATCAAAGAAGTCGCCGTCACAAACACCATCCTGATTCCCGAGTCGCGCCGGTTCCCCCAACTCACCGTACTGAGCGTTGGGGACCTCCTGGCGAAGGCGATTCGATTCACCCATTCTGATCAGAGCGTGAGCTCGCTCTTCGAGTGAAGCAGGTCGAACCTGACGGTGTAGGTGAGAACGAGTATTGATGGGCTGTCTGGAGGTGCCGTACGCAGGACCGGAAATGGCGAAGGCACGATGACCGATGTTGCGTTGATCATTCGTACGTTCCCCTTCCTCCGTTTTACTTCAGCGCGCCGCCGGGCCGGAATCACCGGGAACCCACGTTGCGCGCGATAATCCGATCGAGGTTCTCATGGCTTCCGTTCCATTCTCCGCCACCATTCGCACCGATACCGGCAAGGGCGTCGCCCGCAAGCTTCGCGCTGCCGGTCAGGTTCCTGCCGTCATTTACGGGCATGCCCGCGAGGCGCAGTCGCTCGTCCTCGAGCATCACCCGCTCCAGTTGCTCCTGGAAAAGCACTCGTACCAGAGCACCGTCATCGCCCTGACCATCGAGGGCAAGACGGTCGCCACGCTCATCCGTGAGATCCAGCGCCACCCGTTCAAGAAGCAGATCGTGCACGTCGACTTCCAGGAACTCGTGGCCGGTGAGAAGATCACAGTCCCGGTGCCTCTCCTGTTCTCCGGCGTTCCCGATGGCGTGCGCCTCGGCGGCGGCATGCTCGACCAGACGCTGCACGAGCTGCAGGTCACCTGCGATCCGTCGGGCATCCCGCATCACTTCGTCGTCGACGTGACCGCACTGACGATCGGCCACTCGATCCACGCGGGCGACGTCGTCCTCCCCGCGGGCGTGACACTCGAGACGGATGCCGGCGCGACGATCTGCGTCTGCGCCCCGCCGAAGGTCGAAGTCGCCGTCGTTGCGGCCGACGTCGCCAGCGCCTCGGAGCCGGAGCTCATCCGCAAGGCGAAGGCCGACGCAGAGGCTGCGGCTGCCGCCAAGAAGTAAGTCGCTCCTTCACTCGGTGCGCCGGGGCTCGCGATGAAGGTCATCGTCGGTCTCGGCAATCCGGGCAAGGAGTATGCGGATACACGCCACAACGTCGGCTGGCAGGTCCTCGATCACCTGGCCGATTCATGGCGAACGGACAGCTGGCGCAGAGACGGCGAGGCCCTGACCAGTTCGGGCGTCGTCGACGGCGTGAAAGTGCGGCTGGTGAAACCGCAAACGTTCATGAATCTCTCCGGGGCGGTCCTCAAGCCCTGGATCCGGCGTCCATTCTGGGCCGCGGCCAACGACCTGCTCGTGGTCTCGGACGAGGTCCAGTTGCCCGTGGGAGCTTATCGATTTCGCGCCAAGGGATCCGCGGGCGGACACAACGGCCTGAAGAGCGTCGAAGAGGTGCTCAAGACCCAGGACTATGCGCGACTCCGCGTCGGCGTCGGCCCCGATGACCCAGAGCGGCGCATCGGTGATCTCGCCGACTACGTCCTGAGCGCGTTCGGAAAGGGCGAGCGCGCGTCCGTCCGCACGCTACTCCCCACCTTCGAGGAGGGCCTGCGGCGCTGGACCGCCGACGGGATCGAGAAGGTCATGAACCTGTTCAATCGCTGATTCGGGCATCATCGTCGCCTTGACGGAACACCCTCGACTCCCCACCCATGCTTGAGACCCTGACGACCTACTCCCTTGTCATCGGTGGGGCCGGCCTCGTGGCCTGCTACCTGACCTATCGCGGCATCATTCGTCAGCCCGCAGGATCGCCTGTCATGCAGGAGATTGCCGAGCAGATCCATCTCGGCTCCATGGCCTTTCTCAAGCGCGAATACTCCGTACTCCTGCCATTCCTGCTCGTCGTCGCCGGACTCCTCGCGTGGGCGACCAACGTGCCCACCGGTATCGCATACGTGGTCGGCGGCCTCTGTTCAGTCGCCGCCGGCTACATCGGTATGTCGGCGGCCACCAAGGCGAATGTGCGGACGTCCGAGGCGGCGCGCACGAGCGGGCAGTCCGCGGCGCTCCGGATCGCGTTCAGCGGGGGCGCCGTGATGGGCCTGGCAGTAGCCGCCCTCGGCCTTCTCGGCATCGCCTCGATCTTCATCTGGCAGCGGGAACTGCTCGGCACGACTGGCTTCAAGTCGTTCGGCGAGATCATCTCGGGTTTCGCGATGGGGGCGAGTTCGATTGCCCTCTTTGCCCGCGTCGGCGGTGGCATATATACCAAGGCCGCCGATGTCGGCGCCGACCTCGTTGGCAAGGTCGAGGTGGGCATCCCCGAGGATGATCCGCGCAACCCCGCGACGATTGCCGACAACGTCGGCGACAACGTCGGCGATGTCGCCGGCCTCGGCGCCGACATCTTCGAGTCGTACGTCGGGGCGGTGATTGCCACGATTGCCCTCGCGTCCACCTCGCGACTCATCCCCGACGCCACGCGCCTCGCGAGCGTCATGCTGCCCGTCGCGTACGTGGCCGCCGGGCTGGTGGCATCGCTCGTCGGCATCGTCCTCATGCGCCTGCTCGCCAGGGGCAACCCGGCGCACGCACTGCGCCGGGTCACGTTGATCGCGGCTGGACTCTTTCTCGTCTTCGCTTACTGGCTCACCGTGCAGTTCCCGCTCGGGATGGTCGACCTCGAGCAGGGTCGCGTCTTCCCCGTGCTCGGACCCTGGATCGCGGTACTCGCCGGCACCATTTCCGGCGTCGCCATCGGCCTGGTGACCGAGTACTACACGGCCGCTGGTCCCGTGGTGCGGATTGCCCACGCCTCCAAGACCGGCGCGGCGACGAACATCATCGCCGGCCTCGCCGTCGGGATGGAATCCACGATCATCCCCGTGCTGCTCATCTGCGGCGCGATCTACGTCTCGGTCTGGGGCGCCGGCCTCTACGGCGTCGCCATCGCCGCCGTCGGGATGCTCGCCACGGTCGGTGTGACCATGTCGGTCGACGCCTACGGCCCGATCGCGGATAACGCCGGCGGCATCACCGAGATGAGCGGCCTCGGACCAGAGGTGCGCAAGATTACCGACAGCCTCGATGCACTGGGCAACACCACCGCGGCGATCGGCAAGGGCTTCGCTATCGGATCGGCGACCCTGACCGCTCTCGCGCTCTTCTCCGCCTATGCCTCTGCGGTCGGCCTCGACAAGGTCGGGCTCAACCTTATCGACCCAATGGTTGTGATCGGCCTCTTCCTCGGCGGCGTGATGCCATTTTTTGTCGGTGCGCAGACGATGACCGCGGTCGGACGAGCCGCGCAGGGCATGGTGGAGGAGGTCCGTCGCCAGTTCCGCGAGATCCCCGGCCTGCTCGAAGGGAAGCCGGGCGTGAAGCCCGACTCGGCTCGGTGCGTTGACATCTCGACCACCGCCGCGCTCAAGGAGATGATTCTGCCTGGTGTGGCGGCGGTCCTGGTACCGGTGCTCGTTGGCAAGCTCCTCGGCGTCAAGGCGCTCGGCGGCCTGCTCGCCGGCGCGACCGTGACCGGCGTGATGCTGGCGCTCTTCATGGCCAACGCCGGGGGTGCTTGGGACAACGCGAAGAAGATGATCGAGGGCGGCCTGCTCGGCGGCAAGGGCTCGGAGGTGCACAAGGCGGCGGTTGTCGGCGACACCGTCGGCGATCCGTTCAAGGATACTTCGGGACCAGCCATGAACATCCTCATCAAGCTGATGAGCGTTGTCTCACTCGTGTTGGCGCCCTGGTTCCTCGCGTAGCGGCCCTGGTGCGATCGGAAGGGATACCGGGTGCCGAGCCCACCTCGTCGGCGTCATCCGCCTCCGGCCTACGGTTATCTTTCTCCTCACACCTCACACCCTGCATCTGATGTTGAGTCTTGGAATCGTCGGACTACCGAACGTCGGTAAGTCTTCGTTGTTCAATGCGCTGACCGCCGCCAAGGCCGAAGCGGCGAACTACCCCTTCTGCACCATCGACCCCAACATTGGGGTCGTCACGGTGCCCGACACCCGCCTTGATGCGTTGGCGAAAGTCGTGATTCCCGAGCGCACGGTGCCTGCCGCCGTCCAGTTCGTCGACATCGCTGGCCTCGTGAAGGGCGCGAGCAACGGCGAAGGTCGCGGCAACGCGTTTTTGTCGAATATCCGCGACACGGACGCGATTGTTCATGTTGTTCGCTGCTTCGACGATCTCGACGTCATCCACGTTGACGGCTCGGTAGACCCGGCCCGCGATCGCGAGACGATCGAGTTCGAACTCGCGCTCGCCGACCTCGCCGTCGTTGAAAAGCGTCTCGACAAGGCCAAGCGCGCTGCCAAGACGGGAGACAAAGAGGCGGCCACCGAGGCCGCTGCGCTTGAGAAGGCCTTTGCGCCGCTCTCGCAGGGCAAGGCCCTCTGGCACGTCGTGCTTTCCCCAGAGGAGCGCGCGCTCATGAAGCCGCTGCAGCTCCTGACGCTCAAGCCGATTCTCTACGCGGCCAACGTCACCGACGCCGAGCTCACAGGCGAGGAAGGACCCCACGTGAAGGCGCTTCGCGCCGCGATCGCCGCCGATCACGAGCCCGCCGAGGTCGTCACCTTCTCGGCGCGGATCGAGATGGAACTCGCCGAACTCGCTCCCGACGACCGGAACGAGTTCCTGTCGTCGCTCGGCCTCGCGTCGGCAGGCCTCGACCGCCTCATCCGCGGCGGCTATCACCTGCTCGGACTGCAGACGTACTTCACCGCCGGTGAGCAGGAAGTCCGCGCCTGGACGATTCATCGCGGGGACACGGGACCGAAGGCGGCGGGCGTCATCCACTCCGACTTCGAGCGCGGCTTCATCCGTGCGGAGACGGTGAGCTTCGACGAGTTTATCGCGCTCGGCGGGTGGAAGGGGGCCAAAGAGAAGGGGGCCGTTCGAAGTGAAGGGAAGGAGTACGTCGTGCAGGACGGTGACGTGCTGCTCTTTCGCTTCAACGTCTAGCGCGCGTCTGGGGGTGCTGGCGGCCGGGAGGGGGGCTAGTCTAGATTCGCCGACCAACCCTTCGCACTCATCCTGACTATGCATGGACTACGTCTGCCCTCCCGGCGGTGGCTTGTTACTGCGGCGACCCTCTGCGCCTGTGCGGCGCCGCTGGGCGCGCAGACCGACCCGACCGCTGCCTTCTCCGCGGCCCATGCCGCGTGGGAGCGCCACCCCGAGAACGTGGACTCGATCATCTGGTATGGTCGCCGACTCGGCTACACCGGCGCCTTCCAAGCCGCGATTGACGTCTACACGGCCGGACTGCGCCTCAGTCCGTACGAGCCCCGGCTGCTCCGCCATCGCGGGCATCGCTATCTCTCCCTGCGGCGATTCTCCTGGGCGATAGCCGACCTCGAACAGGCACGCGCCGTCGTGCTCGTCGAACCCGACGAGGTCGAGCCGGACGGCCAACCCAATGCGCGCGGCATTCCGACGAGCACGCTGCATTCCAATATCCGATACCACCTGGCGCTGACCTACTTCGTGACGGGAGCGTACGCGCAGGCGCTGCCGATCTGGCAAGAGGATGTGCGCCTGGCCGCCAACGTCGACACGCACGTCGCATCGGCCTTCTGGCTCGTGCTTACGCTGGCGCACCTCAAGCGCGAGGAGGGGGTCGCCGCCGCCCTGGCAGCCGTGAAGGCGAACTGGGATGTGATCGAGAACGGCAGCTACCATCGGTTACTGCTCTGGATGAAGGGTGACCTGCCAGAATCCGCACTCCTGCCCTCGGGGGCCTCGACGCTGGAGCAACAGACCATCGGCAATGGGATCGGCCAGTGGCATGCGGCGCACCGGCGGTTCGCTGAGGCGCGCGCTGCGTGGGCGCAGGTGCTCGCGACCGGCCCTAGCGCGAGTTTCGGGTACGTCGCTGCGGAGCAGGCCATGGCCCGCTTGACTACTCCCTGAAAAAGCGGTAGGTTGCGGGGCTTTCCACATATGGCGTTCCCGTGTCCGGCACCGAGGCCGACATCTCCGAACGCCACTCTCCTCCTGCGTAGGCAACCCGCAGGAGGCGATCACGACCAAAGGGAGGATTGCCGCATTGTCTCGTGCATACGAGGCGGTGTACATCTTCGATTCTGTACTCGAAGACACCGCCATCGCTGAGAAGCTGGAGAAGCACCACGCCCTTCTCGGCACCACGGACCCCATCACGCTCGACATCTGGGGTCGCCGTCAGCTCGCCTACAAGATCGGCTCAAAGGACACCGGCTACTATGTGGTCGCGCGGTTCTCGGCCGAGGGAAAGGCCCTGCCGGAGTTCGAGCGCTCGCTCAAGCTCGACGACAGCGTGATCCGTTATCTCATCTCGGTGCACGAGCACGAGCTCGGCGCTCCGCCGATGACCGAAGAGCAGCTCGCGGCGCGCCGCGCGCGTGATGGCGACGACGACGACGACGAGGACTAGACCATGCGCCGACCCAAGAAGACCTGCCCCGTGACCGAGGCGGGTATCCGTTTCATCGATTACAAGGACGAGCGCTTCCTGAGCCGCTTCGTGACCGACACCGGGAAGATCCTCCCGAGCCGTCTCTCCGGAGTGGATGCCCGTCACCAGCGTCAGCTGGCGCGGGCGATCAAGAAAGCGCGGTACCTGGCGCTCATTCCGTACATTCGTACCCAGTCTGGACAGTAGAGGCGGCGTGACTGAGGCCGAGGGCACGACCCCCGCAGAGGAGCGGGGATGGTGGGGCCCAATCCTCGGCGTGCTGTTGTTGGTGCTGGTGTCCACGCTCTCGGCGGTTCGGGTGGTGGTCCCAGTAGAGGATGCCCTGCTCCTGCTCGCTCCGGTGACGGCGGCGAGCGCGTTGGCTGGGTGGCGGCTCGGGGGGAAACTCCCGATCGCGGTCCTCTGGACGATCTTCGCCGTGTTGGTGGTCTGGCAGTCGCCGGGTTCTCCCGGCCTCTTCCTCGACCTTGCACGCGGATGGGCGGTCCTGCTAGCGCTCACGTTTGGTGTCACCGCAGCCTCTGGAGTGGGAGAACATTTTCTCTCCAAGGCGCTCATCTCGCTGGCGGCTGCCCTGCTTCTAGGGCTGGCCATACTGGCGGTGGTGCCCGGCGGGCTCGCGGGCGCGGCTCTGCTCGTACAGGGTGAGGTTGGGCGTCGCGCAATTGAAGCGACGCGGGAATGGGAGTCCCTGACCGCGACGCCTGACTGGACCGAGTTAGTCCAGAAGTCGCCGGGTTGGGGGGTCTACTCGGAGACGGTGGCGCAGCAGCTCACCGACCTGCCGCGCGTCGCACTCCGGTTCTACCCTGCCCTGTTCGCGTTGCAGTCGCTGGCAGTGCTGGCGATTGGTTGGGCGGTCTACCACCGCGTGGGGCGAGCCCGACTGGGCCCGCCGCTCGCGCGGCTCCGAGAGTTCCGGTTCAGCGATGGACTGGTCTGGGGGATGGTGGCTGGATTGACGCTGGTGGCACTGCCGCTCCTCGGAGCGATGCGCGACGCGGGGCTCAATCTCCTGCTGTTTTTCGGCGTCCTCTTCGCGTTACGCGGCTTGGGCGTGCTGGTCTGGTTCCTAGCGCCTGGTCGGGTAATGACGGTGGCCCTGTTCCTGTTCTCCGTCATTTTCTGGCCGGTCGTCGTAGTCGTGTCCGCCGGGTTGGGACTCGGCGATACCTGGTTCGATTGGCGCCGCGCGTCGCGGCTACGATCCCAACGTTTGGAGTGAACAATGGAAGTGATCCTTCGGCAGGCTGTGGACAAGCTCGGACATCCCGGCGAGATCGTGGACGTCTCTAACGGTTATGGCCGCAACTTCCTGCTCCCGCGCGGCATCGCCTATGAGGCGACCCCGGGGAACAGGAAGCGTATCGCACAGGAGAAGGGGCGCCTCGAGGCGGCCGAGAACGCACGTCGCGATGTCGCCTCGGCGGTTGCCACGCGGCTCGAGGCGGTCTCCCTGACCTTCTCGGCCAAGGTCGGCGAGGAAGGCAAGCTCTTCGGGTCGGTGACGACGGCCGACATCGTCCAGCAGCTCGAGGCGCAGGGGTTCACCGAGGTCGAAAAGCGCATGATCGACCTGCACGAACCCATCAAGGCGCTCGGCGTCTACAAGGTGGCGATTCGCCTGCACGCTGACGTGAAGCCTGAGATTAAGGTCTGGGTCATCAAGGCCTGAGTGCTGTTGGCTCAGACGGAACGACAAAGGCGGCTCCTGACGGGGGCCGCCTTTGTCGTTCCCCTCGCGTCGGACCAGGTATCCTCGGGCGGTCGAGGAGGACAGCGCTTGCGCGAAGGCGCCCTCGCCGGAACCTTTCGGCTCACTGCGGGTTCGCTCCATAAAACGCCCTTCACGAAATCGATGGTCACCGCCGCACCTGACGTGCTTCGCTCCGCTCGCCACGCCGCCAGCGTCTTGCTGGACAGCAAGGCCAATGACGTCGTGCTACTCGACCTTCGCGAGGTGACCGACATGACCGACTATTTCATCGTCGCGAGCGGGACCTCCGACACGCATGTGCGCGCCACGGCGCAGCACGTCATCGCGGCGCTGCAGCGTGATGGCACGACGGTCCAGTCGGTCGAGGGGTTCGATGGCGGTCGTTGGGTCCTCCTCGACTACGTCGATTTCGTCGTGCATGTGTTTCATCCCGCGTTGCGCACGTTCTATCAGCTCGAACGGCTCTGGGGCGACGCCCAGACTGTCTCCGTTTCCCCCTAGGGAGTCTGCACGATGCGTCTCGCCCGCCTCATCATCCTTGCCACCGCCACCGCAGCCACGGCCCCGCTCGCGGCGCAGGGGAGCTACTTCGGACAGAATCAGGTCCAGTTCCAGCAGTTCAAGTGGCAGGTGCTCAAGACCGAGCACTTCGACGTCCATTTCTATCCGGCGCTCGAAGATGCCGCCCGCTATACGGGGATGATGGCGGAGCGCACCTATGCCCGACTGAGTCGCGTGCTCGGGCACGAATTTAAAGAGCGCAAGCCGATCATTATCTTCGGCTCGCGTACCGAGTTCGCACAGAACAACGTCACCGGCGACCTCGGCGAGGGCACCGGGGGTGTGACCGACGCGCTCCGGCAGCGCAACATGTTCTTCTTCGCCGGCGACCTCGGCGAGGCCGAGCATGTGCTCGCTCATGAGATGGTGCATGTTTTCCAGTACGATATTTTCGCGCAGGGACGCGCCGGGAGCGGACTGCAGCAACTCGCGTCGGTCGACCCGCCGCTCTGGTTCATCGAAGGCATGGCTGAATACCTGTCGATCGGCCCACGCCACGCCTACACTGACGCGGTCATGCGGGACGCCGCCCTCAACGGCGACATCCCGAGCGTCGAGGAGATGACCGAGCAGCCAGGTCAATACTTCCCGTACCGCTTCGGCGAAGCGATCTGGCAGTATGTCGCCCGTCGGTGGGGGGATGAAGTGATCGGGGAGATTATGCAGGCGTCGCCAAGCCTCGGCATCGACAAGGCATTCCTGCGGTACACGAGCCTCGATCTCGAGGATCTCGGTGAGGAGTGGAAAGAAGATGTGCAGGGCCGGTACTTGCCACAGGTCGCGACCCTGGAGCGTCCGCGTCGTGTCGCGAGCCCGCTCCTGAACGAGCGTCGCACCGGCGGCATCGTCCCAATCTACGTCGCCCCCGTGCTCTCGCCCGATGGCAAGCAGATCGCGTACATCTCGACGGGATCACTCCTCCGCGCAGAGGTCTTTCTCGACCTCTACCTTGCCGACGCGACCACCGGCAAGCGTCTCAAGCGTCTCACGAAGAGCACCCTCGATCCGGAGTTCGAGGAGCTGCGCTACGCCTATTCGCAAGGCGCGTTCTCACCTGACGGCCGCTATTTCGCTTTCACGGCACAACGCCAGGGGAAGGACGTCCTGTACCTGTACGACATGCGCCGCAAGCGTGTGGCGCGCCGGATCGATACGCCGCTCCAGACGATGATCGGTCCGAGCTTCTCGCCGGACGGTCGCAAGATTGTCTTTAGCGGCACCCAGGGTGGGCTCTCCGATCTCTACGTCATCGACGCCGACGGGACGAACCTCACGCAGCTCACCGACGATCCCTACGGGGACCTCATGCCGCAGTGGTCGCCCGACGGGAGGCAGATCGCGTTCGTGAGCGAACGCGGTCCGCAGACCGACCTCGCGTCGCTCAACCTCGGCCCGTGGCGAGTGAGCCTGTACGACATCGAGTTGGGTGTGGCGACGGTGATCCCAGGCCAGGACGGCAAGAACCTCAATCCGATGTGGGCGCCCGATGGGCAGTCACTGGCGTTCATCTCCGATCGCACGGGAATCTCCCAGATCTTCCTCTACGACCTCGCCGAGCAGGAGCACTTTCAGCTCACGAAGTTCGTCGGCGGCGTCCTCTCGGTGACGGAAAACAGCCCAGCGATGTCGTGGGCGCGCGAAGCGGACAAGCTGGCGTTCACGTACCACGACGACGGCGACTTCACGATCTGGAGTCTGGTGAATCCGCGCCAACTCAAGAAGGACCCGTTCCGCCTCCCGACGGCGGTGATGGCGGTGGGCGGCGCCCTCCCGAGCGACTCGGGTGTTCCGGCCGCGGTCGCTGACACTGCTCGCGCAGGAGCCCAGGTCGGTGCGGTAACCCGGGCGATATCGGACAGCATCGCGGACAGGAAAACGCTTGACCTGGCTGACGCGAACCCACGTCGCCGTGCCGCCTACCGTTCCGGTGATGGACTGCGATATGCCGGCGTCCTTCCGAGCTCCGAGAGTTCTGGCCTCTCGATCGCGGCGCTCCTCGACAGCGCGACGCTCTCGCTCCCCGACCCCGCGACGTTCAAGGCCGAACCCTACCGCGGTGCGCTGCGCCCGGAATACGTCATGCGACCGTCCGTCGGCTACGCGCAGGACAACTTCGGCCGGGGCGTGTATGGCGGCACGGCCATCGTCCTCGCGGATCTGGTGGGGAACAAACGACTCGTACTCTCCGGTGGCCTCAATGGCCGCGTTAGCGAGGCACAGCTCTACGCCGAGTATTCAAACCTTGGTGGCCGCTTCCAGTACCAGGCTGGCCTCGCCCAACAGCCCTACTTTTTCTACGCGGGTGGCTACCAGACTGGGGGGGGCGGCCAGTTCGTCGAGACGCAGGTCCTCTCGCGCTACGTGATGCGCAATCTCTTTGCCAACGGGATCTATCCGCTCAATCGCTTCGCGCGGTTCGAGTACGGCGCATCGGTCAACAACATCGACCGGGCGGCGATGTTCATCAGCCGAGGTATCGACTACAACCAAGGCTACGCGACCGAGTTTTACCTCGACTCCATCGTGAACGAACAGTCCATGAACTACGCGTCGCCGTTCGTCGCCTACGTGAAGGACAACTCCCTCTTCGGAGCGACCGGCGGCATCTACGGTCAGCGCTACCGCTTTGGCATCGAGCGCATCCTGGGTAACGTCGCGTGGACCAACTATACGGTCGACTACCGCCGCTACGACGCACTGCTCTTCAACTTCCTCACACTCGCCACGCGCCTGTCGGCGAACGTCAAGGTGGGTCCGGACGAGAGCGAGTTCCCGCAGTACATCGGACGACCAGACTTCATCCGAGGCTACGACCGCGAGTACTACTCGGGGGACTGTGGCGCGTCGGCGCAGAACCCCTCGGCGTGTACCGCCTCGCAGCTCCTCGGTAGCCGCATCGCGTTTGCGAACCTCGAGTTGCGATTCCCGCTCGCACGCCGCATCGATCTCGGCCTCTTCCCGATCTCACTGCCACCGGTGGACGGCCTCATTTTCTACGACTTCGGTATGGCCTGGTCGGCGGGCCAGACCCTCTCGTTCGCGCGCCCGGACAACTACGACTTCGCGCAGGAGCGATATGCCCTGCGTAGCTATGGCGTCGGGATTCGCGTTAATCTGTTCAACATTGCATTACTGCGATGGGATTATTCGGTGCCACGCGACGGATCGATCAACCGCGGGTACTGGTCGTGGACGCTCGGACAGTCGTTCTAACGCCCCCGCCCGGATAGATTGCAAGGGTGCGCGCCACCCGACTCCTTCTCTGTCTCGCCGTCGCCGCCTGCGGCGAGACGCGTCTCACCGCGACGTCGGTACCGACCGGCGTTGGCGCGGACGCCATCCTCCTGCGGGTGCCAGGCGCGGGAGGCGTCGCGCGGGCCTATCGGGCGGGACGCGACAGCGTCCTCTGGGCTTCGATCGCCAGCGCGCCGGCGACCGAAGCCCTCATCGGCTTTGATGAGTTTCAAAGTCTCGTGCTCGGACGGGGCACCGACGGGAACACCTACTCGATCGACCTTCGACTGGGCTCGGTGGAAACGCTCGACAGCGCACAGCTCGCCGGCGTCGTCCGGACCGAGGGGGGGTCAGTCTTCGGTCTCGATCCGCAGGGGAGCATCCTTCGACTGACCTCGGTGGGGACCTGGCGTTGGAAGCCACCCCATCGGGCCGATGAGATTGTCCCGACTCCGGACGGCGCGCTGATCATTGTCCAGAACGGCACAAGCCGTACACGGGCCACGCGCATCATCCCGCCCGAGTCGCGCGTGACCGACTCCATCGATATTCCGGCGAGCAGCGCCGTACTCCGAACAGCGATCGGCGATCGGCTCTGGTTCGTGACCGACAGCGGCATCATCGCCCTCCGAACACGCGACCTCACGCGCGCCCTCGTCGTGCGCCTGAACGCCGAAGTCACCGCGATCGAGGCGACCCCGAGCGGCGATCGCCTCTTCGTGGCGACACCAAAGCGCGCGCTGCGTGTGATCGACCGTTTCACCGAACGAGAGATCAGCCGCATCGCGCTGCCGGCTCCAGCGCTTGCGATGCGCATAGATCCTGACGGGAGGTATCTGCTGGTGCGCGTCGCGGCGTCCGATTCGATCCACGTCGTCTCGATCGGCACATCGCGCGTGATCTCGAGCCTCGCCGGAGAATGGCGTGACGATCTGCCGCTCGTGACGCCCGATGGCCGAGTCCTCGTCGCACGCGGCGCCGACGTCGTGCATGTGGACGCCGAGTCTGGGCGCGAGCGACTGCGCTACACTGACGGTGCAAACGATCGATGGCTGCAGGTGCGCTGGAACGGTTTCCGTCCGCGCGCGGCCGGTCTCGACAGACCGGTGGCGTTCGAAGAGAACGCTGCCGACTCTGCCGCCGCCGAGAGCGCGCTCAACGCGATGATAGCGGCACGCACTGGCAACGTGACGAGCCCACCGCTGCCTCCGCCGATCGAGGAGAAGCCGCGGGTGCCGATCCCGTCCGGCGCCCGGCAGAGGGAGATCTGGTCCGTGTCGTTCGCGACGCTCCTCGGCGAGGCGCGAGCGAACGAGATGGCCGAACGGATCCAGGTGGCCGGGCGCACGGCGCGGGTGATCGCGGGCACGCGCGACGGCATCCCGATCTGGCGCGTGGTGCTCGGGCCGTTCGACGCGCGCGACGATGCTGAGCGCGCTGGCATCGCGTCGCGCCTGCCCTACTGGGTCTTCGAAGGCACTCCGTGATTCACGCCCCGGTACCGCCCGACGCCTGGGCGGCCGAGGGCGCGCGAACCGCCGAGGCGCTCGACCAGGTCGCCGCGGCGCTCGTGATCGGCCGCGACCCCGAGATCGCGGCCCTCGTTGCGCTCGCGATTGCCGGCGGGCAGCGCGGCGAACGGCGGGTAGCGATCGCCGATCTCGTCGGCGGGCTTGCGGCGCTCGGCGAGTCCGCGAACGCGGGCACGCCTGCGCTTGGGCTCCTCGACTGCATCCGCGATGGCCTGCCGATCTCCGAAATCGCGCGCCCGCTCTCGAAGGACGAACGGATCTTCATTCTGCCGTCCGGGGGACTCGGGATCGGGGACCGACTGGTGCTGGAGAGTGCACGCTGGCCGCGTCTGGTCGCGGGGTTCCGCGAGGTCGACGCGCTCCTATTGATCGTCGTCGCCGCGAACGCGCCGGGTCTCCAGGCGTTGGTCCACGCAGCGGACGGCGTCGTCGCCGTGGACCTCCCCCCGGTGCTCTCCAGAACGTTCCCGCTGCTCGCGATCATCGATCGGCCAGAGCCAGAGCTGCTCCCCGTCGGGCCGCTCCATGAACGGCCGCCCATGCCCGCACCCTCGTGGACGCGTCGGCGCCGTTCGCGAATCGTGCGGACGCTGACCGTGATCGCCCTGCTCGGCGCCGGGGGGTGGGGCTCCGTGGCCCTGCGCGGCCGCGCGCGCGAAGCCTCGCGTCGTGCCACGATTGCGGCAGCGGCACCGGCGGCAGCAATGGCAACGGCAGCAACCGCCGCGGCGGCGTTAGCAGACTCCGTCGGGCGTATGCCCGACTCGGCCCTGACGGACCCCCACGAGAGCACGGCCGACACGATCACCCTCGGCACAGTTGTCAACCCCGCCGACTCGACGAATGCCACAGGATTCACCGTCGAACTCGTAGCGGCGAATACCCACACGGGTGCAAATTCCGGCCTGGTAGTACGGGGGATCGCTCTACCTGCGCCGACTCTGACCGCTGTCCTGCTTGGCGCGGACGGACGGCCGTGGTACCGCGCCCTGACCGGCGCGTGGCTCTTGCGAGCAGAAGCAGATTCCTTTCTGGCGATGTTGCGGGATCGGGGGCTCGTGCGAATCGAAATGGGACGCGTGCTGCGTGCGCCGTACGCGCTGCAGCTCGTCGAGCGGATGCCACCGGAGCAGAGGACTGCGGCAATCGCGCAGTGGGCGGGCCGCGGCATCTCCGCGTATGCGTTACTGCAGGACGACGGACACGCCAGCCTCTTCGCGGGCGCGTTCGAGACACCCGGCCAGTCCGTGCTCCTCGCCTTGTCGCTTCGCGACATCGGCGTCGCGCCCGTGCTGGCCTTCCGAACCGGGAGAATGTTCTAAGTGCGGTTGACCAAGCTTGAGTTGCATGGTTTTAAGTCGTTCGCTGATCCGACGTTCCTAACCTTCGAGCCCGGGGTCACGGCGATCGTCGGACCCAACGGCTGCGGAAAGTCCAACGTCTCGGACGCCGTGCGTTGGGTGCTCGGCGAGCAGCGCGCGCGTCTACTGCGTGGCGCGAAGATGGAAGAAGTGATCTTTCAAGGATCCTCGGCGAGACGCGCGGTGAACATCGCCGAGGTCTCGTTGCACTTCGAGAACTCCGACGGCGCACTCCCGGTTCCATTCAAGGAGGTCGTGATCACCCGCCGCCTATCGCGGTCGGGGGATAGCGAATACTTCCTCAATCGGTCGCCCTGTCGCCTGCGCGACATTCACGACCTCGTGCGTGGCACCGGACTCGGCGCCGACTCCGGCGTGGTGATCGAGAGCCGGATGATCGACGCCCTGCTCTCGGACCGCCCAGACGATCGGCGCGAACTTTTCGAGGAAGCCGCCGGCGTCGGGCTCTACCGCGACCGTCGTCGGAGCACCGAGCGTCAGCTCGAGGCAACGCGCGCCGACTTGTTGCGCATCGACGACCTCACCTCAGAAGTGCAGACTCAGGTTCGCTCGCTGCTACGCCAGCGCCGTCGCGCCGAGCGCCATGCGGAGATCATCACACGGCGCTTTGCCGTTGAGCTCACGCTCGCGGCGCAGGAGATGGCGTCGTGGCAAGAGGAACTCGCGGGACTTGAGTCAAAGCTCGTGACGTTGCGTACCTCACTCCCGGCCGCGCAACAGGCCGTGCGCGACTCCGAAGTCGCGCGTGATACCTCGCATGCCGCGCGCGCGGCGGCCGAGACCGCACGCCATGAACGCGCAACCGTGGCGGCACACGCGCGCCAGGCAGTGCTTGAACTGCAGCAGCAGCTCGCGGTGGCCGAGGAACGCCACCGCAACGCGCTCACGCGACGCGAACGCGCCGCGCAGGAGTTGGCCGAAGGCGCCGCGTTCGGCGATCGCGTGCAGGGGGAGTTCGAGACCGCACAGCAGGACGAACATCAGTGCGTCTTCGCGTTCGAGTCCGCAGCGAACGCGCTCGCCGAGAAGGTGGAGGCCGAGGAACTCGCGCGCCGCACCGTCGGAGAAACCCGCACCGCTGCCGACACCGCGGACCGTGCGGTACGCGAACTGCGCGATCGCGTGCCCCGTCTAGAGCTCGAACGTGAGAACGCGGAACGCGAGCTCGCCGAGGTCGCGCAGCGAACCGAGGCTTTGCTCACGGAGCATGAGGCCCTGTCGTCCCGACTCACGCTCGCTGAGCGCGAGCTCGGCGCCGGAGACGAATCACTCGCGATCGCGCGGGAGCTGGCCGCGGCCGCCGAAAATGCGCTTGACGAGGCCCGGGCGGCCGCGCGGGCGGCGCGCGACGCGGAGGCGGTCGCGCGGGCCGACGTACGTCGCGTGGAGGAAGAACACACCGCGACACAGGGAAAACTTGCAGCGCTGGAAGGGCTCGAGCGCGAGCGCGTTGGACTGGCCCCCGCCGCCGCGCGCCTGCTCCGTGAGCGCGAACGGTTCGGCTCCGATGCGGTCCTCGGCCCGCTCTCAGATTTCATCGGAGCGGACACGGCGATCGCCTCGCAGGTGGAACGCTTCCTTGGTGCGACGGTGCATGCCGTGGTGGTGCGTGATAGCGCCGCCGCCGACGCTGTTCGCGCCTGGCATGCCGAAGCGAACCCGGGGGCGCTCCTCCTGCTCCCGCTCGATGCGGTCAGTAGCCAGGGATCGTCGGGTGCACCAGACGATCTCGGAGCGCGGGTGCGCGCCAACGGCGCCGCGGGTGCCTGGGTGCGGGCGCTGCTCGGCCGTGTGCACGCGACGAACGACGGCAACGGCTTCGTCGATGCCCGTGGTGCGGTCTGGCTTCCGGCCCGCGAGGCAGGTGCGGGCCCGCTGCGACGTCGCGCTGAGCTCGAGGATCTCCGCGTACTGCTCGGCACGATCGAAGTACGACGCGCCGCCGTGCAGTTCGCGGCGCAGGAAGTGCACGACGAGGTCGTGCGCGCCGAGACTGCGGCCTCGCACGCCGCCGACGTGACGGCCGCCGCACAACAATCCGCGTCGCAGGCCGCTCAGGGGCGCAACGAGCGCGACCGCGTCCGCGAGCGCGCCGCACGTGAACTCGCCGATGCGGTCGCGCTCCGCGAGCGTCTCGCGGGCCGCCACAATGAACTCGGCGAGCGCGTGACGTCGAGTATCGCGGCCCAGGAAGCGACGACCCAGCGACTCGCCGAGGCCGATGACGCCGCCGCAGGCGCGCGCGCATTGCTGGTCGCGGCCGATCAGATGCAGGACGAGGCCCGGGAGTCGCGCGCCGCTCATCAGGTGGCGCACGCGCAGTCTGAAGCCCGTCGCCAGGTCGCGACCGAACGCCGCGAACGCCTGTCCCGGGAGCGTGAGTCCGCGGTCAGTCGCCTCGCAGCGCTCGCAAAGGAGCTCGCGACTCTGGCCGAGCAGGACGGTCACCTCGAGGAACAGATGACCGTCTGGCAGCAGGAAATCGCCGCCCGACGCGTAACCCAGACGGACGCCGACCAGGCGTTCGGTCTCGCCGAGGAGGGCGTCCACGCCGCCGACAGCGCGCTCACCGACGCCGATCACGCGCTCGATACGTCTCGGCGCGCCGCCGACGACGACGCGCAGAGGCTGCACGTGGCCGAGCTCCGATTCACGGAGCTCTCAGGCAAGCGCGCCGCCGTACAGGAGCGGCTCGAGGCCGAGTGGCGTCGCCCGCTTGAAGAGCTGATGGCCGGCTACACCGTCGTCGAGGCGGAGGAGGACGCGCTGCGTGCCGAAGCCGACGAGCTTCGCAAGCAGATCGAGCAGCTCGGGCCGGTGAATCCGCTCGCGATCGAAGAACACGAGGAGGAAACCAAACGCCTCGAGTTCCTCACCACCCAGCGGACCGACCTCTCCGACGCCCAGGTGAGACTCTACGCCGCCATCAAGGAAATCGACATCACGGCGCGCGACCTCTTCTTGGCCACGTTCGCACAGGTGCGGGAGCACTTCCGCGAGATCTTTATGACGCTCTTCGGTGGCGGGGAATGCGATCTCCGCCTCGAGAACCCCGATGCGCCTCTTGACTGCGACATCGAGATTCACGCGAGCCCGCGAGGCAAACGCACCCAGCGCATCAACCTGCTCTCGAGCGGTGAGCGCGCGCTCGTCGCGCTCTCGCTCCTCTTCGGCATTTTCCTCACGAAGCCGAGTCCATTCTGCTTGCTCGACGAAGTCGACGCGCCACTCGACGACCAGAACGTCGGACGCTTCGTGAAGATGCTCAACCAGTTCAAAAAGAAGACGCAGTTCATCGTCATCACCCATAACCCGCGCACGACGACCGAAGCGGCCGACGCGGTCTACGGCGTCACCATGCAGGAACCTGGCGTGTCCTCACTCGTGAGCGTGCGCATGAATGGCCGCGCCGTGGACGACGGCGAACAGACCGCCGGCCCGCTCGCCGAAACATCTGCCACCGGCTGAGACCCTCCGCATGCTGATCGTGATGAAGCCATCTGCGTCCGAAGCCGATGTCGCTCGTGTCTGCGAGTGGATCCGCGAGAGGGGCTACACGCCGCAGCCGATGCCGGGCGCGCAGCGCACCGCGATTGGGCTCGTGGGGAACGACAGGCGAATTGACGGCGCCTCGCTCGAAGATATGCCCGGCGTTGCCGAGGTCATCTACGTCTCGAGTCCGTACAAGCAGGTCTCGCGCGAATGGAAGCCAGAGACCACCATGGTCACGATCGCACCGGGGGTGGTGTTCGGCGGCCACGAGGTGCCGGTCATCGCTGGCCCCTGCTCGGTGGAGAACGAGGTGCAGATCATGGCGGCGGCCCGCGCGGTGCAGGCCGCCGGTGCCGTCGCGCTGCGAGGCGGCGCCTTCAAACCGCGCTCGTCGCCCTACTCGTTCCAAGGACTCGGCCGGCAGGGGCTCGAGCTCCTCGCGCTCGCCAAACGAGAGACGGGTCTAGCCATCGTCACCGAGGCAATGGACGACGAGGGGGCACATCTCGTGGCCGAGTACGCCGACTGCCTGCAGATCGGTGCGCGTAATATGCAGAACTACTCGCTGCTCAAGACGGTTGGTAAGATCGGCAAACCGGTACTTCTGAAGCGCGGCATGGCGGCGACGATTCAGGACCTCCTGCTCTCTGCTGAATACATTCTGGCCGAGGGGAACACTCAAGTGATTCTCTGCGAACGCGGGCTGCGCAGCTTCGACAGCGCGTCGCGAAACCTCTTCGACCTCACCGCGATTCCGATCGTGCAGCAGCTCTCGCACCTCCCGATCGTCGCCGACCCGAGCCACGGCACTGGGCGCCGGGACAGAGTGCTGCCGATGGCCCGTGCCGCGATTGCCGCCGGCGCGGATGGCGTGATTATCGAAGTGCATCCAGAACCCACGAAGGCGATGAGCGACGGCGCGCAGTCGCAGACGCCTGACCAGTTCGCTGAGACCATGCGACAACTGCGTCGAGTGGCCGACGCGATCGGACGCAGCATCTCAGGTTCGTCGGCGTGACGCTCCGCCCGGGTGTCGCACGCCGCGGCATCCGCGGTGCGATTGGCGTAGCCATGCTCGGCGCGGCAGTCGGACTCGTGACGGCAACAGCACAAGCACAGTCGAACACGGCCACGCCGGCCACCACGCCTTCCGTGGTGCCAGGGCTACGCAACGACGCCACTCCGGTGGCACTCCTCGAGCGAGCAGGGCGGGCCTACAAGGGCGCGCGGACGCTACGGGCGGCATTCACACAGGAACTGGAAAATCCGCGCACGCGCACACACCTGCTGAGCCGGGGCGAGTTCTTTCAGAAAGGATCAAAGCTATTTGCGTTCCGCTTTAATGAGCCCGCGGACGACCGCATCGTGTCTGACGGACAGGTGCTCTGGCTCTACTCGCCGAGCACCGCGCGCGGACAGGTGTTCAAGCTGCCACGCACTGCCGGCGCGAGTCTCGACATCGCATCCTCGGTACTGACCGATCCTGCGCGACGTTATACCGTGACCGCGACGGGGGACACCTCGGTGGAAGGCCGCACAGTGCGTGCCCTGCACCTCGTGCCCCGCGCCCCGAACGCATCATTCATGCGCGCCACGTTATGGATTGACACCGAGAGCGCGTTGGTACGGCGCGCCGCCTTCACGGAGGCGACCGGACTCGTGCGCACATTGACGTTTACAAGCATCCGCATCGGATCATCACTTCCGCGCGGCGTGTTCACGTTCACGCCGCCAGAGGGCGTACGGGTGATCGACCAGGCCGCGATGCTCGGCGGCAGCGCCCGGCCGTAGCGGGGCGTTACTCTGCGGCGAAGACGGCGCGCGCCGAGCGCGCCTTTCGCAAGACCCCGGCTGCACGCTGCACCACGGGGTCATCCCGCACCACGCGCCTCTGCACGTACGCCGCACCGAACGCGAGCCGGAGGGCCTCGTTGCCCACGATCCGATCGACGACCGCGTGCGCCTCACGGTAGGTGACGACACTCACCGCCACGCCCGCGCGGTCGAGCCGCGCGTAGAGCTGCTGGCGCCACGCCAATGGGACTGCAAATAGCGAGTCGTGCACCGCACCTTCGCGCACGCGCGCGGTCGCGAAGGAACGCGCAATCCGTCGCCACTCTGCGTAGTCCGGGCCCACTTCGTCCACAAAACGCTGCTCGGCTTCGTCGGCGACGCTGTCGCCAGCGACCACGTCCGGCACGATCCCGCCCCCGCCGAAGATGGTGCGTCCCATCGCCGTCATAAATTGAGGACGCGATGTTTCGGCGTCAGCGAGTAACTCCTCGTCCGCGAGCGGATACTCGATGCTCCGTCCGAGCGGGGTGACCCAGCGCGCATTCGTGAGCGAGACTCCTGCACCGTTCACGAGCCGATAGATCGCTTGTGCGCTCCCCTTTCCGTACGTTGCGCGTCCGAGCACCAGCGCGCGGTCATTGTCCTGCAGCGCGCCTGCGACGATTTCCGCGGCACTCGCCGTCAGTTGATTCACCAGCACCACGACGGGAAGATCGGGCCAGCGTTCGGGTGTGGAATCGGTATAAATCGCATTCGCCATCGCTACGCGACCGCGCGTGCTCACAATCCGCTGTCCGGGAGAGAGGAAGAGGTCGGCGACATGGACGCCCTCCACGAGGAGCCCTCCGGGGTTGCCGCGCAGGTCGAGCATGATCGAGCGTGCGCCAGCCGCGCGTAACGAGTCCACCGTCCGCACGAGCTCTACTTCTGTAGAGTCGCTGAACGTCGACACGGCGAGGTACCCCACTCCACCGTCGAGCACCATGGCACGAGAGACCGCTCGAACGACAATCGCCGTCCGTTCAAGGGACACCGAGATCCGTGCGCTCGCGCCGCTCCCGCGCTCGACGACGAGCGCGATGGTCGATCCTGGTGGACCACTGAACGCGACCCGCGCTTCCTCTACGGTCCAGCCGCGCATAGCGCGGCCATCGACCTCGACGAGATGATCACCGGGCTGAAGCCCAGCCCGCTCCGCGGGCGAGCCGGCACGTGGCAGCGACACGGTCACCCAGCCATCGCGCACATCAACCTGCAAACCGACGCCCACGTAGGAGTTGCTCGCACTCCGATCGAGACGCTCGAGACGCTCCGGCGTGAGATAGGCCGAGTTCGGGTCGCCCAGCTCGTCGAGCAGGCCGACCGCGGCGAAATCCCACATCTGCTCGGCGTCGACGGGCTCGACGTAGTTCTCCCGCACATGGCGCATGACGCTTTCGAGGAGCTGCGCGCCGTCTTGGGCCGACCGGTCGTCGCTTCGCACCGCGCGCTGGATCAGCCAGACGGAGGACCAGGCGGCGGCGAGCATCAGCACTATCGAGCCGAGGACGCGTGAGCGTTTCATGCGCGGACGGGCTCAGTGAGAAACCCAGGCAACTGCGCAGTGATCGCGTCACGCAGCCGCGTCTCGACGTCACCTTCACTCCCCACGGCATCAATGGCGACGATCACACCGCACTCCGGATGTTGCTGCTGCCACGCGCTGGCCGAGAAGTGCCGGAAGGCGGAGGCCACGCGCTCATGGAACGCCGCATCGGCGCGCTCAATCCGGTCGGCGCCACCGCGCGCACCAGCGCGTGAGAGACCTTCGCTTGGTGGCAGTGAGAGGAGGAGCGTGAGGTCGGGTACGAGCCCTGCCGTGGCCATGCGGTTCGCCGAGCAGACCTCGGCCTCGGGCAGGCCGCGCCCGTGCACCTGGTACGCATACGTCGAGAGCAGGAAGCGGTCGAGCAACACGTGCTCCCCGCGTGCGAGCGCCGGGACGACTTCGGCGGCGACAAGCTGTGCCCGCGAGGCGATGAACAGCGCCGCCTCGGTGCGCGGTGCAAGCGGCTCGCTCCGGTGCAGCAGCAGGTCGCGAATGCGATCACCGGCGGGCGTCCCCCCGGGCTCGCGGAAGAGGCGATGCGCGATACCCGCGTCGCCGAGCGACGCCGCGAGGCGACGAAGCTGGGTCGACTTCCCCGCTCCCTCGCCGCCTTCAAACACCACGAGCCGACCACGCGCCATCTCGATCACCCCAACGTGATGATCGAGCTCGTCGCGCCCTTCTTGATCCCTTCGAGGATCCACTGATTCACCTGCATCATCACTTTATCGAAGTTCTCGTTCGCCACGATCACGCGTTGGTAGATCGTGCTCCCCTGTACCTGCGTGAGCAGGGTGTCGAGCTCCTGCTCCATCTGCTCGGTCGGCTGGTTGCCCTGCTCTATCATCTGTTGCGCCTCATTGCGGAGCAGATCCATGCGGCTCAGGGACGCCACGACCGCGCGATCCTCGGTGAGCGCTTCATTGGCGCGCTTCACCGCCTGATACTCGGTGCTCTGGCCGATCAGCCGGCCAATCTCCCCCGCCTTGTCTTTCAGCATTACTGCTCCTGTCGTCGGGCCACCACGAAGCGCTGGCGGCCGGTCAAGTCAAGTCGAGTCTCGATGTCCGTAAACCGGCCATCGTCCCGCACCGCGGCGGCCGCGAGATCGGCGCGCCGCGAATCCACTTCCATCGCCAACAATCCGCCGGGCACGAGCACTGCAGCCGCCTGCGGCACAAGAGCGCGGATCGCCCACATCCCTCCATCCCCCGAGAAGAGCGCCATCGACGGCTCCCAGTCCCGGACGAGCGCGGGCATCTCGCCGCGCTCAGACACCGAAATATACGGAGGGTTTGACACCACAGCGTCGAAGAAGGTGCCCTGCACCGGCTTGAGCAGCGACCCCTCGTGGAACCGCAGTCGCGACCGCTTCTCCTCGGGAATCGCCACGAGATTCGCGCGCGCGACCGTCAGCGCGTCGGGCGAGAGTTCTATCGCGTGCACCTCATCAAACGTGCCTTCGGCAGCCAGGGCGAGCGCGATCGCACCGGAACCGGTTCCCACATCCACGACCCGCCCTCTTCCGTTGCCCTGCGCGGCGAGGACGAGATCAACGAGCAGTTCAGTCTCCGGCCGCGGAATGAGCACACGGGGGTCAACACGGAGCCTCAGATGTCGGAAGGCCGCGCGACCAATCGCGTACTGGATCGGCATCCCCTCGGCTCGGCGCGCGGCGGCGGCGCGGATCTCGGTCTCGGTAGCTTGGTCGACCAGGTCGTCACGGTGCGCACTGGGCCAGAAGCGCGGCTGGTCGAGCACTCCGGCGATGAGATCACGCCCCTCGGTACGCGAGGGTGGCACGCCCGGGGGCGCGAACTCCTCAGCCAGCGCGTCGAGCAGCTCTCCGATCGTGGTCATAGACGGATCACGAGGGGCGCGCGCACTCAGCCGGCATCGCCGGAGAGCTTCTCCTCGATGTCAGCGAGGCGTAGCGCGTCCATAAGTTCGTCGAGCTTGCCGTCCATGATGCCGGTCAGGTCGTGTGTCGTGTAGCCGATGCGATGATCGGTCACGCGACTCTGCGGATAGTTGTAGGTACGGATCTTTGCCGAACGGTCGCCCGTGGAGACCTGACTCTTCCGCATCCGCGACCGGGCGGACTCCTGCTCGGCGATACGCAGATCGAGGAGACGAGACCGCAACACTTCCATGGCCCTGATCTTGTTCTGTAGTTGCGATTTTTGATCCTGCTGGCTAACGACGAGTCCGCTGGGCATGTGCGTAATGCGCACCGCCGAGTCGGTGGTGTTCACACTCTGGCCGCCAGGACCGGAGGAACGAAAGACGTCGATGCGCAGATCTTTGTCTTCTATTCGGAGATCAATCTCATCGGCCTCGGGGAGGACCGCGACGGTCGCCGCCGACGTGTGAATCCGCCCCGCCGCCTCGGTCGCGGGAACGCGCTGGACGCGATGCACGCCGGACTCGAAGCGCAACGCGCCAAACGCTTCATGACCCGAGACCTTGAAGATCGACTCTTTGATGCCACCCAGGGTGCCGGCGGAATGCGTGATCGTCTCGATCTTCCAGCCGCCGTGTCGCTCGATGTATCGGGTGTACATCCGATGGAGATCGGCGGCAAAGATCGCCGCCTCGTCGCCGCCAGTGCCGGCGCGAATTTCCACGATGGCGTTGCGATCGTGAAGGGGATCGGGTGGGAGCAGGAGGGGCTTGAGTGCCTCCTCCGCTATCGGAATCGCGGCCTCGATCCGGTGGACCTCATGCCGCGCTTCGGCCACCATCTCGGCGTCGTCAAACGACAAGAGCTCGCGCGCCTGGACGAGCTCCGCGTCCAACTTCTCGAGTTCACGGGCGCGCTCGACCACCTGGCCGAGGCGCTGGTGCTCCCGACCGAGGGACGCCAAGAGCTTGGCGTCCTTGACGGTCTTGGGATCGAGTAGGTCGCGCTCGACCTCGGCGGCGCGCCGCAGCGCGTCGGCGAGACGGTCGCGAATGCTCAGACGGCAGCCGCCTTGTTGTACTTCTGGCGGAAGCGCTCAACACGACCGGCGGTGTCGATGAGCTTCTGCTTGCCGGTGAAGAACGGATGGCAAGCGGCGCAGATGTCCGTATGGATCTCCGAGTGGGTACTGCGCGTTTGGAACTTGTTTCCGCAGGCGCAGGCCACGTTCGCGGTCGCATACGTCGGATGGATTTCGGACTTCATTTTTGGTGCCTCTGGTTGGGGCTTTAACAGCCTAGAAGAATAATCGAAGTATGGACTTCCACGCAAGCAAGGAAGGCCGTGGCCGTCAGCGGTAGGGGTATCCCTTCAGTTCACGGCTCCGACGACGGTGAACCCACTCCCGCACGGGAATTTGGGCGTTTGACAGCCCCTCCCCCGCGCCGTAACCTTCGCGACGAGAGTCCTCTCCCGCCGCGCCGCCCCAATAAATGCCGCCCGCCACCATCCACTTCCTCGGGACTGTCCCGCTCTTCCGGTCCCTCCAGCAGACGGAGGTGGTGGCTTTCTCGCAGCTCGTCCGCGAGCGAAGCTACCCCAAGGGAAGCGTGATCCTCTTCGAGGATGATCCGGGGGACTCCCTCTTCGTGGTGCGAGTGGGCCGAGTGAAGGTCGTACTCGTCTCCGAGGATGGCCGCGAAGTGATCCTCGAGATCCTCAGTGTCGGCGACCATTTCGGCGAACTCTCCCTCATTGACGATCAACCGCGCTCGGCGCACGTCGTTGCGATGGAGGACTCGACCCTCCTGGTGTTGCGGCGAGAGGACTTTCGGCGGCGCGTCGAGCAGAATCCAGCGGTCGCGTGGGCGTTGCTGGTCGAGCTCTCCGGGCGACTGCGCCGCGCCGACGACAAGATCGGATCGCTGGTCCTGCTCGATGTTCCTGGACGCATCGCCCGCCTGATTCTCGACACAGCGACCGAGGGCGGGAGCGAGTCAATCGAGAAGCCCCTCACCCACCAGACGATTGCCAATGTGATCGGGGCAAGCCGTGAGACAGTCTCCCGCGCGATCGGGGAGTTCGTCGATGCCGGGTGGATTGCGACCGACCACCGTCGCATTCGCATCACCGACCGCGCGGCGCTCGACAAACGCGCGCAGAAACGTATTTAATCCCTACACCGTCATGACGCATCGTGACCAGAATCACGTATTTCCCGTGACCCCTCTCCTTGGTGATCCGGTCGACGGCGTGCGATCCTTCGGTGTGAACCGGGAGCGTGCATGAGTTTACGTGTCCGCTTTTGGGGGACGCGAGGATCGATTCCGACGCCGGGGCCTGAGACGGTCCGCTATGGAGGGAATACACCGTGCACGGAGGTACGGACCGACGACGGATGGCTGATCATCCTCGACGCAGGGACGGGAATCCGTGACCTTGGGCGGGATCTGTTAGCGCGAGCCAATGGGGCGCCGATCAGGGGAGACATTTTCCTGACGCACGCCCATTGGGACCATATCCAAGGCATTCCATTCTTCGCACCCATCTTTGGACGCGGGAATCACTTCCAGATCTGGGGATCGCAGTCGCTCGAGCGGGGCGTCGATCAGGTGCTGCGAGATCAGATGTCGCCGGTCGTATTCCCGGTGACGTTCGAAGAGCTCGACGCGACGATCGACTTCCGCGATCTGGTCGAGGGAGCCAGGACCGAGGGGACGGGCTATGACGTGACGGCATTCGCTGTGCAACATCCTGGCGGAGCACTGGGATATCGGTTCACCGAACCCGGGAAACCGAGCGGCGGTCTGGTTTACGTGTCGGACAATGAGTTGACGGAACACTCGCGTTATGCATCGCCCCCAGGCTGGAGAGCACAGATGGTGGAGTTCCTTCGTGGAGCGCAGGTCCTGATCCATGATGCGACGTATACGACGGACGAATACGAACAGCATCGTGGATGGGGGCACTCGACGTTTCACGACGCCGTCGAGCTGGCGCTGGAAGCGGAGGTCGGAACGCTGGTGCTCTTTCACCACGAACCGCGCCGCACCGATGATCAGCTGGACCTCCAACTCGCAGCATGCTTGGCGCTCGTGAAGGCACGCGGAGCGACGCTTCAGGTGGTCGCCGCCGCAGAAGGACTATCGCTGACTCTCTGACCCTCTCAAGGAAGATTGATGTTCAATCCCATCGCTCGCGTCACCGCCCTACTGGCGCTCGTGGCTCTCCCCGTGCTGGCACAGGAGGACACGCGACCGACGATCGCTGTGCTGCCGTTTGTGAACAGTGCGATCGGCGCGAGCAACATCGAACTCGCCCCGCTGTCGAAGGGCATCGCGGACCTGCTCATCAATGAGCTCGCCCAAAACCCTGGTATCCGCCTGGTCGAGCGCGAGAACATCCAGAAGCTCCTCGACGAGCAGAATCTCGGCCGTGATGGCCGCGTGGAGGCGGCGACCGCGGCGCAGCTCGGCAAGTTGCTCGGCGCCAAGCACCTCGTGACGGGCTCGTTCATCACCGACCGCTCAGGCAAGATGGTGCTGACGCTCAAGTCGATCGACACGGAGACCGGCCGGATCGAGTGGACCTCGACGCAGAACGGTAAGACCGAAGAGTTTCTCGATCTCGTCACGCGCGCCGGTGCGGCAGCAAACGCCGGCCTCAAGCTCCCCGCGATTGCCGCCGTGGCACGCCAGTCCAGCGAAGCCCGCACCGAGCAACAGCGCAAGGTGCCCTTTCAGGCTGTGATGCTCTACTCGCGTGCGATCAGCGCTCAGGATTCTGGTAATCGTGCACAGGCGATCGAACTCCTCAGTCAGGCAATCAGCGCATTCCCAAACTTTGCCGACGCGAAGGCGGCCAAGGCGAAGCTCGAAAGCAGCCGATAAGGCTCGTCTAGCGGAGCAGCTCCCGCCGGCCGTAACCTTTGAATCGCCAGCGTCCACCAGTCGTGGACTTCGGCGGTTCTCCCGTCCGCTTTCAACCCATTCCGTGAAGCCACTCGTCCTCGCTCCCGTCGGTCGCGCGATCGCCTCCCTTGCTCAGCTGCGAGCGGGCGACGCGTTCGACGTGCACCGCGTCGAGCTGCTGCCAACGTCGGAGATGCTCGACCCTGAGCGCCCAACCGTGATCCTCGTGGACCGGGCGCTCGTCGAACGATCTGGCGGGCCGGATTTACTCGGTACACTCGCCCCCTTCGCTGCCCTCATCGGACTGGGCGAGCCCGGCGAGCCAGAACCTTCCGCCCTGATGCACGCGCTCGCCCTGACGAGCTGGCTGCCGACGGACGCGAGTCCAGGTGCCGGCACCGCCGCCCTGCAGGGCGCCCTGCGGCACGCCCGCGCGCGCATAGAAGCCTCCCGCGCAGCGCAGCTGGCACAGTCGAGTGCCTCAGACCTGCGGGAACTCTCGCGCGTCGGCGTCGCGCTCTCCACCGAACGCAATCTCGACACGCTGCTCGAGTTGATCCTGCGCCAGGCGTTGCAACTCTCGTCCTCCGACGCGGGCTCACTCTACCTCGTCGAGCAGGACGATCAGGGAACCCAGAGCACACTGCGGTTCAAACTCTCGCAGAACATCACGCTCCCCGCGATACCATTTACTGAGTTCTCGATTCCCATCGACCACGCCAGCATCGCAGGCTACGTGGCGGCCACCGGGACTCCCTTGATGATCGGCGACGTCTACCTCCTGCCCGACCAGGTTTCCTACCGCCAAAACCGCTCGTTCGACGACACATTTGGCTACCGCACCAAGTCGATGCTCGTGCTCCCTATGCGGTCGCACCGCGACGAGCTCATCGGGGTCCTGCAACTCATCAACCGCAAGCGGGTTGGCGACGCGCCGCTGACCTCGAACGACGTCGTCGAGCAGCAGGTGCTACCGTTCGACCAGCGCTCGGCCGACCTCGTGTCGGCGCTCGCGGCGCATGCGGCGGTGGCGATCGAGAATAGCCGACTTTACGAGGACATCGAGCGACTCTTCGAGGGGTTCGTCACGGCGTCGGTTACCGCCATCGAGGCGCGCGACCCGGCCACGTCGGGTCACTCCCTCCGCGTCGCGATGTTCTCTACGAATCTCGCGGAGGCCGTCGCCCACGCCGGAGAGGGGCGGTACAAGGGGCTGACTTTCACGCGCGAGCAGATCCGCGAGATCCGCTACGCCGGCCTGCTGCACGACTTCGGGAAGGTCGGTGTACGCGAACAGGTCCTCGTGAAACAGAAGAAGCTCTACGGTCCAGACCTGGCGATCGTGCAGCACCGCTTTCACGCGTTGCTCCAATCGGCGGACCTCGAGTTCGAACACGAACGCGCCGAGCACCTCCTCCAGCATGGCCAGGCGGACTATCCGAAGGTGATCCAGCGACTGGACCGGACACGCCGCGAGCGTCGCAATGCGCTGTCGCGATGGCTGGATGTGGTCGTTCGTGCCAATGAGCCGACGATCCTTCCCGAGGGGAGTTTTGGCCAGCTCGAGGAGATCGCCCAGCAGCGGTTCACGGACTTTGACGGCGTCGAGCGGCCGCTCCTCGCGGAGAACGAACTCCAGTTCCTCATGATCAACAAAGGGAACCTCGACGCGCGTGAGCGGCGTGAGATCGAGTCGCACGTCACGCACACGTACCGTTTTCTTGAGAAGATTCCGTGGACGCGTGAACTGAGTGGCATTCCGACGATCGCATTCGGACACCACGAACGACTCGACGGCTCCGGGTATCCGCGCGGCGTCGGCGAGCAGGATATCCCGGTCCAGACGCGCATCATGACGATTGCGGACATCTATGATGCGCTCACCGCAGCCGACCGGCCATACAAGCGCGCCGTGACGGCCGAGCGCGCGCTCGATATCCTCACCATGGAAGCGAAAGACGGACACATCGATCCCGACCTGCTCAGCACCTTCGTCAAGGCGCAGGTGTTCACGACGACCACACCCTCGGAAGAAACCGGGCGGAGATAAACCTCGGCGGGTCGTGCGTCGAACGATCTGCGGCGGGGCTACTGGTGCGCGGGCGAACCCCAGCCGCCGCCGCCAGGCGTGCGGAGTTCGATCACATCGCCGGGCCGGAGCTCGCGCCGGCACTTGGCCGGTAGCACCACGTTATTGAGCAGGTTCTCTCCACAGGCCCCGTCGCCGCCGCCCGCCGCCCCGCGCGGCGCGCGGCGGCGGCGCTCGGTGAGGAGCGTCACGGTGCAGTGCGCGAGGACACGATACGCGCGAACAACACCATCGCCGCCGCGGTGCGTCCCCGCTCCACCAGATCCGCGCCGCATGGCGTAGCGCTCGATCACCAAAGGATACGCCCGCTCAAGCGACTCGATCGGCGTATTCCGGGTATTGCTCATCCCGACGTGCACGGCATCGGGGCCGGGCCCCTTCGCGCTCGCACCCTGGCCGCCGCCGAGCGTCTCATAAAAGGTCCACCCGGCACCACCGAAGGTGATGTTGTTCATGGTGCCCTGCCCCTGCGCGGGGACTTCGACGCCAGCGGAGGCAAGTGCTGCGAAGAGCAGATCGGTGATGCGCTGACTCATCTCGACATTGCCGGCGGCGACGGCGGCCGGCGCGCGCGCAGCGACGCAGCAGTCCTCGGGGACCGTGATGTGTATTGGACGCGCGATCCCGTCGTTGGTCGGCACGTCGTCCGGCAAGAGCGCCCGCAGCACGAAGAGCGCCGCGGCGCGTGTGACCTGAATCGGGCAGTTCACATTGCCGCGCACCATCGGGGAGGTACCAGTGAAGTCGAGATGGAGCGCACCCGCGCGCACCGCCAGGGCAACCCGGAGCGGCACGTCGTCCTCTGAGACACCGTCACCCTCGAGCGCGTCCTCCGCCGTGCCCTCGGCGCCCTCAAGCGCCGTGAGGCGCGCGACCGCCCGACGCTCAGCGTAGTCGAGCAGACCCGCGGTGACAGTCGCGATGCGCGCCGCACCATGTTCCCGAAGCAACGCGCGCCAGCCGCGTGACCCGACGGCACACGCCGCGCGCTGTGCGGCGAGGTCGCCGCGCCGCTCTGCCGGGGTACGCACATTCGCCAGAATAAGGGCGAGGAGCTCCGGATCGGGAACGCCCTCGCGCTCGAGACGGACGGGCGGAAGGATCAACCCTTCCTGCACCAGCTCGGTCGCACCCTGCGGCATCGACCCGGGGCTCATGCCGCCCACATCGGCGTGGTGCGCGCGCACGACCGCATAGCCAGCAAGCGCGCCGGCCTCATCAGCGATCGCCTCGATCATAGTCAGGTCGGGGAGGTGCGACCCCCCCTGCCAGGGCGAGTTGAGCAGGAAGACATCGCCGGCGCGCGGCCGTGATTCGCGCACCGCTCTCACCGCCTCAGGGAGCGCACCGAGGTGCACGGGAATGTGCGCCGCCTGCGCGACCATCCTCCCGTCGACGTCGAACAGGGCACACGACGCATCGCGGCGCTCGCGAATGTTCGGCGAAAGCGCCCCGCGTATGAGGACCGACCCCATCTCCTCGGCGATCATGGCGACGAGCGATGACCAGACGGAGAGTTCGAGCGGATCGAGTCTCGGCGCGGTCATACGGGCTCCCGGTCAAGACGCCAGCCGCCGATCGCGAGCGCGGTGGCCGTCCATCCGTCGGCCACCCAGAGCGTCGCATCGGGGAGGGTGATCGCGCAGGGGCCAGGCACCGGGACCGACGATGCGGGGCCACCGCGATCGACCAGTCCGTGGGCGTCGAACGGTACCTCGTCCGGATCCCGACGGAACTCCGCCCGTGCGCCGGGATCGCTCGCCAGATGGCGCAAGGCGACGCACTCGACTTCGCGCGGCAGCGTGAACCCGTAGAGCGTGCGATGTGCCTCCTCGAACCGCGTGGAGATGGTGCTGCCGGAGTCCCCGGGCGTGGCGGCAACCTCGAGCTCGTGACCCTGGCCCTCGTAGCGCACGCGCAACTGCCAGCGACGGTCGCGGCCGGCAATGCGCGGCACGAGGGCGTCGCACGCCTCGCGAAATGCCGCCACGTCGAGTGATGACGCTCGCACGAGCAAACTCGCGGCGACCTCGCGCCGCGCCGGCGCGATCGCGAGTCCTACCGCGCTCAGCACGCCAGCGAAGGGCGGCACGAGCACCGTGCGCATCGCGAGCGCGTCGGCGAGGGCGCAGGCGTGCAGCGGACCACCCCCACCGAAGCCCACAAGCGCGCAGTCGCGCGGGTCGACTCCACGGTCGACGCTCACCCGCCGGAGCGCGCGTGCCATCTCGGCATCAGCGGCCCGCACGATCGCGGCCGCGGTGCGTTCGACCGTCGCCCCCAGCCTGGCGGCGATTCGAGCGACCGCCGCGTGGGCTGCGTCACGGTCAAGCGCCACGCCGCCGCTCCATCCGCCAGAGCCGATGCGATCGAGCACGACCTGCGCGTCAGTGACCGTCGGCTCAGTCCCGCCACGGCCGAACGCCACCGGCCCTGGGCGAGCGCCGGCACTGCGTGGACCGACGCGCAGGGCGCCGCCCTCGTCGATCCAGGCGATGCTGCCCCCGCCCGCTGAGACCGTCTCCACGAGCACGCGTGGCAGCGCGATTGGCACGCCGGCCACGCTGCCGCCCGACTCGACGAGTGGCTCGCCCGCGAGGATGAGTCCGGCGTCGGCGCTCGTCCCGCCGATGTCGATCGTGAGCGCGTCGTTGATCCCCGCGGCGCGTAGCACCGCCGCCGCGCCAACGACTCCGCCCGCGGGACCCGAGAGCGCGAGCGACGCCGCATGCTGCGCCGCGTCGGCGGCGACGCGCATGCCGCCACTCGATGTCATGACGGCCGGCGCAGGGAATCCGGCGGCGTGAAGCCGCTCGGCGAGCCGGTGGAGATAGCGCGCGACACCAGGACGCGCATAGCCCTCGGCCACAGCCGTCGCCGTCCGCTCGTACTCGCGGATCTCAGGCAACACCGCCGTTGAGGCCACGACGGTGAGGTCGGGAGCGGTCACATGGAACGCCTCGACGAGCCGGCGTTCGTGCGCATCGTCGGCGTAGGCATGCAGCAAGGCGATCACGACGACGTCCGGTTGGAGTGCGAGGGCCGTGCGCACCACCTCGCCGATGTGCGCGTCGGTGAGGACGCGCTCGACGCCGAACACCGTGCGGCGCTCATCGACGGCGACGACGTCACCCGAGGCGACGAGCGGAGCAGGATGTTGCGCCGAAAGATCGTAGAGCGAGACGCGCTCCTGCCGACGCAGTTCGAGCAGGTCGGTCGCGCCGGCGGTGGCGCAGAGCACGACGCGTGCGCCGGTGCGCTCGAGCAGGAGGTTGGTCACGACCGTCGTGCCGTGAACGAGTCGCTCCACGCGACCCGCGCCGCGTCCGAGCGCCTCTAGTGCGACGACCACGCCAATGCTCTGATCCTGGGGCGTGCTGAGCACCTTTCGCGCGAGCACGACGCCGTCCGCCGCGATCGCCGCGCAATCGGTGAACGTACCGCCGACGTCGACGCCGGCGGCGAGGTCGCGCATACTCACGCGGCCTCCGTGATTGCGGCGCCTCGCGCCTTCGCCTGACCACCGACGCTCAGATGCCGCCAGACCGTGATCGTGATCCCCAGGTGCGCTGGCAGAATGAGCCAGAGCGGACCGCCGAGACTCTGTGGCCCCGCGAATGAGAGAATGAACGCCAGGGCGCCCTGCGCGAGGAGCGCGACGAGAAGCCACCGCGCGAGCGGCGTCGCCGCTCCGCGGAGGATGGCCCGTGTCACCGGAACGGCGGCGAAAAGTCCGATCGGCGAGACGAGCAGGAGGTTCAGATTGCGGTACCAGAACTGATGCGCTGAGCCGAACCACATGCCAACGAGGATCAGTCCAATCAGGCCGGTGAGGCCGTACCAGAGGGCGGCAACGACGGCGGCGGGGATGCGCGTGCGACGGCGGCCACTGGCGCCTAGCGGTGCGAGCAACAACATCCAGACGCCGAGGATCGGCCCCCAGCCTCCAATCGCAAGGCCGTGATGCTCGATGGGCTCTGGCGCACGGTTCGCTCGGTAAATGCGCTCTTCAGTCGCCACAAGTGGGATCGGTGCGGCGTCTGCGCCGGGCACCGTGACGTCCCGCAGATAGTCCCGTAGGCGCATCGGAATGAACATCGACTCCCACGCCGTAATCGGGACGTCAGCCTTGGGGCCGAGCGCAAGGTCGACGCCCGCCTGTGCGAGCCCCGCCGGCGTCAGCAGCCGCACCGACTCGGAGCGAAACGACCGGGGGGTGGGCAGCACGGAGAAGCGCCGCCGGAGCGATCCGCCGAGCACCGCGTCGAGTGCGTCGCGGAGGCGCGTGGAGCAGTTGTCGAGGAAGTAGTCGTACCGGTAGTGCTTGTTCTCCGGCAGCGCATCGTGCGTGACGAGCGCCGCGATTGCGGTGCGTTGCTCGACGGTGAGCGCGAGCACCTGCTCGTGGACCTCGCGGTCCTGCCCGATGTAGGCCTCGATCAGCCAGCTGCTCGGAAAGGCCTCGACCCAGTAGCGAGTGTCGCCACTCAAGAATCGCGCAAGAAACTGGGGATCCCCGAACGAGAACATACCCCAGTTGTAGGCCAGGTCGACCCCGCTGGCTAGATCGGTGATACGGAGCGCGTTGTGGCCAAACCGCTCGAAGACGGCGTCACCCGGTCCGAAGGTAAGTACCGAAACGCGAAGGCTTGCCCCGCCAAGCGGGAACGGGTCCGCCGGGATGCCGCGCTGTTGCGCTGGAGCAGCCCTCACGATCAATGCGAGCAGCAAGGCGGAGAGCACTCTCATAGGCACAGCTCCGCCGCATCGCCTGCGGGGGTGTCAGCTTGGGCGGCGATCTGCGCCCCAGGCATCGCGGCGCGGACGGGGTGGTGCACAGATCGGGACGGCGTTGTTGCCACGTGTCTCTCTTACGGGATGAGCAGCCCAGCGGGAATCAGGCCGACGGTGGTACCGGGGTAATAGGTCCGCAGAATAGTGCGAGTGTCCTGACCGGCCCGGGCGCGGCCGATCGCGCCCCACTGGCACATCCCGACGCCATGCCCGTACCCGTTGCCACGGATGACCGCACGGACCAACTGCCCACCGGACTGCTCCATCGTGATGGAAAAATAGGCGCTGTTCAACAGCTCGCCAGCCGTCGAGCGCAGGACGGAGCGCGCGTCATTGCCGCGGACCCGGTAGCTGCCGTGATCGGTGCGAATGATCAGGGCCGCGACTCGTCCGCTCGGCGTCCGTCCGTCCACCTGCAGATCTCGCACATGCCCTGGACCACCCGCGCCGACCGTGGCATAGGCCGCGACGTAGCGACGCACGACATCGTCGAGCTCGCGGGCAGTATAGGCGCGCGTCCAGGCGAATCGTGGCGCGATGTCGCAGTAGAACCGGTCGGTGCCCGCAACTCGGTCACTGACGCGACGGAGGTGCGGCTCGCCGTCGGTGCGCCACACTTCCTCCGCCGCGGCCGTCTCACCGCCGCAGGCCGAGTAAAAGGGGGCGTTCACCACGCGATCACCGACGCGGAGGACGAGCCCCGCCGTCGCCTTGACGGCGGCGTCGGCGAAGGGCCGTTCGGCGGTTCGGCCCCCGTACACCTGATCGCTGACCGTCGAGGCCAGGTCAAAGTCCGGGCTCCGGCCTACGCCGCTCTGCGCGGTAACGAGCCGCGTGACTGTGTAGGACCGTGCCGCGACCGCCTGTGCCTCGACCGCAGCCCAGTCGGCCGGTCCACGCTCGCCAATCTCGAGAGGGACCACGCCCCGGAGGTAGTCCTCGAGCGGCAGCAGGTTCACCACGAGGATCCCCGTATCCGTCGCGACAAAGATGAGCGCGCCGCGATAGTCCTTACCGCCGGAGCGTGCGAGGCCGGTGTTTTCGGGGAACTGAGAGAGTGCGGCGTCGCGCCAGCCGGTGGCGGTGCCATCAGCACGCACCGCGCGTAGTTGGCGCCCTCGCCTCTCAATCTGCCAGCGCTCCGCCGGACGCGAGCGCACCAGCACACCGCCTGGCGCGTCGACGAGGCGCCAGGGGCCGGTCGCATCGAGTGTGGCCGTGTCGCGCGTGACCCGCAGGGCGACGCGCACCAACGGCCCGACGCCAGCAACCGGCGCTGCCGGCGGGGCATCATTCGGCATTGGATCGAACGGCGCCGGAGCGACCTCGGGTCCCGGCACTGCCACTGGAGCCGCCGAGACAGCCGGACCCGAAGCCGGACTCGAAGCTGCCGGTCGCGCGCGCGTCGGGCCCAAGGTCCCCCGCGGTTCGAGGGACCGAGAGAAGCAGGAACCGACGGCCGGAAGGAGGAGAGCGACGGTGAGCGTGCGGCGACACACGCCTCGACGCATCAACGTCCGAAACTCCCCATCGACGCGCCGACCATCGGCAGGATCCGGCCGCTGCGCGGCGCCGTGTCGGGTGCGGGCGGTGCGGAGACAAGACGCAGCGCGCGCGCCTCGAAGTCGTAGTCGTCCACGACGTCGGTGACCTCGACCTCGATCAGGCTTCCCGGCACGGCATCGGCGGTAACGCGAGTGACGCCGTCGATGTCGTCTGCCTGCCAGGGCAGCCGTGCGATTGCGACGCCATCGACGTCGGCGGCCTCGACGACGAGCGCCGTCGCTCGCGAGCCGATGCGCGACTCGTACCGTTCGGCGGTGATGTGACGCTGCAGCTCCTGCACCGCCTCGAGCCGATACCGCTTCACGTCCTCGGGGACGTCGTCGAGCATCTCGGCCCCGCGCGTACCTTCCTGTGGCGAGTACGTGAAGACGCCGACGCGTTCGAACGTAATCTCACGCAGGAAGTCCATCAGCTGGGCAAAGTCGTCCTCGGTCTCCCCTGGGAAACCCACGATGCAGGTCGTACGGATCGCCACGCCGGGGACGGCCTCGCGAAAGCGTGCGACTTTTTCGCGGATAGTATGCTGGCGTTCTGGGCGTCGCATCCGCTCGAGCACCGCGTTCGACGCGTGTTGGATCGGCATGTCGAGATAGCCGAGAATGCGCGGCTCGTGGGCGATAATCTCGAGCAGCCGTGGCGTGATGCCCGCGGAGTAGAGATACATGTTGCGAAACCACGGGATCGACGTCTCTCGCAGCAGCGCCTCGAGCAGCTCCGGCAGGCGGGCGCCGTCGCGACGATCGCGCCCGTAGTGTGCGAGGTCCTGCGCGACGAGATTCACCTCACGCGCCCCCTGCAGTTCGAGGAGCTGCGCTTCGCGGACGATCTCGTCGAGCGAGAACGAGCGGTGTTTGCCGCGCATGAGTGGAATCGCGCAGAAGGCGCATCCATGGTCGCAGCCTTCGCTCACCTTCAGGTAGCGGACGAATGGCGTGTCGCCGGCGTAGAGCCGCACCCCGGGATGCTGCGTCACCGGGTCGCCGATGAGTCCACGCTCGCGCAGCATCGGGATCAACCGCTCAGACTCGGAGGCGCCGAGAAAGAGATCGACCTCGGGGAGCGCGGCCGCGAGTTCGGCCTTGTGGCGCTCGACCATGCAGCCGACGGCAACGACGGCGGTCGCGCTGCCCTCGGACTTCATGCGCCCCGCCGCGACAATCGCATCAATCGACTCGGCCTTGGCGGCATCGATGAAGCCGCAGGTGTTCACGACGATGAGCTCTGCGTCGGCGGCATCGTCCACCTGCACGCCGCCGTGATCGACGAGCTGGGCGAGGAATCGCTCGGAATCGACGGTGTTCTTGTCGCAGCCCAGGGTAATGACGCGGAACTTCACCGATAGTTCCCGAACGAGAGCTGGACGCCGAAGTCCTCGCCGCGCAGGAACGCCATTACCGCCTGCAGTTCGTCCTTATCCGGCGAGACGACGCGCACGGTGTCACTCTGGATCGATGCTTGGACCTTTTTGAACTTCTGCGCCTTGATCGCCGCGACAATCTTCTTGCAGCTCTCTCCGTCGAGCGCCTGTTTGAGCTTGATGTCGCGATGCCAGGTGTCGCCGCCCCCTGGCATGGGTTCGCCAGCGTCGAGATTCTTTACCGGCACCCCGCGCTTCATGAGCTTGGATTGGAGAATGTCCCACATGGCGCGCAGGCGTATGTCGGCGTCGGACGAGAGTTTGATCAGACCCTCGGTGCGGTCGAGCTCAACCGTGGCGAGCGCGGCGTCCTTAAAGTCGTAGCGCTGCGCGATCTCCTTCGACGCCTGATTGACGGCGTTGTCGACCTCTTGAAGGTCCACGGAGGTGGTGATGTCGAACGAGGCGTCTTTGGCCATGGTACAGCAGGGTAAAGGGGTGAGGTGGGAGGGATGAGGGCACGACACTCATTTCGTCCCATCCTGCCGCCATAAAGTTGGCCAATCGGGGGAGGAGAAGCCACCGCCTGAGGGCGATTCGAGCGAAAAAAGGGCGCGAGCCCTGTCGACTCCACCCCGATGCGCCGTTTCGCCCCGCTCCCTTCTCCCACGTCGCCCCTCCCCACTCACCCCAGATAAGATTCCAGCGTCCGCGCCCGGCTCACATGCCGTAGCCTCGAGAGCGCCTTCTCCTTAATCTGCCGGACGCGCTCCCGCGTGATGTTGAGCACCGCCCCGATCTGTTCAAGTGTCATCGGATCGGAGCCGTCGAGTCCGAAGTAGAGCCGCAAAATCTTCGATTCTCGTTCCTTGAGGCCGGCGAGCGCTTCGTGCACCGAGTGCACGAGGTCCTTTTCGATCGTCTCCTCGTCTGGCGTCGCGCTCTGGGTGTCCGGGAGGTAGTCCAGGAGTCGGTTATCCTCACCCGGCGACATCGGCGCGTCGAGCGACAGATGGGATTGCGAGATCGACATCGTTTTCGCGACCTCTTCCTCCGTGATCTCCATCCCCTCAGCGATCTCGGCGTGCGTCGCCTCGCGCCCGAGTTCCTGCAGCAGGGCGTTGGCGCGTTTGCCGATCCGATACAAGGCGCCGGCGCGGTTGGGAGGCACGCGAACAATACGACTCTGTTCGGAAAGGGCCTGGAGGATCGCTTGGCGGATCCACCAGACGGCATAGGAGATGAATTTAATCCCCTTCGTCTCGTCGAACTTGCGCGAGGCACGGATGAGTCCGAGGTTGCCCTCGTTGATCAGATCCGAGAGGGAGATGCCCTGGTTCTGGTACTTCTTGGCAACCGAGACGACGAAGCGGAGGTTGGAGCGCACGAGCGTGTCGAGTGCCTCCTGATCATCCAGGCGAATCCGCTGGGCGAGGCGCACCTCTTCTTCACGAGAGATCAGTGGAAAGACGCTGATGTCGCGCAGATAGAGATCGAGCGACCCCGCTTCATGCAGGTGGCGCCTGTGCTGCCCTCCGCCGTTCCGGCTCACGCGTACCCCCAATGGTTCCAAGCTTGCGACCACTCGCAGAATGTGCAGCACGGCAGGTGGCGACGGAAGCACCCCCGACTGACCGCGCTATCGAATCCGTTCGCCCAACCGCTGCCACCGCACGCGCTTCAGCCAATCGAAGGCCTCGCTGCTGTCCGGCGAGAAGCTGTAGTACACGAAGATGGGACTCCCTCGGACGAGCGAATCAGGAACGAATCCCCAGTAGCGGCTGTCGAGCGAGTTGTCGCGATTGTCGCCCAGCATGAAATATTGCCGGAGCGGAACCACGAGGGGTCCCCAACTATTGCGCGACGGATGATATCGCCGCACGTCGACGCCTGGGACAACGAAATCGCGCTGCCATCGGAAGTCCGCGGTGGTCGGATCGAACCCGAAGTCGCGGTGCGTCGCGTAGACCTCTCGTTGGACCGCACCGTTTCGGTAGAGGGTTCCTTGGCGCATCTCGAGCGTGTCGTTCGGAAGGCCGACGAGCCGCTTCACGAAGTTCTTGTTTGGGTCCTCGGGCCACTGGAAGACAACGACGTCCCCCACGGCTGGATCGCGAACGGCCGGGAGTCGCCTGCCGATGAATGGCAACTCGGCGCCGTAGAGCAGCTTGTTCACGACCAGGAAGTCGCCGACAAGCAACGTGCCTTCCATCGACCCGCTGGGAATTCGAAACAGTTCGATCAGAAACGTCCGCGAGAGGACGAAGATGAGGAACGCGAGCTGGACGGCCTTCGTCCATTCCCAGACGAAGGCTCGCAGGCGCCGACGCCGGCGGGGCGGCGCCGTGGCGGGAGGGGCCGCCTGGGGTTCGGCGGAGAGGGGCGAGGGGTGATCGTCAGGGGAGGGCATCGGCTGCCATGAAGGATATAGACCGAAGGCGGCGATGCGGGGGGGGCAGCGACGATGGTCACGCGGGCGTCAGCCGCTGGGGTACCCAACCGGGTTCGATTTTTCCGGTCCATCAGCAGCTCGCGATCGATGTGACCCGTGTGCGGGACTCCGTGGCGCGCGGCGCGGTGCCGCGCGCGACCTACCAGCAGTTGCAAGCGCCACGAACGCACGACGCGGGGCTCTTCCGTCGCGTGCTCGGCGGCCTTTCGTGCCGCGAGTACACGTTTTCAACGAAGCGTGGGAGCGACTCCCTTCCCCTCTCCTCTCTATCCGCTCCCCTCTAATAGTTGTCGATCTGCGCCCGCTGCAACGCGCCGCTGTAGTCGATATACGCGACCTTGGTTTCCGAGTAGAACTCATAGACTTCCCAGCCGCCCTCACGGTGACCGTTGCCGGTCTGCTTGACGCCGCCAAACGGCAGGTGCGCCTCGGCACCGATCGTCGGGGCGTTGATGTAGGTGATGCCGTTGTCGAGTTCGTTGATCGCCCGGAATGAGATGTTCACATCCTGCGTGTAGAGCGAGCTCGAGAGCCCGTACTTCACGCCGTTGTTCACGCGGAAGGCCTCGTCGGCGTCTTTCACCCGAACCACGCTGAGTACCGGTCCGAAAATTTCCTCCTGCTCCACGCGCATGCCGGCCTTCACGCCGGTGAGGATCGTCGGCTGGAAGAAAAAACCCTTCTCGAGCCCGGCGCCGTGCGCACGCTGACCACCGAGCGTGAGCTCGGCGCCCTCGCCGAGTCCGATCTCCACATAGCGCTCGATCTTCGCGATCGAATCGGCGTGAATCACTGGACCAACGTCGGTGCCGGCCTTGCGACCGTCGCCGAGCTTGAGCTGGCTCGCGCGTTCCTGGAGTTTCGCAACGAACTGATCGTGGATCCCATCTTGCAGGATCAGCCGGCTCGTCGCTGTGCACCGTTGGCCGGTCGTGCCGAACGCGCCCCAGAGGACACCGTCGAGGGCAAGATCGAGCTTCGCGTCATCGAGCACGATCTGGGCATTCTTGCCGCCCATCTCGAGTGAGAGCCGCTTGTGCATCCGCCCCGCCGTCTCGCCGACCTTGCTGCCGGTCTCGGTCGAGCCGGTGAACGAGAGCAGCGGAATGTCGGGATGGTTCACGATCGCGGCCCCGACCTCGCCGTCGCCGTGCACGAGCTGAATCACTTCCGGCGGGAGCCCGGCCTCGAGCAGGATTTCAACGAAGACGTGCCCAGTGTGCGGCACATCTTCGGCGGGCTTGAAGATGCAGGCGTTTCCGCAGACCAGCGCCGGGAAGATCTTCCAGGTGGGGATCGCGAGCGGGAAGTTGAAGGGCGTGATGATGCCCGCGACGCCGATCGGCCGCCGAAAGCTCATCGCCCACTTGGCGCGCAGCTCGCTCGGCACCGTGTGCCCAAAGAGGCGACGGCCCTCCACGGCGGCATAGAAGGCGGTGTCGATGCCCTCTTGCACGTCGCCACGCGTCTCGGCGAGGGGCTTCCCCATCTCGCGGGTCATGAGGTCGGCAATCTCTTCCTTGCGCGCGGTGAGGATCTCACCAACGCGACGCAGGATGTCGCCGCGGGCCGGGGCCGGCATGCGCTTCCACTTTTCGAAGCCGCGCTTCGCCGACTCAACCGCCTTCGCCACATCCGCCGCGCCCGACTTCGGGAAGCGGCCGATCACATCGGCGGTGTTAGCCGGATTCGTGTTCTCGAAATAGTTGCCGGTGGAGGGAGCAACCCACGCCCCGGCGATGAAGTTCTGAAAGGTCGTCATAGTGCTCGAAAACTAACGCCCGAGCCGCCGAGAGTACCGGGGACCGCCGTCGACGCGGCCCTCGGCTCACTCCGCGCAGGCCCACCCCGTCGGATGCGCCGCGGTGGGTGTCGCATAGCCGGAACGCGGCAAGACGTCGACCGCGCCAAGCACGAGCCCCCAGAGCACGAGCAATAGCGCGAGCGTGTGCGCTCGCCCCGACCGATGCCGGAAGGTCCAGATGCTCGACCAGACGCCGCTGACCACCAGCGCCCCGACCGCGGCGAGGTAGGCCGCAAGACCAATCCCGCAGCGCGCCGAATAGGGCCAGAAGACCATGCCCACACCAAGGGCGACCGTGAGCGTGAGCCGGGCGAAGACACCGAAGGTGCTCGTGCTCCCCTGGACCTCGGCGAGGGCGGTCTTCGCCGCTGGCGTGCCTGCCTGCTTGGTGGGGAAGATTGCCTCGTCGCTGACCTGCTCCATCTGCCGGTCGATCTTCGTGAGTTCGGCGTCCCAGTTTCGGTCGGTCATCCCTGCTCCCGCGCCAGTCCATGGCGCTCGATCTTCTTGTAGAGGTTGGAGCGCGGCATGTCGAGCACTCGCGCGGTCTCCGCCACATTCCAGTCGAACTGCCGCAACTTCACGAGCAGGAACGCGCGCTCGGCCGCGAGCTTGAACTGCTCGTAAGTCTTATATCGCGCGAGACCGCCGAGTCCGTCCTGCCCTTCTCCCACACGCCCGCCCACGAGGCGATCAACATCGTCGGCGGTCACCCGGGGGCCGCGCGCGAGGATCAGCAGACGCTCGACGGTGTTGCGCAGTTCGCGGATGTTGCCTGGCCAGTCGTGGGCCGAGAGCCGATCGAGCGCTGCGGCCTCGATGCTCCTGATCGGCGCCGTGCCCTCGATCGACAGCCGCTGCACGAAATGCTCAACGAGCATCGGGAGGTCGTCGCGACGTTCGCGAAGCGGAGGAACGACGATTGGCACGACATTGAGACGGTAGAAGAGGTCCTCGCGAAACCGCCCCGCGGGAATCTCCTCCTCGAGCCGCTTATTCGTCGCGGCGAGCACCCGGACATCGACTTTGCGCGTCTTTTGCCCGCCGATGCGCGTGACCTCGCCGTCCTGCAGCACGCGGAGGACCTTCGCCTGCGCGGCGAGCGACATGTCGCCAATCTCGTCGAGGAAGATTGTTCCGCCGTCGGCCTGTTCGAACTTGCCCGCCCGGTCCTGAATCGCGCCGGTGAAGGAGCCTTTCATGTGCCCGAAGAGTTCACTCTCGATGAGCTCCGACGGGATTGCGGCGCAGTTCACCTCGATGAACGGCCCTTTGACCCGCGTCGACTGCGCATGCACCGCGCGCGCGACGAGTTCCTTGCCCGTCCCGTTCTCACCGGTGATGAGCACGCGCGCCGCCGTCCCTGCGACGCGCGCAATCTGGTCGACGAGCGCACGCACTGGTGCAGAGCGTCCGACAATTTCACCGTGCTTCTCGACCTTGGCGCGGAGCCGATCGTTCTCCTCGCGGAGGTCGAGATGGCCGATCGCGTTGCGCAGGGTGACCAGGATGCGGTCGGTATCGAGCGGTTTTTCGAGGATGTCGTACGCGCCCATATGGGTCGCCTCGACCGCGTCCTGAATGCTCGCGTGCCCCGAGATCATCACGACGACGGCCGCGGGGTCGGTGGCCCGCAGACGCTTGAGGGTTTCGAGGCCGTCGATCCCCGCCATCTTGACGTCGAGAAAGGTGAGCTGCGGACGCCAGGACGTGTACTCAGCGATCCCCGCCTTCCCGCTCGCAACGGCGCGCACCTCGTACCCTTCGTACTCGAGGAGCTGGGCGAGCGCGGCGCGAATACCCGACTCGTCGTCGACGATCAGGACACGACGACTCACGGCGTCCTCTTGTAGAGCGTGATCTGCCCGTCGGCAATGCGCAGGTCGACCACGTCGCTGGGCAGCGTGACGGCGAGACCGTCGGCCGCCAGACTGTCTGGACGCGGCGTCGGCCCCCATCGTTTCCCGAGCGACCCCACGAGCGACCCCACGACCGCATGCGGCAACTTGAGATCGCGGACCGCGACCTCCTTCAGTCGGTACTGCCCGAGTCCAGGTCGCACGACCTCCAATGTCCCCGCCACCATGACGGTCTCGGTCTCATTGAACAGCTGTGCGACCGGCCCCAACGCGTCCTTTCCGCCGATATCGGCGAGGCGCAGGCGCGTACGAATGAACAGCAGTCCGTCCTGCACGACCGCCCGCGTCGAGGTGTCGATGACGCCGGCGGTCGCCGGCGAGCGGCCGAGGACGTAGGACGCGAACTCACTCGGAGTGAGCGTCACATAGACGGGTCCACCGCGGCGACCGAGCGACGCGATCCGCTCCTTCGCGCGGGTGCCACCGGCCGCGGTGATCGGGGCCCAGCCCGCCGAGGTCGCCGGTGCCTCGACGGTCAGCAGCGCCTTCACCGTTGGGACCCATTCGTCGCGGAAGTGCCAGCCCAACGCGCCGACGACGAGCAGCACCATCGCGCAGCCCATCCGGAAGATGCAACCGAACATCAGCCCCCCCCCGCAGTGATGCCAGCCAACACATTGAGTGCACCGGAGCGGAAGCCGCGAGGATCAACCTCTACCTCAATGAACCCCGCCGCGCGCACCGCGTCATCGAGGCGCGCCCGCGCCTCGCCACTGCTCCAGTAGGTGACGAGGACCGGATCGAGTTCCACACGCGCGCTCGCGCCGAAGTAGCGGACGCGCAGATTGCCGGTGATCCCGAGCGCGCGTAGTGCCGCCTCGGCGCTCTCTACGGCGTGCAGGCGCTCCGGCGTCACCGCGGTGCCATACGGCAGGCGCGACGACAAGCAGGGCGAGGACGGCTGATCCCAGGTCGAGATGCCCCGCACCGCCGAGAGGGCGCGGATCTCGGCTTTGGTCAGGCCGATGTCCGCGAGCGGAGACGCGACGCCACGCTCCCGGGCGGCGCGTCCTCCCGGGCGATGATCGCTCAGGTCGTCCGCATTGGTCCCGTCAACGACGACGGCGAGCCCGCGCTCCGTCGCGAGCGGCGCGAGACGTGACCAGAGCTCACTCTTGCAGAAGTAACACCGATTGGTGGGATTGGCGGTGTAGCGCGGATCGTTGAGCTCGTCGGTGTTCACCTCGAGCACCGGCACTCCAAACCGGTCCGCGACCTCGCGGGCGCGCCTCCACTGGGCTTCGGGGTATGAGGCGCTCCGGCCGATCACCGCAAGGACGTGAGCGGCGCCGAGCGCCTCGAGCGCAACGCAGGCGAGGTAGGCCGAGTCGACACCGCCGGAGAAGCCGATCAGGGCCGAGCCGTGCGCACGGAACCACCCCATGAGACGTCCCTCCTTCTCGCGTGCGCCTTCGGCGGGGGAGGCGGAAAGTGGCGCGTGAGCGTGTGCGGGCGGCATCAATGAAAGCTATTGCCCACCCCGCGCCGTGTCAGGGCGTATCGACGGCCGGTCGGAACATCAGCGCCTCGGCGAGCGCACCTGGATCGACCTGCTCATCACCCGCGAGATCGGCGACCGTGCGCGCCACGCGGAGCGTGCGATGATACGCGCGCGCCGAGAGTCGGAGCTTTTCGGCGGCGGTGCCGAGGAGTTCGCGCGCGGGGTCGGTGAGGGCGGCATGCGACTGCAGCCATCGTCCGGGCGCCTCGGCGTTACAGCGCACGCCGGGAAGGACGCGATAGCGAATGCGCTGGCGTTCGCACGCCGCGTTGACGCGCGCGCGAATCGACGCGCTCGACTCCTCGCGCCCGAGCTGACTGAGATCCGCGAGCGCGACGGCGCCGACCCGCACATGCAGGTCGATGCGGTCGGCGAGCGGTCCCGAGAGTCGCGCGCGGTAACGCGCAACGTCGGCGGCGGAGCAGCGACAGCGCCCAGAGGGATCGCCGTCGAAGCCGCATGAACAGGGGTTGGCCGCTCCCACGAGGAGGAAACGCGCCGGAAAGGCGACCGCGTGCGCGGCGCGTGCGATCACCACCCGCGCGTCCTCGAGCGGCTGACGCATCGCGTCGAGCACGTAGCGCGGGAGTTCGAGCATCTCGTCGAGAAAGAGCACGCCGCGGTGCGCGAGGCTCACTTCGCCAGGACGCGGCCCCGGTCCGCCGCCGATGAGCCCGGCGAGACTGATGGTGTGATGCGGCGCGCGAAACGGCGGGGTGCGCACCGGCACGGCGCCGGCCGGCAGGATCCCGCCAACGGAGTGCACGGCGACCACCTCGAGCAGCGCGTTGTCGTCGAGCGGCGGGAGGATCGACGTGAGGCGGCGGGCGAGCATCGTCTTCCCCGCCCCAGGCGGCCCCACAAGGAACAGGTTATGGCCGCCCGCCGCCGCAATTTCGAGCGCGCGCTTGGCAACGCGCTGCCCGACCACCTCCGCGAAGTCCGTATCAGGTGCCGGGTCATGGGGTGTCGGCCCAATCGGCGCTTCCGGGAGGCGGCCGGCGCGCAGGGCGTCGACGAGCGCTCGAAGTGTGGAGCAGGGCGCGAGCCGCACCTCTCGCAGGAGCGACGCCTCGGGCGCGTTCGCGGCGGGGAGCACGAGCGCGCGCGCGCCCGCGTCGCGCGCGGCCCGCGCCAGCGGCAGGGCGCCGCGAATCGGTCGGACCGTGCCGTCGAGTCCGAGCTCGCCCGCGAAGAGAAGGTCCGCCGTCGCCGCGGCATCGAGTTGCCCGCTCGCCACGAGCACGCCTATCGCAATCGGCAGATCGAAGGCCGTGCCCTCCTTTCGCACATCGGCGGGGGAGAGATTCACGGTCCAGCGGCGCGGCGGGAGCACGAACCCGGCATTCACGAGCGCGGCGGCGACGCGTTCGCGCGCCTCCTTCACGCTGCCCGAGGGCAGCCCGACCATCGTCCATCCTGGAAGACCGGGGGCGGCGTCGACCTCGACGGTGACCGCGAAGGCTTCGATCCCGAGGACGGCGGCGGCATGTATGGCGGCGAGCATGGGGCCTACCATCAGCCACAGCGAGCGCAACTCGGTATCGGAATGGCGCGCCGGACGTCGTTCCATCGCGCGCGACTTCCACGCCCGCTCCCGTCCCCGTAGCTTCGACAGATGCGCTTCGCACTCATTGCCGCCCTCGCACTCGCCGTTCCGTCAGAGGCCTGGACACAGGCCGTCGGCTCCTACCTCGCCCTGAAGATCGACGACGCGCCGCTACCGCTCGCCGACCGCGTGAGTGACACCGACGGCACGATCTACCTTGTGGAGTTCGAGCGGATGGTGCTTTCGCTGCGCGCGGGGAATAAGTTCCGTGCGGCGGTGCGATTCAAGCGGTCGCTCACGACGGCAGACGCGCGTGGACGCGTCCGCAGCGCGCCGATCCAATCGATGACCGTCACTGGCCGATACGAAGTGACGGGGCAGGAGATCCGCTTCATCACCGACTCGACGAGCGAGACGAAAGGCGTGCGCATGCTGAACGGGACGCTCGAGGGCCCACAGCGCCTCTCGTTGCCGTTCGACTATAGGAACGGCGCCGTGGAGCGGCGGCGCGTGCTTCGCCTCCAACTCACGAACGACATCCTGTGATCCGTCCTCGCGCGTTCCTCTGCTCGGCTGCTCTCGCCGTTCTCGTCGCCTGCGGGCCTGCGAGCCGGACACCGGCCGCACCGGAGCCCAGGCCGACGTTGCAAAACCCGCCCGACTCCGCGACAATCGCTGCGGCCGACTCGATCCTCGTGAGGTTCGCGACGAGCAAGGGCGACATCGACGTCATGCTCCGGCCCAGCTGGGCCCCGCAGGGCGCGCCGCGCGTCGCCGAGGCGGTGGCCGCGGGCTACTACGATGGGGCGCGCTTCTTTCGCGCACTGCGTGGCTTCGTGGTGCAGTGGGGCATCGCGGCTGATACCACCCTGAGCACGCGATGGAGTGCGCGGACAATTCCCGACGACACCGTGCGCGAGAGCAATCGCCGCGGCACCGTCTCGTTCGCGGCCGGCGGAGCGAACACCCGCACCGTTCAACTCTTCGTAAATCTCCGGGACAATGCGCGCCTCGACGGTATGCGCTTCGCGCCGATCGGCGAGGTGGTGCGTGGGATCGACGTCGTCGACGCGCTGTACACGGAGTACGGCGAGGGCATGCCCAGCGGCAAGGGGCCGAGTCAGGGAAAGATTAGCGCCGAGGGCGAAGCGTATCTGGCAAGGGAGTTCCCGTTGCTCGACCAGATCAGGACGGCGCGCGTCGTGAGGCTCTACGCCGCGGGCCGCTGAGACTACCGCCCAGTCGCCTTCTTCTTCGCCTTGGTCACCGATCGCCGCGTGGCGTGGCTCAAGGCGTAGAGGTCCTTCGCTTTGTCGCGCTCGCGCCGCGCGAGCGTCAGCTTCCGCTTCTTCGTGCGCACCCGCTTCTCGTAGTCGGCCCTGGGCTCCATGATCGAACCGCGGCAGATCTTGGTGCCGCAGCGGCACCGGTACTGCGCTTCTTCCCTCTCCGTCTCTTCTCCACTGCGCTCGTAGGCATAGTCGTAGTGCAACTCCTCGCCGTCCTTGATATCGCGCAGCGCGAAGATGTAGACGCGGCCCTTCTCGATCTCTGACTCGCAGTTGGGCGCGCACGAGTGGTTGATGAAGCGTGCCTCGTTGCCGCCACGCGACGCGTCGAGCACGGTGCGACTGGAGACCGTGAACAGGAAGGTGTGGTGCTCGTCCATCGCGTCGTCATCGTACCGTTCGTCGGCGACGGGGTGAGGAATCCGCTCCCCCGTGTATTCGACGAGGCGTTCACCCTTTTTGATGGCGCGAATGGCGAAGGCGCCCCTCCCTGAAATGGGGGAGTCGAGGACTTGGAATGCGAGTGGCTTGGTCATAACTGGTGAATCTAATCGGTCACCATCCCTTATTCACCGGCCGCGCGGGCGCGATTACCGAATGATGGGAAGGCTGATTTCGACACCCGCATACCAGTTGCGTCCAGGCGCCGGTTCGAATACACGGCCGCCGAATCCGTTGAGGGTCACCGCTCCGAAATAGCGCTCGTTGAGCGCGTTCTGGAGCGCGACGAATGGCTCGACGATGTGACCGATCAGGTCGCCGCGCCACGACGCGCGGACATTCACCTGACCGCGCCCCCAATCCCCCACTCGCACTGTGTTCGCGTCGTTGCCCCACGACGCCCCCTGCATCGAGCGTTCGGTGTCGACGATGATCCCCCCCGCTGCGATCTGCAGAGCAACACGCCAACTGTACGCCGGAATGCCCGCGAGCCTGTTGCCGTCGAGGGTGTCGCGGGCGGGCACCGGGAGCGACCCCGAGGGGATGCGATACTCGACGAAACGATGGTCGCCGCCCGTGTAGGCGCCGCGCATGGTGAGCCAGGGCGTGACCACCGCGGCAACGCCGAGTTCGAGACCATGGCTCCGCGTGCGACCAGCGTTGCGGAAATAGGCGCGACCGGCGGACTCCAAGTACTGCACAATCGCATCACGCGCGCGCGAATCGAAGTACGCGACCTCGTAGGAAAGCCGCGGGCCGAAACGGCCGCGCACGCCAACCTCCGCCGAGACGATGCGTTGCGGACCGAGCTCGTCGTTGAAGCCGCCGAGTCCGTCCTCGCGCGAGTTGAGCTCGGTCGTGGTTGGCGTCTCAAATGCGGTGCCGACGTTCACATACGGACTGAACGCGGTCGCGACCAGCCAGACCGCTCCCGCATGACCACTCGCTGCGGTCATCACCCGCACGCCGCTGTCGTCATCTCCGTCGCCGGGGAAGTGGTCCTCGACGCCGAACGAGAGGCGATCCCACCGCGCGCCCACGCTCAGTGCGACGTTCGGCGACGGCGAGAGCTGCAGCTGCGCCGAGGGCCCGACACTCACCACGGTCTCGCCCTGGAACAGGAAGGTCGTATCGGTCGGCGCGACAATCAGGCCCCCGGTCGTACGCTCGTTGCGCCGCACGTCGTGCGACCGCTGGACGTCGAGACCCAGCGAGAGGCGTGGATCCCACGCTCGGTCGATCAGGCGTGACGCGTCGAGCCTGAGGCCCGTCACGCGCCGGTCAATGGTGTTCCGCACGCCATTCGTCGCGCCTGCGGGTGCGGGCGGCGCCGTCGCGAGTGGGTTGTCGATGAAGCGCCGCTGTCCGAAGACGCTCGCGCTCCACGTGAGGGGGCCATCGTCCCGATGCGCGCGAAACGAGGCGTAGCGCTGTGACACGGCGCGCTGCGCACCGCGTCGGGTGTTGTTCAGCGCGGCGGTGTCGGGGTTGAGCGCATACTCTGCCGCTGTGAGCGCGCCCGGATTGAGCGCGAGCGGCGTCTCGGCCACACCGGCACGCCACGACAGCGTCACGCGATCGTTTAGCGCCTGATCGATCGCACCGCCCAACTGTCGCAGGTCCGCCGCGCTGTACTGTCGGAAGCCGTCGACCGTGGTGCGCGACGCTGAGACCGCGCCCACGAGTGGGCCGGTGCGGCCGCTCGTGAGGAGTTGAAGCTTGCGCAGTCCGAACGACCCCGACGTCGCGCGCACGCCTGCACGCAGCCGGTCGGGCGCGGCAAGGTCAGTCGTAAAGGAGAGGACGCCACCCGATCCATTGCCGTGGAGTGACGAGGCGGCGCCGCGCAGCACCTCGACGCGAGCAATCGACGCGAGATCGACGTTGGTCAGTTGGCTCTGCCCGTCCGGCAATGACTGCGGGATGCCGTCGAGCAGCACTTTCACTCCGCGCAGACCGAAGTTGGCACGGCTCCCCGCGCCGCGGATGCTGAGCCGCTGATCGAGGGCGTAGTTGTAGCGATTGGACACGACGACACCCGGCAGACTCGCGACGGCTTCGTCTAGGCCGAGTGTGGCCTGGCCCCGTCGCAGCGCCGCTCCGTCGAGCGTACTCACGGCCCACGGGAGCCGATCGGCACTCTCCGTGGTACGGACTGCATCGACGCGTACGACCCCGAGCGGCCGGGCGGAGGTGCTATCGTGGCGTGTCGTGTCCGGCCGGGCCTGCGCGCCAAGGGGCCGTCCCAGTAGCGAGACGCCGAGGAACCAGACGAGAGTCGTGCGCACAGTCAGTGACATGCCGAATGCTAAACGCTTCTCGGCGACCAGCTAGTGATTCGGCCGCTTTGAATCCGATACGCCGCCCCGCCAGCCACTCAGCAGCTGTCTCAGGCGGCCGAGCAGAGTGCGGTGACGGCGCTCCGCACGTGACGCCCGCCGCACCACCTGTCGCCACGATGCGCGCATGGTCTCCGCGTCGGCAAATCGCGCCGAGGGATCGGCGGCCAGCGCGCGACGCAGCCACTCCCCGAGTGGCTCCTCAAACGCGCCGAGATCGACGCGCCCCGCGAGCTGCGCAGCGAGAATCGTACGCCCGTCGGCTCCGTCGAATGGTGCGCGGCCCGTGAGTGCGAAGTAGACGATAGCACTGACGGCGAAGAGATCGGTCGTCGGTCCCTGCAACTCCCCGAGCAGCTGCTCCGGTGACGCGAAGGCAGGCGTGCCCGACGATCCGGCGGCGCGCGCGCCCATCGCGTGCGCAATACCGAAGTCGGCGATCCGCCAACGGCGGTACCGGTCGATGAGAATATTCTCGGGCTTGAGGTCGCGATGAATAATCCCGTGCGCATGCGCCATGGCGAGTCCGTCGAGCACCGAATCCACCTGTGGCGCGATCTCCGCGAACGCCAACGGCCCCGCGCGCTTGACGAGATCCGCGACGGAGCCTTCCTCCTCTAGCTCCATGATGTACCAGTTCACGTCGCCCTTCGAATCCCAGGCGAAGATCGGGACAATCGCCGGATGTTGGAGCTGCGCCGCGAGCTGCGCCTCGCGCTGGAAGCGGCCGACCGCCGTCGCGTTGAGCGCGACCGTGGGGTGGAGCATCTTGAGCGCGACCTCGCGTTGGAGGGAGAGGTCGCGCACGCGCCAGACCGAACCGTACGAGCCGGAGCCCAAGGGCGCGAGGACTTCATAGTCATCGCCCGTGGCCGAGCGGAGCCGGTCCTCCTGGGAGAGTGCCGAATGTTCGCCGCTCGCCCGCTCGGTCCCCACGAAGGCGAGCGCTGGAGCTCCCGAGATGCGCTCGATGTGGCGGAGCATTCCGGCGAGGCTCGCGAACCGATCGGTCGGCGATGGGGAGAGCATCCGATCGACGAGATCGGCCACCGCCTCGGGACAGTCTGGTCTCGCGAGCCGCAGCGGCGGCAACGACGTCCCCCTCGGCACCTCTCCCGTGAGCAGCGTGTAGGCGATGGCGCCGAGCTGCCACTGGTCCGACGCCTGTGACGGCACCCAACTGCCATTCCATTCCGGCGCCTGCGGCGTCCACCGCGCGTCGGGAGCGACGCCCGTAGGGATCTCGTCGCGCGGCACCGCCCACTGCCATCCGAGCATCCAGGCGCGGCCGCTCGGCGTGAAGTGGATGGTGTCGGGCGCGACCGCGCCGTGCGCGCTCCCCGAGTCGTGCAGATACGCCAGCGACGAACCAATCGATCGAATCAGCCGCAGCGCAAACGGCACGGTGTCGGCGCCACTGCGGCGGAGGCGCTCGCCGATCGTCTCGCCGGTGATCCAGCGACGCAGGTAGCCTGGACCGCGGGGACTCGCAAGATGCTGCTGCCAGAAGTGGTAGGTGGTCGGTATCATCGGGTGGCTGCGATGCGCGAGTTCTCGGGCTTCGCAAAAGAGCCAGGCGTGGTGCGCGGGATCAGGCGCGGTCACGAGGGCGAGCGGGCGCCCGAGCGCGTCCTGAATCTCCTGCGCATGACGGTAGGGCGTGTAGACGCCGCTGCTTCCCCAGCGCCAGTCGGGTGGTAACACCCATCCGTCGAGGTGGGATGGGATGCCGGTCGTCGGGCGACCCGGGCCGCTGAGTTCTGGGTTGTGCATCTACTCGGAAGTTACTCCGCGGGGGCTGGCGGGAGCCAGCCGCACGCGCAGCACGGTGCCCTGTCCTGGGGTGCTCTCCGCTGCGATCGAGCCCCCCCACCCGTCGATGAGTCGACGACTGATCGCGAGCCCGAGCCCGCTGCCGCTGGTCCGCGTGGAAAATCTCGGCTCGAAGATCCGATCGAGCAGGTGCGCCGGGATCCCGTCGCCGTCGTCCTCAACACGGAGCAGGGCGCCGCCGTCAGGCAGCGCCTGGACCGTAAGTGTGATCCGGTGCGCACGCGCGAGCCGCGCATTCTCTAACAGGTTGAGCAACACCTCACGCAGCTCCCGATCGCGGCCGGCTGCGAGCAGCGGCGTCTCGGGGATCACGGCATTCCAGGCAATGCTTTCCGCACCCATCCGTTCGAGTTCGAGCACATCCCGTGCAACCTGCGCAACATCGGTCGGGACGGGGGGTTCGGCGCCCACTGGGCCGGTGCCATAGCGACTGAAGGCGCGCGCGATCTCATCGAGACGGTCGATCTCGGCGAGTACGCGCGTGGTGTTCTCGTCGAGCACCTGGTCAAAGTCAACGCGACCGTCCCGATGTGCGCGTCGCAGGTGTTGCATGCCCAGCCGGATCGGGGTGAGTGGGTTTTTGATCTCGTGTGCGACCTGGCGCGCCATTTCCCCCCAGGCGAGCACACGCTCGGCGCGCGCGACATCGGTCACGTCGTCGAGGGTGATGACCGCGCGCCGCGAGCCGCGGGCGAGGCGGGCGAGGCGAACCTGCAGTCGCCGGCCCTCGCGCTCTACCTCAAACCCCGCCTCGTCGTCCTCGGCGTCCTGAAACGCAGAGAGCGGCGGCGCCAGTATGTCGCCAAGGATCGGTGCAAGCTCGGCGCCGGTCTCGAGCGACCCGCCGAGGATCGATTCCGCGCGCGGATTGGAAAAGGTGACACGCCCTTGATCATCGATAGCCACGACCCCACTCGCGACGTTGCGCAGCGTGGCCGCGAGCCGCCGCTCGGCGGTCTCGAGTGCGGCACGGCTTTCCGCGAGGTCTGACGTCATGGTACGGAACGCGTCGAAGACCGGCGTGAACTCCACTGGAGGATCCTCAACGAGCACCGGCGCCGGCGCACCGCGTGCAAGCGCGAGCGCGCTCACCTGCAGCGCACGGATCGGGCGCGAGAGCTGCCGTGCCACCGCGCCACTCGCCCAGAGAGCCGCGAGTCCACCAAGTGCGAGTGCAAAGAGCAGGAACACAGCCAGGTCATTCCGACGCCGGTCCAGGAGCCGCTCGTCGAGTCGCGCTGGGGCGGCGAGTACAAACTGCACGCCGTTCTCTGTCTCCAGTCGGTAGCCGAGTCTCACTGCCGCGGGACCGAGGTCCTCCGCGCGGCCGGCGGTCGGCACATCTCCTTCGGCCAGGACTCGTGCGACCCCGGGTGGAAGGAGCCGTCCCACCGGCGCGAGCGCGTCCAGCACAGGATCGCTCGAGTCCACCAAGAGGCCATCGGCATAGAGCAACAGCGGCGTGTCGAAGCGAGCGGCGGCGGCGGCGAGTTGCACCGATTCGGTCGAGACGGCCACACCACGCAGCGTCTCGCGCACAAGGAGGTCGCGCCCCTGGCGGTCGTCCCTCTGTACGCGCTGGAACGACCAGAGTCCGAAGATCGCCGACGGTACAACGAACGACGCAAAGAGCGCGACGGAGAGCCGCACCCGGAAACTGCGTACGACGTTCTGCCGACGCAGCCGCCACCAACGCCAGAGTGCGCCATCAGCCCCGACAATTAACACCCAGACCGCGCCGAGCATAGCGAGGTCGAGGAGGACGAGGAGCACGCCACGCACGACGAGCGCGTCGAGACTGCGTAGATCGATGGTACCATGCACGCGTCGCAATGTCCCGCCAGCCCCGGAGAGGTTCCAGTCCCCATGCAGTTCCGGACCGTCGCGCGACCAGACACCGATGCGTGGCGTCGGGGCCGCATCGTGCTGAAGGAGATCACCAAGCCGGAGCGCATAAGGTGGCTCAGGCGACGGTGGCGGCGGAAAGCCGAGAAAGGCGCCGAACGCATCGGCCGCGATGAGCGCGCTGCGCGGGGCTAGCACGACGGTCGTCACCATGCCGTCGAGGTGCGGCAGCGCCAGCACCAGATGCACCCCGGGCTCTCCGGGTGCCTCACGCAGAACCAGTCGACGAGAACGCGCCGTCTCGAGCGCGAGCAGGTCGACGCCCGAGGTCACGCCTGGCCCGCGGCCGACGCGCAGCTCAGCGACCGGTGTTCCATCGGGCGCCCAGGTCGCGATCTCAGTCGGATGCTCCGCGCCGGCAAGATCGGACACGGCATAGCGGGCGAGGAGTTCCACTCTCGAACGCGCTCCCGTTGCCGGATCGAGGGTAGCGCCGAATCGGTCGAGCAGCGTGAGCGCTGTGGGATCAGCCGACGCGAGTCCCTGCACGTCGGCGGCCGCGAGCTGCACCCGCTCGCGCACGCTGGAGAACCACACCAGTGTGACCGCCCCGCAGGCCGCGACGAACGCCACGGAGAGCACCATTGCACGCGCACGGCGTGCGAAGGCGAGCGCACCGATCGCTAATACCCAGAGCACGGGATGCCACGCCGGCAGTCGTCCCGGCGCCTCGAGCAGCAGCGGCGTTGAGAGCGCGGCGAGCGCGGCGACCACCGGGGCCACCCACGATGGCAGACCGTCGCGCGCTCCTCCCAGCGCCGCGCGCCCGGCGGTGACGCCGAGGAGGAGCACCGTCACGGCGGAGAGGAAGAGCGTGACCTGCCAGGCGAGCCAGAGTCCGGTCGAGGCACCGATCGCCGGCACCTGAATCCCACGCGCCAGCTCTCGGAGGACGAACGGCCCCACGACGGAGACGAGGAGCGCAACGACGAGCGCCTGCAGCCGTGACCGCGGTCGTGCGCCAGCGCGCAGCGCCGAGAGGAGTCCGAGCAGGACAAGACTGCTGCTGATCGCGAGCGCCCCAGCGTTCGCCGTGAAGGGACCGCCGGCACCGACGAAGAAAAAGGTCGGATCAAAGACCACCCAGCGGTTCGACAGCGCGCTCAAGGGCACAAGGAGCAGCGTGACGAAGGCAACGGCCAGGACCGCGAAACGCGGCGCGAGTCCGGCGTCACGTCGCCACGCCGTGGCGAGCAGCAGGAGGACAAGGAACGCCAGCAGGAGCGCTCCCCGCGCAACAGCGCGCTCCTGCGCATCGTGCCGCAGCGCCTCTGGTGCCGCGACCAACGCCCTCGCCGCCAGGAAGGGCTCGCCGCCAATCGAGAGGACCACCGAGCCGGGCGCTGAGGCGGCCGCGGCCGCGTACGCGAAGCCCACAACCCCGGTCGATCGCGCAACGCGCAGGTCGAGCGGTCGACTGAGGCCATCCGCGGGCGGCTCGGCGTGGATCAGCACCGTCGCGACTGCGCTCCGACTCCCCTCGATGGCGATCGCATAAGCGACGATATAGAACGGCGTCGCGATGACACCCACCGGACCGGGGAGCGAGTCAACCGGCACGACCAGGCGACCCGCCCAGGCGAATGGTCGCCCCGACTCCGCCACGACCAGCGCCCGATCGTCGACCCCAGACACGAGTCCCTGTGCGACCGTGAATGCCGCGTCGGCGTCAGCGGGTAGCTGCAAGGCTGCCCTGGCGGACCGCTGTAACTCGTCGCCCGCGGCGGTCACTGCGCGGGCGAGCGCGTCGGTCCCCGCCGATGCGCGGCGAGCGACTTCGACCTCGCCAGCACCCGAGAGGCGTGCGAGGACCACATGGTGCGCGCCTGCCGCGACGATGAACGCGATCGATCCAATTACGAACGCGACTCGACGGCCGCGGGCGACGGCACGGACCTTCCAGGTGGTCGCGGCCAGCAACAGTACGAGAAACGTGAGGGTCGCAGCCGAGGCCGCGCTGGTCACCTGGAGCCAACGGGCCGCGACAAGAACGGCCAGGCAGGCCAAGACCAACCACGCATCCCTCAACAGTCGGGAGGCGACGCTCGGACGCTCGGCAACCACGGAGAGAGAGCTCACGTCGGGATTATACGCGGCCTGCACCTTCCCCGGCGAGCAATGGAGGTGCGGGCCGCTAGATTTCTTTCAATGCGTACGCATCGTTGGCCCGCCTGGAGGATCGCCCTCCCCTTCCTCGCCATCTTGTCCGGCACGGCCGCGAGCGCCCGCGCGCAGGTCGTCGTGATTGATGAGGGGACGTTCACGATCACCGTGGCGGGGGTGCGCGCCGGCCGCGAGGACTTCAGTATCCGGCGCTCCACCGCGGCCGAGGGCGGGTTCTTTGCGCAGGGCACTGTGCTCCGCGGTGAGAACCGGATTGTGGTGGCGCTCTCCACCGACTCCGCCGGGACGCCGCTCCGGTTCCAGTGGGAACGGTTCGCCATCGGTCGGTCCGTCGAGAACGTCTCGGGCGAGTTCCGACGCGGCCTCTGGTCCGGACGGTCGGTGGTGGCGTCCGGTGAGTCAGGGCGGGAGTTCCGCCTCCCCGACGCGGTAGTGGCTGCGGACGACGACGTCATGCACGAAACCTGGTTTCTTCTCCAGTTCGGCGGTCGCCCCGGCACGCAGCTGCTCGTGCCGCGCGCCTTAGCGATGCGCGCGTTGGTCCTCGAGGAGGTCGGAGCCGACAGCGTATTCATCGGACTCGACGCCTTTCCGGCGCAGAAGTGGGTGCTGCGCGCGACATCTGAGGGACCGGTGCTCCGGGAAGCGTGGACGGACTCCCGCGGACGCCTCCTGCGCGTGCGGATCCCCGCCGCCGAGCTCGACGCGGTGCGCGACGAGGCCCTTCCTGAAACACTTCCACCCGGTCAGGCGTAGAGTAGGTCCGGACTTTCCCTAACAGGACATTTTTATAGATGCGTGCATTGTGGCGTGCGACTTTTCTCCTCCTTCTCGCGATCCCGGCCGCAGCACAGGCCCGTGAGAGTCTGACGCTGGCGGAGGCGCTGGATATCGCCCAGAAGAATAACCCGACCTACCTCCAGTCGATCTCCGGACGGACACGCGCCGCGGCGGGGGTGCGCGCGGCGTACGGCCAACTCCTGCCGAGTGCCGACGCGAGCTTCGGGACGAGCTTTCGTGAAGGGCGTCCGCAGTACTTCGGCGGCGTCGCCTTCGGTGCCACCTCCAATATCATCTCGTCCAACTGGAACCTTTCGGCAAACGCCCGGTTGAGCGTCAATACGATCAATTCGATCCGGCGCGCGAATGCCGCCCTCGACGCCGCCGACGCCGATGTCGAGGCGTCGAAGTACCAGCTCAGCAACGGGGTCACCGCGCAGTTTCTACTTGCGCTGCAGACGCAGGCGCGCGCGCACCTGCAGGACACGCTCGTCGTCCAACAGCGCCTACAGCTGGAACTCGCGCAAGCCAGAGCCGGGGTTGGATCGGGCACATCGCTCGACCTGAAACGTGCTGAAGTGAGCCTCGGGACGCAGCAGGTCGCCGCACTGCGCGCCCGCAACACGGCCGCGGTCGCCCGCCTGCAGCTCTTTGAGCAACTCGGCGTGCCCATGCCCGGCGCGGTCGTACTCACGGCCGACCTTGCCGTAGGGGAACCCACGTCGACGGTGGCCGACCTGCTCGCAATGGCCACGCAGGTGAACCCGGCGCTGCGGGCGACCCGGGCGCGCGAACGCGTGGCCGACGCGGGCCTCCGATCAGCGCGCGGCGAGTACACTCCGTCGCTCTCGTTCGGCGCCTCGGTGGGCGGAGTTGCACAGAAGCAGTCAGACGTGGCCCCCGCGATCCTACAGGCGCAGAATCAGGCGCTCTCGGGACAGCGCAGTTGCCTGACGACTGACTCGCTCCGGCGAGGCGCCGGGCTGAACAGCATCGCCGCCCAGTGCGCCGCCATCCAGTTCACACCGGCACAGGCTGAGGCGATCCGCGAGGCGAACACCGACTTTCCGTTCGGCTTCACGCGCAGCCCGTACAATCTCTCGATGAGCATCTCCCTGCCGTTGTTTGACGGTTTCGGTCGTGAGCAGCGGATGCAGGAAGCGACCGCCAGCAAGGCGGACGCGCGGTATAGTGTGCGGCGCCAGGAACTCGCCCTCACCGCCAACGTCACGTCCGCACGGGTGACGCTCCAGGCGGCGTTTGAAACATCCGAGTTGCAAGCCCGCAATGCGGCGACTGCGCGTGAGGCGCTCCAACTCTCCGAGGAGCGGTACCGGGTGGGCGCGAACACCTTCGTCGACCTGACGACGGCGAGGGGCGAGTATGAGCGGGCCGAGACGGACCGCATCGATGCAATCTATGAATTTCACCGGGCGTTCGCGGCGTTGGAAGCAGCCGTCGGACGCAGCCTTCGCTGACTGAGGAGCCCACTATGAGCAAAAAGATGAAGTACGGCATATTCGGGGTTGTCGCAATCGCTATCGGTGCGCTCGTCGCGGTGTCAGCGGCGAAGAAGGAACGGGGCGCCGAGGTTCGCATCGAGGAAGTTTCGAACCAGGACCTCGTCGCGTCGGTGACGGCGAGTGGCCAGGTGATCCCGCGGACCAAGGTCGACCTCTCGGCCGACATCACGGGTCGCATCACGCGCCTGTCGGTGAAGGACGGCGACTACGTGCAGGTGGGACAGTTCCTCCTTCAGATCGACCCCCAAGCGTACGAGGCGCAGGTGCTCCGCGCCGAGGCGGCCCTGGCGAACTCGCGGGCCAGCCTCGCGCAGTCGCGGGCCAACCTACTGCAGGCCGGCCGCAACCTCGAGCGCCAGCAGGACATCCGGAAAGTCAACGTCGCGCTGGTATCCGCACAGGAGCTCGAGCAGCTCACGACGCAGCTCGACGTGAACAAAGCACTCGTGACCGCAGCCGAAGAAAACGTCAAGCAGGGTGATGCCTCGCTGAAGGACGCGCACTACCAGCTGTCACGCACCACGATCTATGCGCCGATGACCGGACGCATCACCCGCCTCAACGTCGAGCTCGGTGAGACGGCGATCATGGGCACGCTCAATAAGGATGCGGCCACGTTGCTCACGATCAGCGACATGAGCATCCTGGAGACGAAGGTGAAGGTCGATGAGACTGACGTGAGCCGCATCCAGGTCGGCGACTCGGCGGTGATCCAGATTGACGCCTTCCCCGACACCACGTTCATCGGCCGCGTCGTTGAAATCTCGAACAGTTCAGTGAAGGGGGCGACGGCGGCAACGACCGACCAGGCGATTGACTACGAAGTCACGGTGCGCATCCTGAATCCTCCGACGGACACCCGCCCGGACTTCTCGTCGACGGCCAAGATCGTGACCGACACACGGAAGCAGGCGCTGGCGGTCCCCATCATCGCACTGACCGTTCGCGAGGATTCGGCGCTCAAAAACACCGATCAGTCCGCCCCGACGGCGGCGGCCGTCGAGGTCGGCAAGCGCGACGTAGAAGGCGTCTTCGTGGTCGGGACCGACAACAAAGTGACTTTCCGCCGCGTAAGAGTGGGGATAGCAGGCGAAAAGTACTTTGAGGTGCTCGACGGTCTTAAGGCGGGCGAGCGCATCGTGGCAGGTACGTATCAGGCGATCCGCGAGTTGAAGGATGGACAACTCGTTCGTGAACTTCCTCTGACCCCGGCCGCCACTAAGGCCGCAGGAACACCGTGAGCACGGACACCGAAGCAGCGCACCCCAGCATGAATGCCGAGCGCCAGACCGTCGTACAGAGTGAGGGCGCCGCCCCCTCGAAGGATTGGGTGATCGTCACGCGTGGCCTGAAGCGTGAGTACGACATGGGCGGCGAAGTGGTGCGTGCCCTCCGGGGACTTGACCTCGCGGTACGTCGCAACGAGTACGTCGCGATTATGGGCCCCTCGGGATCGGGCAAGTCGACCCTCATGAACATCATCGGCTGCCTCGACACGCCCAACGATGGCGAGTACTGGCTCAACGGCCAACTCGTCTCGACGATGAAGGACGACGAACTCGCTCGCGTGCGCAACAAAGAGATTGGGTTCGTGTTTCAGACCTTTAATCTTCTTCCGCGCGCCACCGCGCTCGCGAATGTGGAACTGCCGCTCGTGTACGCCGGCGTTTCGGCGAGGGAGCGTCGCGAGCGGGCGATGGGGGCCCTCGAGGCGGTCCAGCTCGGAGAGCGCGTGCATCATCGACCGAACGAGCTCTCGGGCGGCCAACGCCAGCGCGTGGCAATCGCGCGCGCGCTCGTCAACCGCCCCTCGATCCTCCTCGCCGACGAACCGACGGGCAACCTCGACTCAGGGACCTCCGAAGAGATCATGCGCGTCTTCGAAGGCCTCGCCGACAACGGCCAGACCGTCATCATGGTCACGCACGAACCCGATATCGCCGCGCATGCGCGCCGCGTAGTGGTCCTCCGGGACGGGCAGATCGCGAGCGACGATCGGCGCGAGCAGTTCACCGAGAAGCTCGGCCTGTCGCACTAGACGGCGATGCCGCTCTTCGAAGCCTTCCGGCGCGCCCTCAACGTCCCCCGCACCGAAATGATTGTCCGCTCCGCGGTGGGCCTGATCGTCGGCGGTGTCGGCGTGGTCGCCATCATGATGATCTCGGTCACCGACCGCACGCGCGCGATCGGCGTGCGGAAGGCGCTGGGCGCGACGCGCGCGACGATCCTCTGGCAGTTCCTGATCGAGGCCATGACCCTGACGGGGATCGGAGCGATCATCGGGCTCTTCGGGGGTTGGCTCGTGGCGCTGGCGATCCGCAGCTCGACCTCGATCGTGGCCTCCGCGCCGCCTCCCGCGGTCGTGTCGGCCCTGCTCGCGAGCGCGGTCACCGGGGTACTATTCAGCATGATCCCGGCCGCGTGCGCCTCGCGGTTCGACCCGGTCGAAGCCCTCCGACGCGAATAGCCCGTTGCCACTTTTCGAAGCCTTTCGCCTCGCGATCCAGACGATCCTCGTTCAGAAGATGAAGAGCTTCTTCACGCTCGTCGGCGTGATGATCGGCGTCATGTTCCTGATCGCGGTGGTCTCGATCGTCGAGGGGATGAGCGACTACGTCGAGAACGATTTCGCGGCGAAGATCATCGGCGTGAACACGTTCGACGTGCGGCAGCGGCCGGGCTTCGCGCCGAATCGGACGGAGGAGGAGGAGCGGGCCGCGATGCGGAACCCCCGGATCTACGATGTTGAGGCGGACCTGGTCCGGTCGACGCTGCCGGCGTCGTTCAAGTCGGCGATCGTGAACCAGACCTTCATCAACGCCGTCGTGCCGGGGTTGCGGCCGCGTTCAGTGCAGGCGATCGCGACCGAGGCGAGCTACTTCGAGATCAAGAAGTTCGATCTGACGAGCGGTCGTCCGTTCTCGCCGCAGGAAGTGGACGCCGGGGCGAAGGTGGTCGTGATCGGCTCAGAGGTCGCGAGCTACTATTTCGACGGGCTCGATCCACTCGGCCGGCAGCTCCGCGTCGGAGGACAGCCGTACACCGTGATCGGCGTGATCGAGGAACAGGGGTCGGTCTTCGGCTTCTCCATGGACCGGATGGCGATCGCGCCGTACACGTCGCCGCTCTCGCGCGCGATCCGGCCACGCGGGGACATCAGCACGATCACGGTGCAGGCCCCGAACAGCGAGCTCCTCGCAGATGGTATGGAGCAGGTCCATGAGGCGCTGCGTGGCTTCCGGCGCCTCGGCCCGAGCGATCCCGACAACTTCGCGATCGAGACCTCGGACGCTGCCCTCGGCTTCTTCAACGAACTCAAGGGCAAGCTGATCCTGTTCGGCACCGCGTTGCCCGCGATCGGGCTCGTGGTGGGCGCGCTGGTCATCATGAATATCATGCTCGTCGCGGTGTCGGAGCGGACGCGCGAGATCGGGGTGCGCAAAGCGCTCGGCGCGCGCCGGAGGGACATCATCGCGCAGTTCCTCGTGGAAGCGGCCACGCTCTCGGTGCTCGGCGCCGCGATCGGCGCCGCGCTCGGGGTCGGACTCGCGTATGTCATCGCGGCGGTCACCCCGTTGCCTGCTGCGGTGGCGCCCTGGTCGCTGGCCGCCGCGCTCGTGATCGGCGCGGGAGTCGGGATCACTGCGGGTCTGTATCCGGCCAGCCGCGCGTCGCGGCTCGACCCGATCGCCGCCCTTCGTCAGGAATAGCCGATGCGTACCTGGGAGAAGGTCCTCATGAGTCTCGAGGGCGCGGTGATCGCGATCGACTCGCTGCGCGCGAACAAGGTGCGCGCGGCGCTCACCATCTCGGGCGTGGCAGTCGGCGTGTTCGTCGTGGTGGCGATGGGTGCGGCCGTGCACGGGATCCGGCAGTCGTTCCAGAAGGACATGGATGCGTTCGGCGCTTCGAGCTTCCAGGTCCAGCGCCGGAATCCCGGCTTCAACGCGTGTAGCCCTACCTCTGACAACTGCCCCGAGCGTCGGTTCCCGGGGATCACGATCGCCGAATGGCGTTCGGTGCAGGGACTGTCCGAGATCAAGCACGCCACGGCGTGGCTGATGGGCGCCGGCACGGTGGGGTACCGCGACCAGCAGGTCAAGAACGTCGGGTACGATGCGCAGAGCACGGAATGGATCCAGACCGACCAGGCCGACATCTTCCCGGGGCGTACCTTCACCGAGTCAGAGCACGATGCGGCGGCGCTCGTGACGATCGTGAATACCAAACTCGCGCTCGATCTGTTCGGTGATTCCGATCCGATCGGCAAGGAGATCGACCTCGACGGGAACCGGTTCCGCGTGATCGGGGTGTTCGAGACCAAGGCTGGCTTCCTCAAGTCCCTGAACGGCCGTGGACCGGATACACCGCGTATGGTGATCCCGATGATGACCGCGTACCGCCGGCTCGACGTCTGGCGGCGTTCAATGATGTTGCTTGTCGTGCCTCAGGACAATGTCCCGCGCGACGCGGCGATGGACGCCGTGACGGCGACGCTGCGCGGCATGCGCGGCCTGAGGCCTTCGCAGACGAACACCTTCTTCTTGGTCGGCCAGGATAAACTGATGGAGACGTTCGACTCGCTCTTCGGCGCCATCTTCATCGTCGGTCTCGGTCTCTCGGCCGTGGGGCTCATGGTCGGCGGCGTGGGCGTGGTCGCGATCATGATGATCTCCGTCACCGAGCGCACCAGGGAGATCGGTGTGCGCAAGGCACTCGGGGCGACACGCGCGACGATCCTCTGGCAGTTCCTGGTGGAGGCGATGACGCTCACGAGTCTCGGTGCGGCGATCGGGCTCGTGGTCGGCGCACTGCTCGCGTGGGTGATCCGCGCGTACACGCCGGTGCCGGCGAGCGTGCCGATCAGCGCCGTGTTCTCGTCGCTCGGGGCGGCCGCGCTGACCGGCATCGTCTTCGGGATGCTGCCCGCGAGCCGAGCGTCCAAGATGGATCCGGTCGAGGCGCTGCGGCACGAGTAGGGTCCGCGGTCGGAAGGACACGCGAACGGGCGCGGCCTTCGGCCGCGCCCGTTTAGCTTTCCTGCACCGTGCGCAACTCCGACGTTCTCGGCATCGCCTTCGCGCAGATCAAGGGCAACCCCCTCCGCAGTTTCTTCACGCTCCTCGGGATCATCGTCTCGGTCGCCTTTCTCGTGGCGGTCGTCGCGATCATTCAGGGGATGAACGCCTACGTGAAGGAGAACATCGCCGACGCGATGATCGGCACGAATGCGTTCCAGGTGCGCCGATCTCCCATCCAAGTGGGGCTGATCGACGACGAGGAGATGCTACGGATCCGCCGCCGCCCGCGGATCTCCGAGGCCGATGCCCAGACCGTTCGCACCGCACTCCCCGACGCGGTCGCGATCTCGATCCAGACCGGTTGGCCCACACCGCAGACCGATGTCTTCTGGCGCGGGCGCTCGATTGGCGACATCCTCGTGTTCGGCAGCTCGCCCGAGTACCAGATCGTGCAGGACTATCGCGTCATGAAGGGCCGCGCGATGTCGGCCGTCGACCTCACGCAGCGGATGCCGGTCGCGGTGCTCGGTCCCGAGCTCGCGGAGAAGCTCTTCGAGGCGGCTGATCCGATCGGCAAGGAAGTGCGCGTCGCTGGCCAGCGCTTCACCGTGATCGGCGTGAACGAACCCAAGGGGCGCGTGCTCGGACAATCGTTCGACGCCTATGTCCTGATCCCGATCCCGCGCTTCGAGATGCGCTACGGACGGCGACTCACCACGACGATCTCGGTGAAGGTATCGGACACCGCCGACGTGGCGGCGATGATGTCGCGCGCTGAAGAGGCGATGCGCGTCGCGCACGGGCTGCGCCCTGGTGAGGAGAACGACTTCTCGATCGAGACCGCTGACGCGCTCGTGGCCTTCTGGAAGAAGCTCACGGCGGTGCTTTTCGCCGTGATCCCTGCCGTGGTGGCGATCGGGATCGTGGTCGGCGGCATCGTCATCATGAACATCATGCTCATGGCGGTGAACGAGCGAACGCGCGAGATCGGGATCCGCAAGGCCGTCGGCGCACGCGCGCGGGACATCGAAGCGCAGTTCCTCGCCGAGACGATCGCACTCTCAGCGATGGGCGGAGTGATCGGCGTGCTGGCTGGGTGGGCGTTCGCCTTGGTCATCTCGGCGGTCTCGCCGCTCCCGGCGCGGATCACCTGGTGGTCGGTGGCGCTCGCGCTCGGGCTCGGGGCGGGGGTCGGCGTGATCTTCGGCGTGTATCCGGCGCGGCGCGCGGCGCGGCTCGATCCGATCACTGCGATGCGGGCGGAGTAGCCCCGTGCGGATCCCCGGCTTCGATCAGGTCCGCGAGAACCTCGGCATCGCCATGGACACGTTGCGCGTGGCCAAGCTCCGGTCGGCGCTGACGATCCTCGGCGTGGTGATCGGCGTCGCGACCGTGATGACGATGGCGTCGATCGTGGAAGGGCTGCGGTCGCAGATCATCAGCGCGGTCGAAGTCGCGGGACCGACGACGTTCTACCTCGTCAAGGTGTACTCGAGCACGCCGATCAATCCACAGAATCCACCGGCATGGGTGCGCATCAGGCCCGACATCGCCGAGCAGGATGCGGAGGTGGTGAAGCGGCTGCCGTCGATCGGCTATGCGTCGATCTGGGGGCAGACCGCTGCGCGGCTCTCCTACCAGGGAGAGCGGACGCAACCCTCGGCGCTCTGGGGTGCGGACGCCGGTTTCCCCGAGATCAAGGGCGGCGATCTCGCGGACGGACGCTGGTTCACGCGGCAGGAGGTCTCGACGGGCGCGAGCGTGGCGGTGATCGATGAGACGATGGCGCGTCGACTGTTCGGGCGCGTCGATCCACTCGGCAAGACGATCCTCATCGGAGGCCGTCCGATGGAGGTCATCGGGCTCTACGTGCCGCCCGAGGACATCTTCGCGCCGCCGGGGGCGGCCACCGGCGCGATCATCCCGTTCAAGCTCCTCGACGCGCAGTTCACAATCGACCGGACGAACGCGCTCTTCATCCCGGTCAAGCCGCGCCCCGGGATCACGGTCGCGGAGGCGCAGGAGGAGGTCACGATCGCGATACGCGAGCACCGGCGCCTTCGCCCGGCGCAGCGCAACAACTTCGATCTCATCACGGCAGACCAGATCCTCGCCGTGTTCAACCAGCTCACCGGCGTCTTCTTCGTGGTCATGATCGTGCTTGCGTCGGTCGCGCTGCTCGTGGGCGGGATCGGAGTGATGGCGATCATGATGGTCTCGGTCACCGACCGCACGCGAGAGATCGGCGTACGCAAGGCGCTCGGTGCGACGCGGCTGGACATCGCGGTGCAGTTCCTGATCGAGGCGGCGACGCTCACCGGGATCGGTGGCGTGATCGGGATCGTCGTCGGCCTCGGAGCGGGACAGCTGGTGACGTCCCTGCTCGGCATCGAGGCGAGGCCGCCGGTCGGGCTCACTATTATCGCCGTGGTGGTGAGCGTGGGAATCGGCGTGGTGTTCGGGGTACTGCCCGCGCGGCGCGCGGCGCAGCTGGATCCTATCGAGGCGTTGCGGTACGAGTAACCCGGTGCGGCGTTGTCACAGCGGCGGTACCGGGTTCGCTCCGATCTCGTGCCGATCACCGTTCCGGCGCATCACCTCAGGCCACCGCCATGTACGGCACGCCTTTCGACTGTGCCCGACTCAGCGCGACCACCATCGCTGGCGTCACCTGAGCCTCCGGCAGCACATTCGCCACGAGCTCCGTATGCACCGTCGGCGCGCTGCCGCCGGGACCCGCGAGATCTCGAGCGAGTCTCAGTAGCGAACGATTGCAGGCGAGGAACACCACGCCGCGCTTGCTGAGTGACTCCACCGAGGAGGTACTGGCGGTGCGGAATGGATTCGCGGTCGCCGGTGCGCCCTGCGCGTTCTTCACGTCGAACTTTGCGCCAAGCGGGTACTTCGCCCACATCACATCGTTGAGGATGAAGGCGAGTCCGGCGGTGTGGGTACCGATCGCTAATCCAATCCGCGCGTCAGGCACGGCGTAGTCCTGGTTGAGGACGTCGATAAAGTTAAGACCGCGCCGCAATGCGAGGCCGTCTGAGATGATGCCGGTCTCGATGATTAGGCGATGCTCGCGCTGCGCGACCATCTCGAGCCACCGTTCGTCTGGCCAGAACGCCGAGTCCGACTCCTCTGATGCCGCGCCATCAAGCGCCGGCGTGGCGGCCGAGAGTGCAGATGGCGCGACGCCGACCGCAAGGAGGGCGGTGAGGCGGCCAACAAAAGAGCGGCGGGGCGTCGTCACGGGTGCCTCCGAGAAGGATGTCGGCGGTAAGTGGGAAGGCCGTAACCGCGGGGGATTGGGGCTGTGCATAGAATAGGCGATTCGCTATCTTTCTACAACGCAACAGGTGCGGCGATCCGCACCGGCGACCGAGCAGCCACTCTGGCAGGCCGGCCTCCCCCGCCCCATCTGCATGACCTTCGAATCTCTGGGATTGGACCCCGCGCTCCAGCGCGCGGTCAGCGATCTCGGTTGGCCCAAGCCGACCCCCATTCAGCTCGACGCCATTCCCCCGGCCCGCGACGGACATGACCTGCTCGCCTGCGCCATGACGGGGAGCGGCAAGACGGCCGCATTCCTGCTCCCAACGTTACACCGCCTGATGGCGCAGCCGAAGCGCGCCACACGGGCACTCGTGCTGGCTCCCACGCGTGAACTCGCGGCGCAGGTCCACGCCGACCTCGTCGTGCTCGCGAAACACACCAACATCCGGGGTGCCGCAATCTTCGGGGGCGTCGGAATGGGTCCGCAAGAGGCAGCGTTCCGCTCCCACACCGACGTGATCATTGCCACGCCTGGCCGCCTGCTCGACCATATGTCACAGCCGGGGCGCTATGTGAACTTCACGGGCCTCGAAGTGCTCGTGCTTGACGAGGCGGACCGGATGCTCGACATGGGCTTTCTCCCCGACATCAAGCGGGTGCTGGCGCAGCTGCCGGCCAAGCGTCAGACGCTGTTCTTCAGCGCCACGATGCCCAAGCCGATCTCAGACCTCTCGCGCCAGATGTTACAGTCGCCGGTGCGGATCAACGTCGAACGCCAGTCGCTGCCCGCCGTCGGAATTGAGCAGGCGCTGTGGCCAGTCGCGGAAGCGCTCAAGGCCGACCTGTTCATCGCGTTGCTGCGCGCCAATGTCATTGGCAACGTGATCTGCTTCACGCGCACGAAGCATCGCAGCAACCGCTTGAGCGACGTGCTCACGCGCGCGGGCATCCCAAACGCGAAGATCCACGGCAACCGGAGCCAGAACCAGCGGACCGAAGCGCTGGGCGACTTCAAGAGGGGCAAGGTGCGGGTGCTCGTTGCCACCGATATCGTCGCGCGCGGAATCGACGTGGAAGCGCTGGAGCATGTGGTGAACTTCGACGTGCCGCATGTGCCAGAGGACTACATCCATCGCGTGGGCCGCACCGCGCGCGCCGAGGCGACTGGCGAAGCATTTACCCTCGTCGCGCCCGATGAGGAGACCGACCTGCGGCAGATCGAGAAGGCGATCGGACGCAAGCTCCCGCGCCGCACGCTCGACGGATTCAACTACAAGCACGTCCCCCACGAGCGTCTCGAAGTACCGCTCGCCGAGCGGATCGCGGTGATCCGCGCCAAGAAGGCGGAGGATCGGGCGCGGGCGAAGGCGAAGCTCGAACGGCGCGGCTCATCGAGCAGCTCTTCGGGCGGCTCGTCGGGCGGCTCGTCGTCTGGTGGCGCGTCGAGCGGTGGCGGACACGCGCGCGGTGGCGCAGCGTCGGGGGGCGGCGGTGCGCCCAAGTCGGGTTCACCGCGTGGGTCGTCGGGCCCAGGCCGGCGCGGTCCCGCGCGCGGACGGTAGCGCGCGGACCGTCTCGCGCGCGTTGCGTTAACGATCTGAGGTCCGTCGGCGTTCTTGCAATGCAGGGCGGCGGACGCCGCCGCCCGACAGTCAACTTCTTGGGAGGCACGATGCGGACCATTCGGATCGTTACGGTAGCGGCGCTGGTACTGGTGGCCTCGACAGCCTCGGCGCAGGGTGGACCAGGCGGCGGCCCGGGTG
>CAMBNV010000006.1 GCA_945869195.1 Gemmatimonas phototrophica | reverse complement strand
GGGCGCTCGAGCCTCCGCCGCCGAAGCGCTGCGCAGTCCGGCGCGCGCCGTAAAGCGCGCGCCGCCAGCCTCACTTTGCCCACACGTCCGCCCCGCTCGCGTCGCGTCACCCGCGGTCGAGCCCGCGGCCCCCAACTGGATGATCGATGCCCATCTCTCTCGGCGCGGCTAACGCGCTGGTCCTGCTCGCACTCGCGGCTCCCGCCGCGTGGGCCCAGACCGACTTCTACAACACTGACCGCGGTCGCCCGCTCACCACTGAGGACGCGATGGTGATCGAGCGGCGCGCCTTCGAGCTGCAGGCGGCGCCACTCACCTTTCAGCGCGTCAGGCGCGGCGTCTCTCACTGGGGCATCGCCCCTGAGCTCGCCTGGGGGTTTGCGCCGCGCACACAGATCGAGGTCGCGTTGCCGATCGCCGTGGAGGATGACGGCACCCGGCAGAGGGCACTCGTTGGGTTGGCGGGACTCGAGATCGAAGTGCTGCATCAGTGGAACACCGAGACGACGACGCTGCCCGCACTCGCGATCGGTGCCGGCGTGCACCTCCCCGTCGGCCCGCTCGCGCCGACGCGCACGATTCCCACGGTGCGCGCACTCATGACGCGTACGCTCAGATGGGGTCGCGTGCACCTGAACGCCGCGTACTCACTCGGGGACGATCTCGTGCCCTCCGATCCCGGCGCTGCCGACGCCACGCGGTGGCAGGCGGGCTTCGCGGTGGACCGGACGTTTGTGCTGCACTCGCTGCTCGTGGGCGCGGAAGTAATCGCGCAGGCGCCGCTCATCGCCACCGGTGCGATCGAATGGCGCTCCGCCATCGGCGTACGGCAGCAGCTGACGCCGCGGCTCGCGATGGACGCCGGTGTTGGCCGTCGCCTCTCGGATGGGGACGCCGGATGGACGCTGACCATGGGCGCCGCCTACGCGTTCGCTCCGCCGGGGATGCCCGGGTTCAATAGAGGTGCGCGATGACCCGCCGTCTGGTGATGATCGCGGCAGCGCTCGCCGCGGCGTTGGTGATACCGGCTCGTTCCGTCCGCGCGCAATGGTCGACCGTCTACGAACAGTTCTACCTACCGGCCGCACACAACTTTGAGTTTCGCACCAACTATCCGGCGGCCGATCGGCTCTTCAACGCCTTCGACTACGGCCACGCGATTCTCTACGAGAAGCTCTGGACGCGCCCTCTCGACGCGGCGCAGCTGCTCGAGGAACGTGAGTACACTTTTCTTACGACGCAGCTGTTGAATCGTCCGCCGCGCCTTCCGTTGATCGAGGACGCGATCGAACCGATGTACGCGCGGCTCGCCCCCGAGGCGAAGCTGATGTTCGAGTGGGCGCACATCCTGCATCGGCAGGTCTACGACGTGCTCGCGGACGAACGGCTCGACGCCGTTGCCAAGAACCGCGAACTGCAGCGTGTGCAGACGTATTATTTGTCGCGGCCAGACCTCGCGTTCAGTCTGAAGCCGAAGAACATGTCGCTCATGCAGGAGCAGCCCTACTCGCTCGCATTCCGACAGGGGTTTCCCAAGTTCAATGGTCTCATCTGGGCGTATCACTGGTTGCAGGTCGGACTCTATGAGCCGCTCGTCGTCGGTCGCTCGGTCGTGGAACGGCAGGCCGGTGTGGCGGCCACTGTTGCACGCTTTCGGCAGATGCTCCCCGGCGCTCCCGAGGGCTTCCCGGTGGTGATGCCGATGACGGCCGCGATCGCGCCGACGTTCGCCGCGCAGTGGCCGGAGCTCGCGATCATCTTCGACAACCTGCACTCGATGCATGACGTGATCTCGGACATTCTTGCCAATCCCGCCGTGCCGCGCGGGGGGAAGCGCGCGCTGATCCTGAAGGCGGCAGCGGCGTACCGCGACGATACGACGGACGTCATGACCGTCGAGGGGTGGCGCCGGATGACCGAGATGATGGGGGTGCACAACCAGGGCGGACCCGCGGTGGGATTCCTGCCGGCCCTGCCAATACCGTCGCTTGCGCGCGGATTCGTGATGCGCCACGACAAGGACGGGAAGATGCTGGGGGATCACGATCACCACGAGTGACGGGGGAGGTTGCGGAGGTCGAACCGGTCGAGCTCCGCCTCCCATGAGCGTGATTCTGCGGTGGCTCGCGCGCCGAGCCGGAGGCGATCAGGTAGCTCTACGTCGACCATGAGGCGGCGCATCGCGGGAGGTGCCGTCGCCGGCGCTCGCTCGTGGGATGCGGCCTGGGATCGCCTCGTCAACGACTATCGCGCCGCCGCCGGCTCGCGGGGCGCGGTGATCGCCGCGTAGGACTCCCAGACAATCCGCGCGAGATCGGCTATCAGCCGCTGCGCGTCGGCGCGCTCGGGGATCGCGCGCGTGAGGATCACGAGCACAAAGGGAGTGCGCCCCGGCGGATACACGATCGCCGCGTCGTGCGTGGTGGCGGTGATCCACCCCGTTTTATGCGCCACGCGCGTCCCCGGCGGGAGACCCGCGGGGATCTCGTCGTTAAACTCCTGATGCAGCAGTGCTGTCCGCATCTCCTGCGTAGCCCACGGCGACGCGACCTGCCCGCGCTCGAGGGCGGCGAGGAGTTTCCCTAGTCCGAGCGCGGTCGTGACGTTGTTCAAGCCAGCGCGGAAGGCGACGCCGTCCTCGACGCCGCGGAGCACGAGTACTCCCTCACCACCGTGCTGGCGGGCGACCGCGGTGACACGCGTCGGATCGAGTCGTGTGATCAACGCGTTCGTCGCCAGATTGCTCGAGCGCACGATCATCCGCTCATTGAGTTCACGGAGGGAGATGGGCGCGCCAATCCGGTCGTAGAGCGCGTCGTCGGAGTCGTCTTCGGCAACAAGGGCGTAGGGCGAGCCGTCGACGATCGAGGCGAAGCGGTTCGTGAGCAGGATCCGGGCCTCGAGGTCGATCGTCCCCTCGTCGGCGCGGCGGAACAGCTCGAACATCACCGGCACCTTCATGGTGCTCGCCGCGTGGAAGGACAACGTATCGGCTATGCCGAGCATCCTTCCGGAGGCGAGATCCTCGAACCAGAGGGCGACCTCGGCACCGGGCTGGGCCGCGATGCGGCGCTCGAGCGCAACCCGGAGATCGTGATCGGACCTCTGGGGGAACCCTTGGGGCTGCATGCGGGTTGAAGCAAGAGCCGTCACGAGGACGGCGATGAGGGGTGGCGAGAGTAGGCGCATGGACTGAAATTAGCAGAAGCGAGATGCGCGGGGGCAGCCGCCGCGCCAGGTAGTTCAGCCTCCGGGAGGAGTTCGTGGCGGGATCGCGCAATCGTGCAGTGCTGGTGGGACTCCTCCTGGTCGTCGCCTGTGTCCCTGCCGCGGTAATCGTGGCGCCGACGGCCGCCTTCCCGGCCGCCTCCCCGGCCGCACTTTCGGCTGCCACTCCGGCCTTCTCCGAGCCTTCCGACCCCCCTGCTGCCCCCGCGCCGCTGCCCGCCGCCACCAACCTGCGGCCCGCGGCCACCAACCTGCGGCCCGCGGTGCGTCCGCCCTCTGCGGCGGTGCCGCCCGCCGTCGTCACGCCGCCTCCGCCCGCCTGGGATATCGAAGTCGCGCGATTCGAATCAAACGCGCGTGTCGAGTACTTCGTCGAACGGTTTAGTGGTGCGCTGAAGCCGACCTTCGAAGTCGCGCTCAGGCGGGGGTCACGGTTCGCGCCGATGATCCATGCCAGACTGCGCGCGGCGGGCCTGCCGGAGGACCTGATCTATCTCTCGCTGATTGAAAGTTGGTTCGACCCGAACGCCTATTCGCGCGCCGCTGCCGTGGGTATGTGGCAGTTCATGACGAGCACCGCGAGGGGCGTGGGGCTGCGCGTCGACTGGTGGATCGATGAACGGCGCGATCCCGTGCGCGCGACAGACGGTGCGGTGGCGTACCTGACGGAGCTGCGCGATGACTTCGGATCGATCTATCTCGCGGCCGCGGCATACAACGGCGGTTCAGGGCGCATTTCGCGGGGGCTCGCGACGCACGCCACGGCGCTCGAGGGCCGCCTGGGCGACGACCTCTTCTTCGCATTGGCTGATCAACAGGCGCTACGAACCGAGACGCGGGATTATGTGCCGAAGCTCATCGCGGCAGCGCTCGTCGGGAAGGATCCACTCCGCTACAACCTGCACGTCACGGCGGCCGAGCCGTTCCGATGGGATTCGGTGACGGTACCCCTCGCAACACCGCTGCTCGCGGTCGCCAAAGGGCTGGCCATTTCGATCGACTCGTTGCTTGAGTACAACCCGCAGATTCTGCGCGGCATGACGCCGCCAATCGGCAGCGCGGTCTGGCTCCGAGTGCCGGTGGGCACGACGGCCGGATTCCTCGAACGGTTTACAGCGCTGCCGGAGGCCGAGCGCACGGGAGTGAGGCCCGTGGTGACTCGCGCAGGCGACTACGTCACAAAAATTGCACGCGCGAACGGGCTCACGGCGGCGCAACTGAACACCTACAATCCGCAGGCGACGCGCCTCAAGAACGGGAATCTGCAGGTGGGTCAACGCATTCTTGTGCCGCGCCTGGACGTGGTGCGGGGCGCTCGCGCGGTGCCGGATCCGAAAATCGAGCGCTATGGGAGCTCGGGTTCGTACCACGCGGTCAAGCGTGGCGAATCGCTCCTCCTGATTGCGCGGCGGAACGGCACGAGCGTTGCGGTGCTCAAGCGATTGAACTCCTTGCGGTCGGACCGGATACGAATCGGGCAGCGGCTCCGCATTCGTTAGACGTGGGTTGGTGGTGACTCCTGTTAAATGCTCGCGCTCCAAGGTCCGGATTTGCCGCCATCCTTTTCGAGCAATCGTACGCCCTCAATCCGCATCGACTTGTCGGCACTCTTCACCATGTCGTAGACGGTGAGCAGGGCCACCGAGACGGCGGTGAGTGCTTCCATTTCCACCCCGGTCGGGCCGGCCGTGCGCACCTCGGCCTCGCATCGCACCGCCTTCGCCTTGGCATCGAGGGTGAACCGCACCTGAACGTCGCTCAGCGCGAGTGGGTGGCAGAGCGGAATGAGGTCGGCGGTGCGCTTGGCTGCCATCACGCCGGCGATTCGTGCGGTGCCGAGCACGTCGCCCTTGGCGAGCTGTGCGTCGCGCACGGCCCTGAAGGCCTGCGCACTCATCGTGATCCTTCCTTCGGCGAGCGCACGGCGCACAGTGTTCACCTTCGCGCTCACGTCGACCATCGATGCCTTGCCGCCCTGGTCAAGATGGGAGAGTCGTCCGCGCTTGGTGCTCAACGCCCACCTCCTGACAGTCTGTCGAGCAGCTGTGCGGTGATGAGCTGCGGGTTCACGTTGCCCTCGGCCGACCGCTTGGCCTCTTCCACTGCCGGCACGGCCTTCACGGCACGGCGCGCGGCGCGTTCGTCATCCCGTGCGGTCGCGTCGCGCGCGCGCTCGTGGAGTAACACCGTGAGCGCGTCGAGGACGTCGCTAAATGCGCCGCGTGACTTGCTCGTGCCCGCGGTGAAGGCCGCGCGCAGGATCTGTTCCCGACCCCCATCAGCGGCTGCGAGGAGTTGACGTGCTCGCGTCACTGGGGCGGTGCGATCCGACGCGCCAATCAGCGTGCCCGGTGCGCCATTCGCGACGCGGAGCAGGTCGGCCGGGAGCTGATTCGGGAGCGCCGCCTGGGCAAACGGATCGGTGACGAACTTCCGCATCGCCCCCTCGGAGAGCGGTGGCATGCGGAGGGCGACCACGCGCGAACGGATCGTCGGCAGGAGCAGGCCGGGTTCGCTCGAGGTGAGAATGAGTGTCGTGTCGTTCGGAGGCTCCTCAAGGAGCTTGAGCAGCGCGTTCGCGGCTTCCGGATTTGCCGCCTGTGGCACGAGTCGTTCGGCATCGCCGAACACAAAGACCTTTCGCCGTGCTAACGCCGGGGTACGACTCGCCAGCTGTACCAATAGTCGCGTCACATGGATGAAAATGCCGGCGGAGCCGTCGGGTCTTGGGTAGAGACCGTTCGCCCCAACGCGTTTCTTGATCTCCTCCTCGTAGTCCGCCTGGACGGCCTCGAGTGCGGGGTCCGCGCCGAGGGCCGCGCGCGGCCGCGGGAAAAACCACCGCAGGTCGGGATGCTGCAAGAGCAGGGAGTACCGACAGTCCTGGCACAGCCCGCAGGGCCGTTCCCCCACGGCCTCGCAGAGCAGCACCTGGCCGAGCCAGAGTGCGAGGCGCTGCTTCCCGATCCCAGCGGCCCCGTGGAGGAGCAGGCTCGCAGGGAGCGTACCATCGGCGGCCTGAGCGGCCAACCGCGTTCGCAGGGCGTCGTGTCCGTAGAGCGGGATGAGAGGCACGGACGTAAGATAGTCCGCATGATGAACCTCCGCCGCACTCTCCTCGCCGTGCTTGTCCTCGCAACGTCGCTACTCACACCGGATTTGTGGGCGCAGGGTCGCCTCCGTGCCCGAGACCTGGGCGTCGCCCCAGGGGTTTTCCCCCCCGGCGTTTACAACGCCATCACCGACGTCGCGGGTGTGCGGGTAGGGCAGGTCACGCTCACCGAGGGCGACCGCGTGCGTACCGGAGTGACGGCGATCCTTCCCCACGAAGGAAACGCGTATCTCGCGCGGGTGCCGGCGGCGTTGCACGTGGGCAATGGCTTCGGCAAGTTCGCCGGAAGCACGCAGCTCACCGAGCTAGGTGAGTTAGAGACGCCAATCCTCCTCACCTGCACCCTCTGCGTCTGGAAGGCTGCCGACGCGATGGCAGAGTGGATGCTGGAGCGGCCGGGGATGCAGAATGTGCGTTCTATCAATCCGGTTGTCGGAGAGACGAACGATGGCGGGCTCAACGATATTCGCGCGCGGCCGATCAGTGCGGCGGCGGTGCGGCAGGCGCTGGAGAGTGCGGCGAGTGGACCGGTGAAAGAGGGAAGCGTCGGTGCGGGGACGGGCACGGTCGCCTTCGGCTGGAAAGGTGGGATCGGGACATCGTCACGCGTGCTGCCCGCCACGCTCGGCGGCTGGACGGTCGGCGTGCTCGTGCAGACGAACTTCGGTGGCGTGCTTCAGGTGATGGGCGCACCAGTCGGCCGAGAGCTCGGTCAGTATGCCTTCCAACGCGACGTGAGTGCTTCCCCGAGGGCGACTCGGGGCCCGGCCAACAACAACGGCGACGGTTCGGTGATCATCATCATTGCGACTGACGCGCCGGTGGGAGACCGCAACTTGGGCCGCGTGGCGTCGCGCGCCATGATGGGGCTGGGGCGCACCGGCAGTTCAGCGTCGAACGGGAGCGGCGACTATGCGCTCGCCTTCTCAACCGCTACGACGGTGCGGCGGCCGTGGGACGCGGCCCGACTCACGACGTCTGAACTCGCCAACGAGGAGATGAGCGCCGTCTTCCAAGCGACCGTCGAAGCAGTGGAGGAGGCGATCTACAACTCCCTCTTCATGGCGACCTCGATGCGCGGCAACGGCCGCACCGTGGACGCGATCTCGCTCGACCGCGTGCGCGAGGTGCTCCGCAAATACGGGATCGCGCCGCAATAGCGCGCGCCGCGCCTTGTGACGCGCGGATCTCAGATCGTGAGCGCGCGGTAGGCGGAGAGTACGCGGTCGAGTGCTTCTTCCGGCGTCGCCCCGTCTGCGGAGAGGTGGCCCATTTTCCGCCCGGGGCGCGATTCCTTCTTGCCGTACAGATGCACGCGGACGCCGGGGACGGCCAGCGCCTTGCCGAAGTCGGGCGCGCCGCGTTGCCAGAGCTCCCCGAGCAAGTTGTGAATCGCGGCGGGGCGGACGACGTCGACGGCGCCGAGGGGCAGGTGGCAGATGGCGCGCACCAGCTGCTCGAACTGGCTCGTGGGGTGCGCGCGCTCGGAGTGATGAAAGGTGTTGTGCGGCCGAGGGGCGAGCTCGTTGACGAGCAACGAGCCGTCCTGGAGCACAAACAGTTCGACGGCGAGTAGCCCGACGATGCCCAGCTGCTCGCCGATGCCGAGTGCGAGCGCCTGCGCTTGCGACTCGAGGCTGGCATCAGCGCCGGAGGGGGTGACGGCCCATGTCAGGACGCCCCCGGTGTGGACGTTACGCGACGTCGGATAGGCGACGGCGACCCCGTCTGCCCGACGCGCGACGAGGACGCTGAGCTCGGTCGCGATGTCGAGGAATCCCTCGACGACGCACACCGGAGCGCGGAGCGACTCGAACGCCGCGCGCCCCTCGTCGGGCCTCGTCACCCGAACCTGTCCGCGTCCGTCGTACCCGCCCATCGCGCTCTTCACGATCGATTTCCCGAGCGTTGCGACGGCGTCCCCGGTCGTCGTGGCGTCGCCCACAATGCGAAAGGGGCCGAGCGGGAAGCCGTTCGATCCGAGCCAGGCCTTCTGTCGTGCCCGGTCCTGCACCACGTAGACCGCCTCGACGCTCGGGCTGAGCGGAGCGAGTTTCGCCGCCGCTTCGAGCGATGCGCGCGGGATCTGCTCAATTTCGAGTGTGACGGCGGCGCACCCTGTCGCCAAGCGCGCCGCCGCGTCGGCGTCGTCCCAGGGTGCGGTGATCGTCTCGTTTGCCAGATAGCGCGCCGGGCAGTCGCGTTCGGGGTCGAGGACGCGCACCTCGTATCCCAGCGTGCGCGCCGCCATCGCGGTCATGCGGCCAAGCTGTCCACCGCCAAGGAATCCGATGGTGGCGCCCGGAGGAACGGGCGCGTGCGTCATGGGAGCGTCTGCGCGCGGACGTCGGCGGCGCGGCTCGCGCGCCAGACGCGAAGCTTCTCGCGCACCTCAGGGCGATGCGACCCGACGATCTGTGCGGCGAGGATCGCGGCGTTCGTCGCCCCCGGTTTGCCAATCGCGAGGGTGCCGACGGGAACACCGGCGGGCATCTGGACCATAGACAGGAGCGCATCGAGACCGTTGAGCGAGGTCGCGGGGATCGGTACGCCGAGCACGGGGACGAGTGTTTTGGAGGCGACCATCCCGGGCAGGTGCGCCGCGCCGCCGGCGGCGGCGATGATCACGAGCAGGCCGCGCGACTCTGCCTCGGCGGCGTACTCGAACATATAGTCAGGCGTCCGATGGGCCGAGACGACCTTCGCCTCGAACGGAACGCCAAGATGTGTCAGGATCTCGAGGGCGGGCGCGAGGTGCTCGTAGTCGGACTTCGAGCCCATGATGACGCCGACGAGCGGGTTGATAGTGGCGGACATGGGATAAATATGACCGCCGGGGCTGGTCCGCGCACGTCGGGCACGGGCCAGTCCGGCAGTCAGGATCAGATGGTCGGTTTGCCTGGATACCGGTCGAACCAGCTCCGCAGGAAGGCCTGCGTACGCAGGAAGTTGGAGGGCGTAGAACTCGTGCCGTGCCACTCGTTGTTAAAGCGGACCATCGCGGTCGGCACCTTGAGCACTTTGAGCGCCTCGTAGTACTCCTCGGTCTGACCCATCGGAGTGCGGAGGTCGTTCACGCCCGTCATGAGCATGGTCGGCGTTCGCACATTGCCGACGTACATGAGCGGGGAGCGGCGAAGGTGCTCCGACGGATCCTCCCAGGGGAGCTTCTCGAAGTTCTGGTACCAGCTTGCGCCGTCGGTCGTGCCGACGAAACTCAGCCAGTTGGTGACCGGGCAGTTGGCGCTCGCCGCCGCGAAGCGGGTCGTGTGGCCGACGATCCAGCGCCCTCGGCAACGCTGACGCCAGCTCTGTTACGTCGGCTCCTGGCGCGCCATCGCGACAAGGGCCCGAACGGTATTGAGATTCCGCGCCGTGCCCCGGTCCACGAACGGAGTCTTCAGCTTTGACTGCCCGATCCCCTCCGGATAGTGAATGAAGAGCTCGCGACCGACGAGCTCGAACCGTTCGCTCCCGGGGATCTCCCAGCCGTCGAGCTCCGACGACGATTCCTCACGCGAGAGGAAGACGACGAGGAGCCGGTTTGGCTCCGCTTCCGGGAACGGATTGGCGGCGATCACCGCGTCGAGATCGTCGGCGGTGCGCACAATCACCTGCGTGGCCCGGTCGAGTCGCTTGGAGAGCGCGGCCTCGAGTGTCACCCGCGCCTGACCGGCGGTGCGCTTACTGGAGAAGACCACGTTGCCGCTCTGGATGTACGTGCGGACGTCGGTAAATCCGGCCTTCTCGCAGAGCGCGCGGAGGTCAACCATCAGGAGCTTGCCGGCGCCGCCGACGTTGACGGCGCGCAGGAGGGCGATGAGAGTGGTCACGAACGGAATCTATTCATGCGTCGGCGGCGGTGATGAGCGCGATTCGATGCGCGCGCCGTGGGGGCCTCGGATCGGATCGGCGCGAACGCGAGAGGGCCAGCCCGCGTGGGCTGGCCCTCTCGTAACACGCCTGAATCGTTGGAGCGACCGCGACAGGACTCGAACCTGTGACCCGGTGATTAACAGTCACCTGCTCTACCAGCTGAGCTACGCGGCCGTAGTCAGGGAAAAGTAGCCGTCTGGCGGGGGGCATTCAACCCTGAGATCCGGCGGTTTTCGGCCGTCGAGGCCGGCCGCGCGCGGTGCGGCACTCCTCGCGTCCGCGTCCGTTGACGTACTTTCTCCCCGCACCCTGGCTCACCACCGATGCCCATCTCCGCACGCAATTCTCTCTCGGTCGGCCTCGAAGCCCTCCGCGGCAACCCGCTGCGCACGCTGCTCTCCACCCTCGGCGTGGTCATGGGGGTGGGCGCGATGGTCTCCGTCTTGGCCATGGGTGACGGCGTCGAAGCGTTCGCCCGCGAGCAGATCGCCAAGACCACTGATCTGCTGGGCGTCTCGGTTGCTCCGTCGACGAACACCGTAATCGACGGGCAGTTCGTCCGACGACTCGACGTCATCCGGTTCTCGGGGGCGGACGCCCGGGCGCTCGCAGACGCGGTGAGGGGGGAATCCAAGCTGCAACTGATCAGCGCCGGCGCGTCGATGGTGACGCTCGACACCACCAGTGCGCCTCGCGGATTTGGAGTCATGGGGACGCTCGCGACGTACTTCGCCGCCGAGGGAATGACGGTCATGGCGGGGCGCCCGTTCACCGACACCGACACGGCGGTCGTCGTGCTCAACGAACGCGCCGCGGGTTTGGTCGCGGGTGACAGCCTCGCGCCGGGGGGGGCAGTGGGCTCGATCGTCGAACTCACTGGAGTACGGCACACCGTCATTGGCGTGGTCGCTGGTGGTCGCCTGGGCGGCGCCTCGCTCGCGGCCTTCGTGCCGGTGGACGCCGCCGCGCGTGCGATGCCAGGGATTCGCGCACCATCGATCTCGCTGGTGGCGCCGAGCATCGATCAGGTAGAGCGGATTCGCGGCGAAGTCGAAGCGTGGATGGCGTCCCGCTACGGTCCAACGTGGAAAGAGCGCGCCAGCGTCAGCACCAATCGGGCGCGCGTGGAGCAGGTCGCGCAGGGGATGCTCGTGTTCAAGCTGCTCATGGGTGCGATCACCGGCGTCTCGCTGCTCGTGGGCGGGATCGGGATCATGAATGTGTTGCTCGCATCAGTGGCCGAGCGCACCCGCGAGATCGGGATCCGCAAGGCGACGGGTGCGCGCGACCGCGACATTCTGGTGCAGTTTCTGTCGGAGTCGGTGGCGATCACGAGCTTCGGTGCGACGATCGGAGTGGCTCTCGGTCTGGGGATCGCATTCGCGACGGCGGCGATCATGCGCGCGCAGACAAAGGCACCGGTCGAGGCCGCGATCACGCCGTCGACGATCCTCGTGGCGGCCGCGCTCTCGGTGGCGATCGGAATCGGGTTCGGCTTGTACCCCGCACTTCGAGCCTCCCGGCTCTCGCCGATCGATGCGATCAGGCATGAGTGAGGACGAGAGGGCAGTCAGAAGCGGATGACGGGTAGCAACAGGAGGGAAGGCGGCAGTATGAAAACGTGGAGGTGAGCACGATGCTCGCCTGATCGCGGGCGGCAGCTCAGGTCTAACGAGCAGCGCGGCGCACGAGCAATGGGGCCAAGAACCGTCCCGTGTGCGACGCCTGGACCTTTGCAACCTGTTCCGGGGTCCCCTCGGCGATCACCCGACCGCCCCCGTCGCCTCCCTCCGGCCCGAGGTCGACCACCCAATCGGCCCGTTTGATCACGTCGAGATTGTGCTCGATCAGGAGCACGGTGTGGCCGGCGTCGACCAACCGGTCGAGGACGGTGCACAGGACCTCGATGTCCCGAGCGTGCAGGCCGGTCGTAGGCTCGTCCATCACGTACAGCTTTCGGCCCCCCTTCTTGGCGGCTAGGGCCAGTTCTCGGGCGATCTTGAGGCGCTGGGCCTCGCCCCCTGAGAGGGTCGTCCCGGGCTGGCCGAGGCGCAGGTAGCCCAAGCCGACTTGCTGGACCTGCCAGAGGGCCTGGCCGAGTTTTTCCTCGCGCGGGAAAAATCGGATCGCCTCGTCCACCGTCATCTCGAGCACATCGGTGATCCGCTTGCCGCAGTAGGTCACGTCAAGGACCTCGGTTTTGTAGCGAGCACCCGCGCACGACTCGCACGGCACGAAGACGTCGGCCATAAAAACCATCTCGACTTCGATCGCGCCGGCCCCCTCGCACGTCGCGCAGCGGCCCCCCTTCACATTGAAGGAGAAGGTGCCGGCGGTGTACCGACGCTGCCGGGCGAGCGGTACCTCCGCGAAGATCCGGCGAATCTCATCAAAGGCCTTCACGTAGGTGACCGGATTCGACCGTGGTGACCGGCCGATCGGCTCTTGATTCACCAGCACGACTTCGTCAAGCGCCTCCCAACCGGTAAGCGTGTCGAACGCACCGACCTTCTCTCCGAGATGCTGTTTGGCGGTGTGCTCGCCAGTGAGCTTGTGCTCGAGCGCGCGGAAGATCACGTCATGCACGAGCGTGCTCTTGCCCGACCCGCTCACCCCCGTGAAGCAGGTGAGTGTGCCGAGCGGCACGCGCGTGGAGACGTCGCGCAGGTTGTGTTCGCGGGCGCCGGTGATGGCCAGCCACTGCGGTCCAGTACGCCGCCGCTTCTCGGGGAGCGGAATGACCCGGTCGCCGGTGAGATACTGCCCTGTGAGTGGACTCGCGTGCGCGGTCGACGTCGGGCCGCTGAAGACGAGCGCGCCTCCCTGCTCGCCGCTGCCGGGTCCGAGTTCGATCATCCAGTCGCTCCGACGCATGGCGTCGAGGTCATGCTCCACCATGAGCACCGTGTTGCCGCCGTCACGCAGACGTTCGAGGAGCATCAGCAGCCGTCCGAGGTCGCGCGCGTGAAGGCCAATGCTCGGTTCGTCGAGTACATAGAGCGTGTCGACGAGGCGCGCGCCGAGCGAGTTGGAGAGGCCGATCCGTTGGGCTTCGCCACCGCTGAGTGTGCGCGTAGCGCGGTCGAGACTCAGATACGTGAGGCCCACGTCACAGAGGAACGCGATCCGATCGCGCGCTTCGCGCAGGATGTGTGCGGCGATCTCGGTGTCCTGCGGCGAGAGCGCGAGCGAGTCGGCCCAGGGCTTGAGCAGACCCACGGGCATTCGCGACACCTCGGCGATCGTCCGCCCACCCAGACGCACGTTCAGGGCGTCTGGCTGCAGTTTGGTGCCTCCGCAGGACGCGCAGCGCTGCGCGGTCTGGTATTTGCGCAGGAAGAGGCGGATGTACTGCTTGTACTTCTTCGGCCCGAGCGCGTTGAGAAAGGGGACCATGCCCACGAATCCCTTCGCTTTGCCATGGAGCAATCGCTCCTGCTGCGCACGGGTCAGGTCGCGCCACGGCGTGTCGAACGCGATCCCCTCTTTCTTGGCGAACTCAGCAAGGGCGCGGCGCTTGGTGTCGTAGCGCGGGGCGGTCCACGGGTCGATCGCGCCATCCCGCAGCGAGCGCTCGGGGTACGGGACGATCAGTCGTTCCTCGAACTCGAGCGTCGCGCCGAATCCGTTGCAGGTGGCGCAGGCCCCGCGCGGATTATTGAACGAGAAGAGTTGCGGGGTGGGGGCGGGAGCGACGTGCCCGTCGTTGGGGCAACGTAAGGTCGTGGTGTATCGGAGCGTCCGTCGCGCCCCGTCCCCGTCCTCGAGCACGACCGTCGCGTCACCGTCCCCCTCACTAAACGCTGTTTCGAGTGCGTCGGCCAACCGTGAACGCATCGCCTCGTGCACCACGAGGCGATCGGTGACGACGAGCAGCTCCGTGACCTTGGCGAGATTCGGCTTGCCGGCATCGAGCTCGTCGAGGTGTAGCATCGCGCCGTCGGCGAGGACGCGCACGAAGCCTTTGGCCCGCAGATGCTCCACGATCCGCGGGTGCACGAGCTTGGCCGAGCGAGCGAACGGGAACGCCACCTGTACGCGGGTCCCCGGGGGCTCGGCCATCACCGCGGCGGCGGCGCGGTCGGCGGAGTCGGGCCTGAGTTCGCGCGCGCAGATCGGGCAGATGGTGCGCCCGACCCGCGCCCAGAGCAGGCGCAGGTAGTCGTAGATCTCGGTGGCGGTGCCGACGGTGGACCGTGACGTGCGCGTGGGATTCGTCTGTTCGATCGCGACGGCTGGCGAGAGCCCGTCGATCGAGTCGACGTCGGGTTTTGGCATTCGCTCCAGGAACTGGCGCGCGTACGCCGAGAGCGACTCGACGTAGCGGCGCTGTCCCTCAGCATAGATCGTGTCGAAAGCCAGTGACGACTTCCCTGATCCCGAGGGTCCCGTGACGACCGTAATTGCTCGGCGCGGGAATGCAACGTCGATCTGTTTGAGATTGTGCTGCCGGGCGCCCCGGACGACGATGCGATCCTTCATTAATGAAGAAAGCTAGTGGCGCGTGGCTACCCTCGCCGTACCCCGCGCACTGGGCCCCATGGCGAGTGCGATCGAGGGCTAGCTGCTCCCGCCTGGGGAGCTGCGGACCCGCGAAACCCCCCGGGTCCTGCTGGCGTGTCAAAGGCTGTCTGGCGGCTGAGCCGAGTTCAAGCGGGGGAGCCCTTCGCTGCCTTGATTTACTGATGCTTGCCGACCACCCAGTGCTCCCGGTACCTTCCTATCACCATGGCCTACCTCAAGCTTGGCGACACCCAATATCCGCTCACGGCGGGTGAGACGACTATCGGCGCGTACGACGGCGCAGGTATTCGGCTCCCCAGTGGCGACTCAACGAGTCGCGCGGTTGTCTCCGTCGAGGATAGCGGCGTCTCCATTCGGCTTGGCGCGGCGGAGTCCGTGGTGATGGTCAACGGTGTCCAGGTGGCGATCCGGCCGACTCCGCTTGTGCACGGGGACAAAGTCCAGATTGCCGGACACGAGCTACGCCTCGGCGAGGAAGTCAACAGCGGAAGCACGTCGTTCGTGAGCGCCGCCGATGTCGCTCGCATGGTCGCATCCCGGAGCGCGACGGCACCAAAGAAGGCGACGGGCGGCCGGCTCGTGTCGGTGGCTGACGGCCGCGAGTACATCGTGCTCGACGCTGGTGTGTCATTCGGTCGAGAGGTTGGCAACGACATCGTGATTGCCAACACCGAGATCTCGCGCAAGCACGCGAGCATCGCGCCGGCGTCCGCTGGGTACGTCCTGACAGACCATAGCGCCAATGGGGTCTGGGTGAACGGGACCAGAGTCACCGGCAATCTGCTCCTGCGCCCTGCCGACGTAATCAAAATGGGTGCCGACGAGTTCCACTTCTTCGCGGACGTGGCCATGACGCCTGCGGTCGCGGTGTTTCCCGTAGCCGCCGCGCCGGCCGCGCCGCTGGTGGCGCGTACGGCGCTCGCGACGCTCGAGGTCACGGCTGAGGGGCTGTTGAAGGGGCTGAAATTCGAACTCCACTCCACCCTCACGAACGTTGGGCGCGGCGAGCACAACGATATCGCGATCAGGGACGAGTCGATCTCCGACTCGCACGCGAAGATTCAGAAGCGCGGGGATGGTTGGTACGTGGTGGATCAGGAGTCGACCAACGGCACCTATGTCGGCGGACGGCGCATCAAGGGTGAGGTGCGCGTGGAAGGCGCGCCAGATCTGCGGTTTGGCGGCATCAAGATGATTTTCCGACCGGCGTTCGCGCCGGTAGTTGAGGGCGTCGGTACCCGAGCTTTCGTCCGGGTGAACGTCGACCCCCTCCGGAAGCAGGCGGCTGTAAAATCGGGGGCTCCTGCGGTGAAAGCACCGGCCCCGGCTCAGACGAATGCTGCTGAGAGAGCCGCTGCTGCGAAAAACAATGGTCGCGCCGCGGTGCTTCTCGTTATCGTGACCCTCGTGGGCGCGAGCCTTTGGCTCCTCAATAGTCTCCTATTCTCTGGGCGCTGAGGAGATGCAGATTAAGGTGGGCGCGCGCACGGACGTGGGGATGGTCCGGTCCGGGAATGAAGACAACTTCTTCGTCGAGGCGGATTCCACCCGTGGAATATTCGTCGTCGCCGATGGCATGGGTGGCCATGCGGCCGGCGAAGTCGCGAGTGAGATGGCGGTGCAGATCGTGGCGCGCGGGCTGCTCCCGTTGCAGTCGGTGGATGCCGATGGCGCGCCAGCCACGGTCGCGCGGGCGCTCATGGATGCGAACCGCGCGATCTACGAGCGGATGATGGCCGAGGTCGACAAGCAGGGGATGGGGACGACCATCTCGGTGCTCGTGATGTCCGATTCAGGGTACCTCATTGGACAGATCGGCGATTCGCGGATCTACCTCCTGCGAGACGGCGCGCTCAGGCAGATTACCAAAGACCACTCGTACGTGCAGGAGCAGGTGGATGCGGGGCTGCTGACGCCAGAACAGGCTCGCTATCATCCGTACAGCAATGTGATCACCCGTTGCGCCGGGGCGAGCGCCGCGGTCGAAGCGGATATCTATTCGGGCGCAACGCAGCCCGGCGACGTGTTCCTCGTGGCGTCGGATGGACTCACTGGCATGGTCGATGACCGCCGCCTGCAGCAACTCTTACTCGCGCGTACGGGCCCGGGTCGGATCGTGGACATGCTCATCTCAGACGCGAACAGCCGCGGGGGACTCGACAATATCACCGCGATTGTGGTCCAGGTAGATCGCCTGGAAGAATCCGCAGATGCCTGAAGCGCCAGAGACAGTGGGGGGAGTTGCCGAGCTCTACCTCGGCAATCTTCTGTACGCGCTCGAGCGGTGCGCACTCGCGATGGCAGAGGACGGCAAGTCGTCGGACGCGCAGTTCTATCGGGGGATCGGACGCCTGCTGGCTGAGGCGCACGGGAAGGCTCGGAAAGTCGCTCCTGAGGGCTAATTCGCTTACGTCGACGCCAGCACCGCGAGGACTTCGGATCGCGCGATCTCTGCCCGACCGACGGTGAAGACCCGCAGCCACCGCGCCGACTGGTAGAGTTGTTCGGCGAGGATTGGAAGGTTAATGGCTCCCGCCAACCCCGAGTCGGTCATGCGGCAGACGGTGCCGTCGCGGGCGAGGAGCGGAAGGTCAAGACCGATCATCCGCTCTTTGCGTGGATAGTCGAGCAGCAGGTCGCCACTCCTGAGGCCGTGCGCGCTCGCGAGCGCATCTTCGGCCGCCCGCGTCCTATCGCGGTCCTCGGCAATCCACTCAAGGTCGAGTCCGGTGAGCTCCGCCGCCGGCGCCTCCATGGCCCGCTTGTACAGCCGGCGCTCACGAAGGGCGCCCAGGAGTGGCGGCGCAGCGCCGGCATCGAGGGCGTGGAGGATCCCCTCGTCGGTGTAGGTGGCGAGTGTCTCGACGGCGAGCCGTCCCGTACGCAGCGCGTCTTCGACAAGGCGCCGGTACATCGCCGTCGCGCTGCGTACAGCATGCTGCCAATAGACGTTGCGGTACATCTGGTACTTCGCGAAGAGCAGCGACTCGAGCGCTGAGAGCCCCTTCTCGCGCAGCCCGACCGTCGGGCGTCCCGTGACGGGGTCGGTCACGATAGTCAGCGCGTGCCGAAGGCGATCAACGTCGATCTCCCCGTACGCGACGCCGCACATCATCGCGTCGCGTTTAAGGTAGTCGGTCTTGTCCAGATCAATCGATCCGGAGATGAGCCCCTGAAGCGGAGCCTCGCTCGTTCCGCGTACGAGATCGAGAATGCGTTCGGGGGCGTCGGCGGAGAACTCTTCCCGAAGGATGGCGCCAATGGGGCCACCGGCGATCAACGGCTCCGCGACCTCCTCGTGATGCGGAACGCCGACCTCTTCGAGCGCGTGCGAGAACGGGTAGTGCCCGATGTCATGGAGGAGCGCGGCGGCGACGACGAGCTTGCGGTCGAGTGCAGGGACCGCGCCAAGTTCGCCAGCGTCGTCGAGGACACGCACCGTGAGCCGTGCGAGGTGGTAGGCACCAAGGGCGTGCTCAAACCTCGAATGCGTGGCGCCGGGGTACACCAGGTGCGCGAGCCCGAGCTGGCGCACGTAGCGCAGTCGCTGGAACGGCGCCGAGTCCATGAGCCGTAGGTAGGGCCCATCGACGCGGATGTTATTCCAGAGAGGATCGCGAAGGGTCGGCATCGACTGCAGCGGTGGGATGGGGGACGTGATAGGTCAGAAAAAATGATCGGCCATGCGGAGCGTGCGAAATATGCTGCCGGGAACGCCAAGGGGAGTCCGCGCCAGATGGCTCGGACTCCCCTTGGCCCTGCCATAGCGGCTCAAACTTTCGGGCCAGCCCCCAGAATCGCTGGGCTGACGGCGCTCCCGAACTTCTTGATGTTCTCGGCGAACATCGCGGCCAACTTCTTTGCCTGCGTATCGTATGCCGCCCCGTCCGTCCAGGTATTGCGCGGCTGGAGTATCTCCGTGGGAACACCCTCGATTGCCGACGGGATTGGCAGGCCGAAGATTGGGTCGGGGGTCACCGGCGCCTGGTCGAGGTTACCGGCCAATAGCGCGCGGACCATGGCGCGGGTGTAACCGAGCTTCATGCGCGAACCGACACCGTAGGGGCCGCCGCTCCAACCCGTATTCACGAGCCAGACCTGCGCGCCATGGGTGTCGAGCAGTGCGCCAAGCATCTCGGCGTACTTGGTCGGATGCCAGACGAGGAACACGGCGCCGAAGCAGGCGGAGAAGGTCGCCTGCGGCTCGGTGACGCCGCGTTCGGTGCCGGCGAGCTTTGCGGTGTAGCCCGAGAGGAAATAGTACATCGCCTGCTCGGGCGTGAGTTTGGCAATGGGCGGGAGCACCCCGAAGGCATCGGCCGTGAGAAACACCACATGCTTCGGGTGTCCGCCCTTGCCGCTCGGGACATGGTTGCGGATGAAGTGGAGCGGGTACGAGGCACGCGTGTTCTCAGTGATCGATTGGTTCGCGAACTCGACCCTTTTGGTTCCGGCCTCGAGCACGACGTTCTCCAGCACCGTGCCGAACATCTCGGTGGTGGCGAAGATGTCGGGTTCCTGCTCCTTCGACAAATTAATGACCTTGGCGTAGCAGCCGCCTTCGAAGTTGAAGGTCCCGTTGTCGCTCCATCCATGCTCGTCGTCGCCAATCAGGCCGCGCTCTGGGTCGGCGGAGAGGGTTGTCTTCCCCGTGCCCGAGAGGCCGAAGAAGAGTGCTGTGTCGCCGGCCGGACCGATGTTGGCCGAGCAGTGCATCGAAAGTACGCCCTGCTTCGGGAGCAGGTAGTTCATCACCGTGAACATCGCCTTCTTGAGTTCACCAGCGTAGCGCGTGCCGCCGATCAGGATTGTGCGCTGCGCGAGGTTGAGTACGATGAACGTGCTTGTGCGGGTCCCGTGCTTTGCCGGATCGGCCTGAAACTCGGGCGCGTGCAGGATCGAGAAGTTCGGGGCGAATGCGGCAAGCTCGGTCAGGGCTGGGCGGATGAACATGTTGCGCACGAAGTTCGCATGCCACGCGTTGGGTGTGACGTAGCGACAGGAGAGCCGGTAGTCGGCGTCGGCGCCGCAGTAGAGGTCCTCGACGAAGAGCTCGTCGCGGCTGTTGAGATAGGCGTGCACGTCCGCGAGCAGCCGATCGAAGTGCGCCTCGCTCAGTGGCTGATTGACCTTGCCCCAGTCGACGTCGGCCTCGGTCGAGGCTTCCTTCACCACGAACTTGTCGTTGGGTGAACGGCCGGTGTGCGGCGTGGTGACAGCGACGAAGGGACCCATCTGGGCAAGCTCGCCTTCGCCCTTGCGAATGGCGGACCGCACGAGCTCAGGCGCTTCGAGGTTCCAGCGCACGGTGCCCTTGGGCGCGAGGCCCTGAGCGCCGAGGCCGATCGCACTCTCACGGACGGGAATGGACGACGTGGTCATTGCTTGAAAGTTAGAGGTGAGTCTGGTGGGGATTCGCGGCCTAACGGCTGCCCACCGAGGTGGTGCTCGGGCCGCGCTGTTGCGCGTCAATCACGGCAACGGCGGCCATGTTCACGATCTCTTCGACGCCGGCGCCCTGCTCGAGCACATGCACCGGATGCTTCATGCCGACGAGGATGGGGCCGATCGCGGTGGCTCCACCCAACTGGGTGAGCAGCTTATACGCGATGTTCCCGGCGCTCAAATTCGGGAAGATCAGCACATTCGCGGCTTCTTTGAGCGCGCTGAACGGATAGCGACTCGCAAGCACTTCCTCGCTGAATGCCGTATCAGCCTGCATCTCGCCGTCGATGATCAACGACGGGTCACGCTCGCGCACGATCCGCACGGCCTCGGCGACCTTTCGCCCCTCGGGATGCCTCACCGATCCGAAGTTGGAGAACGAGAGCATCGCAATCCGCGGCGACACACCAAAGGTCTTGGCGAGCCCGGCCGCAGTCTGCGCGATGCTCGCGAGCTGATCTGCCGTCGGGTCGATGTTGACGGTTGTGTCGCCGAAAAAGACCACATGATTTTCAAACACCAGCATGTAGAGCCCGGCCGCGAGGCCGATCTTCTCGTCGGCGCCGATGACTTCAAGTGCTGGGCGGATGGTCTCGGGGTAGTGCTTTCCGAGGCCGCCAACGAGCGCGTCGGCGTCCCCGGCCGTAACCATGACGGAGCCAAACGTGGTCGCACGCGTAATGCGCTGATTGGCCTCGCCGCGTGACATCCCTTTGCGCTGGCGCTTCTCCCAGAGGATCTGCGCATAGCTGTCGCGGCGCGGGGATGCGCCTGGCTCCTCGAGCGTGATCCCGTCAAGCGAAATCCCCAACTCGTCGGCCATCTGACGCACCCGATCCAGGCGGCCGAGGAGGATCGGATGCGCGATCTGCTCGTCGACAAGGATCTGTGCGGCGCGGAGGATCTTAGGGTCCTCGCCTTCAGGGAAGACGACGCGGCGCGGGTCCGCCTGCGCCCGTGAGATGAGCCCACGCATGATGCCGCGCGCGCGACCGAGCCGCGCCTCGAGACGATCACGGTACTCGTCGAGGTCGATGAACACCTTCGCGACGCCGGTCGCGACGGCCGCCCACGCCACCGCGGGCGCCACCCGCAACAACACGCGCGGGTCGAACGGGAAGGGGATGAGGTACTCGGGTCCGAACTTCACGTTCGTGAGCCCGTAGAGCGCGGCGACGCTCTCGGGGACGTCCTCCCTTGCGAGCGCGGCTAGCGCGCGCGTCGCCGCCATCTTCATTTCTTCGTTAATCTCGGTCGCCCGCGCGTCGAGCGCGCCGCGAAAGATGAACGGAAAGCCGAGGACGTTGTTGACCTGGTTCGGATAATCGGAGCGGCCGGTGGCGATGATCGCGTCGTCGCGAACCGCCCGCACCTCATGCGGAAGGATCTCCGGCACGGGGTTGGCTAGGGCGAAAATAATTGGCGCCTTGGCCATGGCCTTCACCATCGAGCCCGTGACGGCGCCGGCCACCGAGAGTCCGACGAACACGTCGGCGCCGACGAGGGCTGCGGTGAGATCGCGTCGGTCCGTCTTGGCCTGGAATCGCGCCTTGTACGGGTCGATGAAATCCGTGCGCTCGGTGTGGATCACTCCCTTGCTGTCGCACATGAGGATGTGCTCACGCTTGACACCCAGCCGCACATAGTGCTCGGCGGTCGAGATCGCCGCCGCACCGGCACCCGAGAAGACGACCTTGATCTCGCCGATCGCCTTGCCGATCACTTCGAGCGCGTTGAGCAACGCCGCCCCGGAGATGATGGCGGTCCCGTGCTGGTCATCGTGGAAGACCGGGATCTTCATGGTCTTTCGAAGGGTCTCCTCGATCTGAAAGCACTCAGGCGCCTTGATATCCTCGAGGTTAATGCCGCCCACGGTGGGCTCAAGGAGCTGGCAGAAGCGGATGACCTCTTCAGCGTTTTCGGTCCCGACTTCGATGTCGAAGACGTCGATGTCGGCGAACTGCTTGAAGAGGTTGCCCTTGCCTTCCATGACCGGCTTGCCGGCGAGGGCCCCGATGTTCCCGAGGCCGAGCACCGCGGTGCCGTTCGTCACGACCGCGACGAGATTGCCCTTGGCGGTGTACTTGTAGGCGTCGTCCGGGTTCGCGGCGATTTCGAGGCAGGGTTCCGCCACGCCTGGCGAATAGGCGAGTCCGAGATCGCGCTGATTGGTCAGCGGCTTGGTCGGGACGACGGCGATCTTGCCCGGTCGTCCGCGAGAGTGGTAGGCGAGCGCATCCTCACGTTTCATCGGCCCAAATCTAGTGACCGTCAGGGGATGGAGGAATGTGGTCGGCCAAGCAGATCAGTCGCCGCCGGTAGCGGGCGCGCGGCATGGCCCGAACCGCGCGTCAGCGGGCCGCAAACAATCGCAGCTTTGTGAGCATCAGGCGATCGTTACTGACCATGTCGTCGCCCTTGGGCGTCTCGAGCATCTTTGGGACGAGGCGCAGGTGCGGGTCCTGCATGATCCGTCGGAAGGGGCCGTCGCCCATGCTCCCCTCACCGAGGAGGGCGTGGCGGTCCTTGCGCGAGCCGAGAGCACCCACAGAGTCGTTGAGGTGCAGCACGCCAAGGCGAGCGTAGCCGAGCACGTCGGCGAAATTGGCCCAGACGCCGTCATAGTCGCCCGCGAGATCGTACCCCGCCGCGAACACGTGACAGGTGTCGAGGCAGACGCCGAGGCGATGTTGTAGCGGCGGCGGAATGCGCGAGAGGAGGTCCGCCATTTCCTCGAACGTCGCGCCGATGACGGTGCCTTGGCCGGCGGTGAGTTCCAGGCAGAGGCGCGTCGGGCCCGGCGCGGATTCGAGGGCCGCGGTGATCGCATCCGCGTTGCGCGCGATGCCACTCGTTCGCTCGTCGATGAAGTTGCCTGGATGCGAGACCAGCGCATTGAGCCCGAGCGCGTTGCAGCGTCGGAGCTCCATCGTAAAGCTCTCGATCGAACGTGCCCGCAGCGTTGGATCAGGGGAGGCGAGATTGATCAGGTATGAGTCGTGCGAGGTCACCCACCGCTGGCCACTCGCCGCGAGGGCGGTCCTGTACGCGCTGATCTCCTTGACGGAGAGCTCCTTCTCCTTCCACTGATTCGGGACTTTAGTAAAGAGCTGCAGCCCCGTGCCCCCGATGTCGGTTGCGCGTGGTGGCGCGCAGGCGACCCCGCCCTGTGCTGAGACGTGCGCCCCGAGCGGACCGAGAGGGTCGGGGTCGGGAATGTGGGGCAGCGGCACCACCGAATCGCGGAGATGCGAGGCCTTGGGACGGATGTCGCGCTTCGACGGCTTCTTGCTGGGCGTACCGTCCGGCGCACCCGGTGGCGTCGTGCTCATCGCTGCCGTCTCAGCCACTCGAGGGGGTCCACCGCCACCCCGTCCTTTGGCCGCATCTCGAAGTGCAGTCGCGGAGGGAGATCAGGATCCGATCGACCCACCGTCCCGATCACCTCCCCCTTGGTGATCTTGGCGCCCTTCCGGACGCTCACCGAGCCGAGCGATGAGTAGATCGAGTACGCTCCGCCGCCATGTTGCAGGATGACGGTCAGCCCGTAGGTGCCGGACCCTTCGGCGAGCGCAACTTCACCTGACGAGACGGCCTTGACCGGTGTCCCGACCTCAGCGCCGATTCCGACACCGTTCCATCGGATCGACGTACTGTTGGGATTCACGAGCCGGCCGAAGCGGTAGACGATCGTGCCGTCCACCGGCCAGTCGAGACGTCCGATGTCGGCCGTGGTCAGCGTGCGCGGCCCGACGGCCGCATTCGGGCGCGACTCGGCACGGCGACGCGAGTCTTCGAGCGCCGCAATAATGCCGGCGCGTCGCTCCTCGTCGCGCCCCATCTGTTTCAGTCGATCCTGGGCCTGCTTCGCCGCCGCCTGGATCTGCGCCAACGACTGCCCACGCTGCAGTTCGAGTCGGCGCAGGCGCGCCGCTTCTTGGGATTGCTGCCGTCGGTTGGACTCCATGTTGCCATGCAGTTGCACCAGCAGGGATCGCTGCGCGGTGATCTGCTTGTTTAGGGTTTCAACGCGCTGCACGAGCGTCCGGTCGCGCTCCGCGACGAGGTGCAGATACTTGTAACGCCCGACCAGTGCACCGAACGATTCAGCGGACAGCATCGCCTCCACCGAGTAGAGCGGTCCACGCTTGTAGATCTCCTGCACACGGAACTGCAGCGTCGCGCGCTTGACGGCGAGCTCGTCCTGCGTGCGCGCGAGACTCACGTTGACGTTCTCAACCTCGTCGACGAGCGAGCCGAGCTGCTGGTCGAGCGACCGAACGACACGCGAAGTGGCCGAGGCCTGCCGGTCGAGATTCGCGCGCTCCGCAGAGACATCGCGTGCGCTCGACTGGAGTCGGCGCATCCGCTGCTCGAGTTCGGCGCGTTCGGTGCGCACGCGTTCGAGCTGCAACTGCTCCTCGCGCAGGCGTTCGAGTGTCTGTTGCGCCGACGGTGGCAAGGCCGGTCGCTGTTGCGCCTGCAGGGTCGAAGGTCCGCCGATGAGGTGCAGGGCGATCAGTCCGCACGCGATCCTAGACGACATGACTGCGTTCGGTCGCACGACGCGTACCTCAGACCTTGCCGAGGTGACGCCCGACCGAGACCGCACTGCCGAGCAGCCCGATCAGCGCACCGGCGAGAACGCCCACCACGGCGAGACGCGTCCCGAAGAAGGTCGCCTGCACCACGTATTGCCCGACGAACTCGAAGGTCACCCAGGTGAGCAGGAGCGCGACCAGGCCGCCAAGTAACCCTTTCAGGAACCCATCGATGAGAAAGGGCCCGCGAATGAACTGGTTGGTCGCGCCGACGAGTCGCATGATGCGGATCTCTCGACTGCGCGCCAGGATTGCCATCCGGATCGTCGAGCTGATGATGATGATCGCGACCAGAGCGAAAATGAGCCCGAGGGACAGCCCGGCGGCCGTCGCGATATTGCGCAGCCGGTACACCTTTTCCACCCATTCCTCGCCGTACCGGATGTCGTCGATGAAGTCGTAGACTTCGAGGCGTTTCGAGACCGACCGCACGCTCTCAGGGTCGCGGAATCCGTCGCGCAGGCGCACCTCGATCGACGCTGGGAGAATGCCGGCTTCAAAGACGTCCTCGAACTCGCCGAGCTCGCGGCGCGCGCGATCGAGCGCTTGCACCTCCGAGACGAATCGTACGCTTGCCACCTCAGGAAAGGAGCCGACGTCACCCACCACCGCCGCGGTCGCCTCGGGGCTGGTACCCGACGCGATGAACGCGCGAACTTCCACGCGCTCCTCAATCTGGGCGAGCGCGGAGCCTAGGTTGAGCGCGACGAGTCCGAAAAGGCCGAACGCGAATAGCGAGAAGGCGATCGTGGTCACGCTCAGTGCGCTCAGCATCGGTGCGCGACGAAAGGCGCGGAGCGCCTCGCGGAGGGCGAGATTCATGGGGCGTCTCCGTCACGCACATCGGGTCCCGCTCCCGGCCGGTCAAGCTCGTCCGCCGTGGTGTGGCGCTGGGCCCCCGAATCATAGACGAGTCGACCTTGATTGAGTTCGAGGGTACGAAAGTCGAGCGACTTGACGAGCGCGAGGTCGTGCGTCGCCATTAACACGGCGGTGCCGCGTGCGTTGACGTCGCGCAACAGTTGAAAGATGCCGCGCGTGGTGCGCGTGTCGAGGTTTCCCGTCGGCTCGTCCGCGAGGAGCACGAGCGGATCGTTCACGAGCGCGCGTGCGATAGCCACGCGCTGCTGCTCGCCACCCGAGAGCTCATGCGGGAGCGCCGTCGCTTTCGCCGCGAGCCCAACCTGGGTGAGCACCCGCGCGACCCTCGGCCCGATCTGGGTTGGAGGAGTCCCGGTCACCTCGAGTGCGAACGCCACATTCTGCTCGGCGGTCCGGTCCTCCAACAGCTGGAAGTCCTGAAAGACCACGCCCAACCGACGTCGCAGCGCCGGAATCTGTCGCGCGCTCATCGTGACGGAACTCTGGCCGGCGACCCGTACCTCGCCGTACGTCGGGCGCGTATCGACGTAAATCAGCTTGAGAATCGTGCTCTTCCCGGCCCCTGAGGGGCCGGTGAGGAAGACGAACTCGCCGCGATTGACGTGAAACGAGACGTCGTCCAGTGCGGGATCGCCTTTGGGGTACTGCTTCCCGACGTGTGTAAAACGAATCATCGGTTCACTTCAGGGCGCGCTCGAGATCGGCGATCAGGTCCTGCACATCTTCGAGGCCGATGCTCAGCCGGAGGAAGCCGTCAGGGATGCCGATTCGCACGCGCTCAGCGACGGTCATCTTCGCGTGCGAGGTGTAGCGCGGTTCACAGACGAGTGTGTCCACGCCGCCGAGGCTCGGCGCGTGGGTGACAAGGCGCAAGCGACGGAGGAATCGGTCCGCGGCCTTTCCACCGCCCACGAGTTCGAGCGCGAGCATCCCGCCGAAGCCGTCCAGGGTTTCGGTGGCGACCGTGTGATCTTCGTGCGCAGCGAGCCCAGGGTAGTGCACGCGTTTGAACTCCGGCCGCGATGCCGCCCATTCGGCGATCACCATCGCACTCGCGTTGGCCCGCGTGACACGCACGTCGAGCGTCTTCATGCCGCGCTCGAGCAGCCAGAGCGCGAATGGGTCGGGTGTCTGTCCCCAGAGCATCTCTTTCTGGAGAACTTTATCAATGTAGGATCGCGAGCCAGACACCACGCCGGCGAGCACGTCATGATGGCCATTGAGGTACTTCGTCGCCGAATGAATCACGACGTCAGCGCCGAGCTCGATCGGGCGCAGGTTGATCGGGCTCGCGAACGTCGAGTCGACGACCAGCGCGAGGCCTTCGCGTTGGGTGAGCTGCGCGATCGGGCGCAGGTCGATCACGCGGCAGGTCGGATTGACCGGTGATTCGACGAAGATGGCGCGCGTCTTTTTGCGGATGCGCTTGCGGAACGCCTGCGGATCGAACGGATCAACCAGCGTGACCTCGATCCCCATCTCCGCGAACTCCTCGAGGAAGAGTCGGTGCGTACCACCATAGATGTACATCGATGAGAGGAGGTGGTCGCCGGGGCGGAGCAGGGCGAGCATCGCACACGCCGTTGCCCCCATACCGCTCGAGAGGACGACCGAAGCCTCGGCTCCGTCGAGCAACGCGAGCCGTTTCTGTACCCGCGCGGCATTGGGCGTATTGCCATAGCGCGTGTACTTGAGGCCGTCGGCGGTGCCGAGCGCCTGCAGATGGTTCACCGACTGGACGAGCGGTTCGACGACCGGATCGCCAGCACGATGCTGATCGCGTCCACCGTGAATGGCGAGGGTGGCGAGGGACGGACCTTTGGGTTTTGCGGGCGACACAGACGACCTCTATGCGAAATTCGTGGTGATCAACGGTCGGTGATCGACATCCAGCTTCACAAGCCTGACGATTTCTGTGACGGCGAGACCAGCGAGGTCGCGCACCACGACGCCTCCGCGAGGTAGCGACTCGTCATACACCGCTGGGGCGAGTTCGTGGCGACGCGGGCCGTAGACCCAGACGAGCTCGCCATCGCCGATCGAGCGCGACGTGGCGTCGTCCGGGCGGATACGGACCTGCGGGCCTCGCTCGGCGTCGAGCTTGCGCGTGGCGATGAATCCGACGACCTGCAGCGGGAGGAAGGCTCTACTCATCTTGGCGCCTTAGGCCACTGCGCCAAGCGGACTGTAGCAGTCGTCATCGCGACGCACGAGGCGCCGGCGCGCGAGTGAATTGAGCAGCGAGAGGGCCTCCTCGGGCGCGATCCCCGTCTTCGCTGCAACGCCCTCCACCGCGATGCCGCCGGTGAGCATCACAATCTCCCAGAGACGGCGCTCTACGTCGGTCACGGCGCCCACGAGGCGCGCCTGGCCGTCGGGGAACAGGACCACCAGCGCGAGTCCGTGCGCGTGCAATACCTGCTCGATGGAGTCGACATGCCCGTCACTCACGCCATGCAGGACCACATAGCCGTCACGGCTTGGATGCTCGGCGGTGAGCGGAATCATGAGCTTGGCGACGAACTCGTCCGCGCAGGAACAGTCGAGGACGCCAATGTGCGAGAAGTCGAGGAAGGCGACCGACCCGTCGGCGAGCCCCGAGAGCTGTCGTTCGATGAGCGTCCGCACAGCGAGGCCGGTGCGCCGCGTCACCAGGTCGTGATAGGGCGCCGACAGCGACTGGGCGAGCGCCGACTGCACGTCGATATGCGTCACGCGTCGACGACCCGCTTGGGGATGATCACCTGTAGCTGTGCTCCCGGGAACTCTGGGAGAGAGTCCTGGCGGGGCAGATCATCGTCCCAGTCGGGGATGATCGGCGCAATCCGCGCCTTCCCCGAGCGCACGGTGAGCTTGCCGTCAAAGCGGTGTACCCAGCCGCGGATCCCCTTCAGGCCCTGACCGCGGCCGGGGTCCGAGAGTCGGCTCACGGCGTTCATCACACCGTTCTCGAGTGCGATCGCGTCATCCCAGCGGTCGGCAAGGGCTCGGGCGCGACTCGTTTCGAGGGAATGTCGAAAGCCGACGCCGGCATCGGTGACAGCGATCTGCACGACGTCGCGCCCGACCCGGCGCTTCGACCAGTTGTAGCGTTGCACCATGACCCAGCCGCCGCGGCCCGCGTGCTCGATGATGTTCGAGCAGGCCTCCGAGAGCGTCATCGAAAACCCCATCGTCGCGCGTGGCTCGAGGTCGAGCGTATTCGTAAGGATCTGGGTCGCTTTCTCCTGGATCCGCGTGACAATCGCGTGCACATCCTCATTTTTGGCGACGGGCGTCACCTCGAGCAGCACATCGGAGTCGCCGCCGGCACGCGTGCGCGGGACCGTCCCGCGCATGTTGTACAGCTCATCGGCGTACTTGAAGAAGCTCGCGCGCGTCCAGTAACTCGCCGTCGTTTCTTCCTCCGGCGGAGCGAAGTCCGGCTTCTCGAGCCTCGATTGCGCGAGGCAGAGCAGGGCGGTGAGCCCGTACGGGGTGGCGAACCGGCAGTGACGGGCGTCGACCAGCACCTTCGCGTCGTCGGGAACGGCGGCGAGCTGCAGGATCACCGACTCGAAGTTCGGCTCGTCCAGCGACGAGGGGAGGGTGATGACGGCGGTCACGGCGTGTGGAGTTCTCCCCGGAGGTGGTTGTTGAGGCCGGTCGCGCCCCGATGTTCGACGTTCCGTGCGGCCGCGTCCAGCGCGCGTCCCAGCGCCACCGACATAATATCACCTGCGAGCAACCGCGCGAAATAGGTGGCCCCCCAGACATCGCCGCAGCCGGTCGGATCGCCCGGCCCCGGTACGCGCGCGTCGCTCGCTGGCACCAACGATGTGCGGAGGGGGCCGGCGCCGGGGCGCGGCGGTTGGTGCAAGTCGCTGAGCTGCGTGAACCCGGGCTCGGCGAAATAGACAACGCCACGACGGCCGAGGGTGACGAGGAGATTGCGTACGCCAGCCCCCAGCGCTGTCGCCGCCAGCGCGAGCCCGTCCGGCGCCATCATCGCCAGTTCGTCCTCGTTCACCTGCAGCAGGTCGAAGCAGGCACACCAGGCGGCCACTTCAGGGAGCGGACGGAACGTCCGCAGTCCGTTGGCCTCCACCGCGAGCACTAGCGAGTGCAGGTCGCAGTAGATCGGGCCTTTGAAGTGGAGGCGGATGAGCTGCGCGGTCGCGAGGTCGAGCTCGAAGCCGCTGATCAGGTTGATATACAGGGCATCGAGGTCTCGGAGCAACGGTTGCAGGCCCCCCCAGGTCCAGGCGGGGACGCCACCCGAGAGCACCTCGCTCCGGCGCTCGTCGGAGTGGTAGCGCAGCTCCACCAGGTTGTTGCGTTGGGGGACCTCGATTGGCTCGGCGTCCGGTGCCAGGCGGCGTAGCGTTCCGAGAAAGCGGCGCGCCTCGACCACGCGGTCGCTCCCCACCTTGGCGAGCGGGACGAGCTCCCATTCGCCGGAGAGCGCCGCGTCGGCGGCGCTGAGGGCGTACGTGATACCGCCCCACTCCTGCACGGGCAGCTCCCGAACGTCGCGGCCATGGATCACGTCCCAGACGAAGCTGCCGATCACGCCGAGCCGCCGCCGGCGTCTCCCCGCCCCCGTACCTAGGCCCGCGTCTGGACCCGCCTCGTGGCCCATGGCTGGGCCTATGGCTGGGCCCGTTGCGCGACTCACGCCAACCCGCGAGCCTGCGCGAAAATCGCGACGGCACCCACGACGCCCGCCCGCCCCTGCAACTCGCCGGGCACGATCCGGCAGGCGGCGACCGCCGGAGCAAAGGCGCGTCGGCGCACCTCGGCGCGCAGCGGTTCAAACAGCGCCTCGCCAGCCTGCGTTACCCCGCCGACGATTACGACGACCTCAGGATTGAAGATGTTGAGGAAGTTCGCGATGCCGATGCCGAGGAATTGGGCGGTCTCGCGAACGACGTGGCCCGCGAGTTCGTCCCCCTGCTGCGCCGCATCGAAGACGGTCGCCGCGCTGATCTTCTCGAGATTGCCGAGCACGAGGTTGGACATGACCGAGGGCTCGCCGCCGCCCAGTGCTTCGCGTGCGCGTTGGGCGATGGCTGGCCCCGACGCGTAGGCTTCGAGACATCCGTAGTTGCCGCAGCCGCACTTTCGGCCGGTGGCGTCGATCGAGATGTGGCCGAGTTCGCCTGCGACATCGCTCGCACCGTGATAGAGCGAGCCGTTCAGAATTAACCCGCCGCCAATTCCGGTGCCGATCGTGAGGCCCACGACCTGGCGCGCGCCGCGCGCGGCCCCGATCCACCACTCGCCGAGTGTCGCGCAGTTGGCGTCGTTGTCGAGCTCGGCGGAAAGGTGCACGCCATCGGCGATGCGGTCACGCAGCGGAAAATTGCGCCAACCGAGATTGGGAGTGACGATCACGATGCCGCGCTCGCGGTCCAGCGGCCCCGGCGAGCCGATCCCGATTCCGATGAACTGCGCGCGCGTCGCGCCGGTGGCGGCCTGCGTCTCGGCGATCACGCGCTCGCAGAGCTGGACGATGCGCTCTACGACGGCATCAGCGCCCTGATCGGCTCGCGTGGGGATCGACTGCATCGCGTGCTGTTCGCTACCGTCGGCGGTCATGACCCCGACGACGATGTTCGTCCCGCCGAGGTCCACGCCCACGATGTATCGACTGGCTGTGCCGCCGATGCCTCCTCTGCTCGCCACCAATGCCTCCTGCGGTTCGGCTGTCGTCCCTCGCGGGCGGCCGCTAGCTTTCGCCGATGCCGCTCGGCTCGCGCGCATCCCCCGAATGTAATCGCATGCGCCTCTCCGTCGTTGTCGCGACCTACAATCATCCGGAGTGGCTCGAAAAGGTCCTGTGGGGGTTCCGGGCGCAGACCTTTCGCGACTTCGAACTTCTCGTGGCCGACGATGGCTCCGACGCGTCGACACGCGACCTCATCGAGCGTGTCACGCCCCAGCTCGGCTTCCCAGTTCGCCATATCTGGCACCCGAAGGAAGGATTTCGAAAGTGTACGATCCTCAACGCGGCGATCGCCGCGTCAGAAGGCGAGTACCTTTTCTTCACCGATGGGGACTGCATTCCGCGTCCCGATCTTCTTGCAGTGCACGCCTCGCTGGCCGCGCCCGGACGATTCCTCTCGGGCGGTTATTTGAAGCTGCCCATGGAGACGAGTCAGGCGATTACTCGTGAGGATGTTCTCGCCGGCCGGGCGACCGACTACGGGTGGCTGCGCGCGCACGGCACACCCCCCTCGTCACAGGCGCGGCGGCTCTCCTGGGGACCCGGCCTGGCCCGTCTGCTCGACCTGCTGACCCCGACACGGCCGACCTTCAATGGCCACAATGCATCGGCCTGGCGTCACGATCTGGTCCAGGTGAACGGGTTCGATGAACGCCTCGAGTGGGGCGGCCTCGACCGCGAGATTGGTGAGCGGCTCGAGCATGCGGGTGTGCGGGGCAGGCAGATTCGTCACCGCGCCCTGGTCGTGCACCTCGACCATGGTCGCGGCTACAAGCGACCTGACGCCATCGCGCGCAATCGCGCAATCCGCGACGAGGTTGCCGCCAAGCGTATCACCCGCACCCCGGTTGGACTCGACCGCCACCTCGGGCACACTGGATCGGCAACGTGAATGTGACGCACCCGACGGCGCTGATCTTTCGCAAACGCGTTCTACCTTGGTCCGAGACATTCATTGGCGCGCAGGCGGGAGCCATGACGCGCTACAGGCCGGTGCTCGCGGGGTACCATCGCGCCGCCGCCGGTGCGGCGCTCGTGGCTGGGCTCCCCTGCGTGCTGCTGGACGAGCACAGCACCTTTCCGTCAGTGGAGAAGTTGTTGCTCAAGCGGTTCGACCGCCTGCCCCCCCGGTGGGGTCGCGCCCTCGCGGCGCACAATCCCCGGCTGGTGCACGCGCACTTCGGCTCGAGTGTCGTCCCGGGACGCCTGGTCGCGCGGGCACTCGGGGTGCCGCTCGTGGTCACCTACCACGGGATGGACATCACGGTGCGCGCGGGGACGGCCGCAGAGCTGGCGCGCCGGGCCACCGCTTTTGCCTCGGCGAACTGCGTCATCGCGGTGTCCGAGTATATCGCGGGCATGGTTCGCGCTGCCGGGTGTCCGCCGGAGAAGGTCGTGGTGCACTACATCGGCGTCGACACGACGCACTTCGCCCCCGGCACCGGGCCGCGTCTGCCGCATCGAGTCCTCTTTGTTGGACGGCTCGTCGCCAAGAAGGGGGTCATTCACCTCGTGCGTGCGATGCGCGAGGTACAACGCGCAGTGCCCGAGGCGGAGCTCGTCGTCGCTGGCGACGGTGACCTGCGGGCGTCGCTTGAGCGCGAGGCGAGCGTGGCCGGCATCAAGGCGACATTTTTGGGGGTGCGCACGCCCGGTGAGGTGCGCGACCTCATGCGCGCGGCGACCGTAGTGGCGGGTCCGAGCATCGCCGACCAGCGAGGCAACAACGAGGGGCTCGGGATGGTCTTCATCGAAGCCCAGTCCTGCGGCACGCCGGTGGTTGTCTCCACGTCGGGCGGCGCGTCGGAGGGCGTCGTGGACGGCGAGACGGGGCTCTATTTTGCCCCCGGAGACGAGACAGGCCTCGCCGCGCATCTCGTCGCGCTGTTGCGCGACCCGGTGCGCTGTGCCCGCATGGGAGTTGCCGCACGACGCCATGTCGAGTCACGGTTCGATCTCCGGACGCAGACGGCGCGTCTCGAGGAGATCTACGACAGCGTCACCAGGCGCTGACGCCCCGTCGTGGGTGATCCCACGGGCGCTACATTTCCCAGATTGGCACGCTCCGCTCCGACTCCACTGCCGTCGCCAGTACACCTATCGCGAGGTTCTGCCGCGTGACCGATCCCTACGCTCCCCGAGACTACTGGGAACAGCGACTCTCTGCGTCGTTCAACCTCCGCGGCGTCGGCCACAAGAGCTTCAGCGAGTGGTACAACGTCTGGCTCTACCGACGGAAAGCGCGTTGCCTGACCCGGGCACTCGACGGCGCGAGGGTGGAGGATGCATCGGTCCTCGACGTTGGCTGTGGCACCGGGTTCTTCGTCGACCAATATCTGCGGCGCGGCGCCAGGGTGCGCGGCATCGACATCACCGACGTCAGTATCCGTCGCCTACGCGAGCAGTATCACGGCCAGTTTGAGACGCAGGATATCTCGGCGGCGGGCTTCGTGCCGGCGCCCGCGGTGGACATCGTCAACATGTGGGACGTGATGTACCACATCGTCGACCCGGCGTTGTACGACCTCGCCCTGACCAACATTTCGCGCAGTCTCAAGCCGGGGGGACTGTTCCTGTTCACGGACTGGTTTGGCGCACCGGCGGACCAGCGGATCGCCGCGCATGTGCAGGGGCGGTGCCTCGCGACGCACTCGGCGCGGCTCGGCGCTCTCGGGTTCACTCTCGACGGGCTGCACCCGTTGTATCACCTACTGAACACCCGGCGCCTTGGGTCGCTCGACAACATCCTCGCGCCTCTCTACTACCTGCTCGACAACCGCGCGACGACGATCTCCAAGGACAATCTCTCGCTCGGCGTCTGGAGAAAGAGGGTCGCGTAGCGGTACGACGGGCGGACCACCGTAGGAAAATTGAAACGGCGATCCGGCGCCCAAGGCCCCGCATCGCCGTGTCAGACTCCTTCGCTCTCAGTTCTCCCCGCCGCAGTTAATCGACCTGCAGGACCGCAAGGAACGCTTCTTGGGGGATCTCGACCGCCCCCACCTGCTTCATCCGCTTCTTGCCTTCCTTTTGTTTGTCGAGGAGTTTGCGCTTCCGGCTGATGTCGCCGCCGTAGCACTTGGCGAGCACGTCTTTCCGCAGCGCCTTCACAGTGGTGCGCGCGATGACCTTCTGACCAATCGCTGCCTGGATTGCGACCTCGAACAGCTGGCGCGGGATCAGTTCCTTGAGCTTGTCGGCGATCTTGCGGCCCCAATCGTATGACTTGTCGGCGTGCGTGATCACCGAGAAGGCATCGATCGGGTCGCCATTGATCAGCATGTCGAGTCGCACGAGTTCGCTGCGGCGGTAGCCGAGCATCTCGTAGTCCAGCGCCGCGTAGCCGCGCGTGAGCGACTTCATCTTGTCGAAGAAGTCGAGGATGATTTCGGCGAGCGGGAGTTCCCAGTCGATCTCGACCCGCGAGGTGTCGATGTAGCTCATGCCCTTATACTCGCCACGGCGGTCGGTGCCCAGCGTCATGATCGCGCCGATGTATTCGGTCGGAACCATGATGCGCGCCTTCACATACGGCTCTTCCACATAGTGGATCATCGTCGAGGGCGGCATCAGCGCCGGATTCTCGACAAGAATCTCGGTGCCATCCGTCAGATGCACGTGATACTCCACGCTGGGCACCGTCGTGACGAGGTCGAGGTTGAACTCACGTTCGAGTCGCTCCTGGACAATCTCCATGTGTAAGAGGCCGAGGAATCCGCAGCGAAAACCGAACCCCAGCGCCGTGGACGACTCCGGCTGGTACTGGAGGGAGGCGTCGTTGAGCTGGAGCTTTTCGAGCGCGTCGCGCAGGTCCTCGTACTGCTGAGTATCCGTCGGATAGACGCCGGCGAAAACAAACGAGCGTACCGCCTGATACCCCGGCAGCGCCTCTGACGCCTTGTTCTCGGCGTCGAAAATCGTGTCGCCGGCGCGCGTCTCCTTGACCGAGCGCACGTTGGCGACAACGAAGCCGACCTCGCCGGCCGTCAGCTGAGGCGTGACGACGCGGCGCAGTTGGTTGTAGCCGACTTCCTCGACTTCGTACACGGAGTCCGATGCGCCGAACGTGATCTTCGTGCCCTTCTTCAGGACGCCGTCGACGACGCGCACGCTCGGGATCGCGCCGCGATACCGATCGTAGTACGAATCGTAGATGAGGGCGCGCATCGGCTTGTTGATGTCGCCGCGTGGGGGCGGGACCTGCTTGACGACGAGCTCGAGGAGTTCGGGGATCCCGACGCCTTCCTTCGCGCTCACGAGCAGGATGTCGGCCGGGTTGCAGCCGAGGAGATCCACGACTTCCTGCCGCCGCTTCTCGGGCTCGGCGCCAGGGAGGTCGATCTTGTTGAGGATCGGGATGATCTCGAGCCCCGCCTCCATCGCGAGGAAGAGATTCGAAAGCGTCTGTGCCTGGATGCCCTGGGACGCATCGACGACGAGAATCGCGCCTTCGCAGGCGGCGAGTGAGCGGGAGACTTCATAGGTGAAGTCGACGTGCCCGGGCGTGTCAATGAGGTTCAGCTCGTAGGTCGTGCCGTCTTTCGCATCGTACGACATGCGGACGGCGTTCAGCTTGATCGTAATGCCGCGCTCGCGCTCAAGGTCGAGCGTGTCGAGGACCTGGGCCTTCATCTCGCGCTTCTGCAACATGCCCGTGGCCTCGATCAGCCGGTCGGCCAGGGTAGACTTCCCGTGGTCGATATGGGCGACGATGCAGAAGTTGCGGATCAGGGACGGCGGGGTCACGGGCGCATTGCTGGGGTAGGTGTAGCCCGGAAACCTAGTCGATCGCCGTCGTCATTCCAACGGAGCGAGTCAGCGTCGGGCTCGCCATGAGCGTACTAATCGGAGCTCGAGCCGCTTACCTTTCCATTCCGCATGACCGCACCGGCCACGACGTACGTTCGTCCCGACCTGATGGATCCACAGACCCTCGCGGCCCTCGGGCGACTCGAGGTCGTCTCGCGTTGGGTCGTGGATGGTCTGCTCGCCGGCCTCCACCGTTCCCCGAAGAAGGGCTTCTCGGTCGAGTTCGCGGAGCACCGCGCCTACCAGCCAGGCGATGACCTCCGCTTTTTGGATTGGAAGGTCGCCGCGCGCGCCGACAAGTGGCTCATCAAGCAGTACGAGGAAGAGACCAACGTCCGAGCGACCGTCGTCGTTGATGTCTCCAAGTCGATGGACTGGAAGAGTCGGCCCAACCTCCTGACCAAACTTGCCTACGCGGAACGCCTCGCCGCCGCACTCACGCTCCTGCTCATTCGTCAGCGGGATTCGGTGGGCCTCATCCGGTTCGACGACCAGTTGCGATCGGTGGTGCCGCCGAAGTCGCGCTCGGTGCACTGGAAGCGCATCCTCGCCGCGCTCGCCGAGCCCGGCTTGGGACTTGGGTCCGATGCGGCGGGCGCGCTGGCGCAGGCGGGGAAGCTTATCCGTCGACGCGGTATCGTGATCCTCATCTCCGACCTGCTGCTCGACGCGCAGGAGGTCGACGACACCGTCCATGCCCTGCGCGCCCAGGGGCACGACGTGACCGTCCTGCATCTCTTTGACCCGGCCGAACGGCAGCTAGATCTCTCGGCCGGTGAATCGCTCTTCCTTGACCCAGAGCGTGGCGACTCGCTCGCCGTCACCCCCGCCGATGTGCGTGAGCTGTATCAGGAGACGGTGCACGAGGCGATCGAGGAGTGGCGTGCGCGCTTCGCCGCGGCCGGGGCGTTCTACGAAGCGATCCGGACCGACGAGCCCTTCGGCGTGCCCCTCCGGCGCGCGTTCGCTGCCCGACAGCGCCTCTCGTGAGTTTTCTCGCACCCTGGGCGCTTCTGCTCGCGGGGGCGGCGGGGGTGCCGCTTCTACTGCATCTGCTGCGCCGGCGGACCGGCGACAAGATCGATTTTCCCGCCGTTCGCTATCTCATGCGCATGGAGCGCGAGCACGCGCGCGAGGTCCGTCTCAAGAATCTTCTTTTGATGCTGCTGCGGATCGCGATTATTCTGGCGATCGCCCTCGCGGCCGCGCGGCCGTTGGGTTGGCTGCCGGGCGTTGGCCATGCACCAACAGCGGTCGCCATTCTCCTCGACAACTCGCTATCGACCGCCGCCGCGGGCGCCGCGGGGCCGACCATCGGCCGGTTGATCGCGGCCGCGCAGGGGATCGTCGACGCGGCGGCGTCTGGTGACCGGCTCTGGTTGCTTACGATGGACGGGGGCGTCATCGGCGGCGATGCCGAGGCGATCACCGCCGCGCTCTCGGGTCTGCGTGCGCTCGACGGGGCGGGCGATGCAAGCGCGGTGCTGCGCCGTGCGGCGACGCTCGTGAAGGAAAGCGCGATGCCCACGCGCCACATCGTCGTGCTGACCGATGCGCAGGCGACCACGTGGGCGGGCGTCGCCGGCCTCGCGGCAGACGATGCGCCCGTTACGCTCATCGCACCGGGAGAGGGGCTCGGTGTGAACCGTGCGATCGTCGCGGTCGCGACCGAACCGAGGCACTGGGATCCGCGCGGCAGCGTGCGCGCCACGGTCTCGGGGCCCGACTCGACGTCGTGGCGTGTGGTGTTGGACGGCCGCACGCTCGCGCGCGGCACCGCGCAGCCGGGCGCCACGATGCTCGCGCGTGTGCAGCCGGCGGCGCGCGGATGGGTCGCGGGCACGGTTGAACTCGCCCCCGACGAACTCCGTGGGGATGACGCGCGCCACTTCGCCGCGCACGTTGGCGAGCCCCCGACGATCATGGCCGACGGGGCGTCGGGGCCGTTCCTCCGCGGCGCGGTCGACGCGCTCGTGCTCGCGGGGCGTGCGCGCCGGGGTGGTGGTGGCGTGCTGCTCGCGAGCGCCGAACGCGCGCGCATGCCGGCGCTCCTGTTCGCGCCGAGTGACCCACTCAAAGTTGCCGATGCCAATCGTGCACTCGAGCGTGCCGGAATTCCGTGGCGGTTTGGCGCGAGACGAGAGGGGCCAGCGCCCCTGACCGGGAAGAGCGTGGATGGCGCGACCGCCCGGAGTTGGTATCTTCTCACGCCGTCGCCCTCGTCGGGCGAGACGTCGGTGCGCACCGACACCCTCGCACGGGTCGGCGGGACACCGTGGGCGGTCGCTGGCGAAGGGTATGTCCTGGTCGCGTCGGCAGCCGAAGCGACCGCGACCGACCTCCCCGTGCGCGCAGCCTTCCTTCCGTGGCTGGACGACCTGATTGCGCAACGGCTCGTGCAAGGCACCGCCGGTGTCGTCGAGTCGGCGCCCGGCGGCACTGTCCGTGTGCCCGCGCTAGCCGAAGCGCTCGAGGCGCCCGAGGGCAGCATCCATTCGGTGACCGCTGGCGCCCTCATTGACGTGCCGTGGACCGCCGGCGTGCACTTCTGGCGTCGCGGGACGGCGCGCGTCGGCGCGCTCGTGGTCAACCCGGAGCCGAGCGAGAGCGATCTGACCCGACTGCCCGTGGACTCGCTCGCGCGCCAGATCCGGGCGACGCTGGCGAGCGCTGATCCTGGAGCTGCCGGCCGTGCGACTTTTGCCGCGCCCGGATCACGGGCCCTCGCGCGCACCTTCCTGCTGCTCGCGCTCCTCCTGCTCGTCACCGAGACGCTCGTGGCGCGCCGCGGTGCGTCGAAGCCCGCACCGACCTAATGGCGCTGCCGGTCCTGATCGAGAGGCTGTCGGCGCTCAACGCATACACCAGCCTCGTGCGCGCCCTGCCGGCGCAGGGTGGCCGGATTGGCGTGACGGGTCTGGCGGGGTCGTCTGACGCCGTGCTGCTCGCGGCGCTAGCCGAGCGCGAGCCGAACCGACTCTTCGTTATCGTGGCCGATCAGTTACCCGAAGCAGAGCGTTGGCTTGCGGACCTCGTGTCGGTCTTCGGCGACGACGGGGTCGCGCTCTACCCGCCGCGCGAGGGGTTTGGCGAGGTGGAGCCGCACGCGGAAATCGCGGGGGAACGCGTCGAGACGCTCGAGCGCCTCGCGCGCGGCGCGGTACGGGTGCTCATCACGACGGCGCGCGCAGTGCAGGAGCGCACGCGCCTGCCGCGCGCGCTCGCGGACGCACGACTCGAGCTGCGCCGCGGCGACGTGCACCGCCTCGACGATCTCACGTCGCATCTCGACGCCGTCGGTTTCGCCAGGGTGACGCTCGTGGAGGACGTCGCCGAGTACAGTGTGCGCGGCGGCATTCTCGACGTATACGGATTTGGCATGAGTGAGCCCGTGCGCCTCGAGTTCTGGGGCGATCGGCTCGAGGAGATCCGCCGCTTCGACGTGTCGACGCAGCGCATGTTGGCCTCGGCGGAGTCGGTGTTGATTCTGCCGGTCGAGGTGACGGGGGAGGCCGCGGAGGATCGGTATGAGCGAGTCTCGCTGGCCGAGCTCTGGCCGTCCGGCTCGCTCGTGGTGGTCCCCTCGGGCGTCGCGCTCAAGCCGGAGCTGCAGCGGACCTGGGACGAGGCCGAGCATCACCTGCTGCTGGCGCGCCGCCGCGGTGAGGCCGCGCCCTCACGGGACGAGTTGTTGCAGTCGCCGCACGACACGTTCAGGGCGATTAGCGCGTTCCCCGCGCTTGAGGTGATTGGGTTGGGCGCGGACAGCTCCCGTGTCCATGAGGTGATTTCATTCCCGTTGCGTGTACCTGAGCCGGTGGAGCGCGACATCGCGCGCCTCTCCGCGCTGGTCCACGACGGCACGCCGACGATTATCCTCTGCGACAACGCAGGGCAGGCCGAGCGCCTCGAGGAGCTGCTCGACGCGCGCAAGGAGGGCCGCTCGCCGGCCGCGCTCGTGATCGGCGTCCTCGCCGGTGGGTTCGTCATCCCGCCGCGCGGCACGCCCAACGGACTGCGCGTACTGACCGATCATGAGATCTTTCGGCGCGAACGTCGCGTTCGCCGCAGTCGCAAGTACACGACGCGGACCGCACTCGAGCAGGTCACCGCGCTCAAGCCGGGTGACTTCGTCGTGCATCTCGATCATGGCGTGGGCATCTACCGCGGCCTGTCCACGGTCTTCCACGGCGAGACAACGCTTGAGGTCGCGATCATCGAGTACGAGGGAGGGGATCGGCTCAACGTCCCGCTCTATCGCCTTGATCAGGTCGAGCGCTACCGGGCAGCCGGTGATGTCAACGACGATCTCCCTCCGCCCAAACTGCACAAGTTGGGTGGAAAAAAGTGGACGGCACAAAAGGAGCGCACTCGCTCGGCAATTCAGGAAATGACCGTCGAGCTTCTCGACCTGTATGCCCGACGTAAGATCGCGAGCCGTACCGCGCACTCTCCCGACGGACCGTGGCAGAAGCAGCTCGAGAGTTCGTTCCTGTTCGAGGACACCCCGGACCAGCGGAAGGCGACGGACGACGTCAAGCAGGACATGGAGGGCGCGAAGCCGATGGACCGCCTCCTCGTCGGCGATGTGGGCTACGGCAAGACCGAGATCGCGGTGCGCGCCGCGTTCAAGGCGATCCAGAGTGGTCGCCAGGTCGCGGTGCTCGTGCCGACGACAGTGCTCGCCGAACAGCACGCGCGAACCTTTGGCGAGCGCTTCGCCGACTTTCCGGTGCGGATCGCGGTGATGAGCCGATTCCAGACGGCCAAGGACCAGCGGGAGTCGCTCAGCGAACTCGCACGCGGCAAGATCGACCTCGTGATCGGCACCCATCGGCTGCTGAGTCCCGACGTCAAGTTCAGTGCGCTCGGCCTGATCGTGGTCGATGAAGAGCATCGCTTCGGCGTGAAACACAAAGAGCGGCTCAAGCAGATGAAGCTCGAGACTGACGTGCTCACGCTCACCGCAACGCCGATCCCCCGTACGCTCCACCAGTCGCTGGCGGGCCTGCGCGACATGACGCTCATGCAGACGCCGCCGCGCGATCGCTCGCCGGTGCTCACTTTCCTTGAGCAGTGGGACGACGGACTCATCGAGGAGGGGATCGCACGCGAACTTGATCGAGGCGGTCAGGTCTTCTTCGTGCACAACCGGATCGAGACGATCCTGGCGGTCGCTGATCATATCCAGCGCGTGGTGCCACGTGCCCGCGTCGGCGTCGGGCACGGGCAGATGAAGGAGCGCGAGCTCGAAACCGTGATGCGCCAGTTTGTCACCGGCGAGATCGACGTGCTGGTCTCGACGTTGATCGTGGAGAGCGGCATCGACGTGCCCAACGCGAACACGATGTTCGTGAATCGCGCCGACCGGCTCGGCCTCGCACAGCTCTATCAGCTCCGCGGCCGCGTCGGCCGTTCGCACCGTCGCGCCTACTGTTACCTCATCGTCCCCGAGCAGACCGACGAAGACGCCGAGCGCCGACTGCGCGTGCTCGAGCATCATACCGAGCTCGGGGCCGGTTACCGTATCGCGCTCAAGGACATGGAACTGCGCGGCGCGGGAAATCTCCTCGGCCCGGAGCAGTCCGGCTTCGTCCATGCGGTGGGGTTCGACCTGTACCTGCGGCTGCTCGACGAGACCGTCACTCGCATGATGCGCGGCGATGCGGCGGCGCCGCCGCCCCCCACCGACGTGACCCTCGACGTTCCGTCCTATCTGCCGGACGATTACATCGCCTCGCCTGAGGTGAAGCTCGACCTCTACCGCCGGCTCGGCGCGGCGACCCTGGTCGATCAGGTCGACGAACTCAAGGATGAGGTCCGCGACCGGTTCGGTCCGTTGCCGGCGCCGGCCGAGGCGTACCTCGCCGTGGCCCGCCTCCGACTCCTGGGCGCCCCACTGGGGGCGGAGGGGATCCTAGTGCATGGGAACGAAGCCCGTGTTAACTTCCGGCCCGACGCGGTCCCGCGTCTTAAGCCACTCGCCGCCGCCTTTCGAGACGTTCAGTTCCAAGTCGACGTGCGTCGAGTTCAGCCCCTGTCGCTCAAGCTCACGCGCCTCGGGGGCGCCACGCTCCTGGATGGCCTCATCCGGGCGCTCCGTACCATTTCGCCAGATTCACGGTAGACCGACCTCTCCCCCTCTCCGACTCATGACCCGTATCCGACTCCTCTTCGCGTCGCTCATCCTCGCCCTCGGAATCACCGCCTGCGCGGGGTTCAGAGAAGCGATGACCGCCCACGTCGACACCGTCGCACGCGCAGGCTCTCAGGAGCTGACCGTGGCGCGCGTTGCCGAGCTGCTCGGCCCCACCGAGGTCCCGCTTCAGGCGGACGCCATCCGCACCGTGGCTCAGCTCTGGGTGAACTATCAGCTCCTCGGCTATGCGGGGGCGAGGGGTGATTCGCTCGCCACGGACGAGCTCGCCGACGAGGGGATGTGGTCGATGGTCGCGCAGCTCAAGTCGCGCAAGTATTACGAGATTGTCGCGAAGAGCTGGGAGCAGGGTAGCCCGACCTCGTTCGAGAAGGCCTACCAGGACGGCGCGCTCCTTGCGGCGTCGCACATTCTGCTGAGCAAGCAGCCGGACGGGCTCGACCCCGCGAAGGATGCCGCGACCCGTGCCGAGGCCGAGAAGATTGCGCTGAGCCTCGCCGGAGCGACGTTGGAACGGTTCGCGGCAGTGGCCAAGGTGAAGACACAGGACCCGGGGTCGAAGGAGAATGGCGGTGACTACGGGGTTTTCCCCCCTGGGCAGATGGTGCCTGAGTTTGACACGGGGATCCTCTCCGTGGCGCCGGGTGCAGTGACCGGCGTCGTCGAGACGCAGTTTGGCTACCACATCATCCGCCGCCACACCTGGACCGAGATCGCCGCCCAGTTCCCGGCCGCCTACCAGCAGATCGCCGCGCAGGCCGCCGAGAGTACCTACTTTGCGGGCCTCGAAAAGGCGGCCCATGTGGAGGTGCGCTCGAGCGCGCCCAAGCTTGTGAAAGCGATCGCCGAAGACGTCGAGTCGTATCGCGACGACCGGACGGTGATCGCCACGGCTCGCAACGGCAATATGACTGCCGCCCGAATGAGTATGTGGATGGCGGCCTTCCCGCCGCAGTCCCGGATGCGGGCGCAGGTGGCGCAGGCACCGGACTCCATGATCCCGATGTTCGTACAGAATGTGATGCGCAACGAGCTGCTGCTTCGCTCGGCCGACTCCGCGGGGATCACCCTCGACAGCATTGAACTGCGCGACCTGCGCAGTGCCTTCCGCAGCCGCGTCGCCGAGACGATGGCGGCGTTGGGTGTCTCGCCGCAGCAGCTCGCCGACTCGGCCGCCGACCAGGGGGCACGTGAGCGTCTCGCCGCAGCGCGCGTCGAGGAGTACATGTCGGCACTCGTGAAAAATCAGCGCGAGTATGTGGACGTGGCCGAACAGATCGCGCTGGTCTTGCGGAAGAAGTTCGAGAGTCGCGTCGTGCCGGCCGGTATCGACCGCGCGCTGGCCGCCGTGACGAAGATTCGTACCGCCGCTGACTCCGCGCGGGCCGCCACGCAGCCGCCGTCGGCGGTGCCGATGGGCGCGCCGATGGCGCCGCCGGCGCCGCCGGCGCCCTGATGAACGACCGTTCGCTCTCGCTACGCCGCGCCGCCCTCGCGGCGGCGATGGCCGCCGCGTTCGCGGTGCCCGCTCGTGCGCAGACCCCAACCACGTTTAAGGGAATTGAGGTCGATCGGATCGTGGGCGTGGTCGGGAAGCATCCGATTCTCTTCAGCGAGGTGCTCGAAGCAATCAACTTTGCCCGCGCGGGTGGCCTGCAGTTGCCGCCAGACAGCGTCGGTCAGATTCGGATCGCGCGCGAGTTCCTTGGCCGGATCGTCGACAAGGAAGTCCTGGTCGTGGTCGCAACGGAGTACAAGATAGAAGTCACCGAGGCGGAGGTCTCGAAAGCGGTCGAGCGCGATGTCGATCGCGCGCGGGGCCAGTTCCAGACCGAGGCCGAGTTCCGTACGGCGCTGCAGCAGGAGGGATACGGCACGCCCGAGGAGTATCGCAAAAAGGCCGTCGAGTCGGCGATTCGCGACGAGCAACAACGCCGCGCGGTCGACTCCTTAAAAGCCAAGGGACGGCTCGCGCCGGCTAACGTGACGGAGCAGGAGGTGGCCGCGGCATTTGAGAAAATGCAGCGGGAGATGCCGGCACGTCCGGCGACCGTGTCGTTCCGTCAGGTCGTCGTCAAGCTGACCCCGCGAGCGGAGAATGTCGCGCAGGCGCGCGCCTTGGCAGATTCCATCCGGCTCGAGCTCGAGGCAGGGGCGAACTTCGATTCCGCCGCCCGCCGGTTCTCGATGGACGAAGGGTCCGCGGCAAAGGGCGGCGATCTCGATTGGGCGCGCCGCGGCGTCATGGTCCCCGAGTTCGAACGCTGGATGTTTGCGCTCGCGCCGGGCCGCATCAGCCCGCTCGTCGAAACGGAGTACGGCTTTCACCTGATCCGCGTCGACCGGGTGCGCGCGGCCGAGGTTCGGGCGCGGCATATTCTGATCAAACCGGCCGCCGATTCTATTGATGTCGCGAAGGCCCGGATCCGCGGCGACTCGGTCCTCGCACTCTGGAACGGCGGGACACCGTACGACACGCTCGTCAAGCGTTATCACGACGTCGAGGAGGAGCGTACGATTCCCGACGGCGTGCCACGCGACTCGCTCCCCGCCGAGTACCGCGTTGCCTTGCGGGACCTGCCGGTTAATGGGCTCACCGGCGTCTTCGCCTTACCTGATCGCCGCACGGGCCTCAATAAGTGGGCGATCGTGCAGGTGTTGGGGTTCAAGGCCGAGGGCGTGGTGACGCTTGAGGAGTTCCAGGAGAACATCCGGAAGCAGCTGCGGGAGGAGAAATCGATCCGCCGCACGCTCGACAACCTGCGCCGCGAGATCTACGTCTCGCTCAGGCTCTGACGACGTCAGCGATACCGCCGGCACGGCCCACCCTCGCGATTACGCTCGGCGATCCGCGCGGGATCGGCCCTGAAATCGTTGGCAAGGCGCTCGCGACCCCTGAGGTCGCGGGCGCTGTTCGATTGATAGTGGTTGGACCAACGGGGACCGGAGTCCCCGTCGATGAGATTATCGGCGAGTGGAACGAAGGGACTGGCTCGAGCGCCGATACCCTCGAGGGGAGGGGACGCGATGCGCGGGCTGGCGCGCTTGCCGGACGAGCGATCGCGCGCGCGGTGGCGCTGGCGACGACCGGCGCCGTGCGGGGGATTGTTACGGCACCAATCGACAAGGCGGCGCTTTTCGCGGGGGGGTACGACTTCCCCGGCCACACCGAGATGCTCGCGTCGCTCACCGGCTGCCCGACCGTGATGATGCTCGCCAGCCCGAGGCTACGCGTGGTGCTCGCGACGACGCACATCGCACTCCGCGATGTGCATGCGACGCTGACGCGGGAGCTCATCGAGCAGACGGCCCGGATCACCCGGGAGGCGCTGCAGCGGTCCTTCGGAATCGCCGAGCCGCGGGTGGCACTCTGCGCCCTCAATCCCCATGCGGGCGACCAGGGGCGATTCGGGCGCGAGGACGATGAGCTCCTTGCGCCGGCGGCGCGCGCAGCCGGAATCGCCGGGCCATTCCCGGCAGACACCGTCTTTGTCAGGGCGATGCGCGGCGAGTTCGATTGCGTGATTGCGCCGTATCACGACATTGGAATGACCGCCATCAAGGTGGCCAGCTTTGGGGACGCCGTGAACGTGACGTTGGGGCTGCCATTCGTTCGCACTTCGCCCGATCATGGGACGGCGCTCGGTATCGCCGGGTCGGGAACGGCCTCCGAGCAGTCGCTCGTCGCGGCCGTATTATCTGCCGTCAGGATTCTGTCGCACCCCTGAGCTCTTCAGTCGGCTCACCCGACCAGCGGCTCGATCGAAAGCGTCCGAATCCGCCGACCGTCCATCTCTCGTACGACGAAGGCCGCGCCACCGCCCGTCACACGGTCTCCGGCGGCCGGGAGTCGCCCGAGCAGCCCGAAGACGAACCCGCCCACCGTCGTGTAGTCATCCTCAGGGATAGACAATCGCAGCTCCGCATTCACCTCGGAGATGTTCGCTTCTCCCGGTACGATGCGGGCGCCGGTGGTGCCGCTCTCCATCCCCGACGCCACCGGCGTCTCGTCGTATTCGTCGAGAATCTCGCCCACGATCTCCTCGAGCAGGTCCTCCATCGTCACCATACCCGCGGTGCCGCCGTATTCGTCGAGCACGATCGCGAGATGTTCCTTGCGTCGTTTGAAATCGGCGAGCACCTCCTCCACCTCACGCGAGCCAGGGACGACGTGCACTGGACGCAGGATCGCCTCGATCGAAAAGTCGGCGGGGCGTCGCACCAGGACCGGCAGCAGGTCCTTCGCATGCACCATGCCGACGATGTCGTCCATGGTCTCGTGGTACACCGGGTAGCGCGAGAACCCGGCGTCCTCCACAATCCGCACCGCCTCGTCGAGCGATGAGCCCGCTGGGATCGCGACAATTGCCGTGCGCGGGGTCATCACCTCCAACGCGTTCTTTTCTGAGAACTCGAAAACGCCGCCCAAGATCTCTGCGTCGGCCACGGGCAGCAGTCCGCCCTCCGAGGCGCGTTCGACGAGCAGTCGTAACTCGTCGGCGGAGTGGGGCGACTCCTCCTCGGTGCCTCCTTTCTGGCCGACCAGCCGCAGCAGAAGATTGCTCGATCCGTTGAGGACCCAGATGAAAGGCCCTACGAGCCAGCTGAAGGCGAGGATTGGCGGGGCAAGCCACTTGGCGAACGATTCGGGATAGTTCAGCGAGAGGGCGCGCGGGGCGAGCTCGCCAAACACGACGTGCAGGTAGGTCACGACCGTCATGGCGATGGCCGCGGCGATGCCGACGCGGACCGGAATCTCCAGCGGCAGCGGCAGGCCGACGAACCAGTGCTCGAGGGTCTGTCCCAGAGACGCCTCAGCCACCCAGCCTAGGCCGAGGGAGGCGAGTGTGATGCCCAGCTGGCCCGCGGAGAGTACCCGTGTGAGATTGGTACGGGAGGTCGCGGTGACGGCGAACCGCGCGAAGTGGTCACCGGCTCGGACCATGGCTTCAAGGCGCGACCGACGCGCCCGCACCAGCGCGAACTCCACCGCGACGAAGAAGGCGTTGAGGGCCAAAAGGGCAATGATGGCGAACAGGGGCGCGAGCACAGATGAAAGTTATGGGGACTGCCTGATCCAACGCCAGTCGCCGGTCGTCCCCGTGCACACGCACCGTGACGGGTCGACGCATGCGTCTTCGCGTGCGCCCAACGCGGGGACGCGGGGACTGGCGATTGCGCTTGTCCTCACGGCGCTGTTCCTCGTCGCCGAGGTCCTGGGCGGCGTGCTCTCGAACTCGCTCGCGCTGCTCGCCGATGCTGGGCACATGGCCACGGACGTTGGAGCGCTGGCGCTCTCGCTCTTCGTCGCTTGGTTCAGCCGTCAGCCCGCCACGCCGCAGAAAACCTACGGGTACCTCCGGTGGGAGATTCTCGCCGCGTTCCTCAACGGCGCTGTGCTCCTCATCGCGTCGGCATTCATTCTCTGGGAGTCGGTGAACCGTCTTGCCTCCCCGGAGCCAATCGTCGGCGGCCTGATGCTCGGGGTGGCGCTGATGGGCCTCGGTGTGAACGCACTCTCGGCCTGGCTGCTCCACGCCGGCGCGCACCAGTCGATGAATATTCGGGGCGCCTACCTTCATGTCCTCGGCGACCTGCTTGGGTCGGTCGCGGCAATCGTGGCGGCTGTTCTGGTGCGGTGGAAGGGGTGGATGATCGCTGACCCGATCGCGTCGGTGGCGATGACCACGCTGATCGTCGTCGGTGCGTGGCGCTTGGTTCGGGAGGCGGTCGACGTGCTGCTCGAGTCGACGCCAGCGCACATCGAGTTGAACGTGCTGCGCCGTGCCATGACAGAGATCCGCGGCGTCGAGGAGGTGCACGACCTGCACGTCTGGACCCTGACGTCTGGCGTTATCGCAATGAGTGGGCACGCCGTCTCCCGCGATGCCGCTGATCATCAGCGCGTGCTCGAGGAGCTGCACGCTGCCGTCGGCCGTTTCGGTATTTATCATACGACGATCCAGGTTGAATGCGTCCCCCTCTACGCCTGCTGTCCACTGGCGGCCCCCACAGCGCTTGCCGCCTCGGCCATTCCCTCACCGACCACTCCTTAGATCGCGCCATTCGACCGCCTGATCGACCTAGTTTCCGGCCGACCGGCACGAGCAGGGGCAGACGATGCTATCCGAGTCGCTGAAGGGGGTCGTTTCCCAAGTGCTGGGCAAGAAGATCGGCGGCGGTCCCGTGGCTGCCCGCGAGATCATGCTGGTCACCCCTGCGATCTCGAACCTCATCCCCCAGGGGAAGACCTTACGTCGGTCGACACGGTGTCTTTCGTGAACGCGCTCCGGGCGCGGGGGATCGATGTGAGTTTCGGCCAGGTGCCAGCCCCGGCACTCCCGTAGCGACCAAACAAAGTAGTGTCCGAAGGGGGTGCATCCACGCCCCTCCTGCCGCTATATTCTAAGGCTATGCAGATTCGTAATATCGCTATCATCGCGCACGTTGACCACGGCAAGACGACGCTGGTGGACAAGATGCTCCGGCAGGCCGGAGCTTTTCGCGCGAACCAGATCGTCGCCGAACGTGTCATGGACTCGAACCCGCTCGAAAAAGAGCGCGGCATCACGATCCTCGCCAAGAACACTTCGGTGCACTGGGGCGACACGAAGCTCAATATCGTCGACACTCCGGGGCACTCCGATTTCGGAGGCGAAGTCGAGCGGATTCTGCGCATGGTCGACGGGGTGCTCCTCGTCGTCGACGCGTTCGACGGCCCGATGCCGCAGACCCGTTTCGTGCTCCGCAAGGCACTCGCACTTGGCCGCACCGTCCTCATCTGCATCAATAAAATCGACCGGCCCGGCGCCGATCCGATGCGCGTGCACGAGGAGGTGCTCGACCTCCTGATCGAGCTCGAGGCCAACGAGGACCAGCTCAACGCGCCGGTCGTGTACGCCTCCGGGCGCCACGGCATTTCGACGATGGACATGGATGTGCCGGCTGTGGACCTCTCGCCGCTCTTCGACACGATCGTCAAGCACGTGCCGCCGCCACCCAGCGACGCCGCCGGCTCGTTCCAGATGCTGGTATCGACGATCGACTACTCAAACTATCTCGGACGCCTGGCGATCGGCCGTATCGAGCGCGGTACGGCGCGCGTTGGCGACGTCGTTCATCTGCTGCCGGTCGACCATACGCTCAAGGGCGCCCCTGGTCGGATCACCAAGCTCTATGGGTTTGAGGGGCTCGATCGCATTGAGGTCCAAAGCGCCGTCGCGGGCGAGATCGTCGCGCTCGCGGGGCTCGATGGTGTGGAGATCGGTCTCACGATCACTGACCCGGAGCATCCGGAGCGCCTCGAGGGCATCGCCGTCGAGGAGCCGACGATCTCGGTCGACTTCATGGTGAACAACTCGCCGTTCGCAGGTCAGGACGGGAAGTACGTGACAAGCCGACAGGTGAAAGAACGGCTCGAGAAGGAACTCGAGCGCAATGTCGCGCTGCGGGTCGAGGACACCGACAGCACCGACGCCTGGACCGTGTCTGGTCGAGGCGAACTGCATCTGTCGATCCTCATGGAGACCATGCGGCGTGAAGGGTTCGAGTTCCAGGTGAGCCGCCCCCGCGTCATCACGCACATCGGCCCAAACGGCGAAAAGCTCGAACCCTACGAAGAGCTCGCGATTGACGTGCCCGAGGACTACATGGGCACCGTCATCGAAAAGCTTGGCCCCCGCAAGGCGAGCATGATCGAGATGAAGAACCCGGGCATGGGGCTCGTGCGCCTGGTCTATCGCATCCCGGCGCGTGGCCTATTCGGCTACCGCTCAGAGTTCATGACCGACACGCGTGGCCTCGGCATCATGCATCACCGATTCTTGGAATACGGGGCCTGGGCGGGTACCCTCCAGGGCCGTCTCCGCGGTGTGCTCTGCTCGATGGAAGCTGGCAAGATCATCGCCTTCGCTCTCGGCAATCTGCAGGACCGTTCCACGCTCTTCGTGAAGCCAGGCGACGAGGTGTATGAAGGCATGATCGTCGGCGAGAACTCGCGGCCCGGGGATATGGACGTGAACCCGACCCGAGAGAAGAAGCTCACGAATATGCGCTCCAAAAGCTCCGACGACGCGATCACGCTCGAGCCGCCTCGCCTGCTCACCCTTGAGACCGCGCTTGAATACATCGAGGACGATGAGCTCATCGAGGTGACGCCGCTGAACATCCGCCTGCGCAAGCGCATGCTGTTGGAAAGTGATCGGAAGCGCGGCAGTCGCGTGGCCAAGAAGGAACGCCTTGGCGTCTGATTGGCAGTCCCATCTGACCGCGTAGCACCGGACGCCATCGATCGTGGAACGCGCCTTGATACTGAGGCGCGTTCTCCGCTCGTCCAATGGCAGCATCCTCGGCGATCAGGGCGGGTTTCGTGACCGCCCCCCACACCTCCCCCATCAGGAGAACGCAGCAATGCATGCGCTCGTGCAGTCGGCCGCGGCCGTGATTCGGGTAAAGCGCGGCGGCGGCCCGCCGGTGTTCGGCTCGGTCTTGAACGCTGAGCTTGACGGGGAGGAAGCGCGCGACGATTTCGACCTCGATGACGATGATGATGACGACCTCGACGACCTCGACGACCTCGACGACCTCGACGACGAGGAGCTCGAGGAGGAAGCGCTCGACGACGACGCCCGCGACCTGCACGATGCGTAGCTTCGCCGGGCGCCGCGGCCGACCGTGCGCGGTGATTGCCCTTCTGTCTTCGAATCAGCCCGTTGACCCTGACGGTCTATTCGGCTTTATTTCAAGCCATTGCGCCGGGCCTGTAGCTCAGGTGGTTAGAGCGCTCGCCTGATAAGCGAGAGGTCGGAGGTTCAACTCCTCCCAGGCCCATCCGGTAAGTCGTTGCAGATGCATCAGTTTCTGTGCCAGAACGGACACGGCCGCGCTCCCTCGAGTCGCGGCTGTGTCCGTTCTCGCACCGAGTCGTTGCAACTTGATGCGCTCGGGTGCGCGGTGTAACGTCCGATCACGAACTCAGAGCCCAAGGAGCTTTCCTCATGTCGAAAAAGCATCGCACCGCCGTTCCTGATTTCTCACGCGCGAAACCCGGTCTGAACAAGCCGGGCGTCGCGGGACCAGTCGCGAAAGCGTCGGCCCCGCCGGTGCAGCGCACAAAGCCGCAGTCGACGTCGGCGAAGTCGGGATCAGGCCACCGCGGCTGATCGTGAGCCCCCAATGGTAAAGCTCCTCATGCTGATCACGTCGACCGTCGGCGGTGGCCTGGGCTGGTGGCTTGGAGACGCCTTCGGGATCATGACGGCGTTCATGCTCAGCATCGGTGGCACGGCCATCGGCGTGTGGGGTGGCCGTCATCTGGCGAAGTCCTGGAATCTGTGACGCCTACCGTGACGGATGCCTGAACAGGCCGCCATGCAGCACAAAGGGGACTGCGCCAAGCTCCAGATCCAACTGGAGCGCAGGAGCCAAAGATGAGAGGCGTGTGCCGGCGTGCGCTGATCGTTGCCGCCGCGGGCTCGCTCGCCGGCTTGTTCGCCAGCGCAGGTGCCACGCAGGTGCCAGCGCAGGTGCCAGTCTCGGTGCCAGCCAAGGTGCGAGCCAACGTGCCAGTGCCGCGCCTCCGGTTGGCATTCCGACCCTGCAGCACACCGGGGCTGACGTCCTCTTCATGAGTCGGATGATCGCCCATCATGCACAGGCCGTGCTGATCGCCAGCTGGGCACCAACGCATAACGCGAGTGCGGAACTGCAGCGGGTCGCCGAGCGGATTCTCGTCAGCCAGCGCGATGAAATCGAGTGGGTCCGCTACTGGCTCGCCGAGAAGGGCGAGCCGATGCTTCAGCGGACGTCGGCCCCCCCGCGCATACCAATGCCGATCCACGAGATGGATCACGACCAGCTGATGTCGGGCATGCTGACTGATGCGCAGATCGCCACGCTCGACCCCGCGCGCGGTGCCGCATACGATACGCTCTTCCTGACCCTGATGATTCAGCACCACGAAGGTGCGATTCCCATGGTGAATGCACTCTTTGACTCGCCAGGCGCCGGTCAGGACGAAACCGTTTTTCGGTTCGCATCGGACGTCTTCTCCGACCAGACGACAGAGATTGCTCGTATCGAGGCGATACTGAAGGCACGCGGCGCGTCTGCGACCCCTCGCTAGTCCCGTCACTCAGTCTCCCAATCCTCGAGGAGTCCCGACGTCCGGTCTCTCCGCCACGTTCAGCACCGACGGCTCCAAGGTGCTGTTCACCGATGAGTGGGGCGCCGGCACGGGGCCGCGGGACCGGGCAGGAGAAGGGCGACGGGGTGATCGCGGCTCGCCCTGATGTTGAGTGTGGGTGCAGTGGCGATCCTCTCGCTGCGCCGGTATTTTGCTCGCGATGACTCACTCGAGTGGATTTTCCACCGACGGCCCGTCGACGGGGACCGGCGCGGGTACGTTGCCCGCCGAACAACTGGTCGCACACGACGAGCCCGAGACGGACGTCGCCCTCTGGGGGGTGATCTTCGCCGGCGGCATCGGCTCGCGCTTCTGGCCGCTGGCGACACCGGCGCGCCCCAAGGCGCTGCTCGCGCTGGTGTCCGAACAGGCATTGATCCAGGATGCTGTCGGCCGACTGCAGCCGGCGATTCCACCGGAGCGCGTGCTGATCCTGACGAGCCGCGACATCGCACCCGCGATTCGCTCGGTTACGAGGGAGGTTCCCGACCAGAATTTTCTCGTGGAGCCGCGTCCGCTCGGCACCACGGCCGCGTTGGCATGGGCCGCGCAAGAGATCATCCGTCGCGCGGGCCCAAGCGCGATCTGTTGCGCCGTGCACGCTGACCTTGCTATCGAATATCCCGAAGAGTTCCGCAGGACGCTCCGGCGCGCGGCCGAATATTCGGCGCGCGAGCGCTCGCTTGTCTCAATCGGCATCCGTCCGTCGCGCCCCGAGACCGGGTTCGGCTACGTGATGCCCGGGCTCGCGCTCGACAGTGACGCGCCACTCGAACGGGGCGGCATCGCCTTGACGCGCGGGTTTTCGGAAAAGCCGAGCGAGGTCGACGCGGCCGCGCGCATCGCGGACGGAGCGCTCTGGCACAGCGGTATCGTCGTGGGCGCGGCCGGGACGATTGTGCAAGAGCTGCGCGCTCACTCCGGCGAGGTGCGTGACGCCCTGGACGCGCTCGTCGCGGGGAATCTCCCCGCATTCGTTGGCCTTGTGCGCTCCACCTCGCTCGAACGTGGCCTCTTGGAGCGCACCGAACGTCTCCTCGTGCTGCTGGGCGACTTCGGCTGGGACGACGTCGGTACCTGGGCCTCGTTACGCCGTGCGCGTGCGCTAGACGACAACGGAAATGCCGCCTCGGGGCAGGTCCAATTCGTCGACGCCGACTGCAATGTCGTGCACGCGGACCAGGGGCAGGTCGTGATGTACGGTGTGAACAAAATGCTCGTGGTCACGCTCGAGGGGCTTACCTTTGTCACGACGCTTGATCGGGCGGCCGACCTCAACACGCTGCTCGATGCCCTGCCGGGCTCGATGCGAATCAATCCGACGGGGCCCCCGCGCTCGCCATCTACCGGACTCCAATGAAACGCAGCACGGTCATCACGCTCCTGCTCGGCGCGGGCTTCGTCGGCCTGCTCCTCTATTCGACCCTCGAAGCGCAGCAGGTGGAGTGTCACGCCTGCGTGATATTCAACGGCACGGAGAACTGTGCTACCGCCTCGGCGCGCGATGAGACCGAGGCGCTGCGCTCGGTCGTGAACACGGCCTGTGGAACGCTCTCGCAGGGGATGGACGAGTCAATCCGCTGTGCGGGCATGCCGCCCCAACGGCCGCAGTGTCGTACGCGCTGACGCAGTGGCGCGCCGAGACGCCCGGCTGCGCCACGCGCCTACACCTCAACAACGCCGGGGCATCGCTGATGCCGGCGGTGGTGCACGACGCGATCACGGCGCACCTCCGGCGCGAGTCGCTCGAGGGGGGCTACGAGGCGGCCGATAGCGCTGAGGCGCTGATTGCCAGGGCGTATGCGGACCTCGCCTCGCTCGTCGGCGCGGCACCGCGCAACATCGCCGTCGTCGCCAGCGCCACGCAGGGATTCGCGCTCGCGCTCTCCTCGGTCGACTTTGCGCCGGGGGACGTGCTCCTCACCTCGAGCGACGACTACGTCTCCAATCAGCTCATGTACCTGTCGCTCGCCGCGCGTCGTGGGGTCCGTGTCGTGCGTTGCCCCGATGCGCCTGAGGGCGGCGTGGACGTGGCGGCGTGGGACGCGCTGCTCCGGCGCGAGCGACCGAAGCTCGCCGCGCTCACCTGGATCCCCACCAATAGTGGACTGATCCAACCTGCGGCTGCCGTGGGTGCGCGTTGCCGAGCGGCCGAAGTGCCGTTGCTGCTCGACGCGTGCCAGGCCGTTGGGCAGGTGGAGGTCGACGTGCGCGCGTTGCAGTGTGACTATCTCTCCACGACGGCACGAAAGTTTTTGCGCGGGCCACGCGGCATCGGTTTCCTGGTGGTGAGCGATGCAGCCCTCGCCCGCGGGGACGCGCCGTTACTCGTCGACATGCGCGGCGCGCGGTGGACAGACGCCGACGCATACGCGCTCGTGGATGACGCACGGCGCTTCGAGGACTGGGAGTTTCCGTACGCGCTGGTGCTCGGCATGGGGGCGGCGGCGCGCTATGCCAGTGATATCGGTCTCGCCGTCATCGAAACGCGCGCTCACGCACTGGCGCAACAGGCGCGCGACCACTTCTCAAGGCTCCCCGGCGTGCGCGGCCTCGACCGCGGGGTGCAGCTCTCGGCGATCGCGACCTTCACCGTGCAAGGGCGGGTGGCGCGCGACCTCGTGTTGCGGCTCCGTGAGCAGCGTATCAATACGAGCGCGCAATCCCGTGGTGACGCGGTGATTGACCTCGATCGCAAAGGCGCGGAGACGCTCCTCCGCGTCTCGCCGCACTACTTCAATACTGACGAGGAGATCGAGCAGGCGGCGCTGGCGTTGGGGCGACTGCTGGCGTGAGGCGGTGGCGTTAGGCGTCGACCGGTTTCTTCTCGACGGCCATCCACCAGCACAGTTGCGCGGTGAGCGCGCTAGATCCGAGCAACACGAGCCAAGCATAAAAGCGTGTGAGGCGCGCGATGGCGACGTCGCTGTTGAGCCATCCGACGCTCCCGAGTAGGTAGTTCCAATCGTGGATCGCGCCCTCCTCGGAAAAACTCACGAGATCAAGCATCTCTGCCCGTGCGTCGGCCATGTACCAGGACAGCTCGGCGAGACTCGTCGCGAGAAAGAGTCCGCAGATCGCGACGCCAAACCAGTCTTTTCCGCGCCAGACAAGGGCGAGGGCGCCGAGTGGAATCAGTAGTTGCGTGAGGCTTCCACCGGCGACGCTGGTCCACTCCCCGAACGGCATCCAGAAGAGATGTCCCAGTTCGTGTGCACCGAAGATGATCCCGCTGAAGAGCGTCCATTCGCCCTGCTCACGCAACGGCCTGAGGAGTTGAAGGGCGAGGTAGCCGAAGAGAGCGGCACGCCACCACGAGTTCCGTCCGGCCGCCCAGGCGCGCATGCGCGCGCCAAGCGAGGCGTTGTCGATGGGCGCGTCGGGTGATGGCTGGGAGTAGAACATGCGCGCAATATAGGAAGGTCACGGTTGGGATATCGCCATCACGCTCAAAAAATGGTATCCTTATGTCTCTATGCGCCTGACTCACGCCGCCGTCTCGCGTCGACTCCGGGCGCTGTGCGCGCTCGTCGCCGCTGGTGCGTCGCAGGCGTGCGACAGCGGCCCGACCGAGCACGGCGCAGTGCGCCAGATCCTGATCTCGTCCCCCCCTACCCAGTTGCGGCCGGGAGCGTCGCTTCGGGTGGCTGCAGATCCGATCGACGCTGCGGGCAAAGTCGTGGAAGGCGTGAAGGTCACGTGGCGCACCCTGACGCCTGCGACGCTCGATGTGAGCGCGGATGGTCTGATCCGCGCTCTCGCGCCAGGCGCTGGAGTCGCCCGGGCGAGTAGTGGGTCGGTGGCGGCCCTGATGAGGCTTGACTTGGTCAACCCGCCCATCGTCGCGATCACTCTCGATGCCGACTCGATCCGTCTCGCGCTTCCGGGCGGACTGCGAGCGTTACGTGCGGTCGCGCGCGACGCGGCGGGGGTCGAGCTGATCGGCGCGGCGCTGGAGTGGGAGTCGAGCGCGACCCGTATCGCTGCGGTGACAACCGCAGGTACCGTGAAGGCGGTGGCGGTCGGTTCCGCGCGGATTACCGTACGCGGTGAAGAGCGTGTCGCCTCGACGTTCGTCATCGTTGAGGCGCCGCCGAGTGCCACGAGTCCAGTCATCGCCGGAGTATCGCCGGTGGTGGCCGTACCCGGACAGACGATGGTCGTGAATGGCAGCGGCTTCGGCCCGACGCGCAGCACGAACGCGGTGATGATTGACGGCGTGGCGATCCCGGTGAGCGCGGCGAGCACGACGCAGCTCTCGCTCGCGCTACCCCCCGGCGCAGCGTTTCCCTGCGAGACAGCCCGCACGGTCTCCTTGCAGGTGGGGACCAGCGGGGGGATCGGCGTCGCGCAACTGATTCTGCACGTCGCGAACCCGCTACGGCTCGAGGTCGGAGAGTCGGTCGTGATGACGTCGGCTGCCGAGGCGCGGTGCAACGAACTCGCGCCCGCCGCTGGGCGCTACGTGATCACGGTGCCCAACGCGGCACGTGCGTTAGGCGCTGGCATGATCTCGCTCGAACTACGCGGCGAGGCGACCCCCACACCTTTCGGGCTCGCACTCGATGGCAGCATGGTGGCGCAGCGCAATGCGGCGTCATCGTCGGCATACACACGCCGAACGCGGGCCGACGCGCGTCCGAGGTCGGCGACCCGCGCGACGCCGGAGAGGCCCGGGGCTGCGGTGCGCGACGTGCGCCTTCAGGCCCGAGTACACGCAAGGCTCCTCGACGTCAATCAGGGACTCGTTGCGGGCGCGCGGCCCCCGCCGCCGCGGCGCTCGGAGGGCACTCCCGCCGTGGTGGTGCCAACGCCGGGCCGCGTGCTCCCGGTGCGCATCCCGTCGCTTGGCCAGGTGAACTTTTGTGACAACTTCACCGCGATCGGCGCGCGGACGATCTTTGTCGGCGAGCACGTGGTGATCCTCGAGGACACGAGCGCTGTGCTCGACGGTCTGGGGACGCTCGCGCGTCAGATGGACGGCGCATATGCGGCGATCGGTGCGGAGCTCGACGGGGCTGGATGGACCGTGGTGCAGGCGTTCGGCAATCCGCTCGTCATGGACTCTCGCCTCGACGACAACGGTCGGGTGATGATCGTCTTCACGCCGCGGATGAACCAGCAGCTTGGCGGATCGGTCCTCGCCACAGTCGTGAACTGTGATTTTTTCGCCCGCGCACAGTTCGCAGCGAGCAACGTCGGGGAGTATCTCTACGCGCAGGTGCCCACCTCACTCGCCGCCGGGATGGGGCCAGGTACCCTGTCGCAGTGGCGGCATGAGATGCGAGCCACGCTCGTGCATGAGCTGAAGCACGTTACGTCGTTCGCCGAACACATCGTACGCGGACGACCGCTCGAGGAGAACTGGCTGGAGGAGGCGACGGCGCGCGGAGCCGAGGAGATCTACGGACGCGACGCCTTTGGGGTGGCGCGCTCCGCCAACGCTGGTTTCGCGGCCGAGCTGGCGTGTGAACTGCACAGCGGCGACCCCGTCTATCCCGCCTGTCTCGACGCACCACGCGCGATGCGTCCGCATCTTGAGGCGCTCTGGGACTTTCTCTCGAGTCCGACCGCGCACTCGCCGTTCGGGCCGGTCGCGGCCGGCGACTTCTCGTACTACGGGAGTGGATGGGCGCTCGTTCGGTGGCTCGTCGATCAGGAAGGGCTCGCCGAGCCCGCCTTCTTCACTGCATTGACCACGAGCGGTCAGACGGGTGTGGCGAACCTCGAGGGCCGGACCAATCGGGCTTGGGACGAGATACTGCCCGAGTGGTCGCTCGCGCTGGTGACCGACGACCGCGCGGGCCTCGTGACGGCCTCGTCACGCGTGCAGTTCCCCGCCTGGGATCTGCGCTCGATCTACCAGGGCTTCTGTGATATCGTCGGTAGCTGCATCGAGCCTATGGTCCCGGCGTCGCCGTTCACGCGAGCGTACCCGCTGCAGTCGCTGCAGGTCGAGGCGGGATCGTTTGGCGTGGAGTTTGCCGAGATCGCGCCCGGTGGCTTCGCCGCCGTCGAGCTCGCGGTGACGGCGGCAACGGCGCGCCAGCTGATCGAGCTCCGCGGCATTCGCGGCGCGGCACTGCCGAGCGGAGTGCGGCTCGGGATTATGCGCGTGCCGTGAGTTCGCCCGGCGCTCGGTTCAGGCGTCGCGCAGTGCCGCCATTGGAGTCTCCCGGAAGACGTCGCGCGCGGTGAGCAGCCCGATCGAGATCGCGAGCAGCGTCATTGCCGCGGCGATCCCCACGGCCGGCCAGACGGCCGGAGTGAAGGTCCCCTCGAACACGAACGTCACCAGGAGCCAGGCGCCACCGAACGCGAGCACCATTCCCGAGAGGCTACCCAGGATGCCAAGCAGGGCATACTCGGCCAGCAGTATCCGCCCGATCTGTACCCGGGTCGCCCCCAGCGTCTTGAGGAGCACGCCTTCCCGTAGTCGATCACGGCGTGTGGCCGCCACCGCGCTGAAGAGCACAGGAATGCCCATCGCGAGGCTAAAGAGGGCGAGGAATCGTACCGTGAGCGTCACCTTGTCGATAATCTGCGTGATCGTTTTGCGGACGAGCGAGAGGTCGATACTCGAGACATTCGGGAATCGCCGAACGGCCTCGCGCTGCAATCGGGCCACGGACGTGTCCGCCGCCACGGCGGTGACGAGCACGAACTGCTGCGGTGCAATCGCGATCGCTGCCGGCTGAAAGACGGCGAAGAAGTTGGGCTCGAATCGTCCCCAGTCGACGGCGCGCGTACTCGTGAGTCGCGCGCGCACCCGCACCCCTTGCACATCCCAGGTGACGGTGTCCCCGAGCGTGAGCTCGAGTTCGCCAGCGATTCCCTCTTCCAGGCTAAACTCGAAGACCATGTCCTGGGGCGAGGCGGCACCAAACCAGGTGCCGCCGGTGAGCTGCTCTGTGGCGATGATTGAGTCGCGGTATGTCGAGCGATACTCGCGTCGCAGTGCCCAGTAGCGCGGCGGAATCGCATGGGCCGCCGCCCACTCGTCGGTTGTCACGCTGTTCACGCCCACGAGGCGCATCGTCACAATCGGCGTCTGGGAGACGACCTCGTGTCCTGCGCCTCGGACGAGCGAGTCGAGCTCCGCGCGTTGGTCCGACTGCACATCGAAGAAGACGAGATTGCCGCGCGAGGCCGCCGCGGTGATGTCGAACGATCGGAGCAGGTTCACCTGGACGAGAACAATCGTCGTGACAAGGAACGAGCCGAAGCCGAGCGCGAGCACCACCGCGCGCGTCTGACTCGCCGGACGATACAGGTTGGCCACACCCTGCCGTACCACATACGGCCAGCGTGACGAGACGAGCCGGCGCGCGAGCCGGGAGAGCAGGGTGGCGCTCCCATAGAGCAGGCCGATGCTCACGAAGACGCCCGTCGCGAACCAGAGCCCCTGCTGCGTGGTGTCGGCGCGATCGACCGCCAGCAGGACCACGCTCACCACGAGCGCGAGGTTCACAATCCAGGTCCAGCTGTCGCGGCGCGCCGAGGCCACGAGGGCTGCGTGGTCGCGACGGAGCGCCTGCAACGGCGACACGCGACGCAGCACGAGTAGTGGCCGCAGGGCGAAGATCACCGCGACCCAGATGCCGATCGCGAGCCCGAGGCCGATCGCCTGGGGCACGAGCGTCACGCCCACGTCCACAGGGAGGAGGTCACCCATCAGCTGTGGTAGCAGGAACTGGATGCCGACGCCGAGTGCCGCGCCGATCGCGGCACCAAGGAATCCCATCGCCGCCGCCTGCACGAGGTAGATCGTGAGCACCTGCGCACTCGATGCACCGAGGCACCGCAGTACCGCCACCGTGTCGATTTTGTTCTGCACGAATGCGCTCACGCCACTCGCCACCCCGATCCCGCCAAGCAGGAGCGCAATCAGTCCGATCACGCCGAGAAATCGCGCGAGTTGGCGGATTCCGTTGGTCACGTCGATCTCGTTCTCGACTACGGTACGTACTCGTGCTCCCGCGGCCTCAAAGCGCGGCCGCAGTGGTGCGACCCAGAGCTGCGTGCGCACGTCAGGGGCAAGTTTGAGTACCACCTCGTACTCGCCGCGGCTCCCAAAGCCGAGGAGCTGCGTCTCAGCGAGGTATCGATCGGAAATGAATACGCGCGGCGCAATAGTGGCCGCGATGCCGGGGTCGCCGGGTACGTCGATGAGCGACGCGCGGATGACGAACCGCGCGAACCCAATCACGAGGGTGTCGCCAATGGTGGCGTCGAGCGAGATGAGGAGCGAAGGATCGACGTACGCGTTGGCCCCGGTATGCAGGGCCGTCCAGGCGCCGGCAGGCTCGGTAATGACGTTGCCGTAGAACGGATACCCCGGCGAGACGGCGCGCACCTGCGCGAGTCGGGTCCCTCCCGAGGGAGCCGCCGTGGCCATGGAGGCAAAGCTCACCACCTTGGCCGAGGGCACACCGGCGGTACTGAGCGAATCGAGCAGCGAATCGAGCGCCGGTGTGAATCCGGTGCGTGGGCGCAGGCTGATGTCTCCGCCGAGCAGCGCACGTGACTGCTCCCGGACGCTCTCCTGGACGTTTTCTGCGAAGGAGTCGATCGCCACGAGCGCGGCAACGCCAAGCGAGATTGAGCTCATGTAGAGCAGCAGTCGACGGCGCGCGGTGCGGCTCTCACGCCAGGCGAGGGTCATCAGGGTACTGAAGCGGGCCGAGCGGGCCATCAGGCGCTCGCGGTGACGCTACGCGAAGGCCGATCCTCGACCACCGCACCATCCTGGAGTCGGATCAGGCGCTGTGCATGCTCGGCGAGAGTGAGGTCGTGCGTGACGATCACCACGGTCGCGCCTGACTCGCGGTTGAGTTCGTCGAGCAGCTCGACAATGCGCGCGCCGGTGCTTCCGTCCAGATTGCCAGTGGGCTCGTCGGCGAAGAGGATCCGGGGTTTATTGGCAAAGGCACGTGCGATGGCAACGCGCTGTTGTTCGCCGCCGGAGAGTTGGGCCGGGTAGTGGTCGGTGCGATCGCCGAGCCCGACGCGTGCGAGGAGATCGAGCGCGCGCGCGGCGACGTTGTCGTCGCCGCGGAGTTCGAGCGGGACCTGCACGTTCTCAGCGGCGGTCAGGGTCGAGATGAGCTGAAACGACTGGAAGATGAATCCGACTTTCTCACCTCGGAGCTGCGCCCGAGCGTCCTCGTCGAGGCGCGTGAGGTCAGCCCCGTCAAGCAAGACGGCACCGCGGGACGGCAGATCGAGTCCCGCCAATAGTCCCAGGAGTGTGGTCTTGCCGCTGCCCGACGGGCCCACGATGGATACGAAAGTGCCCTGAGGAATGTCGAAGGTGACATCCTTGAGCACGGCCAGGGCGGACGTACCGCTCTGGTATTCTTTGGTCAGGTCTCGAGCTGAGAGCATTGCATGCGCAATTTGAGAAGAGGGGGAATCGGCGGCGGCGCAGCGGCGCTGCTGATCGTGCTGTGGGGAGGCGCGTGCGGCGCCGAGCCGCAGCCAGCGACGGTGCTACCTGTGCCAGTGGAAACAACGACGGAATCAAGCACGGTGGCGCCCGTCCGAGCAACGGCTGTCGTACGCGTACTCATCCTCGGGACGAGCATCACGGCCGGGCAAGGGCTCGATCCCGACTCGGCATACCCGGCGGTGCTTCAGCGACTCGCCGACTCGGTGGGGTACCGGGCGCTCGTTGTGGCGGCCGGGTTGTCTGGAGAGACGTCGGCGGGCGCACTGCGCCGGGTGGACTGGTTGCTGCGGGACCGGGCTGACCTGGTCGTGATCGAGACCGGGGCGAACGATGGTCTCCGTGGGCTGCAGGTCGACACCACCCGGGCGAACCTTGCGGGCATCATCCGCAAAGTACGATCGGCCAACCCCACGGTGCGGGTCGTCCTGGCGCAGATGGAGGCCCCGACGAATCTGGGGCGTCACTACACCCGCGACTTTCACGACGCCTTTCTGGCGGTAGCGCGAGCGGAGCAGGTGACGCTGATCCCCTTCTTTCTCGAGGGCATAGCCGGCGTGCCCGATCTGAACCAGGACGACGGGATCCATCCAAATGAGGAGGGCGCGCGCCGCGCGGCGCGAAATATGTGGAAGGCGCTCGCACCGCTGTTGCGGACCCTCCCCGGAGTGACGATTCGCTGAGCAGGCGGCTGCGACAAGTGGCCGTCGGTTGGTTGACCCAGCGCTTCAGAACGGCTAAGCTTAAAGGCTGTCTTCGTTTAGGCCGATTCTCAACCTGTAGCACTGACTCCTATGGCGCTCCCAGCCACGCAGATCCGTCGCGGCATGGTCATCGTGTGGGAAGGCGATCCCTGCCGCATCATCGAGTTCCGTCACCACACGCCGGGCAACCTGCGCGCGATGGTGCAGGCGAAGCTCAAGAATCTCCGCTCGGGCAACAACTTCGAGCATCGCTTCCGCGCTGACGACCAGCTCCACAAGGCGGACATGGAGACGCACGAGTTGCAGTTCCTCTACAAGGGGGGCGACTCGTACCACTTCATGAACACCGAGAACTACGAGCAGCTGGAGATGGACGAGGAAGCGCTTGGCGACAATGCGCCCTGGATGCAGGACAACATGCAGGTGATTGTCGAGTTTTATAATGGCAAGCCAATGTCGTTGCAGCTGCCGCAGTTCATGAACTACGAGATCACCGATACGGCGCCTGTCATGAAGACGGCGACGAAGACCGCGAGCTCGAAGCCGGCAGTGCTGGCGAACGGCGTCTCGATCAACGTGCCAGAGTTCATCGCGTCGGGGGAACGGGTGCGAGTGAACCCGAACACCGGCGAGTATATGGATCGGGCGAAGGACTGACCGCAGGAAAAGGGCGGTTGATTCGCGCTGTGGTCCCGAGTATTTTTCCCTGTTCCCCGGGACCGCGACCGGGACATGGTGGCTGTAGCTCAGTCGGTTAGAGCATCGGATTGTGGTTCCGAGGGTCGCGGGTTCGATTCCCGTCAGCCACCCTCCAAGCTGCAGGTTGTAGGTGGGAGGTGGGAGACGGTCGGGCCTGATCTCCCCTCTTAGGTCCGTAGCTCAATTGGTAGAGCACCGGTCTCCAAAACCGGCGGTTGGGGGTTCGATTCCCTCCGGGCCTGTGCTGGGCGGAGAGTAGGTGTACGACGCACGATGCAGGACCCACGGCGGTATCGTCTAGGGGACTAGGACACGGCCCTCTCAAGGCTGGAACACGGGTTCGAATCCCGTTACCGCTACTGTCTGAGGTTGGTGTGAGGTTGGTGTGAGGTGGAAGGTGTGAGGAGATCGGCCCCATCGTCTATCGGTTAGGACGACACCCTTTCAAGGTGTAGAGACGGGTTCGATTCCCGTTGGGGCTATTCGTCGCCCCTTCGTGGCGGGTGAGAGCTGTTCTGTAGGTCTGGGGGCGTAGCTCAACTGGTTAGAGCACTCGACTGTCACTCGAGAGGTTGCGGGTTCGAGCCCCGTCGCTCCCGTTCGATGCAGAAGACGTTGGTCGCAGGCGAAGGGTCAGAGCCGCAGTGATCCTACGCCCATCGTCTCCCATCTGAAGTCGCAGGGCCCTGGTGGTGAAATTGGTAGACACGCCATCTTGAGGGGGTGGTGCCGTAAGGCGTCGCGGTTCGAGTCCGCGCCAGGGCATTCAAGCACGACAGCTGTGAGATCGGAGAGGGGAGACGTGAGGTGGCAGTTCGCTCACGACCCTCGGCTCACCGTCTGAAGCGCCACAGTAGCTCAGCGGTAGAGCACTCGATTCGTAATCGAGCGGTCACCGGTTCAATCCCGGTCTGTGGCTTGGTGGCAGAGGTGAGATATTGCTGATGCAAAAAGCGGGGTCGCGCACCGGGTGCGTGGCCCCGCTTCTGCTTTCTGGTCTTCACGCGTAGCTCGACGCATTGCGTGCGGGGCGCCTAGGCCTGGCCCTGTCTGGAAATGACGCGGGACCGCGCGCGGGCGCTTGTCGGTCCTGTGGGGGAGGGCTATACTCAGAGTCACGCGGGCGTAATTCAGTTGGTAGAATGCCAGCTTCCCAAGCTGGACGTCGCCGGTTCGAGTCCGGTCGCCCGCTCTCTTTGATCCAACGCCCTGCCACGCTTGAAGCGGCGGGGCGTTGTCGTAATGATTCCCCTTTCCCCCGGTGATCACCACGAATGCGGCAGATTTCGCGAAAGCAATTCATCGGCGGACTCGCCGTGGGCGGCGTTGGATTGGCCGCTGGAGGATGGTATTTCCTCAAGGCGAAGCAGCAGCCCTTCCCGGCGTCGCGCGCGATCGGGGAGATCACGGCGCTCGATCCCGCGTTCACGGGTCGGCCGCCGAACATTATTCTCATCAACTGCGACGACCTGGGATATGGTGACCTAGGCTGCTACGGAAGCGCCGCGGTCAAGACGCCGCAGATCGACGCGCTCGCGGCGCGCGGGGTGCGCTTCACTGATTTCCACGCCTGCGACTCGGTCTGCACCCCCTCGCGGGCGGGGCTCCTCACCGGTCGGTACCCGAAGCGGATGCGGCTCGATTTCCCGCTCATGCCGACCACCACGTCGCTGAAGGTCAAGCTCATCAACCAGCTGGGGTTCGCGGCGGGCGCCGTCGGGCTGATGGACATGGATTCGGAAGTCGGTGCCAGGGGTCTCGACGCGTTCGAGGTCACCGTCGGCCAGGCGTTGCAGCAGCGCGGGTATCGCACCGCGCTGGTCGGTAAGTGGCATCTTGGCGATTTCGCGAATGCGCCACAGTTCCATCCGCTCAATCATGGGTTCACGAGTTTCTTTGGCGTGCCGCACAGCAACGATATGAGCCCGTTTCCGCTCTACCGGGACCACGACGTCGTCGAAGCCGAGCTCGTTGACCGTACGAAACTCACCCGCCTCTATACCGACGAGGCGATCAAGATCGTCGAGGCGAGCGCCAACACGCCATTCTTTCTCTATCTCGCGCACACCTACCCGCACCGACCGCTCGCTGCCTCGTCGCAGTTCAAGGATCGCTCCGCTGCTGGAGCGTACGGCGACACGATCGAGGAGATTGACTGGAACGTCGGGCGCCTGATGGACACCCTCGCGCGCACGGGCCAGGACAAGAACACCCTGGTGCTCTTCACGAGTGACAACGGTCCGTGGTACGACGGCAGTCCCGCTGGGTTCCGCGGGCGGAAGGGTCAGAGCTTCGAAGGCGGGCATCGCGTGCCGATGATCGCGCACTGGGAGGGCACGATCCCGCGCGGACAGCTGTGCGACGCCCTCACGATGAACATCGACGTCTTTCCGACGCTCCTCGCGCTCGCCGGAATCGGACTGCCGTCGGACCGGCTGATCGATGGCCTGTCCATGGCGGATCTGTTCGCACGGCCCGCCGCGCGGACCGCAGCACCGCCACGTGAACTCTTCTTTTACCATCAGGGCACGCTCGAAAGCATGCGGTCCGGCGAATGGAAGTTCATTCGGACTACCAATCACTATGTCTGGCCGATGCCAGTGAACCAGCGACTCGGCTGGCTGAGCCGGCAGACGACGGGGCCGTTGCCATTGCTGTTCAACCTCACGAGTGACCCTGGTGAGGCGTACAACCTTGCGGCGCGCTATCCGGATCGCGTGCGCGCATCGACGGCCGTGATGGAGCAGTGGGACGAGTCGCTGACACAAAACCTTTTCGGGCTCACGTCAGCGCCCTGACCCCGTACCGGAGTGGTCGAAGCGCCGCCACCCGGGCCCGCGAACAACACCGGATTCGTTCGCCCCGTGCGAGGGGCCGCCCGATGACCACGACTTTATGGAGCCAATGACGTGACCCCGTGGGTACTCCGCCTGGTGATAGCGAATGTTGTCATGTTCGGACTGCAGGTCCTCATGCCCGGGATTGCCGATCAGCTCGTCTTCGTCCCGCGCTCGGTGCTTCGCGAGCCGTGGACCGCCGTGACCTACATGTTCTTACATGGCGGCCCGATGCATCTGCTTTTTAACATGCTCGGTCTCTTCTGGTTCGGCGCGCGCGTGGAGGAACGATTGGGGGGCGCGCGCTTTGCCCAGCTCTACTTCATCGCTGGCGTGACGGGGGCGCTCTTTCAGTTCGTTCTTGCGCCAGGCGGGGCGATGGTCGGTGCCTCCGCCGGCGTCTTCGGGGTGATGATGGCGTATGCCGTCTTCTGGCCAAAACAGGTGTTCCTAATCTGGGGTATCCTCCCCATGCAGGTCTGGATGATGGTCGTCGCATACACCGTGATGTCGATCCGCTCGGGCGTGGCTGGTTCGCGCGGCGGCGTTGCGGACTTTGCGCATCTGGGTGGCTATGCCGGAGCCTTCGCCTTCCTCTGGGCGCTCGACCGTTGGTCGCCCGGCAATCGGTGGCGTAAGCATGCCCGCACGGTGAAGCCAGAGACTGAACGCGCGATCAAGCGAAACCTCGACCGGGTCAACCTCGAGGGTGTGCACGCGATCACTCGCGAAGAGGTCAATCGGATTCTCGACAAGATCAGTGCCTCGGGGATCGGCAGTGTCACGGAGCAGGAGAAGTTGTTTCTCTCCAACTTCATCCCCCCCGACGACCGCAAGAACTGGACGCAGTAACGCGCACGCCGCATATCTTGATGTGGCGGCAGATCACCTCACGATTGCAGATGAAAAGGGAGCAGGAACATGTCAGTGTATGGCGCCAAGGAGCTCGCGGCAGCGTTTCGCACTGTGCGGACGAATACGGCGCGTGTGGTCGAGGAGATTCCCGACGATCAGTTCGACTTTGTCGCGGCGCCAGGTTTTCGGACCGTGCGTGCGCTTATCGCCCACATGATCTGGGCTCCGCGGATCTCCCAGGGATTCCATAGCGGGAGTCGGATCACGACGCTCAAGGGCTTCGACTTCCTCGCGGTCATGACGCAGGCAGGCACGTTCGAGGCGCAGTCACGCAGCAAGGCCGCACTGGTGGCCGCGCTCACAGCGGACGGCGAGAGCTATGCTGCCTGGCTGGAGACGCTCGATGATGCGCTGCTGGCCGAGACATTCACCGACGCAACGGGTGCGAGCCCCAAGACGCGGCTCGAGAGTCTCATGTCGGCAAAGGAGCATGAGATGCACCACCGGGCGCAGTTGATGCTCATTCTGCGTCTGCTCGGCGGTGTCGCGCCTCTCACCCGTGAACGCCAGGCGCGGACGGCGGCGCGCGCGCAGGCGGCGGCGACGGCGACGGCCTAACACGAGATGTCGGTGCCCGGGGCGGTCCACTCCAAGCTACCAGCGGTCGGGACGACAATCTTCACCGTGATGTCGCAGCTGGCGGCCGAGGTTGGCGCGATTAACCTCGGGCAAGGGTTCCCCGATTTCTCGGTCCCCACGTTTCTCATGGACGCTCTGACGCGGGCGATGAATGAGGGTCGCAATCAGTATGCGCCGATGCCCGGGATCCCCGCGTTGCGCCAGGCGATCGCCGCCAAGACGGCGAGTTGCTACGGCACACGCCCCGATCCCGAGACAGAGATTACCGTGACGAGCGGCGCGTCGGAGGCCATCTTCAGTGTCATCCTCTCGGTCGTGCGCGCCGACGATGAAGTGATTGTGCTCGACCCCTGTTACGATCTCTACGAGCCCGCGATTGCGCTGGCCGGCGGGCTCTGCCGCCACGTGCGATTGTGCGAGCGCGATTTCTCGATCGACTGGACTCGGCTCCGCGCCGCCGTGACGTCGCGCACGCGCCTCATCATCGTCAACTCGCCCAATAATCCCACTGGCGCCATCTGGTCGGCCGAGGACGTTGCGCAGCTCACCGCGCTGACGCGCGAGACCGAGATATTGGTGCTCTCCGACGAGGTGTACGAGCATATCGTGTACGACGGCCAGTGGCATGAGAGCGTGTTGCGGAACGCCGAGCTCGCCCAGCGGTCGTTCGTCGTCTCGAGCTTTGGCAAGACCTATCACTGTACCGGGTGGCGCGTTGGCTACTGCATCGCGCCCACGGCGCTCACGACTGAGCTGCGAAAGGTTCATCAGTACAACACCTTTAGCAGCTTCACCCCAGCGCAGTGGGCATTCGCCAATATGCTGCAGGCGCATCCGGAGCACTACCGCGAACTCTCGGGGTTTTACCAGCCCAAGCGCGACCGCTTTGCCGCGCAGCTCGCGCGCACGCGGTTCGTGCCCCTGCCGGTCCCGGGCGGGTACTTCCAGGTTGTCGACTACTCCAAGGTCTCGGCGCTCCCCGACGTGGAGTTCGCACGATGGCTCTGCACCGAACATGGGGTCGCGGTGATTCCACTCTCGCCGTTCTATGGAAAGGCGGTGGAGGAGCAGCGTCTGGTGCGGCTCTGCTTTGCGAAAGATCAGTCCACGCTCGACGCCGCGATTGCGCGGCTGGAGGGCGTGTGAGCGACGCAACGGATGGGGGCGGGATCACTGACGCCCCGGCGTCCGCGGTATCCGACCTGCAGGTCACGCTCGTCCAGGCGGACACCATCTGGCATAATGCTGCTGCCAATCGCGAGCGGATCGCCCGGTGGTTAGGCGAGCGCGTTGCCATCCAGCCGCGCCCCGACCTGATCGTCCTGCCCGAGACCTTTAGTACCGGATTTTCCAACGACGCCATTGCGACCGCGGAGTCGATGGAAGGGGAGACGGTCTCGTGGATGCGCGGGCAGGCGCGAGCCCACGACGCCGCGATAACCGGGAGCGTACAGATCCGCGTCGGCGACGCGGTGCACAATCGACTCCTTTGGGCGACTCCGGACGGCGTTGTCCGGCATTACGATAAACGCCATCTCTTTCGGATGGCGCGCGAGCAGGACTGGTACGCCGCCGGTCGGGAACGGCTCGTAGTCGAGTTCCGCGGGTGGCGCATCTGTCCGCTCGTCTGCTACGACCTGCGCTTTCCAGTCTTCTCGCGCAATGGCGTCGATTCGTCTCAAGCCGGCGCGCTCGACTACGACCTGCTGCTCTACGTCGCCAACTGGCCGGGCGTGCGGCATGACGCGTGGCGCACTCTGCTGCGGGCGCGCGCGATCGAAAACCTGTGCTATGTCGTCGGCGTCAACCGGACCGGTTCCGATGGCAATGCGATCGGGCACCTGGGGGGGAGCGCGGTGCTTGACTTCCTCGGACAACCGGCCGCGGAGTGCGATGCGGCGCCTCAGGTGATGGACGCGACGATCTCTCACGATCGGCTGCGAGAGTACCGCCGCCGGTTCCCGGCGCATCTAGACGCCGACCCGTTCGCCCTGGTCGTCGCGTAAGTCGGCGCCAGAGGGAAATACGTCTGGGAATGCTGAGTGGTTCCCGTGGCCTGAGGAGGTGTGCTGGTAGCGTTGGAGGTGCGGGCTGACTAGCTTACGCGCTCTGTCGTCAGATGGAACGAACGCCTGACTGACGGGACGTGGCGCAGCCCGGTAGCGCACTTCCTTGGGGTGGAAGGGGTCGCAGGTTCAAATCCTGTCGTCCCGATTCAGATAGCGGCGGGGTCACTCTTTTCGGAGTGGCCCCGTTCGTTTTAGAAGCGTGCCGACTCGCTCAGGGCGCGGTGGCACGCTGGTGCCCAGAATGCGCGGGCGGCGCCACGATCTGATCGTGGATCGCCTGGGCCGCTGCCTGCAACGCCGCGGGTGCCATCGATTCGAGCGGAAGACGGAGCAGGGCGTCGAGCCGGGTGACGAGCGCGGTGTACGTCCTGGCGAAGGCCGCCCGCGCAGTCGCGGCCCCGAGATGCGCCGCCGGGTCGGGGAGCCCCCAGTGCACCTGTGCCGCCGCGCCCACGAAGACTGGACAGGCGTCGCGCGCGCTGTCGCAGACGGTGATCACCAGGGCAAACTGCTGCCCCAGGAACTGCTCCAAGTGCTTGGGCTGACTCCGCCCCCAGCTGATCCCGTGCGCCGAGAGCGCGGCGAGTGCGTACTCATTCACGCTCGACGCCGGGCGCGAGCCGGCGCTGTCGGCCACCACCGTACCCATGGGACGTGTCGCCCCAAGGGTCGTAATAATCGCCTCGGCCATCTGGCTCCGCGCCGAGTTTCCGGTGCAGAGTATCAATATGCGAACGGGGCTCGAGTGTTCCGATGTGGGGATCGTCATCAGCTCAACCGAACGCGCGCGGGATCCAGTACGCCTGAAGGAGCACCCAGAGTCCCATCATCGAGGCGAGCGCGACCGAATGCCAGAAAACGCGGCGCAGGATCGTCCCCTCCGCGCCGTGCGCGCCGGTCGCGGCGCTCGCCACGACGATGCTCTGCGCGTCGATCATCTTGCCCATCACCCCACCCGAGCTGTTCGCGGCGGCCATCAGGACAGGGTCCACCCCGAGTTGATTCGCGGTCACGACCTGTAAGCCGCCGAAGAGGACATTCGACGAGGTATCGCTCCCGGTGAGCGCAACGCCGAGCCATCCGAGCAGGGTGCCGAAGAACGGATAGAAGACGCCGGTGTGCGCGAAGGCGAGACCAAGAATGGTGTCGGTCCCCGAGTACCGCGTGACGAAACCGATCGCCATCATCGCGGAGATGGTGAGCAGCGAGGGGACGAGTCGCCGCGCATTCATCGCGTAGGTCCGGACCATTGTTCGGGCGCTGCATCCCATCACAAGACCCCCGATCAGTGCCGCAAGCGCGATCCCGCTGCCCGTTGCGCTCAACCAGTTGAAGGCGAAAATCGCGGCCTCGGCCTTGGGAACTGGCACCACGGGCGCAACGCGCACGACCATCTCGTGTAGCCCCGGGACCGCGAACGACGGAGCGGAGAGCGAGTTGAGCCACGCTTTCACCTGCGGCGTGCCCCAGGCGAACACTACGATCGTGAGGATCGCCCACGGCGTCCACGCCCGCGCGATGGCACCGCGGTCGACCTCCGCGGTGGTCAGCGAGGGACGCCAGGCGCGGAGGAACACCGTCAGCGCCGCCATCGAACAGAGCGAGGCAATCACGTCGACGAGCCAGGGCCCGTGGTACACGGCGACGAGGTATTGCGGCACCGCGAACGAGAGTCCCGCCACGAGCAGGGCCGGCCAGACCTCTACCGTGCGCTTCACGCCCGCGTACGCGAGCACGAGCCAGAACGGGATGATCACCGAGAAGAGCGGCAGCTGATGTCCGACCATCGCCGAGAGGTCGCGCAGGTCGAGCCCCGTCACCCCCTGCAGCGCAATTAACGGCGTTCCAAGCGCCCCGAACGCAACGGGCGCTGTGTTCGCGATCAGCGAGAAGACGGATGCTTCGATGGCCGGAAAGCCGAGTCCGATGAGGAGCGCCGCCGTGACCGCGACGGGCGTGCCGAAGCCGGCAGCGCCCTCAAAAAAGGCACCGAAACTGAATGCGATAAGCACTAACTGGAGGCGCCGGTCGGTCGTCACGTGCGCGATGCTCTGCTGCAGCACGGCGAACAGTCCCCGGTCCACCGTGAGCTGGTAGAGGAAGAGGACGTTTAGTAGGATCCAGCCGATCGGGAACACCCCGTACGCGGCGCCATGAGCCGCGGCGCGCAAGGCGAGCCCTGCCGGCATGCCAATCGCTACGATCGCGATGAGCAGGGCTGCCCCAAGCCCCGCGAGCGCGGCCCACTGGGCTCGCATACGGTGTGAGGCGAGGAGGCCGAGCAGGACGGCGATCGGGAGCAACGCCACGAGCGTCGAGAGAATCCCCGAGCCGAGTGGGTCGTAGATCTGCGTCCAGGGGGTGAGCGTCTGCTCGCCGATCATCGGACGATCAGGTCAGGGGTGGCTTCCGCCGGAGTGCGGCACCCGGAGAGCGCGAGTGCCAGGTCGCACTCGTCCTTGAGGATCTGCAAGACGCGCTGGGCGCCGGCCGCCCCGTCGACCGCGAGCCCCCAGAGCACCGGGCGACCGAGTAGGACAGCCTGCGCGCCCAGGGCGAGCGCCTTCACCACGTCGGTGCCACGGCGGATGCCGCCGTCCACGAGCAGTGCGCCGCGTCCCGCCATGGCCTCCGCGATCTCGGGAAGTGCGCGCGCCGTGGGGAGTGCCGTGTCGAGCTGGCGCCCTCCATGGTTGGAGACGATCACCCCCATGGCCCCGTGCTGGAGCGCACGGTCGGCATCGTCGCCTCGCACGATCCCCTTCACGAGGATCGGCACCTGGGTGATCGAACGAAGCCATTCCAGATCCGCCCACGCGATCGACGCGTCCCAGTGACGCTCCGCGAAGGCTGCGAGGGACGACGCCGTCTCGACGCGCTGCGCGAGGGCGTCGCGCGGCACGGCGCTGACGTTGGGGAGCGGCGTGTCGGCCGGCACGTGGAATCCGTTAATCAGGTCGCGCTCGCGGCGGCCGAGGAGCGGTGCGTCCACCGTGAGCACAAGGGCGGTGCAGCCCGCCTGCTCGGCGCGGCGCACGAGCGCCTCCGTCAGGCCGCGGTCGCGAAAAATGTAGAGCTGGAACCAGAGCGGTCCCTGGGTGGCGGCGCGGACCGCCTCGATGGGCTGCGTGGCCAGCGTTGAGAGGATCATGCCGGTGCCGGTCGCGTCCGCCGCGCGTGCACAGGCGAGTTCGCCATCGGCGTGCGCGAGCTGCTGAAAGGCCATCGGCGCCACGAGGACTGGCCAGTCGAGGGTGTGGCCGAGCAGTTCGGTGCGCTGCGAGCGCACGGCGACATCACGGAGCACGCGGTAGCGCACCGCAATGTCGTCCCAGGCAGCGCGCGCGGTGCGCAGCAGGACCTCGTCGCCCGCGCCGCCGGCGAAGTAGTCGAACACCATCCGCGGGAGGCACTCGGCGGCGGCGGACTCGTACGCGTGCAGATTGATGAGCGGAGAAGTGGTCGTCATAACGGCGCTAATCTAGCCCCGGGCGACCTGTGTCGGCGCTTCATTGACTCCCACCGGGCCGGTGCTTTGACGGGGCTGAGTCATTTCCGGGACTCGACCGACTAAGTTTCGCGCGGACCTTCACGCCCTCGTCGGAGACATGTCGTGGCCACGATCTTGCAGCGCCTCCCCGTCGGAGAAAACGTCGGCATCGCGTTCTCAGGCGGATTGGACACCAGCGCCGCGCTCCATTGGATGCGCGCCAAGGGCGCCCTCCCTTACGCGTACACCGCCAATCTCGGGCAGCCCGACGAGACGGACTATGACGAGATCCCGCGCAAGGCGATGGCCTATGGAGCGCAGAACGCCCGCCTGATCGATTGCCGCCACCAGCTCGTCACCGAGGGCATCGCCGCGATCCAGTCGGGCGCCTTCCACATCAGCACGGGTGGTCAGACCTATTTCAACACCACGCCGCTCGGCCGGGCCGTTACGGGCACGATGCTCGTGGCTGCGATGCGCGAAGACGACGTCAACATCTGGGGCGATGGCAGCACCTTCAAGGGCAATGACATCGAGCGGTTCTATCGCTACGGCCTCCTCACGAATCCCGGGCTACAGGTCTACAAGCCCTGGTTGGACCAGCAGTTCATTGACGAGCTCGGTGGTCGAACCGAAATGAGCGAGTACCTCATCGCCAACGGCTTCGACTACAAGATGAGCGTCGCGAAGGCCTATTCGACCGACTCTAACCTGCTCGGTGCCACCCACGAGGCCAAGGAGCTGGAGTTCCTCGACCAGGGGATGCACATCGTGCAGCCGATCATGGGCGTTGCGTTCTGGAAGGACGCCGTGAAGGTCGAGCGCGAGACCGTGCGCGTGCGGTTCGAGGAGGGGGTGCCGGTCGCGCTCAATGGGCGCACCTTCGGCAGCACACTCGACCTCTTTCTCGAGGCCAACGTGATTGGTGGACGGCACGGCCTCGGCATGACCGACCAGATCGAGAACCGGATTATCGAGGCCAAGAGCCGCGGGATCTATGAGGCGCCCGGGATGGCGCTGCTGTTCATCGCCTATGAACGGCTCGTGACCGGCATCCACAACGAAGACACGATCGAACAGTACCGTCTTCACGGGCGCAAGCTGGGGCGGTTGCTGTATCACGGGCGCTGGCTTGACTCGCAGGCGCTCATGCTGCGGGAGTCGGCGCAGCGCTGGGTGGCGCGCGCGATCACGGGCGAGGTCACCCTCGAGCTCCGCCGTGGCAACGACTACTCAATCATGGATACCGCGAGCCGCAACCTGACGTATAAGCCCGAGCGACTCACCATGGAGCGCGGGGAGTCCTTCTTCACCCCGCTCGACCGCATCGGACAGCTCACAATGCGCAACCTCGACATCATGGACACGCGCGACAAGCTGATCGAATACACTCGGACCGGGTTGCTGCGGCAGGCGACTGAGTCCAGCGTGCCGCAGCTCCCCGCGCCGACGGACGACTAACGCGTCCTAGAACCGGAGGCCGACGCCGAGTCCCAGCCAGTTGGCGGTGAGGTCCATGGGCACGATGGTGTAGGACGCCATCACGTCGAAGTTGAGCAGGCTGAGTGAGGCGCTGGGGACGATGCCGACCTTCTTGAAGTTGCTGAAGTAGCCGCCCTCGACGCCGAGGTCGAGAAAGGGCAGCGACAGGTGCGGACCCGCCGTGAGCCCAATGACGTCCACGTCCTCAATGTCAACCGACGTGCCGAACAGGGAGAGCGTCTTGCCCGGGAGCCGGGTCCAGGTGGCGGTGCCCATGACCTTAATGAAACCGAGTGGGATTCCCACGCGGCCATAGGCGCCCAAGCCCCCCGTGTACAACTCGGCAAAGTCCCCCTGCGGCATCACGGCCTGAGCGCCGATGCGCACGTCGAGCAGGGGAAGCTGGCCCGCGACCGGGGCTGTGAGCAGAGCGGTGAGGCCGAGCACCATCGCGACGCGGCGCAGCATGTCAGTCTCCAGGGAGGGATGGAAAGCGCCCGCTGCCGGAGTCGGCTTTGGGTTCCGAGGAAGACGCCTTGATTCTTCTCGGCGTCACTATATATTACTATATGGTTATATGTTGTCATCAGGGTGTCCGGCCACTTTCACGGCTCGGCTGCCCGACTCGACTCCTCCAACGCCCCTGCCATGCCCCGATTCCGTGATCGCCCGGTCGACGCCGTTATTGATGTCCGCTCCAAGATTGAGTTCTGGATGGGGCATCTGCCCGGCGCGGTATGCGTCCCCGTCGACCAGGTCGCACAGGCTCTCGCCGCGATGCCGGGGGTGAGCACCAGGAGCCGGATTCTGGTCTACTGTGCCTCTGGAGGCCGCTCAGCGGCGGCGGCCGTGGCGCTGCGGGGCGCGGGCTACCACCAGGTGACCGACGGTGGGGGAATCGGCATGGCCAAGCGCGACTATGTCGCCGACTGACCGTTCCGCTGCACGTTGAACCCGCGTGGCCGTGAGGTTCTATTTCGCCCATGCTCTGCGCCGTCTGCGAAAAGGCAAGCAATAATCGTCGGGTCTGCCCGCACTGCTTCACCCCGTACGCCACGGACGAGTCGGCGACACGGCCGTCGGGTTCCAGTGGAACGCCAAGTCGGCGTAGCATCCGTGACGCCGGCTTTCCTCAGGGTGCCTCACGCGCCGGCACCGTCGGTGCTCCGCTGGCGCAGGCACGCGCATTCGTCTGGCGACAGTCGCCCGTCGCGCGCTGGAGCGCGCTTGGCATCGTCCTCGTCCTCGTCTTCTGGCTCGCGGCGGGCGGCAGTGAGGGGTCGGTGCGGGGCGATCCCGCGACGACACCATCGAACATCATCGCCACGCCGAGGCAGCGCGAGGAGGCGATGGCGCTCATCCGGCGCACGCGGGAGACCGCGCTCGTCGAGGAGGAGTCCGGTGAGATCATGGTGAGCTACCCTGCGGCGACGTTCCCGTCGCTCGAACAGGGGCAGATCGCCCTGGCGCGGCAGTTCGCGCACGCCGACGAGATTGTGGCGGGGCACAAGCGACGGATCTTTTTCTATAATCCGAGCGGCCGCATCTTCGCGCAGGCTGATGGCGTCATCGGGGTGACGGTCATCAGGTGAGAAAGTAGGAACGCGAGAATACAGAGGCGAACGTGAAGGGGAGCTGCCGGCGTGCGCGAATCGAACACGCCGTCTGCTCCCAGCTCTCGTCTGGCTTCACTGATACTGGACGTACAGCACCTTCGGGTGCAGTTTGGCGATCTCGGCGATCGGCGTGCGTGGCAGGTCATTGCGGGGATTGAAGAACTGCTTCCATCCCGCGAACTGCACCGGCTCCGCTTTCACGAACTGCCGGAAGCTGTTGCGCTTGAGTGCCGGGGCTCCGAAGCCGTCCATGTGCATCACCACCTGCACCTCGGCGCGCAGCTGGATGTTCTGATAGTTCGTCACTCCGCGCTGCGTGAAGCGATGTACCACGAGCACTTTCGGCGGCAGTTTGTGATTGACGACGAGACCCTGAAGAAACTCGGCGGCGTAGTTGATGTCGGTCGCGTCGTACGTGCCGATCCGCTTGCCGGGCAGTCCGCCGTTCTTCATCGAGAACTCGGGGTCGATCCCCAGGTGGAAGTTCGGCCGCGCGAGGAAACCCGCGAGTCGCGGGAGCTCGGCCTGCAACGTGCTCAGCCCCACCTGTACGTCGAGAAAGACAAGCGCATTCCGCTTGGCCGCCCACGTCGCGACGCGCTCGATCAGCGTGTCGGCCATGCGCAGGCGGTACTTACCGTCTCTTCCTGCGGAGCCTTGCGCCACCACGGCGATGAGGTGCAAGGCGGGGATCACCGGAGTCGCCGGGTCGGCCTTCACCCACGCCTCCACCTCCGCGTCAAGCAGCCTCAGCATCTGGTCCGACGGGTACTGACCGAGTACTCCCATGCGCGTAGAAAGCGGATTGCCGTAGAACGCAATGATCCGTTTCTCGGGAAGGATCGATCCCGGGAGCAGCTCCGGTCCCTTCACCGGCCAGAGCGCGTTGAGGATCGAGTCGCGACGCGCGATCCGTAGCTCCTCGGCGGTGCGCGGCGGCGCCTGACGGAGCCCAGTGGCGCGAACGGTGTCGCGCTTCGCCAATCGTGAGTCAGGCCGCGCGGAGTCTGGTGAGGCCTGCTGCGTCGAGGCGCCCTGCTGCAGGGCGAGCGGCAGCATGAAGGCGGCGGTGGCGAGGAGGAGCGCAGGACGCATAACGCAGGTCAGGGCGCAGAGGTGGAAGACACAGGCGAGGCGGGCCTACGGCCCTCACCTCACCTGTGTCTGAATCTAGTTCAGGGCTGTACGACGGTGATGCGGCGGTCGGCGCGGATCACGTACTGGCCCGCCACATCCACCTCGAGTTGGACGAGGTAGTCACCCGGCTTGAGCGTCGAGATGTCGAGTTGCACCGCGCGCGGCGATGTCGGCGCGCCGCGCGCCGACATGTCCTCGATCGTGACGCTCACCGGCGAGCTCCCGCGCGCGAGTCGGAGCGCCCGTGCTGCCCGACCCAGGCGGCCCGGCTCCTCTGCATCGTCGGGGGCAATGACGAGCGAGATCGTCATGCGCTCGCCGACCGGATTCGTATTGTACGCTTCCCAGTAGATGCCGATCGGCTGGTCGGCCCGGACCTTTTGTGTGGCCAGCGCATGCGGGAGCGCCTCCTCGACCGTGGCAGGGAAGGTGCCGTACGGCGTGTAGAAGAGCAGGTCCGAGAGCGAGACGCGCGCTCCGATTGCGAATGGCGGCCGAATTCCATATCGCGCGCGGACGAGTGTCGAGGCCGAGTCGGCCGCGATTTCGGCGCTCATCAGCAGTGGTCCCCACGGGGCGCGGACGGTCATCGTCCCCTTGGGCGCAATGCCGCGCACCGTCGTCGCTTGGCCCGAGGGGCGCGTGCCGGGCGTGAGGACGAGGGCGCCGTCGAGCCGGGAGAAGGCGATTCCCGGGACCTTGCTCACGTCGTAGGCGAGAACGACGAGCGCCGTGTCGCCGCGGCGGAAGAGCGCCTGTTGATGCTCGAGCATGAGGAGGCGCGACGCATACTTGGGATGATACCGTGCGACGACCGGCGGCAGTTGTACGGCCCACTCGGTCGAGTCGGAGCTTGCCGGACTCGTGAGCACCTCGCTCGGCGGAATGAAGCGGTACGCGGGCGTCGCCTCCTGTCCGATGACGTTGATGCTCAGTGACGGGTCGTAGCGCTGCGGCCTGCCGTCAGGACCGAGGGGCATCTCAGCGGGCGCGCCGCGAGAGGTCCCATCGCGCGCCCATCGACGATTCCAACCAAAGCGCACGGTCATCTCACGCTCCGACTCGTCGAAGCCGCGGCTGTGCGCCGAGGCGGCATCGCGCAGGAACTCTACATAGGTCAGTCGCGAGTAGTGCTCGGTGCGCGAGTCGTTCCCCGCCATGCCGTAGCGCGTCCGTGAGAACCACCAGGCACGCGCCTCGAACGCCTCACGCTCGGCCGTCCCGCAGGCATGACGGATGTACTGGCGGCGCGTGTCGTCGTCGAGATAGGGCGTGAGGTCACGCCAGGTGCACCGTTCGCGCGGGCCCATGGCCGCGAGGACTTTTTCGTAGCGCGACTCCGACTCGGCGTAGCGCCCGGCTTCGTGCAATGCGATCCCGGCGAGGGCGTCACACCACCAGCCGAAGGCCGTGCACTGTTCCGCGACTTTCAGTGCATCGAGCGGACGGCCCGCTTCGATCAGGTAGCGCACCCGTTGGCCGCCGATCCAGTTATCGCCCGGCTGCGCCGTACCCAGCGAGTCGAGCCGCCCCAGGAGACGCTCGCGGCTCTCGACGACGGTGGGGAGCTCCGCGGCAATCAGGGAGCCTCCGTCGTACCAGTAGCACCAGTTCATCCCGACCGGCTCTGGGCAACTTTTCCCGGAAAAGACCTTGCCTCGAAACTCGGGGAGATTCAGGCGACGAAAGCGCTCGAACTCGGCCTGTGCGCGCTGTCCAGTCGTTCGCGGGTCCTCGGGGGGGAGGCTCTCCACGACGACGACGGTCCCTGGGGCGACACGGACGGTATCCTGGGCACTCACGGCAGGGGAGAGGCAGCGCAGCACGGTGGCCGGCGCGAGGACAAGAAGCGCCGCGGCAAGGGCGCTCCTGCGGGAGAAGGCAAGAAGGGTCACGGGATGATGATACACAGCAGGGCAGCCGAAGTGTCGTCCCCCCCCCCCGACAGAGTCTCACCGGAGCGCCGGCCGGCGGTTAGTTTTCCGCCCCATGTCCGACATCATCTTTGAGCCACTACATGAGGGAGTCGAGCCCCCTCGCCGCGCGACTGAGGCTAGCGCTGGTCACGACCTCGCGCTCTGCCTCAGTGGCGGCCGCGTGCGGGTGTTCGTGGGCGGCGTTGCCGAGGTTCGCGACGTGGTCGCCGACGCCGCGGGTGCGACGATCACGCTCGCGCCCGGGGAGAAGGCGCTCCTCCCCCTCGGCTTTAAAGCGCAGCTCCCGGTGGGGTACGAGGCACAGGTGCGTCCGCGTTCCGGGACGAGCCTCAAGACCGATTTGGTGATCGTGAACAGTCCCGGCACGATCGACGCCGACTATCCGGACGAGTGGTGCGTCCCGGTGAAGAACGGAGGGGCCGGGGCGCTCACCGTGCGGCATGGCGAGCGCATCGCGCAGATGGTCTTGGCCCGGTACGAGACACTGTCCTTCACGCGCGGCGCCGTCGCGCGCACCACCGACCGAGCCGGCGGATTCGGCTCCACCGGCCACTGAGCGGCTCGGTGCGTACGTTGCCCCTCATGCCTTGGAGAAACGCGATGCGTTTGCGTGGTTCGTTCGTCACTGCTCTCGTGCTGACCGTGGCGACGACTCTTGGCGCGCAGGCGCCGAGTCGTGTGCGGGTCGAGTCGTTCACCCTGGCCAACGGTCTGCGCGTGCACCTCGTGGAGGATCATTCCGCGCAGGTCGTCGCGGTCAACGTCTGGTACGATGTCGGCTCACGTAATGAGCGCGCCGGTCGTACCGGCTTCGCGCATCTGTTCGAACACATGATGTTTCAGGGGTCGGCCAACGTGAAGAAGGCCGAGCACGGGCAGCTCGTCGAACGCGCGGGCGGACAGCTGAACGGCTCCACGCAGCCCGATCGCACCAACTACTACAACGAGGTGCCGAGCAACCGGCTCAATCTCGCGCTCTGGCTCGAGGCCGACCGCATGCGCTCGCTGACGGTCAACGCCGAGAACCTCACGAATCAGAAGGAGGCGGTGAAGGAGGAGCGTCGACTGCGATTCGACAACGCGCCGTACACGGCGGCGCTGGTGGACTCACTCCCGACCCTCTTCGATCGTGCCAGCTGCTTCGCCTACGCCCATTCGATCATCGGATCGATGGATGATCTGAACGCCGCCACCGTCGCCGACGTGCAGGCGTTCTTCGACCTCTACTACTCACCGAACAACGCCGTCCTCGTGATCGCCGGTGACCTCCAGCCCGCGGCCACGCGCCGCCTGGTGACGGAGTACTTCGGCGGAATCGCCCGCGGCGCAGCGCCGGCGGCGGTCACCTGCTCCCCCCAGGGTGCCACGGGCCGGGAAGTCGTCCGTCGCATCCCCGACCGCAACGCCACGCTCCCGGCGGTCCTCACCGCGTATCGCGCGGTGCCGCCCGCGCACGCCGACTATCCGGCGCTCGAACTCCTCTCCACGATCATCGGGACGGGCGAGAGCTCGCGCCTCAATCGCACGCTCGTGCGCGACGCCAAGGTCGCGGTCGTGGCGCAGTCGCTCTTCGATCCGTTCGGTCCGATGCGCGGCGCGGGGATTTTCGGTGCGATCGTCATCGCCAACCAGGGCGTCGACGTCGACACCCTCAAGGCCCAGTTCGCCAGCGAAATGAAGACGATTGCCCAAGGGATCACCGCCGAGGAGCTCAAGAAGGCGAAGAACTCGTGGCGCTCTTCGACGATCTTCGGTCGGCAGACCGCCCTCGCGACCTCGGAAGCGGTGCAGTATGCGGCGATGTATCTCGGCTCGCCCGAGGCGATCAACACCGATGCCGCGCGCTACGAGTCGGTGACGCTCGCCGACCTCCGGCGCGTCGCCACCGCCTATCTGCGTCCCGACAACTCACTCACCCTCGTGATCGTTCCGGAGGCCAAATGATGTTCCCGCTCGTCGACTTCATTTCGCGCCGCGCCGGCAGCGGCGCGCGTTGCATCCGAGCCGTCCGCGCGGGGCCGGGCGCGCTCGCGGTCGCGCTCGCGCTCGCGGGCGCGCTCGCGGCTGGACTCGCGGCGGTGCCCGTGGCCGCGCAGTTCCCTACGCGTCCACCCGCGCCGATGCCGCTCCAGCCGGCACAGTTCCCGCCGTTTGCGGAGACGGTCCTCGCCAACGGGATGCGCGTACTCGTCGTGTCCAACGCGAAGCAGCCCGTGCTCTCGCTCACGCTCGCGGTGCCCGGTGGCGCCCTATACGACGAGGCCGGAAAATCCGGTACCGCAGAATTGGTCGCGGGGCTGCTCACCAAGGGCGCGGGAACGCGCACGGCCGATCAGCTCTCGGCGACGATCGAGGGTGTCGGTGGTTCGCTCAGCGCGACGGCAGGGGCCGATTTCCTCACCATCAGCGCGGCGGTGCTGACGAGCGATCGCCGCCTTGCATTCGCACTCCTCGCCGATGCGGCGTTGCGACCGACCTTTCCTGCGACCGAGGTCGAACTGCTGCGCAAGCAGTCGCTGTCGGCGCTCGCGCTCGCCAAGTCGCAGTCGGGGTCGATCGCAGCCCAGGCATTCGCGAAGGGACTCTACGGGGACCATCCGTACGGCCGCGCGCCCGACAACGCGAGCGTGGGCGCCATCACACGCGACGACCTCGTGACGTTTCACCGCCAGCGGATGCGTCCCAGTCAGGCGTTGCTGGTGATCGCCGGCGCGATCGACACGGTCGAGGCGCGTCAACTCGCGGAGGAGACGTTTAGCGCATGGGGCGGCGTGGCGGTCGGCGCGCCAGTCGCGCGGGCGGCGCCGCAGCGCGCGCGCACCGAGATCCTCCTCGTGCATCGTCCCGGTTCGGTGCAGTCGAATATCATCGTGGGCAACACCACCTGGATGGCCACCGACACGCGGGGCTATGCCCTCACGCTCGCCAATCAGGTCCTGGGCGGCGCGAGCGACGCGCGCCTCTTTCAGATCCTGCGAGAGCAGAAGGGGTGGACCTACGGCGCGTACTCGAGTGTCGCGCGCCGCAAGGGACTCGGGACGTTCAGCGCGACGGCCGAAGTGCGCACCGAAGTGACCGACTCCGCCCTCGTGGAGCTGCTCGCGCAGCTGGGCCGCATCGGCAGTATGCCGATCCCCGCCGACGAGTTCGAGCGACAGAAGCAGACCCTCGTCGGGCGGTACCCGCTGCAGGTGGAGACCGCCGATGCGGTGGCGGCGCAGGTCGCCAATGCCCGACTGCTCGGTCTCGCCACAGACTATGTGCAGACGTACCGCCAACGGCTCGCGGCGGTGACCGCGGAGCAGGCGCAGGCGGCCGCGCGGATGGGCATGCGCGCCGACGGCGCGCTGATCGTGGTGGTGGGTGACGCGACGAAGATCGCCGACCGGTTACGCGCGATCGCACCGGTCTCCATGGTCGATGTGGACGGCAATCCGATGACAGCGGACGACCTGCTCCCGAAAGTCGTGGTGCTCGCCATCGACCCGACGCGGATCGTCGCGGCGACCGATTCGTTCACGGTGCTCGTGCAAGGCCGCGAGTTCGGCTACCAGGTCTCGTCGCTCGGCCGCGACGGCGACGGGTGGGTCTACACGGAGCGCTCGCAGCTCGCGACGGTGATCCAACAGTCGACCGAGGTGCGCTTCGGCCTCGACCTCTCGATGCGCAGCGCGGTGCAGTCGGGTCGCTTCCAGGGCGCGGAGTTCAAGCTCGATGTCCGCTACGCGAACGGGCGGGTGACAGGCGCAGGCGTGACGCCTGGCGCAGCGGGGTTGCAGCCAGTGCGTTATGCCGACGTCGAGCTCCTTCCGGGGACCATCGACGACAACGTGATCCAGGGCCTACTGCCGTTCTTCACCTGGTCGCCCGGCGCGACGGTGAACGTCTCCGTGTTCGGCTCAGGGCAGGGCACGGTGCGCACGAATACGTATCAGGTGTCGGGCGAGGAGACGATCACGATTCCGATGGGTGCAGTGGAGACCTACCGTGTGGCCTTCACTGGCGGTGACGCACCGGGGACGTATTGGATCGAGAAAGCAGCGGCGCATCGCGTGATGAAATTCGGACCGGCGGGGCAACCGGTCGAGTTTGTCCGGGTGCGTTAGTCGGGGGAGGTCGGGAGCGACGGAAATGAACAACGGCGGGATGCGAGTACTCTCTCGCATCCCGCCGTTGCCATTGCTGCCGTCTCGGTGCTGCCGTCTTGCTGTGCCGACGTTCTGCTGTCGTCCAGCGTCGACCGCCCTACTTCGGCTCCAGCACCTGCTTGATCTGCCACCGAATGTCCGCCAGATGCGCGCGGGTCATCGCATCGGCCGCTTTCGACTGCGCGGTGGCGAGTTGTCCGTCGAGCCCCCGCAGTTCCTGCCGAAGCATCGCCTTCATGTCGGTGCTCGGGCGAGCCGCCTGAGTGTAGCTCTGTCCCGTCTGTGAGCTGCTCGACATGCGCGGTGTCGTGGGCGGCGGGGCATTCAGGCGTGCCGTGACGAGCTCGACGTAGCTCCGCTGCAGGCCGCGACGGTAGGCGTCGACCCGCACCGACACGGTGCCGAGCTCGCTCCAGATTCCCGTGCGAATGTCGCTGAGGTATTCGCCGATCGAATAGGAGCCCCTCGCGCCCGGCAGGGCCTCGTACTCGACGAGCCGTGCCATCCGGTCTTCCGTCATCAGCGCGCTGAGCACGCCGCGCTGTGCGGTGTTGATGCGTGCGACGGCACCGTCGGGCTCAAGGCGACGGAGGACCGCCGGATCGAGGAGCCAGGTCGGCGTGGTGAAGAGATTGTCCTGCAGGAACTTCACCGCCTCTCGCTGGCGCTCCCGCGGGATCGGGGTGAAACGCGGTCCTGGCTGCGACCCGAACTTCTCTTGGCCCGTCGACGAGCCAGGGATCGCGGCCACATGGCGCAGCTCGTTCATCAGCTGGCCGATGATGCGGTTGTAGCCTTCCTTCGTGAACGACACATCTTCGGTCGGTTGCGTCGTCGCCGGCACGAGCATGGGCATGAGTCGCTTGAGATTGCGGATGCCGAGCTCGGTGCTCTTCACCGCGTCCTGGTCACCCACGGCCTCCGAATACGCCGTGAACGGGATCGCGCCGAAGTCGTCCGGGACGCCGTAGCGGTACCAGGGCGTCGCATCCTGCTCGCGGGCGATCGCGTCGAGTGCCGGACGCTCGTCATCGCTGGTGCGCGCGCCGGGGATCGGAGCATAGCCCCACCGGATCGCGTATTTGTCATACACACCGACCTTCGGGATCAGTTGGTCGAGCGGGATGTTGTCCTCGGGCTGCGCCACGTAGTTGAAGCGCGCGTAATCCATGATCGACGGCGAGTGGCCCATGCGTGCCACCCAGGTGCGTGAACGCACGGAGTCGGCCGGATAGGTGCTCGACGCGAACTGGTTGTGCGGGAGGCCGAGCGTGTGACCGACCTCGTGCGCCACCACGAACTGCACGAGCCGGCCCTGCAGCGAATCGGGGAACGGCAACTTCATCGCGCGCGGATCGAGCGGACCGACCTGCGTCCAGTACCACCACGTCTGCAGGTTCATGATGTTGTGGTACATGTTCACATCGGCGTTCAGGATCTCGCCGGTGCGGGGGTCGGAGTCGTGCGGTCCGTTCGCGTTCTCGGTCGTCGACGGCAGCCAACGGATGCTCGAGTAGCGGGCGTCCTCCATCGACCAATCCGGATCCTCCTCCTTGCTCGGGGCCTCCTTGGCGATGATCGCATTGCGGAAGCCGGCGGCTTCGAACGCCACCTGCCATTCCTCGACGCCCTTCTTGACCCAGGGCACCAGCCAGGCCGGTGTCGCCGGATCAACGTAGTAGACGATCGGCTTCACCGGCTCGGAGATCGCGGCACTCGGGTCCTTCTTGTCGAGGCGATACTTGGCGATGAAGTGGCGCTGTTGCGCCCGCTGCTCGGGCCGACTGAAGTCGGTGGTGCTGGTGTAGAAGTAGCCGACCCGCGAATCGCGCAGGCGCGGCAGCATCGGTTCGTCGGGCAGCTTCACCATCGACCAATGGACCACGACCGACTTGGTCGACGTCGGTGTGCCGGGCGCCGGCTGCTGTGGGGGCACGCCGGGGGCGAATGACTGCGCCTGCGGCTGCGCGTTGATGGTCAGCGAGGCCTCGACTTCGACGTTGCGCGGGTAGGCGGCGACGCGCTCGAGGAAGCTGCGGGCGGCGTCGAGCGTCCCGCGGATCGATTGAATGGCGCTGATCTCGTTCGGTGGTGACGTGTACAGGCGGGTCACGTCGATCACGGCCGCCGAGTCGGGGCCGAACGCCGCCACCGGGAAGATCGCGAGGATCGCGTCGTAGTTGGAGTTGCGGACCGCGCCGGCGATCGGCACCGATGGGTCGGAGATGATCGCGTGCGAGACGTTGCGGAAGAGCACGCGGTTCCCGCGCCGCTCCCACTTCACCACGCGCTGGTCGAGCGGCTCGCCGCCGTACCCGTCGCCGTCGTTGTTCTTCGCGATCTGCGAGACGAGGAGCATCTCCTTTCCGAGCTCGCTGGCCGGAATCTCATAGTAGAGCGAGCTCCCGATCAGGTGCGTCTTGAAGAGCCCGGACTTGGTGACGACTGCGCCACGGATCACTTGGGCATAGGGACGGGGCACCGGATCGGCCGCTGGAGCGCCGGGGGCACCACCGGCTCCGCCAGGGCCGCCAGCCGGCGCCTGGCCGGCAGCGGGAGGACCGGCGGGGGTTCCGGGGGTTGGCGCCGGAGTCTCGCCTGGTGCACCCGCGACGGGCGCGCCGGACGGCGCGGCTGTCGGAATCGGTGTCGTCGATGGGGTCGCGGGCTGGCAGGCGATGGCCAAGATCGCGAGGGCCGCCGCGATTGCGAACGGACGAGTCTGATTCATCAGTGAGATGGGTTGGGATGCATGAGGGACTACGGCGAGGGGAACGACTCCGAAAAGATGAGCGGTGCAACGCGCCGCCGCCACGACCTTACGTCTGGCGGCCGGCGCCCGTTCGGATCGCGTTGGCACCAAAGCGCGCTCGGACCCGGTCCACGGCGCGCGACACCGCGCGGTCCTGCGGTCGCTCGACGGTCATCGGTGGCATGGCCGTCGCCGTGCCCGCCGCCCTGCCCGTGGAGGCCCCCACGCGGGCACCCGTGCCAAAGAGCCCCAGCTGCTCCGCATCGCGCACCGGAGTGAGATTCCCGAGCGAGACCCCCACGAGTCGCGCCGACATCCTTCTTTCGGCGCGCAGCTTCGCCAGCAGCGCCATCGCAATCTCGGCGATCACGCGGTCGCTCTCAATCGGCTCCCGGACTGTTCGACTCGCGTGTCGCGACGTGAAGTCGGCGTCCTTGAGCTTCACGGTCACAGTGCGTGCGCTGAGCTTATCGCCGCGAAGGTCGGCCGCAACGCTCGCGGAGAGCGAGCGCAAGACGCCGGCGATTACCGCGCTCTCCTTCACGTCGCGGTCAAAGGTGCTCTCACGACTGATCTGTTTGGCCGGGGCACGCGTCTCGACTGGTGTTGAGTGGATGCCTCGCACCCGAGCCCAGAGCCATGCGGCGGGCCGTCGCCCAATCCAGCGCCCCAGCGTCGCGCGGTCGTGCGGGAGCATGTCGACCACGCGCACCATTCCGACTCCCGCGAGCTTGACTTGCAGCTTCGGGCCGACCCCTGGGAGCTCGGCGAGGCTGAACTCCGTCATGAACGCGCCCTCGTTGCCGACTGCCACGACGCGCACGCCCGTCGCGCCGGAGCCCGGCCGAGGCTTCGCGCGTTCGGCCGCGAGCTTCGCGATCAACTTGGAGCTCCCGCCGCCGATCGAAACCCACAGTCCGGTCTCGTGATGCACCGCCTCGCGAATGCGGCGCGCCGTCGCGTCGAGGGTCTCCCCGGCGTAGAGTGCCTCGGTCCCCGTGAGGTCGAGGTACCACTCGTCGATACTCGCGCCCTCCACCAACGGGGTGAATCGAGCGAGCACCGCGGCAATCGCCTTGGACGTTGCGCTGCACGCGTGACGCGGGACGGGAACGCACATCGCCGCGGGACAGAGGCGGAGCGCCTGCGAGATCGGCATCGCCGACCGCACCCCGAAGACTCGCGTCTCGTACGAGGCCGAGCAGACAACCCCCCGCGACCCAGGCCGTCCGCCGACGATCAGCAGCGGCGCCTTGCCGGCCCCGTCCGGATCCGCCATTCGGGCGACCGCCACGAAGAAGGCATCGGCGTCGGCGTGGAGGATGCGGCGGCTGGTCATCCGGAAAGAGTATCCCCGGAGGCGGCCCGTGGCGAGCGTGCGCTGGACGGTCCGTCTAGTCCTGAGGGGCGCACAACTATTAATTCGACCCCATGACGTTCGCCGCCTCGTCCCCGCTCTGGAGTCCCGACCCAGCTCGCGTCCGCGCGACCGAGTTGGCGCGCTTCTTCGCGCACGTCGCGGCGACCGACGCGACGGCGCCTGCCGCCGAGGCACCATACGGCGAGTGGCACGCCTGGTCCGTGCGCGAGCGAGAGCGATTTTGGAGTGCGATCTGGGCGTTTGGTGGAGTGATCGCGGATGGAGTGACGCCCAGCGATCGATCCGGGAGCGGTCCCGTCCGCCGGCGTGAATTTTCCAAGGAAGACGTGCTCCAGGGTGGAGCGGTCATGCGCCCGCCCGACGGTCGGTCCACGCTCGATGGCACAGGACCGCGTTGGTTCCCGCGGGCGCGTCTGAACTTTGCCGAGAACCTGCTGCGGGACCGCAGCTGCGCGCCGGCGATCATCGCGCACGACGAGCGCGGGCGCCGTCGCGAGATCTCGTTCGCTGCGCTCGCCGATCAGGTGCGCCGCACCGCCGGGGCGCTCCGTGCGGTCGGCGTGGTGCCAGGCGATCGAGTGGTCGGGTTTCTGCCCAACATTCCCGAGGCGGTCGTCGGGGCGCTCGCGGCGGCGAGTGTTGGCGCGGTCTGGTCTTCGTGTTCTCCGGATTTCGGTGCCCGCGGTGTCCTCGACCGGTTCGGGCAGATCGCGCCCAAGGTGTTAATCGCCGCCGACGGGTATTGCTACGCAGGCAAACGCATTGAGTGTCTCGAGCGTACGCGCGAGATCGCGCAGGCGATCCCGAGCATCGAACAGGTGATTATCGTCCCGTTCCTTGGCGACGACGATGCCGTCGCGGCGACGGCGCGCGTGCTTCCGCACTCCGTGAGGTGGGACGACTTCATTGCCCGCGGGGACTCAAGCCCGGAACAGTTCGAGCGGCTCCCGTTCGATCATCCGCTCTACGTGATGTACAGTTCGGGGACGACGGGACTGCCCAAGTGCATGGTGCACGGGGCGGGTGGCACCCTGCTCCAACATCTCAAGGAACATCGCCTCCACACCGACCTCAGTTCCGGACAACGGATCTTCTATTTCACGACCTGCGGGTGGATGATGTGGAACTGGCTCGTGAGCGCGCTCGCCTGCGGTGCGACGATCGTGCTCTACGACGGCGCGCCGCTCCCTGACGCGAATCCCGCGATCCTCTGGGATCTCGCGGTCGCCGAGGGTGTCGCGGTCTTCGGTACGAGTGCAAAGTTCCTCGCGATGTCGGAGAAGCTGCAGCTCGCGCCGGTCCGTACGCATGAGCTCACGGCGCTCCGTTCCATCCTCTCCACCGGCAGTCCGCTTGCGGAGCACAGCTACGACTACGTCTATCGGGACGTGCACGCCAATGTGCATCTCGCGAGCATCTCCGGCGGGACCGATCTGATCTCCTGCTTTGCGCTCGGGAATCCGATGCTCCCGGTCTGGCGCGGCGAGCTCCAATGTCGCGGACTCGGAATGGCGGTCGAGGTGTGGGACGACGCCGGCAAGCCGCTGCGTGGCGTGGCAGGGGAGCTCGTCTGCACGCAGCCCTTTCCCTCGATGCCCGTCGCGTTCTGGCAGGACGAGGACCGAGCCAAGTATCGCGCGGCCTACTTCGATACATTCCCCGGCGTCTGGCGTCACGGCGACTGGGCCGAGCTCACGGCACACGACGGTCTCGTGATCCACGGTCGGAGTGACACGACGTTGAATCCGGGCGGTGTCCGCATCGGCACCGCCGAGATCTACCGGCAGGTGGAGCAGCTGCCCGAGGTGCTCGAAAGCGTGGTTGTCGGTCAGGATGTGGGGAGCGGTGCGGAGAAGGATGTCCGGATTGTGCTCTTCGTGCGCTTGCGCGGCGACGCCGTCCTTGACGATGCCCTCCGGGCGCGCATCAGGCAGGTGATTCGCGCGGCGACAAGTGCTCATCATGTGCCGCGTGTGATCGAAGCGGTGGCCGACATCCCGCGCACCATCAGCGGGAAGATTTCCGAGATTGCGGTCCGCGACGTGCTCCATGGACGGGTCGTGAAGAACACGGATGCGCTCGCGAACCCGGCAGCGCTGGAGCTCTACCGAGCACTGCCGGCGTTGGCGATCTGATGAGACAGAGACTGAACGCTGAAGGCCGAACGGAGACCGCAGTCGGGCGCCGTTGGACGGGGTGCCAGAGCGCAGCAGTATATTTGAGCGACGTTGGCTACCCGGACCAGACGGAGCAGAGAATGCGGATCGAGGATTGGGCGTCGAACGACAGCTGGGGCCGCTGGTGGACGAGCGCCCGGACGGGCGCGCGCGGAGCCTAGGAGCGTGCAGGGGCGATTCGATAGCTTCTTCCACCCCTCGTCCTTCACACATCGCCGCGCCTCACGCCTCCCATCGCTCGCCCTACCCCTCCACTCTGGAGACGCACATGGCCACCAGCACCGCCCCCGTCAAGGAAACCGCACACGACACCTTCCCGATCAACGGGACGGACTACATCGAGTTCTGGGTCGGAAATGCGAAACAGTCCGCACACTTCTACCGCGCCGCCTTCGGATTCCAGTTGACGGCGTATCGCGGCCCCGAGACTGGTGTCCGTGACCGGGCGAGCTACCTGCTCGTGCAGGGCAAGATTCGCCTGCTGCTGACGACCCCCATGGGACCCGATGGCGAACTCGCTGCGCACATCGCCAAGCACGGTGACGGCGTGCGCGACATGGCCTTCTGGGTGGACGACGCTCGCGATGCGCACGCCAAAGCGGTTGAGCGCGGCGCGATTTCGGTGCAGGAACCCACCGTCATGACGGACGAGGACGGCGCGCTCATCATCGCCGGCATTCGTACGTATGGCGACACCATCCACTCGATTGTCGAGCGAAAGAACTACCGCGGCCTCTTCATGCCCGGGTTTCGCAAGCTGACGTCGCCGTTCATGCCCGCCGCGGTGGGACTCAGGTACGTCGACCACTGTGTCGGCAACGTCGAGCTCGGCAAGATGAACCACTGGGTCGACTTCTATTCCAAGGTGCTCGGATTCTACAACCTGCTCTCGTTCGACGACAAAACCATCAGCACCGAGTACTCGGCGCTCATGTCCAAGGTCATGACCAACGGGAACGGTCGCATCAAGTTTCCGATCAACGAGCCAGCGGCCGGCAAGAAGAGGTCGCAGATCGAGGAGTACCTCGACTTCTACGGTGGCCCGGGCGTGCAACACATTGCCATGGCGACCGACGACATCGTCGCGACGGTGCGCGAGCTCAAGGCACGCGGCATCGAGTTTCTGACGATCCCGCAGACGTACTACGAGACCGTCCTTGATCGCGTGGGCACGATCGACGAGGAGCTCGCGCCGCTGGCCGAGCTCGGGATCCTGGTGGACCGCGACGACGAAGGCTATTTACTGCAGATATTCACCAAGCCGATCGAGGATCGCCCCACGCTCTTCTTCGAGATCATCCAGCGCAAGGGTGCCAAGAGTTTCGGTGCGGGCAACTTCAAAGCGCTCTTCGAGAGCATCGAGCGCGAACAGGCACTCCGAGGAAACCTGTAATGCCGTTTTATCACACGCTTGGCCAGATCCCCCGCAAGCGGCATATCGTCTTTCGTAAGCCGGATGGCGGACTCTATCATGAGCAGCTCGTCGGGGTCGAGGGATTCACCGGGCCATCGGCGCTCCTCTACCACCTGTATCCGCCGACAACCGTGAAGTCGGTGCGTCGTCTGGCCGAGACGCCGTATGTCGAGGACACCGATCGGGCGCTGCGGCACCGGCACTTCAAGACGGGGCCGATCGCGCGCGGCGGCAGTCCGACGCTCGACCGCGTCCCGATGCTCTTCAACAACGACATCGCGATGCTCTATGTCGCGCCGGACAAGCAGGACGAGCATTTCTATCGCAATGCGCAGGGTGACGAGGTCGTGTACGTCGCGGAGGGCGAGGGGACGCTCGAGACGCAGTACGGCGACCTGCCGATCCGCCCTGGGGATTATCTCGTCATCCATCGCCACCTCCTCCACCGATACCGGTTCACGCAGCCGGCCAAGCTGCTCGTGATGGAGAGCCGCGGCCATGTGCGTCCGCCCTCGCGCTACCTCAACAACGTGGGGCAACACATCGAAGGTGCGCCCTACAGCGAGCGCGACATCCGCGTCCCGCGCGAACTCCGCACGCACGACGAGAAGGGCGACTTCCCCATCGTGATCAAACAGTACAACGGTCTGAACGAGATCGTACTCGACCACCATCCGCTCGACGTGATCGGGTGGGACGGCCAGTTCTATCCTTGGGCGTTCAACATCCACGACTTCGAGCCGATCGTCGGCCGCGTACATCAGCCGCCGCCAGTGCATCAGACCTTCCAGGGCGACGGTTTCGTGATCTGCTCATTCTGCCCGCGACCGTACGACTTCCACCCGGAAGCCATCCCGGCGCCGTACAACCACAGCAACGTCGACTCCGACGAGGTGCTGTTTTACGCGTCGAGCGAGTTTATGAGTCGCAAGGGGATCGAGTACGGATCGGTCACACATCATCCTGATGGCATCCCACACGGCCCGCATCCGGGTCGCTACGAGGGGAGCATCGGCATGACGCACACCAACGAGCTCGCAGTGATGATGGACTCGTTCCGTCCGCTCAAAGTGGCGAAGGCAATCCTGCCGTACGAGGACCCGAGGTACATGTTTTCGTGGATTGAGCCAGGGCAGGGGTTCTCGCCGCCGACGTCGTAATGCAGCTCACCCTCGCCGATCTCGGACCGTCGCAGCGCCACGCCTGGCTCACCCCGCTCATCGTGCCGCGGCCGATTGCGCTCGTGAGCACTCTGAGCGCACTCGGCGTCGGGAACCTTGCGCCGTTCTCGTTCTTCGCGATGGGTGGACAGAGTCCACAGTCGATCGCCTTCTGTCCGGTCTCCGATCGAGACGGCAATCCGAAGGACACGCTGCGCAATGTGCTCGAGACAGGTGAGTTTGTCATCAATGTCGTCTCGCGCTCCATGATCGAGCGGGTGAATCAGGCCTCGGCGCCGTATCCGGCCGACGTCGACGAGTTCGACGCCGCGGGGTTCACCCGGATGCCCTCGTCGGTGGTGAAGCCGCCGCGGGTGGCCGAGAGCCTGGCGCAGCTTGAGTGCAAGGTCTTTCAGATCGTACCGCACGGGAGCGGTCCGCAGCAGAGCACCTGGGTGATCGGTGAAGTGCTCGTGCTGCATGTGGACGATGGACTTATCGCCGAGGATGGACTCCCCGATACGACGCGCCTGCATCCCGCCGCGCGGTTGGGACGGCAGGAATGGGCGTACGTGACGGCTCAGAACATGCTGATTCTGCCGCGGCCAGTGGTTGTGCCGAGCGATCTGCGGAGCGATGTGCCGAGCGATCTGCCGAGTAACAAGCCGGCGCCCAGGCGGACGCTCGGGAGCTAGTAGTTCCTACGGCCACGCCATTCGCAGCACGCACCGAGGGCCAGAGCGCGATGGCGCTGGCCCTCGTTTCGCCGGCCCTGGAGGATCTTCGCGGCAATGCCGAGGGAGCTCCAAGGCTCCCTCGTTCGGGGTCGGTGTCGGCTCGGGTGCTGTATCGTGCCACCCGACCGTGCGTCCCGCACTGTGGCGGGATGTGGGCAAGGGAGAACCGGGATCAGGTGCCCGATTCGCTTGAGGCATCGCGGAGGCGTCGCCCTCGCTCTCCACTCCGAGTATTCCACTCCACCGCCAATAGTGCAATACGCAATATCATGACAGCGCCGCTATCCCGTCCACGTATGAAGACGGTCGGGAGACCAGGAGATGCCGCCGGCGCTCGATTCATCTAGCTTTGAGCACAGTGGGCGCTGAACGCCGGTGTGGAGCTCGGCTGCAACGTCCTGGTTCTCGTTTCACCCTCGCCCCTCGACCCTCAGTCTTTCATGTTCACGCAGCGCTTCGAAAGTCTCCCCGTCTACCTGCTCGCCACGATCCCGCAGCGGAAGCGTGAACTCCTCGCGCAGGGCGTGGATGTGATCGACCTCGGTGCAGGCGACGCCGATCTCGCACCGCCTCCTGCCGCGGTCGCTGCCCTCAGGGCTGCCGCGGAGGACCCAGCCATGAGTCGCTATGGCTTCGGGCTTGGCCTCCCGGCGTATCGAGAAGCGGTGAGCGCGTGGATGCAGAAGCGATTCGGCCATTCGTTTGACCCGCTCAAAGAGGTCGTACCGCTCATCGGCAGCAAGGAAGGCATTGCGCATCTCGCATTCGCGTACTTGCAGAAGGGCGATGTCGCGATCATTCCTGACCCCGGCTATCTCGCGTACCTCGGCGGAACGCTCCTCAGCGAGGCGGAGCCGTACCTGTATCCGATCACGCCGCGCACGAACTTCCTCGTCGAGCTCGACGAGATTCCTGCCGCCGTACTGAAGCGCGCAAAGATCCTCTACTTGAACTATCCGAATAACCCGACGGCCGCCGTCGCGCCGCTGGAGTATCTCGAGAAGGTCGTGCGTCGCTGCAAGGAGCTCGGGATCATCCTCGTATATGACAATGCATATTCGGAGATGACCTTCGATGGATACGTGGCGCCGAGCATCTTCGATGTGCCAGGAGCGCGCGACGTCGCCATCGAGTTTCATTCGCTCTCGAAGACGTACAACATGACGGGCTGGCGCTGCGGCTGGGCGTGCGGCAACGCCGCGATCATTGGCGCGCTCGGCAAGGTGAAGAGCTTCCTCGACACGGGGCAGTTCATGGCCGTTCAGAAGGCCGGCATCGCGGCGCTCGACTCGTGGGCCACCTGGGTCCCGGCCAACGTCGGGATCTTTCGCGAGCGTCGTGACGCGGCGGTCGCGGCCTTTCGGGCGAACGGATTCGACGGTGTCGAGACTCCGCAAGCCGCGATGTACCTCTGGGTGCCGCTACCCGCGGGAATCAGGTCGCTCGAGTTCCAGGAGCGGCTCATGGCCGAAGAGGGGGTGATCGCGCTCGCCGGCTCGTCGCTCGGTGCGGGGGGTGAGGGGTTCTTCCGTGTCTCGTTCGTGACGAGTCCCTCGCGCATCGCCGAGGCGGCGGTGCGCGCGGGGCGCGTGCTCAGGCGGATGTTGGCTGCCTAGCGCCGCGTGGCGCCGTCCGAGTCCTCGTCAGTCGCGATCGAGGCTGAGCACGACCAACCGCGACGTCGTGCCGCCGCCGGTCGCAATCGCCACGAACTGACGGCCGTCACTCGTGCGGTACGTCATCGGGTTCGCGTACGCCTGCTGGCCGAGGTCGAGTTCCCAGAGGGTGACGCCGGTCCGCGTATCGATCGCATGCAGCACGGTGCCACCGCCTGACACGAAGACGAGTCCGCCGCCCGTCACGAGTCCGCCGGGTGAGCCGGAAACGCCGAGGCGTGCGGGCAGTACCACGCCGCGCAGCGACGGATGTTGGCGCACGTCGGGGGTGTCACCCAGTGGGACCTGCCACATCGTCTCGCCGGTGTTCATGTCGACGGCGGTCATCGTGCCGTAGGGCGGCTTGTTCACCGGCAATCGCGTGCTCGCCCGATCGGCGCCTTCAGCAGTCTCCCGCTGGGAAACGCCAAGCGACGAACGCGGCAGGTCGACCATGTACGGCGTGTCGACCGTGTCGCTGGGCTGATCGCGCTTCACTAAGCGAAATAGTGCTGGCGCATTCGATCCCTTCACGAAAAGCCACCCCGTGCTCGGATCGACGGCCGCGCCACCCCACCCAGCGCCGCCGATCACGCCGGGCATCGCCACCGTCCCTTGCAGTGACGGAGGCGTATAGATCGGCCCAAGACGATACGGCGCGAGTTCGTCGAGCGCCGCCTGGCGCAGTGCCGGCGTGAAGTCCATCAGGTCGTCGACGCCGAGTCCCTGTTTGGTGAATGGCGCCGGCTTGGTGGGGAAGGGCTGGGTCGGCCACGCGACCTCGCCGGGCACATCACTGGCCGGGACGGCCCGCTCGGTGATCGGCCAGAGCGGTGCGCCCGTCGCGCGTTCGAACGCGAAGAGCATCCCTTGCTTGGTCGGCACGACGACGATGTCGGTGGGGCGCCCTTCGTGCATCACGGTCATCAGGTTCGGCGGCGCGGGCAGATCATAGTCCCAGAGGCCGTGATGCGTAATCTGGGAGTGCCAGACCCGCTTGCCGGTGCGCGCATCGAGTGCGACGAGGGACTCCCCGAAGAGGTTGGCTCCCTTCCGTTCACCGCCGTACCAGTCGTCACTCGGCGTCCCGACGGGAAGGAAGACGAGACCGCGCGCGCTGTCGACGGTAAAGGGCGCCCAGACATTCGTGTGGCCCTTGTAGCGCCATGCCTCGTTCTCCCAGGTCTCATTGCCGACCTCACCGGGCTGCGGCACGGTGCGGAACCGCCAGACGCGGAGCCCGGTACGCACGTCGAACGCCTGCACGTCGCCCGGTGGATCGCCGCGATACACCAGGCGATCACCGACCCCGTTGCCGACGATTACGAGATCGCCCCAGATGACGGGCGGTGACGTGTTGGTGTAGTGCTCGCGACGCACCGTGCGGGAGAGGCCCGCCGTGAGGTCGATCTCCCCGTCGGTGCCGAACGATGCGATCGGCTTCCCCGTTGTCGCGTCGAGCGCGATCAGCCGCCAGCGGGAGTTGATGAACACGCGTCGGCTGCGGCCATCGGTCCACGTCGCCACGCCGCGATGCACGAAGCCCGTCCCATTGCTCGGCTGGCCGTAGCCTTTCCACGGCTGTGGGTCGTACGACCAGAGCTCGCGCCCGTTGCGTGCGTTGAGGGCGATGACGCGATTGTAGGGCGTGGGGAAATACAACGTGTCGCCGATGGCGAGCGGTGTGGCCTGGAAGAGTCCAGGACGCGCCGACAGCTGACCCGCGCTCGCGGCGATCGGTCGTTCGTTCGCGTCCCAGCTGAATGCGACGCGCAACCCGTGCACGTTCGTGCGGTCGATGTCGCTGAGTTGTGAGTACTTGAGTCCACCAGCGTCGTTGCCGTACGAAGCCCAGCCCAGCGCACCGCCACGAGCGCGATCGATTCGCTCCGGCGCGAGTACGGCGGCACCTCCTTTCATGACGAAGGCGATGCGTTGCAGCGCGGTGATGTCGGTGAGTGGGTCGCCCTCGACGGCGATGAGATCCGCGACCCGGCCCGCACTCAGGGTACCGAGGCTGTCAGCGAGTCCGAGCGCCTCTGCCGCGAGCGAGGTGGCGGCGCGAATCGCCTCGGCGTTGGTCTGGCCTGCGGCGCTCACGCGGTAGACGATCTCGCGGGCATTCTGGCCGTGCGCGCCCGCCACCGCGTCGGTGCCCATCACGACCTTGAGGCCCGGGGTCCGCATCGCTTCGCGAAAGACGGTGAGGTTCTTTGGTAGGACGTCCTCCATGAACTGGAAGCCCTCGTCGGTGAAGTTTCCGGTGCCAACGAATCGCGCGCGGTTCTCGAGGTAGTTCTGGATCACGAGCCCGATGTTCGGTTCGAAGTACGTCCCCCGCCTAGCCATTAACGCCAGTTCGGTCGCGGTCACCTGCGTGCCATGGGTGACGCCGGAGCAGCCGGCTGTTGCCGCCGCCCGCACGGCCGAGGCGGCGTGCGCGTGGACCCAACTCCGCACTCCGAGCCGGCGTGCCTCATCGCAGGCGGCGGCGATCTGCGCGTCGCTCAGCGTCTGGCCGCCGCCCTCACGAATGCTCTTCGATGCGAAGATCTTGATGACGTCGGCGCCTCGGGCCACGGTGGCGCGTGCCCACTCTCGGATCTGCTCTGGTGTGCGCGACGTGTCACTGAACTGCGCGACCGCGGTGAGGATGCGCGGTCCCTCAGCGCGCCCATCGACGATCGCACTGCGGAGCTCGAGGTCGATTGCCGCGCCGAGGCTTTGCACCGTGGTAAAGCCAGCCCGCAGCGTCCGCTGCGCGTTCTCCATCGCGGCACGGAGTCGCTGTGGCGGCGTCTCGCTACGCGTGTTCGCTCGCCCGTCGGCACCGAAGTGGCCGTCGATATGCACGTGCGTGTCGATCAGTCCCGGTAGGACCGTGCGGCTCGAGAGATCCCAGGTCACCGCGGACCCCGCCTGCCACGGCACAATGCGCGTGATGCGGGTCCCCTCGATGGTTAGTACGACGTCGCGCAGCACGCCGCCGCGACCGTCGAGGAGGACGCCCGCGCGAATCGTGAGGGGGGCGGCCTCGGGTCGAACGTCCGTGGAAAATCCGTTCGCTGGTGGCGCGCCAGCGGCGAGCAGGACCGGAACGGCGAGCAGCAGCGCATGACGGAGCGCGTGAGAAAAGGAGTGGCGGTGCGTAGGGGAGCCCGGAGTCTGCATTGCGGCCTCTGTGTGCGGTTGCGGCGGAATCTGCGTCCTGCGCAGCGCCGAAGCCAGAACGCTCGCATCGTGCACGGTTCAGTCTGGCGCTCGCGCGCGGACCTGACGCGAGTTACCATCCTCGCCGTGACCACTGACCGCCGAGACTTCATTAAGCGTGCCGCGATTGCGGCCGCCGCTGCGTCGGGAATCGACGCCTCTACCACATTGGCACAGGGCGCTCGTGGCGCGCCGCCGCCAGTCCCGTCGAGTCCGCGCGGTGTCGCACCACCGCCCGCACTGCGGTCCCTCGACCCCGTGCTCCTTCAGGCGCTCGGCGGGGCGATCCTGCCCGAGTTACTCGGCGACGCCGGCCGGATGCGGGGGATCACCGCCTTTACCAGCTGGCTCGCTCTGTACACGCCGGTCGCCGAGGAGATGCATGGCTACGGCGACGCAGAAATCACTTACACGCCGAGCGATCCGGCACCGGGCTGGAATGCGCAGCTCGTGGGGCTCGACCTGCTCTCGCGCCGCAAACATCGGCGCGGCTTCGCGCGCCTCAGCGTGGCGCTCCGGCGCGAGGTCGCGGGGGTGCAGCTTGCCCGAGTGAGCGGCACACGGTTGCCGGCGAACCCGTTGGCGGCCCCGCATGTCGCCGTCGCGCTCCTCGCGCATTGGGCGGCGTCGAGCGAGGCGACTGACCTCGCGTACGAAGCGCGCATCATGAGCGGGAAGTGCCGCCTGCTGTCAGAGACGTCGCGGGCGCCGCTTCCGCTCGCCGCCGCAGGGGCGAAGTGACCGCCCCGCGGGTCCTCGAAGCCGACATTTGTATTGTCGGCTCCGGCATCACGGCGGCGCTCATGGCGGAGAAGCTCGCGGCGGAGCGTCATGCGACGATCCTCGTGGTCGAGGCCGGCGGCCACTCGACGCCGCTTCGCGAGCGCGCGCTGCGCCGGGCGCGCTGGAAGGACTACGGAGAGACGCCATGGCCCAATGACCATCTCGACGACCAGAACGCGCTCGGCACGGCGTATGGATTTTCGCCGTCGATGAACGTCGGCGGTCTCGCGCTGCATTGGGGCGGTGTGACGCCGCGGTACTCGCCCGAGGATTTTAAATTGCGGACGCTCTACGGGGTCGGCGACGATTGGCCGATTAGTTACGACGACCTCGATCCGTTCTATCAGGAGGCGGAGGAGCGGATGGGGATCGCCGGTGCGCAGGGCCCGCCGGAGATGGACCCGCGAGCCAAGCCGTTCCCGATGCCGGCGCTTCCATTGAGTCAGAACCTCGAACGACTCCGGGAGTGGACCGGGAAGGCCGGTATCGCAATGTGGAGCCAGCCGAGCGCGAAGAACTCGGTGCCATATCAGGGACGCGGCGTCTGTCAGCGCTGTGACACCTGTTATCCCATCTGCCCGACTGGGGCCAAGTACTCGCCGGACTTTTCGTTCGACGCGCTCGTGCGGACGGGGCGCATCCGGCTGGTGACCGACACGCTCGTGCGCCGGTTGCATGCGGACCCGCGCAGTGGGCGCATCACGCACGCGACGGCAAACGCGACAAAAGATCCGGCCCGGGAGGTCACGATCCGGGCCAAGAGCTTCGTCCTCGCGGCCGGCTTCACCTGGACGCCACACCTGTTGCTACTCTCGGGCGGGGCCTCGTATCCGAATGGTATCGCGAATCGGTCCGGGCTCGTCGGGAAGTACCTGTGCGGCCATCGCAACGTCGGTGCGCAGATTCGTCTGCCGATGAAACTCCTCCCCGGCGTGAACGCGCAACATTCGCTCGTCACCAAGCAGTTCATGCGGCCCGGGGCACTGAGTAAGTACATCCGGCACGATCTGCGGGTGTGGGAGTCGTCGTTCGGGCAGGAGCCTCGCCTCCGCGACGACTCGGGCGCGGTGCTGTTCGGTGACGCACTCGTCCACGATTGGCGTGCGCGCACGGTGAAGGGCACCGCGAGGGTACGCGCCTACTACGACGTGCTCCCAGCACGCGAGAGCGAACTCACCCTCGACCCGAGTCTGAAGAACGCCTGGGGCGACCCGATGCCGCGCCTGCAGTTTCGCGACGCCCCGGAGTCGATCGCCCTGCGTGCGTGGACCGAGCAGACGATTCGCGAGCTCTTCCAGCGGATGGCGCGCGCCGGCGACGGCGAGATCATCTCCAACGCGTCGGCAGCGGGCGACATCGGTCAAGAGCATCCCGGCGGCGGCTGCCGCATGGGAAATGATCCCGCCACGAGCGTCGTCGATCGAGATGGTCGATCGCACGACCATGAAAATCTGTTCATCGCGGGAGCGCCGACCAATGTGACCGCGAGTTGCTGCAACGGCACCCTCACCTTTGCCGCGCTCGGCCTACTGACGGCGGCGCGCGTTGGCGAGACATTCCCAGCGCGATCGCTGCGCACCCCGTAAAATCCGTGAGCCGGATCTCGCCCGCCCTCACACGCAGGCGTCCTTCAAACCAGGATTTCAGTACCAGATGCCTCGTCGAATGTTCACACTCGTCCTGATGCTTGCGCCGGCTGCGCTCTCCGCGCAGCGCGCCATGAAACCCAGCGATTGGCACCGGCTCACGACGCTCTCGCAGCCGGCACTGTCCCCCGACGGCAAACTCGTCGCCTTCACCGTTACGACGGTCAACGAGCGTGAGAACCGGCGGCACCAGGAAGTCTGGGTCGTCCCGACCGCCGGTGGCGATCCGGTCCGCTATACGGCGCCCGCTACGGAGAGTTCGAATCCCTCCTTCTCTCGCGACGGCAAGTATCTACACTTCGCGTCGACGCGCGCTGGTGGAGTTGGCCCGGCCTGGTCGATCCGGATGGATCTCCCCTCAGGCGAGGCCGCGCAGCTGGCCGACTATCCCACCGGATCGTGGCCGCGCGACGGCCGGTTCGCCGTCTTCGCGGCGGTAGTTGCCCCCGACACGACGCTGGCGGGCCCGGGCGCCGCGGCCGCGGGCGACGCCGACATCTATGCGCGCATGCCGCCGATGGCGCGCCCGCCGTTCGGTGCCATCACCAAGCCGGTCGACCCGACGCGTTTCGACGGTCGCCATATCGTCGAAGCGCGCTACAAGGCCAACGGTCAGGGCTTCCTGCCAGGACCTCGCGAGGCGCCGGTCGCCCGTCCGCAGCAGCTCTTCACACAGACGCCCGGCGCGAAGCGTGTCCAGCTCACGAGCACCGGCTATTCGCACCGCGCCCCGGTGGTCTCGCCCGACGGCAAGTGGATCGCGTTTGTTGCCGACGCCGCCCTGCGCGCCGATTCGATGGTGCAGGCACTAGCCGATTCACTCGCCCTGCTCCCGTATGATGCCGCCCGCGACGAAGTCGATCGGAACGAGTCCGACGTCTACGTCATCCCCGTCGCCGGCGGCACGCCACGAAAAGTCGCCACCCTCCCCGGCGCCGAGTCTGATCTTACCTGGTCACCGGACAGTCGTCGCCTCGCCCTCATCCTCCGTCCCGGCCGAGTGAAGCAGGCAACCGTCGGCGTGCTCGAAATAGCCACTGGCGAGCTGACGCCGATGGCGCCGGAGTGGCGCTACGAGCCGGCGAGCCTTGACTGGCTACCGCTGGGCGAGATCGCTGTCTCGGCCGACATCGGGGGCGCGAGCGGACTCTTTCTCGTCAACCCGCGAGACGGCAAGCTCCGCGAGTCGCTCGGTGGCCGGCGCAAGATGAGCGGCTTCACCTTCGATCAGGCGGGTCGCCAGGTCGCGTATGTATCGACGAGCGTCGCGAAGCCAACCGAGATCTACATCGCGGGTGCCGACGGGAGGGGGGAGCGCAAGCTCACGGGCATCAATGATCGTCTGAACACCGAGATCGCCTGGTCTGAGGCCGAGCGATTCACCTACCGCTCGGTTGGGGACGTCGAGATCGAAGGATGGATGATGAAGCCATTCGGGTACGAAGTGGGGAAGAAGTACCCCCTCGTGCTCTATATCCACGGCGGCCCACACAGTCAGTACGGCGAACAGTGGTTCGACGAGACGCAGAACCTAGCGGCGGCAGGCTTCATGGTCCTCTACACCAACCCCCGCGGCTCGAGCGGCTACGGCGCCGACTTCACGTATTCAACGCGTGGGCGTTGGTTCGCGGAGGATTATCAGGATCTCATGAAGGCGACCGACATCGCGGCGGCGCGCCCTGATGTCGATTCCACGCGCATGGGACTGGCTGGGGGGTCGTACGGCGGGGTGATGACGGCGTGGATCACCACCAAGACCGACCGATTCAGGGCGGCCGAGGCCGACCGGATGATCAGCAACTGGTGGTCGTGGTATGGGACGACGGACGTCCAGAGCCTCACGGAGTTCGAGTTTTTCGGTCGCCCGTGGGACAACCCCGCGATGTACGACTCGCTCTCCCCGATCCGCAACGTGCGTGCGGTGAAGACCCCGACCTTCATCCTGCAGAGCGAAGAAGACCACCGCACACCGATGACCGACGCCGAGCAGTGGTTCGCGGCGCTCAAGCGACAGGGCACACCGGTGGAGTTTGTGCGCTATCCGCGCTCGACGCATGACCTGAGTCGGACCGGTGAGCCCTGGCTCCTCGTCGATCGGCTCGGTCGCCTGCGCGACTGGTTCGGGTACTGGCTGCAATAGGGAGTCCAGCGGTCGGCGGGGCGGACCAGAGATCGTGCAACGGAGGGGCCTGTTCGAGTTTATGCTCGACACTACCGCTGGGGGGTCGCCGCGGACAAATTGCGGGAGTGTCAACACCCTACCCAGGAACGAACGTGGCCTCTGCTTTGTTCAGGACGAAGTCGATCGACGCCCTCATCGCCGACAGTGGGGAGGGCGAGTCAGGACTCAAGCGGACCCTTGGCCCCTGGGCCCTGGTCTTCCTAGGCGTCGGCGCTATCATCGGTGCGGGACTCTTCGTTCGCACCGCGGCGGCCATCGCGGACCGCGCCGGTCCGTCGGTGACGCTCGCGTTCATGGTCGCCGGCCTGGGCTGCGCCCTCGCGGGCCTCTGCTACGCCGAGTTCTCCTCCATGATCCCGGTCGCTGGGAGCGCCTACACCTACTCCTACGCCACCATGGGCGAGCTCGTCGCCTGGATCATCGGCTGGGACCTGGTGCTCGAGTACGCCGTCGGTGCGGCGACCGTCGCAATCGCGTGGACCGAATACTTCAATAACGTGCTCGGCTTCTTCGGGATGAACATCCCGTACCAGTGGACGCATTCGCCGTTCGAGGTCTCGCAGTTCACCGGTGTGCACGGAATTATGAACGTCCCGGCGATCATTATTCTCGCCCTGATCTCGGCATTGCTCGTGCGCGGGACGCAGGAGTCGGCGTTCGTCAACGGCCTCATTGTGATTCTAAAGGTGGGGATCGTCATGATCGTCATCGCGGTTGGCTGGGGCTTCATCAACCCTGCGAACCACACGCCGTACATCCCGGCCGCCACGACGTACACCTCTCCCGTGGGCGTGGTCCACAACTACGGCGGGATCATGGGCATCCTCGGCGCCGCGGGCGTGGTCTTCTTCGCCTACATCGGCTTCGACGCGGTCTCCACCGCCGCGCAGGAAGCAAAGAACCCCAAGCGCGACATGCCGATCGGGATCCTCGGTTCGCTCGTCGTCTGCACCATCCTCTACATCCTGTTCGCGCACGTGCTCTCGGGCGTCGCCTCGGTTGAGGACTTCAGGACCCAGGGCCGCGAGGCCTCTGTGGCGTACGCAATCACCACGTACATGCCCGGCTACGCCTGGCTCGCCAAGCTCGTGACGGTCGCGATTCTTGCCGGCTTCTCCTCGGTGATCCTCGTCATGCTCCTCGGGCAGTCGCGGGTCTTTTATTCGATGAGCCGGGACGGACTCGCGCCGCCCATCTTCTCCGAGGTGCACCCGAAGTTCCGCACCCCGTACAAGTCCAATATCCTGTTCTTCTTCGTCACAGCGGCCTTTGCGGGGTTCATCCCCGGCGACGTGGTCGGCGAGATGACCAGCATCGGGACGCTCTTCGCCTTCATTCTCGTCTGCGCGGGCGTCTGGATCATGCGGGTCCGGCGTCCGGACATCCCGCGTGGCTTCAGGGTTCCCGCGTTGCCCCTGGTCGCGACCCTCGGCATGGTCGTCTGTGGCGCCATGATCTACGGACTTGGCTGGACCAACTGGCTGCGCCTCGGCGTCTGGTTGATGATCGGCATCGTCATCTACTTCGCCTATAGCAAGAAGCACAGCAAGCTCGAATCCGCCTGAGTACGCTCAGGCCCCTCTCACTCACCAACTAGCAATCTCGTGAACTCCAAGCAACAATCGGGCGGCGGTCTCATCTTCCCCGTCCTGCTGGTCATTCTGCTTGCCGCGGGGGCATTCGCCCTCGCGGTCGGTCAACTCCCCGCGGTCGAGTCCAACTGGCTCGCGTTCGTCCTCGCAGCCTGTGCCGTGACCTTCGTCGCCGCAGGGCTGCTCGCGCGCGAGCTCCTCGCGGGCCCCGGCGGCAATCCGGAGATGATGGTCGTGTACGAGGCCATCAAGGAGGGTGCCGAAGCCTTTATACGGCGCCAGTACCGCACGATTGCAATCATCGCGGCCGGCACGGCCTTCGTCGTCTATGTGCTCTACGCGTTCGTGCGCACGCCCTCGCCCGAGGATCCCGCTTCGGCGGCGACCCTCGCGATCGCCATGGCCATCGCCTTCGTCTTCGGCGCCTTCTGCTCGGGCGTCGCGGGCGTGCTCGGCATGTGGGTCGCGATTCGCACCAACGTGCGGGTTGCGGTCTCGGCGCAGTCCTCGACGGCGTTGGCCCTCCGCACGGCCCTTCGGGGTGGTGCGGTGGCCGGCCTCGTCGTGCCAGCCATGTCCCTCGCTGGCGTCGCCACCCTCTTCGCGATTTTGCGCGGCATGGACGTGACCGCGCAGCACGCCCCGCTCCTGGTTATCGGCTACGGGTTCGGTGCGTCGTTCGTGGCGCTCTTTGCCCAGCTCGGCGGCGGCATCTACACGAAAGCGGCCGACGTCGGCGCTGACCTCGTCGGCAAGGTTGAAGCCGGCATCCCCGAGGACGACGCGCGCAATCCAGCGGTCATCGCCGACCTCGTCGGTGACAACGTCGGCGACTGCGCGGGCCGCGGCGCGGATCTCTTCGAATCAATCGCGGCCGAGAACATCGGTGCGATGATCCTTGGCGTCGCGCTCTTCGGGACCTTTGGCGCCAATGGTATTCTCTTCCCGCTCGTCGCCGCGGGCTTCGGCCTGCTGGCATCGATCGTCGGTGTCTATAGCGTGAAGATGCGCGAGGACGAGGACCCGATGGCCGCGCTTAACCGCGGCTTCTATGTCACCACGGCGCTCGCGCTGGTGGGGCTGTACGTCTCCTGCCGACTGCTGCTGGTGACCGAGGCTGCACCCGAGGCCTGGCTGAGCTTCTTCTTTTGCTCCGTCATCGGTATCGTCACGGCATTCGGCTTCGTGATGGTGACCGAGTACTACACCGAGCACCAGTATCGCCCGGTGCGCAGCATTGCTGAGCAGTCGCTTACTGGTCCGGCGACCAACGTCATCGCCGGCCTCGCCGTCGGATTCGAGTCGACCGCGCTGCCGATTGTGATGATCTCGCTTGCGATCCTCAGCTCGTACGCCGTCGGCGAGTCCACCGGCCTGCCGTCGGCCGGGCTCTTCGGTACGGCGATGGCCACCATCGGCATGCTCTCCACTGCGGGCTACATCCTCGCGATGGACAACTTCGGCCCGATCACGGACAACGCGGGTGGCATCGCCCAGATGGCGGGTGAGCCCGATGATGTCCGTGCGCGCACCGACCGTCTGGACGCCGCCGGCAATACCACGAAGGCGCTCACCAAGGGCTACGCCCTCGGGTCGGCCGGTCTCGCCGCCTTCCTGCTCTTTTCTGCATACCTCGACGCGGTGCGCTCGTACGGCGCCAAGCTGGACGGTGTCGATATCGCCAAGCCGGCGGTTTTCGTCGGCGCGATGCTCGGCGCTGGGCTCGTCTTCCTCTTTGCCGCCACGGCCATTCGTGCGGTAGGGAATGCGGCCAAGTACGTGATTGACGAGGTGCGTCGCCAGTTCAAGGAGCGTCCGGGCATTCTGCTGGGGACCGAGCGTCCCGACTACGCCACCTGCGTGGACATCGTGACGCGCGGCGCGCTGCGCCAGATGGTGATTCCTGGTGTGATTGCCGTGGGAGTGCCGGTCGCGGTGGCGCTGCTCTTCCGCCCATTTGACGTCGGCGCGGAGGCAGTCGGCGCCTTTCTCATGGTCGGTACCATTGCCGGTATCCTCCTCGCCACGCTGCTCAACAACGGCGGCGGCGCGTGGGACAACGCCAAGAAGTACATCGAGGTCGGCGCGCATGGCGGGAAGGGATCCGAGGCCCATAAGGCAGCGGTCATCGGCGACACCATCGGCGATCCGTTCAAGGACACCGCCGGTCCGTCGATCCACGTGCTCATCAAGCTGCTCGCCACGATCATGCTGGTCATGGCGCCGTTCCTCGCCTGATTCCGCTGAGCATTCTGTACGTCAAGCCCCGTCCGGCGCTCTGCCGGACGGGGCTCGTCGTTAGGGTTCGCGCACCACGCGGCCACCCTGCATCACGAACCGTACCCCCGAGCGCACCAACGCGATCTCACGCGTTGGGTCACCGCTGATCGCGACGAGGTCTGCCAGCAGGCCCACCCGCACGGTCCCGAGTCGGCCGTCTAGACCGAACAGTCGTGCATTCACGCTCGTGGCCGATCGCAGTGCCGCCGCGGGCGACATCCCCGCCGCCACCATCAGCTCGATCTCCCAGGCATTCTCCCCGTGAGTGAAGACTCCCGCATCGCCACCCATGCACAGGGGGACGCCGGCGGCGAGCGCCGCGGCAAAGCCCGACCGCTTCTGCACCATCCGCGGAGTCGGTGCCGCGCCCTCCCGCCAACCCGCGTAGCGCGCCGTGGCTTCGACTGCCGCGAGCGTAGCGCAGTACCCCACGTTGCGCTCCGCCATCAGCCGCCAGGTCGCGGCGCTCCCCGCATCGCCATGTTCGATCATCGCGACGCCAGCCCGGACGGCGCGCTGCATCCCCTCGTCGGTCGCCGCATGCGCGACCACCTTGCGCCCGCTCGACGCGGCGACCTCGACGAGCGCGCGCAGTTCCTGCTCTGAGAAGGTGGGGAGCGCTTCGCCGTTTGGACCCCAACGGTAATCGGCGTAGACTTTCACCCAGTCGGCGCCGTGGCCGATCTGCTCGCGCGCGGCACGCATCAGTTCATCTACGCCGTCGGCTTCGGCGGCGCCCTGCGGCACCTCCCATTCTGTCGCGTACCCCTTGGGACCGTAGCTGCCGGTCGCGACGATCGCCTTCGATGCAATCAGCAGCCGGGGTCCCGGGATGATGCCCTGATCAATCGCCTGCCTGAGTCCCTCGTCGGCGTATCCCGCTCCTTCGGTACCCAGATCACGCGCCGTTGTGAATCCGGCCACGAGCGTTGCGCGCGCGTGATTCACGGCGCGTGCGGTGCGCAGGCTGAGCGATTCCTTGAGGACCTGATCGTTCCAACTCGTCTCGTCGTAGGGATGTAAAAACAGATGCGTGTGCCCTTCAATCAGCCCAGGCATCAGCGTGGTGCCGCGCAGCACGACGAGACGCGCGTCAGCCGGCGCGCGCACCTCTGCGCGCGGCCCCACTGCCGCGATGCGCTCCCCACGCACGAGCACGACCCATCCCGTGCGTGCAGAATCCTCGGTCCCGATGAAGACGCGGTCGGGGATCAGGAGTGTCGTCTGCTCGAGCGGCACGGCGACTCTGGCCACCTGTGCCTCGACGGGTCGTGCCCACGCCACGAGTCCTGCGGTGAGCAGGCCACCCACGGCCGAGAGGCGGATCCATCGCCGCTCCAATGGACTCACCTGTCGCGCCCGTCTGGTCATGGTGCTCATCGTCTTGCCTCCGGTACGTCGGTGACCCCACCCGACAAGATGAACGCCAGTACCTCTGAACTTTCCGCCTCGAGTCGCGTGACACGGGTGGCCGGAACCACGAGGAGCTGGCCTGCGAAGTTGTAGGCCTGTGGAAAGTAGACCGCCACATCCCCCGGGAGACCGAGTGCGCGGAGCGACGGTTGCGTGATGAACCCGAACGAGCGCACCGCACCGTCGGCAGAGAGCGCGGCCAGTACGGGCGTGTCAAAGCGCCGCTTCTCCCCAACGAACGCATTGAGTAGGTCCTTCGTCGACGAGTAGAGGAGTCGGAGGAACGGCAGGCGATCGAGGAGACGCTCGAAGAAGCTCTCCGCCTGTGTCCAGAGGAAGGAGGTGCCGAAAAACCCAACCAGTGTGATCCCGGCGATGGTGATTGCGAGGCCCGCACCAGGGAGCGACAGCCCGAGCCACCCGTCGATGCGCGTGAGCACGAACCAGCAGACCGTGACCGTGACGACGAGCGGGACCGTCAGGACCAGACCACGAAGGAAGTACGTGAAAAGTCGTTTCATCGGATGGGGTCGCAACGGGGAGGGGATCACATGCCTAGAGTGGGCGCTGAGGTAAAACATAACCCCGAGCCCATCGAGCCAATGCGCATCGGAATCCGCCGCCTCGTTCCCTGAGGTGTCGCGCCCTGGCAGCTGGTTGAGGCATCGCGTTCCGGATTTGCTGGACACCGCGCGATACCGCCAGCCCCTCGACGGCCCTACTATTCACCTCATGTCCGCCCCCTCGAATTCCGACGTTCCTACGGCGTTGTCCGCCGCATCGACGGCCCCCGCGCCTGCGAAAGACGCGCCGTCACCGGCGCCCTGGACCGTCGAGCGCGCGCGCGCTCTCTACAACATCGACGGATGGGGCGATGGGTATTTCGACGTGAACGCCGCGGGCCGCGTCGTTGTCCGTCCCGACAAGGAGCGTCCGGAGCAGGTGCTCGACCTCTTCGAACTCGCGCACGATCTCGAGGCACAGGGCGTTGGCCTGCCCGTCCTGCTTCGCTTCTCAGACATTCTCAAGTCGCGCATCGAGATGCTCCACGCGAGCTTCGCGCACGCGATCGCCGAATTTCAGTACGAGGGGAAGTACACGACCGTCTATCCGATCAAGGTCAATCAGCAGCGCCACGTCGTCGAGGAGATTGTGGAGTTCGGCGAGGCGACGGGTGTCGGCCTTGAGTGCGGCAGCAAGCCCGAGCTCCAGGCGGTGCTCGCCCTGACCGAACGCACCGATCATCTGATCATCTGCAACGGCTACAAGGACGAGGAGTTTATGCGCCTCGCCCTCATGGGCCAAAAGCTCGGCCATACGGTGCTCATCGTGATCGAACAGGTGAGCGAGCTCGACGTGCTCCTGCCAGTGATGAAGGAGATGGGCATCACGCCCACCATCGGCGTCCGCATCAAGCTCTCGAGCGAGGGGTCGGGCCGTTGGGCGCAGTCCGGCGGCGAGAAGTCCAAGTTCGGCCTCACCTCGGCGCAGCTCATGCAGGTGATCGACCGCCTCAGGGACGCGGGGCACCTCGACATCATCAAACTGATCCATTTCCATCTCGGCTCGCAGATCACCGATATTCGGTTCATCAAGCGCGGGTTGCAAGAGCTGAGTCGCTTCTACGTCGAGCTGCGACGTCTCGGCCTGGACATCTGCTACGTCGACGTCGGTGGCGGACTGGGCGTCGACTACGACGGCACTCAGTCCACGGCGCAGGCGTCGATGAACTACTCGCCGCAGGAGTACGCCAACGACATCGTGTACACGCTCGCCGAAATTTGCCGCGAGGAATCGCTGCCGATGCCCAATATCATCTCCGAGTCTGGCCGTGCGCTCACGGCGCATCACGCGCTCCTGCTGCTGTCGGTGATCGACGTCGAATCGGCGGCCGAGCCACTGGCGCCGGCGCTCCTCGATGACGACCCTGCGCTCCTCCACGAGATGGCTGACGACTTTAAGACGGTGAGTCGCAAGAACGTCTCGATGCGACGCGTCCGCGAGATCTTTCACGACGCGATTTTCGACAAAGAGCGCGCCCAGCAGCTCTTCAACTCAGGGGTGCTCTCGCTGCGCGAGCGCGCCATGGCCGAAACATTTTATCTGTGCACGCTGAATGTCGTCGGGCGACTCACCGCTGGCCGCCGCGATCACTTTGACGACATTATCCGCGACGTCGATGCCGCGCTCGTCGACCGGTATTTCGCGAACTTCTCGCTCTTCCAGTCGCTCCCTGACTCCTGGGCGATCGATCAGCTTTTCCCGATCATGCCGATTCATCGGCTCGATGAGGAGCCCACGCGTCGCGGCACGATCCAGGACGTGACCTGTGACTCCGATGGCAAGATCGACCGCTTCATCGGCGCGCGCGATGGGGCTCCCTCGATGCCGCTGCACGTCTTCAAGGATGGCGACGCCTACATCCTCGGGATTTTCCTCACTGGTGCGTACCAGGAGATCCTCGGCGACCTGCATAATCTCTTCGGCGACACCAACGCGGTGCATGTGCGGTTGCAGGGCGACCACTACGAGGTCACCCACCTCGTGCACGGCGACACGGTGACCGAGGTCCTCAACTACGTGCAGTTCCGCGCGAGCGACCTCCTGGCGACCTTCCGCCGTAAGGTGCAGGGCGCCAAGGATCTGTCGCGCGAGGAGGCGAACATGTTCATCGCCGAGTACGTGGCTGGCCTCGAGGGGTACACCTACCTCGAGGGCGAGGCAGCGCGTTGAGGCGCGCCGGTCAGCGCCTCAACGGGTGAACCTCAGCGCTGCTCGTAGCGCGCCGCGACCTGGCTCCACTGCACCAGATTCCACCAGGCGTCAACATAGTCGGGGCGCCGGTTCTGATAGTGGAGGTAGTACGCGTGCTCCCAGACGTCGAGGCCGAGGATCGCGTGCCGCCCTTCCATGAGCGGATTGTCCTGGTTGGGCGTGCTCTCGATCGTCAGCGTGCCGTCCGGTGCCGCGACGAGCCAAGCCCAACCTGAGCCGAACCGGCCGACTGCGGCGGCCTTGAAGGCGTCGCGGAACTTGGAGAAGTCTCCGAACGCCCTGTCAATCGACGACGCCAGCTCACCCGAGGGTACGCCGCCTGAGTTCGGCGCCATGAGGCTCCAGAACAGGGAGTGATTCCAGTGGCCGCCGCCGTTGTTGCGCACCGCGCCGCGGACCGACTCGGGCACTTTCGCGATGTCGCGACAGAGGTGATCGAGCGACCACGAGGCGAGCTCGGGCGCTTTCTCGATCGCCGCGTTGAGGTTGTTCACGTACGCCTGATGATGCTTGCCATGATGGATCTGCATCGTCTGCGCGTCAATGTGCGCGGCGAGCGCGTCGTGGGCGTAGGGCAGAGCGGGAAGGGTGTGCGTCATTGGTGGGCTCCGTTACGGGTTCAAGCGGAATATAGGGCTGCGATCAGGGATGGTGCCCGCTTTCACAGCGGTTGTGTCGGTATTCGTGCCGGTTACGTCGCGCTTAGCGTGAGGGGGACTTTCGTGCTTTCCACCATCCGATCACCCCGGGCGTGACGCTCACCACGATGATCCCGATCACGAGCTGCTCGACACGGGCCTCGAGCCCGGGCACCATCTTCACCAGGTAGTAGCCCGTGAGCAACATCGACCAGATCCATGCGAAGCCACCGATGACGTTATAAAAAAGAAACGTCGAATACCGCATCTTGGCCGCACCGGCGACGACCGGCGCAAAGGTCCGCGCGAACGGCATGAAGCGCGCGAGGATGACCGTTTTGCCGCCGTGTTTCTCGTAGAACGATTGCGCCGCGAGGAGGTGACGCTGCTTGAACCACCGCGAGTCTGGCCGGCGGAAGAGCGCCGCACCCCACCGCCGCCCAATCACGTACGCGAGTTGGTCGCCGGCGATCGCAGCGCCGGTACAGAGCGCGCCCAGCGTCCAGACGTCCATCGGCACGAGCCCGTGGCGCTGGGCGGCGAAGAGCCCCGCGGTCACAAGCAGCGAGTCACCGGGAAGGAACGGGAAGAGCAACCCCGTCTCGATGAAGATGATCGCCGTGATGCCGGCGTAGCCCGCAGTCGCCACCAGCGAGTTGAGGTCGCGTATCTGGTGGAAAAGGTCGACGAAGAAGTCCATGGGCGCGAAATCTAGCAGACGGACTAAGTTCCTCCCATGTCCTTGCTCGATAACATCGTCGTTGTCTTTCATCGCCCGCAGGATCCCATCAATATCGCGGGGACCGTGCGTGTGATGAAGAACATGGGGCTTGCCGACCTCCGGCTCGTCCAACCAGCTCCGTACGATCCCTGGCGCATCGAGGGGATCGCGCATGGCACGCGCGACGTCGTCGATCGCATCCAGCACTTCGATACGTTGCCCGAGGCCCTCGCCGACTGCGTCTACGTTGCCGCCTTCGCGGGAAAACGCCGCGCCCACCGTTGGCCGCTGACGACGCCCCGTGCGCTTGCGCCGGTGGCCATCGCGAAGGCGGCTGAAGGGCGCGTTGCCCTGCTGTTCGGCCAGGAAGACCACGGTCTCCCCAACGACGCGATCGATCAGGCGCAGGTCCTCTGTACCATTCCGACCACCGAGCACAGCTCGCTCAACTTGGCGCAGGCGGTGCTCGTCGCGGCCTATGAGTTACACCTCGAGGTCGGGGACGCCTCACGGACCATGGCGAGGCACAAACATCATGCCGCGCTGCCGAACCACGAAGAGTGGGAGCGGGCCCTCAGCGACATCGATCGCGCCCTCGCGGCGATCTCCTTTTACCGGACCCGGAGTGCGGAGCACATCATGCGATCGGTGCGCTCGCTGCTCAATCGAGCGGGGCCCGACTCGCGCGAACTCACGCTCGTTCGGGCGATGGCGATCGAGGTTCTGCGCACGATCGATCGGGTGAAGCGCGGACTCGAGTAGGGGTAGAAGGTCCGTTTTCTCTCACTTGCAATAATCGTGGGCACTCGTCATTTTCCGACTCTGTAGCAGGGGCTTGTGAACACGTTCACAAGCCGCGAATGCCGTCCGGAATCCCCCTCATCCGAGTCTTGTGCATGACCGGTCGCAGAACGTGGGTAGCCATCCCTGGCTTGGTCGCCATTGCCTTGATCGCGACCATGATGTCCGCCTACGCGGGCTCCCGGTCCCTCGATCCGCAAGCGCCGGCCGCCGGCACCCCGGAAAACGCAACGCAGGTGGCCAACCGTGAAGCGTTCGGCAAGGCCGTGCCCGGCCCGTGGTCGTACAGCGGGGCGTCGGGCTACACGAACTATCTCGGTGGCGGCATCGGCCGCTCCCCCGAGCAGCCGGTGAAGTTCCCGCATCCCGTGCACGTGAACGCGCTCAAGATGAACTGCGCGTTCTGTCACAACGCGGCAAGCCAGTCGCCGGACGCGGGACTGCCCGCCGTCGCCACCTGCATGGGATGCCACACCATCGTTGGGGCGGGCCGCCCAGAGATTGCGAAGCTCACCGAGTACTGGACCAAGAAGCAGCCCGTCCCCTGGGTTCGCGTGCACAAGGTGCCGGAGTATGTGCACTTCCCGCACATGCGCCACGTGAACGCGGGGGTGACCTGCCAGACCTGCCACGGCCAGGTGAATAACATGTCGCAGGTCTTCCAGGCGCAGAGCCTCAACATGGGGTGGTGCCTGTCCTGCCATGTCAACGGCTACTCCCCAGCCGACGGGGTGCGCGCGGCGGGCTTCGAGCCTGACTCTGCCACGCTCGCTCTGCCCCGCAAGAAGGCGACCTACGACTGTGCCACCTGCCACTACTAGGATCGCCTGATGACCCCTGATACCAAGAATCAGTCGTCCGGCGTCAAGCGCCGCGACTTCCTCAAGGTCCTGTCCGTCACCGGCGCCGCCGCGACTGCGGTCGGCTGTTCCTCCGGTGATGTCGAGAAGCTCATCCCGTATCTCGTCTCGCCGGATCAGACAACGCCTGGGGTTTCCAACTACTACGCCACCACCTGCCGCGAATGCGCGGCGGGCTGCGGACTGATTGTCGAAGTCCGCGACGGACGGGCGATCAAGGCCGAGGGCAATCCCGAGCACCCGGTCAATCAGGGCGCGCTCTGCGCCCGTGGTCAGGCGGGACTGCAGGGGCTCTACAATCCCGATCGTTATCGGAGCCCAATGAAGCGCGTGGGCGGGGTCCTCGTCGCGACGACCTGGTCCGACGCGATGCAGACCCTGGCGACCAAGCTCGGCGAGGTGAAGAGCCGCGGCCTCGGCGCCAATGTCGCGGTGATCAATCAGCACGAGCAGGGTTCGTTCCCGGCGTTTCTCGACGAGGTCCTCGGTGGCTTCGGTATCGCGCCGCACCACAGCTATGACGCCGAGGCTCCGGCTGCGGTCGCACTGGCGAACAGAGCGGCGTATGGCGTCTCGTGGCCCAAGATTGATTTTGGTGCCGCATCGCTGATCGTCTCCTTCAGTGCCGACTTCCTCGATGGCTGGGGTCTTCCGGTCCCGCAACAGCTCGCCTTCGCCGCTGCACGTGGAAAGGTCGAGGGCGCGCCGCGCTTCATCTACGTTGGCGCGCGCCGCTCGCTCACCGGTCTCAACGCCGACCAGTGGATCCCGGCACGACCGGGTACCGAACTCGCGGTCGTGAACGCGTTGCTCGGGCGTGGCTCGGTCGCCGCGGCGGCCAAAGCGGCGGGTGTCGGTCAGAAACTCATTGAGGGTCTCGCCGCTGAGGTTCGCGGCGCGACCGCCAGTGCGATCCTCTCGGGTGGCTTCGGCGCCGATGCCAGTGAGCTCGCGTCCGCGGTCGCGGAGCTCAACAAACAGCGCGGAAACGTCGGGACGACCATCCTCCCGTCCGAGGGCTATCTCGCGTTCGAGGGCGTGGCCGGCCACGCCGAGATGCGCCTGCTCGCCGCACGCATGAACGCCGGCGACGTGCCGATGCTGATCGTGCGCCACGCGAATCCTGCCTACACTACGGCCCCGTCGGTCGGCTTCGCGGCCGCACTCTCGAAGGTGCCGTTCAAAGTCTCGTTCTCGAGCGTGCCCGACGATACGACGTCGCTCTGCGACCTCGTGCTCCCCGACCACCATGCCCTCGAGAGCTGGGGCGACGCGGAGCCGACGCGGGGCCTGCTCTCGCTCCAGCAGCCCACCATGGACCCGGTGTTCGACTCGCGGTCCACGGGAGACGTGCTCCTCGCCATCGCGAAGGGTGACCAGACGATGGCGTCGCGCTACCCTGTCAGCGACTACCGGGGCTGGATCGCGAGCCGCGTCGGCGGAAATGCCGCGCTCAAGAACGCGCTTCCCTCCGCGATGATGTCGGGGAGCGCGGCCACACGCACGCCGCCCTCTGCGCCGCCGCGTCCCGCCACGGCGACTGAGCAGGTTGGTGCCTATCACCTGATCACGTATCCGTCGCCGACGCTCGGGGATGGGCGTGGCGCGAACAAGCCCTGGTTGCAGGAGCTACCAGATCCGGTCACGAAGATCGTCTGGCAGACCGTCGTCGAGATGCACGCCGAAACGGCGCTGGCCATCGGCGTTATCGACGGCGATCTCGTGACCGTGACGTCGGCGGCCGGCGCGCTCACCGCGCCAGCCTTTGTGTACATCGGCATCCGCCCTGATACGCTCGCCGTGCAAGTCGGCCGCGGTCACACCGCCGCCGGCCGCTATGCGGTCGCGGGGGAGAATGCCTGGACGCTCTACGCGGGCGGCGAGGACGCGCGCTCCGGCGCTGCGGCGCTCGGCAGCACCAAGGCCACGGTCGTCAAGGCGAGCGGCAACCAGCGCATCGTCACGATCGAGGGCTCTGGCCGGCAGCACGGACGCGGCATCGCGCAGGCGATCGCGCTGCCGGCGCTGCTCGCCGGCGTGCAAGAGCATCCGCATCTGTTCGATGGACAGGCGAGCACCGAGTTCCTCCCGGGACTCCGCTCACCGACCGCGAACGATGCGCAGGGCGATCTCGGGGTTCCCGGGAGCAAGGATAAGGGTCAGTACGCCCCCGACCATTGGTCGGGTGCGGCGCGTCGCCGTTGGGCGATGACCATCGACCTGGCGAAGTGCACGGGCTGCTCAGCCTGCGTCACCGCCTGCTACGCAGAGAACAACATCCCAACCGTTGGGGCCTCGTGGCAGGGCGCGCAGATTCTTCCCGACCGCACGGGATTTGGCGCCAACATCACGCGCTCGCGCGAGATGGCTTGGATCCGCCTCGAGCGCTACTGGGAACTTGACCGTGAACCGAAGGACGTGAAGTTCGATCCCGAACAGCCGGACTTCGAAACGCGCTTCATCCCGATGATGTGCCAGCACTGCGGCAATGCTCCCTGCGAGCCCGTCTGCCCGGTGTACGCGACCTACCACGCGCCAAATGGCCTCAACGTGCAGGTCTACAACCGGTGCGTTGGAACGCGCTACTGCTCCAACAACTGCCCGTACAAGGTTCGGTACTACAACTGGTTCGGCTACGGCGACCCGTCGCGCACGCAATACGCGTTCCCGGAACCACTCCACTGGCAGCTCAATCCGGACGTCACGGTGCGCAACAAAGGCATCATGGAGAAGTGCACCTTCTGTGTGCAGCGCATCAAGGAGGCGGAGAATCGCGCCTCGCTCGAACAGCGCGATCTCCAGGTCGACGAGTTCACCACCGCCTGCGCGCAGGCCTGTCCGTCCCGCGCGATCATCTTCGGTGACGCGGCGGACGAGAATTGGTCGGTCGCGCAGTGGGCGAAGGACCGTCGGGCGTACCACGTGTTTGAGGAGCTCAACACCTTCACGGCGGTGGTCTACTTGAAGAAGGTCAACCATCCGGCGCCGTCTGCGTCGGCGACGGCCTAAGGGGACGCGGATCATGGCACAGATCGCGCATCCCGACGCGCCGCGCCGGCCGAACATCGCGTCGGCCGACATTCAGCTCCCGGCGGTCAAGGACTACGACCAGGTCGACCGGGAGATCCTGCAGATCCTCCAGCCGACCAAGGCCTGGTTTGGCGGTCTTCTGATCGCGCTGACCTGTCTTGCATTCGGCATCCTGTCCTGGTCGTACCAGATCCACGAAGGCCTCGGCGTAGCCGGGTACAATCCACCGGTCATGTGGGGTGTGTACATCATCACCTTCGTGTTCTGGGTCGGCATTGGGCACGCCGGCACGCTGATCTCGGCCGTTCTCTACCTGTTCCGTGCCGGATTTCGCACGACGATCTATCGTGCCGCCGAGGCCATGACGGTGTTCGCGGTCATGACGGCGGGCCTCTTTCCGATCATCCACATCGGTCGCCCCTGGAAGTTCTTCTGGTTGATCCCGTATCCGAACTGGCGCATGCTCTGGCCGAATTTCAAGTCGCCGCTCGTCTGGGACGTCTTCGCGATCACGACCTACCTCACAATCTCCACCACGTTCCTCTTCGTTGGCCTGATTCCCGACATCGCCGTGCTCCGTGACCGGGAGAAGAACCCGTTGCGCAAGCATATCCTGTCGGCACTCAGCTTTGGCTGGCGCAACAGCGAGCGCGAGTGGCGCCACTTCGCCCGCGCCTACCTGTTCCTCGCGGCGTTCTCTACGCCGCTCGTGCTCTCGGTCCACTCGATCGTGTCGTTTGACTTCGCGCTGGGCATCGCGCCGGGCTGGCACACGACGATCTTTCCGCCCTACTTCGTCGCCGGCGCCATCTTCTCCGGCTTCGCGATGGTCTGGACGATCATCATCCCGATGCGTCGCTGGTTCGGGTTGCGCCACTATGTGACCCTCAATCACCTCGATGCTTCGGCGAAAATGGTGCTCTTCACGAGCATCGTGGTGGGCTGCGCCTACGTGGCCGAGTTTTTCATCGCCTGGTACGGCGGGGTCCAGTACGAGCAGGATTACTTCTGGAACCGTGTCTTCGGGCAGTGGTGGTGGGCCGCATGGATCATGCTCACCTGCAACATGATCCTCCCCCTCTCGCTGTTCTCGCAGAAGTTGCGCCGCAACCCGACCTGGCTCTTCATCCTGTCGATTTTCATCAATATCGGCATGTGGTTCGAGCGCTTCGTGATCGTCGTGCCGTCCCTCTCGCATGATGTCGAGCCCTGGCAGTGGTCGAGCTACGTGCCGACCTGGGTTGACTACGGGCTTCTGATCGGCTCGTTCGGCTGGTTCTTCATGTGGTTCCTGCTCTTCATCAAGCAGCTACCGATCATGGCGCTGGCTGAGATCAAGGAAATCATCCCGCCCAAGATGAAGCAGACGGACTCGCACCACCACGGAGGGCACTGAGATGATGCGTGGCATGCTGGGCGTCTTCACGGAGCTCGACAGCACCGTGGAAGCGATCGAGGAGTTGAAGCAAAAACAGCTCGGAGAGGTGACCGCCTATTCCCCGACTCCGCGGCCGGAACTCGAACAGGCGATCGACCCGCCGCAGTCGCCGGTCCGGAAGTTCACGCTCGTGGGTGCGCTCTCTGGCGCCATCTTCGGCTACTGGCTCGCGATCTGGGGGTCGGAATACTGGCCGCTGGTCGTCGGCGGCAAGGCGATCTCGACCTGGATTCCCTACACGGTGTTCGGGTTTGAGGTGATGGTCATGGTCGGTGCGCTCTCTACCGTGTTTGGCATGTTCTACTTGGCTGGGATCCCACGGCTGACGACGACCGTCGGGTACGATGCGCGTTTCAGTGCCAGCCATTTCGGCGTCTGGTGCGAGTGTGCGCCGGAGAAGCTCGCCGCGGTCGAATCGATTCTGCGCCGCCATGGTGCGGTCGAGGTGCGCGGTGAGCGCTAACAACATGCGTCGACTGGCCGCGCTGGCCGTGCCACTCCTGCTCGGGGCGTGCACGCAAGAAGAGTGGCTGACCGACATGAAACAGCAGCCGTCCGTGGGCACCTGGCAGTACTTCTCCACCGACACGGTCGCCGGCGACACCACGCCGTTCCGCGGCAATCCACAGGGTTCCGTGCCGACAAACGGCATCACCGTGGCCTCGTGGCAGGTCTCGTACGCGCCGATGCCGGCGACGGTCGACTCGATGTCTGGCATCGCCAATCCGGTGGCGGCAGACGAGCGCTCGCTCGTGAACGGGCGGAAGATCTTTCAGGTCAACTGCGCCGTCTGCCATGGCGATCTCGGCGATGGAAAAGGAACGCTTGCGGTCGTGTCGGGCATGGCGTTCGTCCCGGCGATCGACGGTGCGGCCACGCAGGCGCGTACCGATGGCTACCTCTTCGGGATGCTACGAAACGGCCGCGGTCTTATGCCGCCTCAGAACCGGATTCCTGAGGCGATGCGCTGGGACGTGATCAACTATGTCCGCGGCCTGCAGGGCCGCTATCCGGTCGCGACTGGTCCGCTGGGGTTCCCCGGACAGACGGGTGACAAGTTGCCCGGTGTCTCGGCGGTGGGCCCGACGGTCCCCTCCGTGTATCTGAAGCCGGCCACGACCGGCATCACGCCCAAGGCCGAGAAGGCTGCCCAGACCGGTAAGCCGGCAGGGAACACTGGAGGTCACGAATGAGCGGCCAGCACCACTACTCTCCGCCGCGCGACCAGTTCGTCGGCGTTCTGCAGTCCAAATCGATGCCTCCGATCGCCAAGCAGAGCGGTCTCGCCATGGGCATTGCCGGGATGCTGCTCTTCGTGATCGGTGTCGCGATTGGTGAAGATCGCGCCTGGCACTCTTTTCTGGTCAACTGGCTTTTCTTCACGACCATCGCCTCGGCTGCGGTGATGTTTTCCGCCACGCAGCGTATCACGACCGCGCGCTGGTCCCGCGGCGTGATCCGTTTTCTTGAGGGTTATGTGGCGTTCCTGCCGTTCGCGGCGGTCGGTCTGCTCGTGATCATCGTCGGCGGGAAGTCGCACATCTATCCGTGGTGGAACCTCGTCGGCACCGGCGAGCTGATCCCAGAGAAAGAAACCTGGTTCAATCACGGCTTCTTCTTGGCCCGCTCGGTCGTGGTGTTCGGTGGACTCATGGCGCTTCAGCTCTGGTACGTCTGGACCTCGGTGCGCCTTGACGTCGGAATCGTGCCCGAGCACGGCGCCTCGTGGGCGGCCGGTCTGCGCGCAAAGATGCGCCGTGCGTTCGGTGAAGAGCGTCGCGAGTTGCACTCGACGCACTCGCTCCAGGGCAAGATTGCCGTCGGTATGGCGATCGTGTTCGGCTTCGGCTGGTCGATGCTCGCGTGGGACCATTCGATGTCGCTTGACTTCCACTTCTTCAGCACGATGTACGGCTGGCAGTTCTTCATGGGCGGTTGGCTCCTGTCGCTCATGACGTGGGCCGTGCTCCTGCGGTGGTGGAAGGGGCAGTTCCCCGAGCTGCCAGAACTCGTGACCGACAAGCATTACCACGACATCGGCAAGCTGGCGTTCGCGTTCACCGTGTTCTGGGGCTACCTGACCTTTTCGCAGTTTCTGATCATCTGGTACGGCAATCTCGCGGAGGAGACGCACTTCTTCACCTTGCGGCTCACCGGCGCCTGGACCACGACCACGATGCTCGCAGCGATCCTGACGTTTGTGTTGCCATTTTTCGGACTACTCTCGGTCAAGGCGAAGCTCTACTCGCCGAGCATGATTTTCTTCGCGGTCTGCTCGTTCGTCGGCCTCTGGCTTACGCGCTACACTGAGGTCTATCCGTCGGTCTACGGTACCCGGGTCGCTCAGGCGCCACTCGGTATCTGGGAAATCGGAATCTTTCTCGGTTTTCTCGGCATTTTCCTCTGGAGCTACTCGCAGTTTATGGATGCCTTCCCCCAGGCACAGGTGTTCAAGATGACGTCGCCGTTCCGGGATGAAGTGCAGATTCCCGTGAACGCCGAGACGATGGAGCCGCTGCCGGCGCACGAGTAACTCGCTCGTGTGTCGAGTTGCCGAGGGCGGCGCGCCGACTGGCGCATTTCCCTCGCTCAGGCGGCTGCAACGGCAACGAGCGCGGATGAGAGCCGGGGGGATGGCACGGCCCGTTGGGGACTCACTGTTCCGGGTGAATCTCGGGTATATTCCGTCCGTTCAAGGGGCGTTAGCTCAGCTGGGAGAGCACCTGCTTTGCAAGCAGGGGGTCATCGGTTCGATCCCGATACGCTCCATGTGCGTAGAATCACCTACCTTTCGAAGGGTTCGTCATGACTCACGCGGTCCCAGCGGTCGGCAGCGCAGCGCCTGATTTCACGCTCGACGGTACGGGCGGCCCGATCACGCTCTCGTCATTCCGCGACAAGCAGCACGTGCTGCTGGCGTTCTTCCCGCTCGCGTTCACCTCGACCTGCACGGCCGAGATGTGCGCCTTCACCGAGGACTACGCGGACTTCACCTCACAGGATGTCGCTGTGATTCCGATTAGCGTCGACGCCGTGCCGTCGCTCAGGGAGTACAAAGCGAAGTACGCGATGCCGGTGGATCTCGCCTCCGATTTTCGGCGAGACGTCTCGCGCAGCTACGGCACGCTGCTCGCCGACCGCTTCTTTTCGAACCGCGCCTATTTCCTGATCGACAAGCACGGGGTCGTGCGTTGGAGCTACGTCGAGGTTAACCCGGGCACCCGGCGCGAGAATGCCGAGATCCTAGCCGAGATCGCGAAGCTGTAGGTCGTGGCGCAGCATCGGTCATGGGTTCGCGGTGCGCCTGATCGGATTTCTGTCACCCTGCCGCCTCCTCTTCCCGGTCGTCGAGTAGATGAGAGTCCTAGTGATTGAGGACGACCCCACGGTCGGCCAGTTCGTCAAGCGCGGGCTCGAGGAGCAGCGGTGGACCGTGGACCTCGTCGCCGACGGTGCGGAGGGGGAGGCCCGGGCCCGATCACAGCCCTACGACATCGTCGTGCTCGACCTGCGGCTTCCCGGCCGTTCCGGGCAGCAGGTGCTCCGCAATCTGCGCGCTCGGGGATTCGAGAAGCCTGTCCTCGTGCTGACGGCCCAGGACGCCATCGATGAAAAGGTCGAGACGCTCCGTGCCGGCGCCGATGATTACCTCACCAAACCGTTCGCGTTTGAGGAATTGCTGGCGCGTGTGGAAGCACTCGCGCGGCGTCCCCGCGCCATGGTGTCGCCGCAGATTTCGGTTGCCGATCTAGTCATCGATCTCGGAGCGCGTACCGTCGTGCGCGCGGGACTGCCGGTGGTCCTCACACCCAAGGAGTTCCTCGTCCTCGAGTATCTCGCGCGCCACGCGGGGCGTGTGCTCTCGCGCACGCTCATCACCGAGTACGCCTGGGGATATCACTTTGATCCGGGGACGAATATCGTGGATGTGGTGATCAACCACCTCCGCAAAAAGCTTGACGCGCCACACGAGAAGAAACTCATCACGACGGTGCGTGGTGTTGGCTATCTTCTCAAGGGCTGAGGACCCGACGTGAAAACGATCCGCGCTCGCCTGACGGTCGCCTATGCCTGCGTGCTCGGTGCGACGCTGCTCGTCTTCGCTGGCGTCATGCTCTCGGCCAGCCGCACGGCGGCGGAGGGTGCGCTGCAACGCCGCGTGGACAGCGTCGCGAGGCTTGGCGCGCGGATCATCGAGCAGGCGGGCACAGGACTTTACGACCGGGTGATCGTCGCTGAGCAGTCACGAATGGCCCCGCCCCCGCTCTCGGCGAGTATTGTGAGCCGGCTTGGCGCGCTCCCCGGGTACGTGATCGTCGCCGACTCGTCAAGGCTCCTCTACTCGAGCCCGGAGGTCGCGCTGCTTGTGCAGGCCGACCAGGACAAGCTGGCGCGCGCCGTAGTCCGCGTGTTCTCTCCCGCGCAGTCCGCGGGGTTTGTCTCGCTCGACACGGTGCGGCTGATGGCGCGGGTGCGGTTTGAACAGTCCGGGAGCCGCGGTAGCGGCCTGCGCGTACTGTCGGCCGAGTCAGCGGCCGAGCTGGACATCACAAAGCTCGAGATCTTTCCGCCGATTCTCTTCGCTTTTCCGCTCATCTTCCTGCTCTCAATCGTGGCGGCCTGGGTGCTCGCGGGAGCGAACCTCGAACCGGTCGACCACCTCATCTCTGATCTCGAGGCGATCGAGGACGGGCGCTCGCTGCACCGGCGCCTTCCCGTGGAGAGCCAAGAGAACGAGCTCGATCGGCTGGCTGAAAAGATCAACGCGATGATCGCCCGGCTCGAGGGGTCGTTTGGCGCCCTGCGGCGTTTCACGGCCGACGCGAGCCACGAGCTCAAGACGCCGCTGACGGTGCTCCGCGTTGACATCGAGCGCGCCATGGCGTCGTCACACGCCTCCGGCGATCAACTGCCTGCCCTCGAGGAGGCGCTCGCCGAGACATCGCGGATGGCCAACCTCGTGGACTCGTTGTTGACACTCGCGCGCGCTGACGAGGGACGCTTCGACATCGATCGGGAGCCGGTGGATCTCCTGCCACTGGTGCAGGACGTCTTCGAGACGGCAGAAATCCTTGGAGAGGGGGCTGGCATCGAGGTCCGGCTGATCGCCATCGAGCCGATTGTCGTGCACGGCGACCCCGTGCGACTACGGCAGTTGTTCTTAAATCTGCTCACTAATGCGATCAAGTACACGCCGCGCGGCGGGACCGTCACCGTCGCGCTAGAGCGTCGCGGAGAAGAGGTCGCGTTTGCGGTACATGACACCGGTCTAGGACTAGCGGGGGCCGACTTACCGTTCATCTTTGACCGCTTCTGGAGGGCTGATCGCGCGCGCGCGCGCGGGACAGAGCGTGGCGGCTTCGGGCTGGGGCTGGCGATCGCGCAGTGGATCGCCCAGGCGCACGGCGGCATGATCAACGTCGCCTCACGGCTTGGTCGAGGGAGCACCTTCACGGTGATGCTCCCCGCGCCGCCGCCCGTCGAACGACGGTCGCTCCCGTCCGCATCGGCGGAGTGACCGCGCGGTCCTCATTAGTAAGCGAAACTTAATCTTTCTCCGATTACGGCTCGCGGTCAGCACACGTACTATCCGTGACGGTCGACGTCCACTGGGGCGCCGTCACGCGACTTTTCACTCTGGGAGACGTACGCGTGTTCAATAATCTGATCGAATCGAGACCCCAGAAGACCCGCACGCTGGGCTCGACGCTGTTCTCCATCGCACTCCACGGCGTCCTCATCTCGATGTCCGTGCTCGCCACGAAGCAGGTGGCCGAAGCGGTAGCGGAAGAAGTGACACAGAAGGTGGATTTCGTCGAAATCAAGAAAGACGAACCGCCCCCCCCGGATACGCCGCCGCCGCCCGATGTGGCCGCGCCGCCGCCGATTGCGAAGGGGTTCCAGGTGCTCACCGCACCGATCAACATCCCTGACGTGATTCCGGAGATCGACCTCTCGAAGAAGCTGACCAACGAAGCGGACTTCTCCGGCCGTGGTGTCGCGGGTGGTATTGCGTCGGGCGTGGTCGGCGGCACGGTCATTTCGGACCAGCCGTACTTCGATTTCCAGGTCGAGAAGCCGGTGGCCCCGGTGCCGGGCACAGGAGCTCCCCGCTACCCGGACATCCTGCGCTCGGCGAATGTGACCGGCGAAGTGTTGGCGCAGTTCGTTGTGGACACCACGGGCCGCGTGGAAGTCGCGACCTTCAAGGTGATCCGAAAGTCGCATGACCTGTTCGAGTCGGCGGTGCGCCAGGCGCTTCCGAATATGCGGTTTCTGCCGGCGGAAGTCGGTGGACGGAAGGTGAAGCAGCTCGTGCAGCAGCCGTTCGTATTCTCGCTCAACAAGTAGTCCAGACCCTTCCTCACCGTCGCATCAGGAGACTCGATTCATGAATATGGACATTGGCTACATCTTCGAGCATTCGCCGCCGTTCGCGAAGGGCATCTGGTTCACGCTTGCCGTGATGTCGCTCTGGTCGCTCACCGTCGCCATCGGCAAGTGGTGGGGTCTCCGCAAGGCCCAGAAAGAGACGCTGAAGTTCGCGCCTGAGTTCTCGCAGTTCCTCGAGGAGGACAACCTCGCCGAGGCGATCAACCTCGCGCAGTCATATAAGAAGTCGCATGTTGCCAGAGTTCTCGGCGGAGCGCTCAACGAAGTCAAGCCGCTGCTCTCCGAAGGAACGGTCACCGTCTCCGACATCAACTCGGCCGAGCGCGCCATCGAGCGCAATATGCTCATCGAGATTGTCTCGCTGAAGCGTGGTCTCGCCGTCCTCGCGACGGTCGGTTCGACATCGCCGTTCGTCGGACTCCTTGGCACCGTGTTCGGTATCATCAACGCCTTCGCCGCCATGGGTACGTCGGGCTCGACCGGCATCGCTGCGATCACGGTCGGCATCGCCGAAGCGCTGATCGCCACCGGCTTCGGTCTGCTCGTCGCCATCCCGGCGGTCTGGTTCTTCAACTACTTCCAGACCAAGATCGACAATCTCACCGCCGAGATGACGTATGTCTCCAAGGAGATGATTGACTACCTCATCAAGGGTGTCTCTGGTGAGTTTGGTCGGTCGCGCTTCACGCGTGAGTTCAGCACCAAGGCGCAGGCCGGCTCCTCCCCGATCTCGCAGTAATCTCCTCGAACCGCGGGAGTCGTTATGCAAATGAGCTCGGGGAGCGGCGTTAAGGCAGAGCCGAATGTCGTCCCCATGATCGACGTAATGCTGGTGCTGCTCATCATCTTCATGGTGGTGACGCCGGCGCTTGCATCGGGATTCACAGCCGAGCCGCCTTCGGGGGTCAATCTGAAGGCGCATCCGGAGGCCGACGATGATCAGGTCCTCGGCATCGACAAGTTCGGCAACTATTATCTGAATAAGAAGCAGATCGCCAACGAGGCGCTTCCCGACCTGTTGACGAGCATCTATTCGGCCCGCACGGTGGACCAGATCCTCTACGTGAAGGCCCACAAGGAACTCGAGTACGGAAAGATTCTCGACGCGATCGATATCGCGTCGAAGAACGGTGTGCGCGTCTTGGCCGCAATCACTGACCAGACGCCGGGGACCGAGTCTTCGGTGGCCGGTGACGAGATCAAGCAACCCTCCAAGGCGCCGTAGGAGACGACCATGTCAATGAGCGTTGGTGGTGGTGGCTCGCTCAACAGTGAGCCGAACGTGGTGCCGATGATTGACATCATGCTCGTGCTGCTGATCATCTTCATGATCATGCAGCCGATGATGCGCAAGGCGATTGACATGCAGCTGCCCGACCCGCAGCCTGCGGTGGTCACGGCCAACACGGCGTCAGACCAGATCGTCTTGGAGGTGTTGCCAGAAGGCGCCTTTGCGGTGAATAAGGAGCCGCTGACCAAGGCAAACCTTGCGTCGCGTCTCAAAGAGATCTACGAGAGTCGCCCAGATAAGATCATCTTCGTGAAGGGGCATCCGGCGGTCCAGTATCAGGACGTGATTCTCGCGATGGACGTCGCGCGCGGCTCCGGCGTCCGGGTCATCGGCGTCACGCCCAAGGATCCTTGAGCGAACGGTTGTGCCCGTTGGCCATGCGGCGGACGAACCTTTTACGGCTCGTCCGCCGTATTATTTACTGTGACTGACTTGGACCGGGAACGCGGTGCCGCGCGGACCTCCTCTGATCCCCATACGTGACTCCCGCCGCCCTCCCGCCCTCCGGCACGCCCCGCCGCATTCTTCGGCCCCTCCACGGGATCCCGGAGCCGGATCGTCGTGGCCCGCAGGGCCTGGTTTTTTCGTTTGCTTTCCATGCCCTGGTCCTGCTCCTGCTGCTGCTCCCGCCATTCCTTGCCACACAGTTGGATATTGATGGGACGGCAGGGGCGGGCGGAGCGGGGCCGGCCGGTGGAGGAGGTGGCGGTTCCGGAGGCACGGGTGGCGATGTCGTGCGGCCAGAACGCCTCCGCTATATCCAGGTCGCTCCGCCGCTGGCGGCACCCCAGGCGCCAGCAATCACGCCGCCGGTTGTGCCGCCTCCGAAGCCGGAGCCACAGAAGGTGCCTGAACCGAAGCCGATTTCCGTTCCAGCGCCCGTGCCTGCAGAGGAAACTCCCAGTGGCCCGACCACCCCTACCGCAGGAGCGGGGGGCGGGTCGGGCCACGATGGCACTGGTGGGAATGGCCCCGGGAGCGGCGGCGGTGTTGGATCTGGAGTCGGCACCGGGGGAGGATCAGGCAATGGCGCTGGTACCGGTGGGGGAGGGGGAGACATCTCTCCGCCGCGGATCACCAATCTCTCGCTGCTGCCTCTCCCGGTGCCCAATCGGGTCAGGCCGTACAAGATGATTGCCTGGTTCGACGTCGACGAACGCGGTACGGCGAAGCTCATCGCGTTCAACCCCTCGCGCGACGGCGCCTACAACCGCAAGATCCGCGAGATGCTCGCCGAACTTCGCTTCCGTCCGGCCGTCCGGAACGGGACGCCGGTCCGCGATACGGTCTCAATCACGGCCGAAGCACCGCGCTGACTGGCCTTGAGGGAGAGGCGCCGGTAACTTTCGCTGCTTGCATCTCGCGGAGTTTCCCCTGACATCCGATCTTTGACCGAATCCACCGCCGCCGAGGGCCGCGCATGAAGTCGCTCTGGGCTCGCAAACCAATCGCCGATGTCATTCCCGATGACGGGAAGGGGATGCGGCGGACGCTTGGTACCAAGGACCTCATTTTCCTGTCGATCGGCGCGGTCATCGGCGCCGGTATTTTCTCAACGCTCGGCACGGCGGCGGCCGGGTCGCTGAGCCCCACTGGTGCGGTGCTGCGGTTCGGCGCTGGGCCGGCACTCATCGTCTCCTTCGTGCTCCTGGGCGCAGTCTGTGCTCTTGCGGCCCTCTGCTACGCCGAGCTCGCGGCGATGATTCCGCAGGCCGGCTCCGCCTACGCCTATAGCTACGCCTCCTTCGGCGAGCTCATCGCGTGGATCATCGGTTGGGATCTCATCCTCGAGTATGCCGTCGGCAACGTCGCGGTCGCGATCTCGTGGAGCGGTTACTTCTCCTCGCTCATCTCTCCGTTCGTCGAGCTGCCGGGCTGGCTCACGCACGGCTACTTCCAGGCCGCGGCGAGCTCCAACCCAGCGATTCACGGTCTGATCGAGTCCGCGCCGCGGATCATGGGCGTACCGGTACTGCTTAATGTCCCCGCGTTCATGATCGTCATGGCCATCACCTGGCTCCTTGTCGTCGGGGTACGCGAGAGCACGCGCGTCAACGCCGTCATGGTGATGGTGAAGCTCGCCGTGCTGGCTCTCTTCGTGATCGTCGGCGCGCAGCACATCGACACCGCCAACTATACGCCGTTCGCGCCCAACGGCTTCACCGGCATCCACCAAGGTGCCGCCGTCGTCTTCTTTGCTTACATCGGTTTCGACGCGATCTCAACGGCCGCCGAGGAGGTGAAGGATCCGCAGCGCACCATGCCGCGCGGACTCCTCTGGGGCCTTGGGATCTGCACGCTCATCTACGTGATCGTCGGCGCGGTCGCGACCGGACTCGTCCCGTACCAGCAGCTCGCGTCGTCCGATCCGCTCACGCACGCGTTCAATGTGGCCGGACTCCAACGCTTCGGGTGGATTATCTCCGCGGGCGCGGTCGTGTCGATGTCAGCGGTGCTCCTCGTCTTCCAGTACGGCCAGCCGCGCATCTTTTACGCCATGGCGCGTGACGGACTGCTGCCCGAGGGCGCGGCCAAGCTCCATAAGAAGTACCGGACGCCGCACGTGACGACGATCATCACCGGCGTGCTGGTTGCCTGCGCGGCGCTGGTCGCCGACGACGTCGCGACCTACGACCTGACCAACATCGGCACGCTCTTCGCCTTCGTACTCGTCTGCCTCGGCGTGCTCGTGCTGCGCGTGACCGAGCCTGACCGTCACCGGCCGTTCAAGGTACCGTTCGTCTGGTTCGTTGGCCTGGGTGGCGCTTCGGCCTGCTTCTTCGTGATGAAGGGGCTCCCCGCCAACGCCTGGAAGGGCTTCGGGATCTGGCTGGTGATCGGGATCGTACTGTACGCTGTCTACGGCTACCGGCACTCGAGGCTGCGGCGCGGGTTGCCGCCGCGGAACTTCGAGTAGGACTGATTCGCTCGAGACGTCGGTGAATGTATGAACGGCGCCGACCCCCTCTCCCTGAGGGTCGGCGCCGTTCTCAAAACAGACCGTGGCCTAGGCGCCCCCGAGTGCCTTGCGGGCGAGCTTGATGGCGCCGCGAGCGGGGAGCACTTCGTCACCGTGGAGGTGCGAGCCTGGCACCGCGGACTTGAGACGGTGCTCGACAAGCCGTCGCAAGAATGACCCGCGAGGCATCATCCCGCCCGCCAGCGCGACCGGGAGCGATGCCCGTTCGTCGACGAAGAGCTGCCGCGCCAGGGTTCGCACATGGAGAACGAGCTCCTCGGCGGCGAGCGTGCAGATCGAGTTGGCTCGCAGGTCGCGTTCGGCGGCGAGCGTCATCACCGGCACGGCGAGCGCGGCGATGTCCTTTGGTGTTGCTGTCGAGGCCCAGGCGACGAGATCGTCCACCTCGTCAAGTTGGAGCGCGGTGAGCACGGCGCCTGCCAGGCGCGTCTCTGGCTCGCGGCCGTCGTGCGACGCGGTAATCACGCTGAGCGCGCGGCGGCCAATCCAGGTACCGCTGCCCTCGTCGCCACAGACGTTGCCCCACCCGCCGCAGCGAACAAAGGTGCCCGTCGGCCCACGGCCGAACGCCACCGAGCCCGTCCCCGCGATCAGCAAAATCCCCGGTCCGTCGCCGAACGCATCTTCCATTGCGACGTCGGCATCGGTCACGACCTGGACCTCGTCGGCGATTCCTTCACCGTCGAGGGCACGCTGCAACGCGTGACGCTCGCGCTCTCGCCCCACGCCGGCGACGCCCACGGTGAGTACCCGAGGGCGCTCGGCCGAGTCGGCCAGCGCGAGCGCATCACGGACGAGGGCACCAATCACCTCGGCCGAGTGCAGCACATCGCTTGGGCGGACGGCGGACGGCGCACCGGTGAGCGTGGCAATCTCCTTGCCACGACCATCAGCGACGATCACTTCAGTCTTGCTTCCACCACCATCGACACCCACCACGAGCTGTGACATTGACTGGATTCTGGTCAGGCGTAAGGCGCCCTCGAGGGCGCGGCGTGTGTGAGTGAGGAGAGGACCCCTGCGCCACAGGTAATCGAGGTTCCGATCAGGACGTACCAGGGCCAGGCGATTCCGATGAACGGAGCGAGAGGACCGGCAAGAGACGGAATGGCCGTCGCGAGCCGGCCGGCGAAGACGATCACGCTCATGACGCCAATCCCGACGGACATTCCGAGGATCGCGTCGCGTTGGATGGCGCGCGGCCAGTGCATCGCGAGGAAGAATCCTCCAAGTAGTCCACCGTAGGTGAACGACGCGATCGACAGCGCGACTACGACCACGGGCGTCCCTTCCGCATGATATAGCAGCGCTCCACCGATAAGGATGACGAACCAGACGAGCGTGAAGATTTTAGAAACGCGGAGCAACTGGGGGCCGTCCGCCCCCTGGCCGCGGAACGGCACCCAGAGGTCGTGGGTCGTCGCGGCGGCGAGCGAGTTGAGCGATCCTGAGATCGTGCTCATCGCGGCCGCGAGGATCGCGGCGATCACGAGGCCGGTCATGCCCGGCGGCATCTCCTCGATGATGAACGTCGGGAAGATCTGGTCAGGGGCGCTGAAGCTGCGTCCCTGATAAAACGACCAGAGGCCGACACCGATCAGCAGGAAGAGGGCGAACTGCGCGATCACCGCGATGCCGCTACCGATCAGCGCGCGACGCGCATCACGCAGAGAGTTTGCGGTGAGCAGGCGCTGCACGATGAGCTGGTCCGCGCCGTGCGATGCCATGGCGAGAAATCCGCCGCCGAGCAGGCCAGCGAAGAGTGTGTGCGGCCGGTCGATGCCCGCGTACGTGTCGATGAACTGCAGTTTCCCCGCCGCACCCGCGTCCGCGAGGATGCGGCTCCAACCGCCGTCGACGCCCGCGCCGATCAGATAGACGGCGCCGACTCCGCCGGCGAGGTAGACGAATGTCTGGATCACATCGGTCCAGACCACGGCGCGCATGCCGCCATGATAGGTGTAGAGCAACGTGGTCGCGCCGAGCGAGAGGATCGCCACGGGTGTCACATACTCGGCTGGCACGAACGGTCCGATGATCAGTCCGATGGGGATCGCGGTGGCAAAGATTCGCACCGAATCACCGAACGCGCGCGTGACCATGAAGGTCACCGAGGCAAAGCGCCGTGTCGCGAGGCCGAACCGCTGTTCAAGGAGCGCGTATGCGGTGACGAGTCGCCCCTCGGAATACCGGGGCAGCAGCGTATAGGCGACCACGATCCGTCCGAGGAGATAGCCGGTGGCCACCTGGAGGAACGTGAAATTCCCGAGATACGCGAGGCCCGGTATCGAGATGAAGGTGAGCGCGCTTGTCTCGGTCGCCACGATCGAAAAGAGGACTGCCCACCAGGGGATCGAGCCGTCAGCGACGAAATAGTCGCGGGCGTTCTTCTGATCGCGACCGAGCCAGACCCCGAGGGCCGTAGTGCCGGCGAGATAGACGACCAGGATCCCCCAGTCGAGGGCGCTGAATCCACTGCTCAGTTCAGTCGGCGACATAGGCCTCGATGGGATGGTCTCTCGGGATGCCGAGCGTCCGCGGTGAGAACGGCACGAGGCCCGTGTCCACCAACGGGACCACGGGCCTCGTACACCGCTGGAATGATTTTCGGCGACGGCGTTCGACCAACAACCACTCTAGATCAGGCCGAGAAGCTGCTACCGCAGCCGCATCCGCCGGTTGAGCTCGGGTTCTTGAACGTGAAGCCGGACCCCTGCATCGACGTCACGTGGTCGATGACGACGCCGTTGAGGTACTGCATCGAGAACGGGTCGACGAACACATTGAACGAGCCCTGATTCAGGATCGTGTCGTCTTCGGCAGGCTTGTCCTCGATCAGGAGGCTGTATTTGAAGCCCGAGCACCCGCCCGGCTGGACGCTCACGCGGAGGCCGCCGACTTCAGGCGCCACCTGCTCTGCGGTCATGAATTTATGGACTTCGGCGCTGGCGGACGGCGTGATGCTGAGGGTGAGTTCCATGGTGTTGATGGTGCTCATCGGACGCCTCGGTGATGATGAGTTCTGGGCCGCGGTCGCGGCCTAATCGAGCTTCCCTGCAATATAGGGCTGAAAGGGCCGGGAACAAGCCGGACGGCTCGGTGCGGAGTGTCTAGCTGCCGGCGATGACGATCACGAATCCCGGCAGGGCGATTGGCTCAGGGCGCCCGGTGGATCGCGTTCCGCTCACTGATCGCGCGCGTGGTGACGAGGTCGGCGACGGCCGTGCGCAGTGGGCCGATCCGCGAGTTCTCTCGGGTTGGGTTGACGCGGTTGGTCAGCAGGATGACGAAGCGGTCAGTCGTCGGGTCGATCCAGATTGACGTGCCCGTGAAGCCCGTGTGCCCGTAGGCAGGTCGCCGCATCACGCGGCCCGCGGAGTTGGTGCCCGTGGGCGTCTCCCAGCCGAGCGCGCGATTGGACACCAGCACGTTCTGCACGCGCGTGAAGTCACGCACCGTCGCGGTGCCAATCAGACGGACGCCGTCGAGCACCCCCTCGTTGAGCAGCATGCGTGCAAAACGCGCGAGGTCGCTCGCCGAGCTGAAGAGACCTGCATGGGCGACTGGCGTCCCAAGGAAGGCGGCGTTTTCGTCATGCACCTCGCCCCGGAGGAGTCGGCCGCGCCAAGGATCCTGTTCGGTGGGTGCGATCCGCGAGCGCCAGGCATTCGGTGGCGCATAGCGGGTGTCGCGCAAGCCGAGGGGCGCGAACACGCGCTGGTCGAGGTACCGGTCGAGCGGCTCGCGGGCCACCCGCTCGACGACGAAGCCGAGCAGGACCGCGCCGATGTCCGAGTACACCATGCGCGCGCCGGGAACGGTGTCGAGCGGCGTGTTCAGGAGCAGCGCGCGCGCCGAGTCGGCGTTAGGCGTCAGTTTCCAGAGTTGGCGGAACGCCGGAAGTCCGGCCGAGTGGGTGAGCAGGTGCCGCACCGTCACACGTTCCTTGTGCGGCCCGGTCCACTCGGGAAGGTACCGCTGCACCGGTGCGTCGAGGTCCACGTGCCCCTGCTCGACGAGCTGCATCATCGCGGTCGTCATCCCGACGACCTTCGTGAGCGAGGCGATGTCCCAGACGGTGTTGAGGTCCGGCGTCGGTGCGTCAGCCGCCCAGTCGATCCGGCCCGCGCTCACCTGCGTGAGGATACCTCGCCGGTCGCCAATCACCGCGATCGCGCCCGGGAAGACCGAGTCGCGCACGCCCCGCGTGAGGATCGTGCGGAGCGAGTCCTCGAGCGTGGCCTGTGCCACCGTGTCTCGGGGGGCGCCGTCGCCGGCGCTGTAGAAGCCCGGCAGGGAGATTGGTGCGCGCCCATGGAACGGAATGCGTCCGGCGAGCGCCTGTGCCGCGGCGCGCTCGGTCGCGTCGCCGCGGCCGTACGTGGCGATGTAGCCAGACACCCAGCCAAACTCGCGTACGACGTACGGATTCGAGAACGCGACCACGGTCAGCGGTCGGGCGATTGCGACGGAGTCTACCCAGCGCGCTACGTGCGCACCGACGGCGAACCGCCCCTCCCCCTCGATCGTGCGCACAAAGGTCGCGAACACCACGCGCTCGTCTGGGCGGAGTAGGGAATCGAGACGCGCGCGGGGCGTCCCCGGGGTAATCCGCAGCAGGCGCGTCTCCGGCAGGAGGGTGCGGAGCTCGGCGCCAAAGGTGCGGCCGGCGCTGAGGTCCGCGTCGCTCGTGAAGGTGATGACCGCGGTGCGGCCGCGCGGCGCGAACGGGATCTGTCCGTCGTCATTCCGGAGCAGCGTGACCGCGTCGTTCGCGATGGCCTGCGCGATCGCGCGGTGTGCGGCAGTGCCGACGACCGTACGCAGGGAATCGAGGGAAACGAAGGGGCGTTGGATCGCTCCCGTTCGGATCTTGTACTCGAGAATGCGACGGACCGAGGCCTCTATGCGTGCCGCGGGGATTTCGCCGCGCTCGACGGCGGCCGTCACCGCGGAGATCGCGGCGGGAATGTCGGCCGGCATGAGGAGGACATCGTTGCCCGCGAGGACGGCGCGCACCGAACTCTCGTCCAGTCCGTAGCCGGCGCCGACGCCGCGCATGTCCATCGCATCGGTGAACGCGAGGCCGCGGAACCCGAGGGTGTCACGGAGCAGGCCGTGCATGATCGCCGGCACCAGCGTCGCCGGTGTTGAATCGCGCGAGATCGCGGGGAGCGCGATGTGCGCGCTCATTACGGCGGCTGCGCCCGCCGCCAGTGCGGCCCGAAATGGGACCAGTTCCATCTGATCGAGGCGCTCACGCGAGGCCGACACGATCGGGAGCGCGTTGTGCGAGTCGGTGTCGGTGTCGCCGTGACCGGGGAAGTGCTTGAGCGTCGCCGCGACGCCGGTCTCCTGGAGCCCGAGCACGAAGGCCGCGCCGAGCCGGGCGACCGCGTTCGGCTCCTCGCCGAACGAGCGCACGTTGATCACCGGATTGGCCGGATTGTTGTTGATGTCGACCGCCGGCGCGAACGCCACATGGATCCCGATCGCGCGGGACTCGAGGCCGATGATGCGGCCCGCGGCCTGCGCATGCCGGACGCTTCCGCTGGCACCGATCGCCATGTTGCTCGGCAAGACGGTGGCATCGCCACCGCGCAGGAGATTCGGCAGGAAGGTGCCGCCCTCGAGTCGGCCCAGCCCGGGTTCGACGTCCGACGCCACGAGGAGCGGGATCCGCGACTGCTGCTGCATCGCATTCACTTTCGCTGCGACTTCGATCGGCGACCCGAGCGACATCACCACGCCGCCGACGTGATCGAGCGCGATCCGGTCGGAGGCCCAAACGAACGAGGAGTCGGTCGTGCTGGTATAATCCCCGAGCACCCAGATCATCATCATCTGGGCGACGCGATCACGCAACGAGAGCGAGGCGAGTGTCGAGTCAATCCACCGAGTCGCCGCGAGCGGCAATGGCGCGGTCAGTGACGCCGGGACGTCGCGCAGGGCACCGCGCGACTCGGGCGTCAGAGCACCGGGCGACGCAGGCGCGGCGCACGACAGTGTGGCAACTATGCCGGAGAGTCCGGCCAGCCGGAGGAACGACGCGTGGAAGATCATGGGCAACGGTCGAAAAGGCATCAGTCGGTATGGGACGGAGGTCGGATACTGGGGATGCTGCTGCTCTGGACGAGCGTGGCCTGTGCCACGCCGCCGCGCGCCCAGGGCGCGCGGCGAGCGCCGGAGCGTGCGGCACTGCGCCCCGGGATCACGGTTCTGCTCGATGATTCGCTCCACCTGATCGCGGGGAGACGGATCGGGCTCATCACCAACCACACCGGCGTCGACGCCAAGGGCACCTCCGACGTCGATCTGCTCCAGGGTGATCTGCGCGTGAAGCGCGCCAACGTCCAGCTCGTCCGTCTCTTCTCGCCAGAGCACGGGATTCGCGGTGACCAGGACGTGGAAAACCTGCCAGACCAGGTCGACGCGCGTTCCGGGCTCCTGGTGCATTCACTGTATCGCCGGGAGACCGTCGGACCTCCCGACAGCCTCCTCCGAGACCTGAACGCGCTCGTCTTCGATTTGCAGGACATCGGCACGCGCACCTGGACCTATGTTGGCGTGATGGTCTATGCGATGCGGGCGGCCGCCCGCGTCGGCATCCCGTTTGTCGTCCTCGACCGCCCTAACCCGCTCGGCGGGCGCGCCGAAGGCTTTCTGCTCGATTCCGCACTCGCCAATCCCGAGGATCCCACCCCGGAGCGCCGCGGCGCCGCATACGCATTATATCCAGCCCCGCTGCGCCACGGTATGACGATGGGAGAAATGGCTCGCTGGTTCGCCGCCGAACTGCACATTCCCGTCGAGCTCTCGGTGGTCCAAATGTCGGGTTATCGGCGTTCGATGTGGTGGGAAGACTCGGGGCTCCCGTGGACTATCCCGTCGCCGGCGATGCGGACAACCGAGAGCGCGCTGCTCTATCCGGCGCTGGTGCCCTTCGAGGGGTCCAACCTGTCGGTGGGACGCGGGACCGATCGTCCCTTTCAGCAGGTCGGCGCCTCCTGGCTCGATGCCAAGCAGGTCGCGGCCGCGCTCGAAGAGCGAGGGCTCGGCGGCGTCCGATTCGAAGCGGTCCGCTTCACGCCGATCCAGCCGGGCGACGCCAAGTTTGCCGGCCGGGAGATTCCGGGTGTGCGTATCGTCGTCGAGGCGCGGGCGCGGGTGCAGGTGGCGCGCATCGGGGCGGCCCTGCTCTGGGCGATCGCCAAGTCGGCACCCGATTCGCTGCGGCTCACGGCCAGCACCTTCGACCGGCGGATGGGGGCAGCGTCGGCACGGATCGCGCTGCTTCGCGGAGACGACCCTGACGAAGTGATCGATCGCGTGCAACCGGAGATCGTGGCCTTCCAGCGTCGCGTACGGCCCTATCTCCTCTACTAGCTCACTCCCCCGTCACCGCTGACGAATGCTCAAGCTCTGGCGTTGGATCAAGGTGGGGTATCTCCAGCTGATCGAGCCGATCATCGTCTGGTGCGTCGAGCATCGCGTCTCGCCGAACGTCATTACAACCGTGGGCACGGTCAGCGCGTGCCTGGTCGGCGTGTTGTACGCAATCGGCTGGTTTTCCCTCGGTGGGTGGACATTGGGCCTGCTCGCATTTTTCGATGTGGTGGACGGTGCCGTGGCCCGTCGGAGCGGGCGTGAGACGGTGTTCGGCTCTTTTTACGATGCGACGCTCGACCGCATCGCCGACGCGTTCCTGTTCGGTGGCTTCCTGGTCTTTTACGCGGTGCACGAGGTGCCGCGACAGGCCGCCATGGTGCTCATCGCGCTCGTTGCGCTGGTGGCGACCCAGCTCACCTCTTACACGCGGTCCCGCGCCGAGCTCATTGGGGTGGAGATGCAGGGCGTGGGGTGGCTGGAGCGGCCGGAGCGGATCACGCTGCTCGCAGCGCCCGCCGCCTTCTTTGGACGCGCCTTCGATGGATGGGTGCTCGACGCGGTCGTGGCACTGTTAGCCGTGACGGCGGTGGTGACTGTGGTGCAGCGGATCCGACACGTCTTCCGGTCCACCGCGGTCGCGGCGGGCGGTTCGGCGTGGAGCTGAGGGTCCTCTGCCGGAGGCAGGCTCTCCACAGACGGCGCGCACGGCCTGCGGCAGTGGCTATCTTTCAGCTCGTAGGCGATCCCACGGTCACAGCCCGTGACCAATCACGCAGAGGACATCGCAGATGAGACTGATGGGCGTACGGCTGCTGAGTGCCGCCTTGCTGGTGGCCAGCGCCGTGAGTTGTGGACCTGGGCCGGATGACGGAGCTATCCGGCTCTGGACAGACGACTTCGAGATTCGGGTCACGGCCGACGTGATGCCGGCGCGCGCGCTGGAGCGGATCACGTACACGGTCGTCGTGCGCGACAAGACGACGCAGGAAGCGGTCGCAGACGGTGAGGGCCGGATCTTTGCGACGAACGCCGACCGCAAGAGCACCCACAACGGCTTTCGCTACGGCCCTGAGGCTGGGACCTACCGCGCCAACATGATGTTCGTCACGGCGGGCGAGTGGGCGCTCGGCATCCAGTTCCGCCGTGACTCGACCAAGGCCCTGCAGCGCACCCTCGACTGGCGTCAGACGGTCCGGAACGAAATCGCGCCGGGCAGCTGACCGTCCGACGGCTCTAACACCTCTCCCCTACATCCTCTCTCCTGCAGTCATGCGCCACTTCCATCGCACCTCCCTGCATCCCGACGCAGTGCTCGCCACCGCCGATGCCTTCTTTCCGACGATCGGCCTCCGGCCGACCGGCGCACGCGAGCGTTCACGCACCTTCACCGGGGTTGTCGGTACCCCTGAGGTTCCGTCGACGCTCGAGATCTCTGTCCGCATGGAAGGGGGGCATTACACCTTCGTTGAGGCGAGCACCGATCAGATGGGCGAGAGCCGCGTTGACCGCAACGTGAAGAAGTTCTTCGTCCAGCTGCACACGCAGGTCGATGCGCGCCACTCCTTCGCCCCGGCCTATTGATGTCGAGTCGCCGTCGGCGGCTCGGTGAAGGCCCGGGCGCGAGCCTCGGTGAAGCGTTGCCTCTTGAGCGCAAGCTCGAGCTCTATCACTGGATGCGCCTCACCCGGACACTCGAAGAACGCCTCGTGGCGCTCTATCGCCAGACCAAGGTCGTCGGTGGGCTCTTTCGCTCGCTCGGCCAGGAGGCCGACGCGGTGGGCTCCTGCTACGCGCTCGAGGCACGCGACGTCATGTCGCCGCTGATCCGGAACATGGGTGCCATGCTCGTGAAGGGTGCCACGCCTGTCGAGATCCTCAAACAGTACATGGCGAGGGGCGACTCGCCCACGCGTGGTCGCGAACTGAACATCCACTTCGGCGACCTCGGTGAAGCGGGGAAGACGCGCGGATTTCTCGGTCAGATCTCGCCGCTCGGCGACATGGTTCCGGTGATGGCCGGCGTCACGTTGACATTTAAAATGCGCGGCGAGGATCGCGTCGGGCTCGTCTACGTCGGCGACGGCGCGACGAGCACCGGCGCATTCCACGAAGGGATCAACTTCGCCGCCGTCCAGAAGCTTCCGCTCGTCGTGATCATCGAGAACAATGGGTACGCGTACTCGACCCCCACCCACAAGCAGACCGCGGCGAAGCAGTTTGTCGACAAGGCGATCGGCTACGGCGTCTACGGTGAGCAGGTCGACGGCAACGATGTACTCGCCGTGTATGACTGCACGAAACGCGCGGTCGATCGGGCGCGCGCTGGCGAGGGGGTCTCCCTCCTTGAGTTCATGACTTTTCGTCGCAAAGGGCACGCCGAACACGACAACCAGTCGTACGTGCAGCCGGGCGAGGTCGAGGGATGGGCCGCTGACAACGACCCGATCGATCGTTTTGTGCGCGTCCTCGTCGACCGCGAGAAGGTGCCGCAGGCGACGCTCGATGCCATCGATGCGCGCATCGCGCAGGAAGTCGACGCCGCGACCGACGTTGCCGAAGCCTCACCGCTCCCGCAGCCGCTGGACGCCCTTGTCGGTGTCTATGCCGACCCGCCGTCTGAGCGGCCGCTCTGGTATCGTGAAGGGGCCGACGTCTCTGCGCTCGGCACCGAGCGCGCCGAGGGGTGGGGCACCTGGGATGCGTCGAAAGGAGCGCCGCGGTGATGCCTGAGATCACCTATCTCGAGGCCATTCGCGAGGCCCTCGACGAAGAGATGGCGCGCGACCCGAACGTCTTCCTGATCGGCGAGGACATCGGCGCGTTCGGTGGGGCCTTTAAGGTGACCGACGGGCTGATGGCCAAGTATGGCGAGCCGCGCGTCATCGACTCGCCGATCAGCGAAATCGCGATCGTTGGCGCCGCGGCCGGCGCCGCGCACATGGGGATGCGGCCCGTGGTGGAGATGCAGTTCATCGACTTCATGGCCAATGCGTACGACATGCTCACCAACTATGTCGCGACGGCACGCTATCGCGCCTTTCTCGGCTGCCCGATGGTCGTCCGCGGGCCCAGCGGTGGCTATGTGCGCGGCGGACCGTTCCATTCGCAAAATCCCGAGGCCGGCTTCATTCATACGCCGGGCCTCAAAGTCGTCTATCCGGCGACCGCTGAGGATGCGAAAGGCCTGATGAAGGCGGCCATTCGCGACGACGATTGCGTGCTCTTTTTCGAACACAAGTATCTCTATCGCCGGATTAAGGGCGTCATGCCGGCCGGTGACCATGTGGTGCCGATCGGCAAGGCGCGCACCGCACGCGAAGGCACGGACCTCTCGATCATCACGTACGCCGCGACGGTCCATAAGTCGCTCGAAGCCGCCGAGCAGCTGCACGCTGAACACGGGCTCTCGGTCGAGGTGATCGACCTCCGCACGCTGGCCCCGCTCGACGACCAGGCAATCTTCGCGACGACGCGCAAGACCCACCGCGTGCTCGTCGTCCACGAGGACACGCGCACCGGCGGGATCGCCGGTGAGATCACCGCGAGAATCAGTGAGACCTGCTTCGCCCATCTCGACGCGCCAGTGCTGCGCGTGACGGCGCACGACATCCCCCTGCCGTATGCTCCCGCCTTGGAGGACTTCGTCCTGCCGCAGGTCCAGGACATCGTCACGGCCGCGCTCCGACTGGCGGCCTGGTGAGCAGCGCCGGCGGTACGCCCCTCAGCGCGGGTCCCTCGCGGGTGCGCCTCCTCGCGATCGGCTGTTTCATGGCCTGGATCGGGGCGCTCTCGGGTGCCATGGTCGCGGTCCTTGTCGCCAAGGGCGCCGCCTTCTTCATGAAGGCGCCGGCCTGTGACGGCATCCCGACGTGCGATTGGTACATTTATGCAGCGGTCGGGGCCTGTGTTGGCTTCCTGACCCTTCCGTGGCTCGTGGTCTCGGCTCTCCGGCGCCCTCTGTCGCCGTTGCCCGAGTCTTCTGACGACAAGAACTGAGCGAGGTTGTATCCGTGGCCCGTATAGACGTGATCATGCCCCAGATGGGCGAGTCGATCGCTGAAGGCACCCTGTCGAAGTGGCTCAAGAAGCTCGGCGACGAGGTCAAGCGCGACGAACCCATCTTTGAGATCTCCACCGACAAGGTCGATGCCGAAATCCCGGCACCGTCGGCTGGTGTGCTTGCCGAAATCATCGTACACGAGGGAACGACCGTGCCGGTGAACGCGGTTGTCGCCCGTATTGAGACTGACAAGGGGGCGTTGCTCGCGCCGATTGCCGCTGCGCCTGCCGCTGCGCCTGCCGCTGCGCCTGCCGCTCCAGCGTCGGTCACTACCGCGGTGGTCTCTCCCCCTCCCGTCGTCGCACCGGCGGTACCATCGGTGCCCGCGCGCCCGCCGGCCACGGCCGGTTCGTTCGAAGAGCGCATTCGGACCAAGTCGTCGCCGCTCGTGCGCCGCATGGCGGCTGACGCGGGCGTCGATATTTCCGCGCTGTCCGGCTCGGGCATCGCCGGCCGCGTTACCAAGCAGGACCTCGTCGTGTACCTCGAGAGCGGCACGCCGTCGGCCGCTGCGCCGTCGATGCCTGGTGGACTGCCCTCGTCGACCAGCATCCCAATCGGTCAGGGCCACGAGCCGACATTCCGCGCCTGGTCCGGCGACGTCGTCGAGCCGATGTCGAAGCTCCGTCGCCTCACCGCCGACCATATGCGTCAGGCCAAGCAGGTCGCGGCGCATGTGACGAGCTTTTTCGAGATCGACCTGACGCGCATTGCCAGGATCCGTGCGAACACGCGTCTGGCCTTCGAAGCCGAGACGGGGCAGAAGCTCACCTACCTGCCGTTCATTATTCGGGCCGTCATCGAGAATCTCCGCCGTCACCCGGTGCTCAATGCCACGGTGAGCGGTACGGACGTGATCCTGCGCAAACGCATCAATATCGGCATTGCCGTGGCGCTCGAACCCACCGGGCTCATCGTGCCGGTTCTGAAGGACGCCGACGGCCTCAATCTGACCGGCATCACCCGCGGGACGAATGACCTCGCGCTGCGCGCGCGGTCAAAGAAGCTCAGCCCGGTCGATGTGCAGGACGCGACCTTTACCATCACCAACCCCGGCGTCTTCGGCTCGCTCATGGGCACGCCGATCATCCCGCTTGGTACGACCGCCATCCTCTGCCTGGGCGCGATCGAAAAACGACCGAAGGTCATCGCTGGTCCAGATGGCGAGGATACGATTGCCATTCGCACCTGTGCCTACTTCTCGATCAGCTTTGACCACCGTGTAGTGGACGGCGCAGACGCCGACCGCTTCATGGCCGATCTCAAAAAGACCCTCGAGTCGGTCGCTGGCTGAGATGCCGCGCTCACTCAGTATTCATCGCAGCGTGGTGACGCCCCACGACCGCGCAAAATTCTTTGAGCGGCTCCACCACCGTGAGGCGCATTACCTGCGCACCGGCTGCCGGTACTGGGTCTTCGAGGAGAAGGGTCTGCACGGCGCGTTTGTCGAGTTCTGTGAGGCGGATGACGCCGAATCGCTCGCCGCGGCCCACGCGGCTTCGCCGGATCCGGTGCTGGACCCGGCGCGAATTTATTCCATTGTGGAGTTGGCCTGATGCCCACGCGCACTATCGAGATCGAAGGCCGAAAGTGGAACGTCCACCCGAGCGGCTACATCACGCAGTACGACGCCGACGAGTTTAGCCTGCTCTTTGTGAGCGGCGTCGCCGACGAGCGCGAGGTGCGCGTCACGCGGTACTCGCCCGCCGGTGCGCGGTCGCGCGAACAGTCGCTCGCCGAGCTCGGCGAGGCCGAGCTGCGCCGACTCTTCGGTCAGTCGCAGCCAAGCCAGACGTCCCCTGAGGCCGGCTACGCGCAGTGAGCGGTGATGGTGGAAGGGTGCCGGCGCCGGCGCCGGCGCTCTGCGTGGACCTCCATGCGCACTCGACGGCCTCAGACGGCGCACACTCGCCCGTCGTCGCGGTCGAAACCGCACATCGCGCGGGACTCGCCGCCTTCGCGCTCACCGACCATGACACGCTCGCGGGCATCCCCGAGGCGCAGCGCACCGCCGACGCGCTCGGGATGCGGCTTGTTCCCGGTGTGGAGATGAGTGTGCATCAGGGCGCGTTCGAGGTCCATCTCCTCGGGCTGCACATCCGGGACGTGAGCGCGATGCAGGCACGGCTCGAGATCTATCGTGACCGCCGGACGGCGCGCGCCGGCGAAATCGTCACGCGACTCAACGCCGTGGGCGTGGCGGTCACCGTCGAGGCCGTGCTCGAGGCCGCCGCGGGCGGCGCGGTCGGCCGACCACATGTTGCGAAGGCGCTCATCGCTGGTGGCTTGGTGAAGGATTCGCGCGAAGCATTTGATCGTTATCTCGCGGCGGGCAAGCCGGCCTTTGTAGAGAAAGAGCGGCTCGAGATCGCCGAGGGCATCGCCATCGTGCACGAGGCCGGCGGCATCGCCGTGATCGCGCACCCCGGAGCCGAGGGACGGCGTGAGCGCATCGAACCGCTCGTCGCCCTCGGGCTCGACGGGCTCGAAGTGAAGCATCCGGGGCATTCGGGCGAGGACATGAAGCGCATCGCCGCTCTCGCCGACTTCTTCGGACTGGTGCCGAGCGGCGGATCCGATTGGCATGGCGCGATGCAGGGGAGTCGCGTCCTCGGCGCGATGCAGGTCCCGATGGCCTGGCTCGAGGCGCAAGACGCGCGCGTGACTAGGGTGCGAGCCGGGTGACCAGCGCGGTGCGCGGCGTCGCGCTCGTCACCGGCGCCGGCCAACGAGTCGGGCAGGCGATCGCGATTGCCCTTGGCGCCGAGGGGTGGCGCGTTGCGGTGCATTACCACGCGTCGGCAAATGGAGCGCACGACACGGTCGCCCGGATCCGCGACGCGGGGGGCGAGGCGCGCGCGTTCGGTGTTGACCTGCGGCTCGCAGAGGCCGCGCCGCGACTCGTCGCCGACGTCCTTGAGCTGTTCGGAGGACTCGACGTCCTGGTGAACTCTGCCGCCGGCATGGTCCGGACACCGATCGGGGCAACCACTGCCCAGGCCTTCGACGACATCATCGCCCTGAATCTGCGCGCCCCCTTTCTGCTCGCGCAGGCCGCCGCCGCCGTGATGCGCGAGGGGAGCGTGATTATCAATATCGCCGATCACCTGGCCCAGGAACCCTGGCCCGACTATCTGGTGCACGGCGTGAGTAAGGCTGGCGTCGAGGCACTCACACGGCACCTCGCCGCAGCGCTCGCGCCCCGCGTGCGCGTCAATGCGGTCGCGCCGGGCTTCGTGCTCGCGCCTGTCGACGTGCCGCATGACGTCACGGCGCAGTTCGCCGCCGCGACACCGATGCGGCGAATCGGGACCCCCGCCGACGTGGCACAGGCGGTCGCGTATCTGCTCGACGCGCCGTTTGTGACCGGGGAGACCCTGCGGGTCGACGGGGGTCGCGGTGTCCGGCACTGAGGCCCGCGAGGCTCAGGAATACGGCGACATCGTGGTGGTCGGTGGTGGCTGCTACGGATCGTACTATGTCCGACAGCTGCGCCGTGCGCGAGCGGCCGGCGCGCTGCGCTGGCAGCGCCTCGTCGTCGTGGACCGTGATCCCGATTGCGCCATCGCTGCCGATGCAGCGGACGTCACGGTGATCGTCCGCGACTGGGCGCTCTTCTTCAACGAGTATCTCGGTGCCGCCGCCGAGCGGGGCGTGGAGGCGACACCCGTCGACGCGATCGTGCCCTCGCCGCTCATGCCCCACCTCATGTCGCATTGGCTCGTGTCCCGAGCACGGGCGCGGTGGCCGGGGCGTGGGATCGGTATCGCACCGCTCGACGGGGCGCTCGATGTGCCCTGGCAGCGCGCGGGGGATGATGGCACGCACTATGTGAGCTTTGCCACCTGGGAGTGCCCGATCAACTGCATCGAGCCGCGCACCTGCCCGCATACGCGCGGTCCGCGCGCCTGGAGTCTACCGCTCACGGTGCGCGCGTTCGTCGAGACTGCGCGATTGCAGGGTCGCCGGATCGACGGGCCCGCGGTGTTTCACTGTGCACACCGCGCGTACGGTGTGGGGATGTTCGGCGTCGCCGACGTGGTAGCGGCCGACCGCCTCATCGCTGACGCGGCGGCCCAGGGACCCGCCGAGGTCCTCATCGGTACGGTATCGCATTGTCACGGGGCCCTCGCCGTCCTACAACTCGCGGGGCCCTGAGCGCCGTCGCAGATCGCCTGTTCTGATTGGGTCCGGTGGCTCCGCTCCGGCGACTCGTCTAGATTTCCCCGATCAAAAACGCCCGCACGGAGAGTCAGTTGGCTACGCATGAATACGAAGTGGTGATTGTGGGCGCAGGCCCTGCGGGGATGTGCGCCGGCCTCTATGCCGGACGCTCGATGCTCAGAGCGGTCGTCCTTGAACGCGGCTTTCCCGGCGGAGAACTGCTCAACACCGAGGTGATCGAGGACTACATCGGGTTTGAGCATGTGCTCGGCCATGACCTCGCGGCCAAGTTCCAGGGGCACGCCGAGAAGTTTGGAGCTGAGATTCGCACCTCCACGCCCGTGCAGCAGGTCGAGAAGCGCGCCGATGGTCTGTTCGAGACGACGGTCGAGAGTGGCGACGTGTATCTGTCGCCGACGGTGATCGTCACAGCGGGCGGCACGCCGATCAAGCTCGAGGTGCCCGGGGAGATCACGTATGCCGGGAAGGGTGTCTCGTACTGTGCCATCTGCGACGGTGCCTTTTATCGCGGCCACACGATCATGGTCGTCGGTGGAGGTGACGCTGCCTGCGAGGAGGCTGATTTCCTTACGCGCTATGCCGAGAAGGTTTTTCTGGTGCACCGGCGCGACAGCTTTCGTGCGTCGAAGATCGTCCAACAGCGCGTCTTCGCGAACCCCAAGATCGAAGTCGTCTTCGATACCGTCGTCGACGAGATCGTCGGAGCGGACGGTCTCATGACGCACGCGAGGATCCGCCACACCGGGACCGGCGCCGCGAGCGATCTGGTCGCAACCGGCATCTTCATCTTCGTCGGTTTCACTCCGAATACGGGGATCCTCCGCGGTCATTTTGCACACGACGCGTCGGGGTACCTCATCACCGACTCGAATATGCAGACGTCCATTCCGGGCCTCTTCGCGGCCGGGGACGTGCGGGCACAGCTCACCCGACAGGTCACGACCGCCGTCGGCGATGCGACCACGGCCGCGATCGCCGTCGAGAAGTTCCTCACCGCGCGCAAGAGCGGATCGCCGGCACCCCAGCCGCAACCGATGCTCGTCCCCGGCAGAGGGTGAACATCTCGTCGCTCGTCGTCGGCGCATTCGACGAGAACTGCTGGCTGCTGCACGACCCGGTCCGCGCCGAGGTGATCCTGATCGATCCGGGAGAGGAAGCGACGCGGATCTGCACCGAGATCGCACGCCTCGGGGCCCGGCTCGTCGCCGTCTGGCTCACCCATGCGCACCTCGACCACATTGGCGGGATCAGCGGCGTACGTCGCGTCTGGCCCGGCGTGCCGGTGCATCTGCACCCCGCGGATCTCGAGATGTATGCCCTCGGATCCCGCGCCGCGGCGAACTACGGAATCCCGTTCGAGCAGCCGGAGCCACCCGAGCATGCACTCACTGAGGGACAGCTGCTGGAGTTTGCTGGCGAACCGTTCACCGTCTGGCATCTGCCCGGGCATGCACCGGGCCATGTCGCCTTCATCGGAGTGGAACACTGCTTCAGCGGTGATCTCCTCTTCGCGGGTTCAATCGGGCGGAGCGACCTGCCGGGCTGCGATCCCGACGCGCTCGCGGCCTCCTTGCGACGACTGACGGCGCTCCCGGCGCACCTGCGCGTCCATCCTGGTCACGGGCCAGCCACCACCATCGGCACCGAGGTGACCGGCAATCCCTTCCTGACCGGTGCGGCACGTCCGCTCCCGCGCCGCGCCTGACCGGATGGCATTCCGAGCCCCACACCGGGTAGATATCCTCATGCGTCTTTCCCTCCTCCCCGTCGGTTACATGCGCGCGCGCTCGCTCTCCCTCGCGGTCCTTCTCCTCGCTACGACGGCGTGCCTGGACCCTCTGGCACTACCGGTGGGTCGGTTCGGAACGATCTCCGTCGCGGCGTACGCCAATGGCGGCAGCAGCTACGTGATCCGTCCCGAAGCCGCGTTCTACGATCAGTCCGATCTTGCGTACGTCCCGGTGGTCGGCGACACCTGTGTGGTTGCGCTCTACAATCCGACCACCGCGGTCAACCCCGGACTGCAGACGTTAAATGCCGGCGATTTTCTCTTCACGCGCATCGGGGGTCGTATCGATTCGATGCAGGCGCTCCCAAACATTTCCTTGCGTTTCTACACGCTCGTCAATCCGCTTGGCATTCCGTACACCCCCGGTGACACGCTCTCCGTCACCATCCCCGGTGCGGTGGATGGCTTTCCGGCTACCGCGATCTCGATTCGTACGGCCGAAGCGTTCACGCATGGGGCGATTGGCGTGCCCGCCGAGAACCTCGACCTCCCCGTGGTGTGGACCGCGGCCCCGTCCGCGGGATCGCAGATGACCTTCTCGTTGCGCTACGCGACCGGTGTGTCGTCGGGCGCGGCGAACGAACAGATTTTCTGCTCGTTCACCGACGACGGATCGGCGACCATCCGCGCCGGCTATCTCGATGCGTGGCGGCTTGCCCTCGACGTCACCCGCAGCACCCGTGCCTTGCGGGTTCGCGGGCGCGAAATCATGGTCGATTCGCGGACGCGACTGTCGATTATCTCGACGTTCGGCCAGCCGCTCTCGTCCATCGGGTTCTGACGCCACCGGTCCGCCACGAGCGCCCTTGTCCCAACTGGGCATGGGAGCGCATCTTGCAAGCAATGCGGATCACTACTTGGGCGGAGTACGGCGTTATCTGCACCTTGCACCTCGCGAGGCGTCCCGACGAGGGGCCGGTCACGGGTCGCGAGATTGCCGCGCGTGAAAAGTTGCCTGGCGACTACATCGAACAAATTCTGTTGCGGCTCCGGCGCGCCGGGATCGTGCAGAGTACGCGGGGAGCCAAGGGGGGGTACGTCCTTGCGCGTCCGTCGAGCGAAATCACCGTGCGTGAGATCGTCAGCGCCGCCGAACTCGTGACGTTCGATCTGCATTGCGAGACGCACCCACTCGACGCCGAACGGTGCGCGCAGTCGTGTGATTGCAGCATTCGGCCAGTCTGGATGATGTTGCAACGCCGGATCGACGATGCGCTCGAGGGGGTGCGTCTCTCCGACCTGTTGTACACGGAGCCGCAGGTGCGAGAGCGCGTGGGTCTCCCCGTACTGCAGGCCTGAGGCGTCGCCCGTGCCGCTCCCGTTCACGTCGGAGTGGCGGCAGTCGCGCGTGCGCGCGCGGAGTGCGCGCCGGGTGGTCGAGGCGCTCCGGCGCGAGCCGGCGGAGGCTGACGCCGCGTGGCTCGCCGATGCCGCAGCGAACGGGGATCTCGATCATGCGCGCTGGGAACTGCGCTACGCGCGCGCGGCACTCGGACTGATCGTTGCGGAGCGCAATGCGCTCGCCGACCGAACGGCCGCCGATGTCAGCGCCGGTCTCCTCGCCGCTCTCGGGGCCGATCCGCACATTGCGATTGACCGACGTGAGCTCGCCGAGCGACAGTTCAGCGAGCGCCTCCTCGCATATCGCGAAGCGATGACGCTCCGCGGCGGGACGATCCCCCCGGAGGACCGCGTGGGGCGCTGTCTCCTCGCGTTTGCGAGCGATGGCGCCCGCACCGCGGGGGCCCCGCTCGCCTACGCGATTGAACTGCTGGAGCGCTATGCCGAGGAGGCCACCGAGTCGTTGCGCGCGGCCTACGGAGAGGCCGAGCTTCCCGAGGATGTGCAACCATCCGTGCTCCCGGGCAGTCGCTAATTCCGCGAGTGGAAACGACGAAGCGGGAGTCGCTGTGAGGCGACTCCCGCTTCGTCGTTTTTCGTGCAACGGTGTCAGGATGCCGCTGAATGCCGAAGGGGGGACTCGAACCCCCACGGGCTGTCGCCCACTGCGCCCTGAACGCAGCGCGTCTACCAATTCCACCACTCCGGCAAGTCGGGAAACGTACCGAACACGGATACCCAAGTCAACGCTCAGTCGTCATTCTTCAGAGCAGATGACCAAGCCGCCGCCCGACGATTCCATCGTTCCCGTCGCCAGGAACAAACGCGCCCACCTCGACTACGAGATATTCGAGACGTGGGAGGCGGGCTTGGTGCTGTCTGGGACCGAGGTCAAATCGTTGCGCGACGGCCGCGTGCAGATCGGCGATGCGTACGCCGTGGTGGTCGCCGGTGAGGTCTGGCTCCTCAACGCGCACATCGCCCCATACGATAAGGGGAATATCTGGAACCACGCGCCGACTCGCACGCGGAAGCTGCTGCTGCACCAGAAGGAGATTTTGCATCTCATCGGCTCGGTCGAACGGAAAGGACTCACGCTCGTGGCGCTCGAACTGTACTTCAAACTCGGGCGAGCCAAGGTGCGGATCGGCCTGGGACGCGGCAAGAAGCTTCATGACAAGCGCGCCGATCTGAAAGAGAAGGACGATCAGCGCGACATGCAGCGCGCGCTCCGGACGCGATCATGATGCGTCGTCTCCGCCCCCTCGTGGTCGCGGCAGTCGCTCTCGCGGTGGGTGCGGCGTTTCGCGCCCCTCCGGGTGGTGTCATTCGCGTGAAGGGCATCACGGGTGACACCGTCGTGCGGCTGACGCCATCGGCCGGCGGTGGCCTTGTGCCTGCCGCGGTCGTGGCGCGCCTGCTCGGAGGGTCGCTCGATCGCGTTGGCGAGGGACGCTGGCGGCTGGGACTCTACGGCACAACGCTCGAACTGCGTGAAGGGTTGCCGTTCGCGACGTTCAACGGGTACGCGCTCCCGCTGCTGGAGTCGACGCGCCTGATCGGCGGCGCGCCGTACGTCTCGCTGCAGCTGTTCAGCGAGATCATCCCCCGGTTTGGCATCGGGATTTTCTGGGACCACGCGCGGTCGGAGGTTCGACTCTTCCCGGCGATCGCGACGCGCTCGGTCCCGAGTGGCGCACCGGCACCCACGGTGGTGCCCGTGAGCAACGTGTCCGCTGGACTTTCGCGCCGGTACACCGTCGTCGTCGACGCCGGTCATGGCGGTCGTGATCCCGGCATGCAGGGCGCCATGGTCAACGGGCGTCCGCTCTCCGAGGCACGGATCGCGCTCGCGGTGGCGCAACGGCTCGCACGCGAACTCGAGGCGAAGGGGATCCTCGTCATCATGACGCGCACGACCGACACGCTCATTGCGCGCGGCGACCGTGGTCCGATCGCCAACCGCGCGAATGGCGACCTCTTTATCTCCGTCCATGTGAACTCGGCGAACCCCCGTTGGAAGAACCCGACGTCGGCCCGCGGCTTCGAGACGTTCTACCTTTCGACCGCCCGGACCGAGGACGAAGCGCACGTCGCGGCGATGGAAAACGACGTGGTCCGGTTCGAGACGGACTCCGATGCGCCGCCGCCGGACGCGCTGGCCTTCATCATGAATGACTTGGCGCGCAACGAGCACCTGCGCGAGTCGAGCGAGCTGGCGGCAGTCGTGCAGCAGAAGCTCGCCGCCTTCCATCAGGGGCCCAACCGCGGTGTCAAGCAGGGCGGGCTCATCGTCCTCTCGACCGCCTACATGCCCGCGGTGCTCGTGGAAATCGGATTTGGCTCGAATCCCGAGGATGCACGCTGGATGTCGAGCGAGAGCGGACAGCTCGAAGCGGCGACCGCCATGGCCGACGCGGCGGTCGAGTACCTCCACCACTACGAACGCCGCCTGCGGGCGACGCCGCGATGAGTTCGTCGCTCGCGTCAACCGTGTTGGGGCTCCAGTTCCAGAATCCGATCCTCCTCGCGGCGGGCACGGCCGCGTACGGTCGTGAACTCGCCGACGTGATGGCACTCGAAGAGCTCGGCGGTTTCGTCACAAAGGCGGTCTCGCTCGAGGTGCGCCACGGTGCTCCGGCACCGCGGGTCGCCGACTTCGCTGGCGGGATGATCAACGCCGTCGGCCTCGCCAACCCCGGCGTCGACGGCGTGCTCGCCAACGACCTGCCCTGGATCGCCGCGCATCTCCGTCGTCCACGGGTGCTCGTGAATGTGGTGGGGCGCGAAGCGGCGGATTTCGGAGCGGTCGTCGCCCGACTCGATCAGGCCGCGGGCGTCGAGGGGTACGAGCTGAATGTCAGCTGTCCCAACGTGAAGCAGGGCGGCCTGGAGTTCGGCGCCGATCCGGTCGCCCTTGCTGAGGTGGTGCGCGGCGCTCGCGTAGCCACGCGCAAGCCGATCTTTGTCAAGCTCTCGCCGACTCTTCCGCAGATCGGTGAGATGGCGCAACGGGCTGTCGACGCCGGTGCTGACGGGATCACGGTCGTGAACACGATCCCTGGCCTCGTCATCGATGTGGAGCACCGCCGCCCGGTACTCGGCTTCGGCTCTGGTGGGGTGAGCGGCCCGGCTCTCCTCGCGGTCGGCGTGCTCGCGGTGCGTCGGGTCCGGCAATCAGTTTCGGTCCCCATCATCGGGGCCGGAGGCATTCAGCAGGTGACGGATGTAGTCCAATACCTCATGGCGGGGGCGAGCCTGACGGCCGTCGGCACTGCGGGCCTCGCGGATCCCAAGCTCCCGGGGCGCCTCGTACGCGACCTGGCCCGCTGGTGCGATGCCCGCGGCGTCGCCCGTATCGCGGAGCTGATCGGCACCCTGGAGTGGCCTTCGTGAACACGACTGGCAGAGCCCCCCTGCGCGCCCAACCGATCATCGCGCTTGATGTCTCGACGATCGCTGCGGCGCGTCTCCTCGTCGACCGACTCGGCCCGCGCGCTGATTTCGTGAAAGTGGGCCTCGAACTCTTCACGGCCGAGGGGCCACGCGTGGTCGAGTGGCTGCAGTCGATCGGGCGCCGAGTCTTTCTCGACCTCAAGCTCTATGACATCCCGAATACGGTGCAGGGGGCGGCGCGCAGCGCCTCAAGCATGGGCGTCTCGCTATTGACGGTGCACGGCTACGGAGGCACTGCCATGGTCGAGGCGGCGGTGGAGGGGGCGGGGCCGACCACCGGGATTCTCGTCGTGACGGTACTCACGAGCTTCGATGCGCGGTCGGTCGGAGTAGCACTTGGGCGCGACGTGCCAGAGCTGGGCGCAGAGGTCACTCGACTCGCCGCCGTGGCGCAGGCCAGCGGGGCGCATGGCGTTGTCTGTTCGGGGCATGAGGTCGCCGCGGTCCGGAGTTCCTTTCCAGGGCTTTCCCCGCTCATCCCCGGTCTGCGGCTCGACGGCGACGCCGCACACGATCAGTCTCGGGTAGTGACTCCGGCGCGGGCGGCGCGGGACGGGGCCTCATATCTGGTGCTCGGACGGGCCGTGACGGCATCACCCGACCCTGCGGCGACTCTCGAGCGCGTACTCCTCAGTCTTCGCGACTGAGTCGACCTGCCCCACTCCGTACACGTGAGTCAGGACCCTTGTGTCAAGGGCCTCCACTGATTATCCTGCGTGTCTGCCCGAAAAGCGGGCATTTCCATGCACTCTGTCTAGTCCGGCCTTTTGGAGTCCCCGTGAAAGTTCGCAGCAGCGTGAAGCCGATTTGCGAGCACTGCAAGGTGGTGAAGCGTGCCGGCGTGACGCGCATCATCTGCAAGCGCAATCCCAAGCACAAGCAGCGGCAAGGTTAACCGACCATGGCTCGAATTTCCGGCGTGGATCTTCCGCGCGACAAAAAGGTCGAGATCGGCCTGACGTACATCTACGGCATTGGCCGCGTTCTGTCCCGCCGTATCCTCGCAGCGACCGGGGTCAACTCGGAGCAGCGCATCCGTGACCTCTCTGACACTGACGTGAACAAGCTCCGTCAGGAGATTGAGAAGTTGTATCGGGTCGAAGGTGCGCTCCGCACCGAGATCTCGATGAACGTGAAGCGCCTGATGGACATCGGGTCGTATCGCGGGATCCGGCATCGTCGGAACCTGCCTGTCCGTGGCCAGCGCACGCACACCAATGCCCGCACGAAGAAGGGGCCGCGCCGCGCGATCGCGGGCAAGAAGAAGGTGACCAAGTAATGGCAATCGGAAAGAAGGCCAAGAAGGTGGTCGACGCCGAGGGGGTTGCGCATGTCAATGCGACGTTCAACAACACCCTCATCACGATCACCGATCCGCACGGCAACGCCGTCTCCTGGGGCTCGGCTGGCAAGGCCGGGTTCAAGGGATCGAAGAAGTCCACGCCGTTCGCCGCGACCGTCGCGGCCGAACAGTGCGCGCGCGAAGCGATGTCGCTCGGTATGCGCCGCGTACACGTGAAAGTCCAGGGCCCGGGCTCCGGGCGCGAGTCGGCAATCCAGGCGCTCGCGTCTGCTGGCCTCCAGGTCAAGTCCATCAAGGACGTGACTCCTATTCCGCACAACGGCTGCCGGCCGCCCAAGCGCCGGAGGGTCTAAGCAATGCGTTATACAGGTCCCAGCTGCCGGCAGTGCCGGCGTGAAGGTACGAAGCTCTTCCTCAAGGGCACCAAGTGTTTCACCGAGAAGTGTCCGGTGGAGCGGCGCCCGTACGCGCCCGGCCAGCACGGCCAGACGACGGCGCGCCGCCGCAAGGTGAGCGAGTACGCGAAGCAGCTTCGTGAGAAGCAGAAGATCAAGCGCATGTACGGATTGAGCGAGAAGCAGTTCCGGAATACGTTCGAGCGCGTTTCGTCGCTCCCGGGCGTGACTGGTCACAACCTGCTCGCCGCTCTTGAGAGCCGCCTGGACAACATGGTGTACCGGTTGGGCTTCGCTGCGAGTCGCAAGGCCGCGCGTCAGCTGATCCGCCACCGTCATGTCGAGGTCAACGCGAAGTCGGTCGACATCCCGAGCTTCAACGTGCAGCCGGGTCAGGAGATCCGCCTGCGCCAGAAGTCCCGCGAGCTCGTCATCGTCGCGGCGGCCCTCGAGGTCGCGTCGCGTGGGGCCACGCCGAGCTGGCTGGCCGTCGATAAAGAGACGTTCTCGGGCCGCATGCTTGAGCGTCCGCAGCGGCAGAGCATTCCGATCGCGGCGCAGGAACAGCTCGTCGTGGAGCTCTACTCGAAGTAAGCGCACGGCAGGCGTGGGGAGCAGGGGAATGAGAAGGCCGCCCGTAGGGGCGTCCTCGCCTACTTCCCCGCTCACCGGCTTGGCAGGAAAGGACTCCCTGACAGTCTTACGGGCGTACCGCGCGTCAGGGGCGGGGTACGGCGTCGGTGGCGCGTTAACGTCATCGTGACACCTCCACTCAAGGATCAAGGCTAATGGCGAATACGATCGACCTCCGCGGACTGGTCCGTCCGCAGCTCGTCGAAATGACGAAGCGCGAGGACCATCCGAATGTGGCCGAATTCCGGCTCCAGCCCCTCGAGCGTGGCTTCGGCCACACCCTCGGCAACAGCATGCGCCGCATGCTGCTCTCGTCGCTCCGTGGCGCCGCCGTCTGGGGCTTCCGGATTGACGGCGTGCTGCATGAGCATCAGACGATCGTCGGCGTCGTCGAGGATCTCCACCAGATCATCGGCAACCTCAAGACGCTGGTACTCGCACTCGACGAGGACATCGAGGACGCGATCCTGCGCCTCAAGGTTCGGAAGTCGGGCGCCGTGACGGCCGGACAGCTGGACGCCTCGGCTGGCGTGCGCATCGTGAACGGCGCGCATCATCTTCTCACGATCCAGGATGACCGCGAGCTCTCCATCGAGCTCTACGTCAACAAGGGTCGCGGCTACATGGAGTCCGACCAGCACCCGCAGGACCGTAACCTGCCAGTCGACCTCGTGCGCATCGATTCGATCTACTCGCCGGTCCGCCGCGTGAACTTCTCGGTCGCCGAGACCCGCGTAGGCCAGCGCACCGACTACGACGGTCTCACACTCTCCGTCGAGACTGACGGAACGGTGACGCCTGAGGAGGCGGTGAGCTACGCAGCGGCGCTCGCGCAGACGCACTTCCAGTACTTCGCGAGCTTTGGGACCGCAGCCGCCGCGGCCGTTGCGGTGCCGGGCGCGGAAGGCAGCTCCGAGGGCGCACGACTCGCCGAGCTCCTCCGTACCCCGATCGACGACCTGTCTCTCTCGGTTCGCTCGGTCAACTCACTCAAGAACTCCAGCATCCGCTCGCTCGGCGATCTCGTCCGCCAGACTGAGACGCAGATCCTGCAGGTGAAGAATTTCGGGAAGAAGTCACTCCAGGAAATCGCCGATCTTCTGGAGAAGGAAGGGCTGAATTTCGGCATGAAGTTCGAAGAGTCGACGGATGGTGTTCGCGTGGCCGATTGGGGCACGCCACCGAGCCGCGCGGCCGCGAACGCTCCCGACGACGAAGAGGACTAGGACGATGCGTCACCGCAAAGCTGGGCGGAGCCTCCGCCGCACCTCCGAGCAGCGCCTGGCGCTGCTCCGCAACCTCGCGACCTCGCTCATCGAGCAGGGCGCGATCGAGACCACTGAAGCCAAGGCGAAGGAGCTCCGGCCCTTCGTTGAAAAGCTGATCACGAAGGCGCGCACGGGTACGCTCCATGCCCGTCGCCTCGCGGGCAAGCATGTGCAGAAGCGTGCCGCCGCCGACAAGCTCTTCCAGGTTGTTGGCCCCAAGCTCGCGACGCGGGCGGGCGGTTACACGCGCATCCTGAAGACCGGTCACCGCAAGGGTGACGGCGCAGATATGGCGCGCATTGAAATCATCCAGGGTTGATCCGATGCCCATTCAGCGCAATCGTTGCTACGTCTGTGACAAGGGCGTCGCGTTCGGCAACAACCGTTCGCATGCGAACAACTCGACGCGTCGCACCTGGAAGCCCAATCTTCAGGTGGCCCGCATCGCGATCCAGGGTAAGGTCACGAAGATCAAGGTCTGCACCCGTTGCCTGAACGCCGGCAAGATCCAGCGCGCGCCTCGTGGGATCGCCGTCGCCGTCTAAGGCCGTTGCAACGCACATGCACCACGGGGGGAGCGTCTTGGCGCTTCCCCCGTTTGTGTGATAGAGTGGGGCGAGGGGATCGGGTAGAACGCAGCTGGTAGAAAGCTCGGCGGGTCCCCATGTCCGCTCTCACATCTCACCTCTTTCCTCTGCCTCTCGTGAAGACTGCCCTCATAACCGGGATCACAGGTCAGGACGGCTCTTACCTCGCCGAACTGTTACTGGAGAAGGGATATCGTGTCGTCGGCATCGTCCGACGGTCGTCGACCACCCCCTACGAGCGGATCGCACACCTGGTCGACCGGATTGAACTGATCTCGGCTGACCTGCTCGATCAGACCTCGCTCATGGACGCGATGGAGGCGGTGCGCCCGGACGAGATCTACAATTTGGCGGCGCAGTCGTTCGTCGCGACCTCCTGGACCCAGCCGGTCCTGACGGGGGAATACACCGCCATCGGCGTGACGCGAATGCTCGAGGCGATGAGGCGCACAGTTCCAACGGCGCGGTTCTATCAGGCGTCCTCCTCGGAGCAGTTCGGCCTGGTCCAAGAGACGCCTCAGCGTGAATCGACGCCGTTCTATCCCCGTTCACCCTACGGCGTCGCCAAGGCCTACGGGCACTGGATCACCGTGAACTACCGCGAATCGTTTGGCCTGTTCGCGTCGAGCGGGCTGCTCTTCAATCACGAGAGCCCGCGTCGCGGACTCGAGTTCGTGACCCGCAAGATCACCGACGGGGTGGCCCGCATTAAACTCGGCCGCAGCATCGAGCTCCGCCTGGGAAATCTCGACGCGCGGCGCGACTGGGGCTACGCCGGCGACTACGTCGAGGCGATGTGGCGGATGCTACAGGCGCCCGCGCCCGGCGACTACGTCATTGGGACCGGGGAAAGCTGGTCGGTCCGGCAGTTCTGCGAAGCCGCCTTCGGGCATGTCGGCCTCGACTGGCAGCAGTACGTCAAAGTCGATCCCCGGTTTCACCGACCGGCCGAAGTCGACCTACTCGTCGCCGATTCGTCCAAGGCGCGTCAGCAGCTCGGCTGGACTCCGACGGTGCCCTTCGCGGAGCTCGTGCGGATGATGGTCGATGCCGACCTCACGAGGCACGCTGCCGAGCCGGTCACTCCAGCGTGACCGTGCGGCGTGCCCTGGTCACCGGGGCTGGCGGCTTCGTTGGCCAGTGGTTGTGCCGCGCCCTCCTGGACGCGGGTTGGGACATCACAGGGACCACGTTGGGAGCTGCCCCACCACCCGGGGTACTCACCGCGACTGAGTTAGCGCAGATCGAGTGGCGAGGGATTGACTTGCGGCCTGGCGTCGATCGGCGCACTCTGAGCGGACTGCTCGAGCGCGCTCGGCCGGACGCCATCTTTCACCTCGCGGCGATCGCCTTCGTCCCTGCCGCCGGCTCGGACCCGATGGATACCCTCAACTGCAATGTCTCGGCCTCGGTGCACCTGCTCGAGGCGGTGGGGCTGCAGCGGCTCGCCGGAGTGCTCGACCCGACGCTCCTGATCGTCGGCAGTGCCGAACAGTACGGGCAGCACGAGGGACCGGAGCCGCTGACGGAACAGGCGGCGCTGCTCCCGCGGACTTTCTACGCCGCGACGAAGTGCGCACAGGAGGCGTTCGCGCTCGCCGCCGCGCGCAGCGGAGGAGTGAAGGTTGTCGCGACCCGGTCGTTCAATCACTCGGGCCGTGGACAGTCCGCGGCATTTCTGCTGCCATCGCTCGTGCGCCGCGCGGTCGCGGCGCGCGCACAGCCGGACCAGCCGGTGCCAGTTGGCAACGTGGAGCCGGTGCGCGATTTTCTCCACGTGGACGACGTGATCTCCGCCTATATTTCTCTCGTAGAAGGGGGACGCGTGGGTGAGGTCTACAACGTATGCAGCGGCGACGGGGTCACGGTGGGGGCGCTCGCGGCCGAGGTGCTCGCGCGTGCCGGTGTCACGGGACCGCTGGTGGTGGAGGAGTCGCTCTGCCGCGCCGTCGATATTCCGTTCCTCGTAGGCGACAACTCCAAACTCCGCGCGGATACCGGGTGGACGCCCAGCCGGTCTCGCGCAGCCATCATCGACGATCTCCTGAATGCCGCGTCGTAACGACATCCATCGCATCCTGCTCATTGGTTCCGGCCCGATCGTCATTGGGCAGGGCGCCGAGTTCGACTACTCTGGCACGCAGGCGGCGAAGGCGCTCCGCGAGGAGGGGTACGAGGTCATCCTCGTGAACTCCAATCCGGCGACGATCATGACCGACCCCGAGGTCGCCGACCGGACGTACATCGAGCCGGTGACGCCCGAGTACGTCGAGCTCATCATCGCGCGCGAGAGGCCCGATGCGCTGCTCCCGACCATGGGGGGCCAGACGGCGCTCAACGTGGCGATGGCGCTGTACGAGAATGGCGTCCTCGAGAAGTACGGAGTGGAGCTGATCGGCGCGAACGCGCGCGCGATCAAGGTCGCCGAGGACCGCAAGCTCTTCGGCGAAGCGATGGTGCGGATCGGGCTCAAATGCCCGGAGGGGAAGATCGCGACCACATGGACCGAGGCGCTCGACATCGCCGACTGGACCGGATTCCCGGCGATCATCCGTCCCGCATTCACGCTCGGCGGTTCCGGTGGCGGCATCGCCTACAACCGCGAGGAGTACGAACAGATCGTGCGCCGCGGTCTCGATGAGTCGCCGATCTCGCAGGTGTTGATCGAACGGTCGCTGATCGGGTGGAAGGAGTACGAGCTCGAGGTCATGCGCGACTCGGCCGACAACGTGGTCATCATCTGTTCGATCGAGAACATCGATCCGATGGGCGTGCATACGGGCGATTCGATCACCTGTGCCCCGGCGATGACGCTCTCGGACCGCGAGTATCAGACGATGCGCGATGCGGCGATCAAGGTCATTCGCGAGATCGGGGTCGAGGCGGGCGGCTGCAACATCCAGTTCGCGGTGAATCCGGCGGACGGCGACATGGTCGTCATCGAGATGAATCCGCGCGTCTCACGGTCATCCGCGCTCGCGTCGAAAGCCACGGGCTTCGCGATCGCGCGCATCGGGACGAAGCTCGCCGTGGGGTATCACCTCGACGAGATCCCGAACGACATCACGAAGACGACGCCGGCGAGCTTCGAGCCGGTGCTCGACTATGTCGTGGTGAAGGTGCCTCGGTTTGCGTTCGAGAAGTTCCCGGGCGCGAATCCGTATCTGACGACCCAGATGAAGTCGGTCGGTGAGTCGATGGCGATCGGGCGGACGTTTAAGGAAGCGTTCCAGAAGGGATTGCGCGCACTCGAGACCGGGCGCGCCGGGTGGGAGGTCGCACGTCGTCCGGAGGACGATCGCGTGGCCGACGCTTCGCTCGACGCCGTCTGGACAGCGCTCGCCATGCCGGTGCCCGAGCGAATCTTTCAACTCAAGCGCGGCCTCAAGCTCGGGATCTCCGTCGAGGAGCTGCACCACCGCACGGGCATCGATCCCTGGTTCCTACGACAGCTCGAGGAGCTCTCTGACGCTGAGACGGTGTACACGGCGCTCCCCGAGGTCGATGCCGATACGCTGCGTCGTATGAAGCGCATGGGCTTCTCCGATCCGCAGCTCGCGCGGCTCCGCGGAGAGACCGAGGCGACGGTGCGCGAACGCCGCTGGGCGCTCGGCGTCCGTCCGGCGTACAAGATGGTCGACACCTGCGCGGGCGAGTTTCCGTCGAACACGCCGTACCTCTACTCGTCGTATGACGAGGAGTCGGAAGCGCCGCGCTCGGGCAAAAAGTCGGTGGTCATTCTGGGGAGTGGGCCGAACCGGATCGGGCAGGGGGTCGAGTTCGACTACTGCTGCGTCCGTGCGGCGATCGCGCTACGCGAGGCCGGCTACGAGACGATCATGGTCAACTCCAATCCAGAGACTGTCTCGACCGACTACGACACCTCAGACAAGCTCTACTTCGAGCCGTTGACGCTCGAGGATGTCCTCGAGATCGTCGAGCGCGAGCAGCCGGTTGGCGTGATCGTACAGCTCGGTGGCCAGACGCCGCTGAAACTGGTCAAACCGCTCGAGGCGGCCGGGGTGCGAATCCTCGGCACGTCGCCCGAGGCGATCGACATCGCCGAGGATCGGAAGCGGTTCGAGGCGCTCGCGCGCGGGCTCGGGGTGGCACAGCCGCCGAACGGCACGGCGACCAGCGTCGCCGAAGCCGTCACGATCGCCTCGCGCATCGGGTATCCGGTGCTCGTGCGCCCCAGCTACGTGCTCGGCGGACGCGCGATGGAGATCGTGTATGACGAGCCGTCGCTGCGCGAATATTTCGTGCGCGCGGTCCGCGTCTCTGAGGAGCGCCCGGTGCTGGTGGACGTCTTCCTCGAAGATGCGTTCGAGGCCGATGTCGACGCGATATCGGATGGCACGACCGTGGTCATCGGCGGCGTAATGGAGCACATTGAGGCGGCGGGAATCCACTCTGGTGACTCAGCCTGCTGCCTGCCGCCGGCCCGGATCACTCGGGAGCATCAGGACATCATGCGTCGGCACACGGTCGCGTTCGCAAAGGCGCTGGGCGTGGTCGGGCTCATCAATGTGCAGTACGCCGTGAAGGACGACGTGGTCTATGTGATCGAAGTGAATCCACGCGCCTCGCGCACGATTCCGTTCGTCTCGAAGACGATTGGAAAGCCGCTCGCCTCGTTGGCGGCTCGCGTGATGCTCGGAGAGACGCTCGAGGCGCTGGGGTACACTGCGGAGATCATCGCGCCGTTCGTGGCGGTGAAGGAGGCGGTCTTTCCGTTCTCGAAGTTCCGCGAGTTCGACCCGATTCTCGGCCCGGAGATGCGTTCGACCGGTGAAGTGATGGGAGTCAGCGAGAGCTTCGGCACGGCCTTCGCGAAGGCGCAGATCTCCGCCGGGAACGGACTGCCTCTGAAGGGGAAGGTGATGATCACCGTCAACGCGATGGACCGCGCTGGTGCGGTGCCGATGGCCCGACGCTTCCACGCGATGGGCTTTGGGATCGTTGCGACCGACGGCACCAGCCGCTACCTGGCAGAGCACGGGGTGCCTTCGACACGCGTCTTTAAGGTCAGCGAGGGCCGTCCGCACGCGATCGACCTCATGGTGAACGGGGAGATTCAACTGTTGATCAACACCCCGCTTGGCACCGCCTCCCAGCGCGACGACTACACCATGCGCCAGGCCGCAGTAGCGAATCGCGTCCCGTACACCACCACGCTCTCTGGGGCGAGTGCGGCCTGCGATGCGATCGAGTCGATGCGGGAGCAGGCGCCGACGGTCCGGTCGTTGCAGGAGTGGCAGGAGCAGCTCGCATGACCGAGGCCTTCGTGCATGCCTCCGCCTATGTCGACGCCGGAGCGGTGCTCGGCGCGGGCACCAAAGTCTGGCACTTCTGCCATGTGATGCCGGGCGCCGTGATCGGTGCCGACTGCTCGCTGGGCCAGAATACAGTGGTGATGAGCGGCACGCTCCTTGGGCGCAATGTGAAAGTCCAGAACAACGTCTCGATCTACGAAGGCGTCGAGATCGAGGACGATGTCTTCTGCGGGCCATCGATGGTCTTCACGAATGTGATCAACCCGCGGAGCCATGTCAGTCGCAAGCATGAGTACCGCCGGACGCTCGTGCGCCGTGGTGCGAGCATCGGGGCGAATGCCACGATCGTCTGCGGCGTCACGCTCGGCGAGTACTGCCTGGTCGGCGCCGGTGCCGTGGTCACGCGCGATGTGCCCGCCTACGCGCTCGTGACCGGCGTGCCGGCGCGTCAGCGCGGCTGGGTCTGCGCCTGCGGTGAGGCGCTCCGTCTCGACGGCGGGCGTGCGCGCTGCGCCGATTGCGGCACGTCCTACACCCTAGTGGCTGACATGTTGGTCCCCGAAACCGAGCCACGCCCATGAGTTCGCTCCCCCCCATTCGCGTCGCGCTCGTTGGCTGCGGCCGCATCAGCGCCAACCATCTCGAAGCGATCGACCGCATTGAGGGGCTGACCCTCGTGGCCGTCTGTGACTCGGTCGAAGCGCGGGCCCGCGCGGCCGGGGAGAGGTGGCACGTGCCCTTCTTCACGAGCTACGAGCAGCTGCTCGCGCAGGTCCCGTGCGAGGTCATTTCGATCGCGACACCGTCGGGGCTTCACCCGGCGCATGGGAGCGCGGCCGCCAGGGCGGGGAAGCATGTCATCTGCGAGAAGCCGATGGCGATCTCGCTCGCGTCCGCCGACGAGTTGGTCAAGGCTTGTGACGACGCAGGAGTCCAGTTGTTCGTGATCAAGCAGAACCGACTGAACGCGACGGTCCAGTTGGTGAAGCGCGCGATGGACAAGGGACGATTCGGGCGAATCTTCATGGCCAACGCGACGGTGCGCTGGGCGCGTCCGCAGGAGTACTACGATCAGGCGCCCTGGCGCGGCACCTGGGAGTTCGACGGCGGGGCCTTCATGAATCAGGCCTCGCACTACGTCGACCTCATTCAGTGGCTCGTTGGCCCGGTGGAGAGTGTGATGGCCAAGACCGCCACATTGGCCCGGCGGATCGAGGCCGAGGACTCCGGCGCGGCGATCCTCAAGTTCCGCAACGGGGCGATCGGCGTGCTCGAGGTGACGATGCTCACCTTCCCCAAGAACCTTGAGGGGTCGATCACGCTGCTCGGCGAAAAAGGTACCGTGAAGATCGGTGGCACCGCTGTCAACCGGATCGAGCACTGGCAGTTTGCCGACTACGACGATGATGACAAGCTGGTGGAGTCCGCGAATAGTGCGCCCGCCTCGGTGTACGGATTCGGACACGAGCCGTATTACCGAAACGTGCTCAGTGTGATCCGAGGGGAGGCCACCGCGGATACCGACGGACGGGGAGGCCGGAAGTCGCTCGAACTCGTCCTTGGCATCTACGAGTCCGCTAAGACGGGCCGTGAGGTCCCGCTCCCGCTCCGCTCCTGATCGGGCGGTATCGAGCGGCGGAGTTCGTTGACTCACCGAGGCGGCCCGGCGATCTTTAACTGCTTGCGCCGCAAATGGTTCGCCCGGTCCCATCCAACCGAGATAGGTGACACTTATGGCCGTTCCACTTCTCGATCTCAAGGCCCAGCACGACACCATCCGCGACGAGGTGGTACAAAACCTCCTCAAGGTCGTGGACGATCAGGCGTTCATCCTCGGCGCACCTGTGTCGGCGTTCGAATGCGAGATCGCTGGGCTCTCCAGGACCAGGTACGCGGTTGGTTGCGCCAACGGCACCGACGCGATCCTCATCGCGCTGCGTGCCCTCGACATCGGCCGCGACGACGAGGTGGTGACGAGCCCGTTCACCTTCTTCGCGACGGCGGGCACCATCCATAACGTCGGCGCCAAGCCGGTCTTCGTCGACATCGACCCCAAGACGTTTAATATTCGCCCCGACTTGGCGGCGGCCGGGGTCACCTCGCGGACGAAGGCGGTCATCCCCGTCGACCTCTTCGGCCAGATGGCGGCGGTCGAAGAGGTGCGTCGCCTGTTGCCGACCATGCCAATCATCGAAGACGCTGCGCAGAGCATCGGCGCGCGCCGGCAGATCGATGGACAGTGGCGGATGGCGGGTGAGGCGGCAACGATTGGGACCTTCTCGTTCTTCCCGTCGAAGAACCTCGGTGGCTACGGTGACGGCGGCATGATCGTCACCCAGGACGAAACGATCTTCAAGCGCCTCATGCGCCTCCGCACACATGGCTCGGTGCAGACCTACCTGCACGAAGAGGTCGGCTACAACTCGCGACTCGATGCGTTGCAGGCGGTGGTGCTCTCGGCCAAGCTGCCGCACCTTGCGGGGTGGAGCGCCAAGCGCCGCGCCAATGCCGCGTACTACGATGCGGCCTTCGCGGATCTGGGTGACCTCACGACGCCCTTCATCGATCCGGCCAATGAATCGATCGTCAATCAGTACACGGTTCGAATCGATCGGCGCGACGCGCTCAAGGACCACCTGAAGACCAAGGGAATCGGCCACTCGGTCTACTACCCGCTCCCGCTTCACCTGCAGCCCTGCTTCGCGTACCTCGGCTACAAGCAGGGGAGCTGCCCCGAGTCCGAGAAGGCGTCGCACGAGGTGGTCTCGCTCCCCGTCTTCCCCGAACTCACCCGCGCCCAGCTCGACGAGGTCGTCGCGGGCGTGCGTTCGTTCTTCGGCAAGTGACCCGCACCCCAACCCCGCGCTCCGCATGAGCATGCAGCAGCAGCTCCTCAAGAAGATCCAGGACCGCACGGCCGTCGGCTCCGTGATCGGCCTCGGCTACGTCGGGCTCCCGCTGGCGATGGAGCTCTGCGAGGCGGGATTCACTGTCGTCGGCTACGACGTCAGCGAGCGCGTCTGCGCGCTGTTGATGCGGGGCGATTCACACATCCAGGACATCCCCGGCGCGCGGGTGGCGCAACACGTGAAGAGCGGCAAGTTCCTCGCGACGACCGACGCATCGAAGCTCGCCGGCGTCGACACCGTCTCGATCGCGGTGCCGACGCCGTTGGCGAAGACCCGCGACCCGGACATGTCGTACGTCCTCTCGGCCTCCGCGACGGTCGCGCAGTACGCGCACGAGGGCATGCTGATCGTCCTCGAGAGCACGAGCTATCCCGGCACGACGCGCGAGCTGCTGCAGCCGCGACTCGAGGAGCGCGGGCTCACGGTGGGCGAGGATGTCTTCCTCGCCTTCAGCCCCGAGCGCGTGGACCCGGGCAACCCGGTCTACCACACGAAGAACACGCCGAAGGTCGTGGGCGGCATCACGCCGGCCTGCAACACGGTCGCGACCGCGTTCTACCAGTCGACGATCGACGTCGTGGTGCCGGTCTCGTCGCCCGAGGCGGCGGAACTGGTGAAGCTGCTCGAGAACACCTTCCGCTCGGTCAACATCGGCCTCGTGAACGAGATGGCGATCGTCTGTGACCGCCTGGGCGTCGACGTGTGGGAAGTGATCGACGCGGCGGCCACGAAGCCGTTCGGATTCATGAAGTTCACGCCGGGCCCCGGCATCGGCGGGCACTGCATCCCGCTCGATCCGCACTACCTCGCGTGGAAGATGCGGTCGCTCAACTACAAGACGCGCTTCATCGACCTCGCGAGCGAGGTCAACTCGGCGATGCCCGACTACGTGGTCGAGAAGATCTCGTGGGCGCTCAACGACGACCGCAAGTCGGTGAAGGGGAGCAAGGTCCTCGTGCTCGGGGTCGCCTACAAGCGCGACATCGACGACATGCGCGAGAGCCCGGCGCTCGACGTGATGCGCCTGCTCGAGGAGCGCGGCGCGCACGTCGTGTACCATGACCCGCATGTGCCGTCGTTCCGCGAGGACGGGCATGAGATGCACGGCGTGGAACTGACCGACGCGCTGCTGGCGGAAGTCGACGCCGTGGTCGTGATCACCGACCACACGTCGGTGGACTACCAGCGCGTGGTCGACAGGGCCGCGCTCGTGATCGACGCGCGCAACGTCACGTCGAAGCTCACGCCGGGGCGCGCGCGTCTCGTGCAACTCACCTCGTCCAAGTCCCACGTGGCGCGGGGGCACCACGCGTGAAGATCACCGTCATCGGCACCGGGTACGTCGGACTCGTCGTCGGCGCCTGTCTCTCCGAGACGGGCAACGACGTCGTGTGCGCCGACCTCGACGTGGCGAAGATCGACGGTCTCAAGCAGAACGTCCTGCCGATCTACGAGCCGGGACTCGAGGAATACGTCGAGCGCAATCAGGCCTCGGGTCGCCTGACGTTCACGACCGACGTCGGCGCCGCGATCGCGGGGGCCGAGGTCATCTTCATCGCCGTCGGTACGCCGCCGGACGAGGACGGGTCCGCCGACCTCAAGCACGTGCTCGCGGTCGCCGACTCGATCGGGCGTCACGCGACCCGCGAGATCGTCGTCATCACCAAGTCGACGGTCCCCGTTGGTACGGCCGACAAGGTCGCGGCGGTGATCCGTCCGCTTATCGCCCATCCGTTCCACATGTGCTCCAATCCGGAGTTCCTGAAGGAAGGAGCGGCGATCGACGACTTCATGAAGCCCGATCGTGTCGTCATCGGCGTGGACGCCGACTTCGCGCGCGACCGGATGGGCGAGCTCTACGCGCCCTTCGTGCGCACCGGCAAGCCGATCATCTTCATGGACATCCCATCGGCGGAGATGACCAAGTACGCCGCGAACGCGATGCTTGCCACCCGTATCTCCTTCATGAATGAGATCGCCAACCTGTGCGAGAAGGTCGGCGCGAACGTCGACCTCGTGCGCAAGGGGATCGGATCGGACTCGCGGATCGGTCCGGCCTTCCTCTTTCCGGGACCGGGGTACGGCGGGTCGTGCTTCCCGAAAGACGTGAAGGCGCTCGTGAGGACCTCCGAGGAGTGCGGGGCTCCGTTGGGGATTCTGCGCGCGGTCGAGGACGCCAACGAGCGCCAGAAACACCGGCTGTTCGACAAGGTGCGTGAGGCGCTGGGTGGCGAGCTCCGCGGCCGTCGCGTCGCGCTCTGGGGGCTCGCGTTCAAGGCGAACACCGACGACATGCGTGAGTCGCCCTCACTCACGTTGATCGAGGCGCTCGTCCATGCGGGAGCGACCGTCGTCGCGCATGACCCGGCGGCGATCCCCGAGACTCAGCGTCGCCTTGGCAACCGGATCGCGTATGCCGCGACGGGGTACGACGCGCTCGCAGGCGCGGACGCGCTCGTGGTCGTCACGGACTGGAATGAGTACCGCTTCCCGGACTTCGCGCGGATCAGGGCGGCGCTGAATCGTCCGGTGGTCGTCGATGGCAGAAACCTCTACGACCCCGAAAAGATGCGTGCGCTCGGCTTCACCTACCGTTCGCTTGGCAGGGGACGCGAGTGAGGGTTCTGATCACCGGCGCCGCCGGCTTTCTCGGATCGCATCTGGTCGACCGCTTCCTCGCGGACGGGCACTCAGTGGTCGGACTCGACAACTTCCTCACCGGCCACGCTGACAATATCGCGCACTTAACGGGAGACGAGCGATTCACCTTCGTTCGGCATAGCATCTCCGAGCACACATTCGTCGACGGTCCGCTGGACGGCGTGCTCCACTTTGCCTCACCCGCGAGCCCGGTCGACTACCTCGAGATGCCGATCCAGACCCTCAAGGTCGGGTCGCTCGGCACGCACAATGCGCTGGGGATCGCGCTCGCCAAAAAGGCGCGGTTCCTCCTCGCGTCGACCTCCGAGGTCTACGGCGACCCGCTCGTGCATCCACAGCCCGAGAGTTACTGGGGCAACGTGAACCCGATTGGTCCGCGCGGCTGTTACGACGAGGCCAAGCGCTTCGCCGAGGCGATGACGATGGCGTACCAGCGGGCGCATGGGGTCGACACGCGGATCGTGCGGATCTTCAACACCTACGGCACCCGGATGCGGCCGGGTGACGGGCGCGTTGTCTCGAACTTCATCGTCCAGGCCCTCGGCGGCGAGCCGATCTCGATCTACGGCGACGGATCGCAGTCGCGGTCATTTTGCTATGTTTCAGACGAGGTGGAGGGGATCTATCGTCTCTTCCAGAGTGGTGAGCAGATGCCGGTGAACATCGGGAACCCCAACGAGTTCACGGTCCGACAGTTGGCGGAGCTGGTGTTGGAACTCACCGGCTCTCGTTCGGTTATCAGGTCACATCCGCTCCCGGCCGACGATCCCAGGGTGCGACAGCCCGACATCACCCGGGCGCGCACATTGCTCGGGTGGGAGCCATCGATCCAACTGCGCGAGGGCCTCGTGCAGACCATTGAATATTTCCGCGGACTCGACGGGTCCGCGCGGATGCAGCCCCCTACCTAATGCGACGTCAGAGCCTACTGGTCCTCCTGGTCGCGTGCGCGGCGACCGGATGTTTTGCTTCCTTCAGCGTGCGCGACTATCCCACCTCGACGGAGCTGTATACGGCGGGAATGGCAAAGTTTCGCGAGAAGAAATGGAACGATGCCGCCCTGGCGTTCGAGCGCTTGACGCTCGACCTGCCAACGCGCGACACCTTGCTTCCGCTCGCGCAGTGGTATCTGGGCAAGGCGCGGCTCGCACGGGACGAGCGCCTGCTTGCGGCACAGGCCTTTATCCGACTGACGGAAACGCTGCCCGACGATTCGCTCGCCGACGACGCGCTGCTGGCCTCGGGCCGCGCCTACGGGAGCCTGTGGAAGGAGGCAAGCCTCGATCCGCAGTACGGGCTCCTTGCGCAGACTCAGTTCCGCCTCTTGCAGGGCGTGTACCCCAACTCGACGCTCCTTGACACGGCGACGAACGAACTGCAGCGCCTCGACGAGCAGTTCGCGGCGAAGGACTACGAGACGGGGTCGCATTACATGCGGCGCAAGGCCTTCGACTCGGCGATCCTGTACTTCAAGGACGTGGTCCGCAACTGGCCGACGTCGGACAAGGCGCGACAGGCGATGCTCCGCATGGTCGAGATCTATCGGCAGCCGCTCCTGAACTACAAGGAGGACGCGGCGGAAATGTGCGACGCGCTCCGCGCGGCCTTCCCGACTGATCGCGAGGTGATGACGACCTGTCTCCTCCCGACGAGTGACAGCACCTCGATGACCGCCGCCCTCCCCTAAGGCGACGGCCGTGCCCGAACGCCTCGGTCTGCTCGGCGGGACCTTCGACCCTCCGCACCTCGGCCATCTGCATCTGGCGCTGAGTGCGATCGAGCATCTCAACCTCGATCGGGTCGTGCTGATCCCGGCGGGACGACAGCCGCTCAAAGCCCTAGTGGACAGCGCGTCGATAGAGCACCGGATCGCGATGGTGCACCTGCTCGCCGGTCGCGATCCGCAGCTGGCGGTCGATCCCATCGAGACCGAGCGCGACGGGTTATCTTTCTCGATCGACACCGTCCGGTCGTACCGGGCGGCCCACCCAGCGGCCGAGCTCACCTTTCTTATGGGTGAGGACACTGCAGCCACCTTGCCACACTGGCGTGAGCCCGTCGAACTCTCGCGGTTGTCACGCCTGATGGTGATGACGCGCGGGATCGGGGAGGGGATGGGGGGGCCGCTACCGGAGGGCGTCCACCTGGAGCGGATGTCCACGCGCCGGATCGACATCTCGGCCACGGAGATTCGCGCCCGGGTGCGTGCAGAGCAGTCGCTGCGGGGATTCGTGACGGACGACATCGCCGCGTACATCGCGGCCAACGGACTGTATCGCACCACCTAACGAGTGAATATCGGATGCTGAAGAAGCTGATCGGGGCGGTCTTCGGAACGCGGCACGAACGTGAGCAGCGCCGCGTCCAGCCCATCGTGAACGAGATCAATGGCCACTACGCGCGACTGCGTGCTATCTCCGACGCGGAGCTCCAGGGACAGACGGCGCGCTTTCGCGCGACGATTACTGAGCATACCGCGGTGCTCAAGGCGAAGCTCGCCGAGCTGAAGGCGGCGAAGCATGCGGCCACCGACGTCGCGGCGCGCGAGGCGATCGACGCCGAACTCACCGGCGTGGACGGGCAGGGTGGGGTGGAAAACGAGTATCGCGAGGCGGTCGGCCAGGTGCTCGATGACCTCCTTCCCGAGGCTTTCGCGACGGTCCGCGAGGCGGCGCGTCGACTCGTTGGGACCACGGTCTCGGTGACGGGCCGCGACATGACGTGGGACATGGTGCACTACGACGTGCAACTCGTCGGCGGCATCCAGCTCCACCTTGGGCGGATCGCCGAAATGGCGACGGGAGAGGGAAAGACATTAGTCGCGACCCTCCCGCTCTACCTGAACGCGCTCTCAGGGCGCGGCGCGCACCTGGTGACAGTCAACACCTACCTCGCCCGCCGCGACTCGCAGTGGATGGGGCATCTGTACCGGTGGCTGGGCCTCACGGTCGGCTGTCTCGACGACACCGAGCCGGGGACGCCTGAACGACGCGGCGCGTATCAGTGCGACATCACGTACGGCACCAACAACGAGTTCGGCTTCGACTACCTGCGCGACAACATGGTGGTCTCGCTCGATCAACGGGTGCAGCGGCCGCACATCTTCGCAATCGTAGACGAGGTGGACTCGGTCCTCGTCGACGAGGCGCGGACGCCGCTGATCATCTCGGGCCCGGTTGGCAATGATGGGGACTTGGCGTATGCCGAGCACAACGCCGCCGTCTCGCGTCTCGTGCGCAAGCAGACCGAGATGGCGAACGACCTCGTCGCGCGTGGCGAGAAGGCGTTCGCCGCCGGCCAGACGGAGGAGGCGGCGCTCGCGTTCTATCAGGCGCGTATGGGCAACCCGAAGAACAAGCGGCTGCTCAAGGTGATGCAGGAGACCGGGGTCAAACAGCTGATCCTGCAGAAGGAACTGCAGCACCTGTCTGATCGGAAGCTGCCGCCCGCCAAACAGGAGTTCCGCGACGTCGAAGAGCTGCTCCTCTTTGTGCTCGACGAGAAGGGGCACTCGGTCCACCTCACCGATCGCGGCGTGGACTTCCTCTCGCCGGACGCGCACGACGCCTTTGTGCTCCCCGACATCTCGAGTGCGATCGGCCGGATCGAGCGCGATCACGAGATGGACGCCACCGCCAAACTCGAAGAGCGTCGCCAGATCGAGGTCGAGTACGCGATTAAGAGCGAAAAGCTCAACATCGTCCATCAGCTGCTGCGCGCGCACGCCCTGTTCGACAAGGACGTGAACTACGTCGTCCAGGACGGACAGGTGCTGATCGTCGACGAGTTCACCGGCCGCACCATGCCGGGGCGCCGCTGGAGTGAAGGACTGCACCAGGCGGTCGAAGCGAAAGAGAATGTGATGGTCCGTGGGGAGACGCAGACCCTCGCGACGATTACCATTCAGAATTATTTCCGCCTCTTTGAGAAGTTGGCTGGCATGACGGGCACTGCCGAGACGGAGGAGACTGAGTTCTTTCAGATCTACGGACTCGAGGTCGCGGTCATCCCGACGAATCAGGCGGCGATTCGCGACGACCGACAGGATCTCGTCTACAAGACCCGACGCGAGAAGTACAACGGCATTACGGAGGAGACGCGTCGCCTGCACGACCTCGGCTTCCCAGTGCTCGTTGGCACGACGAGCGTCGAGGCCTCTGAGACGCTTTCCCGTCTCTTCCAGCGCGCGGGTCTGGTGCACAACGTCCTGAACGCGAAGTACCACCAGCGCGAGGCCGAGATCGTGGCGCTCGCCGGCCAGAAGGGCGCCATCACGATTGCGACGAACATGGCCGGACGTGGTACCGACATCAAGCTCGGCGAGGGTGTTCGACAGTCGGCTCCGTCGGTCGTCAAGGACGCGGACGGAAAGGAGGTGTCGGTCGATGAGATCGGTGGCCTACACATCGTCGGGTCGGAGCGTCACGAATCGCGGCGTATTGATCGACAGCTGCGTGGGCGCGCCGGTCGCCAGGGCGACCCGGGGTCGTCGCAGTTCTTCCTCTCCCTCGAGGACGACCTGATGCGCCTGTTCGGGTCCGACCGGATCGCGCGGCTCATGGACTCGCTGGGGGCGCAGGAGGGCGAGGTGCTCACGCATCCGCTCATCACGCGGTCGATCGAGCAGGCACAGAAGCGGGTCGAGCTCCAGAACTTTCAGTCGCGGAAGCGCCTGCTCGATTATGACGATGTCATGAATCAACAGCGCGAGGTGATTTACAACCTCCGCACGTTCGCGCTCGAAGGCGGCGAGGAACTCAAGGGCGAGGCCGAGAAAATGCTCATCGCGGCCGTCGAGCGCCGCGTCGAGACGACACTCGGCACCGCAGAGACCTCGGCGGACTGGGATCTCGATCTGCTGCGGCAGGACCTGCTCATCCATTACCTGCTCGTCGTGGCCGCATTCGGGGCCGAACGCCTCCGGCCGACCTCGCTGGCCGATGCGCAGGGCGTGGCGCGCACGGCCGCGATTGCCGCCTTCCACGGGAAGTCGGTGACGCTGGGTGATTTCGGTGCACGCCTGCTGTCGCTCGTCATGCTCAACGTGCTCGACGAGAAGTGGAAGGACCATCTGTACGATCTCGACCAGCTGCGTGCCGCGATCGGCTATCGTTCGTGGGGACAGAAGGATCCGCTCGTCGAGTACAAACGCGAAGCGTTTGCGATGTTCGAAGATCTTATGCGTGACATCCAGCACACCTTTGCCGAGCGCTTCCTGAAGGTCCAGCTGGTGTTCGACGAGCCGCGTCCTTCGGCGCCGCCGATCACGGTCACGGCCCCAGCACTGAAGCGCTTTAATGCGCTCGGCATTGCCGAAGCCGTTGCACCCGCCGGGGAGAGTGCCGACCCCTCGAGCGCGCAGGCATCGCGGAACGAGCCGCGCGTGGTCGGCGCCGGACGGGGCGTCGCGAACCTCGCCGCCGGCTCGGCCGGCTCGGCCGGCACGACGACCGCCGACTTCACGAGCGCGGGGCGCAATGATCCCTGTCCGTGCGGGAGTGGAAAAAAGTTCAAGAAGTGCCATGGGGCGTGAGCGAGTGCTCCGCCGACGGCAGGCATGATGAACGAGTGCGCCCGCGGTCCCGGAGTCCTGGGGATGCGGGCGCAGTCGTTTGGTGCCTAACCGGGACGGCGACTGTTGTATTGTCGCCGCGTGCCCTCCGTCCTCGATCTCCCCGCGGCCGACCGCCCGCGAGAACGCCTGCGCGCCCTTGGCCCGTCCGCGCTCACGACCAGCGAACTCTTGGGCCTCGTGTTCGGCACCAGCGCACCCGGGCGTAGCGCGACGGAGATCGCGGCGGCTGTAATTTCGCGTGCCGGCGGATCGCTACGGCGGCTCGGACAGCTGCCCCTGGCCACACTGACCGATCACCCGGGGCTTGGCGAAGTCCGAGCCCTCGCGATCCAGGCGGCTCTCGAACTCGGGCGTCGACGGGCCGCCGAGGGAGCGGACGAGGGCGCCCCGATGCGTGGCCCGCGCGACGTCTGGCGGTTCTACGCGCCTCGGCTCGAGGGGCTGACGGTCGAAGAGTTCCATGTTGCGGTCCTCGACGCGCAACACCGCTTGGAGCGTGACGTCCTGGTGAGCCGGGGCATCTTGAACTCCTCGCTGGTGCATCCCCGTGAGGTCTTTCGCGAGGCGATCGCGGAGCGCGCCGCCAGTCTGGTGCTCGTGCATAACCATCCCTCGGGCGATCCAACCCCGAGCGCGGACGATCGCACGATCACGGCGCAGCTGGTGGCCGCCGGCCGGTTGCTTGACATTCCGATCCAGGATCATGTGGTGATCGGACGCGGCCGGTTCGTCTCGTTCGCCGAGACTGGGCTGCTCTAAGTGCGAAGGCTGGGCGCGTCCATTAGTCGCGCCGCGGCCAAGCCGCGCCGCTCGCTCGCGCTTGACCCGTGCCGCGCGTCCGGCGATATAACGATTGTCGGGCCCGTCCTCGCGGGCCCCAATCCCGGAGCCGAGCCTGAGCGCGCTAGTCCTTACCGACATCATTCCCGGCTGGGACCTCGCGGACGAGCCGCTCCCCGAGCGGCTCGACGCTGAGCTGCTCGCGCGCGCCTATCTGTTCAGCGAAAAGGCGCATGCCGGGCAGACGCGCCGGAACGGCGATCCGTATGTCACGCACTGCGTGGAGGTGGCGAAGATCCTCGCCGAGCTGCATCTCGACAGTGTGACCGTGGCGAGCGGACTGATTCACGACGTCGTCGAAGACTCGGTGTTCACGGTGGAAGACGTCGAGCGCGAATTCGGGCGCGAGATCGCGCAGATCGTCGACGGCCTCACCAAGATCGGTCACCTCCCGCTGGCGTCGCGCGAGGAGCGCCAGGTGGAGAGCTATCGCAAGCTCCTGCTCTCGGTCGCGAAGGATGCGCGCGTGATCCTCGTGAAGCTCGCCGACCGTCTGCACAACATGCGGACGCTCGAGTGGATGCCGGAGGAGAAGCGGCGGCGCATCGCGCTCGAGACGCGCGACCTTTACGCGCCGATGGCGTATCGATTCGGGCTCTCGTCGATGAAGGCCGAGCTCGAAGATCTCGCCTTTCAGTGGCTCGAGCCGGAGGAGTATCGCGCTCTCGCGACGCTCCTCGCCGATAAGCGCGGTGACCGCGATGCGTTGATTGAGGGGATGATTACGCCCCTCGAGACCAAGCTGAAGGACTCCGGCGTGATCGTGCACGAGGTGAGCGGACGTCCCAAGCATCTCTGGTCGATCCAGAAGAAGATGGCGAGGCGGGACAAACCGTACGACGAGATCTACGATCTGTACGCGATCCGCGTGCTCGTCGAGAATGTCTCGGAGTGCTACCATGCGCTCGGGGTCATTCACGGTGCGTGGACGCCGCTACAGGAGCGTATCAAGGACTACATCGCGAGCCCCAAGTCAAATGGCTACCAGTCGCTCCACACGACGATTTTCGGCCCGCGCGGGACGCTTTTTGAGATCCAGATTCGTACGCGCGAGCAGCACCGAACGGCGGAGTACGGCATCGCGGCGCACTGGCGGTACAAGGGAAGTGAGAAGGGGAGCAAGGGCGATCTCGACCGGCAGCTGTCCTGGTTTCGTCAGGTGCTCGAGCTGCAGCTCGATGCCGACACCCCAGATCAGTTCCTCGAGTTTCTCAAACTCGACCTCTATCAGGACGAGATCTTCGTTTTCACCCCGAATGGCGATGTGATCCAGTTGCCCAAGGGAGCAACGCCAATCGACTTTTCGTTCGCCGTGCATACGGAAGTCGGTCTGCACACGCAGGGCGCGCGAGTCAACGGACGGATTGTCCCGCTCTCGCGGGAACTGCGCAACTCCGAGACGGTCGAGATCATCCGGTCGGCGACCGCGCGACCGAGCCGCGACTGGCTGGCGCATGTGCGGACGGGCCGCGCGCGGCAACGGATTCGGCAATGGCTGCGCCATGAAGAAGAGAAGACCTTCGTCGCGGTCGGACAGGAAATCCTTGACCGAGAGCTCCGTCGCCGTCGCCACGCACTGCTCACCGATGCGGAGCTGGCGCGAGGCGCCGAGGCGCTCTCGCTCAACGACATCGACCATCTCAGGGCGAGCATTGGTCAGGGTGACATCACAGTCACGCAGCTCCTGAAAGCGATCTTCCCTGAACTTGAGGACTCACCGAAGACGGCGCTCAGGCCGAGCGTACTCGAGCGCCTGCTCGATCGTATGCGGCGACCGGGGACGTCGCGCGGGTTGCGCATTCAGGGAGTCGATGGGCTCTTGGTGCGCTACGCCCAGTGCTGCCAACCCGTCCCCGGCGACACGGTGGTCGGCTACGTGACGCGTGGGCGGGGGGTGAGCATTCACCGGCACGACTGTCCCAATCTCCTGCATCTCGGCCACGAGCCGGAACGGCGCCTCGAGATCGCCTGGCAAGAGATCGCGGGTGAGCGCTTCGTTGTTTGGCTCGCGATCGAAGGGAATGACCGGCGCGGTCTATACGCCGACCTCGCGGCAGCCGTCAGCGGGACTGGGACCGACATCCGGTCGCTGGAGCTCAAGACCACCGATGGGCGTGTCGCCGGGGGAGCGCTGGTGGAAGTCGAGAACCTGGCGCACCTCGAGAAGATCATCAAGGCGGCGCGCCGCGTGAAGGGGGTCAGCGAAGTGGGGCGTCGAGAGCGTCTGAGTGGGGACGAGGCTTAGATTGGAGGGAGCAGAAAGCAGACAGTAGAGCGTAGACGTCAGAGTGTCTTTGGTCCGCGTCCACCGGGCGCGCTCGGTTCGTCGCCTCAGTCCCCTCATCCGCCTCCTTGCCCATGTATCCCGCACTCCTTCTGACGCATAACGCACTGCGCTGGCTGATCCTCGTCGTGGGTGTCCTCGCGATCGTCAAGGCGGGGCAGGGGTTGACGGGCCGCCGCCCGTACGCTGCGGCGCGCCGCCTCGGCGTCATCTTCATGGCGTTGCTCCACGTGCAGCTGCTCACGGGCCTGGTCTTGTTCGTGATCAGCCCCCTGGTCCGCACCGCGATGACCGACATGCAGGCGACGATGGCGGACGGGGCCGTGCGGTTCTTCATCGCCGAGCACCCAACGCTGATGGTGATTGCGGTCGCGGTCATGACGATCGGGAGCATCGTCGCGAAGAACGCGCCGGATGATGTGAGACGGCATCGCAAGCTCCTGGTGTTCACGACTGTCACGCTGCTGCTGCTCCTGGCGGGAATCCCGTGGCAGCGTGCGCTTGTACCGGGCCTGGGCGGCTGACCCTTGGTGTTCCAGCTTGAGGCGCCGTTCTCCCCCGCAGGCGACCAGCCGCGCGCCATCGCTGAGCTCACGGCCGGGCTCGCACGTGGCGACCGATTCCAGACGCTGCTCGGCGTGACGGGATCGGGGAAGACGATGACCATGGCCAATGTCATCGCGCACTACGGCAAGCCGGCGCTCGTGCTTTCGCACAACAAGACGCTCGCGGCCCAACTGTACGGGGAGTTGAAGGGGTTCTTCCCGCATAATGCGGTCGAGTACTTCATCTCGTACTACGACTACTATCAGCCCGAGGCGTATGTGCCGTCCTCGGATACCTTCATCGAGAAAGACGCCTCAATCAACGAGGATATCGACCGCCTGCGGCTCCGCGCGACCTCGTCGTTGATGGAGCGCGCCGACGTCATCATCGTCGCCACCGTCTCGGCGATCTACGGCCTCGGCGACCCCGCGACCTATCGCGCCTCGATGGTGACGCTGGAGGTCGGACAGGCGATCGCCCGCGATGACATCCTCAAGGCGCTGGTGCGGATTCAGTACGGCCGCAATGACGTCGCCTTTGAGCGTAGCACCTTCCGAGTGCGCGGTGATACGGTGGAGATCTTTCCTGCATACGAGGAGCAGGCGGTCCGGATCGAGATGTTCGGCGATGAGATCGAGCGAATCACGAAGATCGACCCGCTGAGCGGCAAAACGATCGCGACGTTGTCGAGCACGGCGATCTACCCGGCCAAACATTTTGTGACGACGCGTCCGTCACTGGAACGGGCGGTGAAGGAGATCCGCGTCGAGCTCATCGAGCGGCTGGCCGTGCTCAAAGGCGCGAACAAGCTGCTCGAAGCGCAGCGCCTCGAGTCGCGCACGAATTTCGACATCGAGATGATGCTCGAAATCGGCACCTGCCCCGGCATCGAGAACTATTCTCGGGTCCTGGCCGGGCGGAAGTCGGGCGATCGGCCCGCCTGTCTTTTCGACTATTTTCCGAAGGACTTCCTCGTCGTCGTGGATGAGTCGCACGTGACGCTGCCGCAGATCGGCGGGATGTTCAACGGGGACCGGTCCCGCAAAACCACGCTCGTCGAGTACGGGTTTCGGCTGCCGAGTGCGCTCGACAATCGGCCGCTGATGTTCGATGAGTTCCTCTCGCTCACGCCGTGCGCCGTCAACGTCTCGGCGACGCCGGGCGACCTCGAACTCAAACTCTCCGACGGCGTCGTGGTTGAACAGGTGATCCGCCCGACCGGCCTGCTCGATCCCGTGATCGAGATCCGCCCGGTGACGGGGCAGGTCGACGACCTGTTGCACGAGATCCGCCTGCGGGAACGGCGGGGTGAACGGGTCCTCGTCACCACGCTCACCAAACGGATGTCAGAGGATCTCAGCGACTACCTCTCTCAGGTGGGCGTCCGCGCGCGCTACATGCATGCGGATATCGACGCGATCGAACGAATGGAAATCATTCGCGGATTGCGCCTCGGTGAGTTCGACGTGCTCATCGGCATCAACCTGCTGCGCGAGGGGCTCGACCTGCCCGAAGTGTCGCTCGTCGCGATCCTCGATGCCGACCAGGAGGGCTTTCTGCGGTCGGATCGCTCACTTATTCAGACGGTAGGCCGCGCCGCCCGACATATCGACGGTCGGGCGATTTTCTACGCTGACCGGATCACCGGGTCGATGCAGCGCTGTCTCGACGAGACCGACCGCCGCCGCCGAACGCAAGAGGCGCACAACATCGCGCACGGGATCGTACCGACCGGCGTGATCAAGAGCCACGATCAGGTGCGCATTATGACACGCGTGGCCGACGCACGCGACGGGACGGACCAGCGAGACGCCGCACGGACGCACGGGAAGAAGCAGAAAAAGGTGGCCGAGGCCCAACGTACCTATGGGACTGATGATCTCCCGGCCCTCGTGCAGCGGCTCGAAGGGGAGATGCGGACGGCGGCGAAGGACCTCGACTTTGAGACGGCAGCGCGCCTCCGCGATGAGCTCTTCGACATCAAGGCGGCGATGGGTGACGGCGGCGCGCGAGGTGCCCGTGCCCGTCGCTGAGCTGAACGAGGAGGAGCTGCTGCAGTGGGGAGCGCGGTTTAGTCTTTCGCTCACCGCGCCGGCGTTCGTCACCCTGTCCGGAGATCTCGGAGCGGGGAAGACAACCCTCATCCGCGCAATCGTCCGCGCGCAGGGCGCACTCGAACCGGTGACGAGCCAGTCGTACGGCCTGGTGCGGGAGTACGCGTCGCCGAGAGGCGCAGTGATCCACCTCGATCTCTACCGGCTGCGGGGCCCCACGGAACTCCTCCAGATCGGGTGGGAGGACGTCCTGCGCGCACAGGCGATTGTGCTCGTCGAGTGGCCCGAGCGCGCCGAGGGGGCACTGCCGGTCGGGCACATTGCCCTGCAGCTCGCGCATCTGGATGGGCGGCCCGAGGTCCGTCGCCTCTCATGGTGATGACGGGCGTCACCCTCGCGCTCGACGCCGCGGCCTCGGCCGGCACGATCGCCGTCCTCGTCGACGGCATGCTCTGCGCGGAACGAACCGTGGAGATGAAGAGCGCCGGGCGGGAGCTCTTCTTTCCCCAGCTGCTCGAGGTGGTCCGTGAGGCCGGCGCGACGCCGCGCGACCTCGCGCGCATCGTCTGTGGTGCCGGACCCGGCAGCTTCACCGCGCTGCGCGTGGTCGGCGCGATCGCCAAGGGTCTGTGCGAGGGGACGGGGTGCTCCCTCTACGGCGTTCCTTCACTGGCATTGATTGTCGCCGGGGACGAGAGAACGCGTGGGGGTGGGCGATGGCTCGCGACACTCGATGCGATGCGCGGTGATCGCTATCTCGCGCTCGTGACTGTCGCCGCCAACGGGGAGATCTCTGACGTGGAGTCGATGGGGCTTGCGCCGGCGGCGGGGGTCGCCGAACGGGCGGCGCTGCTCGGGGCGACGCTGATCGGCCCTGACGAGGCGCTCGCGGTGGCGCCACATGCGCGCGGGGTGGCGCGGTGCGACGCGCTCGTCGGGACCATCGGTGCGGCGGATCTCGCCTCGTGGGAGCCAGTCTATGGTCGACTGGCGGAGGCGCAGGTGAAGTGGGAGGCGACGCACGGACGTCCCTTGGCGCTCGACCGTCTCGCGCCGTGACCGCCGAGGTCAGGGTCCGCCCGGCCACCACCGCCGACGGGCCAGCCATTCATGCGCTCGAGACCGCCTCGTTCTCGGACCCGTGGACGCTCGAGTCGATTCGGTCGATGATCGCCCAGCCGCTGGCGCTCGCCACGGTCGCCGAGCAGGAGGGGCGAATCGTCGGGTACTGCATCGCCTGGGCGATCGGACGCGAGGCCGAGCTCGTGAATCTCTGCGTCGCCTCCGCGCGGCGCGGCGCCGGAGTCGGCGGTCGCCTGCTGGACGACCTCCTCGCCACGCTGGGCGACCGTGGTGGGGCCACGGTCTTCCTCGAGGTGCGCGACTCGAACGAGGCGGCGCAGGCGCTCTACCGCGGGCGCGGCTTTTTGGCGACTGGTCGGCGCAAGGCCTACTACCGGCACCCCGCCGAGGACGCCGTGATCATGCGCCGGGCCGGCGCACCGTCCCCCGGCGCCGATTAGCTTACGGACGGAATTCTCCGATGCGACGAGGACCACCGAGCTCCGGTATGGTTCGCTCGCGGACTGACCCATACCAGGAGGCACTGTGAGCCGCAGCTTGAACAAGGTGACGTTGATCGGAAACCTCGGCGCCGATCCCGAGATTCGCACGACGTCGAACGGCAGCAAGGTCGCGCAGTTCTCGATCGCGACCGGCCGCCAGTGGACTACGCCCTCGGGCGAGAAGCAGGAAAAGACCGAGTGGCACAAGTGCGTGGCGTGGAACGGCAAGGGCTCTGGTCTCGCCGACGTGATCGAGCGCTATGTCAAGAAGGGCGACAAGATCTTCGTCGAGGGGCGAATTGAGTATCGCCAGTACGAGGACAAGGACAAGCAGACCAAGTATGTGACGGAGATTAATGTGCGGGAGATCCTCCTTCTCGGGGGCGGCAAGGGCGGCGAGGGCGGCGAGGGTGGCGGTGTGCGCCCAGCGCGTACGGCTACGAGCGCGAAGGCGGCTGGCAGCGGGGACGGCTTCGAAGAGTTCCCAGCGGCGATGGACGGGGACGACGACCTGCCGTTCTGAAGTCGAGACCTGTGGGAGTAACGGAAGGGCGGCTCCGCAGGGGGCCGCCCTTCTGCCGTCAGGCCAACACCCAGTCGGGTCGCCCGAGTCGCTGAGCCCTATCGCCCCCCCCGTCGCCCGGCCGGTGCGAGTCCTGGTCGTCCTCGATGCGGACCGCTGCTCGTCCAGAGATTGGCGCCCGAACCGCACTGGCGATACTCTATATCGTCGAGGCGTTTCCCCGCCTCAGTGTCAGTCGTCCTTTTTGTATACGCCGTCCGCGGCGTTGCCGCGCCGCGAGGGGTCCTCGTGTCGGCCGTTCATCTTTTGCCACTGCCCCCATGTTCCGCTCCCGCCTGTTCTCTACGATCGCCCTCGCTGGCCTCGCCCTCTCGCCGCTCGCCTTGCGAGCGCAGGGAACGAGCCAGACCCATACGGTTAAGAAGGGCGACACGCTCTGGGATCTTGCCCAGCAATATCTGGGTGATCCCTTCAGGTGGCCCGACATCTACCGGCGCAACACCGCGACGGTGCAGGACCCGGATCTTATCTACCCCGATCAGGTGTTGGTGATCAGCGGTGATGTGGCCGCGACGCCGGGGACTCCGGCAGATACCGCGCCCCATGAGTTGGTGGGGTCGGTCTCGTCGGCCCGCGAGGTCGCGCCGCCATCAAAAACGATTTTCAGCATAGAGCGCGCCACGGTCGTGCGTGGAGCACGGCAGGCGCTAGTCATCGGCGCGCGCGCGACTGCGGTCCGCGCCGGCGACTATGCAAGCGCCCCGTTCCTCTGGGACGAGACGGGCCTGACTGGGACTGGTCGGGTGGGCGCCTCTCTCAGCACGCAAACCGTCGCACGCACGAGGTATGCGCGCCCGGTGCAACTGTTTGAGCAGGTACAGCTCCAGCTCCCGGCCAACGCCACCGGCGCGGCCAAGGAACGCTTCGTTGCGTTTCGATACGGTCCGACCATCGCTGGCAAAGGTCGCATCGTGATCCCGACTGGCATCTTCGAGCTGAAGGGTGTGGCGCAGAATGGCGTGGCGGAGGGGGTGCTGGTCGCGGCATACGAAAATGTGATCGAGGGCCAAGAACTCATCTCGGTAGACCAGTCCGCCATGGTGGCCGGAGGGCCGGTGCGCGTCGAGTTTGGGTTGCGCACCTCCGTGCTCTGGCTCTACAACGAACCGCTCGTGCCGTCGCTTGGCCAGAGTCTGATTCTCTCGTCCGGCACCGCCGACGGACTCGTGACGGGAGACCAGGTCACGTTGCAGCAGGAGGCGGGGACCGACGCCGAGGGTGTTCCGCTCCCGCCGACCGAGGTCGCCGTATTGCAGATCACGCGTGTGACGACGTGGGGCGCGAGCGCGATCCTGATCGCGCAGACCGAAGGCGCGATTATGCCGGGGATGGCCGGACGCGTCAGCGCGAAGATGCCCTGAGGCATTCGTTCCTCGCGAACGGCCGTCTATCTTTCTAAGATGACTCCGCGCCGTGTACTGATCACCGGCGGGGCCGGATTCATCGGCTCCACGGTCGCCGATGCGTTTATTGCCGACGGCGCCTCGGTGACCGTGCTCGACAACCTGTCGAGTGGCAAGCGAACGCAGGTTCCCGCGACGGCCGACTTCGTTCACGCGGACATCCGTTCACCAGCGGCCGCGACCTGCATTCGTGAGGGCCGGTTCGACGTCGTCTGCCACCTCGCGGCGCAGGTCGATGTCCGTAAGAGCGTCGCCGACCCGTTGTTCGACGTGGACGTCAACATCGGCGGCTCTGTGAACATTATTCACGCCGTCCATGCGTCGGGGCAGAAGACGCGACTGACCTTCGCCTCGACCGGCGGCGCGGTGTACGGTGACTTCGTCGAGCCGCCCAACCTTGAGGAGTACCCGAAGGACCCCGAGTCCCCGTACGGTATCGCCAAGTTCGCCACCGAGCTCTATCTCTCGTACTACGCGCGTGTCCACGCACTCGACTACGTGGCGCTACGCTTCGCCAACGTCTACGGTCCCCGTCAGGATCCGCACGGCGAAGCGGGCGTCGTCGCGATTTTCTGCCAGTGCCTCATCGAGGGCAAGGCGATGACCGTGTTCGGCGATGGCGCCCAGACGCGCGACTATGTCTTCGTCGGCGACGTCGCGCGGGCCCATCTGCTCGCGGCGAACCATGCCGGGATCCCGGCGGGCCGAGTCGATACGCGTGCCTTCAACCTCGGGACTCAGGTCGAGACCTCGGTCGTGGCACTCGCCGAGACGCTCATGCGCGCGGCGGGGAAGAATGTCCCGCTGGAGCACGCCCCAGTGCGCGCCGGCGAACAGCGGCGCTCCTGCGTGAGTATCGAGAAGGCCAAGATTGGGCTCGGCTGGACCCCCGCGGTCTCCCTCGAGGAGGGACTCCAACGCACCTACCACTCGTTCTCTGGTCGCTGATGTTCCTCCAACTTGCGGCTGCGGTTCCGTCCACGGTTCCCGAACTCGTCCTCAACGCGAGCCCGTTCAGCAAAGTCGTGTTGGTGGTGCTCGCGATTCTCTCGCTCGCCTCGTGGGCGGTGATGCTCTCCAAGTGGAGTACGTATCGCCGAGCCGAGCAGGCCGCGTCGAAGTTTATGGTTGAGTTCCATCGGTGCAATCGACTCGACGACGTTGCCTCGCTCGCGCATCGTTCCCAACCGAGCGCCCACACGCGGGTGCTCAAGCGGGCCCTGCAGTTCCTCACGGACACGCGCACGATCGGCGATGGCAGCGGCGCGCCGGCAACACTCTCTGCGTCGCAGGTGCAGGCACTCCGCCTCGTGCTCGACTCTGAGACCAATAATGAACGTGATGCGCTGGGGACGTATATCCCGTTCCTCGCGATGGTTGGCTCGGTGAGTCCGCTGCTTGGGCTCATGGGGACGGTGATCGGCGTGATCAGCGCGTTTCTTGGAGTGGCGCGCGGTGGCTCGGGGAACCTGGCGGCGATTGCGCCCGGCGTGGCCGAGGCGCTCATCGCGACGGCATTCGCACTCGCGGTCGCGATCCCCGCCTTCTTCGGCTACAATCTGTTCGCCGCGCGGCTCAATCGATTCGACGGGGAGCTCGACGGATTCGGCTCTGAGGTGATCGCGCTGATGGCGCGCGAGGGAAGGATCTAGGTGCGCCGCCGCGGCCGCGGGGAACGCACCCCGCTCAACGCAGAGATCAACGTCGTGTCGCTGATCGATGTGATGATGCTGTTGATGATCATTTTCATGATCACCGCGCCGATGATGACGGGGGGCGTGGACGTCTCGCTCCCGCGCGCCGAGGCCCGGCCGCTCAACGCCAAGAGTTCGCTGGTCATCTCGGTCACGCGTGACGGCCGGATCTTTGCCGACGAGGTTTCGCTCTCGCTCGCGGAGTTTCGCGGCTCGATCCGCGGTCTTGCGGCAAAGGCCGGTCGTGACGGTGTCTATTTGCGTGCGGACCGCCGCGCCGACTACGGCCGCGTCGTTGAAGTACTGGCGCTCATGCGCGGCGCAGGGATTGGGAACATCGGGCTCGTGACCGAGCCAGAGGAGATTCCTCGGTGACTACGACTGCCCGCCGGGCATCCGGGCTCGGCGGGCCGCTTCTGGTGTCGGTGCTACTGCACGGCACGGCGATCGTTGCCCTCGTCCTCTGGAAGGCGGCCGACGTCATTGATCTGCCGCCGTTGTATCGCGTAGACCTGATCGCCGCGCCGCCGGGCGAACGCGCGGCGGGGGTGGTGCGCACGCCGCCGCCGGTCACGCCCCCCGTGCAGTCCGAGGCTCCGGCGCGAGCTGCGACGAACGCCACTGAGGCGATCGCGCCAATCAAGACGCCGACCGAAGCGGTTCGCCCCACCACGCGTGCGACGACGAATATCACTGAGGTCCCTACCAAGACGAAGGTGACCACGGCACCCACCGCCGGCGGGGGTGTGGTGGGCGGACCGGGAACAGACGTCGCGAACGTGCGCATCGAAGGGATCGATTTTCCGTTTCCCGGGTATCTGCAGAACATCATTCGACAGATCGCGATCAACTTCAAGCCGCGCAATCCTGGCGCCCTGACGGGTGAGGTCTTTTTCATGATTCGGCGCGACGGAACCGTCACCGGGTTTCGATTTGTGAAGCGGAGCGGCAATTACGGTTTCGATCTTGAGGCGCAGGGCGCGGTCGAGGCCGCGACCGCGGGATTCGGTCCGCTGCCGGCGGGTTTCGCAAATGACATTCTTCCGGTGAACTTCAAATTCGACCCCGCGCGGCTGCGATGACCGTCTGCTTCCCCAGTATTGACCTGTTCAATAGGCCCGGCCGCACGGCACTCGTTCTTGCGCTCCTGTCGCCGGCACTGGCGCTCCTGCTGCCGGTGCGTGCGGGCGCGCAGGAACCGCAGAGTGTACGCATCGGTCTGACCTATTCCGGCAGCAGTCGCCCCGGTCTCTACCTGCTCCCGATGCGTGGTCAGCAGGCGGACTCGATCCGCGCGATTATCGCTCGAGACATCGACTTCGGGGACCGCGTGACGGTGATCGCTCCCGACTCGGGTGTGCCGCCCACCGAACCGCTCAACTTTCCGCTCTTCGCCCAACTCGGCGCGGCGGCGGTGCTGCAGCTCACGATCAACCCGGCTGGTGCGCTCCACGTGGTCCTGTACGAGGTCGCTGCGGGCCGCCTGATGCATAGCCGCGACTTTCCTCTGGGTGTGCCGGCGCTCTCGCCCGACTGGCGTCGCTCGGTTCATGCGGTGAGTGACGAGGTGGAACGCTGGAGTACCGGGGTGGCGGGAATCTCGGGTACGCGGGTGCTCTTCGTGCGGGGAGGAACGCTTTGGCAGGTGGACGCCGATGGCGCCGCGTTGCAGCAGGTGGCCGGTGTTGGCTCGGCCCTCGGACCCGTCTGGCACCCGAATGGCACCACCGTCGCCTTTACCGAGATGCTGGACGATGGGACGCGGGTGGTGGTCCGGGATCTCGCGCGCGGATCGACACGCCGCTTTGTGAAGGAGCGGGGGTCGAACTCATCACCGGCGTTCTCTCCCGATGGTCGCTCACTCGTCTTTTCCAGCGGCAGCGATGGCACCGACCTGTTCCTTGCGCCGATCGACGGGTCGGCCCAGCCGTCTCGCGTGACCGTCGGGCGGGGGAGTACCAACTCGCAGCCGACCTTCGCGCCAGATGGGCGTCGGATCGCCTTCACGACATCGCGGCTCGGACGTCCGGAGATATATATTACCGACAGTGATGGGGCGAACCCTGAACACCTCACCACCTCAGGTTTTGGGGATCAACTCTACCGTGCAGACCCTGCCTGGTCGCCGGATGGTCGGTTCGTTGCCTTCTCGACGCAGATCGAAGGGCGGTTGCAGATTGCAACGATCGGTTTGCGCGACCATGCGGTAAAGCAGCACACGATGGACAGTGTGAACGAGGACCCGTCGTGGGCGCCCGATGCGCGCCATCTCGTCTTTACGTCGTCACGTTCCGGCAGCAAGCAGTTGTGGGTGTTGGACACCGAATCCGGACGTCTCAGGCAGTTGACGCACGGACCGGCTTCGCGAATGGCTGCGTGGTCCCCACGTCTCTTCAGCGCGCGCTGAAACAGAGCACATCCGTTCATTTTACCGAGATCCCTACATGAAAAACCGCCATCATCTCGTTGCGATCATAGGCTGCGTCGCTGCATTGACTGCCGCCTGCGCCAAGCCCGCCCCCGTGGTGGCACCGGTGCCTACGCTCAATGCCGACTCAGTGGCGGCGGCCTCGCGTGCCCGCGAGGCCGCCG
>CAMBNV010000005.1 GCA_945869195.1 Gemmatimonas phototrophica | reverse complement strand
AACTTGCTCTTCCGCATCGCGCCTCCTCCCTCCCGGGAGTCTGGCCCCAATGCATTCGCCTGTCAAAACGCGAATCCGGCTGGAGGGGATTTCGGGGACCCAAGCCCTATTGGTGTATTCGCTAGATTGATAAGCATTCTGGCATCGACGCTTGCTGCCCACAGACTCTTCTGATTTGGGGGTTGGATGTACTCGCGGAGAAACTTTCTGGTCTCGGCAGTCGGGATTCCCGGGGCGCTCGCAGGATCATCGGACCCCAGAAAATCCGCATCAACTTGTGCCTGGTGGCCTGCTGCGTGTGGCGAGCAGGCGCCTTCGCTATTTCTAGATGCCGGGGTCTACAGCCCGAGCCGATCGCACCTGGAGCGTGCGACGTCGTTCCTTGAGGAATCGGGGTTGGAATCGACTCTGGTGCTCGGTCTGCATGGTACAGCACTCGCGCATGCTTTCGGGGCGTCAGCATGGAGCCGATGGTCCCTGCATACCGTCGTGGGCTCATCTCCAGATGAAGCGCAGAATGCTGAACTGGCGTTCGTGCGATGGACGGCGGGGATTTCTAGTAGCTATCCTGGGCGGGTCACCGTCCTCGCCTGCGGCAGAACCCTGCGGCGCTGGCTAGCACGCGTCAGTGCGAATGCACCCGACGAGACAGTGGAGGGTGCGGCAAGATCTTTACTCGCACCTACGGTTCTGGTTCCGGCAATGGTGGTTGCTGCGGTCCTCGCGCAGCAGCAGGGAGCCTCGTACGTGCTGTCTACACCATGACGGCTGCGAGACTCAAGCTGGCTCTGGGGGTCTTGTTCACCTCAGCTGTCATGACCAACGGCGTGGTGAGCAACTCGAGGTTCTTCTTCCTTTCCGAGAACTTGGCTGTTCTGCTGGCAATCATTTGGTTCCCAGCGTTCTTCGCGGTGCTTGGACTTCGGATGCAGTGGGCCATTGCACGACGTGCTCTGGCGGTCACGCCATTTGTCGTCGTCTCTCTCCGCTTCTTTGTGCCACCGATCGTTCAACGTCTTGAGGATCCTCTACTGGTGTTGCCTCATGAAGCGGCTCGCGCCCAGGAGATTCTGCGACTTATCGCTTCTGCGCAGGAGCAGCACCGGATCAATGTCGGCGCATATGCGGTTGATGTTCGTGACTTAGGGGGGCAAGTGAGCGCGAGCTTGACAGGTGCCGAGATCGAGATTGGTTCCCGCGGCGACAGCGCATGGTGGGGCGAGGTAGGTGTCGGTGAAGAGAAATGTCGTTTGTACGTCGGGTATCCCTCGGGAGGCGCGTCCGTCGACTATCTGCCGCAGGGACTTCCTGAGTGCAGCGGTGCAGGAGAGCGAGCGCGGCATCAGCAGGTCAATGAAGTTCGGTTCGTCGAACAGTCAAGGCGTGGCATGGAGCCGGGGCAGCTACAGTCAGCTTCTGGGGAGTGGTTGCAGCACCGCGCGGATGCTCAGCGGAGCGGCGTGGTGGACGGGGGAAGTCTTGGCCGTCGATGGGACTCATGGCTAAGCGGAGAGATTCGTTCATCGGCAAGCGTGGCGGGTGGGCAAGTATTTGTGGGCGCCCACGGTAGCGGGGAGGTGGCATCGTTCAGTATTGAGGACGGTTCACTCATCTGGCGGATAAGGGCGCCGAACTGGCTGCATCACGAGCCGGTGGTTTCAAATGGCTTAGTGGTGTATGGTTTTGGCAACAACGAGGCCTACGGTCGTTCTTCGGTCTTTGGAACTCCGCCAAATGGTTTTGAGGCGGTAGGTCAGTCAAACGGTAGCCTTCGTTGGCGTCGTCCAACGGATTCGCCTGCAATGGGTTCTCCGGCGATTGTTGGTGAACTCGTAGTTGGCCGGGAGGCGTCAGGTGCTCTCCACGCATGGAATTTGACGACTGGCGCTGAAGTCTGGACGCAAGATGGCCCGGCATTCGGCCCAATGACTAATCCCGTCTATTCGGACTCGCTTGTGATTGTGACCTCAGAGCCAGGGAGCTGGTGTGCATATCGCGTCGGTGGCGGAGAGGCGGTACGATGTGGCCACGTAAGGGGCGCGTACTGGGGAGCGGGGCACACTAGTCCGGCAGTAGTTGGGACTCGCCTGCTGTTCTCTTTTGAGGATGGCGACAATCTCCTCGCGCTGTCTTTTCGTATCTTGGGGTTCAACTGGCGTCAGCTGGTGGGGTCACCCTACGCCAGTTCTGTTTCGCTCGTCGCCGCTGATTTGCGCACCGGAGGCATCTTGTGGCGCTCTCGGTTGTCCGGCTCTCATTTACGCTCCGCGGGGCACATCGCCGGCACGCCCGTCGTGGTCGATTCATTTGTCGTCGTGCCTTTTCCGGTCATCGGGGAGGTTGCCGCAATGTCAGTCGTAGACGGCTCAGTCAAGTGGAGGCAGAAGGTGTACCCGGCACGCGGGTCGGTGTCGGTCGTGAATGGCCAAGTATTCGCCGCCACAAATCTTCAGACGTCAGTGGTAGCTGATCTGCGAAGCGGTCGCCGCGTCTGCAGCCAGAAACTACCTGGAAGGGTAGACCGAGCGGGCCTGACCATATCCGGCAATACTGGCATCCTCACCTTCCTCGACGGGCGAGTAAGCGCTGCGCCGGTCAGCGAGTGGATGACCTGCACGGTGAGGTTCACTACGCGTGACTCTGACGGCGATCGGGTTAAAGAGTAGGGGCGGAGACATGAACCGGCCCGGGTTTTCCGAACGCTCCATTTCGTGAGCGGATGGAGTCATGCCAAGACGTTCTGCATCTTCGCCTTAGTTCCGCCCCCGTCCCGTCAGCTTATCCCTCAAGCAGACCACTCAGAACTAGATTCGAGCGGTGCGGGTAACCTAGGCAAGAAGGTGAGCGGAGCGACCTGGCCGAGGCGCGCCATCCCTTGACCCCGCACGAGTACCCTCAGTCCTTCACCGCACCATCACCCGCCCGATTGTCAGCTTGAGAATGGACAACGGATGGGGGCACCCTCAGTCCGAGGTCGAAGCTCGCGTGTCTACCTCACGGGGAAGCTGACGGGTGTCATCCTAGCGCGCCTTTCAACTGAAGGTCCCAGCTTGGCCGGTGCACTCCCAGTGAATTGGCCTTTCCGCAGTTCAGCACCGAGTACGACGGTCGGCTTGCCGGCGTCGGAAACTCTGCCGTGGAAATCGCCTCGGTTCGCTGGGCACGGTGCTCCGTTCGAAGCGGATCAAGCGCAAGGATGCGTTCGGCAAACCCATGCCAGCTCGTCTCGCCACTCGCGGTCAGGTGCAGCGTGCCGCCAAGTGAGCGCCAAAACTCGGAGGCGTTAGAGGGAGACCGCACCGAATCGTGCAGCAACTGCGCACTCGCCTCCGCCAGCCAGCGCGCCCACGTCGGGCTCCCGCGCTGATCCGCCACCACCCGCAGTACCTCCCGCTCCCGCGCAAGCCGAAGCATCGTGCGCAGGAAGTTGTGCCCCCGCATCGAGAACACCCAGCTCGTTCGACAGGTCAACGCCGCCGCCCCGCTTGCCGCGAGCAACTGTTCGCCCGCCAGCTTAGTCCGCCCGTACACGTTCTGCGGATTGGTCGGGGCGTCCTCTGTATATGGAGTCGTCGCCCGCCCATCAAACACGTAGTCCGTGCTGTAGTGCAGCACAATCGCAGAATTCGCCGCGGCCCACCGCCCAATCTCACCCACCGCCGTTGCATTCACGCGCCGGGCGAGATCGGGCTCGGACTCCGCCCGGTCCACCGCGGTGTACGCGGCCGCGTTACAGATGATGCCCGGCCGGACGCGGTCCAGCGCCGCCGCCAGCGCCGCCGGATTCGCGAGGTCGCACTCCGCACGGTTGAGCGCGAAGACCTCGCCGAGCGGCATGAGCGTCCGGGCCAGCTCCCACCCCAACTGTCCGTCCGCCCCCGTGACGAGGATGCGCCGGGTCATCGACCGTACTGCGGTAGGCGCTCCGGGGGCAGTTCCGCCAACAAGGGAGCCACCGCGTCCTTCCCCGACAGCGTGGGTGTGCGCACCGGCCACTGCACGGCGAGCGTCGGGTCATCCCACCGAATGCTCACCTCGTCCGCCGACGAATAGGGGGCCGTGCACTTGTAGCTGAAGCGCGCCGTCTCGCTGAGCACGACAAACCCGTGGGCGAAGCCGGGCGGCACCCAGAGCTGATGATGGTTGCGGTCCGTGAGCTCGGCGCCGACCCACTGGCCATACGTGGGTGACCCACGGCGCACGTCGACGGCCACATCCCACACCGCCCCCTGCACAACGCTCACCAGCTTCCCCTGCGCGTGGTGCGGCCATTGGAGATGCAGGCCCCGCAGCACACCCTGCTGCGAGAACGACTGGTTGTCCTGCACGAAGGGTCCCGCAATGCCCGCCTCGGCATAGCGCGCCACATGGAACGATTCGAAGAAGAAGCCACGGTCGTCGCCTAACACACGCGGCTCAATCAGGAGGACCTCAGGAACGGCGAGGGCGGTGACCTTCATGCGCCACCTGGCTGGTCGAGCAGCCCCTTCAGGTAGGCTCCGTACCCGCTCTTGCCTAGCGCATCTGCGCGCACTAGCAGCGCGGCCGCATCCAGCCAGCCATTGCGCCACGCAATTTCCTCGGGCACCGACAACCGCAGCCCCTGCCGCTTCTCCAACGTCCCCACGAAGGCCGAGGCCTCGAGGAGCGAATCGTACGTGCCGGTGTCCAGCCACGCGTAGCCGCGGCCAAGCCGTTCCATGCGCAGCGTCCCGCGACGAAGGTACTCGGCGTTGAGGTCCGTGATTTCGTATTCACCGCGTGCTGACGGCTTGAGGTCCGCCGCGATGTCGCACACGTCCCGATCGTAGAAGTAGAGCCCCGTGACCGCCCAGTTGGAACGCGGCCGAGCCGGCTTCTCCTCGATGCTGACCACCTTGCCTTTTGCGTCGATCTCCGCAACGCCATAGCGCTCCGGGTCGGTGACGTGATAGCCGAAGACCGTCGCCCCGGCGCGTTCCGACGCCGATTGGGAGGCCTGCCGGAGTTGGTCCACCAACCCATGTCCGAAGAAGATGTTGTCGCCCAGTACGAGCGCTGCCGGTTCACCATCCACGAAGTCCCGACCAATCACGAACGCCTGCGCGAGCCCGTTCGGGACAGACTGTGCGGCGTACGACAGATTGATCCCGTACTGCGACCCATCGCCCAAGAGGTGCCGAAAGAGGTGCTGCTCATGCGGCGTAGTGATGATCAGCACGTCGCGGATGCCCGCCAACATCAGGGTGCTGAGCGGGTAGTAGATCATCGGCTTGTCATAGATCGGCAGAAGCTGCTTGCTGACGGCCGTGGTGATGGGCCAGAGACGGCTACCGGTGCCGCCGGCGAGAATGATGCCCTTCATGCCGTGGCTCCCTGTCCGAGTCGCTCACCCCGATAGGCGCCGCTAGTGATGTCCGCGACCCACGCGCTATTTGCGAGATACCACTCCACCGTCCGTCGCAGGCCGGTCTCGAAGTTCTCGCGCGCCGTCCAGCCAAGCTCAGTTCGCAGCTTGGTGGCGTCAATCGCGTAACGATGATCGTGCCCCGGACGGTCCGTCACGTAGGAGATGAGGTCGGCGTGAGGCGTCGTGGTGGGGCGGAGTTCGTCGAGCAGCGCGCAGAGGGTGCGCACCACCTCGATGTTCTGCCGCTCGTTTTGTCCGCCCACGTTGTACGTCTCACCCGGACGTCCGCGCTCACAGGCCAGGCGCAACGCCCGCGCATGATCATCCACGTACAGCCAGTCGCGCACGTTGTCGCCCTTGCCGTACACCGGCAGCGGAGCACCCTCGAGCGCCTTCCGGATCATCAACGGGATCAGTTTCTCAGGGAACTGATAGGGACCGTAGTTGTTGCTGCAGTTCGTGACAACCACCGGCAGGCCATACGTGCGATGCCAGGCACGGGCGAGATGGTCGGAGCCTGCCTTGCTCGCGGAATAGGGCGAAGAGGGATCGTACGGCGTCGATTCCGTGAAGAGCCCGCCCGGACCGAGTGACCCGTAGACTTCGTCCGTCGACACATGCAAAACCCGAAAGCGCTGCTGCGCTTCGGCGTCGAGTCCGCGCCAGTAACGAAGGCACTCCTGCAGCATCGTGAAGGTCCCGACCACATTGCTCTGAATGAACTCGGCGGGCCCGTCGATCGACCGGTCCACGTGCGACTCGGCCGCGAGGTGATAGACCGCGTCGGGGCGGAAGCGATCGAAGAGGGCGCGGATGCCCTCGGCATCGCAGATGTCGACCTGCGCGAAATGATGCCTCGGATCATGCCGGGCATCAGCGAGGGAGGCGAGGTTCCCGGCGTAGGTCAGCTTGTCGACGTTGATCACCGTCGAGTCGGACTCGAAAATCAACTGGCGCACAAGCGCGGAGCCGATGAATCCGGCGCCGCCAGTGACGAGCAGAGTGGACATGTGGGGCTGTGGACCGAGAGGTGGATACCGCGCACTGGACTCGCAGCGCAATCCGCGCTGCTCCGCGCTACCGCAACAAAACCACCAACGTCGCCAAACTCGCCAGCGTCTGCGCAATGATCTGCACCGTCGACGCCACCCGCTGCACATTCTGCGCGTTATCCTCCGCCGTCGGCACCACCACCGTCGCCCCCTCCCGCGGCTTCGGATCCAGCGAGATCACCCACAACACCCGCTGCCGCGACTCGATCTTCCCATTCGGTTGAATCACATACGCGCGCCGCTCATTCCCATTCACCGACCCACCACCCGCCGCGCGAATGTAGTACCCGATGCGCTTCCCTGCATGAGTAAGGACCGAGGGCGCATTGACGGCACCGCGAATCTCAACAGTCGACCGCCGAAACGGAACATTCAACGAGTCCCCATCAAGCAACACAAGATTGTCAGTCGAACCGCGCTGCCGCATCGCACGAGCGAGATCAAGTCCGATCCGCGATCGCACAATCGCCTGCGCCGCGCTCTGAGTTGAATCCAACTCGATATCCCGCCGGAACGAAGTTGACGCAGTCGCCCGCCCAAAATACGCTCCATCAACCGCCCCATCCGGCGTAAACCCACCCGCGCGATTCACCGCATCCCGCAACGTCTCCGACGTGCTCAGAAGCGTGTACTCCCCAGGAAACCGCACCTGCCCGGTCAACACAACAGACCGCGGCTCCTCCCAATCCGGCTGCTGCATGATCAACACGTTGTCATACGGCTGGAGCATCACCTCCGGAGCAGAGCGCCCCGCCGCAAAGTTCTCCCCAATCGGCCCAGGATACGGACTCCCTGGAACGTAATCGCCGATGTAGCTCGAGTCGAGCGGCACGCGCTCACTCACCGCCGTCCGACCACCACGTCGATCCTGCGGCACGCGCGCGATCTCCGCTTCACGCAGATACGCACCCGGCCGCATCCCACCCGCCGCAAGCACGAGATCACGCAGCGTCATCCCCTCGCGCCAGGGATACTGCCCGCTCCGCCGCACCGAGCCGCCAATCGCCACATAGCGATCAGGACGGAACTCAGTCAGCGAGTACACGGTGATCTCATCATCTTCCTGCAGAACCAGATCGTTCACCACCCGACCCGTCGTGTCCTGCAAGGCGGCGCGCAACTGCACGCGCGTGGAGTCGGGACGCAGCCGCGTGATGCTCACCTGCCCGAGGTAGGCATCGGGCTTGAGCCCGCCGGCCTGCCGAAGCGCGTCGCTGAGCTTGAGACCAGCGCTGAAGCCCTGTGAGCCAGCATTCCACACATGGCCGTTCACGGACACACGCCCGCGCACCCGATCGCTGATGGCGAGCACCCGCAGCTCATCGCCACCGCTCAACGCAAGGCTGGGATACGATGCAATCCCGCCCGACGCACCCGCGGCCACATCGATCACCACACGGTCATTCCCGCCCACGCCGCGTTCGGCAGCCGGCAAGAGACGAGTGAGCAGCACGCGCGACGCGAGTGCCGTGGGGCGGAAACCGCCAGCGGCCACGAGCGCATCGCGTACGCCCTCGCCACTACGCAACTCATACGTCGCGGGGCGGGTGACTTCACCGGTCACGCGCACGCGCGGCCCGTGAGGGCCCACAAAGACGATGTCGCCGCTCTGCAGCTGCATGTCGGAGCCGCGCTGCCCCTTCAGGAGGTAATCGTAGAGGTCAACCGTGGCGACGAGCGCACCACCGCGCCGCACGGTCACCGCGCGGAAGGTGCCCTGTTCGGTGGGGCCGCCGGCAGCGTAGAGCGCGGTCATGGCCGTGGCCGCGCTGGACACGCGATAGCTGGACGGGCGCGCCACGTCACCAGTGACGAACACCTGGATGGCACGCAGACGCGAAACGCTGACGGAGAACTTGGTAGGCGCATTGGCGCCACGCTGCACGCCCGAATAGCTGCGGGACAGTCGGGCGTAGAGCAGATCCTCAAGCTGCGACATCGTGAGGTTGGCCACGCTGAGCTGACCGACCTGGGGAATCACGATGAAGCCTTCGCGCGTGATGGGCAGGGTGTGCGCGAGTTCCACTTCGCCCGTCAAGATCAGCACGAGTTCGTCGCCGGGGCCAAGGCGATAGTCCGGTCCGACGGGGCCGTCCATCACGGGGATGAACTCGCTGGTGGCGTTCCGGAACAGCGAGAGGCCGAAGAGCTCGTACGAGGCGCTGTCCTGGGCCACGGTCCGCGCAGAGTCGTCGCGGATGCGGACCGGCGGCAACACGGTGTCGCGCGTCGACGAAGCAGACCGCTGCCGCAGCATGGTGCGCATCACCGCTGCATCATCATCGCTCGAGATGCCCAAGCGTTCGAGCGCGGTCACCACGTCCGCCGTCGGAGCAGCGCCGTTCCCAGTGCCTCCCGGGAGGTAGGCGTCGAGGAAGTTCTCCGGATACCCCTCGGCGCGCAGCCGCTGCCGCACCTGCTCGGCGCTCATCCCGCTCGTCATCAGCCGCTGCTGGACCTGCGCCGCCAACTCCGGCCGTGCCTTGAGAAGGGCCTGCGCCTCTGTGGGCGAGGGGCGCTGGGCGACCGCAGGAACGGAGGTGGCGGCCATCGCGACAGCGATGCAAAGGAGCCTGAGCACGCGCTTGGTCATCGGGAGATTGAGTGGAGAGGACTGCGGTTCCAGCCTCGAACTTAGTCCGAAGCCCGCCGATACCCAAGACGGACGGGGGACGGCCTGGCCCAGCACGGCGGTGGACCACCAGAGCAACGACAGGGCAGGGCAGGAGCAGAAGCCGCGCTCGACCGCCTGCATGCGGAACACCGTCAATGGGCGCGGAGGGGCTCGAACCCCCGACCTCTGCTGTGTGAAAGCAGCGCTCTAACCAGCTGAGCTACGCGCCCGGGAGACCCCGAATCTATCGGAACGCGGAGGGTGGTTCAAGTGAGCCCCGGCTTTCATTCATGATCCTGCATCCTTCATCCTCATAGTGCTACAAAATGGGCCCAGCAGGATTCGAACCTGCGCACTTCGAATTATGAGTTCGCCGCTCTAACCGCTGAGCTATGGGCCCGACGAGCGAAGTCTTACCTGCCACCGTCTTCCCGGCAAGCACTGCATCCTCCCCCTCTGCTCGTCGTTCTAGCGGGGCACTCGAGCAGGCGCTACGACGCCGCGTACGCCGCCACGATCTCCGCCGGACTCACCGTCGCCGCCCCAGCCTTTCCGACCTCCACCCCCGCCGCATAGTTCGCGATCACCGCCGCCTCGAGCGGCGTCGCCCCCACCGCCAGCATCGCCGCGAGCCAGGCCGTGACGGTGTCCCCCGCGCCGACGACATCGAACACCTCGCGCGCGGTCGTCGGGATCCGATGGATCACCCCATCAGGCTCGATCAGCGCCATCCCGTGCTCGCTCAGCGTCAGCAACAACCGCTCCGCGCCGAGCCGCTTGAGCACCGCCGGCAACGCCTCAGGATGCTCCAGATCGACCGCCGCACCGAGCGCCGCCTCGAGCTCACGCCGATTCGGCTTGAAGATCGTCGCCCCCGCGTACGCGAAGAAGTTTCGATACTTCGGATCGACCACCACGGGGATCTCGCGCCTGTTCGCGGCCGCCACGGCTCGACGGATCACCGACTCGATCAACACACCCTTGTTGTAGTCCTCGAGCACCAGCGCATCGGCTTCCGCCACCGCGAGATCGACGGCCGCGAATAACGACACCACCTCCGCCCCCTCGAGGTCGCTGTCGACCTCTTCATCCACCCGCACCACCTGCTGGCCCCGCGCCACCACACGGGTCTTGGTCGTGGTCGGCCGCGCCGTGGTGATCAGTCCGCGCGGATCAGCGCCGAGCGATAGCAACATCGCGCGCAGCTGCGTGCCCGCCGCATCGTCGCCGAGCGCGGCGACCAGTTCGGTGCGCGCGCCGAGGGCGGCCGCATTCTGCGCGACGTTCGCCGCACCGCCAAGCGCATGCTTACGCTCGCGCACCCGCACCACCGGCACCGGCGCTTCGGGCGAGATGCGCTCCACGTCGCCGTGCAGGTAGATGTCGAGCATCGCGTCCCCGAGAATGGTGATGCGGGTGCGCGCCTTTGACGGCGCCTCGACGAGGTGTTGCAGGCGGGCGCGGCTGATCAGCTCTTTCGGCATGGCGGGAAAGATGCGTAAACTCCCGCCTCCTGCCCACTGCTCCCCCCAACCCCGATGACGTGCGTCAGCCACAGCCGCCGCGATTCCTCCCCGCGGTGCTCCTCGCAGCGATCCTCGGCATCTCCGTCAGCGGTCCGCTCGCGCGCCTCTCGGCCGCCGCCCCGCTGGCGATCGCGGCCTGGCGTCTGACGCTCGCGATGGGACTCATCGCGCTCCTCCTCGCGGTCACCGGCAGCTGGCGCGAGTACCGCACCCTGGCGCGGCGCGACCTGCTGATCGCGCTCGGTGCCGGCGCGCTCCTCGCGCTGCATTTCTGGAGCTGGATCACGTCGATCACTCTGACCTCGGTCGCCGCGAGTGTCGTGCTCGTGAACCTGCACCCGGTGGTCATCGTCACGGGCTCTGCGCTCTTCCTGCACGAGCGCCCGACCCGCAGGCAGGTGTTCGGCATAGTCAGTGCCATCCTCGGTGCCCTTCTGGTGGGCTACGGCGACGCCGGAGGGAGCGATGCTGCGCCCAACGCGCTCGCAGGCGACCTCCTCGCGCTCGTTGGAGCGGCGACTGTTGGTGTCTACTATCTCGTCGGCCGCGCGCTCCGACAGCGGCTCACGCTCTGGCCGTATGTGGGTCTGGTGTACGGCGCAGCGCTGGTCGTCGTGCTCGGTCTCGCGATCGCCATCGGTGTGCCGCTCTGGCCGCAGCCCGAGCGCGAGCTCTGGATCTTCACCGGCATCGCGATCGGCCCAATGATGCTCGGCCACACCGGCTTCAACTGGTCGTTGCGCTACGTGCCGGCGTACCTGGTGAGCCTCGCGATCCTCGCGGAGCCCGCGGGCGCGACGCTGCTCGCGGCCTTTCTGCCTGGCATCGCCGAGACCCCGAGCGCGTGGACACTGACCGGCGGCGCCCTGATCCTGGGCGGCCTAGCGCTCGGCACGCTCGGCGGCCATCAGGCGCCTGCAGCTCCGGACGCGGGCTCCTCGCCGCCCGACCGCGCATCAATCCCTCGGCGTTAGCTTTCCGACCACGATGCCCGCCCGCCTCTCCCCGCCGAAATCGATCCGAGAGATCTGCACAACGCTCGAGCGCGCCGGCCATGAAGCCTGGTGCGTCGGCGGTGCCGTGCGCGATGCGTTGCTCGGCATTCCGACGCTCGACTGGGACATCGCCACCTCCGCCCACCCCGAGCAGGTGCAGCAGCTCTTTCGACGCACCATCCCCGTCGGCATTCAGTTCGGCACCGTGGGGGTGCTCGATCGCGACGGCCTACTCCACGAGGTCACCACCTTTCGTCACGACGTCGAGACCGACGGCCGTCACGCCGTCGTGCGCTTTGGCGCGTCGCTCGACGAGGACCTCGCCCGGCGCGACTTCACCATCAACGCGATCGCGGTGCACGCCGAACGCCTCGAGGTGCGCGACCCGTTTAACGGGCGAGCCGACCTCGCGAACGGGATCGTGCGATGCGTGGGCGAGGCGCGCGCACGCCTGGGAGAGGACCGGCTGCGTGCTCTGCGTGCGCTCCGCTTCGCCGGTCGGTTCGGCTTTGCGATCGAGGCCGCCACCTGGCAGGCGATCAGAGAGTGCGCCCCGCAGCTGGGTCGACTCTCCATGGAGCGTGTCAAACAGGAACTCGAGAAGGTGATGGAGCAGGTCGCACGTCCGTCCGAGACGCTCGAGCGGTACCGCGAAGCCGGCATCTTCAGCGCGCTGATTCCCGCGCTTGCCGACGCCCCCAGGGCGCGCTTCGCGGCGATCGACCATCTCGCTCGCCCCGGTCTCAAGGGACGTCCGGACCGCCGCGCGCTGCGCCTGGCCGCACTCTTCGTCGAGCCCGGTGTCGCTCCGGCGCGCGAGCTTGAGCGCGCCCTCAAGGCGCTCAAGTACAGCAACGTGGAGGCGCGCGCGGCGGTGGTGCTCGCCGAGGCTGGGGCCGAACTGCTGCCGCCGTCCACGGCCTCCGCTGGGGGGCTTCACTCCGGCGCGAACGCCCCCGCCGACTCGACACTCCGCCGATTCGTCGCCCGTACCGGCCGTCTCAGCCTCGCGGGCACGGCCCGGCTGCGCTGGGCCCGGGCCGCGGCGGAGTTGGGCGCCCAGGCGACTGAAGAGCAGCGCCGCGCCGCGCGCCTCGCCGGCATTCGGCTCTATCGCCGAGCGGTGCGCATCGCCTGGCGCGATCCGCTGACGATCGGCGACCTCGCCGTCGATGGCGATGACCTCCGCTCGGCGGGCGTCGCGCCCGGCCGGGCCATGGGCGACACCCTCGCGCGGTTGCTCGAACTCGTGTTGGACGATCCCGCGAAGAATGAGCGCGAGGCGCTCCTCGCCGATATCCGTGCGACTCTGGCAGGGCAGTCGCGTTAAGTTTGGGGGACCATGCTCGCACTGAACCTGGACGTCGAAGTCACACGCGCGGACGTCGTCGAATCGCAGCACCGTGTGCACGCCGCCGTCATCGGTGCCGACGAGGTCCTCGTTGCCGCCGCCCGCGACGCGCACCTCGTCTCCATGTGGCGCTCCTGCGCGAAGTTCTTCCAGGTGATCCCGCTCCTCGCTTCGGGCGGGTTCGCGCAGCTGGGCTGGGACAACGAGCAGCTCGCGCTCGCGGTCGCGTCGCACGGTGGGGAGCCGGAGCATCTCGCGGTCGCCGCGCGGATGCTCGCCTCGCTCGACCTCGAAGAGGGCGATCTCGCCTGCGGACCGCACGAGCCGCTCTCCGCGCGCGGCGCAAAGCTCTGGCGCGAGAGCGGGGAGCCCCTCACGCGCCTACACAACAACTGTTCAGGCAAGCAGGCGGCGATGCTCGCGCACGCGAAGAGCGCCGGCTGGGCCACGCGCGGCTATGAAGAGATTGACCACCCGGTGCAGCGCGCCTGCTTGGGCGAAGTCTCGTCTTGGACCGGCGTGCCGCTCGACGACATGCCCGTTGGGGTCGACGGCTGCGGCGTCCCCGTGATGGCGCTCTCACTCGATCGCATGGCGCTCGCGTATTCACGTTGGGGGCGCGCGGTGCAGGCCGGTGACGAGATCCCGGCGCGTGTCGCCGCCTCAATTCGCAAGTATCCGCACCTGCTCGGCGGCACCGACCGGTTTGACACGGTGCTGCTGGAAGAGACGAACGGCACCATCATCGCCAAGGTCGGCGCCGAAGGCGTGCACTCCATCGCCGTGCCGGGCATGGGTCTTGGGATTGCGATCAAGGTCGAGGACGGGGCGCTCAGGGCGCAGCATGTTGCGGTCCTGACTCTGCTCCAGCAGCTCGGGGTGCTCTCGGCCGACCTGCCGCCGCGCCTGGCGGACTTCGTTGTGCGCCCCGTACGCAACACGCGTAGCGAAAAGGTCGGCGAGATTCGCCCGGTGTTGGGGAGCGTTCGCGCGGCCGTGCAGTGAAAAGATGCACGAGCGCGAGCCGGTGAGCGATATCGTCGAACTTGACCCCAGAGTCGGTGCGCTCGTCCGCTTCTCCGCGCGCATCGCGACCGGCGGCGACGAGGCGATGCGGGCAGCGTGTGTCGAATGCGTTGGCGCGTTGGTGCCGGTGCGGTGGGTCGAGGAATTGTTGTTGCAGTCGTACCTCTTTTGTGGTTTTCCGCGCACGTTAAATGCGACGCGCGAGTGGCGGCGGATTTCGGGAGTCCTGGCGCCGGCGGCCACCGCGGAGCCGACGCCGGATTCCCTGGCGGTTGGCGCGCAGTACGAGCAGTGGCGCGCGCAGGGGGAAGCCACCTGCGCGATCGTCTATGGTGGGTTTTACGCGAAGCTACGTCACACCATCGTCGCGCTCCACCCGGAGCTCGACGAATGGATGATCGTCGAAGGGTACGGCAAGATTCTTTCGCGGCCGGGGCTGGCGCTCCAGCTGCGCGAGCTCTGCATCGTCGCCGCGTGCGTGGCGGGGGCGCAGGAACGGCAGTTGCACTCGCACCTGCACGGATCACTCAATGCCGGCGTACCAGCGGGCGAGGTGCGGCAATGCTTAGAGGTGCTGCGCGGCGTAGTACCAGACGACGAGCTACAGCGCGCACTGTTGTTGTTGGGAAAACTCGAGCAACAGCGGCGTTGAGGGGTCGTGATCATCGCTCGGTCGCCTCGGAGTGTTGACCTGAGTGCGCCAGCGACGGTGAGCTGTACGTTGTTCCGTCTCTTCTACCTTCTACTTTCCATACCGTGTTCATTGATCTAGTCACTGTGCGTGTCGCTGCCGGGACCGGCGGCTCTGGCTGTACCTCGTTCCGCCGCGAGAAGTTTGCCCCCATGGGCGGCCCCGACGGCGGTGAAGGGGGGAAGGGCGGCGACGTGATTGTGCGCGGCGAGTCCAACCTCTCGACGCTCCTCGACTTCACGTACCGCGAACACTGGGCAGCCGAGCGCGGCCAGCACGGCATGGGGACCAACAAGACCGGCGCGTCAGGTGAGGACATTATCCTCCCGGTGCCGCCGGGTACGGTCATCCGCGACAAAGAGACCGGCGAGCGCGTCGGCGAGATCATCGAACATGGGCAGGAGATCCGCGTCGCCAAGGGCGGGCGAGGCGGCAAGGGCAACTCGTTCTTCGCGACCGCCACCCATCAGTCGCCGCGCGAGTGGCAGCCCGGCGAAGAGGGGGTGGCGCGCGTGCTCGAGTTCGAGCTCAAGCTCATCGCCGACATCGGCCTCGTGGGCCAGCCGAATGCCGGCAAGTCGACGCTGCTCTCGGTTATCTCCGCGGCACGCCCCAAGATTGCGGACTATCCCTTCACCACGCTGCAGCCCAACCTTGGCGTGGTGCAGCTCAGTGATTCGCGGACCTTTGTGGTCGCCGACATTCCCGGCATCATCGAGGGCGCGCACGAGGGAAAAGGGCTCGGCCTGCAGTTCCTTCGGCATATCGAGCGCACGCGCATCCTCGCCTTCCTGATCCCGATCGACACGATGGACTGGCAGGCCGAGTACGATCAACTCCGCGGGGAGATCGAGAGCTACTCGACCGAACTGGCCAAGATCCCGCACTGCGTGGTCTTCACCAAGCTCGATCTCCTCGGCGAGCACTACCTGCCGGAGATCGTCGCCCCCGACGCGTTCGGGAAATACTCGATCTCCGCCGCGGGCCGGCTTGGCCTCGACGAGATCAAAGCCGCCTGGTGGAGCCGCCTGCTCGAGATGAAGAAGGCCGTCGGGTGAGGCCCCTGGAGGTCTTGGGTGAGCGCGAACCGCGATGGATTGGCGCCCAGGACCTCCCAGACTGTTTCCGCGATCTTTCGCGCCCGCCGGCAGGGATCTGGTACCTGGGGGACCGTTCGGCGTTCCTCGGGGCGCCTGAGGGCCATGTAGCCATCGTCGGCACGCGAGAGGCATCGCCCTATGGGATTCGCACGGCGGAGCGGCTGGCGGCCGCCTGCGCGCAGGCAGGGCTCGTGGTAGTGAGCGGGCTCGCCCGGGGGGTGGACGCGGCGGCCCATCGAGCCGCCCTGGCCGAGGGCGGTCGGACCGTCGGGGTGCAGGGCACGGGGGTCGATGTGCCGTATCCGGCGGCCCACAGGACCCTACACGAAGCGCTCAGCAGGCGGGGGACGGTCATCTCCGAGATGGAGCCGGGGACGCGCGCCACGCCGGGCTGTTTCCCGCGACGCAACCGGCTGATTGCGGCGCTCTGTCGGGTGACGGTCGTCATCGAAGCCGGCTTCAGATCCGGCGCGATCAATACCGCCTCCCAAGCCCTCGACCTGGGGCGCACGGTCGCAGCGGTGCCGGGTCGGATTGACGACCCGGGCTCGGCTGGCGCGAACCTGCTGATTCGCGACGGAGCTCAGGTCATCACCGAGATCCCGGACCTACTGGCGCTCTTTGGGCCGGAGGTCGTGCAACGCTACGACGCGCGGGGTCGACCAGCCACCCTGACACCTCCCTGGTCCGGTGAGCTCGAGGCCGGTCTGACCACAACGCGAGAGCTCGCCGAAGAGCTCCTGAGAGGGGAGCTCGATGGCTCGATTCGTCGCGATGGCCCGCAATACCGGCCGCGCGATCGATGACCGCCGCCTCCGGGACGCCGAGGCTTAGGGGAGGGTTGATCCGACCAGAAATCAGACACTGGACCGACGAGGCTGTCATATTTTCCATCTTCTCCAGGCATTATAATACACATTAAGCTAAACGCATAATTCGTTGCTATTAAAGCGTTTGAGAAAGTACATTAAGTCATTATCATCTCGACGTAGGACCCGATTATGGCCGTTCGTGGCTACCTTCTACACCAAGTAAATGCCGGCAGTCGAAGAAGCCCCTCCCTCCTCGCACACCCCCTAATCCAACATGCTCCAGACGGATACTCCAAACGTCGTTTATCCACACGTCTATATCCATGTGCCGTTTTGCGGACGTCGCTGCTCCTACTGCGACTTCGCGATCGCCGTGCGAAAAAATGTCCCGGTGGATTCGTTCGTGCGTGCCGTTATGGCTGAACTGGTGATGCGCGAAATCGCGCTTGATGCGACCTCGCTGCGGACGATCTATCTTGGCGGTGGAACGCCATCCAAGCTCGGCGGTCCTGGGTTGGCTCGGCTTATCGACGAGATTGGACGTTCGGCTGGTGTTGATAAGTTTTCAACATTTAGTGGACATCGTGAGATTACCATAGAAGCGAACCCCGAGGATATCACGTCGCAGTCCGCCGCGCTCTGGGCCGCAGCCGGCGTCAACCGCGTCTCTTTGGGCGTGCAGAGTTTTGACCCCGGGGCGCTCGAGTGGATGCACCGAGGGCATGGTGCTGCAGCCCCGCGCCAGGCCGTCCAGAGCCTTCGTGCCGCAGGCATCAACGAGATCTCTCTCGACCTGATCTTTGCCCTGCCGGCGGCCGTGCGCCGAGATTGGACCCGAGACCTCGCCCAGGCACTGGAGTTACGGCCGACCCACCTCTCACTCTACGGTCTGACGGTAGAGCCCAAGACCCCGCTGGGGCGCTGGACGGCTCGCGGCGACGTAGTCGAGGCCCCGGAGGAGCGGTACGCGGCGGAGTTTATGGAGGCGCACGAACAGCTCCGGGGGTCAGGGTTCGAGCACTATGAAGTGTCCAACTACTGCCTCCCCGGGCACCGGGCGCAGCACAACTCGGCGTATTGGAGCGGGGTGCCATACCTCGGGCTGGGTCCCTCGGCTCACGGCTTCGACGGAAGTACCCGCCGCTGGAACGCTCCGGCCTACGCCGAGTGGGCGAGTCGGGTGGGGCGGGGCGAGGACCCCCGTGAAGGAGACGAGCTCCTGACCCAGTCCGAGCGGGACTCGGAGCAGGTCTACCTCGGTCTGCGCACTTCTGGCGGGCTGCCTCTCCGTGAGAATGAGCTCACGACAGTTGCTCCGTGGATTGAACAGGGCTGGGCTGCCGTCACCGAGGGGACGTTGAGGCTCTCCGCGCAGGGATGGCTCAGGCTGGACGCGATTGCGGCAACCTTGACTTCCATCAGAAGTCGTTCCTAATCTTCGACTTATGGCCGCCCACGAGCTCTCAGAACGCGAACGCCGGGTCTTAGAGGCCGTCGTCCGCTCGTATGTGGAGACCGCCCAGCCGGCGGGCTCGAGGACAATCTCTCGGCGGCCAGGAATCGGCGTCTCGCCGGCGACAGTGCGCAACACGATGGCGGACTTAGAGGAAAAGGGCTTCCTCTTTCATCCGCACACCTCCGCCGGTCGCATTCCAACCGACAAGGCGTACCGCGTGTACGTCGACGATCTCATGCGAGTCGAGCCTCCCCCCGCGATCGATCGGGACCGCCTCGCGGAGCAGATCGGCGGGGGCGGCTCGGCGATCGAGACGATCCTGCGGCGGGCGGCTCAGTCGCTCGGCGTGCTCACGCAGGAGCTTGGGGTGGCTCTTGGCCCACGTCTCGAACAGACCATCCTGCTCAAGCTCGAGCTCGTTCGGCTGACCGCCGAGAAGCTCATTCTTGTGCTCACCCTCAAGGGTGGAACTGTCCGCACGATCTTCATCGAGATCCGCGGCGAGATTGCCGACGACGCCATCGGCGTGGTTCAGCAGGTGCTCAACGAGCGTTTGGGCGGTCTCTCCCTCGCCGAGATTCGATCGAGTCTCGGCAGTCGGCTCCGAGACGCGACGCCCGGCGGCGACGTCCACGAGTTACTCAACATCTTTCTGCAGGAAGGCGATTCGCTCTTCGATGTCGTCTCGCCACTCGATCCGGAGGCGGTGGTGCTCGGCCAGGCCTCCGTGCTCGTTGAGCAGCCCGAGTTTGCGAGCGGAGAATCGATGCGGCGTCTGATCACGCTCACCGAGACACGCTCAGAGCTCGCGACGCTCCTGCGCGACCGCGGCGCGGCGCCTGGAGCGGCGGCGACCGGTGTCTCGATCACGATTGGGGGCGAGCACGGCTCCTTGTTGCTCGGGGGTCTCACGCTGGTGACCGCCGAATACCGCGCGGGGTCGCTCACGGGGGTCATCGGGGTGATCGGGCCGACGCGCATGCCGTATGAGAAGGTGATCTCCCTTGTCTCGCACACGTCGTCGCTCGTCTCGGATCTGCTGACCTAGCGCCCGCGGCGATGGGTTGTTCCCCATGGCACCGCCGTGGCCTGGGAGCGATTAACTTCCGCAGTGGCCCCGCCAGCGCGGCAGTGGCCAGTCACCCTGCCGTCCGCACATGGCCGATTTCTACACCACGCTCGGCGTCGCGAAGAGTGCGTCCGACGACGAGATCAAGCAGGCATATCGCAAGCTCGCGATGCAGTTCCACCCGGATCGCAACGCGGGCGCGAAAGAAGCCGAAGAAAAGTTTAAGGAGATCAGCGAGGCGTACGACGTCCTGCGTGATCCGCAGAAGCGCGCGGCCTTCGACCGCTACGGCGAGGCCGGGTTGCGCGGTGGCGGGGCGGGCGGGGCGGCGGGCTTTCACCATGTGGATCTCTCCGAAGCGCTCGGCATTTTTATGCGCGACTTCGGTCTTGGCGACCTCTTCGGTGGTGCCGGTGGTGGAAGTCGGCAGGCCGGTCCGCCTGCCGGCGCCGATCTGAAGGTCGCGCTCGACCTTACGATGCTCGAGGTCGCGACCGGTGTTGCCAAACAGGTCCAGATGAAGCTGCTCGACCCCTGTGGGCGCTGCGCGGGAGTCGGCGCGGAGCCGGGCACGACGACCCAGCGCTGCACGACCTGCGCTGGCCATGGCGAGGTGCGACGCGCGCAGCAGAGCTTCTTCGGTCAGTTCGTCAGCGTCGCCCCCTGTCCAACCTGTCGGGGCGAGGGCGTGATGATCCTCAGCCCCTGCAAATCGTGCCGCGGCGAAGGTCGGCAGCGCGGTGATCACAGGATCGACGTCAAGGTCCCGGCTGGGGTTGCCACGGGTCAGTACATGCACCTGCGCGGCGTCGGCAACGCCGGCGTGCGCGGTGGGCCGCGTGGCGACGTGCTCGTGGTCTTTGAGGTCCTCGAGGACGAACGCTTCGAACGGGACGGCGAGGACCTCTACTGCGAGTCGCTCGTCACGTATGCCCAGGTGGTACTTGGCGCGGAGATCGTGGTGCCGGGGGTGACCGGCGCGCTCGCGTTGAAAGTTCCCTCCGGCACTCAGAGCGGACAGCTCTTCACGATGCGCGGCAAGGGCCTCCCGCGCGTCAATGCCAGCGGTGTTGGCAACCTCCATGTGCGGGTGCACGTCTGGACGCCACAGGCCGCTGGCCGCGAAGAGAAACGGTTGATCGAGCAGCTACAGGAGATTCAGGCCAAGCTCCCGGAGCAGCGCGCGAAAGGATTCTGGGCGAAGATGAAGGACGCGATTTCTGGATAATGCAGTGACGTTCCGCATCGTCCCTTAGGCCTCCGCCCCCCGCACCCCGCCCCCGCATGTGGCACCGCGTTCAGCTGACCCCCTCACATCCTGATCGCGCCGCCGCCGTCGCCGCCGCGATGTTCGTCGCGGGCGCTGAAGGCGTGCACGAGGACGCCACCCGCCTGATCACGCATCTCCCCGCGGAGCAGGACCCGCTGCTCTTCATCGCACAGGTGCGGGCGAGCGACGCCACGATGACGGCAGAGACCGGCGCCCTTGAAGACGTCGACTGGTCCGAGCGCTGGCGCGACCGCATTACCTCCCACCAGCTCGGCAGGCTGACGGTCACGCCGCCCTGGCTTGCCACCGGCATGGATCCGGCGACGACGGTCGTGATCGAACCTGCGATGGCGTTCGGCACGGGGGAACATCCGACCACGCGCGGCGTGGTACGGCTGCTGCAGTCGGTCGTCCGCGCCGGGGACTCGGTGGCCGACCTCGGATCGGGGAGCGCGATTCTCGCGATCGCCGCCGTCAAGCTGGGTGCGGGTCGCGCCTTCGCGATCGAGATCGATCATGATTCGATCGCCAACGCCGAGGAGAATGTCGAGGCCAACGGTGTCGCGGACCGCATTGCCGTGCTCGAGGGCGATGCCTTCGTGCTGCTGCCGATCGTGGCGCCGGCGCGCCTCATCCTCGCGAACATCATCTCCTCGGTGTTGGTCGAGCTGCTGCCACTCATCGCGCGGTCGCTCACGGCGGACGGGGTGGTCATCCTCAGCGGCATCCTCATCGAGGAACGCGCACGGATGCTCGAGGAGCTCGGCGCGCAGGGATGGCATGTTGAGGCCGAGGATCAGGAAGACCAGTGGTGGTCGGTGCAGGTGGCGCGATGAGTCTGCCCACGTTCGTGACCGATGATCCATTCTCGGAGCCTGGCCACGTCACGCTCGGCGAGGAGGCAGCGCACCACATGCGCGTACGTCGCCTGGAGACCGGGGTGCGCGTCGGGCTCGTGGACGGATCGGGGATGCGTGGTGAAGGCGTGCTCACGCAACTCGCGAAGCGGCATGCGATCGTCAGCGTGGAGACCGTTACCGCGGTCGTGCCCCCGGCGCCGATCCATCTACTGGTGCCGGTCGCCGACAAGGACCGGATGCTCTGGCTCGCGGAGAAGGCCACGGAGTTGGAGCTCGCGAGTTGGCGGCCGGTGTCCTACCGACGCAGCAAGCATGTGAACCCGCGTGGTGAGGGCTCGACCTTTCAGCAGAAAGTGAGAGCGCGGATGGCGGGCGCCTTAGAGCAGAGCCAGGGGGCGTTCCTTCCCGTGCTCTACCCCGATGCCACACTCGAGCACGCGATCGCCGCGACCCCCTCGGGGGCCTGTCTGGTGATGCAGCAGGGCGGCCGTCCACTTTTCGAGGTGCTCATGCCGGTGCTTGCTGCCGCGAGAGATCGGGGTGAATCGGTCCCATCGGTCACGCTCGCCGTAGGCCCAGAAGGGGGGTTCGAGCCGGCAGAACTCGAGGCGTTGCGGGCCGGAGGATTCGTGCCGGTCACCCTCGGTCGCAACGTCCTCCGTTTCGAGACGGCGGCGCAGTCGGGGCTCGCGGCCGTCCGGGCAATGCTCGAGCTGGCCGCGGACCCCGGCGCAAACGCTGGCCCGAACGCCGACCCGAACGCTCGCGCGAACAGTGGCGATCCCACCACGGTGGCGCGATGACTGACTGCCTCTTCTGTCGGATCGTGCGCGGGGAGATTCCCGTCGCCAGGGTCGCGGAGACGGAGGAGTGTCTCGCGTTTCGGGACATCGCCCCCCAGGCGCCGGTGCATCTGCTAGTCATTCCCAAGGCGCACTTCGGCTCGCTCGAGGATGTCACCGATGCCAGCACCGTCGGGGCGATGTCGATGCTGGCCCAGCAGGTGGCGCGCAGCGAGGGGATCGCTGCCTCGGGGTACCGGTGCGTCATCAACACCGGGGTGGATGGGGGCCAATCGGTCGGGCATCTGCATCTGCACCTATTGGGCGGGCGAAGCCAGGGGTGGCCTCCGGGGTGATTCGCGTCGGTCCCGTCCGCTTGCTTCACGTCGCGTCGCTGTCTAGCTTTGTGGGTTCACATCACCTCAGTCCCCAGCCGGCGCACAAACGCCACGAAGGGGGGAAGACCAGTTTGTCGGAAATCATCATTCACGATGACGAAAACTTCGAACGCGCGCTAAAGCGCTTTAAGAAGAAGTGCGAGAAGGCCGGGATCCTTTCGGACCTCCGCAAGCATCGCCACTACGAGAAGCCCAGCGAGAAGCGGAAGCGGAAGCTCAATACCGCGCAACGCAAGAATCGTCGCACACGCTCCACCTGATGTCGGCGCTGGCCGCACGGTTCCAGGACGAACTCAATCTCGCCCGTAAGGCGCAGGACAAAGCACACGTCCTGTTGCTCGGTACCGTGCTGTCGGAGATCAAAAATCGCGAGATCGAACTGCAGCGGGCCCTCGTCGACGAGGACGTCGTCGAGGTGCTCCGCAAGGCGATCAAGCGTCGGCGGGAGTCCGTCGGAATGTATGAACAGGCCGGACGCACCGAACTGGCCGCCGTGGAACGGCAGGAAGCCGAGGCCCTCGCGGTCTGGCTCCCTGCGGCGCCCTCGGATGACGAAGTCCGCGCCGCGGTTCGCGCAGCCATTGCCGCCGGTGCCACGAACATCGGCGCCGTGATGGGCAAGGTGATGCCCGCCTTCAAGGGCCGGCTCGATGGCACCGTGATCAACCGCATCGCGCGCGAGGAACTCGGTCCGCCCACGTGACCTTTCAGGCGCACGCCCTCGAGGTCCTCGAGTTCGCGCGGCTGCTCGATCACGTCGCGGGCCATGCGGCCAGTGCGCTGGGCGGCGCGCGTATTCGCGCCCTGCGTCCGCACGCGGTCGGGGGGACCCACCTGGAGCGTGACGAGGCGCTCGGCCGCCTCCGCGCGGAGCACCAGCGGGTCGCGGCGATGCGCCTCCTCGTCACCGGCGAGGGCGGCTGGCGCTCTGAGTCGGTCCCCGACCTCCACGACGCGCTCACGCGATTGCGCGTCATGGGCACGGTCTGGACCGGCAGGGAACTGCGGAGCGCTATAGTGCTGTTGCAGTCGTCGCGCCGGACGCTGGCGGCGCTCGGCGATGACGCTAAAGCGCCGGTCGCCCGCGCGGTGCTCTCCGAATATGCCGACGCGCTGTTCGCGCGCGAAGCGATCGAGCGACGACTCGACCAGGTGCTCACGGAGGACGGCGAGATCAAGGACGATGCGTCGCCGCCGCTGCGCCGGATTCGCCGCGAGATGCGAGGCGCCGAGGGGGAGCTGGTGCGGCTGCTCGAGCGCCTGATGGCGAACCTTGAATCGCATCACCGCGTGGACGACGCGTCCGTCACGCTGCGCAACGGCCGCTATGTGATCCCGGTGCGCCGTGAGGGGCGGGGATCGCTCGGGGGCATCGTGCACGACAGTTCGCATTCAGGGCAGACGCTCTTTGTTGAACCGCCGGCGGCCGTCGAAGCGGGGAATCGCATTCGAGAACTCGACGCCGAGGAGATGGCAGAATGTGAGCGGATCCTCCTCGAACTCACCGAGACGCTTCGGCCGGAGCATGCCGCCCTCTGCGCGGCGCTCGAGGCCCTCATCGCGCTCGACGCGCTCTACGGTCGTGCGCGCTATGCGCTCGCGGCCCACTGTGCCGACGCTGAACTCGTCGCAGCACGCGAGGGTTTTCACCTGCGCGAGGGGCGGCATCCGCTGCTCCTGGCCCAGGGGGTGAGTGTGGTGTCGTTTGACCTGGCGATGCACCCCGATGAGCGCACCCTGCTTGTGTCGGGCCCGAACACCGGCGGCAAGACGGTCCTGCTCAAGGCCCTCGCACTCTGTTCGTTGATGGTGCAGAGTGGGATCCCCGCCCCGGTGGGGCCGCTGAGCAGAGTGCCCTGCTTCGACGACATCTTCGCCGATATCGGTGACGAGCAGAGTCTCGAGGCCTCGCTCTCGACATTCAGCGCGCATCTCAAGCATCTGACGGCGATCCTCGAGGGGGCCTCGGCCGACGCGCTCGTCCTCGTCGATGAACTCGGCTCGGGCACCGATCCGCTCGAGGGGGCGGCCCTTGGCGGCGCGATCCTCGAGGAGCTCACCCGGCGCGGCACGACCACGGTCGCGACCACGCACCTTGGCGCGCTCAAGGAACTCGCGAGTGAGGTGCCGGGCGTGGTGAACGCCTCGTTGCAGTTCGACGCCGACCGTCTCGCGCCGACGTATCGCCTCATCAAGGGGATCCCGGGCCGCTCGTATGGCATTGCGATTGCGCGACGGCTCAACATGCCCGCCGCCGTACTCGTGCGGGCCGAAGAGCGGGTGCCCCAGATGGAGCGCGACCTGAGCGCCCTGCTCGCGGATGTTGAGCGCCGGGCCGAGGGGCTTGGCACGCGTGAGCGAGAGGTCGCCTCGACCCAGGAGCACCAGCAGTGGCAGGCGGATCGCCTCGCGGTGCGTGAGCAAACGCTGAGGGAGCAGGAGCGCGCTTTCGAACGCGAATCGCGCAAGGAGACGCGGCGCTACCTGCTGGAGGCGCGCAAGGAAGTCGAGCGCACGATCAGGGACCTCAAGGCGGCCGGTGCCTCGGCGATCGACGCGCGGGCAGTCGAAGCGCGGCGTGGGCTCGAGGTGCGCGCGGCCAACGAGCAGCAGGCGCTCGAGCAGCTCGACGCGGCCGATCGTGACGCGACACTCGCGGCCGCCCGCGGACGCGCCGACGCCAGCGAGGCGCGCTCCTCCAGCGGGCGCGTTGTCTCGACTCTCCTCGCGCTCGTCCCGGGTGATGCGGTCGCGGTCGGGACCCTCGGCGGCAAGGCGGGGAAGTTGCTCGAACGGCGCGGCGTCGACGCGGTCGTCACGGTCGGGTCGCTCAAGCTCACGGTGCCCTTCGACACGCTGCGGCGGCTCTCCGCGCGCCACCTGCGGGACGAACGTGTCGAGATGGTGCGGATCGACGCGCCCGAGGTCGACGCGAACCCCGAAGTCGATCTCCGTGGCGTGCGCGTGCACGAGATCGACGAGCTCGTCGTGCAGGCGCTCGACGGCGCCTTCCGCGCCGACCTGGCCGTGCTGCGGATCATCCACGGCAAGGGCACCGGAGCGCTGCGTGAGCGCGTGACCCAGATGCTCAAGGGTGACAAGCGCGTGAAAAACTTTCGACTCGGCGCCTGGAACGAGGGCGGCGCCGGCGTGACCGTCGCGGAGTTCACATGATCTCCGACGAGATCGTTGAGCTCGTCTCGCAGCAGGCGGACATCGTGGCCATTATCGGCGAACATGTGCGGCTGAAGAAGACGGGCTCCGTCTGGCGCGGACCGTGCCCTTTTCATCAGGGGACCAACGCCAACTTCTCGGTCATGCCCCGGGGCGGATACACCTGCTTTGTCTGCGGCGAGAAGGGCTCGGTCTTCACCTTCGTGCAGAAGCGGCTCGGGATGAGTTTCGTCGAAGCGGTGAAGTACGTCGGGGGCAAGTGCGGCGTGGACGTGAAGGAGACCGAGACGAAGCGTGACGGTCCGGACCCGCGCGAACCGATGTGGGAGCTGCAGGCCACGGTGGGGGAGTACTTCTCCCGGGTGCTGTGGGACGCACCCGGTGGGGCTGCGGCGCGCGACTATCTCGCGAGCCGTGACGTGACGCGGTCGGTCGCCGAACGGTTCGGGCTGGGCTTCGCGCCGCGCGAGCCGGGCGCGTTGCGCGCGCATCTGAATGGACTCGGCTACGACGACACGCGCCTGCTCGCGGCGGGGCTCCTGGTGAAGCGCGAGGAGAGCGAAGAGCCGCGTCCGCGGTTTCGCGACCGGCTCATCTTCCCCATTCACGACATCAGCGCGCACGTCGTCGGCTTTGGCGGCCGCCTGCTCGGTCCGGGAGAACCCAAGTATCTCAACTCGTCCGACTCGGAGATTTTCCAGAAGGGGAAGCTCCTCTACAATCTGCAGAACGCGCGCAATCCCATCCGGCGTGACGAGCGGGTGGTCCTGGTCGAGGGGTACTTCGATGCGCTGCGATTGGTCGCCGCGGGGCTCGAATGCGTCGTCGCGCCGATGGGGACGGCGCTCACGGAGCAGCAGGCCGACCTGATCGCCAAATATTCACGATCGGTATTCTTGCTCTACGATTCCGACGCACCGGGGCAGAAGGCCACGTTCCGCGCGGCCGATGTTTTGCTCGCGAAGGGACTCGAGGTGCGCGTCGTGACGTTGCCCGACGGTGATGACCCTGACACGTTCGTGCGCAAGCAAGGTCGCGAGGCACTCGATCGGTTGATCGAGGGGGCGCTCGACGTCTTCGACCGTAAGGTGCAGCTGCTCGAGCGCGCCGGCTGGTTTGCCGACCTGCAGCACAAGCGACGCGCGCTGGATCGGCTGCTGCCGACGATTCGTGCGGCAAGTGATCCGGTGACGCGTGACCTGTATCTGGCCCGCGCCGCACAGGCCGCCGGTGTGGCGCGCGAGGTACTGCTCAGCGAGGTGCACACCGTGCGCCGAGGGAGCGGGCCGCGCGCGGCGATACCACGCAACGCGGAGCGGCCATCGGGGGGCCGGAGTGCCGCGGTCTCCGATCCGCTCTGGTCCGATGGGCCCCCCCCGGCGCCCGAACCGATGCCCACGGGGCCGTATCGGTCGGACGTCGACCAGGCGAATGCCGAACAGACGTTGCTGCGGGTGCTCCTGACACAACCGATCTGGCAGGATCAGATCATCGAAGAACTCGGCAAGCTTGAGGCGGAGGACACCCCCGGCGGGGAGTCCGGGGAGCAGGATGCCTTGGGGGAGGATGCACCGAGCCTGCTACGGGACCCGGTCTACCGCGCGATCTACCAGGCAACGATGCGGCACGGCGCCGCGGCGGCGCCGGAGTTGATCGCCGAGGAGCTCTGGCCGCTTGCGGTGCATGTGTACGAGGAGCTGCGTGGGGAGACGGGGGCGGTGGTGGATGCCAAACAGAGCATTGCCGATGCGCTGCGGGCGCTGCGTGGGAGGTCGGTCGAGGCGCGCATTCGCTCGCTGGAGTCGCTGTTAGGTCTGGCGAGCACCGACGAGAAGGACCGGATCAATGTGGCGATCAGGCGGCTGACCGATGAAAAACGCGCGCTCGGCGTGCAGAGCTGGGGGGCGGTCAGGCGGAAGAGTGATGCACGCCGACCAGACGGCAGGCGGTAGCGAGTGGCGGGGACGGCGCGGACGGGGCCAGGCCGAGAATCGGCTGGGCGAGTGGAGGTTCCGGCGGTCATCAGGCTAGCTTATCGAAGGAGTGGAGGTGTGTCGCACCCGATCTCCCGTCAATCGACGTGGTTCTCCCCGCTCCTGTTGTTCCTCTCCTTTCTCTGAGTCTCATGTCCGACATCCAGTCCCTGCTCGCGCTGCAGAACGACGACCTCGCGATCCACGAACTCGAGACGCGTCTGGCGGCGCTGGAGCCACGGATCCGTGAACTCGACGTGCGGCGACAGCGCATCGTCGACGGCCTTACGCGGCAGAGCGGCCTGGTGGCGGCCGAGGAGAAAAAGCAGGCGTTCTTGCGGGACAAGATTGAGGAGCACCGCGGACTGATTGACCGCAATCAGTCACAACTTGACCTGGTCAAGACGATGCGACAGGCAACGGCGGCAGCCTCGCAGATGGAGCAGGCGAAGCAGATCGTCGTCAGTGAGGAGAGTGACCTCTTGGTGTTGAACCGGAAGCTCGAGGAGCTGCGCGGCGTGTTGCACAGGGCGCAGGCCGATCTCGTCGCCTGCGAGGCGGAGCAGGAGACCGCGCGTACCGAAGTGGCGGCCGATCGCGCCGCGATTGACGGCGACCTCGCCACGGCGGCGTTGCAGCGGACGGGCACGGCCGAAGCGGTGCCGGTGGCGCTGCGCACCCGGTACGATCGGATCCGGAACAAGAAGCGCGTGCAGGTGCTTGTGGCACTCAATGCGCTCGCCTGTGGCGCCTGTGACACCGCGATCCCGATGCAGCGGAGGCATGTGATGATGTCGGGGACGACGATCGAGCTCTGCGAAGTGTGCGGCGTCCTGATGTACCAGCCGGTGTGAGCTACGCCCGACCCGCGGCGCGTTGGGAGAGCGTTCCCGCGGCGCCTGCCGACGTGGCGGAGCGGCTCGCGGCCGCGTTCAGACCCAGCGGTGCGCGTGCTGGGCAGCTCCCGATTCCGCTCGCGATCTGCCGACTACTCGCGGCGCGCGGCATTCGCTCCGTGGAGCAGGCGAAGCATTTCCTTCGCCCCGCGCTCGAGCAGATCGAGTCGCCAGAGACCCTGATCGATCTCCCCCGCGCCGCCGAACGGCTCGCGCAGGCCGTGCGTGCCGGCGAGACCATCCTGGTACACGGGGACTACGACGTCGACGGCATCTGTTCAACCGCCCTGATGACGCGCGCACTGCGCCTGCTCGGCGGGACGGTGGTGCCATTCATCCCGGACCGCGTGCAGGACGGCTACGATCTGGGTGCCGCGGGTGTTGCGGCCGCCCAGGCGGCAGGCGCCGGTGTGGTGCTCACCTGCGATTGTGGAACCACCGCTGTGGCGCCCGCGGTCGCGCTGCGCGAGGCGGGGATCGACCTGATCATCTCCGACCATCACCTGCCGGGCGCGACCCTCCCCGTGGCGTTTGCGATCATCAATCCGCACCGCGTCGACTGCGCCTCGACGGACAAGGATCTCGCGGGCGTCGGCGTGGCGTACAAGCTCGCGCTCCAGGTGACGCGAGTGCTGGGGGGAGACGAGGGCGCGGTGCATGCGATGCTCGACCTCGTCGCACTCGCAACCGTCGCCGATGTCGCGGCGCTTCGCGGCGAGAACCGAGTGTTCGTGCGCCTCGGACTGAAGCGGATGCAGGAGTCGCCGAACCGCGGCCTCGCTGCCCTGATTCGCGCGGCACGACTCGATGGCAAGCCGCTCACTGCAGGGCGGATCGGCTTCACGCTCGCTCCGCGCCTGAACGCGCTCGGTCGACTCCGGTTGGCGATTCGCGGCGTGGAGCTGTTACTCGCCGAGGACGACGCGACGGCGAATCGCATCGCGCGGGAGTGCGAGGAACTCAACGAGATGCGGCAGACGATGGACCGCGGTATTCTCGACGAGGCGATGCGGCGGGTCGACGCGATGGATCTCGATACGACATGGGGCATTGTGCTCGACTCGACCGGGTGGCATCCCGGCGTCATCGGCATTGTCGCGTCGCGGGTGGTCGAACGCACCGGCCGGCCGGCGATGATGATCGCGGTGCAGGACGGACTGGGCAAGGGGAGCGGCCGCTCGATCGGCGCCTTCGACCTCCACGACGCGCTCGAGCGCTGCGACGACCTGCTGGTGAAGCATGGTGGTCATCGGGCGGCGGCGGGGCTCACGATCGAGGCAGCGCGCATCCCGGAGTTTGCGGCGCGGTTTAATGCGATCGCGCGCGCGCGGCTCAGCGCCGATGATCTCGTGCCGCGCCTGCGCACCGATCTCGAACTCTCACTGGACGACGCCGACGAGGCGTTCGAGCGAGCGCTGCGGCACCTCGAGCCGTTCGGGGTGGGGAATCCTGGGCCGGTGTTGGTCGCGCGCGGGGTGCGTGTGGCGTCGGGGGTGCGGAAGATTGGGACCGACGGAGTCAAGCTTGCGCTCGAGACGGTACGCGGGCCGCTCGACAGCATTGGGTGGGGTATGGCGGCGCGCGCGGCCGAACTGCGCGCGGGCGTTCGGCTCGACATCGCCTACCGACTTGATGTGAATGAGTATCAGGGAAAACGGACGCTCCAGGCGGTGTTGCAGGACTTCCGTACGGTGGTCGATCCCGATCCCGACGCCCGTAGCGAGGCCTGAGGATGGCTGCTCATGGATGAGCTACGCATCGTGGCCGGCGCCTGGCGCGGCCGCCGCATCGCAGTGCCGCCTGGGAGCGTGCGCCCGACCGCGGACCGCGTGCGCGAAGCGTGGCTGAGTATTGTGACCCCCTGGCTAGACGGCGCCCGCGTGGTGGACCTCTGCGCCGGGTCGGGGGCGCTCGGACTTGAGGCGCTTTCGCGAGGGGCGGCGCACTGTGACTTTGTCGAGGAGGACCCTCGCGTGCTCTCGACGCTCCGTAAGAACATCGCGGACCTCGGCGCCGGGGCACTCGGCCTGGTGCACCGCGCGAGCGCGGAGGCCTTCGTCGATCTGACGATGCCCGCGGGGACGGCGGCCCCCTGGAATGTCGCCTTCGCTGACCCGCCGTACGGAGCAGGCGTTGCCGGAGCGCTCGCCGACCGCTGGCTCCGCGCGCCGTTCGCGGCGATCTTTGGAGTGGAGCACGAAGCGGGGATCGTACTCCCGGGCACCGGGGACGGCGCGACCGTCGACCGTCGGAAATACGGCATCACCGCTCTCACCCTTTATCGCACGGACCGCTGACGATGCCCAAGCTGGCGCTCTACGCCGGAAGCTTTGACCCGATCACGAACGGGCACGCGGACCTCATTCGCCGCTCGCTCAAGTTCGTCGACCGCCTGGTGGTGGGCGTGGCGGTCAACGTCGCCAAGCAGCCCCTCTTTTCGGTCGAGGAGCGGATCCTGCTCATCAGGGCGGCGCTCCAGGATGATCCCCGCGTCGACGTGCGTGCTTTCAGCGGCCTCGTCGTCGATTTTGCGCGCGTGGCCGGGGCCAACGTGGTCATCAGAGGCCTGCGCGCCGTGGCCGACTTTGAGTACGAGTATCAGATGGCGCTCATGAACCGACACCTCGCGCCACTCCTCGAGACGATGTTCATGGTGCCCTCACTCGAGGTGAGCTACCTGAGCGCCTCGCTCGTGCGCGAAGTCGCGCGGTTTGGCGGCGACATCGATGCGCTGGTCCATCCGGCGGTCGCCCAGGCGTTGCGCGACAAGTACCAGTCCCCATCTTCCACGGCAACCCCGGGACGGATCACGCCATGAGTTTACAGGTCAGTAAGCACGGCGACGTCGTGATCGTCGAAGTGGACGGTCAGTTGATCGTCAGCAATCGTCAGGAGTTGAAGCAGCGCGTCCTCGACGAAGCAGAGGCGGGGGTGCGCAAGGTGCTCATCGATTTCGCCAAGGCGGGCTACATCGACAGCTCCGGCCTCGGCGTCCTCGTCTCGCTCGCCAAACGGCTGCGCGAGTTGGGCGGCGACCTGCGGCTTGCGAACCTCAACGACGATCTGCAGACGTTGTTCGAACTGACCAAGCTCGACTCACTCTTTCAGATCGCTGATACGCGAGAGCGCGCCCTCGAGAGTTTCTAGGTGGCGTCGAACGCCGCGCTCGACATCCGGGTGCCGAGTGATGTCCAGCAGATCGCGGGAATCGTCGCGCAGGTCGTCCGGCGCTGTCGCGAGTGCCGCTTTGCGGGCCGACAGCTCACGCTGAATGTGCCGGTGGCGCTCACCGAGGCACTCTCGAACGCGATCCTCCGTGGCAACGGCGACAGCGCGGGCAAACATGTGCGCGTCCGTGCCGATGTGACCGAACTGCGCCTCGTGCTCGAGGTGGAGGATGAGGGCGACGGTTTCGATCTCGAGGCGTGCACGCTTGACCCCACGACGGTCGAGAACCGCTCGCGAGAAGACGGGCGCGGCCTGTTCCTGATGCGCTCGCTCATGGATCGCGTGGAGCGCTTTCGCGGCGACGGCAACGTCGTCCGTCTGACGTTGGTCCGGCGCTGACCCCGCCTGGCATGAGCGACGTCGCGCGCATCCTCCACGCGTTCACTGAGGCCTATGGCTGCGGGGCGGTGCTTTGGGTGCGCGGGGCCACGGCCGTCGAGGTCGCGGCTACCTCGGGAGGCGATGTCACTCGGCCCGACGGCGAGATCTATCGCGACGACGAGGCCGTCCGGTCGCGCGAGACGGCACTCGGCCGCCAGCTCATCGCGCGCATTCCTGGTCGCACCCCTGCCTGGGTCGGGCTTGGACCGGTGGCGGACGACGACGCCGAACCGCGACGCTGGCTGCGCGTGCTGGTCCCCGTGCTCTCGCAGGTGATCCAGAGTCAGTGGGAAGCAACCCGTGCGGCCGACGAACTCGCCGAGCGCTATGAGGAGATCAATCTCCTCTACTCGCTCAGCGAGATTCTCGGCCGCACGGTCACGCTCGAGGACGCGACGCGCACGATTCTGTTGGAGGTCGCGGAGACCGTCGGCGCGGAGTACGGCGCGCTCTTCGTGCACGACGAATCGTCGGGCTTGCTGCGACCCGTGACCACGCTGCTCGTCGCCAGCGCGCCGCTCCCGCTCCCGATCCCGACTGACGATCCCCTGAGCGTCACGGCGCGGGTGTTTCGCACGCGGCACGCGCTCCTCGTGAACGCCGGCGTCCTCGAGAGCGATTTTGAGGCGCCGTTTCGACAGGGGGCGATGCTCACCGTGCCGATCGTCTGGACCACGCCGCATGGCGGCATCCCGCTCGGTGTCGTCTGTCTCTCGGGCCGTCGGTCGGGCGCGTCGTTCACTGCCGGGGACGAGAAGCTCGTCGCCGCGGTCGGCTCGCAGATCGCCACCGCCATTCAGAACGCGCGGCTCGTGCGCGCAACCGTCGACCAGGAGCGGCTCGCCTCCGAGATGCGGCTGGCGCACGATCTGCAGCTGCGCCTGCTCCCTGACGCGCGCATCGTGGGACCCGACGCCACCTGCGCCGCTCGCGTGGAAGCGGCGGACGGCGTGGGGGGGGACTTCTATCATCTGTTCCGTCTTGGTGGCGGCCGGACCGGCGTGCTGATCGGCGATGTGTCGAGCCATGGGTACCGCGCCGCGCTCATCATGGCACTCGTGATGAGCGCGGCGGCGATCCACGCCCAGACGACGGCCGATCCGGCGGAGACGATGCAGGCGCTGCTCGCCACGGTGGAGGAGGAGCTCCGCGAGACGGAGATGTTCTTGAGTCTCTGCTACGTCGTCATACATCCGGCCGCCGGCACGGTACGCTGGACCAACACCGGCCACCCGCACGCGTTCGTGATCTCCGCCGAAGGTGAGACGACGCGCCTGGCCGCAACCGACCCGCCACTCGGGCTCGGACCCGAGGGACTCCATGGAGACTCGCGTCCCTGGTCGGTGGGTGATGTGCTCGTGATGTTCACTGATGGCGTGAGCGATGCGCGCGATGCGCGCGGCGACGCCCTCGGTGAGCCCCGTATCCTTGATGTCCTGCGCGCGCGCCGCCACGAGGCACCCTCGCGTATCGTCGACGGCGTCTTCGCACTCGTCGAGGGACACATGGGCCGCATGCGCCCACACGACGATCAGGCGATCGTCGTCCTGCGCACTGACTGAGCGGCAGGCGATTGACGATGGAACCTCCCCGCGCAAAGAAGCGCCTCGGCCAGCACTTTCTGACCGACACCCGGCTCCTCGGTCGCATTGCAGACGCGCTCGGCGCCACGCGCGACGACACCGTGATCGAGATCGGGCCGGGGCGCGGCGCACTCACCGCGCCGCTGCTCGAGCGCGCTGGTCGCGTGATCGCGATCGAACTCGACCGAGAGCTGATTCCGATTTTGCAGGAGCGGTGGAAGGATGAACCGCGATTCACGCTCATCGAGGGAGACGTGCTCGAGCAGGATCTCGGCGCCCTCGCGGCCGGGCCGTACCTCCTCGTGGGCAACGTGCCCTACAACATCACGACGCCGATCCTCTTTCACGCGATGCAGCGTCCGCGTCCGCTCCGCGCGGTCTACCTCGTGCAGAAGGAGGTGGCGGACCGGATCGTCGCGCCCCCCGACGGCGAGGACTATGGTGCCCTGTCGGTGAACGTGCAGGCTCTCGCGCAGACGGAGCTGTTGTTCGGCGTCGCCGCGCGCGCCTTCAAGCCGCCGCCCAAGGTGGAGTCGGCTGTCGTGCGGCTCACGCCGCGTGAGGACCCCGTGGTGCGCACCGACGAAGAGGTTCCGTTCCGGCTCTTGGTCCAGGGAGCGTTCGGCTTACGACGCAAACAGCTCCGGCGCGTGATTCGTACCCTCTGGTCCCTCGACGCCGAGCAGGCGGACCGGGTGCTCGCACGCGCCGGGCTCAGCGGGGACGTGCGACCTGAGGTGCTCAGTGCTGAGGAATTCGCGGCGCTCCTCCGCGCACGCGGTGACGAGGGGTCGCCCGCGCCCTGACGGGGTGGGGTAGGGACCGTCTACGACGCGAGCTCTTCCGGGTGACTGAGACCGAAGGCGAGGATCTCGAGTTCGGTCGCCATGTTCACCGCCCGCATCGTGACGCCGTTCGGCACCTGAACCTGGGCGGGTGCGAAGTTGAGGACCGCGGTGATTCCGGCGTCGGTGACGCGGTCGACGACGGCCTGTGCGACCTCGCCCGGCACGCAGAGCACCGCGATCTGCGGCCGGAGTCGCTCGATGTCGCGTTCAATCTCGAGATCGGAGCGCACGGTGATTTCCCCGAGCTTGGTGCCGATCCTGGCGGGGTCCTTGTCATAGATGCCCACGACGTGAAAGCCGCGGGTCGCGAACCCCCGATACTGTGCCAGCGCCGCGCCAATCTTGCCCGCACCGATGATCACGACACTCCAGGTGCGATGGAGTCCGAGGATCTGGCGGATCGACCCAATGAGGTCACGCACGTCGTAGCCCAGTCCGCGCTTGCCGAATGATCCGAAGAACGACAGGTCCTTGCGCACCTGCGCGGAGGTCGTCCCGCGGGAGACGGCGAGTTCACCGCTGGAGATCGTAAGTTGGCCCTGCGCCTCGAACTCCTCTAAAAAACGCAGATAGAGGGAAAGGCGTCGGACGGTGGATTCGGCGATGGGTTTCACGGGAGGGGAAAGAGGGCTTGTGAAATCGTTCACAAGTTATCCCGCACTCCCGGTGACCTCAATAGGTGCGCGTGCGGGAAATTGATCCGATTCTGGCGTCGCCTCGCCGGTAGGTTGTGGCACATGGAACTGCATACGCTCCCCTATGTCGTGGTCGACGTCGAAACGACCGGCGGGCAGCCCGGAGGCGCCGATCGCGTCACCGAGGTGGCGGCGGTGCACGTCGACGGTGAGCGCGTGGCGCTCGCGTTCCATTCCCTGGTGAATCCCGAGCGGCCGATTCCGTGGCACATCACCCGTCTCACGGGGATCGATGACGCCATGGTCCGCGATGCGCCGACCTTTCAGGGGATCGCGGGAGAGCTCGCGGCGCAGCTGGCCGGTCGGGTCTTTGTCGCCCATAACGCGCGCTTCGATTTTGGCTTCCTGAGTGCCGAGTATGCGCGTCTGGCTCCGACGCCCCTGGGCGAGCTCCTCTTGGCGCAGCTCTGCACCGTGCGACTGTCGCGGAAGCTCCTCGCGCATCTGGCGCGGAGGAACCTCGATGCGGTCTCGCAGCACTACGGCGTCGTGATCGCAGGTCGGCACCGTGCCGCTGGCGACGCGATGGCTACGGCGCAGGTCCTTCGGGGTCTGCTGCGCGACGCCTCGTATCGCGGTGTGCACACCTGGGCGGAACTCGATCTCCTCCTCGGTGCGCGGCAGGCGCGCGCGAAGACCTTGCGGGCGTTTCCCAGCGCGACCGACGGGGCCGACGGGGCATAGGGAGGCGTCCGGCGCGCCCGCGACGGGTGGTCGGGCGCTACGATAATCGGCGGGGACGCCGTCCGCGTGGTTCAAGATCCCCAACTCGTGCGCTCCGGGCACTCGCTCATCGCCGCCTGGCTGACCGATGATCCGGAGCGGTCACTCGTCTGGCGCGACGTCAGTCGTGGACGCCCCCTGGGTCTGATCAATCGCATAGGACGAATCGGCGTGATCACGCAGGGGGAGGCGCCCTTTGCCGACCTCCTCTCGCTCGTGTCATCTGAAGGCCTCGCGCGCATCGTCCGGCTCCGACCCGATGGGTATGATCTACGCCCGGAGTCCCCGGTGACAGCACTCATGGCACCGGTCATCGCGGGAACCCGAGAACAGCCGTGGGCCGTGTCGATAGCGGTGAGCGACACTCCTCCTGGACTGGTCCGCCTAGTAGCGTATGATCTTCGCTGCGCGCTGCTCCGCTAACTTGAATGCATGCCGGCACCCACTCCACTCCACCAGTCGCGCCTCCTGGGGCGTACCCGGATCCACGCGCTACAGGCGGGTGGTCAACGCCTGGACGGGGGCGCCATGTTCGGCGTTGTCCCAAAGCCACTCTGGGAGCGGCACATCGCGGCCGACGAGCGCAATCGGATTCTGCTCGGGATGCGTTGCCTGCTGGTGGAACATGCCGATGGGCTCGTGCTGATCGACACCGGCGTCGGGAACAAGGAGGACGCGAAGTTCCTCGAGATTTACGGGGTCGACGCCGACGCCCCTGGGCATCGCTCGATGCTCGACGCCGCCATTGCGGCGGCGGGCTTCACCGCCGCCGACATCCGGTTCGTGATCAATTCGCATCTGCACTTCGATCATGCGGGCGGCAACACGATGGTGGGAGCTGGCGGCCTGATCGAGCCAGCGTTCCCCAACGCGAGGTACTTCGTTCACGGCGGCGAGCTGGCATACGCCACCCACACGAACGAACGGACGTCGGCGAGCTACTTTCCAAGAAACTGGGAGCCGCTGCGCGACAGCGGCCAGTTGGAGATCGTGGATGGCAGCGCAGAGCTCCTGCCGGGCATTCGCATGCGACACACCCCCGGGCATACACCGCACCATCAGAGCATCGTGATCGACGGTGCGGGTGAGACGGCGGTATTCCTCGGCGACCTCTGTCCCACGGCTGCGCATCTCCCGCTCCCCTGGATCATGGGCTACGACGTGGAGCCGTTGCGGACGCTGGAGTCCAAGCGCTCGCTCTGGGTGGACGCCGAAGCGCACGGGTGGCTGGTGATCTTTGAACATGACGCGACGACGCCGTGGGGGCGCATTCGGCGAGGGGCGAGGTCGTACGAGCTCGCGCCGGCCTGAGGGCACAGGCAGGTCGGGAGGCGCTCCCTGTTTTCTTGCGCAGCGACTTGACCTAACCGTCCGGCGCGTCTAGGTTGAGGGGACAATCTAGCAAAGTGGGTGAGCAGTAGCTCGCCCCACCCTCTGGCCTTCGCTCTCTCGGGCGCTGTGCTGCAGGAGTCCGAAGCATCCGACCCCGGGGCGCTCGCCGCTCGGGAGTTGTGCGCTACGCGGGCTCCGATCAAACGGGGGCCGCGTTTTTTTTCCCATTCGATTGAGGAGCCGTCGTATCCAGGACACCACCAAGCGGGGCCCGCGCATCAACCGGCAGATCCGCATCAGCCCCCTCCGTGTCATCGGCGCTGATGGAGCCCAGCTGGGCGTGATCGAAGTCGATGTGGCCCTGAACATGGCGGCAGAGGCCGGACTCGATCTGGTCGAGGTCGCTCCGTTGGCGCGGCCTCCCGTCGTCCGGATCATGGACTTCGGAAAGTACAAGTTCGAGCAGGCGAAGCAGGCGCGGCAGGCGAAGAAGAAGCAGCACATCATCCAGTTAAAGGAAGTGAAGTACCGTCCCGGCATCGAGAAGCACGACTTCGACACGAAGACCAATCACGCCCGGTCGTTCATCGGAGATGGCAACAAGGTGAAGGTGACGTTGATGTTCCGTGGCCGGCAGATCGCGCATCCTGAGATCGGCATGGCTGTGGTGGAGCGGGTCGCTCAGACGCTCGCCGACGTCGCGAAGGTGGAGACGTCAGCGCGGCTCGAAGGGAAGGCCCTTACGATGATCCTCACGCCGAAATAAGGAAACAGGCGGACACATGCCGAAGATGAAGACCCACAAGGGCGCCAAGAAGCGCTTCTCCATCACTGCGAAGGGGAAGGTGCGTCGCCTGAAGGCTGGTAAGAGCCACATCCTGACCAAGAAGTCCTCCAAGCGGAAGCGCAATCTCCGCCGGCCGACGACCGTTAAAACGAACGGTGAAGCCAAGAACCTGAAGCGCCTGTTGCAGGCCTAGGGAGAGCCGACCATGACACGCGTCAAATCCAACGTCGTGCGCCTCAAGCGCAAAAAGCAGATCATGAAGGCGGCCAAGGGCGCCTTCGGTGGCCGTTCCAAGCTGTGGAAGGCCGCCAAGGAAGGTGTGGAGCGCGGGTGGATCTACGCCTACCGGGACCGCAAGAACAAGAAGCGCGATTTCCGTAAGCTCTGGATCATGCGCATTAATGCAGCCGCCCGTCTGAACGGGATGAGCTACAGCACCTTCATCAACGGGATGCAGACCGCCGGGATCGAAGTCGATCGCAAGATCCTGGCCGACATCGCGGTGAAGGATGCCGCCGCATTCACGCTGATCGCCGAGAAGGCCCAGGCAGCGCTGAAAAAGGCGTAAGACAAGTAGAGGGGGATCTGAAAGCAAGAAACGGCGGCGGCGGGCGGCGAAGAACTTCGCTGCCCGCCGTTTGGCATGGCAACTTCGCGCACACCGTCACGAACGCTTAAGATTCCACACGCGCTGCCGCAGTCTTTTCTCCCGTCGGTGCTACCCGCTCCCTTCGACCACCCGCGTCCGTGTCCCTCCCCGCGTTCATCGCTGCCCTCGACCTCCTCGCCGCCGACGCGCCGGCGCGCATCGGCGCGGCCGTTGATCTCGAGGCGTGGACCGAGGTGCGCAACGCCCTGGTTGGTCGGCAGTCCGGCCGGCTCACGGACATTATGGCGGGCCTCGGCGCGCTCGCCAAAGAGGATCGACGCGAGGCTGGACAGCGCGCGAATAGTGTCAAGGTCGCCATCGAAGAGGCGCTCGCGCATCGTCACGCCGAACTCGCGGCCGCCGCACCGAAGTCTGGTTCGAGTTTCGACCTCTCGATGCCCGCGCGCGGTCGGTGGAAGGGGGCGGTGCATCCGGTGTCGCTCGTGATCGATGAGGTCATCGAGATTTTTCGTGAGCTCGGCTTTACCATCGCACTTGGTCCCGAGGCCGAACACGCCTGGTACAACTTCGGCGCGTTGAACTTTCCGGACGATCATCCGGCGATGGACCTGCACGACACGCTCTACCTCGGCGACGGACAGGTGTTGCGCACGCATACCTCGCCGGTGCAGGTGCGGACGTTGCAACAGTATCCGCCACCGGTTCGCGTGCTTGCCCCAGGCAACGTCTACCGTCGCGACTTCTTCGATCCGTCGCACGCCCCGATGTTCGCGCAGATCGAGGGACTCGTTGTCGACGAGGGCGTGAGTTTCGCCGATCTCAAGGCGACGCTCTCGCACTTCGCGCGTCGCTTTTTCGGCTCCACGACCCAGACGCGCTTTCGCCCGAGCTACTTCCCGTTCACCGAGCCCAGCGCCGAGATGGACGTGCAGTGCGGCGTCTGCTCGGGCTCGGGATGTAGTGTCTGCAAACAGTCGGGCTGGATCGAGATCCTGGGCGCGGGGATGGTCCACCCGGCCGTGCTCGAGGCCGCCGGACTGGACAGCGAGCGATTCACGGGGTGGGCATTCGGCATGGGTCCGGCGCGCACGGCGATCTCCCGGCACGGCATTCCCGATATCCGGATTCTCTACGATGCTGACGTGCGCTTCCTCGACCAGTTCACCCGATGACGCGCGTGCCTCTCGCAGACGACAAGGGCTCCGCATGAATCTCTCGCATGAGTGGCTCGCGCGCTTCGTGCCGCACGGCCGTGACGCCGCGGCGGTGCGGCATCTGATCACCGCGCATGTGGCAACCGTCGAAGGGTTCGAGCGCCTCCGCGCCGACCTGTCGTCGTTCGTCGTGGCGCGCGTGGTCGAGAGCGAGAAGATCCCTGACACGAAGCTCTCGTGGAATAAGGTCGACGACGGGAGCGGTACGGTACTCGAGGTCGTCTGCGGCGCGCCCAACGTGACGGTTGGCGCGACCTATCCGTTCGCGCGCGCCGGCACGATGATGCCCGCCGGCTTCACGATCGAGAAGAAAAAGATTCGGGGCTTTACGTCCAACGGCATGCTCTGTTCCGCGCGCGAACTCGGACTGGGTGAGGAACACGACGGGATCCTCGCGCTCGAGACCAGTGCCGCGCCCGGCACCGCGCTGCTCGACGTTCTGCCGCTCGGCGATGTGCGCCTCACGGTGGACGTACTCCCGAACCGACCGGACCTGCTCTCGCACCTCGGCGTGGCGCGTGAGATATCCGCGCTCACGGGCACAGCGCTCCAGCGGCCCGCCGAACTGACGGCCCTCGCTTCGGTCGGGGTCGTGCCGGTGCGTGGCGAGGACCGCGTGCAGGTCGCCGGACTCTCCGTACGGATCGACGACGTCGGCGACTGCCCGCAGTACGGCGCCGCGATTGTGACTGGCCTTACCGTGGGACCGAGTCCCGATTGGCTCAGGGCCTGCGTCGAGGCGGTCGGCGGACGCTCCATCAATAATATCGTCGACGCGACGAACTACCTTTTGCACGGCTTTGGGCAGCCGATGCACGCGTTCGACGCGACGAAGATCGGTGGCGGCACCATCGTCGTGCGGCGCGGGCGGGCGGGTGAGACGCTCGTCACGCTCGACGGCACGGAGCGCAGGCTCGATGCGACGATGCTCGTGATTGCCGATGCAACAGCGCCGATCGCTCTTGCTGGAGTGATCGGAGGGCGTGCGAGCGAGGTGACGTCGGCGACGACTACGGTAGTACTCGAGGTCGCGCTCTTTGCGCCGGGGGTGGTGCGGGCGACGCGCCGCCGCGCGGGCCTCTCCACCGATGCGAGCTACCGATTCGAGCGCGGGATCGATCCGGCCGCGGTCGCGGAGCAGCTCGCGCTCGGTGCCGCGTTGTTGGCGCACCTCGGTGGTGGGCGCGTCGATGCGCTGCTGCATGCGGGGGCCGCACCATCTGCGCGCGCGACGGTCCGGGTCCGACCCGCGCGTGTCGCACTCGTTCTCGGCGAGACGATTGGTGGCGATGAGATTCTTCGCCTGTTGGAGTCGCTCGGGTTTGCCTGCGCGCCCGGGGCCGACGGGGCATTCGACGTGACGCCGCCGAGTTGGCGGCATGACGTCACGCGCGAGGTAGATCTCATCGAGGAGGTCGCACGACTGCGCGGGTTCGACCGGCTTCCCGACGTCCTGAAGGGGGTGCGTCCGGGAACGGTTCCGGATCATCCGCTCTTTGCGACCTATCGTCGGGTGCGCGATGCACTGGTCGCGGAGGGGCTGCATGAGGTGCGCCCGCTCCCGTTCACTTCGGGGCATCCCGCCGGTGCGGCGGCGGCGGAGCTCGTGCGGGTCATGAATCCGCTCGCCGACGACGAGCCGTTCCTGCGCCGATCCGTGCTCGACACCCTCGCGCGGCGGGCCGAGTTCAACCTGAACCGGATGCAGGGTGACGTCCGGCTCTTCGAGGTTGGGACGACCTTCGTGGCCCGCGGAACCGCGCTCCCACTCGAGGCACAGCATGTCGGTCTCCTGGTGATGGGTGCACGTCGTCCCGTGCACTTCTCGGAGGCGCAGCCACCGGCGTTCGATGCATGGGACGCCAAGGCGTTGGCGTCGACGCTCGCGACGGCCGCGTTTCCCGGGGCGGAGATCACGTTGGTGCCCGCCGCCACGCCGGTGCTCTGGCAGGTGCGCGCTGGAGAGATCGTCGTCGGTGAGGTGCGGCAGCTGACGCTGGACGCGCCCGTCTGGGCGAAGCCCGCGTTCGGCGTAGAACTCGTGCTTGGCGAGGTGTCCAGCACCCCGATCGCGGCACCGGGCCACCACGCGCATGGTACCGTCACGAGCCGATCGCGCGCCGATGCCCCGGTCCGTTACCGGGCGTTACCGGTCACACCGGCCGCGGAGTTCGACCTCGCGTTGCTCGTGCCCGACGCGGTGGCCGCGTCGCAGGTGGAGGAGGTGCTCCGGTCGGTCTCCGGTCCACAGCTCGAACGCTGCGAGCTATTCGATGAGTTTCGAGGCGCTGGCGTCCCGGTCGGTACGCGCTCGCTGGCGTGGAGATTGACCTTCCGGCATCCCGAGCGCACCCTTCGCGAGAAGGAAATCGAGGGACGCCGCACGCTGCTGCTCAAGACCTTGGAGGCACAACTCGGTGTCCGACCCCGCACAGCCTGATTCCGACTCGACCCTCGCGTTCCGCGAGCTCAAACAGCTGGTCCGCAATCTCGGTGAGGAGTTGGCGACGTTTCGTCGCCGTGCCCACCAGGCGGAGTCGCGCCTCAAGGCCCTGGGCAATACCAACCGCGGTGATGTCGCGGCCGAGGAGCGCGTCTCGGACCTTGAGGCCGAGAATGCGCGGCTCCTCGCGCGACTAGACGCGGCGCGTGCGCGGTCGCGCGCGATGCTCGACCGCGTCCGGTTTTTGCGGCAACAACATGTCCTCGGAGGGGAGCCGTGACTGTGCACTCAACTCGCGTGCGGATCGTCGGCGAGGAATACACCATCCGCTCCGACGTCCCGCCGGAACATACGATGGCCGTCGCTGCGCATGTTGACGCCGCCATCCGCAGCGTGCTGGAAAACCCCGCGATCACCGATCCAGGAAAGGCGTCCATTCTCGCCGCCATGTTGATCACGAATGAGCTTTTCCGTGAACGGGCGGCGCAGACGGCGCTCTCCGGCGAGATGGAAAACCTCTCCGGCGAGCTGAGGCGCTGGCTCCCCCCCGGCAAGCGCGGCGAGAATATCGGCTGAGCGCGAGCCGAGCCGAGCCGCGCACCCTCCAGGCTCAAATCGTTGCGCTTTGAGGGGAGGCCGCATAGGTTCCTACCTAGCAGGTGCGAAGGCCCGTAGGTGTAAGCGCCCCCGTCAGTTACCCCGTCCCGTCCCGCGCCCTTCGTCGGTGCCAGACCGGCCGGCCGGCTCCCGGAAAGCGATCGCACTGGACGAGCTCGAGCGCTCTCCTTTGTGTACGCGGCGCCGGTCGGCCGCCTTTAGAATAGAGTGTCAAAATGGGAATCGAGATTGCGATCGCGATCGCGATAGGCGTAGCCCTTGTGGTCGCCTCTCCGGTCGCGTTCCTGTTCGGTCGCCGGAAGGGTCAGGCGGCAGGGGAATCAGCCCGGCTTGCCGCGGGTACCTCGGCAGAGCAGATCGCCAAGCGCATCGTCGCAGAGGCCGAGCGGGAGGCGGAGTCGGCGAGGAAGCAGGCGCTCCTCTCCGGCAAGGAAGAGGTGATGAAGGTGCGCGAGGCCTGGGAGATCGAGGCCCGCCGGCGCCGCGAGGAGCTCGAGCGCGAAGAGAAGCGCGTAATTGAGCGCGAGCAGCAACTCGACAAAAAGGTCGACCTGGTCGACGTCAAGGAGCGAGACCTTGGCCGCCGAGCGAGTGAACTCGGGCGGCGGGAGAAGCTGCTTGAGGAGCGTCAGGCAGAGCTCGACGGACTCGTGGGTGAGGAACGCCGCCGCCTGGAGCAGCTCGCCGGACTGAGTGCCTCCGACGCCAAGGCCGAGCTCATTCGGCGTCTCGAAGAGGAAGCCCGGGCCGACGCCGCCAACCGTATTCGCGAGATCCGCGAGACCGCCAAACGGAACGCCGACCGCGAGGCAAAAAAGATCGTCGCCCTCGCGGTGCAACGCATCGCCGCCGAGCATACGGCGGAGATCACCGCGAGCGCGGTTTCGTTGCCCAAGGACGACATGAAAGGGCGCATCATCGGCCGCGAGGGACGGAATATCCGCGCCTTCGAGCTCGCGACCGGTGTCGACGTCATCATCGACGACACGCCCGATACCGTCGTGGTGTCGTGTTTCGATCCCGTGCGCCGCGAAGTCGCCCGCCTCGCGCTGGAGAAGCTCGTCGCTGACGGACGCATTCATCCGGGGCGTATCGAAGAGGTCGTCGAGAAGGCGAAGAAGGAGGTGGATGCCGGCATCATCGAGACCGGCGAGCAGGCGGCGTACGAGGTGGGCGTCCACGGGCTCCATCCCGAGCTGATCAAGCTGATCGGCCGCATGAAGTGGCGCACGAGCTACGGGCAGAACATCCTGATGCACTCGAAAGAAGTCGCGTTCCTTGCGGGGATTATGGCTGCCGAGCTCGGCCTCGACGTCGCGATGGCCAAGCGTGGGGCGCTCTTGCACGACATCGGGAAAGTCCTCACGCACGACCATGAGGGGACGCATGTGCAGTTGGGCGTCGAGGTGGCGACCAAGTACGGGGAGCATCCGCTCGTGGTGAACTGCATCGCGGCCCATCACGACGACGTGCCGCACGAGAGCGAGGTCTCGGTGCTCGTACAGGCTGGCGACGCGATCTCTGGCTCGCGTCCAGGCGCGCGTCGCGAGGCGTTCGAGACGTACGTCAAGCGGCTCGAGGGACTTGAGAAGATTGCCGCGAGCTACAAGGGAGTCGACCGGGTGTTCGCGATTCAGGCGGGACGCGAGATTCGCGTGATCGTCAACCCCGAGACGATTGACGATGCTCGCATGGAATCGCTCACTGAGGAGATTGCGCGCCGCGTGGAGTCCGAGCTGCAGTACCCGGGTCAGATCCGGGTCGTGGCTATCCGCGAGATGAGGTCATCGAACATTGCCCGCTGAGCTGATTGATGGGGTCGCGATCGCTGCGCGGGTGCGGCAACGCGTCGCGCACGACACCGCCGCACTCAAGGCGCTCGGGGTCACGCCCGGCCTCACGGCAGTCCTGGTCGGAAATGACCCGGCCAGTGCGGTGTACGTCGGGAGCAAGGAACGCGCCTGCAAGGAAGCCGGCATGCACGGCGAGTCGATCCGTCTTCCGGCGTCGACCCCCGAGGTGGAGCTGCTCGCGTTGATCGACCGGTTAAACGCCGATCCCGCCGTCCACGGGATCCTCGTGCAGATGCCGCTGCCAAAGCACATCGACAGTCCAAGCGTGATCCGTCGCATCGCTCCGGCGAAGGACGTCGATGGATTTCATCCGTTCAACGTCGGGAAGCTCTTTACTGGCGATCGCGACGGTTTTGCGCCGTGCACGCCGGCGGGCGTCCAGGTGATGCTCGAGGAAGCCGGCGTGGACACCTCGGGCAAGGAAGCGGTGATCCTCGGCCGCAGTAACATCGTGGGCAAGCCAATGGCGGCGCTGCTGATCCAGAGTGGAAAAACGGCCGACTGTACGGTCACGATCTGCCACTCACGGACAAAGGACTTGGCGTCGCACACGCGACGTGCCGACATTCTGATCGCCGCGATCGGCCGGCCCGAGATGGTCACGGCCGAGATGGTGAAGCCCGGTGCCGTCGTGATCGACGTTGGCATCAACCGGGTGGACGACCCCTCGGCACCCAAAGGGTACCGGATCGTCGGCGACGTGAAGTTTGACGAAGTGAGTCGCGTCGCATCGAAGATTTCGCCGGTCCCAGGGGGCGTGGGGCGGATGACGATCGCGATGCTGCTCGCGAATACGGTGCGCGCAGCCCGCCTCTCGATCGGCGGCTGAGCGCGTCGTGCGCGCCCCTGGGGAGACACCCGAGGATGCTATCACCGTCGCCGAGCTCAATGAGACGGCGAAGATGGTCGTCGAAGGTGCGTTCCCGCGTCTCTGGGTGAAGGGCGAAGTGTCCAACTTCACCAAGCATCGCAACGGGCACTGGTACTTCTCGCTGAAGGACCAGAGCGCGCAACTTCCGTGTGTGGTCTGGTCGCGGGACGTGCCGCGGATTCCGGCCGCTCCGAGCGAGGGGATGGCGGTCATGGCCCGTGGCCAGCTGACCGTTTACCCGGCGCAGGGGAAGATGCAGTTCATGGTCTCCTCGCTCGAGGCCGAGGGCGAGGGACTCTGGAAGAAGGCGTTCGACGAGACGAAGTCGCGCCTTGAGAGGGACGGCCTCACCGAACCCGCTCGCAAACGCAGGCTTCCGCGTTTTCCGCGCCTGGTCGCCGTGATCACGAGCCCAGACAGCGCGGCGCTGCGCGACATCATGGCCGTGATCGCGAGGCGGCATCCGGGCGTCTCGGTGATGGTCATCCCGGCCGCCGTGCAGGGCGAGACGGCACCCGATTCGCTCTGCGCGGCGCTCGCACGCCTCGCGCGCTGGCACGGGTCAGCGTCGACCGCGTCGGCGTCCGCTGGTGACCTCGCGAGCCGATCCCCCGACCTGTTGATCATCGGACGCGGCGGTGGCTCTCGGGAGGATCTATGGGCCTTCAACGACGAGCGCGTCGCGCGTGCGCTGGCGGCCTGTCCGATCCCGACGATTTCGGCCGTCGGCCATGAGACCGATTTCACGATCGCCGATCTCGTGTCCGACCTGCGCGCCGCTACGCCGTCGGTGGCGGCCGAGTCCGCCGTGCCGGTCCTGGCCGAGGTGCGACAGAGTGTTCGGAGCCTCGCGGGGATGCTCGCTGATGCGCTCGAAGACAGGGTCCAGCGCGGCGCGCGCGACCTGCGGCAGCGCGCAGACTCCCTCTCGATCCGTGCCGGACGCCTCGTCGAGCGCCGTCGCGCACGGATCGAGCGGGTGGCGGGGCGCCTCGAGGCACTCTCACCGGTCGCGGTCCTCGCCCGCGGCTTTGCCGTGGCACGCGGTGCTGATGGCGCCACCCTCGGACGGCGCACGGCCTTTGTGCGTGGGACCGTCTTCGACCTGCTGGTGCATGACGGGCGCGTACGCGCCACCATCGAAAGCATCCACACCGACGGACCGCACCTGAGGACTCCCACATGACCTTTGAGAAGACGCTGGCCCGACTCGAGGCGATTGCCACGCAGCTCGACCGCGACGATCTCCCGCTCGAGGACGCCCTGAAGCTGTTCGAGGAGGGGATCGCGAAGCTTCGCCAGGCGACGGAGGTGCTTGCCGATGCCGAGGGCAAGGTGCGCACGCTCATCGAGCAGGCCGAGGGAGTGTTCGAGGCGAAAGAATGAGTGTGCCCAGAGTGGCACCAGTCGACTTTTCGCACGACCGCGCCGAGGTCGCCCGCGCGATCGAGCAGCTGATGGCGCGGGAACTGCAGGACACAAAGGGGCCGGTCGCCGACGCGATCCGCTACGCGCTGCGCGGCGAAGGCAAACGGCTCCGCGCGATCCTGGTGATCGCGGGGTACCGCGCGGCAGGGGGGACCGGCGACGTGAGTGCGCTCGCGGCCGCGATCGAGGTGGTGCATGCCTATTCGCTCGTGCACGACGACCTGCCGTGCATGGATGACGATGACATGCGCCGAGGCCGTCCGACGGTTCACCGGGTCTTCGGCGTCCCGGCGGCGACGGCGGCGGGAATGGCGATGGTGCCACTCGCGGCGCTGTCCGCCGATGCAGCAGCCGAGGCGATGGGGCTCGCGCCCGCCGTGCGCGGCAACATCGTGCGGACCCTCATGAGAGCGTCCGGGGCCGGTGGAATGATCGGAGGTCAGCTCCTCGATCTCGAAGGTGAAGGACTGTCTCTCGACCTCGAGCAGCTGGAGCGCATTCATCGGTGCAAGACGGGTGCGTTGATCGAGGCCTCGATTCGGATTGGTGGCCTCGCCGCAGGGGCAGCGCCGGCAATAGAGGAGGCCTTCGGGCGTTATGGCGCGTCGATCGGGCTCGCATTCCAGATTGCCGACGACGTGCTCGACATCACGGCGACGACCAACCAGCTCGGCAAGACCGCCGGGAAGGATGTCCAGTTCCGAAAGAGCACCTATCCCGCCCTACTTGGGATCGCCGGTGCCGAAGCGCGGGCGGACTCGCTCGTGCGAGAGGCCTGCCTTGGACTGCACGAGCTGGGCGTCCTGACCCCCGAACTGGAGTTCCTCGCGCAATTCGTTGTGGCGCGGCAGTCGTAACGTGACAACCTTTCCTCGTATCTCCCTCAGCCCCTGTGTTGCATGAGCCTGCTCGATCGCGTTCAGAGTCCCGCCGACATCCGGGGGATGACCCCCGAAGAGAAGCAGCAACTTGCGCAGGAGGTCCGCGACTTCCTGATCGAGACCTGCTCGGTGACCGGCGGGCACATCGGTGCCGGACTCGGTGTTGTCGAACTCACGATCGCGCTGCATGCGGCGTTCGATACGCCACGCGATCAACTGGTCTGGGACGTTGGGCACCAGGGCTATCCGCACAAGGTGCTCACGGGCCGCAAGGAGCTGATGCACACGCTGCGTCAAGAAGGGGGCATCTCGGGATTCCTTAAGCGTTCGGAGAGTCCGTACGATGCCTTCGGCGCTGGCCACGCGGCGACGTCGATCTCTGCGGCGGTCGGGATTGCGGCCGGACGCGACCTCAACGGCGAGCACTTCAAGGTCGCCGCCATTATCGGCGACGGCTCGCTCGGGTCGGGGATCGCGTACGAGGCGCTCAATAATGCTGGGGCGAGTGAGCGCGATTTCATCGTGGTGCTGAACGACAACGAGATGTCGATCGCGCCCAACGTCGGCGCGATGCACAAGTATCTCACCTCAGTACAGCGCAATCCGATATACAATCGCCTACGCAGCGCGATCGGCGACTGGGCCGACCATGCGACCGGCGTCTTTAAGGATGCGGGTACGATTGTGCGGCGCTGGGAGGAGTCGGTGAAGGCGTTCCTGACGCCTGGCGTGCTCTTCGAGGAGTTGGGGTTTCGCTACTTCGGTCCAATCGACGGTCACGACATCGAACAGATGATCGTGACCTTTCGTGCGGTCGCCGAGTTCAAGGGGCCGCGGCTCGTGCATGTGATCACCACCAAGGGGAAGGGTTTCCCCGCTGGCGATCATGGCGAGAAATGGCATGCGCTGCCGCCGGGCCATGATCCGGCAACGGGCAAACAGCTCAAGCTCTCAACCGGGAACCCCAACTACACGGCGGTCTTCGGCAAGGCGCTCGCCGAGCTAATGGACGTGCAGCCGAACATCGTGGCGATCACCGCCGCGATGCCGGGTGGTACCGGCACGGGGAACATCGCCAAGCAGCATCCGGCGCGGTTCTTCGACGTCGGCATCGCTGAAGGCCACGGAGTGACCTTTGCCGCGGGCATGGCGACACAGGGCGCGCGTCCGGTGGTCGTGATCTACTCCACGTTCTTGCAGCGTGCCTACGACGGGATCATTCACGACGTCGCGATTCAGTCGTTGCCGGTGATCTTTGCGATGGACCGCGCGGGACTCGTGGGCGAAGATGGCGAGACGCACGCTGGTGTGTACGACATCGCGTACATGCTCGCGGTACCGAACATGACGGTGACCGCCCCCAAGGATGGCGCCGAACTCGTCGGGCTCCTCAAGACCGCCGTGGCGCACGAGTCCGGACCGTTCGCGCTGCGCTACCCGCGCGACGTGCCTCCTGATCTCGTGCCGCACGCGAGTGAGATCCCGCCCGTGCCCTACGGCACGTGGGAGGTGCTGCGGCGGGGAGAGCGGATCGCGATTCTCGCGACCGGCACGATGGTCGGTGAGTCGCTCAAGGCGGCGGATCGCCTCGCCGCGGATGGCGTTCAGGTGACGGTGGTGAACTGCCGATTCCTCAAGCCGTACGATGCCGCAACGCTCGAGGCGCTGCTGGTGACCCACTCGCACCTGCTCGTGGTCGAGGAGGGCACCGTGGTCAATGGGTTCGGTGCGTACATGGCCTCGGTGATCGCGTCGCATCATTCGGCGGTCCGGGTGCACGCGCTCGGCGTACCCGATCGGATCGTGTACGCCGCTCCCCGCACGCGCCAGCTCGCGCAGTGCGGCATAGACGCTGAGGGTATCGCGGCTCGCGTGCGTGCGCTGCACGAGAGCGAGGCGATTGTCCGGTGACCACACGGCTCGGGGTCGTCGGCCATCAGGGGTACGAGGGGCTCTCCGAGGTCCTGCGAACCCTGCAGCAGGACGCCGCAGGCCATGGCTTCTCGGTCCGGTTTGAGGAGGCGCTGCTCGGAGGGGTGAACAGCGAGGCGAAGCTCTCGCGCCCCGACCAGGTGGACGCGCTCATCGCCCTGGGCGGTGACGGCACGTTGCTCCGTGCGTCGCGCTTTCTCGGTGGTGCGCGGGTGCCCGTGCTCGGTGTCAATCTTGGCAAGCTCGGGTTCCTCACCGCATGCAACCATGAGGAGTTCCCGCGGGCCTTCGCCGCCTTCGCGCGTGGTGAGTACACGGTGCAGGAACGCATGGCCCTCGACGCGACGACCGTGTCCGAACAGGGGACCATCGGGGTGCGATTGCGCGCGCTCAATGATGTTGTGGTGCATAAGGGTGGCTTCGCGCGGGTGCTGCGTCTCCGCGTCTTCGTCGACGACGAACTCATCAGTGCCTTCGCGGCTGACGGCGTAGTCATCGCGACACCGACGGGGTCGACTGCCTACTCGCTCTCGGCGTCGGGACCAATCGTGGTCCCGAGCTTGGACTCTCTCATCGTGACGCCCGTGGCGCCACATACGCTCGCGCTCCGGCCGACGATTCTGCCGCCCGGGTCCGTGCTCCGTGTCGAAGTCGAGGACGCAGCGGAGAGTGTACTCGTGACCGCTGACGGACAGGTCGGCTCCGCGCTCGGCGTGGGGCAGCGGTTGATTGTGCGTCGCGCCGAGTCGCCGGTGCTCCTGGTCCAGTTTGACGGGACGAGCTTTTTCACGCGGCTGCGCCGAAAACTGCATTGGGGTGGGCTCGACGAGCGCGATCAATGAAGCGCGGTGCCTCGGTTGGCATGGTTGCGATGCGACGTTCGGCGTCGGCGCCGCGAGCATAGGGGATGCTCACTGAACTGCGCATTCGCAACCTGGCGATCATCGACGCGGTGACCCTTCCGCTCGCGAGCGGATTCAACGTACTCACCGGCGAGACCGGGGCGGGGAAGTCGATCATTGTCGGGGCGTTGGGGCTCCTCATCGGCGAGCGCGCCTCCAGCGACCTCGTGCGCACGGGGGCTGACAAGGCGACCGTCGAGGGGGTGTTCGACGTTAGCGAGCGGCGCGACCTCCTCGCCGCGCTCGACGCGCGCGGAATTGAGAGTGACGGGACGCTGGTGCTCAAGCGCGAGGTCCCCGCGGCAGCGGGGAGTCGTGCGCGCGCCTGGGTGAACGGGTCGCCAGTGACCGCGAGCCTGCTCGCCGAGATCGGCCGAGCCCTCGTCAACGTCCATGGACAGCACGAGGCGCAGGCGCTGCTCGAGCCGGAGGCGCAGCAGCATATTCTCGACGCCTTCGGTGACGCCGCCGGCGAGCGCCTCGCGGTTGCCGAGGCGCACCTGCGTCTGGCGGAGGCACGCGCGGCGATCGTCTCGCTTCAGGTGCGCCGTGACGACGCGACCAAACGTGCCGACTGGCTTGCCCATGTGGCGAAGGAGATCGGCGAGGCCACGCTGAAAGCAGGCGAAGATGAGCGACTCGACGAGGAGGCGCGACGGCTGACGCACGCCGAGGAGTTGCAGGCGCTCATGCGCGAAGTCACGGAGACGCTCGATGGCGGTGATGATGCCGCGCTCGGCCGACTTGGGCATCTACAAAAGCCACTCGGTGCGTTGCATCGGATCGATCCCTCGACCGCGCGCCTCCAGGAACTCTTCGATGCCGCGTACTACGCGCTTGAGGAACTGTCGCGGGAGGCACAGGGGTATGCGGACGGTGTCGAGCACGACCCGGCACGGCTTGATGAAGTCGAGCGCCGTCGCGACCTGATCTTCCGGCTCATCAAGAAGTACGGGGGGAGTATCGCTGCCGTGATCGTGACTGGGCGTGAGGCGCGCGCCGAGCTCGACCTGCTCGACACCGCGGGATTGGACCTGCGTGGACTCGAAACGCGACTGGGCGAGGCCGAGGAGGCGTTCGGTCAGGCAGCAGCAAAGCTCAGTGCCAAGCGCAAGAAGGCGGCCGCGTCGCTGGCCAAGGCGGTCGAAGCCCGACTGCCCGATCTCGGGATGCCCGACGGGCGGTTCTTGGTCGAGCTGCCCGCGCGTGCCGAACCCTCAGCCCACGGAACCGAAGGTGTGGAGTTCCGTGTGGCGCTCAACGTGGGACACGAGGCCCGTCCGCTCGCGCGCGTCGCGTCGGGGGGCGAACTCGCGCGCGTCATGCTCGCGCTCAAGACCATCCTCGCTCGACTCGACGGCGTGCCGACGCTGATCTTCGACGAGGTGGATGCCGGCATCGGGGGCCGCACCGGACTCATGGTCGGCGACGCGATGCGCGACGTGGCCTCGCATCATCAGGTCTTCGCGATCACCCATCTCCCGCAGATCGCCGCGCGCGCCCACCATCACATCGTCGTGCAAAAGGCCCCGAGGGGCGGTGTGACGACGTCGGATGTCACCGTCGTGGCCGACGAAGCCCGCGTGGACGAGATCGCGCGGATGCTGGGCGGTGACGCCGAGAGCGAGACGAGTCGCGAGCATGCCCGCGAACTGCTCGCCACGGGGCAGCGCGTCACCGCGAGCCCCGCTCAGCGCGCCAAGAAACGCGTGTAGTAGCGGACCTGCAGGCGGTCCTCCCACTGCTTCGGTACGATGCCCGTGCCACTCGAGTAGGACTGCTGATGGACAAAGCTGATCTCCACCGCCACGCCCGGCCGGCCGCGCGCGCGCGCGGCGAGTGTCGAGTAGGTCGCCGACCAGCCGAAGCGCTGCTCCGAGGTAGCGCTCGCGTCATCGAGGATCGAGCCGAGCAGCGGGACCGTGGCGCCGAACGGTGTGGTGGCCGTGGAGTCGATGCCGTGATGATCAGCGGCCTTGCCGCGCCACTGCCAGACGGCGCCGAGCGCGATGTAGTCACTCAGGTGCCAGCGTGGCCCAATGGAGACGTCGATCTGGCCGCCGGGTGTCACCGGCACCATCGTCTCGCGCCAGGACTCCAACCACGACGCGCCGGTATCCGACGGCACCCGCAACGCGAGCGCCGTCGCGCTCGCGAGCGAGTACCCAATGCCGATGCTCGTCCAGAAGCGGTCGTTCACCACGACGTCAGTGAACGAACGGACGGTGAATGCGTTCGTGCCGCTCGCGGTGCCAAGATCAAGCAACGCATCCGGTCGTTCGCGGACGCCGGTGCCCAGTCGGAGGTCGAGCAGAACCGACTGACGGAGGCCGCGGCCTGCGGCCGTGAATCGCGTCGCCGGCGTAGCACCGAACGAATCGAAGAGCCGCAGCTTCGCCGACAGGTGCACCTCTCCGATCTCGATGATGCTCCCGTCGCTCACCCGGCGCGCGCCGTAGCCTTCCACGGAGTCCGCCACGAGGCGGTCGAGGTCCACGCCGCTCAGCGGCAACTGCGCGCCGACTGGCAGTCGTGTGGAGGCGGTCAGGGTGGTAATCCCGTAGCGCTGGAACGCGAGGCGCATCGAGTCCGCGCGCGCCAGTAGGGCCGAGTCGGCGGCGGAACCCGCCATGGGGATGTAGCGTCGGCCTGGGACGAGTCCCGCCCCAAAGAGCGCCGTCAGCCCATTCGCAAAAGTCGACGTGCGCGCCATGAGCGTCTGCACCGACACGACCTCTGCGAGAATCGTGGCGCACTGAGGCGCCGCGGCGGGATTGCCCTGACAGGCGGTGAGTCGTGCACCGAGGTTTGCGGCGGCAGCGGTGTAGGTGCCGATCGTCGTGAGGTTGGCCGTCGCGACCGCGCTCCCGGCGAGGATGGGGTTGATCCCCAGTGTCGCGCGCCCGCTGTCACCGCGGATCCGGAACTGCGCCTCGATCTTCGATCGGACGAGCGTGGCGCGGGCGCCGAGCGTGATCCGATCGTTCAGGCCGTACTCGACCGCCAGCGGCGTCACGAAGAGGCGCTGCCGCGCGTCGAGTCGCGACGCACCGAGTGACGCGTTGAAGTCGCGGACGCCGAGGTCGCGCACAATCTGTTCGATGGGGGCGAGCATCGAGAACTGCAGTGGGCCGAACGCGTCGGAGGTGATCGAGCCGCCGAGTCCCTCGAGTCGGCCGTCGCGCCACCGGTCCCGCTGCGCGGTATGCTCGCCCCCGAGTGAGATGCGAAACCCGCCTCGGGGCAGCGTGACGGCGTCGTCACCGCCGCCGATCACGCGCTGCGCCGCGAGCTTGCACGGCACCGTCAGCAGCAGCAACGCGGCGAGGGCAACGAGTGCGGAGAGAGCGGGAGAGCGAGCGAGCACGTCGTGGAAGAGAAGGGAAAGGGGGCGCGCGTGACCAGATCGGTGGCTAGTTTAGCCTCATACCCCGTTCAAGGTAACGTGACGCACTCTGAACTCCCGGTCGCTCCGAGCGACGCCCCACTCCCGTCGCTGCCGTGGCAGATCACCGGGAACCATTGGTTGGCGATTCCCTGCATCCATCCGGCGGACGGCGCCATCCATGCCGTGAGCCTGCTGCATCGAGGCGCGCGAGCGGCGGTCGAGTTTGCCGGCGCCGCTGATTTTCTCGAGGGGACCGGTGCACCGCTCGCAAGGCCGACGGTTGCCGTCGACGGGGTGAGGGTCGAGCTGGCGGCGGGTGGTGTCGCCTGGGAGCGCGCCCTGCACTGGCTGCCGACCTTTACCTGCCAGGCGGCCGAACTGGTCATTCGCGGCACGGTGTTCGCACCCTTCGGGCGCGACGCCGACATCGCGGGGGCGGTGTATGCGCTCGCCTTCGAGAATCGCGGCACCGCGACGCGGACGGTCTCGGTTGGCCTCGAGGGGACGCTGGGACATCGCCAGCTGCGTGTCCGCACCCCGCGCGCAGCCGAGGACGCCCATCGCGTGACCCGCACGGCGCATGACGTGGTGCTGCTGGATGGCGCCGCCGCTCCGGGCTTCTGTGCGCTCGCACTCGCCGCCGATGGGGAGGCGGTGGTGCAGGTCCATGATGGTGCCGCGCCAGGTTACGCGATTACACGGGAGCTGACGCTCGCGCCGGGCGCGCGGGTCGAGGTCGCGTTCTTCCTCGCCGCGGGCCCTGAACGCGATGGTGCCGAAGCGACCGTCGCCGTGATGCGGCGCCGTGGATGGCGGGCACTACTCACCGCGACGCGCGACGCGCTGCGGACGCTCGAGCAGAGCAGTGGCCTTGAATCGCTCGACGGGCTGATCAACCGCAATCTCCTCTTCGCCTACTTCTACTCGGTCGGACGCGCGCTCGACGATGCGCATTTCTATCTGGTGCGCAGCCGGGCCCCGTGGTGCGCCTGGGGAGTGACCGTGCGCGACTGGGAGGCGCTCGCGTGGACGGTGCCAGCGATTCAACTCGCCGACGCGGGCCTCGCACGCGAGTTGATCCTGCGCGCCTGCGAAGTGCATGGCTACGCGCCGGGTCGAGGCGTCCACTACTTCGATGGCACCCTCTTTGAGCCCGGCTTCACGCTCGAGGGCGCCGCGTCGTACGCGGTCGCCACGGAGCGATACATCCGTGAGACCGGCGACGATCAGATCGTCGAGGAGGTCGTGCTCGCGGACACCCTCTACGTGTCGCATGACGAGATCGCCTCGCGGCGCGATCCGAACGAGCCGCTCTACCGTACCGAGGTCACCCTCGATCGCCGTCCGGCCACTCATCCGGTCACCCTCCACGGGAATGCCGTGGTCGCGTTCGCGCTCGACGCGTTCGGCAAGACGTTGGACGAAGATGCGTCCAAGGAAGTGCAGGATCCGTCGGCCGTGCGCGCGGCGCTGCGCCGACAGTTCGCGGTCGGGACCGAGGGTCGCACGACCTTTGCTGCGGCCACGGATCTCAAAGGCGATCGCACGCTCGACGACGATCCCGTCGGCTCGGCGCTCTGGCTGCCGCTCTGGGAGGCGGTCGACCGCACCGATTCGATGTACCGACGCACGGCCAAGCGGATCGGCAGCTCCGATCGGCTCGTTGTGCAGATCGCGCGCCTCTTCGGCCCCGAGGCGAGCGATGTGCTCGAGTGGCTCCGTCGCGCACCGCTCGGCCATGGGCTCGCGGCCGAGTTCGTCGATGCGGAGGGACGCGCGATCTCGCATGGCGGTGATGCGGCGCTGAGCGGACTGCTCGCCTACGCGGCCTGGTACTGCGTGCATGCGCACGGGGTACGACCGTAGCGCGTGTGCGGCGCCGCTCGGACGCGCAGGTCGCATCGGTGAAACGATCGGATCCAGAGTGCCGGGGGTGGGGATCGAACCCAGATGGGAGTCTCCTCCCAACGGATTTTAAGTTCGTCTGGCCGGAGGGACTCAACGCGGTCAGGGCCGAGATCAGGCGCAAGGCCCAGGAACGCGATCAGAAGGCCAGCGCTTCCCCGTGGGGGAAGTAGCCTTCGTAAGGTAGGGTTGAGCGGCCCGCGCAAACGCGGCTGACCAAGGATGGTCAGCCCTACCCAAGGCAGCATGACATTCCTGCCACCCGCCACCCGGGGCTGCCACCTGCCACCCGAAGCTCAATTCATCTATTCAGTCCTCGATGCAGTCCTCTACGCTGTCCTCGACTCAGTCCTCGACTCTGGTCGCATTCCCTTCAACGCCGCCAACGCCCGGTCTCTTCCTTCAGTCAGTCCGACGAGGGGGGCGGGGTAGTCCTTGCCGAGTTTGATGCCGGCTTCGGCGAGTACATCCATCGGGGCTTCCCACGGCTTGTGAATCCACTCGGCGGGGAGCTTGGCGAGCTCGGGTACCCAGCGGCGCACGTAGTCGCCATCGGGGTCGAACTTGAGTCCTTGGAGGACGGGATTAAAGACGCGGAAATACGGAGCGGCGTCGGCGCCGCACCCACCGGCCCACTGCCAGCCCATGGTGTTCGCGCCGAGGTCGGCGTCGACGAGGGTATCCCAATACCACTTGGCGCCTTCGTTCCAGGGCTGGAGGAGATGCTTCACGAGCACGGAGGCGGCGATCATGCGCACGCGGTTGTGCTGCCAGCCGGTCTGCCAGAGCTGGCGCATGCCGGCGTCGACGATTGGGTAGCCGGTACGGCCACGCTGCCAGGCGCGTAGCAGCTTCTTGTCCGGAGCCCACGGAAACTTTTCGAACTCCCTCCGCAGCGGACGATCCGGGGTCTCGGGGAAGTGATGGATGAGGTGCTGGGAGAATTCGCGCCAGCCGACCTCGGCCACGTATTTGTCGCCGCCCTTGGCGCCGAGGTGTCCCGCGGTGCGCACGGCGTCGACGATCTCGAGCGGCGAGATCTGACCGGAGTGCAGGTAAGGCGAAAGGCGTGAGGTGCCGTCGAGCTTGGGGATATCGCGATTGGTGGGATAATCCTTGACCGGTGCGGCGACGAAATCCTTCAGGCGCTTCTCGGCGCCCTTACGCGTCGGATCCCAGCTCACAGGGAACTCTCCGTCCCACTTGATTTTCGGGAGTAGGCCGAGCTTCGCAATCGCGACCGACTTCAGCGGCTTTTCGAACGGCGTGAGCTTCTTCGGGGCCTTGAGGGGGATGCCGAACTTGAGGTTCGCGAGGCAGTTCTTCCAAAAGGGCGTGAAGACCTGGAAGGGATTACCGGCGAGGGTTTTTACGAGGTGCGGTTCGTGGAGGAGGTTACCGTTGAACGACTCGGCCTTGAGGCCGGTGTTGCGCAGCGAGGTCTTCACCTGGGTGTCGCGCTCGATGATCAAGGGCTCGTGGCGACGATTCCAGGTAACGAGTTCCGCGCCGGTCTCCTTGGCGAGCAGCTTGAGTTCGGCGAGCGAGTCGCCAGCTCGGATCACGAGCGGGGAGCCGACCTTGGCGAACTGCTCCGCGAGATCTTCCAAGGCGTAGTGCAGCCACCAGTTCGACGCGCCGCCAGGCTGCCAATCTCCTTCGGCCTCAGGGTCGTGGATGAACACCGGGATGACCGGGCCACCATGGTTCACCGCTGCTGCAAGCGACGGATTGTCGGCGAGACGAAGGTCTAGGCGAAGCCAGACGATGGCAGGGGTAGGCATGGCGGGGAGTAAGAGGGGATTGAGGGTGAGTGCAAATCTCTGAACTCAATAGGGCCAGGGCCAGAAAGATGGTACACTCAAAGGGAGACCGGAAACCGGATGGTGTGCTGGGGGCTTTCAAAGGTAGGGTTGAGCGCTCTCGCTCAACCGCGGCTGACCAAGGGTGGTCAGCCCGACCCAGGACAACTAGGACAGCACGTGGTGCTGTCCCTACCTGGGTAGTCTCAGCCGAGTCACGACTTGCCTTCACCCTCATACTCTGCCTCAGTGCTTATGAGTCCGAGCGGGCGCCAGTCGCCCGGGTAGGACTCCCTCGGGGCCCGTTGGCGGGCGCGGCGATCTCACATCGGTCGGGCGTCACGGGGCGATGACCCGGTGCGGAGCCGACCGGATGACCCGCGACGCGGAGAGACGGGCGACAGAGGGGCGACAGAGGGGCGACAGACCCCACCTGGGCGGCGCGCGGGCTGGTGGCGCCCCGTGAAGCGGCGCGCCATACTCCCGATCCCGATTGAAACTCCTGTCCCGAGTACGCCCTGACCTTCACCTCAACCCCCGCCCAGTTGTCAGCCTAACACTGGATCGCTGAGGGCGGGACCCTCACCACCTGATCTTCCAGCAAATGTCTCGCTTTATACCTATAAATCATGCCAGAACGGTTGTGGCGCGTTCAGTCGCTCGGCTGCTCGCAGTGATGCTGGCGCTCACGGGATGCGCGGATACGAATCCAACAGCGCTCATTCCCGTTGGGAGTGTGTCATTCGCGGTTCAAGACACCGCGATGCAAGTCGGGCGGACGCAGCAGCTGACCGTGGTGGTCAAGAGCGCCAACGGTACAACACTGACCGATCGGGCGGTGACGTGGTCGTCATCGGATGTCAGCGCCGCGACCGTTTCATCGACGGGCCTTGTGACTGCGTTGCAGCCAGGAACGGTCACGATCAGCGCAACGAGCGAAGGCAAGTCCGCTGCGGCTGCAATCACTATTGTCGCCTCGGTTCAAATCGTGTTCTCGATAAGCGTCCAGAAGCTGTTTGTTGGAGACACCGCCAACATCTCGTGGACCGCAACCTATGCCGGAGCGTGCACAGCTTCCGGAGCGTGGACGGGTAGCCTTCCGGCGTCAGGGACGCGGCGCTATGTAGCGGCAGAAGGTGGCGTCAAACGATTCACCCTGCAGTGTAGCGGTCCCGGGGGGACACGGGGGGATTCTATCCCCCTCATCGTCCCGTTCCCCGTGTACTCGACCAGCTACGAGAACAAGAACCGCCTCGCATTTGACAGAACGCAGGTGCCGACGGTACGCGGGCTCGACATTCCGCGCGTCGCCGCGGATCAGAATTCCAATGAGCGCAGTGTCGCATTCGCCGATTTTCTCGGCAAAGGATCGGTGTCTGCGTTCGTTTCCTCAACCCGATCTACCAATCGATTCCCAGAGTTGCCCCGCGATTTCTCCGACTCACCAGGAATAGGCTACTTCCTTTCAATCAACGCTCAAAATCAGTGGATCGACCGTTCTGCGGAACTGTTCGCCTCTCCGGAAGATCGCTGGACTTGCGTTTCGGTGTCATATTCGCTGGTCGCTGATTTCAACGGTGATAAGAAGCCAGACATTTGGATGGCCTGCAGCGGCCTTGATGTCGCCGACTTCAACATATTTCCCGTTGAGCAGCAGCGTGACGTTGCGACGAGCGAACAGGTCGTGCTGCTCAGCACCCCAAATGGGACGTACCGCAGGCAAGCGATACCCGAACGATTGTATGGGCATCATGCCGCTGCCGCCGACTTTAACGGCGATGGCCACGTCGACGTTCTGTCCACGGACGCAATGAATGTGAGAGATCGATTGCCGGTGATGTTTCTCGGCGATGGTCGCGGTGGCTTCTCTCGCAATGACCTCATGATCCCCAGTTCCCTCGTCGAAATGACGAGGGGGACGGGCGCGATCTGGAATCTCTGGGCCATACCGCGCTCGGCTGATGCTGAAGAGGCTAGCCGCTCGTTGTTGATGGTGTTCGGATCATTTGGGAACACATTTATTTCACAAGGTTTCCAAAATGGCATTCTCGCTGAGAGCTACTCAGATGTAGCTGTTCCACAGTCGGCAAGAACGAACGTACGGTACGAGTTCCCACTTGATGTCGTGCTGCACAACAATGCACTAATTATGCACCAAACGGCGTCGTACGCCGATGGGACTGATTGGGCAATCCTGCGTTATACCGCCAATGGGGCATCACCTGAAGTCCTTGAGCTGTGGAACAATCCGTACAGCAACTTTCAGCCTTACGCTGCCCAGATCAAGCCGACTTCGGACGGCTTCCTGGTCGCGTATACCGGCGGCTGCCAGCGGCCGGAAATTCTCAATCTCCAGGGTAGATGCCTGTTGCGTTTGCGAATCCCGTAGGCGGAACACATGGCGTCGCCATTGTTTGTTTCTTGGCCATGATAAAGTCTTGTCTGCAGATTGAAATATCGCAGAGGGGCAGTTTTCGTGAGAACTGCGTTGAGGTCTAATCTACAAAACGATAGCAGCTGATTACGGATCGTTGGTGTGATTGCTGGCAAGCGTGTGAGCAAAAGCGAGGCGCAAATAGTATCCCAAGCTGGCTTCCGCCACCACCCGCGGGGCATGCAGCGGCCGGGCTTCGGCTCCCTTGCCCAATGTGCCATCTAAAAAATTGAGCAGTTGCGCCCAGGCTGCGCCCGGAGCGCCGCCGGCCTCAATCGCCGCCACATCCGTGATAAATGCGTGTGGCTGGTCCGGGTAGATCGTGATGGTGTTGGAGACGCCGGCTGCGTTCAGCGCGGATTCAAAATCGCTGACCGTGCTCAGTGGAATTGATGAATCTGCGCCACCGAAAACGCCGAGCAGCGGGCCGGGGAGCGATTTCAGTTCTGCGCTATCGGTGAGGGGCGAGCCGTAGAAAACGGCGGTGGCCGCTAGCTTGGGATTCCAAAGGCTGTAGCGCAGTGAAGTGGCACCGCCAAAACAAAAGCCGATTATCGCCACGCGCGTGGCGTCAACTTCGGGCTGCTGTGCCAGCCAAGCGTAGACAGCATCGAGGTCCGTGTTGCGCTGCGCCTGTTTCGTGGTGATGGTCTGGTAGATTGCCCGCGGCAGCCAGCTCGTACTGCTGCCGCGAAACATGTCAGGCGCAATCACCACGTATCCCGCGCGTGCCAAGTGGTCGGCCTTGTCGCGCATTTCGACGTTTAGCCCCCAGAACTCGTGAATCATAATCACGGTTGGATGGGGCCCCGCGCCGGGTGGGCGTGCCACATACGCGCGCACGGCACCGCCGCTGCCGTTATCTGCGGCCACATTTGTGATGCCGTCGAGGCGGCGTGTTCCAATCCAGCAGTCGATATAAATTGACGCGGTCGTAAAAGTCACAAGGGCGAGCACCGTCAAGACAGCGCCCAAAAGAATTTTGCGGAATATTTTCATTAGCGATGAGTGTTTGTTGTCTTGAGTATATCGAGAAAAAGGCAGTGAGCTATCGCTCTGACAAGTCCGAGGGTCCGACGGCGGGACCTGAGACCGTCAACCCCCTGGAGTTCCTGGCGCGGGTCCTGGTCCACATCCCCGACCAAGGCCACGTGACCAGGCGGTACTACGGATGGTACGCCAACCGACGCCGCGGAATGCGGCGCCCGCCGGCTCACTGGTCGGGGCCCGTTGGCGGGCGCGGCGATCTCACATCGGTCGGGCGTCAGGGGGCGACGACCCGCCGCGGAGCCGACCGGATGACCCGCGACGCGGAGAGACGGCCGACAGAGAGGCGACAGAGGGGGGACAGAGGGGTGACAGACCCCACCTGGGCGGCGCGCGGGCTGGTGGCGCCGCGTGCCGCGGCGCGCCATACTCCCGATCCCGATAAACTCCTATCCGACAGGAAGAGGAGCAGCGCGATGGCGAGCGGCCGGAAGCGCGAACTCATCGCAGGGGCCCGTTGAACCAGACCCCGTTCGGCGCTTCCGAGCGGGCGGCGGCAATGTCGGGCCAGCCATCGCCGTCCAGGTCGCCGATCGCGACGCCGTAGACCGAGCCCTTGCCATCGCCCCACGGCCTGTCCGAGAACTTCGGCATACGCCCGGTACCGAGGTTGAAGAACACTGACCCTACCGCTTCCTGACGACCGACGATGATATCGGGCTTGCCGTCGCGGTTCATGTCGGCCAGCCCGACCGCAAATGGCGCGCCCGATCCGCTACCGAGCGCGACGGGCGCCTCGAACGTGCGCTTGCCGGCGCCGAGGTAAATGAACATCCCGTTCTTCTCATCGCCCACCACGAGGTCGATGATGCCATCGCCATTAATGTCGCCTGCCGCGGCCGCTCGGACCTGCGACACCGCCGGCCCAACAGAGGCCGGCGCCGCAGTGAACTTGCCGCTACCGTCGTTCCAGAAGATCAGGTTTTGTCTGCCGTCGCGGTGCGGGACGAAGAGGTCAATCGTGCCGTCCCCGTCCAGATCTGCCGCGACGATGATCGTGGCCGACTGCGTCGCGAGCGGCGCGCACGACGGAAACACCCCTTTGCCGTCGTTGAGACAGACAAAACTCGGTCGAGGCGCGGCCGGATTCGAACTCCGGTTGGCGACGATCAGATCGGGGCGCTTGTCGCCGTTCAGGTCGGCCACGGTCACATACCGCGTATTCCAGTCGGGATCGCCGAACGTGCTGCTGACGAGAAAATGTCCCGTGCCATCGTTCAGGTAGATGAGCTTCCTGTCGGGGCTGTCGTTGCTCACGACGATGTCGAGGTCACCGTCGCCATCGAAATCGGCGATCGCGGCGGAATACGTCCGATCGGGCGCGTCCGCGAGCTTCTCGGTCGTGAAGTGCCCCTTGCCATCGTTGCGCAGGATCACGTTCTTGAGCGGCCAGTGCCGGCCCTTGGCCAGGACCACGTCGAGGGTGCCGTTGCCGTCCACGTCGCCGAGGCTCGCGCTCGCCGAGGTCTCACTCGTGGATTCGAGGAGCAGCACACGATCGAATCCGCGCGGCGCCCCCTGCTGGAGGGCAAGCGTGGCGCCGCCCGCGAGAGCGAGCGCGAAGCGCGTGGCCGCGGAGCCGAAGAGAATCGTTTTCATAATGCCAAAGCTAGGCGCAAGGTGAATCGGCGGCTACGCGATAATCCGGCGACCATGGCTGGCTGTCGCGCAGTATATTCTGGCAGACAAAATTCCTTTTGGGAGACGGCATGCATCGACGACTGACGAGCGCCATCGGAGGCCTGCTCATAGCAATCGTCTCGATGGCGGCCCATGGCCAACCGGCGAAATCGGCCCCCGCGGGCGCCGCGCTCAACACTGGCGAGGTTCGCCTCACCTACCTGGGCAACGCCGGCTGGGAGATCACCGACGGGAAGAAGATCATCCTGGTCGACCCATTCCTCACCCAGTTCGCGCGGTGGACGAACTCCGCAACGCAGGCCGACGGGCCGGCCCCCGAGGCGCTCTACCCGGCCGACACCGCGCTGATCAGCCAGCACGTGACGCGGGCCGACTACATCGTGATCACGCACGGACACTCGGATCACGCACTCGACGCGGGCTACATCTCCCGCAAGACCGGCGCGACGATTATCGGCCACGAGACGGCGGCCAACCTCGCTCGCGCCTACGGCGTCACCGACAGTTCCCTCATCACGGTGATTGGCGGCGAGGATTACGAGTTCGGCGATTTCTCCCTGCGTGTGATTCCCAACATTCACAGCGCGCTGGACAAGAAGCACTACTACAACAACACGCGCGGCATCGTCGGCACCGCGCCGCGCGGCCTCAAGGCACCGCTCCGCCGCAAGGATTATGTCGAAGGCGGCAACCTCGCCTACCTGCTGCGCATCGCGGGACACGAGATCCTGATCATGGGCTCGATGAACTACATCGAGCGCGAGATGGAAGGGCTCCGGCCCGACATTGCCCTCGTCGGCGCCAACAGCCAGCGGCTCGAGGTGCACGATTTCACCGGCCGCCTCATGCGCGCGCTCGGCAAGCCGGCGCTCGTGATCCCCAGCCACGCCGACGCCTACGGCGATCCGAAACCCTCGGCCGCCGCGCTCGCCGACCGGAAGCGATTCCAGCAGGAAGTGGCCACGGCGGCGCCGTCGAGCCGCTACCTCTTTCCGAAATGGTTCGAACCGATCGTGGTGGGAGCGCGCAAGTGACCGCCGCCACGCGGGGACTCATCGCATCGGGGGCCGCGCTCGCGATCGCTGCTTGCACAGACGCACCCGGTCCGGCACTGGCGGTCGCGCTGGCCTCTGGCCGGCAAGTCATCAACCCGTCGGGAATCGCACCGCTAGTCGCGGCCTATTCGGTGGCCATCCATTCCGGCGACCAGGTGTTCGTCTCTGGAATGACCGGCATCAAACCCGGAACGCAGGATATCGTAGATGGTGGTGTCACTCCTCAGACGCGCCAGACGCTCGAGAACATCAAGACGTCGTTGCAGGCCGCCGGCGCGACCATGGCCGATGTGGACGAGTGCACGGTCTTCCTCAAGGACATGGCCGACTACGCCGCGATGAATGCCGTGTACATCGAGTTCTTTCGCGTCGATCCACCGGCGCGTGCCACGCTCGCGGTGACCGAACTCCCACGGCCCGCGGCCCGTGTGGAAATCAAGTGCAGCGCACGAATCCGGGAGCGCTGACAGGTCAGCTCCACCGCCACCGCACTACTTAGGAAGCGAGAACACAGATGATCGCACGGCACAGCCGGTCGAAGTTCCTGAGCGTTGCAGTCGTCTGCTTCGTGTCTGCCAGCGCCGCGGCCTGAGACTCACCGGTGGACAGGTATCCGCGGGAGTCGGGTGTGGAGGCCCTCGACCCTGCGACGGAGAACGATCGCAAGGGGATGCGCGTCACGAGCCTCATTTCGGCAGGCGCACGAGTGCGATTCACGCACGACGCCGATCGCCTGCGCATTTCGCGCAACGCGGCGCCGAAGGCGGGCGAGCGACGCAAGTTCACCATTCAGTATCGCGGCATTGCCCCGGGTGGGTTGCGCATCCTCAAGAACAAGTTTGGCCTCCTTCGCACATGCCAGGCGGATCCCGGTAAGTAATCAGGAGCGATTCGGTTGTCAGCAGCGTCGCCGCGGTGGTCACCGCCTCGGCGGTCCCATGCTGTTGGTGCAAGAGATTCCGGACGAGCTCGGCCGAATGCCCAAGTGCAGGGCCGAACTCGGCGCTGCGGGCCTGCGTCAGGCTTGACGAAGTCACCCACGCCCGGTCACCTCGCACATGGACGCCGGTCACCGTGCGCATGGACGCCGGTCACCGTGCGCACGCTCGGAACGGCCTTGTTCCACCTTCCCGCCACCGCGGATCCAGGGTGTGAATGACGCGGCACTGGCGGCCGCAGCGCTCAGACGGCAGATGGCGACCCTGTTCGCGTCACCGGCGTCCGCGCTGGCTGAATGGCCAAACCCATGGACAAAGAGACAACAGGGGAACCTATGAAGAGTCCCCCTGTTGTGCGCTAACCTGTTGTCCGTTCAGAGTGCCGGGGGTGGGGATCGAACCCACATGGGAGTCTCCTCCCAACGGATTTTAAGTCCGTCGCGTCTAGCCAATTTCGCCACCCCGGCCAGGGAAAAAACGAACGGGAGCGGCGCGCCGCCGCTCCCGCACGAGACAAAATCAACGACAGCCGACGTCAGAGCGGGAAACGGGACTCGAACCCGCGACCCCAACCTTGGCAAGGTTGTGCTCTACCAACTGAGCTATTCCCGCATAGAGCGAAGGGTAGGCGAGGCGAGGGCTCTGGGCAAGCGGGTTGTGAAATGCGATGAGAGTGCCGCGCCGCCAACAGTGTAAGTTTGAGGGCATGACCGACGTCGTCTCGCTCGCCGCTGAGCTCCTCGCAATCCCCTCTACGACACGCGACGAAGGGAACGCGGTCGACTTTGTTGCCCGATGGCTCGTCGCGCGCGACTGGAATGTGATGGTGCAAGAGGTCACGCCAGGACGGGGCAACGTCTGGGCGTCCCGGAAAGGGGGCGGTGTGACGCTCTCCACTCACCTCGACACCGTTCCGCCCTACCTGCCGCCCAAGCGCGCTGGTGGTAAACTGTTCGGTCGTGGCGCATGCGATGCCAAAGGCATTGCCGCCGCGATGATGGTCGCCGCTGAGGCGCTCGCCAACTCCGGCGAAGAACGAGTCGACCTGCTGCTGGTCGTCGGCGAGGAGCGGGGCTCCGACGGCGCACGCCTCGCCAATCAGTTGCCAGCAACAAGCCGCTGGTTGATTAACGGCGAACCGACCGAGAGTATCCTCGCGTCCGGTTGCAAGGGCGCGCAACGCGTGATCGTGCGCACGCGTGGCCGTGAGGCGCACTCGGCGTATCCGCACCTTGGCGACTCGGCAATCACGCCGATGCTGCGGCTGCTGCCGGAACTCGAAGCACTGCCGTTGCCCGTCGACGACATCCTCGGTCCCACCACCGTCAACGTCGGCCTAATCCGCGGCGGCACCGAAGCGAACATCGTGCCCGGCGCCTGCGAGGCCGAGATGATGATCCGCCTCGTCGGCGACGTCACTCCGGTGAAGCAGACGCTCGACGCGTGGGCGGCGGGGCGCGCCGATCTCGAGTACGGCTCGTTCATCCCGGCCCAGCACTTTCACACGGTGCCGGGCTTCAAGTCCGCGCCGGTGGCTTACACCTCCGACATTCCACTCCTCGGAAACTGGGGAACACCGTTGCTCTTTGGTCCGGGGTCGATCCACGTCGCCCATACGATCGAGGAGTTCGTCGATGAGGCGGAACTCCGCGCAAGCGTGGACGCCTACCTGACACTGGTTCGCACGCTGCTGGCGTAGGGCGCGCATCACGAGGGATCGGCTGCGCGGCTCCCCACTTTCTTCTCACTTTCCTTAACTGCTCCGTCTCGTGTCCAGACTACCCGTCGCTGTCCTTGGTGCCACCGGCGCCGTGGGCCAGACCTTCATCCGCCTTCTCGAGGATCATCCGTGGTTCCGGGTAGCGGAAGTCGCGGCCTCGGAACGGTCGGCCGGCCAACGCTATGGGAGCGTGACACGCTCGATCGAGGGCACCATGCCCGAGCGCGTCGCCGCGATGACGGTCACGCGCTGCGATCCGGCCACGGTGCGCTCGTCGCTCGTCTTCTCCGCGCTCGACGCGGCGGCGGCCGCCGAGATGGAGCCCGCCTTTGCGCGCGACGGCCGATTCGTGCTCAGCAACGCGAAGAACTTTCGGATGGAACCCGACGTCCCGCTCGTGATCCCCGAAGTGAATGCGGATCATCTGGCACTTCTGGACGCACAGCGCGCGCGCGGCTGGACGGGCGGCGTCGTCACCAACGCGAACTGTGCAGCGACCGTCGCGGCGATGGCCCTGGCGCCATTGCATGCGGTGTTCGGGCTCACCGAACTGTTCCTCTCAACGATGCAGGCGGTCTCAGGCGCCGGGTATCCAGGAGTTCCTTCACTCGACATTCTCGGGAACGTCATCCCGTACATCGCCGACGAGGAGGCCAAGCTGGAGCAGGAGATCCAGAAGATCCTTGGGGTCTGCACCGGCGCGTCGGTCACCCCGGCACCGTTCGTCGTGAGTGCCCACGCCAACCGCGTGCCAGTCGAGCACGGGCACACGGTGGCGATTTCGGCGCGGTTCGCGCGCACCCCCGACGTCGCCGGTGCCCTTGAAGTACTTCGGGCCTGGCGGGGCGCGGCATCGGTGCGCGGACTGCCGTCGGCGCCGGAACAGCCGGTGTTCGTCACCGACGCCCTGGATCGCCCGCAGCCGCGTCGCGACGCGATGACTGGGAACGGAATGACGGTCACGGTGGGCCGTCTGCGCGAGGACCGTCTGTTCGATCTCAAGTTCGTCGCGATGGGGCATAACACCATTCGGGGCGCCGCCGGCGGATCGATCCTCAACGCCGAGCTACTTGCGGCCACTGGACGACTCGCCTGGATGCCGCCGGTGCGCGTGTGATCATCGCGAAGTTCGGCGGCACGTCGGTAGGGGACGCCGAGGCGATCGCGCGCACGGCGGGGATTGTGCGCGCCCGTCTGCCGCATGCGCCCGTCGTCGTCGTCTCCGCGCTCGCCGGGACGACCAACCGTCTTTTCGAGATCGGCCACCAAGCAGCGGCAGGACAGCTCATCGTGGCGCTGTCAATCGTCGAAGAACTGCGCGCGAGTCACTTCGCTGCCATCGGCGCCCTCGGGGTCGGGGCTGACGTTGCGCTCGTCACCGACACCGGCTTGCTCTTTGACGAACTCGCCCACCTCGCCGAGGCGCTCTCGGTCCTTGGCGATGCCACGCCGCGTTCGCTCGATGCGGTGTCCTCGATCGGCGAGCGCCTATCGGCGCCGATCGTCGTCGCCGCGCTCGCGCGCATTGGCGTGCCCGCCGTCTTCGTCGACGCGCGCCTCCTCATGACCACCTCTGACGATTTTGGACGGGCCGAGCCGCGTCCCGACGAGATCGCGATCGCCTGCCGCGTGCATCTCCTTCCGCTCGTGCGCGAGGGAAAGGTGCCGGTTCTTGGCGGTTTCATCGGGGCGACGGCGCAGGGCGTGACCACGACGCTGGGCCGCGGCGGCTCCGACTACTCCGCGTCACTCCTCGGGGCGGCGATGGAGGCCGAGGCGATCGAGATCTGGACCGACGTCGACGGCCTGCTCACGGCCGACCCTCGCATTGTGCCCGCTGCCCGGCTCATCGAGCATATCCGCTTTGACGAAGCCGCCGAGCTCGCGAGCTTCGGCGCCAAGGTGCTGCATCCGAGCACGATCGCGCCGGCGGTGCGGAAGGGAATCCCCGTCTTCGTCTTCAACTCGCGGCGTCCCGACGGGACCGGGACGCGCATCACCTTCGACGCGCCCCGGCGTTCGGTGCGTGCGATCGCCGGAAAAACCAAGACCGTCGTGGTCAAGGTCCGCTCGCCGCGCATGCTCGCCGCACCCGGCACGATGCGCGCCATCTTCGAGGTATTCGAACGCAATCGCACCTCTGTCGACGTCGTCGCGACCTCCGAGGTCTCGGTCTCGGTGACCGTCGACGACGTGCAGCATCTCGAAGCGATCGTCGCGCAGCTCTCGGCGTTCGGCGACGTCTCGGTCGAACGGGGGCGCGGCATCGTCGCCCTCGTCGGCGCGAGCCTCGGCGAGAGTACGGCCTCGATGGCCCGCGCGCTCACCGCGCTCGGCGACCTTCGGCTCCACATGGTCTCGTTGAGCGCGTCCGGCATCAACCTCACGCTCATCGTCGACGCCGCCGCGGTCCCCGAGGCGATCCGCCGACTGCACGCGGCGTTCTTCGAGGAGGCGGCCGAATGAATCGACTCGCTGTAATTGGCACCGGCAGGATGGGTCTCCTTGTCTCGGCGCTCGCGCCTGAGATGGGGTTCGACGTGGTCGCGACTCTTGGCCGCGCGCAGACGCGCGACGGCGTCACGCGCGCGGCGCTTGCAGGCGCGGAGGTGGCGATCGAGTTCACGATCGCCGGTGCGGCATTCGGCATGGTCCGCGCCTGCGCTGCGCTCGGCGTGCCGGTGGTGAGCGGCACCACGGGGTGGGATGCGGAGCGCGTACAGGTCGAGTCGTTCGTGCGGAGTACCACGGGCGCGCTGCTCTGGGCGCCTAACTTCGCCCTCGGTGCGCATCTCTTCGCGAAGGTCGTGGCCGACGCGGCGCGCCGCTTCTCACGGGCGGACGGTGGCTTTGACTCACACCTAGTCGAAACCCATCACACGGAGAAGCGTGACGCGCCGAGCGGCACCGCCCGCGCGCTCGCGCAGGTCGCGGAGCAGGCGCTCGGACGTGCTGTGCCTGTGACGAGCGTGCGCGTGGGTCAGGTACCGGGCACGCATGAGATGATTTTTGACGCGCCCTTCGAGCAGGTGCGACTGGTGCACGAGGCGCGCGATCGGCGCGTCTTCGCCGCGGGGGCCCTCACGGCCGCGCGGTGGCTGATGGGCAGGCGTGGGGTCTTCACGCTGGACGACTACTTCGGGGAGGTCGGGCGATGAAGACACTGCTACGTGGAGCGATGACCGCGCTCGTGACGCCGTTCACCGACGACGGGCGCGTCGACGATGCGGCGCTCGTCGCGCTCATCGACTGGCAGCTCTCTGAGGGAATCAACGGACTCGTGCCTGTGGGCTCCACCGGTGAGGCGGTCACGCTCTCGCTCGGAGAGCGGGAGCGGGTTGTGCGCCTGACCGTCGAGCGTGTGGCGGGACGTGTGCCAGTGATCGCGGGCGCCGGCTCCAACGACACCGCCGAGGCGATCCAGAACTCGCACGCGCTCGCCGCCGCCGGCGCGACCCACCTATTGCACGTCTCGCCGATGTACAACAAGCCGCCGCAGCGCGGGATCGTCGCGCACTTCCGCGCGATCGCCGACGCCGCTCCGGTCCCCGTCGTGGTCTACAACGTCCCCGGGCGTACCGGGAGCAACGTGCATCCCGAGACAACGCTCGCCCTCGCCGAGCATCCGAACATCTGTGCGGTGAAGGAGGCGTCGGGCGATCTGGCGCAGATCGATCAGATCATTCGCGGCCGGCCTGCCGATTTCTCGGTCCTCTCCGGGGACGATGGCCTCACGCTCGCGGTGATGGCCGCCGGAGGTGACGGAGTGATTTCGGTGATCTCGAATGCCGTGCCGCGCGCCTGCGTCGCGCTCGTCGCCGCCGCAGTGCGCGGGGACGTTGCGACCTCGCGCGACTGGCATCGCCGCCTCGCGCCCCTCGTCGTCGCCGCCTTCGCAGAGTCCAATCCGATGCCGATCAAGGCGGCGCTCGCGATGAGTGGTCGCGTGCGCAACGTTCTGCGCCTTCCGCTGGTGCCGATGGACTCACGTCTGGAGGCGGCGCTGCGCGCCGCGCTCGCCACCGCCGGAGTGTCGCTGTGACCCCGTTGGATCACCACGCGCTCGAAGCGCTCATCGAGGAGATCTTCCCCCTCGCCGCCGCCGAGCTCCCGTCTGAGACGGAACAGGTCGTTGCCACCTTGCTCGGTGCGCTCGAGTCGGGGGCGCTCCGCGCTGCCGAGAAAGACGCGGCCGGCCACTGGAATGCCGTGCCATGGGTAAAGCGCGGCATTCTGCTTGGCTTTCGCGTCGGGCGCATCGTCTCGCACGGTGTCGACGGTACGCCGTTCCACTTCTTCGACAAACACACCTATCCGACCCGGACGCTCACCCTCGCCGACAACGTGCGCGTCGTGCCCGGGGGCTCAACGATCCGCCGCGGCGCGTATCTCGCACCTGGGGTCGTCTGCATGCCCCCGATGTTCGCAAATGTGGGCAGTTGGGTCGGGGCAGGAACCATGATCGACTCGCATGCGCTGGTCGGTTCGTGCGCACAGATCGGGGCACGAGTCCATCTGAGTGCGGCGGCGCAGATCGGTGGCGTGCTCGAGCCCGTCAACGCATCGCCCGTCGTGATTGAGGACGACGTCACCATCGGCGGCAACTGCGGCGTGTACGAAGGCACCGTGGTGCGCGAGAAGGCCGTCCTGGCGGCCGGCGTGATCCTCACGCGGGGCACTCCCGTTTTTGATCTTGTCCGCGAGTGCGTCTATCGCGGCTCGCCCGATCATCCGTTGGAGATCCCTGGGGGCGCCGTGGTCGTCCCTGGGGGGCGTGCCGTGAAGGGCGGGTTCGCCGCCGCCGAAGGCCTCTCGCTGCAGACGCCCTTGATCGTGAAGTATCGCGATGATCGCACGGATCTTGCGACCGCACTGGAAGGGTGGTTGCGGTGATTGACATCACCCCGCCGTGCGTACGCCCCTGATGGGGCCGCTCCGCGTTCCAGGAGACAAGTCGATCTCGCATCGCGCGCTCATCCTCGCGGTACTCGGTCGCGGCCGTTCGCGCATCCGCGGGCTGTTGCGGTCGGCGGATATCGAGTCGACCGCCGAGGTACTGCGAGCACTCGGCGCGACCATCCCCGACCTCGCCGAAGAGACGATCGAGATCGAAGGCGTTGGCCTGCGCGGACTTCGTGGGGCCGCGCGCCCGCTCGATTGCGGCAACAGCGGCACGACCGCGCGCCTGATGGCCGGCGTGGTCGCTGGCGCGGGAATCACCGCCCGGTTCGTGGGCGACGCGAGTCTCAGCGCTCGCCCGATGCGGCGGGTATCGGCACCGCTCGAGGCGATGGGGGCACGGGTGGAGTTGTCCGCGCATGGCGGGCTGCCGATGACGGTGTGCGGCGAGAGCCTCCAGGGGATCACGTGGCGCTCCGACATCGCGAGCGCCCAACTTAAGAGCGCGATTCTGCTCGCCGGTCTCGTCGGTGATGTGCCGGTCGAGGTGCACGAACCCGCGATGACTCGCGACCATACGGAACGGATGCTCCAGGCGCGAGGTGTGGACGTCCGAACGGAGGGGCTCGTCGTCACGATCGTGCCGCGCGCTACGCTGGATGCAGGGGACATCGAGGTGCCCGGCGATCCGTCGAGTGCGGCCTTCTTTGTCGGCCTCGTTGCGATCGGCGGTGCTCCAGAGATCGCCCTCGCGAACGTGGGTGTGAACCCTGGACGCACCGGCGCCTTCCACGTGCTTCGCCGGATGGGAGTCCGACTGCGGTATGCCGACGAGCTGGTGCAGGGCGGCGAGCCGGTGGCGACGCTCATCGCGACCGCGGGGACGCTGCGCTCGGCGATCATTTCGCCGGATGAGGTGCCGTCGCTCATTGACGAACTTCCCCTCCTCGCCTGCGTGGCCGCCTGCGCCGAGGGTGAGACGCGAGTGACCGGAGCGGCCGAGCTCCGCGTGAAGGAGAGCGACCGGATCAGCGCCATCGTATCCAATCTGCGTGCCATTGGTGCCGACGCGGAGGAGTTACCCGACGGCTTCGTCGTGCGTGGCAGTGATCGACCCCTTGCCGGGACCGTGACGACCCATGGGGATCACCGCATTGCCATGGCCTTTGGCGTGCTCGGGGTGCTCTCCCGAAACTCGATTGTTTTCGACGACCCGTCGTGCGTCGCGGTCTCTTACCCTACCTTCTGGGATGATCTCGCCCGTGTCCGACGCCGCTGAACGTGGCCGCCACCTCGTCGTGGCCATCGACGGCCCTGCCGCCTCTGGGAAGTCGTCGACCGCCCAGTGGGTCGCCTCCGAACTTGGCGTTCGGCATGTCGATTCGGGCGCCCTTTATCGAGCGGCAACGGCCAGCGCCCTCCGTCGGGAGTCTGAGAGCGCTCTCTGGACGGAGGATTTCGTGCTCTCCGCTGCCGCCGATGTGACGCTCGTCCCCGGCGACACGACCTTTCATGCGAGACTCGCCGGCGCCAGTATCGAGGCGGAACTGAGGGGGAGCGACGTCACCTCGCGGGTCTTTCTCGTGGCGAAAATGCCGAGGGTCCGCGCCTGGGTGAGTGCGCTGGTGCAGCAGGCAGCAGAGGGGTACGCGGTGGTCGTGGACGGGCGCGACATTGGGACGGTCGTGTTCCCGCAGGCGCGCCTCAAAATCTTCCTGGTGGCGGACGCGAGGGAGCGAGCCAAGCGACGACTGATCCAGCGGCTGGAGCGCCAGCCCAGCGAGACGGAAGTTGCGGCGGAGACCACTGCGCTAGTGCACCGGGACGCCAAGGATGAGTCCCAGACGCAGCAGGCGGTCGACGCGGTGCTCATCGACACGACGTATCTCACGCAGGAGGAGCAGGTGCAGCGGATCGTGGCGCTGGCACGGCAGGTCGGGCGATCGCCTGGGGTCGACGCCGGCTGAGGGCAGGGACTGGACCCAGAAGGGCGTCCGTCCACCCCCTGAGGTTCCGGGGCGTGGCGCCGTTGACCCTCTCCTGATTCGCGCGTATGTTTCAAGGCTCTCGTGGTCCGGATTCGCCGGCGCGGGACCCGTACCCGTACCACCCACCCCACGCCTCGATGCGGCGAGCCGAACACTCCGCGGACTGGAGCACCACACATGATTGAAACCGAGACCGACGAGACGCTGTCGCCAGAGGCGATGTCTCCCGAGATGATCGCGCGGAAGAAGCGCGACGCCCAGAAGGCGCAGTTGCGCCCCCTCGCCAACCGCCGCCCCGAGCTCTACGACGAAGACGAGCTGTCGTCGGACGAGTTCGACGCGATGATGGATATGTACAACGGCACGCTCGCCTCGATCGAAGAGGGCGAGATCGTGAAGGCAACCGTCCTCGAGATCCGCGAGAACCTCGTGGTCCTCGACATCGGGTTCAAGTCCGAAGGGACGATCCCGCTCGAAGAGTTCAAGGACATGCCCGACCTCAAGGTCGGGGACCAGGTCGAGGTCCTCCTCGAGCATCTCGAGGATAGCGAGGGATCGGTCGTCCTCTCGAAGAAGAAAGCCGACTTCATGCGCGTGTGGGAGCGGATCCGCGTGGCCTATGAGTCGGATCAGCCGGTCGAAGGTGTGCTGGTCAAGAAGATCAAGGGTGGTGTGGTCGTTGACCTCATGGGCGTCGACGCATTCCTCCCTGGCTCGCAGATCGCACTCCGTCGCGTGCCGAATATCGACGAGCTGCTCGGCCAGAAGTACGAGTTCAGGATCATCAAGCTCAACAAGCGTCGCCGCAACATCGTCATCTCGCGCCGCGTGATCCTCGAGACCGAGCGCGCCGGCAAGCGCGAGAAGCTCATGAAGGAGCTCTCGAAGGACCAGGTGCGGAAGGGTGTCGTCAAGAACATCACCGACTTCGGCGCGTTTATCGATCTCGGTGGCGTGGACGGACTGCTTCATATCACCGATATGTCGTGGGGCCGCATCGCGCATCCGAGCGAGATGGTCCAGATCGGCGGCGAACTCGAGGTCAAGGTCCTGGACATCGATTGGGAGCGCGAGCGCATCTCGCTCGGCCTCAAGCAGCTTCAGGCATACCCGTGGAAGGATGTGGCCGACAAGTTCCCCGTTGGGACGCGCGTCTCGGGCAAGGTCGTCTCGATCACCAACTACGGCGCGTTCATCGAGCTGCAGCCGGGCATCGAAGGTCTCGTCCATATCTCTGAGATGAGCTGGACGCGCAACGTCCGCCATCCCTCGAAGCTCGTCAGCATCGGCGAGGCGATCGAGGCGGTGGTGCTCAAGGTCGACCCGTCCGAGGAGAAGATCTCCCTCGGCATGAAGCAGACCGAGCAGGATCCGTGGATGGTGTTGCCGCTCAAGTACCCGGTCGGCACCCGCCTCAACGGCAAGGTCCGCAACCTGACCTCGTTCGGCGCCTTCGTCGAGATCGAGCCGGGCATCGACGGCCTTATCCACATCTCCGACATGTCGTGGACCAAGCGCGTCCAGCACCCGTCGGAAGTCGTGAAAAAGGGCGACAGCGTCGACGTCGTGATCCTCAACATCGATTCCGACAACAAGCGCATCTCGCTCGGCTTGAAGCAGGCGTCCGAGGATCCTTGGCTTCGCATCGGCGAGACCTATCCGGTCGGCACCGAACTGCCGGGGAAGGTCGCCCGCCTGATGGACAAGGGTCTGGTGGTCGATGTCGGTAACGACATCGAGGGCTTCGTGCCGATCTCGCACCTCAGCACGACCGGGGCGCAGGTCGACAGCCCGGCCGACGTGGCGTGGGAAGGGATGCAGATGAATGTCCGCATCCTCGAGATCGATCCGATCCACCGTCGCATCGTGCTCGGCGTGGTCGACGTCCCCGCGGGCCAGGAGCGCCCGGCGGAACCGTCAAAGGTCCACACCGAGGATGAGGTCCCTGAGATTCCGGCCGATCTTGATCCGGATATGGACGGCTGAGTTACGTCAGCGCTCTGCAGGTGAACGGCCCCGGTCGCGCGCTGCGCGGCCGGGGCCGTTCGCATCTCGACCATGAACGGCGTGGCGCAACCGCTGTCAGCCGCCTCCGGGTGGGGCTAACTTTCTCGCCATGTCCATGCGCGAAAAACTCGACCTCCTTAACCGCCGCCGCGCCGAGTCTGAACTCGGCGGCGGCGCCGAAAAGCTCAAGCAGCAGCATGCCAAGGGGAAACTCTCGGCGCGCGAACGCCTCGACGTTCTGCTCGACGAGGGCAGCTTTGTCGAGCTCGACCGGTTCGTGACGCACCGCTCGACCGATTTCGGACTGGATCAGAACCGCCCGTTCGGGGACGGTGTCGTCACCGGCTACGGTCGCATCGAGGGGAAACTCGTCTTCGTCTTCTCGCAGGACTTTACGGTGTTCGGGGGGTCGCTCGCCGAGGCGCACGCTTCGAAGATCTGCAAAGTGATGGACCTTGCCGTCCAGAACGGGGCGCCCATGATCGGGCTCAATGACTCCGGCGGCGCGCGGATCCAGGAGGGGGTCGTCTCCCTGGGTGGCTATGCGGACATTTTTTTGCGCAACACACTCGCGTCGGGGGTGGTGCCGCAGATCTCGGCGATCCTCGGTCCCTGCGCCGGTGGCGCGGTCTACTCGCCGGCGATCACTGACTTCGTCTACATGGTGCAGGACACGTCGTACATGTTCGTGACCGGCCCGAATGTGGTGAAGACGGTCACGCATGAAGACGTCACCATGGAGCGGCTTGGTGGCGCCAGTACGCACGGCGAGGTGTCGGGCGTTTCGCATTTCACCATGCGGTCCGAACTCGAATGCCTGGACGGGATCCGGCAGCTGCTCCGATTCATCCCGTCGAACAACATCGACGAAGCGCCGCGCGGTCGCGCGACCGATCCGGCGTCGCGCCGCGAGGAGTCGCTGCTCGACGTGGTGCCCGACCACGCGAACAAGCCGTACGACATGCACGAGGTGCTGTCGCGTGTGGTCGACGATGGCGCGCTGCTCGAAGTCCAGCGCGAGTTTGCGCAGAACATGATCTGCGGCTTTGCCCATCTCGGCGGACGATCCGTTGGCATCGTGGCGAACCAGCCCGCCGTGCTCGCGGGGGTCCTCGACATCAATGCCAGCGTGAAGGCGGCGCGCTTCATTCGCTTCTGCGACGCGTTTAACATCCCGGTTGTGACGTTCGAGGATGTCCCGGGCTTCCTTCCCGGTGTCGCCCAGGAGCACGGCGGCATCATCAAGCATGGCGCGAAACTGCTCTATGCGTATTGCGAGGCGACCGTCCCCAAGATCACGGTTATTACGCGCAAGGCGTATGGCGGCGCGTATGACGTGATGAGTTCTAAGCACATCCGCGGCGACATCAACCTCGCCTGGCCGACCGCTGAGATCGCGGTCATGGGTCCCAAGGGGGCGGTAGAGATTCTCTTTCGCAAGGAAATCGCGGAGGCGGCGGAGCCGCAGGCGGCCATCGATGCGCGCGTCGCCGAGTACGTCGAGAAGTTCGCCAACCCATACGTCGCGGCAGGCCGTGGGTATGTCGACGACATCATCGACCCACGTGACACGCGCCCTCGTCTTATCGATGCGCTCGAGATGCTCAAGGGAAAGCGCACGAAGAATCCGGCCAAGAAGCACGGCTGCATTCCGCTCTGATGGCCCGCCACCAGGGTGGGTCCGTTGCCGTGCCGCCGCCGACCGTGCGACCGATCCGAAAAGTCCTGATCGCCAATCGCGGCGAGATCGCGCTCCGCGTGGTCCGTGCCTGCCAGGAACTCGGTATTTCCTCGGTCGCGGTCTACTCCGATGCGGACGCGCAGGCGCCGCACGTGCGCGAGGCCGACGAGGCGGTGTGGATTGGGCCCGCGGCGGCGAGCGAGAGCTACCTCAAGGGTGATCACCTGATCGAGGTGGCCAGAGCCGTCGGCGCCGACGCGATTCATCCGGGCTACGGATTCCTCTCCGAGCGCGAGTGGTTCGCGCGCGCGGTACGCGATGCCGGTCTCATCTGGATTGGTCCGCCCGCCGAGGCGATCGCCGCGATGGGCTCAAAGACCGCCGCCCGTACGCTCGCGATTGCCGCCGGCACGCCGGTCGTGCCCGGGACGACCGAGGCGCTGCGCGATGCCGCCGACGCCACGGCGGTTGCTGCCCGCTTCGGCTACCCGGTGTTGCTCAAGGCTGCGGCGGGTGGCGGTGGCAAGGGGATGCGGGTGGTTCGCGAGCCAGGCGAAATCGCGGCTGCGCTCGCCTCCGCGCAGCGCGAAGCCAAGAATGCATTCGGTGACGACGCGGTCTATGTGGAGAAGTACATCGAAGGGCCGCGGCACGTCGAGATCCAAATCCTAGCCGACCAGTACGGCAACTGCATTGCCTTGGGCGAACGCGAGTGTTCGATCCAGCGTCGCCATCAAAAGATGATCGAGGAAGCGCCGAGCGTGGCCGTTTCGCCCGACCTGCGCAAGCGGATGGGAGATGCCGCCGTCGCTGCGGCGCGAGCGGCGGGCTATGTCAACGCGGGGACCTGCGAGTTCCTGCTCGCGAAGAACGGGGAGTTCTACTTTTTGGAGATGAACACGCGCATCCAGGTTGAGCACCCGGTCACCGAGCTCGTGATGGGCGTCGACCTGGTGCAGTGGCAGTTGCGTATCGCCGCCGGGGAAGCGCTTCCGTTCACCGAGGCTCCCGCGCCGCGCGGCTGGGCGATCGAGTGCCGGATCACGAGCGAGGATCCCGCCAACGGGTTTCTGCCATCCACTGGACGCATCGCGTACCTGCACATCCCGAGCGGGCCGGGTGTGCGGTGGGATGGTGGTATTGAGGTTGGCAGCGTCGTCGGCCTGTCGTATGACCCCTTGCTGGCGAAGCTGATTGTCTTCGCGCCCACCCGCGATGCGGCGATCGCACGGATGGAGCGCGCGCTGCAGGAGCTGGTGATCGACGGCGTCGAGACCTCGCGTGAGTTCCATCTCAGAGTCCTCGCCGACGCCGAGTTCCGGCGCGGCGAGATCGACATCCAATGGCTCGAGTCGCGACTGCCCGCATTACTGGCGACGGCACCGCCGGCGGAGACCGTGCACGTGGCAGCCATCGCGGCCGCGCTCATCGCCGATCGGGAGCGCCGTTCGCCCGCCGCGACAGGGGTCGCGGCCAGGGTGGCGTCGGGCGCGCGTGATGCGCGGTCAACTGAGTCGGACTGGGCCCGTACCGCCAGGCTCGATGCCCGGCGCGGCCTGTGAGCGTGGCGTCGTTAGAAATCGTCAGCCTCGCCAGTGGCGGGGACGGCGTCGCTCGGCAAGAGGGACTCGTGGTATTCACTCCGCGCACCGCTCCCGGGGATCTGGTGGAGGCCGGGGTGCGCGTTGATGGACGTGTCGGTCGTGGCACCCTCTTGCGGGTCGTGCGGCCCGGCCCCGGTCGCGTGGAGAGCGTCTGCGTGCACTACGCCGCGACTGATCGGTGCGGCGGTTGCCAGTTGCAACACGTCTCGCTTGATACCCAACGTGCGGCCAAACAGCAGATGGTCGCCGACGCGTTCGGGCGGATTGCCAAGCGGCCGGTCCCGTTACCCGAGATCTACGGTGGAGAGGCCTGGCGGTACCGTCGCGCCCTTTCGCTCGCGATTCGTCGAGAGGGGGCTCGCACCTGGGCCGGGCTTCGCGCCTTCGATGATCCTGAAACGGTGTTCGCGTTGGATGACTGCCTGATCACCGACGAGCGCGTGGTCAGCGCCTGGCGCTCAATCCTCGCCGCCGCCGCGCACCTGCCGGCGGAGCCGCGTCTGCGCGGCACGGTGCGGTGGCTCGACGAGCGACCGCTCTTTGTGCTCGAAGGCGGAACCGCCTGGCCGGCGCTGGGCGCCTTTTTGGATGCCGTTCCCTCGCTCGCCGCGGTCTGGTGGCAGGCCGACGGTCGCCGGCGACGGATTGTGGCCGATCGGCGGCCGGCTGAGGTGCCGGGCGCGTCATTCGTGCAGGTGAATGCCGCAGTGGCGCAGCGCCTCCAGGCCGACGTCGTCGCCGCGGTCCTCGCGTTCACACCGACGACCGTCGTGGACTGTTACAGTGGGAGTGGTGACACCGCGGTGGCACTCGCGGCAGAGGGGGTGCGCGTGACCGCGGTCGAACTCGATGAGGAGGCGACGGCCTGGGCGGCACAGCGGCTCACCGCGCCCTCGCGTGCGATCGCGGCGCGGGTCGAGGACGTTTTGCCGCGCCTGCTGCCGAGTGACGTGGTGCTCCTCAATCCGCCTCGGGCAGGGGTCCACGCACGCGTAACGGTCGCGCTGGTGGCGCAACCACCGCGTGCCATCGTCTACGTCAGTTGCGACCCCGCGACGCTCGCCCGGGACGTGGGGCGACTTACGCGGTGGCGGGTCCACGCGCTGACCTGTTATGACATGTTCCCGCAGACGGCACACGTCGAGAGCGTCTGTGTCCTTGTGCCGGAGACGCCATGAAGTACCTGGTCGACGTGAATGGCGTGCGCGTGGACGTGGTCCTCGACACCGACGGCGTGACCGTCAACGGGGCGCGTGAGCTGGCGCAGCTTACGGACGTGGAGGGAACGCCGGTGCGTCTCGTCACAATCGGCGGTGTTCAGCATCGCGTGGTGGCACGCGGGCGCGGCACGCGCGGCACGTATGCACTCTGGGTGGACGGCTGGCGTTTCGACGTCGAGGCGCTCGACGAGCGCGCGCGCGCGATTCGTGAACTCTCCGCCGCCCTTCAGGGCCCCGCTGGCCCCGCGCCAGTTGTCGCGCCCATGCCCGGGCTGATCGTGCGCGTCGACGTCGCGGTCGGTGATCGCGTGGCGGCGGGACAGGGAGTCGTGGTGATGGAGGCGATGAAGATGGAGAACGAGCTCCGAGCCCAGGCCGCCGGCATCGTACGGGTGGTGAACGCTGTCGTGGGGACCGCCGTCGAGAAGGGCACCCGCCTCATCGAGTTCGAACTCGAGGCCTAAGGCTCGCCGAGGGCCCGTCGAGGGTTGACCCACGCCCGTGGGCCGTCTATCCTTCGTGTCTGTCCAAAAACGCCCAAAACGGCGGCCGAGACCCGGGTTGCATTCCGCACCGGTGAGGCGTTGCACCTCTCGTTCAAGATGGTTCCCGAATGCGTACGACGTACACGGCGACTCCCGCCGACATCGAACACAAGTGGTTCGTGGTTGATGCCGAAGGGATGGTTCTGGGCCGACTCGCCACCGAGATCGCCCGCATCATCCGCGGCAAGCACAAAGCGATGTTCACGCCCCACATGGACACGGGCGACAATGTCATCGTGATCAATGCGAGCAAGGTCCGCGTGACTGGTCGCAAAGCGGAGCAGAAGAACTACTTCCGACACACCGGCTACATGGGGCATGAGATGTACACCCCGTTCGCCTCGATGCTGGCCAAGCACCCCGAGCGGGTGATCGAGAAGGCGGTTCACGGGATGTTGCCGAAGACCGCTCTTGGGCGCCAGAAGCTCCGGCTCAAGCTCCGCGTGTACGCGGGTGCCACGCATCCCCATGGCGCGCAGCAGCCAGAGTCGCTCACCTTCCCGAAGGCCGAGGCCAAGTAAATGGCGGATACCGCGATGATTCATACTGTCGGCCGCCGCAAGGAAGCTGTCTGCCGCGTCTTCCTGACTCCAGGGTCGGGCAAGTGGGTGCTCAACGGCCGTACCCTCGGGGACTACTTCCCGCGCCCGGCGCTGATCACGGCGATCCAGCAGCCGTTCTCTGCGACCGACACGCTCGGTAGCTATGACGTGCAGGCGAACCTCACGGGTGGCGGGCAGACCGGTCAGGCCGGTGCCCTCCGTCTCGCGATTGCCCGTGCGCTCGTCAAGATTGACGAAGGCAACCGCCGGAAGCTCCGCGACCTCGGACTCCTCACGCGCGATGCTCGCTCGGTCGAGCGCAAGAAGCCAGGCCGTCCGAAGGCACGCAAGAAGTTCCAGTTCAGCAAGCGCTAGTCGCACGACAGCGGTGAGCGGGGGGATGGGAGAGGTGAGGCGCTGGAATCGCAGGGCCTCACCTCTCCCCCCTCCCTCGCTCTCCTCTGCATCTCACAGTCTCGCGGAGCCTTCCCTCGGTGCCACGTCAACCGGCGTGGTGGGGGTGGCAATGAAGCGAGACGACGTCGTCAACCACTATTCAGGTTTTTTAACATGCCGCAGCCCACGCTCGAAGAGCTCCTCAAGGCCGGTGTCCATTTCGGACACCAGACCCGTCGCTGGAACCCCAAGATGCGCCGCTTCATCTTCGCGGAGCGCAACGGGATCCACATCATCGATCTCCAGAAGACGCTTAAGCAGATTGAGCTCGCGCAGAAGCTCGTGCGTGAGGTCGTCCTCCGCGGTGAGAGCGTTCTGTTCGTCTGCACCAAGCGTCAGCTCGCGCAGATCGTCTCGGCCGAGGCTGATCGCGTTGGCGCGATGCATGTGACGGAGCGCTGGCTCGGCGGCCTCCTGACGAACTTCGCCACTGTCAAGAAGCAGATCAAGAAGCTCAAGGACCTCGAGACCGGCTCCGAGTCGGGCGGCAACTTCGAGAACTACACGAAGAAGGAGCAGCTGATGATGTCGCGGCTCCGCGACAAGCTCCTCAAGAACCTCTCGGGCATCAAGTCGATGGGTCGCCTTCCCGGGCTGCTCTTCATTGTGGACGCCAAGAAGGAGCGGATCGCGGTCGACGAGGCCATCAAGCTCGGTATCCCGATTGTCGCCATCTGCGACACGAACTCCGACCCGGATCTCATCACCGTACCGATCGCGGCCAACGACGACGCGATCCGCTCGGTCGAGTTGATCACGGCCGCCTTTGGCGAGGCGATTCTCGAAGCCCGTCGTGAGGCACCGACTCGGGCCGAGGCCGAGGAGCCGGGCGAGGCAACCACCTGGTCGTCTGAGCGCGGGACCGAAAAGGAGCGCGAAGAAGAGGGTGGTCGCAAGCGTCGTCCGCGCCGCCGTCGCGCGAATCCCGACGCCATCGCGGCACGCCTGAAGGGAGGCGAGGGGAGTGAGGGTGCCGATGCCGGCGAGGCGTCGACGGACGACGCGGCCGAGTAAAGGTGATGGTAGTGCAGGGGAGACCCCCTGAGTAAGTTTCCATCGCCGTCGGATGAGTCTCACAGCTCCCCGGCGGCGATCTCACAGGTAGCACACAATTCTGCATTGAGAGATACTGATGGCCACGCCGATCACCGCCAAGATGGTCGCTGAGCTCCGGGCGCGTACGGGCGCCGGAATGATGGATTGCAAGAAAGCCCTCGAAGAGTCTGCCGGGGAGATGGATCTCGCCGCGGACCTGCTCCGCAAGAAGGGCATTGCGAAGGCCGACAAGCGCGCCGATCGTGCCGCGTCCGAGGGCCAAATCGTCACCTGGTCCAACCGGGACGGTACCGTGGCCGCGATGATCGAACTGAACTGCGAGACGGACTTTGTCGGGCGGAATGACGATTTTGTCGCGCTCGCGAAGCAGGTCGTAGCGCAGGTGGCACAGGACGCGACGGTCGACGGCCTCGTGCCGGTCGGCGGAGACGGCGCGTATCTCGGGATGCCCTGGTACGCTGACGCGACGCAGACGGTCGGTGAGTTTGTGAAGGCTGCCTCAGCGAAGACCGGCGAGAAAGTCGAACTCCGTCGTATTGCTCGGTTCGCGACCGACGGCACGGTCGGCTCGTACCTGCACTTCAACGGCAAGGCCGGTGTGATCACGGAGATCGTTGGCGGGCAGGGTGCCCAGGCCACGCAGCTCGGAAAGCACGTCTCCGAGCATGTGGCGGCGGGTGTGCCGGCGGTCGCCGTCGCCGTCGACCAGAGCGGCGTCAGCGCGGAGTTTATCGCGAAGGAGCGCGAGATCTTCATCGCGCAGTCGATCGAAAGCGGGAAGCCCGAGGCGATCGCACAGAAGATGGTCGACGGCCGCATCGCCAAGCTCCTCGCGGAAATTACGTTGCTGGGTCAGCCCTGGGTTCGCGACGACAATCAGACGATTGGTGCGTTGGTGACGGCGACGGCGAAGGACGCCGGCCAGCCACTCAGCGTGAAGCGCTTTGTACGGTTCAAGATGGGCGAATCCTAACACCCAATCCGCCGATGCTCCCTCTCAAGTATCCCCGCGTCCTGCTCAAGCTCTCCGGCGAGGCTCTCGCCGGAGATAAGGGGTTCGGTTTCGACTTTGACAGCATCCGCGGCTTCGCCCGTCAGGTGAAGGAGATCACGGCAATCGGCGCGCAGGTGGCGTTGGTGATCGGCGGCGGCAACATCGTCCGAGGATCGCAAATCTCGAAGTTGGGGATGGATCGCGTCTCGGCTGATTATATGGGAATGCTCGGGACGGTCATCAACGCGCTCGCCTTCCAAGATGTCCTCGAACGTGAGGGGCTCGACACCCGCGTGATGACGGCGATCCGCATGGAAGAGATTGCCGAACCTTTCATCCGGCGCCGCGCGATCCGGCACCTCGAGAAGGGGCGGTGCGTCGTCCTCGCTGCTGGCACCGGAAACCCGTACTTCTCGACCGACACGGCCGCGGTCTTGCGCGGCATTCAGATGAAGGCAAACGTCATCATCAAAGCCACGAGCGTCGATGGCATCTACTCGGCAGACCCCAAGATTGACAAGACCGCCAAGCTGTATGATCGCATCTCCTATCGCGATGTGATGGCTGGCGAACTTGGGGTGATGGATCAGACTGCCATCACGCTCTGTAAGGAAAACAACCTCCCGTTGATCGTGCTCAACATCCACACTGCCGGCATCGTCCAACAGGCGCTGCGCGGCGAACCCGTGGGGACACTCGTCACATGACCAAGCAGATCTTGAAGGACAGCCGCACGGCGATGGAGAAGGGCGTCGAAGCATCCAAGCGCGAGTTCGCTTCGGTGCGCTCCGGCAAGGCCTCTCCCGCCATGCTCGACACGGTGAAGGTCGACATGTACGGCCAGTTGATGGCAATGAATCAGTGCGCCAACGTGTCGGCGCCTGAGGCGCGTCTGCTGGTGGTAACCCCGTTCGACAAGAGCCAGATCAAGGCGGTCGAGAAGGCGATCCGCGAGTCGAATATGGGGCTCGACCCCTCGGTGCAGGGGGCGATCATTCGCGTGCCGCTCCCGTCGATGAACGAGGAGCGCCGGAAGGAACTCGCGAAGATGGTCCATAAGTACGCCGAGGACGGCCGGATCGCGGTGCGTCACGCCCGCACGCATGGCCGCGACCTTCTCAAGAAGCTCGACGGCGTCTCAGAGGACGAGGTCAAGCATGCCGAGAAGGAACTCCAGAAGGCGCACGACGACGAGGTCGCGAAAATCGACGCCCTGATGAAGGCGAAGGAAGCGGAGTTGATGGAGGTCTGATCGGCCCCCGCCGCGACGACCCCCTCTGATGACCGCGCTCGACCTGCTCGACCAGCTCCGGCTGAACGGCACTATTCCGCGCCACGTCGCCATCATCATGGATGGCAACGGGCGCTGGGCGAGCGAGCGGATGTTGCCGCGGCCGCTCGGCCATCGGAGCGGGATGAAGGCGGTCCGCGAGATTGTCGAGAGTGCACTCGAGGCGGGAGTGGAGTTTCTCTCGCTCTTCGCGTTCTCGCAGGAGAACTGGCAACGACCGCCGCTCGAGATCAGCGCGCTGATGTCGCTGCTCGAGGAGTACATCCAGCGCGAGGCCGACGAGCTCGAGGGAGAGGGCGTGCGCGTGCGCGTCCTCGGCGACATCGAGCGACTCACGCCCCCGGCGAAGGCCGCCGTGGCGCGCGTGACGGCCCAGACGGCGGACAACACGAAGCTCACGCTCAACCTCTTCATCTCGTACGGATCGCGCGCCGAAATGGTGCGGGCGGCGCGCCGGATTGCCGACGAGGTACAGGCGGGATCGCTGCGGCCGGAGCAGGTGGACGAGGCGGCCTTCGCGGCTCGGCTCTATACGGCGGATTGTCCCGATCCGGACCTACTCATTCGTACCTCGGGTGAGCAGCGCATCAGCAACTTTCTGCTCTGGCAGCTGGCCTATGCCGAGATAGTGATCTCGCCGGTCCTCTGGCCCGACTTCGGTCGTGCGAACCTCTACGCCGCGATTCGTGAATACCAGAACCGCGACCGCCGCTTCGGCCGCGTCCCTGCCGCCGCACCGCCGCCCGCATGAGTGAGCTGACCAAACGCGTTCTCTTCGCGGTCGCCGCGATCCCGCTGGTCACCGCGGCGGTCTGGTTCGGCGGGGCGGCCCTGGCCGTCCTGCTCTCGTTCGCCTCGGCGCTCGGCGCCTGGGAGTACTCTCGACTCGCGGCGGCGGCGGCGGGCGCACGCCCCATGACCGTGTGGACGATCGTACTCGCGGCGCTGATTCCCCTTGGGGCCCATGCGGTCCATCTCGGACTGTACGTGCCGCCCCTCGGCCTCGTCGCGTTTGTCGCGCCGCTTTTGCTCACCGTCGCGCTCTGGACGCGTGGGGCGACGGGACGACCGCTCGAGTCGGTCGCCACGACACTCTTCGGTGCCTGGTACACCGGCGGCATGCTCGCCTTTGCCTATGCGCTCCGCTATCACCGCTTTGCAATCGGTGCCACGGCGGGCGCGCTTCTGCTTATGCTGCCGCTCGCGCTGACCTGGCTTAACGACAGCGCGGCATTCTTCTTCGGCAAGAAGTTCGGGAGACGCAAGTTGATGCCCTCCGTCAGTCCCGGGAAAACCATCGCTGGCGCGGTCGGCGCGGTGGGGACCTGCGTTGTCGCGACCTGGGGCTACTTCACCTTCCTCCTCCAACCGTACGCGAATCTCGGGCTGTCGATCACCGGGGTGCTGGTCTTCGGGGTCGCGATGAGCGCGGCGGCCCAGGTCGGGGACCTCGTCGAGTCGATGCTCAAGCGACAGGCCGGTGTGAAGGATAGTTCGACCCTGATTCCCGGGCATGGGGGCGTGCTGGACCGGGTCGACTCGTTGCTCTTCACGATTCCCGTCGCGTACGCGTTGCTCGACCTGCTGCTGAAGGTAGGCGCGTGAGTCCTCCCACTGGCATCGCGCTCCTCGGCGCGACCGGCTCGATCGGCGCGACCGCGCAACGGGTGGTGGCTCGTCACCCAGCGCGGTTCCGATTCGTCGCGATGACGGCGCATAGCGATCGGGCAGCGCTCGCGGCGGCCGACGCGCGGTGGCGGCCCGCCGTCGTCGGTCTGGTGAACCCTGGGAACGAGCCGCTGCCCGAGCGCTGGAGCCACGGGCGGGAGTGCCTGGTGGAGGCCGCGACGCATGACGACGTGGCGATCGTGCTGAACGCGGTCGTGGGCGCCGTGGGCCTCGAGGCTACCCTCGCTGCGGTATCTGCAGGGAAGCGCGTGGCGCTCGCGAACAAAGAGTCACTGGTCATGGGCGGGGCGTTGGTCCAGCGCGCGATGTGCTCGGGCGGAGGCACCGTCGTGCCGGTCGACTCCGAACACTCGGCGCTGCTGCAGTGCCTCGCAGGCCGTGTGGGTGGCAGGGGGCCAGGATTACTCCCGGTCGCCGGTGTGCGTCGCTTCATCATTACGGCCTCCGGCGGCCCCTTCCGCGAGTGGGACGCCAAACGAATTCACCAGGCGACGCTTGCCGACGTCCTGAAACATCCGACGTGGGCGATGGGCCGCAAGATTTCCGTCGACAGCGCCTCCCTTGCGAACAAGGCGCTTGAGGTGATCGAGGCGCACCTGCTCTTCGGCGTGCCCTATGAGCGAATTGAAGTCGTGGTACACCCACAGAGCATCGTGCACTCGATGGTCGAATTTGAGGACGGGAGTGTCGTCGCTCAGTTGGGCGTGCCTTCGATGGAACTCCCCGTGCTGTACGCTCTCGGATACCCGGATCGAATCACCGACGACGGGGTACCCCGTTTCGATCCGGTCGCGTCGAGTCCGCTCACGTTTGAGCCGGTGCGGCACGACCTCTTTCCGACCCTGGGGCTGGGGATCGCCGCGGGCGTGACGGGGGGGGCAGCGCCGGCCGTGTTCAATGCCGCCAACGAGGCGGCCGTCGCCCGCGTCCTGGCGGGCACCATGGCGTTTAGTACGATCCCCGGCGCCATCGAGCTGGCACTGAGTCGCCTGGGGCACCATTCCGGTGAAGACCTTCCCGCGCTGCTGGCGGCTGATGCCGCCGCGCGCGTCCTCGTGCAGGAGTATCGCTGATGCTGAGCTGGCTCGCGCCGTTGCTGGTGCTGGGACTCGTGATCTTCGTGCACGAGCTCGGACATTTCCTCGCCGCCAAGTGGGCGGGTGTGTACGCCCCGCGGTTCTCGCTGGGATGGGGCTCGCCCCTCATCAGCGTCCGTCGCGGTGAGACGGAGTATGCCCTCTCCTGGTTGCCGATCGGCGGCTACGTGCGCATGGCGAGCAAAGAGGACGAGACGGCCGCTGTCCTCGAGGGCGGCACCGAAGCACCCGAGTCCGAGAAGTCCAAGCACTGGGATGCTGACTCGATGATCCCCCACGGCCCCAAACCGATCCCGCCCGATCGGTGGTTTGAGTCCAAGCGACTTCTGCCGCGCCTGGTGATCCTCTTTGCGGGCGTCTTTATGAACGTCGTGCTCGCGTTGGTGGTCACGACGGGAGTCGCTGGATGGTACGGAAAGGGGTATCTGACGGCGGTCGTCGACTCGGTGGTGGTGGGGAAACCGGCCGCCCTTGCGGGGCTGCAGCCCGGGGACAGCGTGACGACGATCGATGGCACATCGATCGCGCGCTGGGATGAAGTGCTCGCCGCGGTGTCGGGCGCGCCGGGAACGCCGGTCACGTTCGTAGTCGCACGGGGTGCGGGTCGCGAGACGATTGTGGTGACGCCTGAGGCGGTGGAGATCACGGCCACCTCTGGCGACCGACAGCTGGTGGGCCGCATCGGTGCCGCGGTGCGGCAGAATATCAGTCGCGAGCCAGTCAGTTTTGGGGAGGCTGTTCGGGCCGGTGGGGTGCTCACCTGGTCGATGGCGGACAACGTCGTGAATGTGCTCGGGAACCTGTTCAGCGGAGAGGTCTCCGTCTCGCAGCTCGGCGGGCCCGTGGAGATCGCGCGGTCGAGCGTCGCGGCGGCCCAGTCGGGCGGCGAGAGTCTTTGGCTGCTCATCGCCTTTCTGAGCGTCAACCTCGCGGTGCTCAACCTACTGCCGATCCCGCTGCTCGACGGTGGGCAGATCCTGCTACAGGTCGCAGAAGGCGTCTGGCGCAGGCCGTTCCATCCCAGGGTGCGGGAATGGTATGCGCGGATTGGTCTCGTCGCGATCGGGGCACTCTTCCTGACGGTGACGTTTAACGATCTGAAGCGGCTCATCATGGGGTGGTTCGCCGCCTAAGGGACTGCCGGGGGCCCGTGCGAGGGAGGGTTATCTCAAGCAGGGGCGGGCCTTTACAGGATTGCTGGTCGACGCTAATCTTCTGTGCTACAACGGAATCGGCATTTCAATCGCACTGCGCTCGCAGGCAAGGATTTCAGGGATGGCGTTCGTACAGACGGCAGCGATCGACACGCATCGCAAGCACGAGACCGACACGGGCTCGTCACAGGTGCAGGTCGCGGTGCTCACGGAGCGGATCAACTACCTCACTGAGCACTTTCGGGCCCACAAGAAGGACCACCACGGACGTCGTGGTCTTCTCCGCATGGTCGGCCAGCGCCGACGACACCTCGACTACCTGAAGCGAACAGAAGTCGCCGCCTACCGCAAGCTCATCGCCGATCTCGGCCTGCGCTACTAAGCGCCCCACCCACACGAGCGCGCGACCGCAATGAAGCGGATCGCGCGCTTCGTGTACCGATCTGAGACAAACCAAAAATGATGCATCGTATCGAGCGGACCTTTGCTGGCCGCACCCTCTCCATCGAGACTGGGCGCATGGCGAAGCAGGCCGCGGGCTCAGCCCTTGTGACCTACGGTGAGACCATGATCCTCGCCGCGGTGACCGTCAGCGACAAGAAGAGTCCGCTGCCCTTCTTCCCGCTGACTGTCGAATACAAGGAAAAGACGTATGCCGCGGGCAAAATCGCGGGCGGCTTCATCAAGCGCGAGGGACGTCCGCGCGATGAGGAGATCTTGTCGTGCCGGATTATCGACCGCTCGATCCGCCCGCTCTTCCCGGAAGGTTTTCAGAATGAGGTGCAGGTCGTTCTGTACGTGCTCTCGGCTGACCAAGAGAACGACGCCGACGTGCTCGGACTCATCGCCGCCTCGTTTGCGTTGAGCGCTAGCAAGATCCCGTTCGCGGGGCCGATTGCCGGCGTGCGCGTCGGACGCGTGGAATCCAAGTGGCTCCTCAATCCGACGTTCCAGGCGCTCGAGTTCAGTGACATCGACATGATCGTCGCCGGCACGGCCGATTCGATCATGATGGTCGAAGGGGGCGCGCTCGAGGTGTCCGAAGAGGACGTCGTCGAGGGGCTCACGATCGCCCAACGTGGCCTCAAGGATCTCGTCGCGATGCAGGAAGAGCTGCTCAAGAAGCTCAAGGTCGAGAAGATGTCGTGGTCGGGCGTTGAGATTCCGGACGCCGTTCGCAAGACGGTAACGAAGGCCGCGCAGAAGCGCATCGACGCCGCGATTAACCAGAAGGACAAGGCGACGCGCATCCACGCTGTCGAGAAGGTGAAGAGCGAGGTCAAGGACGAGATGGCGAGCGTCCTTGCGCCAGAGCATCTCCCCCTGGTGGGGAGCATCGTCGGCGACATCGAGTACACCTCGCTCCGCGCGCAGGTGCTCGAGACCGGCCTGCGCGTTGACGGCCGCAAGCCGAACGTGGTGCGCGACATCTCGGTCGACACCTCGCTGCTCCCCCGTGCGCACGGCTCGGCGCTCTTCACGCGCGGACAGACGCAGGCCCTCGTGGTCGCGACGCTCGGCACCGCTAGCGATTCACAGCGCGTGGATTCGATCGACAGCGCGAAGGAGACGACCAAGTCCTTCATGCTCCACTACAACTTCCCGCCGTTCTGCACCGGCGAGGCCAAACCGATGCGCGGCACCGGTCGTCGCGAGATCGGTCACGGCATGCTGGCCGAGCGCGCGATCCAGGGCGTGCTCCCGCCGTTCGAGGAGTTCCCGTACACCATCCGCATCGTCTCCGAGGTCCTCGAGTCCAACGGTTCGTCGTCGATGGCGTCGGTCTGTGGCGGTTCGCTCGCCTGCTTCGACGCGGGGATCCCGCTCAAGGCTCCGGTGGCCGGGGTGGCGATGGGTCTGATCAAGGAAGGGAAGAAGTACGCGATTCTCACCGACATCCTCGGCACCGAAGATCATCTCGGCGACATGGACTTCAAGGTCGCCGGGTCGAAAGACGGCATCACGTCGATCCAGATGGACATCAAGATCCAGGGGCTCGACCTCAAGATTATGACCGAAGCGTTGGCGCAGGCCAAGGAAGGCCGCCTGCACATCCTCGGGGAAATGGACAAGGCGTTGCCGACGGTGCGTCCGGAGCTCTCGCAGTGGGCGCCGCGCATCGTGACGATGATGATCAATCCCGAGAAGATCGGCGACCTCATCGGGCCGAAGGGCAAGACGATCCGCGGGATTCAGGACGAGACGGGTGCCGAACTCACGGTCGACGATTCGGGTCTGGTCACGATTGCCGCGGTCGGTGGCGAGGCGATGGAGCGTGCGCGTCAGATGGTACAGGCAATCACGGCCGAACCGGTGGTGGGTGAGACCTACCTGGGCACGGTGAAGTCGGTGACGGCGTTTGGTGCCTTCGTCGAGATCATGCCTGGTACCGAGGCCCTCCTCCACGTCTCCGAAATGCGCCACACGCGCGTCGAGAAGCCTGAGGACGTGGTCAAGAAGGGCGAGCAGGTGTCGGTGAAGCTCATCGATCGGGATGAGCGTGGCCGTCTCCGTCTCTCCATGAAAGCGCTGCTCCCGAAGCCTGAGGGCACGCCTGAGGCGGCGCCCGCTGGTGACGCGACTGCACCCTCCGACGAGAGCTCGAGCGAAGAGCGCCCGCGTAGCGATCGTCCGCGCAGCAGCGGCGGCGATCGCCGTGGCGGCCGCGGGAGCCGGTAAGGGAGTGATCGAAGCGTCCGTTTCCGCCGCCGCGCTCTCGGAGCGCGGCGTGCAACGGACCGTCCTGCCGAACGGACTGACCGTGCTCTCGGAATACATGCCGGGAGTACGGTCCGTTGCGTTGGGGGCGTGGGTGCGTGCCGCTTCGTTGCACGAGACGCGCGAGCAGATGGGAGTCTCGCACCTACTTGAGCACATGGTATTCAAGGGCTCCGAGCGGCGGTCGGCGCGCGAAATCGCGCTCTCACTCGAAGCACTCGGCGGGTCGCTCGACGCGTACACGGGTCGGGAGCACACCTCGTTCCAGGCGCGCGTGCTCGACGAGCACCTGCCTCAGGCGGCCGACGTGCTGTTCGATCTCATGTTCCGTCCGGCCCTGCGCCAGGCGGATCTCGATCTTGAGCGCGGCGTCGTGCTCGAGGAGATCGCGATGGTTGACGACACGCCGGACGACGTCGTCTTCGAGCTGCACAATGCCGCGCTCTGGGGCGATCACCCGTTCGGGTACTCGATCCTCGGAACACCGGCCACCGTTGGCGCGCTCGGGGTGTCAGAGCTGCGAGCACTCCATACGCGGGCGTATCGGGCCACAAACGTCATCGTGGCGGCCTCGGGCAACGTCCGGCATGAACAGCTGCTCGACGTGCTCAAGTTGTCCGGTTGGGATGCCCTGCCGGGGGGCGCCACCGTGTCGACTCCACTGCCGCCGGCGCGACCCGCGGCACCGAGCAGTCAGGCGATCGCACGGGACTCGCAGCAGGTGCATCTGGTCTACGGGAACGTCATCGTGCCACATAGCGATCCTCGGCGGCACGCGCTGATGCTGGTCAGCACGCTCTTTGGCGGCGGGATGAGCTCACGGCTCTTCCAGCGTGTTCGCGAGGAGCTGGGTTTGGCGTACTCAGTCCATGCGTTCCAGAGCTTCCACGTGACGGCGGGCACGCAGGGGATCTACGTGGGCTGCGCGCCGGAGCGGGTGGAGGAGGTCATCGCGGCCGTCCGGGCAGAGCTTGAGTCACTCGTGACGACTGGGATCCCCGACGATGAGCTTGCGATGGGGAAGCAGCAACTGAAGGGACAGATCACGCTCTCGATGGAGAGCGTCTCATCGCGGATGTACCGTGCGGCGGCGGTGGACCTCTTCCATGAGCCCTACCGCCCGTTGGACGAAGTACTGGCACGCGTTGATGCGGTCACGGCGGATGAGGTGGCTGCGGTGTGTCGAGACTTCTTTGGAGTGGAAGAGCAGACGGTGGTACAGTTGGGACCCGTGGGCGGTTGACGTCCAGAGGAGTATCCCATCGAGTATCGTCCGTCTAGCATTTCCGATCGACCAAGTCCCATGTAGCAGCTACCATCTACCATCTACCATCTACCAGCTGAATTTCCCATGAAAATTGGAATCCCGAAGGAGATCAAGACCAACGAGAATCGCGTCTCACTGGTCCCCGCTGGTGCTGAGGCGCTCGTCGCCGCCGGTCACTTGGTGTACGTCGAGCAGAGCGCCGGAGAGGGCTCTGGTTTTGCGGACGAGCAGTACGCGGCGGTCGGCGCCAAGCTGCTGCCGACGGCGGACGCCGTCTGGAAGGAGGCCGAGCTGATCATCAAAGTGAAGGAGCCGATCGCCGTCGAGTGGCCGCGGATGAAAATGGGGCAGACGATCTTCACCTACTTCCACTTTGCCGCTGACGAAAAGCTCACCAAGGCGCATATGGAGTCGGGCGCGACCTGCATCGCGTACGAGACGGTTGAGCTGTCCAATCGTGATCTGCCGCTCCTGATTCCGATGTCCGAGGTCGCGGGCCGGATGGCGGTGCAGGAGGGCGCGAAGTACCTCGAGAAGCTCTACGGAGGTCGCGGCGTACTGCTCGGCGGCGTTCCGGGAGTCCCGCCGGGAAAGGTCGTGATCCTTGGCGGCGGCATCGTTGGCGTGAACGCAGCGAAGATGGCGGCGGGTCTGGGCGCCAAGGTGACCATCCTGGACACCTCGCTCCCGCGGCTCCGGTATCTGAGCGACGTGATGCCGGCCAACGTGCAGCTGATCTACTCCAATCGCGCCAATATCCTCGAACAGATCGCCACTGCCGACCTCGTGATCGGCGGGGTGCTGCTCCCCGGTGCGAAAGCACCGAAGCTCATCCGCCGGGAGGACCTCAAGACGATGCGCCCGGGCGCGGTGATCGTGGACGTGGCGATCGATCAGGGCGGTTGCGTGGAGACGATCAAGGCGACCACGCACGAAAACCCGGTCTACACGGTCGACGGGATCATCCACTATGGCGTGGCCAATATGCCGGGTGGCGTGCCCCGGACGTCCACGCTCGCGCTCACCAATGCGACCTTCCCCTACGCCTTCCGTCTTGCGAACAAGGGCTGGAAGCAGGCGATGCGGGATGATCCGGCGTTGGTGAAGGGGCTCAATGTTGTCGACGGCAAGGTGACGTATCAGGGCGTAGCGGAGGCGTTTGGGATGGAATACCACGCGCCGGAGCAGTTCTTGAAGTAGTCTGTCTGATCCTGAGAAAATGCAAAGGGCGTCCCGCGGTTGCGGTACGCCCCTTGTTTTTTTGTTACATGACCTTGATTCGCCGCTGTCCCAATTTTTACCTCTGACGCGCCGAGTGCGTTGCACGCCGGATAGAGCCTCCGTCCAACCCGCATTGATGGAGCACGAGATCCGCAGGAGTTCTACCCGAGCGGCCCTCTGGGGCGCGCTCATCGCTGTATTCGTTGCGGGCACGCCGATTCAGCTTGCCGTCCAAGGCGGCACGGGAACGGTCGTCATCAGGGCCGGCCGTACCGTCGCGAATACCTTTCCGCCAGGAACCCACTACGAGGGACCGGCGTAGGGGCGTGACGTGAATCTACCCGTACCGGAAAGTGAGGGGATCAACCCGAACTTCCCTGGCTGCACCAATCGCCCACCGTAACCTGGATTAGGAGGCAGGCCAGTGCGGTACGGAGGGGGGCAATGAAGCAGGAGGGAATCCTGGAGCGAACACCCCTCCTCTGGGCTCGCCAAGGGGATGCGGTTCTGTGACGACGGACGGCAGGCGCGCCAGACTCCGGTGCGGACGCGCGCAAATGCCAAGTCTGAGACCAGCTTGTCCTGTATGGTGAAGGGGGAGTAAGTTCCCTCCTTCCCCCAGTACATCTCAGCGTCGTCAGCCGTCTGTAGTTCCCGGACGAGCGAGCCCCCAAACACCATGCGTTGGCCGTTTTTTAAGAATGGTGGGTTCCTCCCGGCGAGCGCGATCGCTGTGGACCTTGGCACGGCCAACACGCTGATCTACGTCAAGGGCGAAGGGATCGTCCTCAACGAGCCGTCGGTCGTCGCGCTCGACCGGGAGACACGACAGATCAAGGGCGTGGGACTCGAAGCGAAGCGCATGCTCGGTCGCACACCCGAAGGGGTGATTGCGGTGCGCCCGATGAAGGACGGCGTGATCGCGGACTTCGACGTGACAGAAAAGATGTTGCGTCGCTTTCTCGACCTCGTGATCCGAAAGGGATTCTTCCCGATGAAACCGCGCGTCATCGTCTGCGTGCCGTCGGGGATCACTGAAGTGGAGAAGCGCGCGGTGCGTGATTCGGCGCTCGGCGCTGGGGCGAAGGATGTCTTCATGGTCGCTGAGCCGATGGCGGCCGCGATTGGCGTGGGACTTCCGGTTGAGACCCCGACCGGCAACATGGTGATTGACATCGGCGGCGGCACGACGGAGATCGCGGTCATTGCGCTCTCCGGTATCGTCTCCGACAGCTCGATCCGTATTGGCGGCGATGAAATCGACGCGGCAATCGTGCAGTTCATGCGTAAGAGCTACAATCTGTTGATCGGTGAGCCGACGGCCGAACTCATCAAGATCCAGATTGGCTCGGCCGCGCCGCTCGCCGAGGAGCGTGAAATGGAGGTGAAGGGCCGCGATCTCGTCTCGGGCATCCCGAAGACGGTCCGCGTTCACTCCGCGGAGATCCGCGAGGCGATCCAGGAGCCGATTCAACAGATCGTCAACGCCGTCCGTCGCGCGCTCGAGATCACCCCCCCCGAGCTCGCGTCGGATATCGTCGATCGCGGGATTGTGATGACCGGCGGCGGGGCGTTGATCCGCGGGCTAGACATCCTGCTCATGCAGGAGACCGGACTCCCGATCCACGTGGACGAGGACCCGTTGACCTGCGTCGTGCGCGGGACGGGACGCATCCTTGACGACGAGGAGAAGTACTGGTCGGTGCTGACTACCTGAGCAGTACAGACCCGTGGCGCACGCCTCCCGAACAGATTCGCGAGCGGACACGGTGCTCGCCGTGGTCTGTGCTTTCGCCGCCCTGATCTTGTTGTTCCTGCCGGAGGGTCCGCGTGCCTCCGTGGCGGGGGCCATCCGGAGCACAGTGGTGGCGCCGTTGGTGACGATCCAGGAGCGAGCTTCATTGGCGCAGCGGGCGTTCATGTCGCATGACAGCCTCGTGCTGATCGCCGACAGCGTACTGCGGCGTTCACAGCGCCTCGACGAGATCGCGGCGGAGAATGCGCGCCTGCGGGAACTCCTCCAGCTGGGTGAGGCGATCGCGTGGGACTTCGTGCCTGCGGAAGCGCTCGTGGGGCGGGGCATGGGGAGCGATCTGACCGTGGTGCTTTCGGCGGGTGCACGCGCTGGCGTCCAGCGACTCAGTGCGGTGGTCGCGGCGGACGGGCTCGTCGGGATGGTGCAACAGGTGGACGCGACCCGTAGTATCGCGATCATCTGGCCGAATCCGGAGCTGCGCGTGAGTGCGACCAGCGCCGATGGTACGGCATTCGGGATCGTTAGTGCCCACCAGGGGAGTGGCGTCGAGCGATACCTCCTCGAGCTGCGTGGTGTCTCGTTCCGATCGAAGCTTGCGATTGGTTCGGTGGTAGTGAGTTCCGGGCTGGGCGGTGTGTTCCCGCGGGGGATCCCGATCGGGACCGTGCTTGAGGAGTTGCGCGGGACCGCGGGCTGGGAGCGGAGTTACCTGCTGCGTCCCGCGGTGCGACCGCCAGACATCATCTCGGTCCTGATTCTGCGGCCGGGGAACGTGGCGGGGATGGAGCAGGTGTGGCTCGATTCAGCACACGCGACGAGGCCTCGATGACGTCACGTACGCTTTGGGTCGCATCCGTCGTGGCGATCCTGATCGCTCTGCACTTCTCCCTACGCCCGATCCTCGAATGGCGCGCGGGGATCGACTTTCTCTTGATCGCCGTCCTCGTCGTCGCCGTGCGGTCGCGCCCAGGGGTCGCCGCCGTTGCGGGGTTTGCGTTTGGCCTGGTGGCCGACGCGCTCACACCAGAGGCTTTCGGAGCGGGCGCACTCGGGATGACCGTCGTGGGTTTCGCAGCGTCGCGCCTGAAGGGAGCATTCTTCGCGGACAACGTGATGCTTCATGCCGTCTTCGTCTTCGTCGGCAAGGTCGCGTTCGACTTGATCGTGGTGTTGGCCGAGCGTCGCATTGGCGGTGCTGCACTTGCGGTGCAGCTGCTGGCATGGACCCCGTTGGCGGCACTGTCCACCGCGTGCGTGGGCATATTCGTGATGTCCGTCGTACGCCCGAGTCGCGATCGTCGTCGGGCATGAGCTTCCATCCGAACGCGGTTCAGGAGCGCGCGCGGGTCGCATCGGCATTGATCCTCGCGGGCTTTGTGCTCCTCCTCGGCACCTTCTTTCGGACGATGGTGCTGCAGAACGCGCGCTATGTGCTCGCGTCGGAGGAGAACCGGTTGCGCGAGATCCCGTTGCCGGCGCCCCGGGGGATTATCTATGACCGCAACAGCCAGGTGATCGCCGAGAATCTGCCTGGGTATTCGATTTCATTGCTCGCGCGGAACGAAGACACGCTGCGCACCACGATGGATCGGATAGGCGCTGTCGTGCCCGTCACGCCCGAGCAGATTGGGTCGGCGGTGCGCCGCTACCGGCGGGACCGCTCTCGGCCGACGGTGCTCTTTGGGGACGCTTCGTTCGAACTCGTCTCCCTCCTCGAGGAACGGCGGGTGGAGTTCCCAGGGCTGATTATCCAGTCGGCACCCAAACGTCATTATCCAGACGGTCCGGCGGTCTCAGCGCTCGTCGGGTACACAGGGGAGATTAGCGACGCTGAGCTGAGTCAGGAACCGTTTGCCGACTACAAAGCGGGGCAACAGGTAGGGAAGGATGGCGTCGAGCGGCAGTACGAGTCGAGATTGCGCGGACGTGAGGGCGTGCGGTTCGTCGAAGTCGATGCCCGCGGACGCGTGGTACGGGAAAATGCGCGGGAGGACATTCCGCCAGACGGGCCCGCCCCACTCTACACGAACATCGATCTTGATCTTCAGCGCTATGTCGCCGAAATCTTTGGCGACTCGTTGATCGGCGCGGTCGTGGCCATGGAGCCGAGGTCGGGCGAGGTGCTGGCGCTCCACTCGGCGCCGACCTTCGACCCCAACCGATTCGTCGGTGGGATTCCGCAGAGTTACTGGGACGAGCTGCAGCGGGACCCGCGACGGCCGCTCTACAACAAGGCGATCAAAGGCACGTATCCGCCGGGTTCGATTTTCAAGCTGGCCACGGCGATCGCGGCCATGGAGAACGGTCTCGTCGACATCGATGATCAGATGCCCGTGCCGTGTACGGGGGGCTACCAGTATGGTAACCGCTACTTTCGTTGCTGGGATAAGAAGGGACATGGCAACGTCACGCTCGCTGAAGCGATCGAGCACTCGTGCGACGTGTACTTCTATCAATTGGGCCTGAAAATCGGATTGCAGCGGCTCATCGCCGGTGGGATCCGCTTGGGGGCGCGCGCGCGGAGTGGAATAGACTTGCCGTCGGAGGTGCGCTCGCTGTATCCGACGGACCCCCCGAAGAAGTATTACGACGCGCGCTTCGGGCCACGTGGCTGGAGCAATGCCGTGACGCTCAACCTCTCGATCGGACAGGGCGAGAACTCGCAGACCGTCGTGAATATGGCGCGACTGTACACCGCGCTCGCGACCGATGGTTTCGCGGCGCGTCCCGAGATCGTCCGGGGGCAGGCGGAGCGTACGCGGCTCTTCTCGCTCAGCGACGCCCAGTTGAAAGGGATTCAGGACGCACTCACTAACGTCGTTGGTCGGGGCACCGCCGCGGGGTCGCGCCTCCAGGGGATCGCGGTCGCGGGCAAGACGGGGACCGCCCAGAACGCGCAGGACGCCTTCGCCGATCACGCCTGGTTCGTAGGCTACGCACCCGCTGGCGAGGCAAAGATCGTCGTGGCCGTCATGCTCGAGTTCGGCCTCCATGGCTCTCGTGCGGCGCGGATTGCGACCAAGATCATGGAGAAGTACCTGAAGGCGCGCGTCGTGGCGATGCCGGTGGTCGAGGGCGAATGAAGTCGCCACGAATCCCCACCGATTGGCCGCTTCCGGCACTCGCGTTCGTGCTCTCGGCGTTCGGCATTGCCATGGTGTACTCGGCGGGGCAGACCGAGATGCCGTCGTTCATCGAGGGAATCTGGCGGATTCAGCTGGTCTGGTTCCTCCTCGGCGTTTCGGTGGCCTACGGAATTTCGCGCACCTCGGTCAGACTCCTCGAGTGGGGATCTGTCTGGGTATATCTTGGGGCGTGCGCCCTGTTGCTCCTGCTGCTCTTTATCGGCCAGGGCGCCGGGACCGCCGCGAGTACTAAGAGCTGGCTCGCGATCGGTGGCGTGCGGCTCGGACAGCCGTCTGAACTCGCGAAAATCGCGGTCGTGCTGATGCTCGCGCGCGTGTTGAGCGCACAGCGCGTGGCACCGACCTCGCTCTTCGGCCTCTGGCGACCGGCGGCGATCGTGCTTGTTCCCTGGCTGCTGATCATGGCCCAGCCCGATCTTGGCACAGGTATCGTCTTTCTCGGGATCTTCTTCGCGATGCTCTTCTGGAGCGGCGTCTCCTGGCCGCTCCTAGTGCTGGCCGCGAGCCCTGCGATTAGCCTGATCCTCGCGTTCGGCCCCGGCGTCTGGGGTGCCTGGTTTTTCCTGCTGCTCGGGCTGCTCTGGTGGGTGAGACCGGCCTGGCTCGAAACGTCGGTGCTCGTCGGAACCAATGTGGCGAGTGGCGTGGTCGCGCCGCTGCTCTGGGGCCAGCTGAATCCATACCAACAGCGGCGGTTGCTGGTCTTTCTCGATCCCTCGGCCGACCCGCGCGCCTCTGGCTATCACCTGATCCAGTCGCAGGTGGCGATTGGCTCGGGTGGGTTTTTCGGCAAGGGATTCACCGACGGGTCGCAGAAGCGGCTCGCGTTTGTCCCCGAGCAGTACACCGACTTCATCATGGCGGTGGTAGGGGAGGAGCTTGGATTTCTTGGCGTGATACTTTCGCTCGGACTGTTCGGAATGCTCCTGCTGCGCACCGTGCGTATCGCGTCACGGTCGTCGTCCCCGTTCGCATCGCTCGTCGCCTTTGGGCTTACCGCGGCCTGGTTTACCCATGTCATGGTGAACGTGGGGATGACGGTCGGGCTGATGCCAATCACCGGCATTCCCCTTCCGTTCTTCAGCTACGGTGGCTCGTTCATGCTCGCCTGCTGGATCGCCGTCGGAATCCTCGTGCTCGTCAGCGCCGAGGGGCGTGGGAAGGCCGACGGACTCGTGATCTAGATGTAGGGCAAGTGCTTGCCGTGCTTCAGCGGCCACGTCAGCTTTCCTTAATGGCTTGGTTCCGAAAAGATAAAAAGCCCCGGCAACCCCGGGCCGAACGTCTCGAAATTCCCACCGACGCCTGGGAGAAATGTGAGGCGTGTGCTCATACGGATATCCGCGAGAATTTCGTGCGGAACTCCAATGTCTGTCCGGCGTGCGACTATCATCGTCGCTTTCGGGCCCACGAGTACGCCGCACTGCTTCTCGACGAGCACTCCCTCGAGGAGAAAGACGTCGATCTCGCATCGGTTGATCCGCTCGAGTTCCCGGAATATCCGAATCGGCTGAAGAAGGCACTCAAGAACGCGGGGGATCATGATGCGATCCTTACGCTCTCGGGGCTCATGCACCAGATGCCAGTAAACCTCGGCGTCATGGACTTTGCGTTCATGGGTGGGTCGATGGGTTCGGTCGTGGGGGAGAAAATCGCGCGCCTCGGCCAGCGATCCCTCGAGAAAAAGTGGCCGCTGATCGTGCTCTCCTGCTCCGGAGGCGCGCGCATGCAGGAGGGCGTGCTCTCTCTCATGCAGATGGCCAAGACCGCGGCGATGCTCTCGCAGCTTGCTGAGCGGCGCATACCCTTCGTCTCGATCCTCACGAATCCGACGACGGGCGGCGTGAGTGCCAGTTTTGCGATGCTCGGTGACGCGATCCTGGCCGAACCGGGTGCGGTGATCGGGTTTGCCGGCCCGCGCGTGATCAAGCAGACGCTTGGCCAGGATCTCCCTGAGGGTTTCCAGACCGCCGAGTTCCTGCTCAGTCACGGGATCGTCGATCAGGTCGTGCATCGCCACCATCTCAAGCGAATGGTCGGGCAACTCCTGCGTCACATGAGCGGGAAGCCAGCGGCTACGGGGTGGGCGTCCTTCTGACCCCGCGCAGCTACAGGCAGGCGCTCGATTTCCTGTTCGCGCGGACGACGGGACAGTGGAAGCTGGGATTAGAGCGCGTCGAGGCCTTTCTCGGCGAGATTGGCGACCCCCATCGTCGATTGCACACGCTCCACGTGGCGGGGACCAACGGGAAAGGCAGCGTCTGCGCCTCCCTTGAGACGGTCTTGCGTGCCCGGGGGCTGAAAGTCGGCAAGTACACCTCGCCGCACCTCGTCGACTTCCGCGAGCGCTTCGTGATTGACGGTCGGGCCGTCCCAGAGGAGGCGATTGTGGCCTTTCTGGACCGATGGACCCCGACGGTCGAGCGACTCGGCGCGACCTTCTTCGAGGCGACCACCGCGATGGCCTTCGACCTGTTCGCCGAGGCGGGGGTCGATGTCGCGGTGATTGAGACGGGGCTGGGCGGTCGCCTCGACGCCACCAACGTGATTAGGCCGTTGGTCGCGGGAGTCACCGGGATCGCGATCGATCACACGGAATGGCTCGGGGCGACCCGCGAGGCTATTGCCCCGGAAAAGGCCGGAATCTTCAAGGCGGGAGTGCCGGCAGTGGTGGGGGAGCAGGACGGGGCGATTCGCGCCCTATTGGCGTCGGAGGCGCGCCGCCGTGGGGCGACGCCGGTCCGGGTGGCGGCCGAGGAGGGGCGGGTGACGCAGCTCCGGGTGACGGCGCAGGGGACGAGCTTCCTCTGGGATCCGGTCCCTGGCGCATCCCCGCTCTGCCGCCCCCACGAGGTGACCACGGGCCTCCCAGGGCGACATCAGGCGACCAACGCTTTAGTGGCGCTCACGATGCTGGACGCGATCCCCGGACCGTTCCGAGTTACCCCTGAGGAGGCGATTCCGGCGTTGGCGACGGTGCAGCTCCCCGGACGCTTCTCCCGCCACGGAGACTGGATCTTCGACGTGGCACACAATCCCGACGGTGCGGCGGTCTCTGCCGAGACGCTCAAGGCCCTCCGGCCGTCGGGGCCGGTGGTCGCGTTGGTGAGCGTGCTCGGCGACAAGGATTGGCGGGGCATTTTGCGCGCGCTGAGCGGTGCCGTCGACCGGTTCATGCTCACCAATGCTCCGACGGCACCGGCGAGCCGGGCTTGGGTGGCGAGCGAGGCGCTCGCGTACGCCACGGGCGAGGGGTGGGCCGCCGAACTCGTCCCGGACTTCGACGAGGCGCTACGGCTCGCGCCGTCTCGCGGGGCCACCGTGCTAGTGACGGGGTCGTTTCATACCGTCGGCGACGCGATGTCGCGGTTGCAGGTGTCTCCGACGGACGGTTAATTGGGGGATGAGTAGTAGCGCACTTCCCGGATTCCGTGATTTTTATCCCGATGAGCTGGCCCGGCGGGCGCACATCTTCCGTGCCTGGCGGGCTGTAGCGCGCCGCTACGCCTTTGTCGAGTATGACGGGCCGCCGCTCGAGCCCCTGGACCTCTACACCAAGAAAAGCGGCGACGAGATCGTCGGTCAGTTGTACAACTTCGTGGACAAGGGCGCCCGCGAGGTCGCGTTGCGTCCCGAGATGACGCCGACCTTCGCGCGGATGGTGGGGGCGCGGGCGAGCGCGTTGCGTAAACCGGTGCGTTGGTTTTCCATCCCGCAGCTGTTCCGCTATGAGCGCGCCCAACGCGGCCGGCTCCGCGAGCACTACCAGCTCAATGTCGACATCGTCGGCGAAGCGAGCGAGGTGGCGGATGCCGAGCTGCTCGCGGTGGCGCTCGACGTGATGCGAGAGTTGGGGCTCACCGCGCAGGATGTACGCGCGCGCGTCTCAGACCGGCGACTGCTCAATGGGATACTGCTCACGCTGGGCGTGAGCGACGCGCAGGTCCCCGCCGTGTACGGCGTCGTCGACAAGTGCGCGCGCCAGCCGCGTGAGCTCTCGGCTGAGAAGCTGGCCAAGGCGGGGATCGCACCGGAGCTGGTGGAGCGCATCCTCGCGATCGCCAGCGGCATCACGTTCGAGGCGGTGCGCGCGGAGTTTGGCGAGGCACCGGCGGCCGCGGAGCATGTGGCGCGTTTTGCACGCTATCTCGCGCACCTCGACGCTCTGGGTGTGGGCGAGTGGGTGGTGCTCGATCTCTCCATCGTGCGCGGCCTCGCGTACTACACCGGCATCGTCTTCGAGCTCTTCGACGCCAAGGGAGAACTGCGCGCGATCTGCGGCGGCGGGCGGTACGACACGCTGCTCCACTCGCTGGGCGGTGTTGACCTGCCGGCGCTCGGATTTGGCATGGGCGATGTCGTGCTCGGCGAACTGCTCAACGATCGCGGGCTCTTTCCTCCCGCCGGTGACGACGCGATCGACTTTCAACTTGTCGCAGGCAATGGGGCCGGGCAGCACAGCTACGCCGAGGCGCTCGGCCTCGTGACGACGCTGCGTCGTGCCGGCTTTAGTGTGGCGCATGGGCTCAACGCCGAGCGCTACTTGGGGCAGGCAACGCGCAATCAGGTGGATGCCGCCAAGAAGGCCGGCGTGAGCGCGGCGATCTACTACCGAGAGGATGGGACGGCCGAGGCGATAAGTCTGCTCGGCAAGATGAATGGTGCGCTGACCCACACGATGGATGCCGCCGCCGCCCTTGCCGGCGAGGCGGGAGTGATGATGGGACTTCGTGATTGGCTGCAGCAGCAGCGTGACACCGCCCGACACTAAAAATGGCTGACGACAAGAAGCTGACGACGCGCGCTGAGGATTTCAGCGCCTGGTACAACGAACTCGTGCTGCGCTCTGAGCTCGCCGACTACTCGCCGGTGAAGGGCTCGATGGTCATCCGCCCCAACGGCTACGGCATCTGGGAGCGAATGCAGCGTGCGCTCGACGATATGTTCAAGGCGACGGGACACGAGAACGCCTATTTCCCGCTCTTCATCCCCCAGAGCTTCCTGCAGAAGGAGGCAAGCCACGTTGAGGGATTCGCGCCCGAAGTGGCGGTCGTCACGCACGGAGGCGGGAAACTGCTTGAGGAGCCGCTGATCGTCCGGCCAACGTCGGAGACGATCATCTATCATATGTTCGCGAAGTGGACGCAGAGCTACCGCGATCTGCCGATCCTCATGAACCAGTGGGCGAATGTGGTCCGCTGGGAGATGCGCACCCGTCTCTTTTTGCGCACGCTCGAGTTCCTGTGGCAGGAGGGACACACGGCGCATGCGACGCACGACGAAGCCGAGGAAGAGGCGCGCCGGATGCTTGGCGTATACCGCGAGTTCATGGAAGGGTGGATCGCGATGCCGGTGATCACGGGGCTGAAGAGCGAGAGCGAGAAGTTCGCCGGCGCGGTGCGCACCTATTCGTGCGAAGCGATGATGCAGGACAACAAGGCGCTCCAGGCCGGCACCTCGCACAACCTCGGCCAGAACTTCGCCAAAGCATTCGACCTCAAGTTCCAGGATGAGAAGGGTGAGACGGCCTTCGCGTGGAACACGTCGTGGGGGGTCTCGACGCGAATGGTAGGGGGTCTGGTGATGACGCATTCCGACGACAATGGGCTCGTCTGCCCGCCAAAATTGGCGCCGATCGAAGTGGTGATCATCCCGATCTACAAGACCGACGATGAGCGCGCGCGCATCGTCGAGGCCGCGCACAAGGTCAAGGCGGAACTCTCGGCCTGGATCGGCCGTGGCGCTACCGATCGCCTGCGCGTCCGCGTGGACGACCGGGACGGCATCAAGCCGGGCGCGAAGTACTACGAGTGGGAACTACGCGGTGTCCCGTTACGCCTTGAGATTGGGCCCAAAGACCTTGAAAAGGGCTCGGTATTCTCGGCGCGTCGCGACACGCGCGCGAAGGCGGCGCTCCCCATGGATCGGCTGCCGGCGACCGTGGCGGCGCTGCTCGAGACCATTCAGGGCGACCTGCTCGCCGCGGCGAAGGCGCGTCGCGAGGTGAACTCGCACCGCAACGTGACGTCCTACGCGCAGTTCAAGGAGATTATCGAGGGGCCCGGTGGATTCGTGTACGCTGGCTGGAACGGCGATCCCGCCGTCGAGGCGAGGGTGAAGGAAGAGACCAAGGCGACGATCCGTTGCATCCCCGACCCCGAGTTCCGGTCCGCCACCGCGCCCGCGACCTGCTTGGTCACGGGGCAGCCGGCCAAACACGAGGTCATCTGGGCCAAGGCGTACTGATGGGCGGATTTGCCGTACGCGACGGTGCGCTGCACTGTGAGGCGGTGCCGCTCGCGCTGATCGCGCACGCGGCCGCTACCCCCGCGTACGTCTACTCGGCTGGCCTGATCCGGGACCGATTCGCGCGACTCGATGCGGCGCTCGCTGCCGCGCCGCACCGAATCCACTACTCGCTCAAGGCCAACGGAAGTCGGGGCATCCTCGAGCTCCTCCGCGCCGCTGGGTGCGCGGTGGACGTTGTGTCGGGTGGTGAGCTTTACAAGGCGCTTCGCGCCGGATTCACCCCTGACGAGATCCTCTTCGGGGGCGTCGGGAAGACCGAGGGAGAGCTGCGTGAGGCGATCGCGGCTGGTGTCAAGCTGATCAATGTCGAGTCGGAGGCCGAGTTGAGGCTCGTGTCTCGTCTCGCCGCCGACTTGGGCGCGGTGGCGAACGTCGGCCTGCGCGTGAATCCCGAAGTCGACGTGAAGTCCGGGCACCAGTACATCGCGACAGGCGAGCGGGGACATAAGTTTGGCATTCCGATTGGAGACGCCGCGTCGGCGGGCCGTCTCGCGATCGCGCTGCCGAATGTGTCGCTCCAGGCGCTCGATATGCACGTGGGTTCGCAACTGAGTTCGTTCGACGCCTTCCGCGAGGGCACGGCACGGCTGGTCGAACTTTCAATGGAGCTGCGTGCGGCGGGTGCCGACATTCGCTATCTCGACGCGGGTGGCGGCCTGCCGGTCCCGTATGACGCCGAGGAGGAGCCGGACCTCGCGGCGTATGGCGCCATCGTGACGGCGGCGGCCAATACTCTGGGCGTGGAGCTCCTCGTCGAGCCCGGTCGGTTTTTTGTTGCGGCTTCGGGGGTCCTCCTCACGCGCGTGCTCTATTGCAAGGAGAGTGGCGCCAAGGCCTACGTCATCTGCGATGCCGGCATGACCGAGCTGCTTCGTCCTTCGCATTACGATGCGTTTCACCGCATCGAAGCGGTGTCGCCCCGTGCAGGGGCGGGGGCAGTCACGGTGGACGTGGTCGGCCCGGTCTGCGAGAGCGGGGACTTCCTTGCCCTCGATCGCGAGCTCCCCGGTGTGGAACCGGGTGACCTGCTCGCGGTGCATACCGCGGGTGCCTATGGTTACGTGATGAGTTCCCAGTACAATGCGCGGCCGCGTGTGGCCGAGGTGCTGGTGGATGGTACGCGCTGGGCCGTTGTGACGGCGCGCGAGACATACGAGGACCTCGTGCGACACGAGATCCCGGTTCCCCAATGGAGAGAGGCCTGATGCGAGTCGGACTCCTGTCGGACGCGCACGATCGCGTACCGGCGATTGACGCCCTGCTGAAGGAGATGCTGGCGCGCGATGTGAATTTCGTGCTGCATGCCGGCGACTACTGCGCGCCATTCTCGTTGAAGCCATTCCAGGATCACAGCGTGGCAATGGCCGGCGTCTTTGGTCGCAACGACGGTGACCGCGAAGGGATTCGATCGTTCGCAGCACAGGGCCTGGGGCAGGAGCTCTTTGAATCGCCGCACAGCATCAAGTTGGGCGACCACAAGGTGCTCATCGTGCACGATATCGGCGATGTGACGGAGCGCTCCGTGCTCGCGCACTCGATCGTAATCCACGGGCAGACACACCGCCAGGAAATGAAGACTCGGGGCGATACGCTCATCGTGAACGCCGGTGAAGCCTGCGGATGGCTCTATGGGGCTCCGAGCGCCGCCATCCTCGATCTCGACACCAAACAGGTCGAGTTCATCAAGCTCGACGCGGCGGAGTGGACGAAGTGACGCAGGGTGCTTCCCGAGTTTTGATCCTCGATTGCGGATCGCAGTTTACGCAGCTCATTGCGCGCCGCGTCCGCGAGGCACGGGTCTTTTCCGAGATCCACCCGGCTGACCGATCCCTCGAGTGGATCCGCGACTGGAAGCCGACGGCGATCATTCTGTCGGGTGGGCCGAGTTCGGTGTCCGATGCCGGTGCGCCGACCTTCGATCCCGCCATCCTCGACCTCGCTCCGGTGCTTGGCGTCTGCTATGGGATGCAGTGGATCGCGCATACGGTGGGGGGGCGGGTGACCGGCGGTGGCCGGCGAGAATACGGTCGGGCCGAGATGGTCGTCGTCGACGCGACGGGGCTTTTCGCGGGATTCGATGCGAGCGAGCGCACCCAGGTCTGGATGAGCCACGGCGACCATGTCGAGGCGGTCCCGCCGGGCTATCTCCTCACCGCGTCGAGTGAGGGCAACCCCGTCGTCGGGTTCCGGCACGCGACCAAGCCCATTCACGCGATCCAGTTCCACGCCGAGGTTGCGCATACGGTGCGCGGAGCGGAGATCATCCAGAACTTCCTGTTCGGCGTCGCCGACTGCACGCCGGACTGGACCCCAGGGCATTTCGTCGAGCAGCAGATTGCGGCCATCCGAGAGCGGGTTGGTGACGCCCAGGTCATTTGCGGTCTCTCGGGCGGAGTGGACTCTTCGGTTGCCGCCGCGCTGGTGCACAGAGCGATTGGTGATCAGCTCACCTGCATTTTCGTGGATACGGGACTGCTCCGGCTGCACGAGCGCGAGCAGGTCGAGCGCACCATGGGGCAGCATCTCGGCATCCGCCTGATCACGGTGCGCGCCGAAGAGCGGTTTCTCAGTGCGCTGCGCGGGGTAAACGATCCCGAGCAGAAGCGCCGGGCAATCGGACACGCGTTCATCGACGTCTTCGAGGACGCGTCGGCCGAGGCGGGGAAGAATGCGAAGTTCCTGGTGCAGGGAACGCTGTATCCGGACGTCATCGAATCGGTGAGCGCCACGGGTGGCAAAAGCGCGACGATCAAGACGCATCACAACGTTGGTGGTCTCAAGCCGGACATGAAGTTCAAGTTGATCGAACCGCTGCGCGAGTTGTTCAAGGACGAGGTGCGCAACGTGGGTCGCGAGCTCGGCCTTCCGGAGGAGATGGTCGGCCGGCATCCGTTCCCGGGACCTGGGCTCGCAATCCGTGTCCTCGGTGCGATCGATCCGGAGACTGTTGAGACGTTGCGGCGCGCTGACGCTATCTACCTCGAGGAAATCCGCGCTGCCGGACTCTACAACGACATCTGGCAGGCGTTTGCGGTATTCCTCCCCGTGCGCTCCGTTGGGGTCATGGGTGACGGTCGGACGTACGAGCATGTGATCGCCCTGCGGGCGGTGACGAGTACGGATGGCATGACCGCGGACTGGTATGCGTTCCCGACCGAGGTGCTGGCGCGGATCAGCAACCGCATCATCAACGAGGTGAAGGGGATCAACCGCGTCGTGTACGACGTAAGCTCCAAGCCGCCGGCGACGATCGAGTGGGAATAGGGCCGGCCGCGTGACCGACATCGCGCGGCTTCGCCCGACCGTGGCCGAGCTGCGCGAGATGGCGCGGCTCGCTGCACCGATCGCACTCGTGAATGTCGGCCTCCAAGCGATGGGGTTCGTCGACGTGTTGATGCTCGGGCGCGTCTCGGCGGTCGATCTCGCCGCGGCCGCACTGGGTAACTTCTACTTCTTCGTCACGTCGATCATCGGCATCGGCATGCTGATGGTGCTCGACCCCGTCGTTGCGCAGGCGGTCGGTGCACGCGATGAGGCGGCGGTCGCCCGCGGCGTACAGCGCGGCCTCTTGCTTTCGCTCGGCGTGACTGCCGTGATCGCACTCGCGTTCATTCCAGCCAGTGCCGTGCTCGCGTTGCTCGGCCAGCCCGTTGAGGTGACGCCGCTCGCGGCCAGTTATGTCCGCTGGTGCATTCCGGGGTTGCTGCCGTTCTTCGCATTTAATGCCCTGCGGCAGGTCCTCCAGGCGCTCACGCGCGTGCGCCCGATCCTCATCGCGGTCGTCGTCGGCAATCTCGCGAATGTGGCGCTCAACTGGGTCCTGGTTTTCGGCCACCTCGGCTTTGTACCCGGGGGCGTGACGGGTTCGTCGCAGGGGACCGCGATCGCACGCTGGATCATGTTCGGCGTGCTGCTGTACAGCTGCTGGCCGGTCCTTCGCCCACGACTCATTCCTTGGCGACGGGAGAGTCTGCAGGTGGCGCCGCTCTGGCGGATGTTCCTGTTGGGCGCACCGATCGCCACCCAGCTATTCGCCGAGGCAGGCGCCTTTGGGATTGTCACGGTGATGGCCGGGTGGATGGGCATTACAACGCTGGCCGGCCACGAGATCGCGTTGACCCTCGCGGCGCTCACCTTTATGGTGCCGATGGGCGTCGCGGCGGCGGCGGCGGTGATGGTGGGGCATGCTATCGGCGCGGGAGACGTTGCCGCGTCGCGCCGAGATGCAGTGGCGGCGCTTGCGGTGGGGGTCGGCTTTATGGCGGCGATGGCCCTGGTGTTCTGGGTACTCCCAGGAACGCTGGCCGCCGCCTTCACGACCGATCCGGCGACCCGGTTGATGGCGACGACTCTGATCCCTATTGCCGGAGTGTTTCAGGTCTTCGACGGTGCTCAGGTGATCTCGGCGGCGATCCTCCGAGGCGCGGGAGATACGCGGGTGCCGATGATCCTACACACGCTGAGTTTCTGGGCGGTGGGGATTCCGCTCGGGGCCGTAATCGCGTTTGGGCTCAATGCCGGCGCACCAGGACTCTGGTGGGGATTAACGGCGGGGCTCGCGGCAGCGGCGGTGCTACAGTTGGCGCGCGTCCGAGTCAAGCTTGGCGGTGCGGTCGGGCGGGTCGCGATCGACGGCTGACCTAGACGCCCTTCTCCTCGAGTAACGCCATGAACTGCGCCGAGTCCGAGAGGGCGAGCAGTCGTTCCGGGAGGTCGGCTTCCTTGGAGAACTGTGCGATCTTGCCGAGTACCGGAAGGTACTGATTGCTCACCTCGAGCGGTGGGGCAACGATCAGGAAGAAAAACTGGACCGGCTTGTCGTCAATCGCATGGAAATCGATGCCCGCGGCCTTCCGGCCAAAGGCCACGCGCAGCTTGCCGGCGACGAGCGAGCGGCAGTGGGGAATCGCGATACCACGGCCGATGCCGGTGGACCCGATGTTTTCGCGCCGTTTGAGCATCTTGAAGAGCGTTCCCTCGTCCTTTTCGTCCAGCTGGAACAGGGCAATCATCTCTTTGAGAATCTCATCTTTGGTGCCGCCGACGAGGTCGAGTGCGACCGCATCGATCGAGAAGAATTCGCGCAGTTCCATAGGTGGAAGCTAGCCGAGCGCTCAAGGTGTGTCAAACCACGCTGTTGCAAGCGTTTGAGGCCTCTTCTACCTTTCAAATAATGCCTTTTCCCTATCCGACCGATCATTCGATCCCGCTCTTTCTCGCGCCCATGGCGGGAGTGTCGGAGTCCCCATTCCGCCGACTCTGTCGCGCCTGGGGCGCGGATGTTGTCGTGACCGAGTTCCTCTCGGCCGAAGGCATTCGGCGCGAGAACGAGGCGACGATCGCGAAACTCAGATTTGGTGCCGATGAGCGACCGATCGGAGTACAGATTTTCGGTTCCGATCCCGATGCGATGCGCGAGGCGGCTGCCCTCGTGACCGATCTCTTTCAGCCCGAGTTCATTGACATCAACTTCGGTTGCCCGGTGAAGAAGGTGGTCCGCCGCAACGGCGGATCTGGCTGCCTTCGCGATCTCGACCTGGTGCAACAGATTATTCGTGCCGTCATCAGTGGTACGCATCTCCCGGTGACCTGCAAGGTCCGCAGCGGCTGGAATGAGGAGATGCGTGATCCGGTGACGATTGGACTGCGGTGTCAGGATGCCGGCGTGAAAGCGATCGCGCTGCATCCCCGGACGCGCACGCAGATGTACAGCGGTCATGCTCACTGGGACGAGATTGCTGCGATGAAGGCTGCGCTCGAGATCCCGGTGATCGGGAATGGGGACATCAAGACGGCTGAAGATGCCTTCCGCATGCGTGAAGAGACCGGCTGTGACGCCGTGATGATTGCGCGCGGCTCGTTTGGCCAGCCATGGATTTTCACCCAGGCGCGGGCACTGCTTGAGGGACGTCCGAAGCCACCAGTGCCTGCTGTTGAAGCACGATTTTCGATCGCGCTCGAGCATGCCCGCATGGTCCAAGACTACGAGCACGACCCGCTCGGCGCGGCGCTGGAGTTCCGCAAGCATCTCGGTTGGTACGTGAAGGGACTCCCCAACTCCGCGGATCTTCGTCGCAAGCTCCACGCCGTCAACTCGTTCGGTGAAGTGGAAGGAATCTTCGCCGACTACCTCGCGAGCGGCTGGATGCACGAGACGGAGGTCGCATGAGGCGCGATCGCGTGCGCCTGCTACTCGCGGAGGTCGCCGCCGGCCGCCTGGCGATCGAATCAGCACTCGGGCAGTTGGACGACGCGCCAATCGATGATCTTGGATTTGCGAGCGTTGATCAACATCGCGCACTGCGACAGGGGTATCCGGAGGTGATCTTCGGGCAGGGGAAGTCCCTCGCGCAGGTGGTGGCAATCGCGGAACGACTGGCGGCACACGAGGATGGGTTTCTGGTGACGCGCGCCGACGAGTCTGTGCGCGAGGCACTCGGCGCACGCTGGCCGTCTGCCGAGGTGAACGTGCTCGCGCGCACGGTGCTATTGCGCGCTGAACAGCCGAGGCCGCGGGGTACACGGATTGTGGCAATCGTGACCGCGGGCACGAGCGATCTGCCGGTGGCGGAGGAGGCGGCGGTCACACTGGACGCTACCGGACATCCCGTGCATCGCGTGACGGATGTCGGCGTCGCTGGACTCCATCGAATTCTGGCCCGCCGCGAGACGTTGCGCGATGCCGCCGTCGTCATCGTCGTCGCGGGAATGGATGGTGCGCTGCCGTCGGTCGTGGGCGGCCTGGTGCAGTGCCCCGTGATCGCGGTGCCGACGAGTATCGGCTACGGCGCGGCCTTCGGTGGGCTGGCCCCGCTACTCACGATGCTCAACTCCTGTGCGGCGGGCGTGACGGTCTGCAACATTGACAACGGATTTGGCGCCGCGGTCGCGGCGGCGAGAATCCTCGATACGGGGAGTGGGTGAACTGAGCGGTGATCCCCGCGGCAGTTCGCTGGACCCCAAAATGGCAGAGGCGGACCCAGGTCGCTCCGATTGAACAACGCGGGGGAGTGAGGTATCATTCCCGTGTAGTCCGGGGGCGACCGGTTTCGATTGTGTATGTGGCCTCGTGATTGCGCGCCCAGGTCTTCGGGTCCCTGGTAAAACACTCGGAACATTTCCAACTGCGAATAACAACTTCGCTCTCGCTGCGTAAAGCTTAGCTTTACCCAGCAGTGCCTGAGAGGTAGCCCCGCCCGAGGCGGCACTCAGGTATCGAAAATTCGGGCTGGCTGGTCGGTGCGTCCTCCGCCGATTGGCGAGATTCAGATGGACTCATCTGTACGTGGGAGGCCCACCGGCCAGCGTATGGAAACACCAATCGGTGGGATACGCGCGTAGACGTTGCGGAAGATCGTATGCAAGACGGGAGTTCGACTCTCCCCGCCTCCACTGCTCGAGAGCCACCAACGCGACCGACGCTGCGCCCCACTTCGAGTGACGAAGTGGGGCGCAGCGCGATTGGAGGGCTTTCACTCGGTGTGGTCGGCTCCGTCAGGATGTCGTCGGCTTGGTAGCGCGTACAAATGCACTGCAAAACGCCCCGTCGATGTCGCTCGCGACGGCGTCGGCGTCGAGGCCGGCGTCCTTCAGAAACGCTTTCGCGTCCTCAGCCCGGTAGATGCGCGTCGGCTCAATCGACGGGCGTACGAAGCCGGATTCTTCAAGTAGACGCAGGAACTCCTGTTCCTCAAGGGCGCCCGCGATGCAGCCGACCCAGAGCTCCATCGATCGGCGCACCTCCGCTGGGACCTCGCCGCGCACGACGACATCGCTGACGGCGAAGCGCCCGCCCGGCTTGAGGACACGGAACGCCTCCCGCAGGACGGACATTTTGTCCGTGGCCAGATTGATCACGCAGTTTGAGATGATGACGTCTACCGAGGAATCGGGAAGGGGGATCTGCTCGATCTGCCCCTTGACGAATGTCACGTTGGTCGCCCCTGCCGCCTCGGCGTTGCGCCGTGCGAGCGCGAGCATCTCGTCGGTCATGTCGAGACCGTACACGTGGCCGCTGGGCCCGACGCGCTGCGCCGAGAGCAACACATCAATGCCGCCGCCAGAGCCGAGGTCGAGCACCGTCTCGCCCTCAGCGAGGGAGGCGAGCGCGGTTGGATTCCCACACCCCAGTGAGGCAAGTACCGCCGCGGCAGGAATTCCCTGGACCTGAGCGGCTTCGTACAGGTCGGAAGTGATGGGGTCCTTTTCGTCCTCGCCACTGCAGCAGGAGGAGCCGCAGCAGGTACTGCGGTCACCCTCGGCGGCACGGGTGGCGGCCTCGCCGTACTTCGCGCGGACGATGCTGTGGATCTCGAACGGGGTCGTGGTCATCGGTGTGCTCCTGCGACGAGTGGCCGATCTCGCCGAGCAGGCGGCGGCGATAGAGGGAATAGGCGCGCAGCCGCTTCGGGATCGTGAGGACGACCTGCCGGTGCGGGACGGGCGCGAGGAGTGTCGGGTCCAGCCACTGCGCCCAGATGGCCAGCCGCTTGGCGCGGCAGCTAGGGCAGAAGTAACGGCATTTGCACGAGAACGCAAGCAGGTACTCGTGCGCGCAGGCGTCGCAGCGGATGCGCGCGAAGCCGTGCTCCAGAATGCCGCAGGCGAGGAACTTGTCCGTGACCTGCCCGACTTCGGGGCGCCACGGGCCGTACTCGCGCGCGAAGCGCTCATCGTTCGTCCCTTAAGAACTCACAAAAGGGCCTGGTCCGCCGGCTCTGTCGAGGAAGCTCGAGCCCCCGAGGTTCACCGCGGGCAGAGGCACGTGCGGTTGCGCCACGCCGATGCTGGGAACGATGATCGCGATGAGGCCAGCGAAGGCCGCGATGAAGCGTGGGGCACCTGCTGTCGTCACGCGGCGCGCCCGCGCCGAAGCAGCATCGTGGTGATCGTGGCGGCGGCGACGACGTGCATGACCGCGAGTGCGACGCGGGTGCCGAACGATGCCGCGGCGACCGTCGCGGGACCGCCCATCGACAGCAGGGCCACGGCGGCGGCGATGCCGACGAAGATCCGAACAGGGTGTTTCGTGAAGACATCGAGCGCGAGCAGGAGGCCGCCCGCCACCAGAGCGGGCACGAAGGACCCGATCGCGAAGCTCGGTGCGGGCAGCGGTCCGGCGGGAGATGACGGGTCCATCTGGACGATGAACGCCACGTCCGCGGCGCTGGCGACGGCAAAGACGATGAGATTCAGCACGGCGGCGGCGACCCCCGCGAGCAGGGCGGCGGTCGCGACGCGCTTGAACGGGAACTTCCGAGGTGAGCTGGAAAGAGAGGACATGCGTGACTCCTGAGAAGGGAAGTGGTGGGGTGGGTCGAGACGAACAATAGTATAAGCTTGAGCTCTGAGGCGAAAAAAAGGCCCCGACGCTCAGTCAGCGACGTCGAGCACGCGGATGATCGAAACGAGCGTCTCGAGTTGCGTGGCGTTGAGACGCCCGAAATGCGTCGCGAGAACGGCATCGTGTTCCGGCATGATTCGCTCGTACAGCGCGCGTCCGCGCGGGGTGAGGCTCAGCTGATTCGCCCGCGGATCCGCAGCATCCGATTTGCGGTCGATGAGACCCGCGGTCTCCATACGTGTGACGACGAAACTGACGTTGCCCTTCGAGACGAGGAGCTGTGAGGCCAAGGTCTGCTGTGACACGTCACCGCGGCGTGTCAGCGTTGCCAGCACGTCGAACTGTGGCGCCGTAAGACCGTGCGCCCGGAACACTGCGCCCATGCCTCGATAAATGCGCTCAACCGTGCGAGCCATACGGAACCAGGCAGTAGTGCTGGAACCAGCGCGTGTCTTCGACATAGTTCTAGCTTAAACTATGCAACGTGCGATGTCAAGCAGGGTCGCAACGTCGCTGGGCAACGTCGGATCGGCCTAACGTTGGGTTGTCCGCGGCCGTCTGCACCAACCTTCGTTATGCGACCTGAAGCGGATGGATGTGCGAAATCTCGCGCTTCAGACCACGGGCGGTATCCCACAGATCCACATTCCGCTGCAGGTTCAGCCAGAACTCCGGCGACGTGCCGAAGAGCTTCCCAAGTCGGAGGGCCATCTCTGGGGTCAGCGCCCGGCGCTCGCGGAGCAACTCGTTCATGGACTGCCGCGAGACGCCGGCCGCCTCAGCGAGTGCCGTCACCGACAGCCCGTACTCCGGGAGAAACTCCTCGCGAAGGATCTCACCCGGATGAATCGGGCGACGCTCAAGGGGACGGGTGTTCGGGATGCTCACCTGATTGCTCACGAGAGCCTGTCCTTGCACGGGCGCCGTTTCCATTATTTCTATCTAGAGCTTCGAATGTGTTCCGTCACAGAAAGCGCCGTTCTTAGACTGCTTGCAACCGCACCAGGCCACTTTTTTTGCTTCGGTGATTTCCACGATGACCGGCGATTTTCCGGTGTTCTTTGATTTGTGGCTTCCGTCGCAGTAAGGCTGATTGGCGGACTCTCCGCAGGAGCACCAGGCCTTGCGTCCAGGTGTCTCTTCTTTCACATAGGGGGCGTTTTGTTTCGGGCTCATCGTATTCACTCCTCTGGTAACGAACGTTTCTAAATTCTTAACTAATGGCTTCACAGTTTCGACACAACGCTCTACCAACTCTCGAACATCCTTTCTCAGGTCTTCGCATCCCAGCGCTTTTTTGACATTATGTTCCATATCTTCAGCGGCCCATCCACGGCTGTAGGCCACGAAAGAATGTGGTGGAAATACAAACCCGATCGCAGTGAAAAAAGTCATCATCTGCCCGGCCACCGCCTGAATATTATCCTAGCCTCCGGTAATGAGAAACCCCGCCACTTTGTTCTTTATCAATGTATTGTCGGCGACGGTCTCCTGATTCTGCACACAATTCATTTGGGATAGGCATTTCGATCGGGGTCGTTTGAGTATTCGGCGCGATTGCCATCCCCGCGAGCGCCGACAGACGGTCGGCGGCGTGCTGACTCACTCGATCGCGCGCCTCGTGGGCCGTGCGACCGGTGGTTCCAGTCGGGGGACGATGCCAGCGGGGACCGATCGGACGCACCATCGGGCCATCGGCGCTCGGAGGGACGGGAGCGCCGGGGATACGCCCGTCGCGGGCGCTTCAGAAGCGTTTCAGTTGTGCTCGCGTACATGGATCTTGACCTCTCCACCTACACCGATACCCTTGACGCCGCGAAGACTATCGAAGGAGCGCGGCGCACGGTCTTGGCAGGTAGTCTAGGCAGCTCGCGGCGCAGAGGCGCCGCATAACGACAGTTGGTGCCGACCGGAGTCCGTATCAGCGAGGCGAGTACGATTCAGAGCATACCACGCGCGGCGACCTGGATGATAACGATTCGCGTGTGGTGTGTCAGGGCCGCGCGGGACTCGCAGTCGGCTCAGCTGCCGCGCTTCCGGTCGCGCACAACCTCGTGAGGGCCCGGACTCCCGCCGGGTCGCCCATCACGATGAGTACGTTCCCCCGCTCAAGCACGGTCTGCTCCGAGGGATTGTAGAAATACGCGCCGCCGGTGCTCCGGGTCGCCACCACAAGGCAGTTGGTCCGCGCGTGGGCCTGCAGTTCGCTCAACGCCGATCCGAGAAAGGGTGAGTCGTCCGGGACGGGGACCTCGTCGACACGCAGATTGCGATCCCGGTCCTTGAGCATCATGTCGAGGAATCCGACCACGGCCGGACGGATGAGCTCGCTCGCCATCCGCATGCCACCGATGAGCGCCGGCGAGACCACACTGTCGGCTCCGGCGTGCCGCAGACGTTCCATCGAGCGCTCGGTGGCCGCCCGCGCGATGATCCGCAGCCGCGGGTTCAGTAGACGCGCGGTGACCGTCGTGACGAGCGAATCCTTCTCGATCGTCGTGCAGATCACGATGCCCGCGGCAACCGCGATCCCGGCGCTCACCAGGACCTCATTGTCGGTGAAGTCCCCTTTGAGCAGCGGCACGTTCGGAAACTCCACCTGGAGCCGCTGCACACGCTCTTCGTGCAGCTCGATCGCCACGACGGGTCGCTCGGTGTGGAGGAGCTCGCGGAGCACGGCGTAGCCCGTCGCTCCTGTTCCGCACACGATGTAGTGGTTCTTCATCTCCCCAATGGCACGCTGCATGCGACGGCTCCTGAATCTCTGCGTGAGGTCCCCTTCAACGATGAACGCGGTAGTGATCGAGGTGGCGTAGACGAGTGCGCCCGCTCCGAAGAAGAGCAATGCGATGGTGAAGAGCTGCGCGCCCGTATCGCCTTCGATGGTGATCGCCTCGCGAAAGCCCACCGTCGTGAGCACGTTCGCCGTCATATAGATGGCGTCCATCCACGTGTGTCGGTCGTCGCCGATCACGCGATAGCCGAGGACCCCGACCGCGAAGGTCCCGGCGATGATGGCGGCGGCGCCGAGGAGGCGGCTCTGCAGCTTGCTGGTATCGGACGGCATGCCGAAATCATACGGGGGTCGGCGCCGGAACACTATGGCCCGAATGCCCCGGCCGCCGCATCTTACCGGGTGTTCATCCCACCAGGAGCTCAACGAACCATGGCACCAGCGTCGCAGGTCGAAGTGGAAATCGGCTCGGAGGCAGCTCCCGAGGCCGAAGGCACCCGCAAACTCGCCGCCATCCTCCGGCGTCTCAGCCAGATCGATCTCCTGCGGGCCTTGCCGCCCGAGGAAGTGCAGGCCATCGCCCCCTGGGTCCATCACGAATCGCACGACGCCGGAGCGCGGATCATCGAGCAAGGCGCCGGCGGCGACGCGATGTACTTCATCGAGAGCGGGATCGCCCGCGTCACGCGCGACGGGCAGACGCAGAGCTGGGACGTTGGAGCCGGCAGCCTGGTCGGGGAAACGGCATTGCTGACCGGCGAGACCCGCTCGGCGACGGTCACGGCGCAGACCGAGATCTCCCTCTGGCGGGTGGACAAGGCGGCGTTCGACAAGCTGGTGGCGGAGTCGCCCAACCTGCGCTCGGCGCTCGAGCGGCTCGTCCGGGAGCGGAAGTCCGGCGTCAAGACGGCGCTGCCGAGCGCGTCGTTCTGGGCGGCGACCGCGATCCGCGCGCTCGACGCGCGCAAGGCGCTGCACGGGTGGCAGATCTGGATGGGTGTCGGGTTGCTGCTCTGGGTGACTGTCTCGTCGGGCCACGCGACGGACGCCGCATGGCTCACTCGGCTGGGATCCTACGTCGCCGCCGTCGAGTTGATCGCCGGGCTGTTGATCCTGCAGGGAGCATGCGAGGCGTTCATCACCGGCGTCGAGCGGCTGGGGGCGCGTCTCCACTGGGAGGGGTTCATCTCCGGCACGGTCGGGTCGCTGCTCAGTACGCTGCCGGAGTTCGTCGTGATCGCCTTCCTCGTCCGCGTGGACCCGCTCGCCGCTGTGGTCACCGCGATCGTGACGATCTTCAACAACGCGCTCGCCTTCTCGATCTACGGATTCTTCTTGCCGAAGGACCGCAAAGGCGTCTACGCGATGCCGCGGTCGCTCACCGTCGCCGGTGGCGAGATCATGATCGCCGGCGCGGCGATCGCGCTCACCGTCGGCGTCGTCATGATCGTCCACAAGGTCGGCGATGGAAAGCCGGCGCTCGTCGGCGTCGACCTGATCGCGATCGCCATCGTGATGTTCGCTATCTACGGCTACTACGTGCACTCGCTCCTCAAGTACTATGCCGAGGGACGGGACGAGGCCGAATCGCATCCACTGGAGCCGTCGAAGCTCGGCCACGATACCAGTTGGTCGGCGATCGGCTCGATGTTCGCCCTCGGTCTCATCGGGGCGTACGCCGGCGGCGAGTCGATCGGCGGCTTCGCCGAGACTGCACTCGGCCGGATGGGGCTCCCGACGATCCCGACCGCCGCCGCGCTCGCGTTCTTTGCCGGCAGCAGCGAATACATCATCGTTTGGAAGTCGCATCGCCGCGGCGAACTGGGGATCGCGCTCAGTAATGTTTTCGGCGGGATGTCGCAGGTGATGTTCCTGCTCTTCCCATTCACGCTGCTGGTGATCGGGATCCTCGGGATAACGACCGGCGGCGCCGCGTTTGTGTTGCCGATCAGTTCTGCCACGCTCCTGCTCGTCCTCCTGCTCTTCCCGCTCTTCTACGCGTTGCACCAGTTCGTCGAACTCGAACAGAATCTCTCGGACCTCGACGCGGCGGCGATGACCGGGATCTACCTGCTGTTGCTCTACTTCCTGTTCACCGCGCCGTCGTAGATGTGGGGGCTGTTCAGAGCAGGGCGCGGTATGAACACCTCTTCGGCACCCCAGTTCGTACTACGCTCGCGGGATAGGAATTTCAATCGGGGTCGGTCGCGTATACCGCCCGATCGCCGACCGCGCGCGCACGGACGAACTGGTCGCGGCGTGCCCGCCGCCCCGGTGGCGCGGCTCGCGGGCCGGAAGGGACCGTGCCACTCCGGTGTAAGAGAAACTGGGTCGCTACGACGCGCGGTGTTCCTCGCGCCAAGCCCAGAGGACGAACACGGCGAGTGCCACAAGGAGAGCCGGTGCGATCATCACGGCGGCGACCTGAATCACTCCCTCGATGAGCGGACCCGACGAATGGTCGTCAACGCGACCGATGCGAAAGGTCCGGCCGAATGCGATGCCGCGCCACAGCGAGAGCGGCACCCAGGTGAAAAGGAACACCGCTCCTGCAATCTTGGCGCCGCGCCGCATGCTCATCCGTCGCGTGGCTCTCGGAGGCGGAGGAGACCTTCCTGTGCCATCGACGCGACCATCGTACCATCCTGGCGGAACACCTGTCCGCGCACGAATCCGCGCGCGCCCGACGCCGAGGGGCTGTCGCTCACGTAGAGGAGCCACTCGTCAGCGCGAAACGTACGGTGGAACCAGATCGTGTGGTCGAGCGACGCGATGAAGAGGTTCGGATCGCGATGCGCGATCCCGTGGGGCAGCAGCGCGGTCGGGAGAAAACCGTAGTCGGAGGCGTACGCGAGGACGGCCTGATGCAGCATCGGCGTGTCGGCGATGCGTTCTACGAGCCGGAACCAGAGCTGCCGCTGCGCCGTCACCGGCCCGGGCTTCTCCGGTTTCGCGTACGGGTCGGCGGGCGTGATTGGGCGGATGTCGATCGGCCGCTCCTGGATGACGATGCTGCGGAGTGGCTCAGGAATCAGGTCGGCGCGCGCACGAACTAGCGAAAGCTCGGAGGGGAGAGAGTCGGGATGCGGAACGTCTGGCATCGCCGCCTGATGGTCGAACCCAGGCTCCTCCAGGTGGAACGATGCTGAGAGGTGGAAGATCGCCTCTCCGTGCTGGATGGCGGTGACGCGCCGACTTGTGAAGCTCTTGCCATCGCGCGGCCGGTCGACGAAGTAGACGATCGGTGCGCGAAAGTCGCCTTCGCGGAGAAAATACCCGTGGACGGAGTGCGCATTGCGTTCAGCTGGGACAGTGCGTCGCGCCGCGACGAGTGCCTGCGCGAAGACCTGGCCACCGAACACGCGGCCGGTGCCGACGTCGCGGTTGTTGCCACGGTAGATGTTGTGTTCGAGCGGCTCGAGGTCGAGCAGCGCCATGAAATCGTGGACGACGGTCATCTGGGAAATATGGGAGGAATCGGGTCCGACCGTTCCGGACGACGACATCAGGCCGTCACCCCGAACCGTCCACGGTGGTGAGGAGTGACTAGCCGAGGCGGAGCTTCTCTGGTACGGTCGGCGCCTTGGTTGGGTACTGCCCGCTAAAGCAGGCATGGCAAAAGCCGTCAGGCCCATTGGGGACCGACTGCAGCATGCCGTCGAGCGAGATGTATCCGAGGGTGTCGACGCCGATCTTGCGTGCGATCTCGTCTACACTGTTGTTGGCCGCGATCAACTGCTCCTTATCGGGCGTGTCGATGCCATAGTAGCAGGGACCAGTGATCGGCGGGGAGGAGACGCGCATGTGGACCTCACGCGCGCCGGCGGCCCGCACGAGTGCGACAAGGCCCTTGGTGGTCGTGCCGCGGACGATGGAATCATCGACCATCACGACCGACTTTCCCTCGAGAATCTCGCGGACGGCGTTGTACTTCACCTTGACCTTCGCATCGCGTCCACTCTGCGTAGGTTGAATGAAGGTGCGTCCGACGTAGTGGTTCCGGATGAGCGCGAGCTCGAGTGGGATTCCGCTCCCTTCAGCAAAACCGAGGGCGGCGGAGTTCGATGAATCCGGCACGGAGAAGACGAAGTCCGCTCCGGGGGCGGGATGCTCCTGCGCGAGTCGTCGGCCGAGTGCGCGGCGGGCTCGGTCGACCGAGCCGCCAAACACCTTCGAATCGGGGCGCGCGAAGTACACGTACTCGAAAACACAGCGGTGCAACTGCGATGCCGCCTGGCGCTGCAAGGTCCGACTCGTGCCATCGGTCTCGACGGCCACGATCTCGCCCGGCTGAATCTCGCGCACGACGGTGGCACCCGTGATGTCGAGTGCACAGGTCTCGGAGGCGAAGACGACCGCTCCATTGACGGTCCCCATCACGAGCGGTCGCCAGCCAAACGGATCACGGGCCGCGACGAGCGTCGTGCCGATCATCACGAGCAAGGAGTATGCGCCCTCAACTCCTTCGAGCGCTTCGGCGAGCTTCTCCTCTGGTCTCGCCGCTTTGGACTTCGCGAGCCGATGGACGATCACCTCGCTGTCCATGGTCGAACTGAAAATCGAGCCCTCGTTCTCGAGTTGGCTGCGGATTTCTGGCGCGTTGGTCAGGTTGCCGTTGTGCGCGAGGACGATGTGACCACCCTTGAACCGTACCATCGCGGGTTGGGCGTTCTCGATCGTGCTCGACCCGGCCGTGGAGTACCGGGTATGTCCGAGTGCCACGGGCCCAGCGAGTTCCAGCATTCGCTCAGGGGAGAACTGTTCCGACACGAGTCCCATGGCGCGAATGCCGTGGACCTCCCCGGCATCGTTGGTCGAGACGATGCCGGCGGACTCCTGGCCACGGTGCTGTAACGAGTAGAGGCCGAGGTGCGTGATCGCCGCTGCCTCGGGATGACCGCTGATTCCAAAAATCCCACACATTAGGCCGATACTCCGATATGAGCTGGATCGTGGGCGACGGGTTCGGCCGCCCCCTGTTGCATCGCTCGCGGCAGCGCCTCGTGGTAGGCCTCCGCCATGCGCGCCGTTGCCATGGTGAGCGTCGTGGCGCCCGTGGTGATTCGTAGTCCGTCACTCGCGGCGGTCACGGCGCCGATCACTCGAGCCGGGATGCCATGCTGCTTCGCGATCGCGAGCACCTGATCGGCTTCAGGCGTAGAGATTACCACGCGGCCCTGCGCCTCGCCAAAGAGTAGGGCGCGGGCGGGGAGTGCGTTCCAGGCACCGAGATCGATTGAGGCGCCGGTGGCCTTCGCGCGATCGGCCATGCAGCTCTCGGCTATGGCGACCGCGATGCCGCCCTCCGAACAGTCGTGCGCGGACCGAACGAGGCCGCTGCGAATCGACTCGAGTAACGCGTCGATCAGTCTCTTCTCTCGCTCGAGGTCGCAGGCTGGCGGTGCTCCGGCAACGACGCCGTGGATCCAGGCAAGGTACTCCGAGCCGCCGAGTTCGTCGGTGTTCTCACCGAACAGGACGATTGCATCGCCAGCGGTGGTGAAGTTCAGGCGGGTGGCGTGCGCCACGTCCTCGAGGACACCGACCATGCCAATCACGGGCGTCGGGTAGATCGCGCCGTGGGGATTTTCATTATAGAGCGAGACATTGCCGCCGGTGACTGGCGTCTCCAGCGCACGGCAGGCGTCACCCATGCCGTAGACCGCCTCGCGGAACTGGAAGAAGACTTCGGGTTTCTTGGGATTCCCGAAGTTGAGGCAGTTGGTGATCGCGCGGGGAGTCGCACCCGTACACGCGACATTGCGTGCCGCTTCGGCGACCGCGATCCGTCCGCCGACGCGCGGATCGAGAAAGACATAGCGCCCATTGCAGTCAGTCTTGAGCGCGAGCGCCTTCTTGGTGCCGCGAATACGGATCACGGCTGCATCGGCCTGGCCCGGGCCGATGACCGTGTTGGTCCGCACGGTGGAGTCGTACTGCCGATGAATCCAGTGCTTGCTCGCGATCGTCGGAGCCATGAGGAGACGTTCGAGCGTCCATGCGGGATCAGCCTCGCTCGGGAGCGGTGCGATCGCATGCACATCGCGCGCACGTCGTGCGACCGCCTCCGGACTCTCCCTGGCCTCGGGATGGTACTGGGGACAGTCGGTCACGAGTCGCGTGCCAGGGAACTCAGCGACCACCTGGTCGCCTTCGGTCACCCGATACACGGGTTCAGCAATGACCTCGCCGATCACCTCGGCGGTGAGGTCCCACTTGAAGAGGATCGTTCGTACCTCCTCCTCGTGGCCCTGCTTGGCAACCACGAGCATCCGCTCCTGCGATTCGCTGAGGAGGATTTCGTACGGGGTCATGCCCGTCTCGCGCACCGGCACCTTCTTGGTGTCGATCGTGACGCCCACGTCGCCGCGCTCGGCCATCTCAGCGCTGCTCGACGTGAGGCCCGCCGCACCCATATCCTGAATCGCGACAATGTGGCCCGATCTGATCAACTCGAGCGATGCCTCGAGCAGCAGCTTCTCAGTAAACGGGTCGCCTACCTGCACGCGTGGCCGTTTGGCCTCGCTCTCCTCAGAGAGATCTTCCGAGGCGAATGAGGCGCCATGGATGCCGTCCCGTCCCGTGCGCGCGCCGACGGCGATCACCGGATTGCCAACGCCTTCGGCTTTCGCGCGGATGAGCTCCTCTTCCTTCAGCACGCCAACGCACATCGCGTTCACGAGGGGATTCCCTTCGTAGGCGGGGTCGAACATCACGTCGCCAGCAACCGTCGGAATCCCGACACAGTTGCCGTAGTCGCCGATGCCTTTGACGACCCCGGCAACGAGATAGCGCACCCGAGGAGTATCGAGTGAACCGAAACGCAGCGAGTTCAGCATCGCGATTGGGCGCGCCCCCATGGTAAAGACGTCGCGCAAGATTCCCCCGACGCCAGTCGCAGCGCCCTGGTAGGGCTCGACTGCCGAGGGGTGGTTGTGCGACTCGATCTTGAACGCGACCGCCAATCCGTCACCGATGCTGATGACTCCGGCGTTCTCCCCCGGTCCTTGTAGCACCCATGGTGCCTTCGTCGGGAGCGTTCTGAGCACCGGCCGCGAGTGTTTGTAGGAGCAGTGTTCGCTCCAGAGTGCGCTGATGATGCCGAGTTCCGTGAATGTTGGTGTTCGGTCGAGCATAGTCACGAGGCGGTCGTACTCGTCGTTCGTGAGTCCATGCTCAGCGACCAACGCCGGCGTGATCGTTGGATCACCGGGGCGGGGAGTGGCTCCTGTGGTCACCGGAGACGCCATCCGTTGCAATGTTCTGACAGGAGGGCGATCCCCGTGCGGCCGTGCGCGTGCGCGGACCTCGTCATCTCGCCGGCGTCGCGATGTGCAGGCTCGGCCGTGAACAGCCCGGCATCTCGTAGGAGCGTGTACTCGTCTGCGTATTGTGAGGGCATGGAAAGTAGATGGAAGAAAGGAGAGGATCGAACGGAGAGGGTGGCGGCCAGCGCGTAGCGTCAGAGCGAGGCGACCTGCCGACTATCTACCACCGGCCGTTCACACAGGCATCCCCGCCAACAGCGACTGGAACAGCACCAATCCATCGGTCGAGCCGAGCAACGTTTCCATCGCCCGCTCCGGATGCGGCATGAGCCCGACGATCGTGCCCGTCTCGTTGGCGATTCCGGCGATGTTGCGCATGGCTCCGTTCGGATTGGCGGCCGCCGTCGGATTCCCGTCTGCATCGACGTATCGAAAAACGACGCGGCCTTCGCCTTCGAGCTGATCGAGTGTCGTAGCGTCTGCTGTGTAGCGGCCGTCTCCGTGTGCGATCGGCATAGTAAGGAGGCGGCCGTTGACCGCTGCACGAGTGAAGGCGGTCGCGGTGCTCTCGACGCGGATCGTTACCGACATGGAACGGAACTGGAGGCTCTGATTGCGGAGAAGCGCTCCCGGCAACAGCCCCGCTTCGCAGGCGATCTGGAAGCCGTTACAGATGCCAATCACCGGACCGCCGCGTTTGGCGTGTGCAACGACTTCGTGCATGATCGGCGAGAAGCGCGCGATCGCTCCGGAGCGCAAATAGTCACCGTAGCTGAAACCACCTGGAAGGATGACGACATCCGCTCCCTGTAGGTCATGATCCTTGTGCCAGAGGAGAACGGCCTCCTCGTCGAGTTGCTCGACTACGGCGAGGAGCGCGTCCTCGTCGCAGTTGGACCCCGGAAAGGAAATGACGCCGACCTTCATGCGACCCTCATGCGGCGACCACCGCGGCGATCTCAAAGTCCTCAGTCACCGGGTTGGCGAGCAGGCGCGAGCACATGTCTCGCACGGACTCCTCCGCCTGGCGCGCATCGCTCGCACTCGTCTCGATTACGAGGTGGCGGCCGACGTGCACATCAGTGACCGTCGGAAACCCCAGCGTGTGGAGGGCGTCAGCAACGGCTTTGCCTTGCGGATCGAGTAGTCCCTTGCGCGGGACGATATGCACGGAGACACGGAACCGCGTCACTGGCGGGTACCCTGGGGAGAGAGGTCGTCCTCGTCATCGCCCACGCTCTCAGGCGTATCGGCGAATGGGGGAGGGAGTTCGAACACATTGCGGAGGATCGCGAGCACGATGCCCGTAACCACGTAGATCACGCCGACCGGGAAGAAGAACTCCCGTGGCAGGAAGAAGAGCGCGAAAACCGCCGAGAAGAGCACGGTGATCCCGAGTATGCCATGGAGCGTGCGGAAGCTGAACTTCGGCCAGGCAGGGTAGGGGACGTCGCTGATCATCAGACCGGCCAGTGCGAGCATCAGATATCGCATGATGGTCTCCCAGGGCCAATCGATGAAGAAATGATTGTAGAGCGGCGTCTGACTGAACCAGTAATAGGTCGCAAGGGTGCCGCCCGCGGCCGGGCTCGGTAATCCCTTGAAATAAGACGACTTCTTCGTCGCGCCGGCCTCTTCCACGTTGAATCGCGCCAGACGCATCACGGCGGCAGCGCAAAAAATGAAGACGAAGAGCCAGTCCCAGCCGGTGTCGCGCAGCACGGCGAAGTACATCATGAGCGCCGGCGCGAGTCCGAAGGAGATCGCGTCGACCAACGAGTCGAGTTCCTCACCGAACGCGCTCCCTGAATTCATCGCGCGCGCAATCCGCCCGTCGATCGCGTCGCAAAACGCGCCGAGCACGATGTACCAGCCGGCTTGGACATGCTGGCCGCGCGACGCCGAGACGATCGCGAAAATTCCGAAAAAGAGGTTCGCGAGCGTGAACCCGTTCGGCAGCATCACGAGCGAAGGGCGGGGAAAGCGAGGACGCCTCATTGCGGGAGTTCCGCCAACACGGTCGTCCCAGCGACCGGCCGTTCGCCGAGCTGGACTTTGATGATGCTGCCCACCGGCACGAACACATCCACGCGCGATCCAAATCGGATCAGTCCCATGCGTTCGCCCTGTTCGGCCTCATCCCCAACGCGGCTGTACGTGACGATGCGACGGGCGATGAGGCCGGCGATCTGCCGAAAGAGCACACGGTGCCGTGTCGTCTGCACTCCCACCGAGCTCTGTTCGTTCTCAAGCGAGGCTTTTTCGGCAGCGGCATTGAGGAACTTGCCTGGGTTGTAGTGCACATAAGCGACGGTGCCCGCGACAGGATACCGATTCACATGGACGTTAAAGACGTTCATGAAGACCGAGATGCGGATCGCGCGCCCGTGAAGGAAAGCAGGCTCGTCCACCTCCTTGATCTCGATCACTCGGCCGTCGGCCGGCGATATCACGAGCGACTCACCGCGAGGGCCAGCGCGCTCTGGGTCGCGGAAGAAGTACGCCACCCAGAGCACGAGGAGCGTGAGCACGAACGCGAGCAGCCAGAGGGGCCACGAGCGGCGGGCGAGTGCGGCGATGTAGCCGGCGGCGGCGATCGCCAAGGCGATCAGAATGAACGGGATCCCTTCGCGGGCGAAGTTCACGGGAGGAGAGTCAGGTCGAGGGGGGAACCGGTGAGGCGTTCGAAGGCCTCAAGGTAGCGCGCGCTCGTCGCGGCGATGACCTCGTCCGGCAGCGTGGGAGGTGGGGCGTTGCCCTTCCACCGTCCGGCCCGACGTTCGGCGTCGAGCCAGTCACGCAAAGGTTGCTTGTCGAAGCTTGGTTGACCGTGGCCAGCCTCATAGCGGTCCACCGGCCAGAATCGTGAGCTGTCGGGCGTTAGGCATTCGTCGATCAGCAGGATCTGACCGTCCGCTGCGCGTCCGAACTCGAACTTGGTGTCGGCGATCATGATGCCGCGCGCTCCCGCGATCTCACGGCCCCGTTCGTAAATGAGGCGAGCGAGGCGCTCCAGCGTGATCGCCGGCTCGGCACCGACCAGCAGGACCATCTGCGCCAGCGTGATGTTCTCGTCGTGCCCTGTCACCGCTTTGGTCGCGGGACTGAAGAGCGGCGGGTCAAGCCGGTCGCTCTCGCGGAGCCCGTTCGGCAGGCGATCACCCGCCAGGGTACCCGCCGCGGCGTACTCTTTCCACGCCGACCCCGAGAGGTATCCGCGCACGACGCATTCGACGGGGAACACCTCCGTGCGACGGCAGAGCATCGCGCGCCCCGACAACTCGTCGCGATGCATCGCGATCGCCGGCACCGCGCGGACGATCTCACTGACGTCGCACGAGAGCATGTGGTGCCCGACGTCGGACTCAAAGCGGCGCAGCCACCACGCGGTCATCTGTGTGAGTACCGCGCCCTTGTGCGGGACGAGCTCACGCATCACGACATCGAATGCGCTCACACGGTCGCTCGCGACGAGCAGCAGTCGTGCGTCGTCCACCTCGTAGACATCGCGCACCTTGCCGCGACGGAGCAGCGGCAACGGGAGGCGCGTCTCGCCCACGAGCAGCGGGCTCATACGCGCACTTCCTCGCGCGCGGGTCCGCCCTCACCCGCTGCGACGAGGATCGGTCCGATCACCTCGGCGAGAAAGTCGTCGACCTGGTGCGCAGAGCGGCCGATGAACTCCGACGCGTCGGTCACGCGGCGCAAGACGTCGCTTGCGACCGGGAAGAGCGGGTCGGCGGCGAGGCGCTCGAGTAGGTCGTTCGGCTTTCCCTCGTCCTTCATGGCCCGCGCCGTGGCGATCGAGTGGCGGCGGATCACCTCGTGCGCCTCCTGCCGGTCTCCTCCGGCCTGCACGGCGCGCACGATGAGCGATTCGGTCGCCATGAACGGCAACTCTTCGTTGATGCGCTGGCGGATTCGTGCGGGGTGCACCTCGAGTCCGATGGCAATATTCTCCATGAGAATGAGAATCGCATCCGTCGCGAGGAACGCCTCGGGAATTACAATCCGTCGGATGGCCGAGTCATCGAGGGTTCGCTCGAAATACTGCACAGCATGCGTCTGATTGGCGGTGCCGGCCACCTGCTGGACAAACCGCGCGAGCGAGTTGATCCGCTCCGAGCGCATCGGATTGCGCTTGTACGCCATCGCCGACGAGCCAATCTGGTCCGTCTCGAACGGTTCCTCGATCTCGCCGAACGACTGCAACATCCTCATGTCGCTCGCGAACTTTGCCGCGCTCGTCGCGATCCCGGCCACGACGTCGAGCACGTGGGCGTCAAGTTTGCGGGAGTACGTCTGGCCACTCACCGGGATTGCCTGTGCAAATCCCATGGCGTGACACACCTGCGAGTCGAGTGCGCGGACCTTGTCGTGATCGCCGCCAAAGAGCTCAAGAAAACTCGCTTGCGTTCCGGTCGTTCCCTTCACGCCCCGAAGCGGGAGAGTCGCTAGGCGGTGATCGAGGTCGGCGAGGTCGAGGACCAGGTCTTGCATCCACAGGGTGGCGCGCTTGCCTACGGTCGTGAGTTGCGCCGCCTGCAGGTGCGTGTACCCGAGCGTCGGTTGGTCGCGCCACGTGCGCGCAAAGGTGGCAAGCGTCCTGAGTAGGGCGATCACACGTCCGCGCAGTAGTTCGAGGCCGCGGCGCATCTGGATCAGGTCGCCGTTGTCGGTGACGAAGCAGCTCGTCGCCCCGAGATGGATCACGCCCTTCGCCGCGGGTGCGACCTCGCCGAAGGCATGCACATGTGCCATCACGTCGTGCCGGAAGCGCTTCTCGTACTCGGCGACCTTGCTGAAGTCGATATCGTCGAGGTGCGCCCGCATCTCAACGAGCGCCTGTTCCGGTATCGCGACGCCTAAGGCTTGTTCCCCCTCGGCGAGTGCGAGCCAGAGTCGGCGCCAGAGACCGTGACGGGTCTGTGGACTGAACAGCTCGAGCATCGCCGCTGAGGCGTAGCGTTCGGCGAGCGGGGAGCGATACTGGGCGTGCGTCATGAGAGGCGGAGCTCAGTGAAAGAGACGGTGCGAGTCCGCTCGATAAACAGTCGGTGGGGACTGCGGTCGCTGTCGTGCGCGACGGCAACCCGACGACGCGAGCGCGCTCGGTGAGTCTTCACTTGGTGCGGCGCGGTTTCGCGCGCCGAGTGATGTCGCCGAGGAATCGGTCGAGTCCTCGATCAGTGAGCGGATGCTGCAGGAAGGCGCGCAAGGCCGCAGGGGTGACGACTGCGGCGTCGGCGCCCGCGGCCGCGAGTTCAGCGAACCGAGCCGCGCTCGGCGCTCCTGCCGCGACCACGTCGCACTCGTACGCAGATCGGTCGAGCAGGTCGCGGAGTCCGCGGATGACCGCGTCGGCCGCATGACCAACGGCCTCGAGCGCGTCTACGGGTACGACGACGTGCGCCGCGCCGGCCTTGGCAGCCAGCAGGCCCTGCGCCACCGAGTGCACAAGGGTCGCGGCGACGCGTACGCCGTCGCTGGAGAGGCGCCGGATCGCCGGGAGTGCGTCCTCCACGCAAGGGACGGCCACGATGACCTGTTCGGCAACCCGCGAAAGTGTCTTGCCCAGGCGTGCGATATCGGTGGCGTCCACGGAGGGCACGCTCGCGAAAATCGGAAGCGACGTACGCTCGGCGAGCTCGGCGAGCACCTCGCGTGGGTCCGCGTGGGGTAACTCCGTGGCGAGGATCGACGGTGTCGCGACGACGCCGTCGATCAGCCCGGCGGCAGAGGCCCAGCGGATCTCGTTCGCGGCGACGGTGGCGAGGTAAATGCGCATCAGGGCGTCAGGTACAGGTCGGCGGGATAGGTGACCTCCTCCAAGCAGAGCCCCACCGCCGGCGCTGGGGGTGATACCTCGTCATTCCGATCGGCCTCGAGCAGCGAGAGTAAGTCCTCTTTCGGTCGCCTGTCGCTCGCTGCCTCAAGCATCGTGCCGACCAAGAACCGCACCATATGATGGAGAAAACGGTTAGCCGATACCTCGAACACCAACTCATCTCCCAAGCCAGCGGTTGCTGTGCGCCACCGGGCGAGACGGACCTCGCACCGATGATTGTCGTCGGCCGGCGCTGTGCCGCGGACGGCGAAGCCACGAAACGTATGCGTCCCCATTAACTGCAGCGCACACCAGTCCAGCACCGCACGGTCAAGGGGCCGGGTCCAGTGGAGCATCCACCGACGCCGAAACGGAGCGGCAGCGCCCTCGTCGAGCCCCACCGTGTAACTGTAGCGACGGGCGGTTGCGCTGAATCGCGCGTGGAACCGCGGATGCATCTCGAATGCCGCCGAGACCCACAGATCATGGGGGAGTTTCTCGTTGAGCACGCGCCGTAACTTCTCGGCCGTCCAGTGTTCGGGTACCGTGACGCTCGCGACCTGCCCGCGGGCGTGCACCCCGGCGTCGGTGCGGCCGGCTCCAGCCACGCGCACCGGAGAGCTTGCGAACGACGCCATCGTACTCTCGAGTACCCCCTGCACGGTGCGCCGACCGGGTTGGACCTGCCAGCCGGCGAACTCAGTGCCGTCGTACTGCAGGACCAGCTGGAGAGTGCGCTCCGCCATCAATAGAAACTATCGTGCGCACAGGGTGAGTTCAAGGAACGGATCACGGCGCGGGTTCATTGACTGACATAGGGCCGCGAGCGAGCTTTCACCCCTCATGACCGCCAAACTGCATTTTTCGTGGGCGCAGACGCTCGGTCGCATCTTCGCCGATGTCACCGACGAGTTGCCTGTCGAGCTGCTCCACGGTCAGGTTTGTGAGCGCTAGTATCCTGCAGCTCGCGCTCCGCAAGCTGGCTGCCGGCGAACGACTCGACAGCGACGCGGCCGCGGTGGTGTTTCGGTCCGTGATGGCTGGCGAGGGCACCCCGGCGCAGATGGCTGCGCTGCTCATGGGCCTTCGCGTCCGCGGGGAGACCGCCAGCGAGGTCGCCGGTGCGGCCCGTGCGCTGCGCGAAGCCATGACCAGGCTCGACGTGCCCGATCCGACCGGACTCGTCGATACGTGCGGCACGGGCGGAGGTGCGCTGAGCACGTTTAACATTTCGACCGCGGCCGCGCTACTCGCCGCGGGCGCCGGTGTGCGGATTGCAAAGCATGGCAACCGTTCGTTCACGTCGAAGTCCGGCAGCGCCGACGTGCTTGAGGCGCTCGGTGTGTCGATTGACATCCCGGTCCACCGGATGGCCCGCGTATTGGACGATGCTGGCATCGTCTTTATGTTCGCTCCAGCGATGCACCCCGCGATGCGTCATATCGGCCCGGTTCGCCGCGAACTGGCGATCCAGACGGTCATGAATCTCGTTGGTCCCCTTGCGAATCCGGCCGGGGCTGGGCGACAGGTCATTGGGGTCGCCGACCCCCTACGCGTAGATCTGATCGCGGGAGCACTTTCCCAGCTTGGGACCGCGCATTCCCTCGTCGTTCACGGAGTGGAGGGGATGGATGAGGTGTCGCCGATTGGGCCGACCACAGTGGTTGAGCTGCGCGGCAGCGAAATGACACGTTGGGTGATCGATCCCGGTGCACTCGGGTGCAGCGATATCGACGCGGCCGATCTCGCGGGCGGTGTACCCGCAGAAAACGCCAGCATCATCGAGCGCGTGTTGCTTGGAAAAGGTCCGCGAGGTGCAGAGGCAGCGGTGGTGCTGAACGCGGCGGCGGCATACTACGTCTCGGGACGTGCGACCACGCTGACGGTCGCCGTCAACGAAATTCGCGCGGCGCTGAAGGCGGGGAAGGGCTGGGACGCGCTGGGACGGCTTCGGGGCGCGTCCGCCGCCTATCGATGACAGCCTAGTAGCGGCGCATCACTCCGACGACGATGCCCTGGACGCGGACCTGGTCCTCGTGGACATAGATCGGGGCCATCGACTCGTTGGCTGGCTGCAGGCGGATCCGTCCGTCGCGCTCGCGGTAGTAGCGCTTCACGGTCGCCCCAGAGTCCTCGAGCATGGCGATCACCATCTCGCCGTTGTCGGCGGCTGGGCGATCATGGACGACCACGTAGTCGCCATCCGAAATCTGGTCCTCGATCATCGAGTTTCCGCGGACTCGCAGGACGTAGTGATTGCCAGCGCGGCGTAGGAAGTCGTCCGGGACCGCGATCGTCTCCTGACTTTCGAACGCTTCGATTGGCATGCCCGCCGCGACGGCGCCGAGAATCTGGAGCTCCACCGATCGCGGGAAGATGTCCGAGGGCAAGATCTCGATCGCGCGGCTCTCGTTGTACGTGCGCTTGATGTACCCCTTCCGCTCCAGATTGGAGAGGTGCTCGTGAACCGTGGCCAGTGAGTTATAGTTAAACTGCTCCGCGATCTCCTCGAAGCTGGGGGCGTAGCCATTCGCTCCCGAGGAGCTCGTGAGGAAGTCTAGGATCTGTCGCTGGCGCTTCGTGAGCGGCATCGCTGTGTTCCTCTAGATAGTCTGAAAATGAAGGCGCGCCGGCCGAATCCGACTGGCACCGGGTGGACTCCCGAACAGTACCCGAAGTAACGGTATCCGAACATTGACCGAAGCACAAGACGCGACCGCCTGGGTCCCGCCCGTGGGGCCGCTCGGCGAACTCACGCGCAGGTCGGCCGATCAGGCTCGCCTCACCGCGGAGATGCCGGGAGCGCTCGCCGTACTACGGGCGAGGGCGGAGGCGGCCCCGGCGCCGCCGGGCTTTGCTGCGGCCCTCCGTGGTGGAGCGGTGTCTGTCATTGCCGAGCTCAAACGACGCAGCCCGAGCAAGGGAGTGATCAACGACGGCCTCCAGGCAAACCTTCGCGCCGTCGAGTATGCGCGGGGGGGAGCGGCGGCGCTTTCTGTACTGACGGAGCCGACGCGGTTCGGTGGGTCGCTCGACGATCTTGCCGAGGTCAGCGCTGCGGTCGCGATTCCGCTCCTGCGCAAAGACTTCATCTCCTCGACGATCCAGCTGCTCGAGGCGCGTGCGGTGGGCGCGTCGGCGGTGCTACTCATCGCACGGGCGCTGCCATCCGAACGACTCCACTCTTTGGCGGCAGAAGCCTACGCATTGGGACTGGAGTGTCTCGTGGAGGTGCGAAGCGAGAGCGAGCTGATCACGGCGCTGGCCGTGCCAGAGGCCGTAATCGGCGTCAACAACCGTGATCTCGAGACGCTGGTTATCGACGACGCCATCGGCCTGCGCCTGCTGGCACGCATTCCCGCGGACCGGGTCGCGGTCTACGAGAGCGGCGTGCGCGGAGTACTCGAGGTCGAACGGGCCGCCGAAGCGGGGGCGGACGCGGTTCTCGTCGGGTCTATCCTGTCTGCGGCCGGTGATGGCGCGGCCGCGGTGCGCGCGCTCAGCGAGGTGAGGCGCCGTGGTCGGTCCTGAAATCAAGTTTTGCGGGCTGACGCGCGCCGCGGACGCGGCGTGTGCCGCGGAACTCGGCGCCGGTTTCGTCGGCGCGATCTTTGCCAGTGGTCCGCGACGGATCGACGCCCCGAGTGCCAGGGCGATGTTCTCCGGTCTCGCTGACGCACCCGTGCGCCGCGTCGGAGTGTTCGGTGATATCTCTATCGACGAGATGATTCGGATCGCAGACGAGACGAAGCTCCATGTGCTACAATTGCATGCTGGGGGAACGGCGGAGCGCGTGCGCCTCTTGCGCGCGCGGTTCAATGGCGAGATCTGGGTGGTGGTCCGCGTGATGGGCGCGATGCCAGAGCTGCTCAGCGAGGCGGTGTTGTCGGCGGTCGACGCGGTGGTGTTCGATACGGCGGTTGGGAGTCGGTCTGGCGGTACCGGCGTGGCATTCGACTGGTCAGGCGCGTCGGACTCGGTCCGTCGGACCGCAGAGCGATCCCCAGTGGTCCTTGCCGGCGGATTAGGGCCGCTCAATGTGCAGAAGGCGGTGCGGCTGATTGCGCCGCGCGTGGTGGATGTGTCGTCCGGCGTCGAATCGGCGCCGGGGATCAAGGACCCTGAACTGATGCGGGCGTTCGCCATTGCGACGCGCTCCAGCGAGGATTGATGGCCGCGGGCGATTCTGATCGGTTCGGCGCATTTGGTGGGCGGTATGTCCCTGAGACCCTGGTGCCAGCACTCGAAGCACTCGAGGTGGCGCTCGCCGAGGCGCTCGCCGATCCGGAGTTCGTCACCGAACTCGATCAGGTGCTCCAACACTATGTCGGTCGGCCATCGCTGCTTACTGAGGCCCCTCGGCTCTCCGAGGAGGTGGGCGTGACCGTGTGGCTCAAGCGCGAGGACCTCAATCACACTGGCGCGCACAAGATCAACAACTCGTACGCGCAGGCGTTGCTCGGGAAGCGGATGGGGAAGCGCCGCATCATTGCCGAGACGGGGGCGGGTCAGCACGGCGTGGCGACGGCGACGGCGTGCGCCCGTCTCGGCCTCGAGTGCGTCGTCTATATGGGCGAGGAGGACATGCGGCGGCAGCAGCTGAACGTCTTCCGCATGCAGCTCATGGGTACGACCGTCGTGCCGGTGACGTCGGGTACCCGCACGCTCAAAGACGCGACGAGCGAGGCCATCCGCGACTGGGTAGGGACCTCCACGCACTCGCACTACATCATTGGATCGGTCGTGGGACCTGCGCCGTTTCCGCGCATGGTGCGAGACTTTCAGGCTATCATCGGACGCGAGGCCCGTGCACAGATGCTCGCACGCGCGGGCCGCCTGCCGACGTCGGTGGTCGCCTGTGTCGGCGGTGGATCCAACGCGATGGGAATCTTCCACGCGTTCGTTGACGACCAGGCAGTCGAGCTGATTGGCGTCGAAGCCGCCGGAGAGGGAGTCGAATCCGGGCGTCATGCGGCGTCGCTGACGAAGGGAGTCCCCGGTGTGTTGCACGGATTCCTCAGCTATCTCTTGCAGGATGCCCACGGGCAGATCCATCCCGCGCACTCGATCTCCGCGGGCCTCGACTACCCGGGAGTCGGACCCGAACACGCCTTCCTCAGGGACTCCGGTCGAGCGACCTACGTGTCGGTTACGGATGAGGCCGCGCTCGCCGGATTCGAGTTGTTGAGCCGACTGGAGGGAATTATCCCCGCGCTCGAGACGTCGCATGCGGTGGCGTGGATCGCGGGAGCGCGCGGACGCTGGTCCCGCGACGATGCCGTGCTGCTCTGCGTGAGCGGCCGTGGGGACAAAGATGTCTCCCAGGTGGCTGATCTAATCGCCGCTCGTGCCGCAGGCGATACCTGATGACACGCGCGTTGACCGACCATCTGGTGGAGTGCCGCGCCCTGGGGCGCCGCGCGCTCGTCTGCTATGTCACGGCGGGGCACCCGGACCCTGCCGCCTCACTGCGACTGCTCCGCGAACTCCCAGCGGCCGGTGCCGACGTCATCGAGCTCGGGGTGCCGTTCTCCGACCCGCTCGCGGACGGACCGGTGATTCAGGCGAGCTCGCAGCGCGCACTGGAGCAGGGGATGACGCTCGATGGCGCCCTCGCGCTCGTGTCCGAGGTCCGCCCGAGCGTACCGGTCGTGCTGTTTAGCTACCTGAATCCGCTCTTGGCGGCCGGCCAACAGGTACTCGCACGCGCTGCAGACGCTGGCGTGCAGGGCGTGCTCGTCACCGACCTGCCGGTCGGCATGGACCCCGAGCGCGAGGCGTGGCTCGGCGGTGGCCCGTTGGAGTTCGTTCGGCTTGTGGCGCCGACCACGCCGCTGGCGCGGATGGCAGAGATCGCCAAGCATGGCAGCGGCTTCGTCTATCTCATTTCGCGACTTGGCGTGACTGGGATGCAGTCCCAGATCGCCGCGGATCTGCCGCGCAGCCTGGCGGAGTTGCGCTCGGTCTGCGCTCTGCCCATCTGCGTAGGCTTCGGGATTTCAGATGCCGGGCAGGCAAGAGAAATCGGCGCGATGGCCGATGGTATCGTGGTAGGGAGTGCGCTCGTGAAGGCTGCCGACTCCAGCGTCGACGACGCGCTCGTGCTGGTGCGGGAGTTGCGTGCCGCGCTGGATTCCTTGGCCAGTTGATGGCGACTGCAGTCGCCGAGCCTTCGCTGCGTAACCCACACGCCAGATGAGAGAGCCGCTGCTCGACATGCCCAGCTGGGCCCAGGTGAGCGCGAAGCGCCTCGCGCATATCGTCCGCGTCACGAGCCTCCTAGACAGCTGGGCGGTGCGGCTCAACCTTGACAGCGACGAGTCGCAGGTCTGGCACGACGTCGGTCGGTTCCACGACGCGCTCCGTGATGCACCGGAGGACGAGCTGCGCCGCCTCGGTGCGGGGCACGACCTGCCGCTCGAGGTGCTGCATGGTCCGGCGGCCGCGGCCCTCCTCTCGTCGATCGGCGAAACGCGCTCGAGTGTGCTCAACGGGGTGCGGTGGCATACGATGGGTTCCGCGGGCTGGGACCGGGCCGGGCGTGCGCTGTACATGGCAGATTTTCTCGAGCCAGGTCGCAACTTCATGCGCGGCGATCGCATGTTCCTCGCCGAGCATCTGCCGCATGACTTCGACGGCGTTTTCCGTCAGGTCGTGCGGATGCGCCTCGAGTGGACGCTTCGAGAAGGGAAGGCGCTCTTCCCCGAGGCCGTCGGACTCTGGAACTCCATTCGGTGATAAAACCTGGGCGCTGGATCCTGGCCGCGCTCGTGTTGGTCGGGCTCGGATGGTACGGGTGGGGGCGGCGCCACTCGGGCGACGCGAGTCCACGGGACGGGGGCGCGAGGAATGCCATCGCGCGCGTCGTAGCCGATACCACGCGCATTCGCGTTGAGGTGTTCAACGGGACCGGGGTGCGTGGGCTCGCGCGTCGCGGCACCACGGCGATGCGGGATGCGGGTTTCGACGTGGTCGGCACCGGCAACTGGGACGCGAAGGTCGATAGCTCGATTGTGCTCGTGCGGACGGGTCGCATGGAGTGGGGCGCGCTGGCAGTCAAGGCACTCGGTGGGGCGCGGATCGAAGTGCGCCCCGATTCGTTACGCTACGTCGACCTCACGGTCGTGCTCGGGGCTCGCTGGCGGCCGCCGGCGCTGCCGTTCGACCCGTAGTTGTCCGCAGGCGGCAGCTATGTCGATGCCGCGGCTCTTTCGGATCGCCACTTCGACGCCGCTGTTGCGGATTTTCCTGGCGAACTTGGCGATCGCCTCGGGCGACGTCGGCGTGAAGCCCAGCGCCCCGCCCGGATGCAACGGGATCAGGTTCACGAACGCTTTGCAGCGCCGTGCCAGCGCGGCGAGCTGATCCGCATGGTGCGCTTGGTCATTCACGCCCCCGAGCATCACGTATTCGAAGGTGACCCTGCGGGCGAACTCCGCGGCCGCATCGATGACGTCGGCGAGCGGGTACTTCGTGTTGACGGGCATGAGCTTCTGTCGCAGGTCGTCACTCGGGGCGTGGATCGACAGTGCGAGACGAAACTGCTCTTTTCGCTCGCCGAGTGCGACGATGCCCGGGAGGATGCCCACGGTCGAGACGGTGATGTGCCTGGCGCCAATACCACAACCCTTCGGATCGTTGAGGACGGTCAGGACGTCGGTGACCGCCTTCCAGTTCATCATGGGCTCACCCATGCCCATAAACACAATATTCGTCGCGCGTATCGGCGGGTTGAGCAACGCGAGTTCGCGCACCTGTCCTGCGATCTCGTGGACCGCGAGGTTGCGCGCGAAGCCCATGGCGCCGGTGGCGCAGAACGAGCACTGGAGCGCGCACCCCGCCTGTGACGAGATGCAGAACGTCATCCGCTCGCCGTCGGGGATCGCCACCGTCTCTATCGCCTGCCCGTCGTGCATACGGAACAGGAACTTCCTGGTGCCGTCTGTCGACTGCTGTTCGGTCTCGAGCGCGAGCCGAGGGAGGGTGAAGTGCGCGGCGAGCAGCTCACGGAACGCGGCCGGGAGGTCTGTCATTTCGCCGAACGATCCGACCGGCTTGGCCCACAGGTGTGGCATAACCTGGCTGCCCCGGTAGGCGGCATCTCCGTGTGCCACGGCGAACTCACGGAGAGCGAATTCGGCATCAGTGGGGGTCAGGTCGAGCAGATTCAGCATGATGCAGCATACCTGCCTGCCGAGTGTCGGTCAACAGCGCGCGGCTACCACCAAGTATCGACGGGAGTTAGCTTTACACTCTCGAATGTCCACTACAAACCGACTCCGGAACGGTTGGGCCGACTGCCCCTCGGACCCTCGCGTCGCCGCGTGAGAACTTCATGTGGGTCTGCGATGGCTATCCTGTCGCAATGGTGGCCTCCGATTGCCTGGTCCGGGGTGATTCTGCTCCTGACGTCGTGGCCGAGCCCGAGTGTGGACTTTCATGTCGAGGGAGCGGACAAAGTCGTCCACTTCAGCGTGTACGCCGCGCTCGGTGCCCTGGTTGCGCGCGTGCTGCCCGTGCCTCGCACTCGTCTGTCGTTGCTCGCCGCGCTTGCGTGGATCACGGTATTCGGCCTGCTGGACGAAGTGCACCAGGACTGGATCCCGGGTCGAGAGGCGAGCGTCTTCGATTGGGCCGCGGATACCATCGGTGCGGCGGTGGGACTACTCGCCGCGCACCGTCTCCTCTCGCTGGCGCTCCGGCGTCAGGAACAACAGCCGTGACTGAAACGACGGGATCCCCTGATGCCACCTCGATGCGTTCCCATCTCGGCGGCGTGCTGCGTCGCGCCGACGTGGGCGTGCGCGTCACCCTCGGCGGCTGGGTGCATCGCTCCCGGGATCTCGGTGGCCTCGTCTTTTTTTTACTCCGCGATCGTGAAGGCCTGTTGCAGGTGGCGTTTAATCCCGACTGGGCCACGGCCGATGTCATCGCCCGGGCGGCGGCCGTCGGGGTCGAGAGCGTCGTCGTCATCGAGGGCACCGTATTCGAACGTCCGCGCGACCAGTACAACCCGGAAATGGCGACCGGCGAGATCGAGGTGCGCGCGACAGCCGTTCGCATCGTCGGACCGGCCGTGACGCCGGCAATCCCGGTGGCAGCAGGCAAGGACGCGCAGCCACCCGCCGAGGAACTCCGTCTGCGGCATCGCGTACTCGATCTACGCCGGGCTGAGCTGCAGTCCGCGCTCATGCTCCGACACCGCCTCCTGCAAGTATCGCGTCGCTATCTGAGTGCGCTCGGGTACCTCGAGCTCGAGACGCCGATCCTCACGAAACCGACGCCCGAGGGCGCGCGCGACTTCCTGGTGCCGAGTCGTGCGCACGCCGGTGAGTTCTATGCGCTGCCGCAGTCGCCGCAGATCTATAAACAACTCTTCATGTGCGCAGGGTTCGACCGATACTTTCAGCTCGCGCGCTGCTTCCGCGATGAGGACCTGCGTGCCGACCGACAGCTCGAGTTCACGCAGATCGACATCGAAGCATCGTTCATCGGTCGCGAGGACATCATCACGATGGCCGAGGGGCTCGTGCAGGCGCTCTGGGCCGAGGCGGGGATCACCATTCAGCTCCCCTTCCAGCGGATGAGCTACGGTCATGCGATGGAGCGTTTCGGCTGCGACCGTCCAGACCTGCGCTATGGCCTCGTCATCAGCGATTACACGAACATGTTTTCCACGAGCGAGTCGGCGATCATCCAGTCGGCGCTCGCCGCCGGTGGGCGCGTCCGCGGGATCGTCGTGCCGGGCGCTGGTGTGTGGAGTCGGAAGCAGGTGGACGAGCTCGAAGCGATTGCCAAAGGGGCTGGTGCGGGGGGGCTCATCCGCCTCAGGTCGGTGGGTGGAGCAGTCGAGGGCCCGCTCGCGAAGTTTCTGTCGGCCGAGTCGCAGGGCGCGCTCGGACTCGCCGAGGGCGATCTGTTGCTCGCGGTCGCTGGGGCGGATCGCCTCTCGAGTCCGGCGCTCGACCGGGTGCGGCAGGAGTGCGCGGCACGGCTCAATCTTGCCGGGGCGAACGAGCGCCGATTCGTCTGGGTGCTCGATTTCCCGATGTTCGATCAGGACCCGGATACCGGCGCGTTGGCTGCGGTGCATCATCCGTTTACCGCGCCGCATGCCGACGACATGGCCGCGCATCCCGACGCACCCGAGCGTTGGCGTGCGCTGGCCTACGATTGCGTGCTTAACGGCATGGAACTCGGTGGCGGCAGCATGCGGTCGAGTGACGCGGCGGTGCAGTCGCGGATGTTCGCGCTACTTGGCATTGGCGACGAGTCTGAGCAGGAGCGTCGGTTTGGCTTTCTCCTTGAAGGACTTCGTGCGGGTGCCCCCCCCCATGGCGGCATCGCGTTCGGCTTCGATCGTATGGCGATGCTCCTCGCTGGCGCCACCTCGCTGCGCGACGTCATCGCGTTCCCGAAGACCACGGCCGCGCGCGCGCTGTACGAGGGTGCGCCGAGCGTAGTGCCGGTGCAGGACCTCGAGGAACTACACATCCGCACGGTACCGCGCGCGTGAGTGACGGCCTAGTGTCCGGCGAGAACACCACCCTCCGCCTATCGACGGAGGGCGCGGACCTCTTATCGCTGGCGGGTGCGGGCGATTCTAATCTCGCGGAGTTGCAGAAGCTCTTCCCGGTCCGGGTGACCCTGCGCGGCGACGCACTCGTGATCACCGGCGCACACGACCAGGTGGAGCGGGCCGCCGCCGTCGCGGCGCGGATGATCGATCAGGCCAGGCAGCGGCAGGCGATCGACCCTGACGACGTCCTGCGGTTTTCCATCGAAGGCCCCGTCCGCGAAGGGGCGACGTCGGGGCGGTTCGTGGTCCCCGGTGCCCGCAAGGTGATCCAGCCGAAAACACAGGGGCAGGGCGAGTACATGCAGAAAATGCTCGATAACGAGATCGTGATCGGTATCGGGCCGGCGGGCACCGGCAAGACCTACCTAGCCGTGGCCGCGGCGGTCGACGCACTCGCGCGAAAGCGAGTGAAGCGGATCGTGCTCGCACGTCCGGCGGTCGAGGCGGGTGAATCGCTTGGTTTCCTGCCAGGCGATATGCAGGCGAAGGTTGACCCGTACCTGCGCCCGCTCTACGACGCACTGGATGATCTCATGCCGCCGGAGCGCGTGATTCGCGCGCTCGAGACACGCGTGATCGAGATCGCGCCGCTCGCGTATATGCGCGGTCGCACATTGGCCGATGCCTTTGTCATCCTCGATGAGGCCCAAAACGCGACGAATGCGCAGATGAAGATGTTTCTCACCAGGCTGGGTCTGAACTCGCGTGCCGTGATTACCGGGGACAAGACGCAGGTCGATCTTCCCAAACGCGAAGAGAGTGGGCTGCTGCAGATCGAACGGATCCTGCCGGGGATCGCAGGGATCGGGTTTCACTACTTCACCGAGGTCGACATCGTACGGCATCGTCTCGTGCGCGACATCGTGAAGGCGTACGCTGCGGACGTCCGCGTATGACCGCGAATGTGGCGGTGCAGTCCGAGGGTGTGCGAAGCTCCGTCGCGCTCGCGCGGCTTGCTCGGGTGGGAGCGCTGGTGCTTCGCGCGGAGAAGGCCGGGGCCGCCCTGCTTTCAATTACGCTCGTCTCGCGGCGGCGCATCGCTGCCATGAACCGCCGGCATCTTGGGCATTCGGGCGCGACCGACGTGATCTCGTTCGGCTTCCGCGATCCTCTGGGCGCGGTGATTGGCGACATCTACATCTGTCCTGAGATCGCCTCTGTCAACGCGAAACGCCACGGAGTGCCGGTCCGCGAGGAGCTCGTACGCCTCGTCGTGCATGGAACGCTCCACGTCGTTGGTCATGGACATCCTGAAGACGAGTCGCGCACCACGTCGCTCATGTGGAGGCGACAGGAACGCCTGCTCGCGAGGGCACTCAAGGCGTGACGATCGCGTGGGTGGTCTTCGCGTGCGGTGCTGCGCTCGTCGCCGCGCTCTGCGTCTTCGCCGACGGTGGTCTCCTCGGGCTCGAAGAGGACGAACCTCCAGCGGATGCTCGGGTGCGCGCGCTGCTTGCGCGCCGAGAGCTCGTGCATCGTGGACTTGCCTTTGGGCGCATCGTAGCGCAGTTACTCGCTGGGGCGGCGACGGCCGTCGCGTTGCTCTCGAGTGATTGGGTGCCCACCATGTATCTCGCCCCGGTCGTAGTCGTGGCGGGGATCGCTCTTGTCGTTCTCTCCGAGTCCGCCGCGCGAGCGGCGGGGGACGCCGCGGGCGGGCGAGGGCTCGTGGCGGTGCTCCCGGTCGTTCACCTGGTCGAGCGCCTCAGCGCGCCGGTGGTCGCGTTGAGCGGCTGGTGTGAGCGCCTGCTCGACACCGTGCTGCCGCCGCCACCGCCGAACGATGATGATCGCGGAGATGCCCTCGAGCGATTTCGAGAGATGGTGGCCGCCGAGTCCGAGGTTGAGGGGGCGGGTGAGGTCATGCTGCACGGCGTCTTCTCGCTTGGGGATACGCGAGTACAGGAAATCATGGTGCCGCGCTTCGAGATCGTCGGTATCGAGCGAGAGACACACTGGTCCGAGGTCGCCGATCGGGTGCGCAGCGCGAAGCATGCTCGACTCGTCGTCTTCGACGGTACCCTTGACGAGGTCGTGGGAGTCCTCTACGCCAAGGATCTGCTCGCGGCGCTCCTCTCCGATGACGAGCCGGTCGGTGGCTGGCAGGCCCTCGTGCGGCCGGCGCTTTTCATTCCGGCGTCCAAGAACGTTGAGGCGCAGCTGCGGGACTTCCGCGCGACGCGGCGCCATCTCGCCATCGTCGTTGACGAGTTCGGTGGAACGGCCGGCCTCGTGACACTTGAGAACGTCCTCGAGCTCATCGTCGGAGACATCCGCGACGAAGGCGACGAGGATCGGCCTGACGTCGAGCGCGCTGACGGAGGGAAGTTGTGGCTTGCTTCGAGCGTTACTCTTGACGCGCTATTGGATCTCACCGGGGAGGATGTCCGTCGAGGTGATGTCAGGACCATCGGTGGTCTCATCATGGACCTGCTCGGCCGCGTGCCGAGAGCTGGGGAGGAGATGGTGATTGGCGGCCATCGGCTCGTCGTCGAGCGCGTGGTGCGCCGGCGAATCGAACGCGTCTTCCTCGAACCGGTCCACTCCGTTCGGTCGTACGAGGATTCGTTGTGAACGGAGAACTGCCCATGCTGCTCCTCGTGACGGTCGTCGGCGTGCTCACGGGCGCGGCGACGGCGTTGCGGAGTGTGAGTCGGATCTGGCTGCGCCACTGGGCTGAGCGTCGACTCGCCGGCGCGAGCACCGCGGCGCTCCATCTCGAGTGGCCGCGACGACTGTTGCTCGCCGCGGGTACGGGCATCGCGGGCACCGTCTTCGCCCTGGGCGCCCTGATCGGACTGCAGGTGGGTGACCAACCGCTCCTACTCATTCGCGCCCTGCTTACCGCGACGGTTCTGCTGCTCGTGTGTGGTCAACTGATTCCGCGGGCACTCGCGCGCCGTTGGCCTTCAGAGACGTTGCCGATCTTCCTCCCGCTCCTGCGCGGTGTCGAACGGATCAATGCTCCCCTCACCGCGATCGCCATGTGGATCGTGCAACGGTGGCGCGGGACCGTCGCCGCGATCGGACCGACGGCGGCGGAGTCGCTCGACGACCTGCTTCGCGAGGGAGAGGTCGAGGGGCTCGGTGTGGCGGGAGAGCGTGCCATCATCAGTGGCGTCGTCGAGTTCGGGAGTACGCGGGTGGGGCAGGTGATGACGCCACGGGCGGACATCGTGGCCATCGAACGGGCCGCCCCTCCAGACGAGGTGGCGCGCGTGCTCTCGGAGTCCAAGTTGAGTCGGATGCCGGTGTATGAACGTACGCTCGACCACATCGTGGGCATGCTCACTTCCTGGGACGTCATCGCGCACCCAGAGGCACCTCTTCGGTCGCTACGGCACGTGGCCATTGCGACTCCCGAGGAGCCCTGTCAGGCGTTGATGGGACGCATGTTGCGCGATCGGGAGCACCTCGCGATCGTCCGTGGCGCGGCCGGTGAGACGCTCGGCCTAGTCACGCTCGAGGACCTCGTGGAGGAGTTCGTGGGTGATATTAACGACGAGCACGACGACGTTGCCCTGGGGGAACGGTGAAGCCACTGACACTCGCGGCGGACGCTCCGGCAGCGTTGCATGCGCTGTTGATCGAGTTCTCTGCTGGCAAGAAGGCGGCGCTCGCGCGCGCGGTGAGCATCGTCGAGAATCACCGTGCCGGAAGTGATCGGCTGCTCGCCTCCTGTCATTCGCGGCTCGGGCGTGCGCGTCGCGTCGGCATCACGGGTCCGCCCGGCGCGGGAAAGTCGACCCTGACGACCCTGCTCGCCGAAACGTATCTAGGCGCAGGTCTGCGGGTCGGCATCGTCGCGGTCGATCCAACCTCACCGTTCACCGGGGGCGCGCTGCTCGGTGATCGTGTCCGCATGGAGCGCGTGGCCCTGGATCCCAACGTGTTCATCCGCTCGATGGCAACGCGCGGGACGCTGGGTGGTCTTGCCTCGACTACGCGTGAGGTGTGCGACGTGCTCGACGCGTTCGGGATGGATCGAATCATCGTCGAGACCGTCGGCGTCGGGCAGAGTGAGCTCGATATCGCGCGAATCGCCGACACGAGCACGGTGGTGCTCGTTCCCGAGTCCGGTGACTCGATCCAGACGCTCAAGGCGGGTGTGATGGAGATTGCCGACCTCTTCGTCGTGAATAAAGCTGACCGTCCTGGCGCAGACCGGTTGCGGAACGACATCGAACTGATGCTCGGGCTGCGGAGCGGCGCGACACTCAAGGGGGTGCCGGCGCATCACGGCGTCGACCTCAAGCAGGTGAACCCCCAGCGGATCGCCCGCAAGGTCGCGCGGCGCATCGACGCTGAGCATTGGACTCCGCCGGTGTTGCGGACGGTGGGAACGAACGGCGAAGGTCTGCCCGATTTCGCGGCGGCTCTCGACCGGCATTTCGCGTATCTTGAGCAGAGCGGGACGCTGCAGGCGCGCCGTAGGACGCGGTTGCAGGAGCGGGTCGTCGATGCGGTTGAGTATCGGGTGCGTCGCCGACTCTGGACCGATGCGTCAACGCAGGAATGGCTGGCTTCACAACTTCCCGCACTTGAGCGTGGGGAGACGACGCCGTTGGCTGTGGCCGAAGCGCTCCTCGTTCGCTGCGTCGCAGCCGGCACTCTCACTGGGTTGGTCCAATGACTGCACATCCCGATATCAATCCGACCGTCGCCGCGATGCAACAGGAGCTCGATGCGCTCCGCGCCGAGGTCGACGCCTGGCGCCGACGCTTCGACGCCGGCGCAAAGCGCGATATCGCGTACACGAACTCCGAATGGGAGGTCGCGCCGCTCTACACGGCACTTGATCTCGACGGGTCGGCGGGCAGCGCCTTCGAAGTGCCAGGTGTCTATCCGTTCACGCGCGGCATCCATCCGACCGGATACCGTGGAAAGCTCTGGACGATGCGGCAGTTCGCCGGATTCGGGTCGGCCAAGGAGACCAACGAGCGGTATAAGTTCTTGCTGAAGAACGGAACAACCGGGCTCTCGGTGGCCTTCGACTTTCCGACGCTGATGGGCTACGACTCCGATCACGCTCGTTCGGAGGGTGAGGTCGGGAAGTGTGGAGTCGCGATCAGCTCACTCGCAGACATGGAAGCCCTGTTTGACGGGATTCCGCTCGACCAGGTCTCGACGTCGATGACGATCAACGGTCCGGCGATCATCCTCTGGTGTTTCTATATCGCGGCCGCAGAGAAGCAGGGTGTCAAGCCTGATCAGCTCCGGGGGACGGTCCAGAACGACATCCTGAAGGAGTACATGGCGCAGCATGCCTGGTGCTTCCCGATCGAGCCGGCGCTGCGATTGATTATCGATATGTTCGAGTACGGTTCCGAGCACGTGCCACAATGGAACACGGTGTCGATTAGCGGCTACCACATCCGCGAAGCGGGCGCTACAGCGGCGCAGGAACTCGCGTTCACGCTCGCCGATGGATTCACGTATGTGGAACGGGGGATCGCGCGCGGGCTCGATGTCGACGACTTTGCCCCGCGCCTCTCGTTCTTCTGGGATATCCATAACGACTTCTTCGAAGAGATCGCAAAGTTGCGTGCGGCGCGGCGCATCTGGGCGCGCCATCTTCGGGAACGGTACGGCGCAAGGAATCCGCGTTCGCTGATCATGCGGTTCCATTCTCAGACCGCCGGCGTGACGCTCACGGCGCAACAGCCGATGAACAACATCGTGCGCGTCGCGTATCAGGCGATGGCCGCTGTACTCGGTGGGACGCAGTCACTGCACACGAACTCGATGGACGAAACGCTCGCGTTGCCGACCGAGGATGCCGTTGAGGTCGCGCTGCGTACGCAGCAGGTGCTCGCGTTCGAGACCGGTGTGCCGAATGTGATCGATCCCCTGGGCGGCTCGTACTACGTGGAGCAACTCACCGACGAGATGGAGCGCCAAGCCGAAGCGATCTTCGGACAGATCGAGGAACAGGGTGGCGTGGTGACCGGACTCGAGAATGGATGGTTCCAACGGAAGATCGCGGAGGCGGCGGCACGCCAGCAGTGGGAGATCGAGCAGCACCGCCGCCTGATTGTGGGTGTGAATGCCTTTGAGACCGGACAGAAGGAGCTGACGATCCCGTTGCTCGAGTTCGACCAGCAGGCCGCAAAGGATCAGGCCGCGGCCCTCGCCCGGCTTCGCCTCACGCGCGACGAAGCGCGGTGCACGGCGCATATTGACCGGCTGAGACAGGCGGCGCGTGGCCAGGAGAACGTCGTGCCGTTCATCCTCGAGTGCGCGAGGAGCTACTGCACGCTGTATGAGATCCGCGCGGCGCTCGAGGACGTCTTCGGTGCGTACCGGGAACCGGTGTTCTTTTGAGAGGCGCACTTTGACCGCCCACGCGGACTGGTGGAAGACATATTTCGACCAGGGATATGTGCGCGAGTACGAGCCGCTCTTCGATCTCGTCTCCGACCGACAGCAGGTCTCGCGTCTCATCGACCTGCTGCAACTCGAGTCGGGGGCACGCATCGCCGACATCCCGTGCGGACAGGGGCGGCATGCGCACCTCCTTGCTGAGGCGGGCTACGACGTCGACGGCCTTGATCTTTCGGCGCATCTCATCGACATCGCCAGGGCGCGCGGTACCGGTCGCACCCTGCGCTACCGTCGGGGGGACTTCCGGAAGCTCCCGGCCGCCTGGACCGGCCGCTTCGACGCCGTGCTCAACCTCTTCACGAGCTTCGGTTTCTTCGCCGACGCGCGCGACGATGCGCAGGTGATTCGCGAGTTCGCGCGAGTGCTTAAACCCGGGGGGATGCTCGTCTGGCAGGGCGGAAGCCGCGACGGCGTCATGGCGAAGTTCCTGCCGAGCGATTGGTGGCAGACGAACGACGGGACGATTATCGCGCAGGACCGCGGGTTCGACCCCGTGTCTGGCTTCCTGACGATTAACTCAGTCTGGCAGGGTAAGCGCGGCACCGAGCGCCGCGAGCATCGGATCAGACTGTATACCGCGACACGCCTTGCCGAACTGATGCTCGAGTCCGGGCTCGTTGTGGAACAGGCGTGGGACTCATTCAGCCTGAAGCCGCTCACGCGCCGCTCGAGCGAGATGCTCCTTCTCGCGCGGAAGGAGTAGGGGAGTGGCCGACGCAGTGTCCGCGAGACAGCCGATGTCGCGTCGTTGGCTACAACTCTCGACTGTCACCTTCAGAATGTGTCAAGGAGGCCTGAATGCCGGTCCCCCGCTGGTGGATGCACGCTCTGGTCGTCGCGGCGGTCGCTAGCCCGACCGCGGTCGGTGCACAGGATACCGTCACCCGGACCACGCTTCCGTCGGCCTCCAATAGAGCCCAGGGCACCTTTGAGTTCGTCGTGCGGTCGGGTGCTGCCGGTGTCGTCGCGGAGGGCTGGTTCACCGTGACCGACGATTCGGTGAACCTCGAGATGACGCCGGGGCCATGCCGGTACGACACGAGCTCGAGGCCAGGCGGCTCCATCGGGTACCTGTGCGCTGATGTGCGCGTGGCCTTCGACCGGATCCATCCGTCCGTGCGGGCGATGCTGACCTACCAGAAACGGGTGATGGTACGAACCGTGGTCTGTGACGCCTGGAACTTCGACGCGAGAGGGAATCGGACGACGTGCCGGAGAAGCCACGTGGAAACCGTAGAGAGTGTCGTGCCAACCACGGTCCGGTTGAAACCGACGCGGCCCTGAGGTCAGGGCGCTTGCGCCTCGCGACGATGCGACCGACGAGCTAGTTTCCAGCTATGTCCAGTCCCATCCGAGTTCTCGTCGCCAAGCCTGGTCTCGACGGCCATGATCGTGGTGCAAAAGTCGTCGCGGCTGCCTTGCGAGACGCCGGTATGGAGGTCATTTACACCGGCCTCCACCAGACACCAGAGATGATCGCCACGGCGGCCGTGCAGGAAGACGCCGACGTCGTCGGTCTTTCGGTCCTCTCTGGTGCGCATATGACGCTCTTCCCACGCGTCCGCGCGCTCCTCAACGAACAGGGGCGGGATGACATCCTGATTACCGGGGGTGGGATCATCCCGAAAGAGGATATGGAGGCGTTGGAGAGGATGGGAATCGGCAAGCTGTTCGGACCGGGTACTCCGACCTCAGCGCTCGTCGATTACATCCGCATCTGGTTCGCGGCGCGCCACCAGGAAGTGTGAGGGTGGCGCGCCCTTCGACGGAGGTGGCGTCACCGGAGAAGGAGCGCCTGAGGGAGCTCTCGACTGCATGCCGTGAGCTTGAGAGTCGCCTGCGACTCGGTGGGGGTCCGGACCGCATCGCCAAGCAACACGCGCAGGGCAAGCTCACCGCGCGCGAGCGGGTGGCCGCACTCAAGGACCCTGACTCGTACTTTCTGGAGTTCGGTCTCCTTGTCGCGCATGACCTTTACGACGGCGAGGCACCCGCGGCGGGGGTCATCACGGGCATCGTGCAGGTCCACGGCCGCGAATGCGTCGTCGTCGTAAACGATGCGACCGTCAAGGCGGGCTCATGGTGGCCGGAGACCATCCCGAAGATCCTGCGCGCACAGGAGTGCGCGATGCGGTGCCGCATTCCGATCCTCTATCTCGTCGACTCGGCCGGCGTGAACTTGCCGTATCAGGGCGGCGTCTTCCCGGGACAGTACGGCGCGGCGCGCATTTTTTACTACAACTCGCTCATGCGGCGGTATCTGCGTATCCCGCAGATCGCGGCGGTCATGGGGCAATGCGTCGCCGGCGGCGCGTACCTGCCCGCCCTGAGTGATGTGATCCTCATGGTGAAGGGCACGTCGTTCATGGGCCTCGGAGGCCCGAACCTGGTGAAGGGAGCCACCGGCCAGACCGTCGACGGTGAGACACTCGGTGGGGCGACGATGCACACAGAAGTCAGTGGCGTTGCGCACTACGCGCTCGAGGACGACCAGGGCTGCCTCACGAAGGTACGCGAACTCGTGTCGCGACTCGCGCCACCGGTGCGCGTCGCACCGCACAACCCCGACCTGCCGTCTGGAGTCGACCCTGAGTCACTCTATCAGGTGCTCCCTGCCGATCATCGCCTGTCGTACGATATGCACGCGGTGCTCCGGGCGGTCCTGGACGACGGCTCGCTCGACGAGTTCCAGCCCCAGCTGGCCAAGGAGCTCATCTGCGGCGATGCGCGCATTGAGGGAATCCCGGTCGGCGTGATCGCCAACGCACGCGGACTGATTAAGGGTCGTGCGGGTCACCCGCCGCGCTTGGGCGGGATCATCTATGCTGAGAGTGCGGAAAAGGTGGCATTCTTTATCGACCGATGCGATCGCGAGGGGATCCCGCTGCTTTTTGTGCAGGACGTCTCGGGTTTCATGGTGGGGAAGGAAGCCGAACAGGAAGGGATCATCCGTGCCGGTGCGCGGTGGGTCGAGGCGATGGCTACCGCGACCGTGCCAAAGCTCGTGCTGACGGTGAATCATGCCTCGGGGGCCGGCTACTACGCGATGGCGGGACAGGGCTTCGACCCCGACTTCATCTTCTCCTGGCCGACGGGAAGGATGGCCGTGATGGAGGGAGAGGCCGCGGTCGCCGCGGTGCACGGCCCGGCGATGGCTGCCGCGCAGGTCGCGGGTCGCGAGCCGAGTGAAACGGTGCGTGCGTCGATCGCCGAGATGCGCGAGGACTATGACCAACAACTTGATGCACGGTACGCCGGCGCCCGCGGCTTCATCGACGCGATCCTCTACCCCGAGGACACGCGAACCGCACTGGCAATGGCCCTGCGCGCGGCCTGGCAAAATCCTGGACCTCACCTCGGGCCGTTCGTGATTCCATCGATGGTCGGTCCCCCGCGCTGATCGACGCTTACGGACACGTCCGGGCCTTACCTTTTACGCTCATGCTCAAGCCACTGCTGATTTACGGCGCCACCGGATACACCGGGCGCCTCATTCTCGACGAAGCGCTCGGGCGTGGACTCCGCCCCGTGCTGTCCGGGCGCAACGCCGAGGCCGTCCGCGCGCTCGCTGCGCAGCACGGCCTGGAAGCGCGGCCAGCTTCTCTCGAGGACGCGAAGGCCTTGCGGGCGGCGCTCGGGGGAATGGGCGCCGTGCTTCACTGCGCTGGACCGTTCGTCCGTACCGTGAGTGCGATGCTCGAGGCCTGCGTCGCAATGGGGGTGCACTATCTCGATATCACCGGGGAAATCGCCGTATTCGAAGAGATCGCAACGAGGAGCGAACGCGCGCGCGAGGCGGGAATCACCCTTCTGCCTGGCGTCGGTTTCGATGTCGTGCCCACGGACTGTCTCGCAGCGCATCTGAAGCGTCGTCTGCCGGGAGCTACCTCGCTCACCCTCGCTTTTAGCGGCGGATCGGGGCCATCTCGCGGCACTGCCGCGACCGTTATTGAAGGAATGGGCCGTGGTGGCGCGATCCGTCGCGACGGACGAATCACGCGCGTCCCCACCGCCTGGCGGACCCGGGAGATTCAGTTTGCTGACAAGACACGACTCTGCGTGACGATCCCCTGGGGCGATGTCTCCACGGCATTCCATAGCACCGGTATCCCCAACATCACGACCTATATGGCGACGTCGTCTGGGGGGCTCCGTACATTGCGGGTGAGTCGGCTTCTCGAGCCCGTGCTGCGGCTGGACGCCATGAAGCGCTTCATGCTCGCACGGCTGCAGAGCCGTCCTGCTGGTCCGAGCGCAGGGGCACTCGCGCGCACACAGAGTCAGGTGTGGGGTGAGGCGACTGATGCGAACGGGGCAGTCGTGCGCTCCCGATTGACGGCGCCGAACGGGTACACACTGACGGCCCTCGCGGCCGTGCGGGCGGCAGAGCGCCTGATGGCGGGAGGTGTGCCAGTCGGCTTCCTGACACCGTCGAAAGCGTTCGGGGCTGAGTTTGTACTCGAGATTCCCGGTACGAGTCGTGAGGACCTGCCGTGACGGAGCGGATGACGGCAAAGCTCATCATCGCGGCGGTAGGCGTCGCCGTCTTTCTGACCGGTGTGCGCGTGCAGTCCGAGGTGGTGCGCTGGATTGGCATCGGGCTCGTCGTCGTAGCGTTCTTGCTCCGGTTCGTTGGGCGGCGCGGCGCGACAATGGGCGGCTAACGCGCCCGGTCTCTCGACTCAGCCGCCGTCGCTGACTCGATAGCCGCGCTTCACATCCGCGGCGCCCGCGCGCGCCCCGAGGCCGGTGCCTACTCCGAAGCCGAGTGCTGTCGCCGGACCGATGAACGGCAGGAGCCACGCCACCGGATACGCGATAATCGCGGCGATGAGCCCTGCCAATATTGCCGCGCCAGGCGAGAGGGCCGCCGCTACGTAGCGGAGCCGCTCACGCACCAAGCGACGGGCAGCGCTGTAGCCGACCCACGAAACCCCGAACGCCACTGCGAGACCGATTAGAACCGACATGTGATGACCCCTGTTGCTGGCTATACGCGCCAACAGGGCCCCTGGTTTCGCTCGGCGCTTTGGGGGGGGGCAGCCGCCGGCATGGCGGGGCACGGCGCCGCTCACTACCGTGTAGTCATCGCGGGCCACGCGCCGGACCATTCACTCCACCTCCCCCTGTGCTGAGATCTCATGGTTCTACGCACTGACTCCCGCGTTATGGCGATCGCGGCCGAAATGGTACGAGTCCGCCGCGAGTTCGAGGCGGCGCTCGACGCCGTTCCTCCAGGACGCGTACACGTCGCACCCCCGGGGCAGTGGACGCCTGCCCAGATTATCTGGCACCTGGCCAAGGTAGAGCGCGGCGTCGCTAGTCTGGTGGTGAAGCTCGATGCGACGATCCCGTTGTACGCGACCGTGCCACCTGGGCCTCGGTTAGACGTGGTGCTCACCCTCCTGGATATCTACGACTTCCGAAACCGCAGCAGAAAGGTCGCTGCCCCCGATCTGATTCGTCCCCCGGACACCGGGCAGATTGATCTCACTGCCGAACGCGAACGCTGGAGCGACGGGCGAGTGCGCGCGCTCTCGGCGATGCAGTCGGTGGGGCCACGACTTTCACTGCTGAGCTACCCCCACCCGTTTTTCGGACCACTCGACGGCTGGCAGTGGGCGTTGTTGATCGCGCGGCATGAGGAGCGGCACCTCCTGCAGCTGCACGAGGTCACGGCGGAAGTCGTGTAGATTGTGGTATGACCGCGCCACGCAAGATCCCCGAACTCCTCTCGCCCGCTGGTTCGCTCGACGCGGTGCGGGCGGCCGTCGCGAACGGGGCCGACGCGGTGTACTGCGGGGCATCGCAGTTCAATGCCCGTGACGATGGGGCGCAGCTCTCGCTTGATGAACTAGAGCAGGCCTGCCTGATCGCGCACGAACGCGGCGCACGGATCTACCTCACACTCAATATTCTGATCAAGCCGGCCGAGTTGGCCGACGCCCTTCGCTACTTAGGCGAATGCATTGATCGCGGCGTCGACGCGGCGATCGTCCAGGACATTGGCCTCGTGCGGCTCATTCAGCGCACCTACCCGGGCTTTGAGATCCACGGCTCGACGCAGATGACGATACATGACGCTTCGGGCGCCAAGGTCATGGAGCGACTCGGGATCGACCGCGTGGTGCTTGCACGGGAGAACACGCTTGACGATATCCGCGCGATCCGTGCCGCCGTCCCAACGCTCGGGCTCGAGTCCTTTGTGCACGGCGCGCTCTGCATCGCGTATTCCGGCCAGTGTTTCATGTCGGGGATGATCTCAGACCGGTCGGCGAATCGCGGCTCGTGTGCGCAGTCGTGCCGAAAAGATTACGTGTTGCGCGACGCCGAGAGCGGAGCCGAACTCGACCGTGGCTACCTGATCTCTGCGAAGGACCTCGGCGCCTGGGATCATCTCGCCCAGCTCGCCGAGGCAGGGATCGGCTGCCTTAAAATCGAAGGACGGAAGAAGAAGCCGGAATTCGTCGCGACGGTCACCCGTGGCTACCGCGAGTTTCTCGGCCAAGTTGAGCAGGGTGAGTTCGTGCCCCCGACGTTCGAGGAGGTGCAACCACTCGTGCAAATCTTCTCGAGGGGTTTCACCGGGGGTATGTACGGCGGGCGGGCGGGTCGGGAGTACGTCACGCGAACGCAGCCAGACAACCGCGGGGTCGAACTCGGCACGGTCATCGGTTTCGCCGATGGCGAGGTCATCGTTGAGGTGCGCGCGCCGATCGCGGAGCGCGACGGACTTGGATTCGAGCCGCCCGCGGGGGGGCATCTTGAGAGCACCGGTTTCACCGCCGGGACGGTCCGCACGTTATCCGCGCACGATGGCGTCTGGCGTCAGGCGATTAGGGCCCGGCATCGGGTCGCGATCGGATGGCGCGTGGTGCGGAGTGCACAGGCGGCACTGCTCGATCGCGCGCGTGCGAGCTTCGCGACGGTGGGGCGCACTGCGCGACGCCGACGAGTGCCGCTCTCAATTCGAGTCGTTGGTGTTGCGGGCGGCCCTCTAGAGGCGATCGTCACCGCCGACAATCACCAGGTCACGGTGCGCAGCGAGACGGTACTCGCACCGGCCGCGTCGCGCGCGATCGACTCGACGCAACTGCGGGAACAGCTTGGACGACTGGGCGAGACGCCCTTCGTCCTCGCCGACGTCGATACGAGCGGACTCGCCGCGGGGCTCTTTCTGCCGGTGCGCCAGCTGAACCACCTGCGTCAGGCTGCCGTGGATGAACTCCTCGTACAGCGGGATTGGACTCGACAGGCGGCTGAGGCTGAACGGGAGTCGTTGGTGGGTGTGGTGATCAGCGATCTCCGTATCGCGCCGCCGCTGGTCGCGACGGCGGCGTCATCGGCAGCGTCATCGGCGGCGGTCGTCATTGCCGAAGTGTGGCGCATTGAGGACGCGGAGGCGGCGCTCGAGGCAGGGGCGGGTGAGATCGTGTTCGATCCGTTCCTCCGACATCCGTTTCCGGCGGTATCGCGCGTGCAGGCGCTGGCACACCAGGTGACTGCGCGCGGGGCTGTCTTTCGGCTCCGGCTGCCGACGATTGTTCGGCCTGAAGAGCACCGGAAGCTCGATAAGTGGCTTGCACTCGGTACACCGCTGCTCTGTGGTCACCTTGGCCTACTCGCGGAGCTGTCGACACAGGGGCGCGACGTCGTGGCCGACTACGCCGTGAACTGTTTCAATCAACACACGGCCGCCGAACTCTTCACGCTGGGCGCTTCGCGGATCACCCCCTCGGTCGAACTCACGGTCGAGGAGATCGCCGCGATCACGGCCCCCTGGCAGGGCGACCGCTTCGACGTCTTTGTCTACGGACGTCCAGAAGGCATGACGCTCGAGCACTGCGTCCTCAGTGCGGCGTTCGACCGTACGCCGACCCACTGCCGGGATCTCTGCACCAAGACGCACGTGGATACCGTCCTCAAGGATCCCGCTGGCTATGATTTTCCGGTCGCGACCGACTACGCCTGTCGCAACCGCCTCCTGCACTCACGCCCAGTCGAGGGGACCGAGTTCCTGAGCCGTCTCTGGGTGGCAGGTCTCCGGCGGTATCGATTGGTATTCAACGTCTTCACGGACGACGTGGCGGCGATCGTGGGTGGCTACATCGCGTCACTCGCGGCGGTGGCCGATGGCCGTGCCCCGGGTCGTCCGGTGCGTGCGATCGTCGGGGACGCCTTCACGCGCGGGCACTTCTCGCGCGCCGTCTAGCGTCACGCGCATCGGACCGCGGGCCCGCGTGACGCCGCACCGCACTGCGCGCTCGTGATGGGGCCCCGACGACCCGTTCCGTTATCCTTCGCCGTGCCCGTCACCGTTCCCGCTCTCGCCACAACTCTCGCCGCGCCGTCGCGTCTCGGGGAGGCGCGCCTCCTTTTGCAGGATCGTTTTGGTTACCCGGACTTCCTCCCTGGACAGACTGAGGCGGTCACGGCGGTGCTCGAGGGGCGCGATACGCTCGTCGTGCTCCCGACAGGGGGCGGCAAGTCGGTCTGTTTTCAGGTGCCAGCGCTGATGCTCGACGGCCTGACCGTCGTGCTTTCGCCGCTCATCTCCCTGATGAAGGACCAGGTCGACGCGCTGACCGCCCGCGGGCTTCCGGCCACCTTCATCAATAGCACCCTTTCGGCGTCCGAAGTGAGCGACCGGATGGCGCGCGTCCGACGCGGCGAGATCAAGTTGCTCTATGTCGCTCCCGAGCGCTTTGATATGGGCACGACGGCCGAACGCTTGAAGGAGGTGGGCGTGCGCCTGCTGGCGGTCGACGAGGCGCACTGTATCAGCGAGTGGGGGCACGACTTTCGGCCGAGCTACCTTCGGGTCAAGGAGGTACGCCAGCGTCTCGGAGCGCCGCCCACCGTCGCTCTGACCGCGACCGCGACGCCCGAGGTGCGCGAAGATATCGCCCGGCAGCTAGGACTCCGCGATCCCACGCTCGTGCTCACGGGGTTCGACCGCACCAACCTGAGTTACCAGGTGATCGCGACCATAAATGATGCCGCGAAGGACGCAACGCTGATCGATCTCCTCCGGGAGCGCGTCGACGATGGCGTCGCGATCGTGTACGCCAGCACGCGCAAGACGGTCGAGCGGATCGCGACGATGCTGCAGCACGCGCGCGTCGCGGCGGTCGCCTATCATGCCGGCCTCGATGATGCGCATCGCGCGGAGGTGCAGGATGCCTTTATGCGGGGGAGCGCCCGCGTGATCGTCGCGACCAACGCATTCGGCATGGGGATCGACAAGGCCAACGTGCGACTCGTCGTGCACCATGCGATGCCTGGCACGCTCGAGGCCTATTACCAGGAGGCGGGGCGTGCCGGGCGCGATCGGCAGCCCGCCACGGCGATCCTGCTCCATGCGTTCCCTGATCGTTTCATGCACGAGTTCTTTATTAGCGGCGCACTTCCTGAACGGGAGGTCGTGACGGCGGTGTATGAAGCCTGTTGCCGCTGTGCTGACCGGCAAGGGCTCGTCTCAGACAACGCGGCCGCGATCGCCGCCGAAGCGCGGGGGAAGGTCAGTGACCGCGAAGCCGAGTCAGCGTTGCGCATCCTCGCGCGGGGCGGGGCACTCGCGGTGGCCGACGGGTCGCGCGCGAAGGCGCAGGTGCGGCTTCTCGCGACGCCTGCACGGATTAAGTCGGAGCTCACTGAGCGTGAGCACGGACTCGAGCTTGCGCTTCTGCGTTCGCTCTGGCGGCGGGCGGGTGAGCGGTTCCATCTCGGCATCGTCGCCGACCTGGATGCGCTCCCGCCGGGCGTCGGAGGCCCCATCGGTGCGACCGGACTCCTCGAGCTGCTGCAAGACAAGCAGATGGTGGTCTGGCGTCGACTCGGCGAGGGGATCACGCTCACCGACAAGGCAAAGGCGATTACGGAGTGGCCGGTCGACTGGGTCGGGCTCGACCGACGTCGACGTGGGGAGTTGCGCAAACTTGAGCTGATGCAGAAATACGCATACACGGACCAGTGCCGCCGCGCGTTCGTTCTGCGCTACTTCGGCGACCCGGCGGCGCGCCCGAAATGCGATGGCTGCGATAACTGCCTCGGGGTGCACATTGCCGCCAGTCTTGGGGTAGCCGCGGTGAAGGGCAGGCGGGGCGGGGCAGGTACGCGCGCCAGGCCGAGTCCAGAGGCGACGAGCACGAGTTCCCGCGGGACCGCCGGCGCCACCGATGCCCCGCTCACACGAGACGAAATCGAGCTGCTCGACGCGCTCAAAGTGGTGCGCAGCCGCCTCGCCAAGGACGACGGGGTCCCCGCCTACCTGATCTGTCCTGACCGCTCACTTCGAGAGATGGTCCGCGCCCGTCCGCGCACCTCGAGCGAACTCGCCCGGGTGCACGGGGTGGGACCTGCGCGCTTAGAAAAGTTCGGTGCAGCGTTTCTCGCGATACTCAGACGCGCCTGAGGGTCAGTTCCCCAGCTTCTGACAGATATCGACGACCGCCCGGCCGAACTGCCGGGGATTGTCGAGGATCGGCCAGAGTTGGTCGAGATAGCCTTTGGTGTCCGCGCGTACCTTGGGGTCAAGGCCGGCGAGCGGCAGGGCCCAGATCGAATCGATCGCGGCCCGTTTCGCGCGGTAGTGAACGAGGGTCGGCGCCCACTGTTCCGCGGTCCGACACGGGCCGCGATGCAGCCGCTCGCGCACGGTGCGGATGCCGAGCGTGGCGTTGGGGAACGAGTAGCGCGCATTCACGGCACCGGACCAGTCGAAGTCGTACGCAACCGGCGTGTAGATGCCGAGCGAGTCGCGAAGCATCTCGACGTTGTGGAGTGCAGAGAGTGACCAGTCGGTATTGCCGATCCAATACTCAAAGAGCGAGAGACGATCGAGCGTCGTCGCGTCGACGTCATCGAAGAGCGCCCCCGGCGTCTCGGCGAACTGGAGTTTGTGCTGATCGGCGACCTCCTCTCCGACCTCGAGGAGAAACGCCGTCACAACAATCGGAGCGACGCGGTTGGTCGAGTCCTTGTAGGTGATGTTCGCGAGCCGTGTGCGATGGTGGACATCCTGAATCACCGAGTAGGTGCGGTACATCAGATACTCGATCAGGATGTACTGCTGATAATCCACCTGAGCAGGGCGGCAGGGGGTGACGATCTTGAGGCGAGGATTTCCCTGCAGGATCGAGCTGTCGCGCACCGATTTCTCCGCGCGGATAAAGAGCGGCGGGAAGCCGCAGTTGCGCGCCTGGCGGCGGAAGTGACCGCGCGCTCGTAGTTCCGTGGGCATGCTGCGCACGGCACCGCCGGCGTCGGTATAGGTCATTGCGGCCCCGAACCAACGCAGCGCGGTGGAATCGCGCTCCCGCAACATGTCGCGAAGGTTCGTCGTCAGGGTGAGCTCGACCGGCGCCTCGGAGCTAAAGAGCGCCTGCGCACTCGCGCCGCGCGGCGATATCCCGACGGCGAGCATCACGAGGATCAACTGAAGAAGGACCCGCGTCATCTGATCTCCACGCCGCGGAGCGGCGAGTCGGGGAATCCATTGAGGTCGTCCGTGACAACGCCTGGGGTCACAGTATCCAACATTGTAACTCCGTACTCCAATACGCGGATGTCATGCTCGCTGACGCTTCCAAGGTACATCCAATTACTGAATAGTGTCGCGAAGCAGGGCTCGCAGACCGCCCGCGCCCGCTCGACGTCCACCGTTCGAATCCGGAGCAAATTCCCGAAGCTCGGACGCTCCGAGGTCAACGAGTCGCTCTCCGCCTGGTCAGGGTCATTGCGTTTGTGCCGGCGCCACGCGCGGTCGGCGAGCGCCTCGAGCTGATCCTGCGACATTGATTTCAAGACCTCCTCGTCCATGCGAGCCAAGAACATGCCCGTGCGATTCGCCGTCTCAAGCGCCCGTTCGAGCTTCCGCTCCGCCTCTTTTCCCTCGAGTGCCGTCGGCTTTCCGAAGTCGCTCCTCCAGATGCCGACCATGAGCACATTGAATCCGATAGAGATCACCCACGCGACTTCTGGAGCGACACCGGCCGCCATGCCGATGCCGATAACCACGAAGATGCCAGCGGCATCCTTGCTGTCATCGAGCGAGGTCCGGAACCGTACCGCGGCCACGATGCCACCCAGCGAGAAGGCGAGCTCGACCGACGTCTTGACCAGGACGACGATGGCCGCCGCCACCACCGGAAGGATCAGGTAGGTCTGAACGACCGACTGCTGGTATCCCTTTTTTCGACGCGTGAGCGTGTAGATCCACGCCACGGGCAACGCGGTGACGAAGGCCGACAACATCGCGATCGACGCGCCGACCGCCGTTGGCAGCGGAGACGGTGAACTTAGCGCCGTCGAAGTGCCGCGGATAATCTCTTTCAGCTGCGTTGCAGCGAAGAGTCCGGTGCCCGCCGGCACGATATCGCGCAGCAGATAGAAGAGAGCGCCGACGATCAGGTACCAGAGAGCGGTGCGCGCCATCAGGTTGCGCCAGACTGGAAGATCGGAGAGGGAGATGGCCATGCGGCTCGTATATTAGGGGTGGCTGGAAAATGGGAAGGTGCAGCACCAAACCGCCGATAGCAACTAGTCCAACCCGCCATTAACGGGGTATCTTCTTGCTGTCCCTAACTCCTCGATAATATGCGTTTCGCTCGACCCGCCGCTATTTCTTCCCTTGCGGGCACCGCTGCCGTTGTCGCTGCCGCCCTGGGAGCGGCCGTCGCGCCCGTCTGGGCGCAGGCTGCCCCTGGTTCGGTCGCGGGACCGCCGGCTCTCGTGGTCTTCATCGCGATCGACCAGCTCCGGCCCGACTACCTCACGCGCTGGGATTCCCAACTCACCGGTGGCCTCCGGCGCCTCATGGACGAGGGCGCCTTCGCCCCCCAGGGGGTGCAGGACCATGCGATCACCGAGACCGCGCCGGGGCATGCATCGATGCTCTCGGGGCGGTTCCCGTATTCGACCGGCATCGTGGCGAACAGCGACGGGGTCAGTACGGTAGATGCGCCGCTCGTCGGCTCCGCCGGACTGGGCGCTTCACCGTTCCGATTCAAAGGAACCGCGCTTGCGGATTGGATGCGGGCGGCTGATCCGCGGACGAGGGTACTGTCGGTCTCCCGCAAGGATCGCTCGGCAATCCTGCCGATCGGTCGTGCGAAGCTTCCGGTCTTCTGGTATGGAGCTGATGCCGGTGCCTTTGTCACGAGCTCGTGGTACGCAGACTCGCTGCCGACCTGGGTACAGGAGTACAACGCGGAAGACCGTGTCCAGCGGTATGCGGGCGCTATCTGGACGCCCCTCCTGCCACTTGCGGCGTACCCAGAGCGGGACTCAACACCCGGTGAAATGGTGAGTGGCGAGGTGAACTTTCCCCACGTCATTCCTGAAGACGGGATCCGCGTGCGCGGCGCGATACTCGGTTTCCCCGCGATGGACGAGTTCACACTCGACTTCGCCTGGCGGGGAGTCCGAGCCATGGACCTCGGAGCCGGGCCGCAGACTGACCTGCTTGCGATCTCCCTGTCGACCACGGACGCCGTGGGGCACCGCTGGGGACCCGACTCGCGTGAGCTGCACGATCAGGTGCTGCGTGTCGACCGCGCGCTCGGCGCCTTCTTGGACTCCCTCGTGGCCCTCCGCGGTGCTGACCGGATCGTCGTGGTCCTCACGTCCGACCATGGCGTCGCACCGAGTCCCGATGTGCGGTCGAGTTGGGGCGACAATGCGCGTGCCACCCGCGTATACCGCGAAGCGTTCAATGCCGCACTCGACGCCGTGTCGCCGGTCGTGCGCCGTGCTCGTATGGAATCGGGCGCGTTTCGCTTTGACGGTCAGACCTTTGAAGTCGACCGATCAAGGGTTGTGGGCCAGGAGGCGGAGGTGCGCGTGGCGGCCCGCCTCTTTGCCCGGGAGGCACGACGGATTCGCGGGGTGGCTCGGGTGGACGTGATCGACGACCTGGCGACGGCGGACACGGTCAATGACCCGATCGCACGTCGCTGGCTACACACGTTCCGCCCGGGGGGCGATGTGATCGCTACGATCACGCTCGACCCCTATAGCTACTTTGGCCGGGGCAGCACGGCGACCCACGGATCACCGCACGATTACGACACGAATGTTCCGATCATCTTCTGGGGTGCGCCGTTTACTCGGGGACGCATCACCGGAGCTGCCCGCGTCGTGGACATCGCCCCGACGCTGGCCCAGCTCTTGGGTATTCGCCCCGCCGAGCGCCTCGACGGACAGCCGCTCACCCAAGTGTTCCGTGCGAAGGCACCATAGACTGCACTGTATTACGCGGCGGTAGGGTGCCGAAGTTCGGCGCGCGTGCCTCTCCTCTCCATCAGCCTCCGGTCATGCACGACTCGATCTATTTTCAGGACCACCACCTCGCCACGCGGGAGATGGTCCGTGCGTTTGCTCGCGAAGAGGTCGCGCCGGTCGCGCGGCAGTTCGACGACACCCAGGAGTTCCCTTGGGCAAATGTAAAGAAGATGGCCGACCTCGGTCTCCTCGGGATCCCCTGGTCCGAGGAGCTCGGTGGCTCCGGGCTCGATACCATCAGCTTCATCATCGCGATTGAAGAACTCGCGCGCGTCTGCGCCTCGCACTCAATCACGATTTCGGCTCACACGACGCTGGGGACCTCGCCAATCGTGAACTTCGGCACCGAGGAGCAGAAGCGCCGTTTCGTTCCGCGCCTTGCCAGCGGTCGGATCCTTGGCGGTTTTGGCCTGACCGAGCCTGATGCGGGGTCGGATGCCGGCGGGACCAAGACCACGGCGGTGAAGAAGGGAAGCCATTACCTCCTGAATGGAACCAAGCGGTTCATCACACACGGTGGCGTCGGAGAGAGCTTCGTCATCACCGCCGTGACGAACCCAGGCAAGGGAACGAAGGGAATTTCCAGCTTCGTCGTCACCAAGGACTGCTGCGATCTCGAGCGCGTGCGGGATCTTGGCGTCGGGCACGATCCTGACATCGCGCCGATGCGGGGTTTCCGCTCCGGCAAGAAGGAGGACAAGCTGGGCTGGCGTGCCTCCGATACCCGCGAACTCATCTTCGAGGATGTCGAGGTCCCGGTCGAGAATCGAATCGGAGAGGAGGGGAAGGGCTTCGGTAACTTTATGAAGACACTCGACGCTGGTCGCATCGGCATCGCGGCCCTCTCCCTTGGCGTTGCGCAGGGGTCGTTCGAGGAGGCAGTGAAGTACACCAGTGAGCGGAAACAGTTCGGCCGGCGGATTGCGGAGTTCCAGGGTGTGCATTTTCAGCTGTCCGATATGGCGACCGAGCTGGAGGCAGGACGCCACCTGGTGTACCACGCGGCCTGGCTCGCGCAGCACGGACATCCGTATGGGAAGGAGGCGGCGATCGCGAAGCTCTTCACCTCCGAACTCGCGATGCGCAATACCGTCAAAGCGATCCAGCTGCACGGCGGCTACGGCTACACGAAGGACTATCCGGTCGAGCGGATGATGCGCGACGCGAAGATCGGCGAGATTGGCGAGGGCACATCGGAGATTCAGCGCATCGTCATCGCGAGGCACCTGATCGCGGGGCTCTAGTGGTGGCAGTAGGGCCGACCGCCCCCGGTCCGTTGCGCGGGGCCGGAACGCATAGTACCCATACAGAGACCAAGTTATTTCGGCGCCCCGGCGGTCCGCGGGGCGCATTGTCTGCCGGGGCCCCGCGTCCCGGCATCTCTCGGAACCAGCATCCATGATGGATCGCACGCTGCGCCGACGCTTCCCGGTTGCTCGGATCACTCCCCAGGGGTGGACCAGCGCAAACGACCGGGCGGTTGCCGCGTGGACGATTCGGAGCGGGTCCGCGGGCTCACCAGCCGCCGGTACACATGAAGCGCGAGATTTTGATCAGCGCGACGCAGCGCGAAGTGCGCGTCGCGATACTCGAGGACGAACAGCTCGTTGAACTGAAGGTCGAACGTCCAGAGAATAAGCGGATGGTCGGCGACATCTATCTCGGGAAGGTCGAGGCGGTACTGCCGGGTCTCCAGGCGGCGTTCGTAAACATCGGCACCGAAAAGAGCGCATTCCTTCATAACTCCGACCTCGTGTACGACGAGGACGGGGACGATGACGACGACGAGGACGCCGGAGAACAGGACGAGGCGGACGACGTCGACGACCCCGCGGCCGAGGGCGCTTCCGTCGAGGAGGCCCCCGAGCCCGCGAAGAAGCCCCGTCGTGGCGGTGGTGGCCGACGCCGGCGGAATGATCCGCCCAAGATCGAGGACGTGCTTAAGCGCGGCCAGTCACTCATCTGCCAGGTGTCCAAGGAACCGATCTCGACCAAGGGACCGCGCGTCACGGCGCAGGTGTCGATGGCCGGCCGCTTTCTCGTCTACATGCCGTTCGCCTCACGCGTCGGCGTCAGTCGCAAGATCGGTGAACGCGCGGAACGTCAGCGGCTGCGCGAGCAGGTCCAGACCGTGTTGCCTAAGGATTCGGGTGGCGTGATCGTGCGGACGGTCGGCGAGGACGTCACGCAGGAGACGTTTAGGCGCGAGCTCGAGACCCTGATCGGTCAGTGGCAGAAGATCAACAAGAAGACGAAGTTTGTCGGCAACGCACCCAAGTTGCTCCACCGCGAGACATCCCTCACGCGCGGGATCATTCGCGATCTTTTCACGACAAAGATCGACCGCCTCACCGTCGATTCGAAACAGGTCTATAACGAGATCGTCGAGTATCTCGAGGGCATCGCGCCCGAGCTGATCGATCGCGTGAATCTGTACGAGGACAAGGTGCCGCTGTTCGACAAGGAGGGCGTCGAGACAGAGATCCGCGACCTCTTCAAGCGGCGCTGTGACCTACCGAGTGGCGGGTACCTGATCATCGAACCGACCGAAGCGCTCATCTCGATCGACGTGAACACCGGGCGATTCACGGGCAAGAAGGATCCGGAGAAGACCGTCACCAAGACGAATGTTGAGGCGGCGCGCGAGATCGCGCGGCAACTGCGATTGCGCGACGTTGGCGGCATCATCGTGTGTGACTTCATCGACATGGAGACCAAGGCGAACCGCGACAAGGTGTTGCAGGAACTGCGCATGCACCTGACTCGTGATCGCGCTCGGACCAAGGCCTTCGCCGTGAGCGACCTGGGCCTGATCGAGATGACGCGCCAGCGCGTGCGGCAGAGCCACTTACATGCGATGACCGAAGCCTGTCCGGTCTGCAGCGGGACCGGTCGTGTCTTCACGGCGGAAACAATCGTGAGACGGATGGAACGTGCGGTGCGTCGAGTCGCAAGCGAAGGGCGCCGCGATGCTCTCGTGGTGAAGCTGCATCCCGATACCGTGATGTATGTCCTCGAGGAGGAGAAGGAGCTGATCAGGCGCCTCGAAAAGGGGCTCGGCTTTTCCGTCGAACTGCGTGACGACCCCCTGCTCAAGCCGGACGAGTTCAAGATGCTGGTGAAGGGGGCGGGGCGGGACATCACGAGCCAGTACGCGGTGGCGTAGCGGCCATGCACTCTCGCGTCGCGTCGCCACTTGACCGGCACCTGACAATCGGATAGTTTTCTCGGCTCGCATCGAAAACCGTATCACCCGAGCCGTTCACCATGTCGTACGCAATCTTCCGCTCCGGCGGCAAACAGTTCCGCGCTGAGAAGGGCACGACCCTCCGACTGCCCACCCTCTTGGGTGATGCCGGTGCCGTGGTCGAGTTCAATGACATCCTTCTCGGGTCCGACGGCAGCAACGTGAAAGTCGGCGTTCCCACGCTTAAAGGCGCCTCGGTCACCGCGGAGATCGTCAAACACGGTCTCGGCGACAAGATCGTCGTCTTCAAGTTCAAGCGCCGCAAAAACTATTCGAAAAAGCAGGGCCATCGGCAGGGGTACACCGAGGTCCGGATCCGCGACATCACCCTCGGCTGACCGGGGAAAGAGGATACCATGGCACATAAGAAAGGCGTTGGTTCGTCCCGTAACGGGCGCGACTCCAACCCGCAGTACCGCGGCATCAAGAAGTTCGGCGGGGAGAAGGTGATTCCCGGCAACATCATCGCACGCCAGTGCGGCACCAAGTGGCACCCCGGCAACAATGTCGGGATGGGCACGGATTACACGATCTATTCGCTGATCGAAGGCGCCGTGAAGTTCGAGCACAAGTCCAAGAGCCGCTACAAGATTTCCGTCTACCCGGTTGCGATCGCCTCCTAAGGCGCATTGGTCGGCCTGACGAACGCCCCGCTGCTTCACAGAGCGGGGCGTTTCTGTGTGGGGGTCATGGAGAGCGTTCGATCCGCCAGAAAAAGCCCCGGCGCGCTGAGGCGCGCCGGGGCTTTTTGCCACGCAGGACGATCAGGGGCGTCGATACGCGGGTGGTAAGGTCAGGTAGCGTTCCGTGAGCTGCTGTTGGCGGCTCTTCGTGTCAAACGTGCGTCCGCGCACGAAGACCTGCTCGGCAACGGACGAGAACTCGAACGGATCTCCGCTCCAGACGACCACATTGGCGTCGAGGCCCGTTGCGATTGCGCCGATCTGGCCAGCCACCCCGAGTACCTCGGCGGGCGCCAGCGTGATCGAGCGCAGCGCGTCGTCCCACGAGAGTCCGTACGCGACGGCATTCCCGGCCTCCTGTCGGATGTTTCTCACATTGAACGACTCCGGGCCGCCGGGTCCGTTGCCGATCAGCACCACGGTGACTCCCGCCGCACGCAACAGCCCGGCATTCTCCTGACGCTGGCCGAGCGAGTTGAAATCGGTCGGGATGTTGCTCATCGCACCGGTGAAGACTGGTACTCGTGCCGCCGCGATCTCCCGTGCGACCATCCAGGCCTCGGCCCCACCCCTGATCCAGAGACGCAGTCCGTAGTCCTTGGCGAACGCGAGCGCGGCGATGATATCGGATGCCCGGTCGACCCCGAGCGACAGCGGCATCTGCCCACTCACCACGGGACCGAGCGCTTCGAGATTCGCCCGCGACGCCTCGAGGTCGCGGGTATTGCCCGCCTCGTACGCCGCTCGGCGGCCCTGATACGCCTTGACGTCGTCCAGAAGGCGGCGCCACCTGGCCCAGTACTCGGCGCGCGAGTCTGTTGAACCGCCGAGGGGATTGCCGAAATCGCCGACCATGGCCAACGGCGCGCGGCGCACCATTTCGCCTGCCGCCACGGCGTCGATCAGATCGATCACGGCGGCCTGGCCGCCCACCATTCCGCCGGTCGGCGCGACCAGAACGCTCGTTACGCCTTCCTGACGTGCAGGAATGATAAAGGTGTTGGCCGGGTTGAGCCCCTTCCACGCCTCGAATGCTGCCGTGACCCCGTCGGTCGCGCGCGCCCCGGTGTCATTGTATCCGCCAGAGAACTGCGGACTGCCGCCCTCGCTGAGTCCGAGCGAGGTGGCGCTGTTGATGAATCCTGGGGTCACCCACTTACCACGCGCGTCGATCCGCTCGGCATCGGCGGGGACCAACACGTTGGTGCCGACTGCGATGATTTTGCCGCCGCGCATGAGGACGGTCCCGTTCTCGATTCGTGGTCCGTTCACGGGATAGACCGTGCCGCCGATGATGGCGGTGACCTGGGCGCTGGCGGTCGGGCCGGTCGCGAGTGTTGCGAGCGCCATGAGGCGCAGAATCGTGATGGCGCGCATCAGCGGCGCCCTCCGTCGTTAGGGACGTAGCCGAGCTCGAAGTCGGTGCGCCAACGTTGTGCTGCATCCGCGCGATCGAAGAGCATCGCGCCGTCGATCCACACCTTCTCCGTGCGCGCGTAGACGCTGAGCGGGTTCGCTGACCAGAGTACGACGTCGGCGTTCTTGCCGACCTCGAGCGAGCCGGTCTGGCGATCGATGCCGAGCGCCCATGCCGCGTTGATCGTAATCCACCGGACGGCGTCCTCGTCGCTGATGCTCAAGCCAGCGAGTCGGGCTGCGGCGAGCGACTTGGCCGCTTCCTGATTTAAGCGCTGCGAGTAGGAGGCGTCGTCGGAGTGCACGATGGTGCGCGCTCCGGCCACGTGCGTGAGACCGACGTTCGCCTTGATGCCGTCGAGCGCTTCCATCTTAAAGCCGCCCCAGTCGGACCAGATCGACGCCGAGATGCCCTCGCGCGCGAGCACGTCGGCAATCTTGTATGTCTCGACGCCATGATGGAAGGAGCGGATCTGGTACCCGAACTCCTTCGCGATGTCGATCATCTGCATAATCTCGTCTGCCTGGTAGCAGTGGTTGTGCACGAGGATGTTGCCGCGCAACACGTCCGCCAGCGTCTCGTTGTTGAGGTCGCGGGTGGGCGCGTCCCCCTCGGGCTTGGCGAGCCACGCATCCCAGCGACGACGGTAGGACTCCGCTCCGATCCACGCCGCGCGATACCCGGCGACGTTCGCCATCCGCGTGGCCGGTCCGCGACTCGCATAGACACGCTTGGGGTTCTCACCGCAGGCCATCTTCAGTCCGTAGGGCGCGCCTGGGAACTTCATCCCTTGCACGGAACGTGAGGGCACGACCTTTAGCACCACACTACGCCCGCCAATCAGGTTGGCCGAGCCGGGGAGCACCTGGATCGTGGTGGTCCCGCCGGCGAGATCGCGGGGGAACTGTGGATCCTGCGGCCAGACGGAGTGCTCGGCCCACACATGCGCGGTCACCGGAGCGGTGGCCTCATTGCCGTCGTTGTGCGCCGCAGTGCTCGGTGCCGGGTACACGCCCAGATGCGAGTGCGTGTCGATCAGCCCGGGCGTCACGTATTTGCCCTCGCCGTCGATTATGACCGCATTCGCCGGGGCAGTCACCGCGGCACCGACCGCGGCGATCTTGCCGTCCTCCAGCAGGATCGAACCGTTCCGAATGAGGGGCCCCGCACCCGTGTAAATATTCACGTTGCGGATCACCGTCGCCCGCGAGGCGAAGGGTGCATAGGTGCTCAGGAACGGGTCGGCGTTGGGTCGCGAGGTCGCGCCGGCACCCAGTGCGGGGCGCACGGTCGCCGTGACCGGAGTGGCGACGGGTGCTGGGTGCGGCGTGGGGAGGGTCGCGGTGGATGCGACGGCGCACCCCGTGGCCGCGAACGCGAGAAAGAGTTGGGTATGACGGAACACGAGATTCAACCTCAGCGATTGAGGAGGCAACGAGCTCGGGGCGGCGTGCACCGAGCCTACAGAGGAATTCAAACGAGTGAGCACAAGGGACCCCTGGCAGAGCAAAAACTTACGAGCCGAGCGTCTTCTTCGCGAGGAGGACGTCATCGGTGCAGATCGCGTCGATACCCCAGCCCGCGAGGCGGCGCATCTGGGATGCGTCATTCACGGTCCACGCGATGACGCGGCGTCCCTCCGCGTGTGCCGCTGTGACGAACGCCTCATCGATGAAATCGCGCTGGCGCCAGAGATCGCGCGCGTCGACCGCGCGCGCGGCCGCGGTCGTATCGACCGGGTAGCTCACCTCGAGTACGCCGCGAGGCACCTGCGGAGCGATCTGCCGGGCCTGGGCCACCAGTCGATGGTCGAAACAATGCACCGCCGCGCCCAGCCCGCTCGGCTGCCGCGCGATGCAGTCGAGGGCGCCGCGGGCGACATCGCTTCCCTTGAGCTCCACATAGATCCTGAGGGCCGCTCCGACGGCCGCGAACACGTCGTCGAGCGTCGGGACCGGCTCGCCCTGCACCCTGAGCGTGGCCACCTGCGCCCCCGTGAGCGTCCGAATCGCCCCCCATCCGACGATCGTGGCGTCATGGTGAATCACGACGACGCCGTCGGCGGTGCGGTGGACGTCGAGCTCCGCGGCGTCGGCCCCGAGCTCCACTGCCCAGCGGAAGGCGGCCAGGGTATTCTCCGGACGTTCTCTGGAGGCGCCTCGGTGGGCGATGATTTCTGGGATGGTCACAAGCCAATCTTAACGCCGGACAGCTGCCGGCGTCTCATCGGGTGAACGTATGGCTTACCCAATCTCCGGGACCTTTGATTCCACCGACGAGGCATTGATCGCCCGTTGGCGGCGGGGCGATCAGCGGGCAGCCACGGCGCTGGTGGAGCGGCATGCACAGCCGTTGGCCCGCTTCGCTGCGAGCCTCGGGGGTCGAGAGGGGGTGGACGAGCTGGTGCAGGACACCTTCGTGAGGGCGTTCGCCTCGCTCGAGACGTTTCGCGCCGACAGCTCGCTCCGGACTTGGCTCTTTACGATCTGCAAGCGACTATTGCTCGACCGGTCGCGCACGGAACGACGACGACCGGAGGGCGTGGAGCTCGACGAGAGGCATGCCGTGGTGGGGTACGACGCGCTCGACGGGCTGGTGGCGGAGGAGACGGCGACACGGGTCAGGGACGCGGTGGCCCGTCTGACGCCCTTGCAGCGTGACGTCTTCACCCTGCGGGTCACGGAAGGAATGCCGTACAACGAGATCGCCAAAGTCGTGGAAAGCACCGATGGGGCGTGCCGGGTGCACTACCACAATGCCATGCGGATCATCAAGGAGGAGCTGAGCAATGACTGACTGCCCGAACGAAGAGCGCCGCGATCGCTTGCCGCTACTGGCGCACGGGTCGCTTGGGGTGGCCGAGGCGGACCGAGTGCGTGCCCACGTCTCCGACTGCGCGATCTGCGCCGCTGAACTCGCAATCCTCGAGACGTCGCGTCTCGTGCTGTTGGCCGGCGCACCGCGGGTCGATGTCGAGGCGATCGCCCGTGCCGTGAACCGCGACGTTCAGCGCTTGGTGATCGGGTCGACCTCCGGACTCCGGTTGGAACAGGGGGCCGCAACGGCCGCGCCGACGGCAGCGCTGACCGTCGGTCGGTCCATCTGGCGCTCGCGACGGTTCGTGGCTGCCGCCGCCTCCCTGTTGATCGTGACCTCGCTCTCGGTTCGGTGGGGCGAGCGTGCGCCATCGACCGACGACCGCGCCGTGGCTCCCGACACAGCCGGGGTGTTGGTGACCGCCTCCGCGGCGACATACTCTCCAGCGGACGGTGAACTCTCCCTGGGCGATCCCCTCGTGGACCTGTCCTCCGATGACCTCGCAGCGCTACTCGCCGAACTCGATCAGGTCGACGGCACCATGCCGATCGAGCCTACAACAATGCGACAGCCAATCGTCGATAGCCCGGAGAGCCGCTGATGCCTACGCCATACGTCATGGGGTTGATGTGTACACTACTCGCGCTCGGTGCATCGGGCACCGTGGCGGGTGCGCAGGACCCAAGGCGCCCGCCCGCCGCCGAGCGCGATTCGCTTGAGGCGCGCGTACGCCAGCGGATGGGCGAAGTGGTACGGCTGCAGCTCGGGCTCAACAATGATCAGATGCGCAAACTTGGCGAGGCCAATCGTCGGCTCGACGTGCAGCGGCGCGCACTGCTTAGGCGCGAGCGTGACGTGCGGATTGACCTCCGCGACGAGATACAGTCGGGCGACACGACGCGGCAGGCGCAGGTTGCGCGGCTACTCGATCAGCTGCTCGGTGTGCAGCGTGAGCGCTTTGAGCAGCTCGAGGCGCAGCAGCGGGAACTCGGGACCTTTCTCACCCCGATTCAGCGGGCCCGGTACTTCGCGATCGAGGAGCAGATTCGTGGTCGCATGATGGAGATGCGGGAAGAGGGGATGCGTCCGCCGGTGGGCGGCGGCGTGGGCCGGCCGGGTGGGATGACGCCCGGTGGGATGACGCCCGGTGGACGACCCGGGATGGGCGGGCCCCCTCGAGGTGGAGCGCGTCCGCCGACCGGTCGTCCCTGAGGGTGCTTCATCCGGCCGCTCGTCGGCGTTAGTTTGCGCGGGTGGCCCGGATGGCGGAACCGGCAGACGCAACGGACTCAAAATCCGTCGAGGGCAACCTCATGGGGGTTCGATTCCCCCTCTGGGCATCTGGTTACAGGGTTTGGAGTTAGTGCACAATGGGAGAGCGCTCTTCGCGCTCTCCCATTGTGTTTCCGTCATATCCTCCGGCATAACCGGAGGGCGTCGTGCGAATTCGCGGCACTCCTCGGGATCATCGAATCGCTTTAAATACATGTCGCAGGCGGCCCTTGCGGTCGCGTTCTCGCCTCGGGAGGTGCGCTCGGTGCTGGTAAACTCTTGCAATGGCCGATGAATGCCATGGGTCAGGCGGTGCGGAGTCAGACGGCAACATATCAAGCGACAGAGATATGGTCGTGGCGGGCGGCGATGTGGAGGGTGAGGTGTACGTTGAGCAAAATGCTGGCGGTACGGGCGCGAAGGTGCGCGTGACGGGCAACCGGCTTCCCTACGCGCCTTCAGCGATGCTGACCACCACTGTGGGCGGGCGACACCCGTCGGGGATCGACCTGCGCGTCGAATCAGTGAGGGTGAGCGAGCAGTTCGGCGATCCGCTCAACGCGCCGGTGTTCGCCACGGGGGCTCGGCCCTGGCTTGCGGTAAAGAAGCTGACTGATCGCACCGTCGTGGTGGACCGATCGCGCGGATTATTGCCGGGACTGCCACGGGTGGTACAGTTGGGATTCGAGCGCGGCTGGTAACGGCGTCCGCAGCTTGCGTGGCCGGAGCTGCGGCCGCTATCGTCAGAGGGCGCGCGCGTCGCCTCGATCGCGCTCGCACCCCTCCTCTCCCTGAGAACCCATGCAACGCATTCGCACCGTCATCACCGCGCTCGCGGCGCTCGGCGCCACGCTCCCTCTCGGCGCCCAGGAGGCGGCGCGGCGCGATCGCATGGCTCCCGACACCGTGCTCCGCGGCGAGCAGGTGGGCGTGGCGGGCGCGATCCGCGCACTCTTTGCGGCGGCGGAGCGGAAGGACCTCGTAGCACTCGACACTCTTTATGCGGGCGACAGTCTCACTGTGGTGGAGGGCGCGGGCATCAATCGCGGCTGGGTGGACTACCGCGACCATCACATCGGGCCCGAGCTGAAGCAGTTTGCGAACTTCCGCTACCGCCCCTACGAGATCCAAGTCCGCGTCGCCGGACCGTTGGCGTGGGCGATCTTCCAATACGCCATTGCGGCCGACGCCGGTGAGCGCAAGGTCGATGCGGTCGGGCGCGGCACGGCCATCCTCGAGCGACGCGGCGCAAGGTGGGTCGTACGGCACACCCAGACGACGAGCCGCGCGCGGCGTCCGTCCGACCCACCGATTCCGTAACCCGCGCTACCGGAGCCGATACCGATGGTATGGCCACCAGTTCCGGAAGGAATCCTCGAACTGCCGTCACCCCTGGAGCAGCTGTCGGGGTTCACGCACATGACGATGACGTTCAATCCGGAACCGGGGGCCTTGGCGCCACATCGACCCGCCGCGACCCGCATACAACGGCGAGAACCGTGACCAAGCGTTTCCTCCTCCTGATGCTGTTCTCGCTCTGTGGTGAGTCGACCGCAATGGCGCAGCCCCCGGCCAGCGGAGTCACCCTGTTCGGCAAGGTTCGGGACGCGCAGTCAAAGACCCCAGTTCCGTACCTCTCCCTCCAGCTTCTCACGGGGACAGACGCGCGGCGTATCCGGTGAGCAGTCACAGAAGATCAGCGCACCGGTCTTCTTGTCCCGCTCGATCCCATCGGGCTCTCCGCCAGTCTGCTCCATTGGGAACAGCGTCTGGAGCTTCTTGGGGTGCTCCTCGAATCGGGGGCGTACGCAGTTCCAGTCGAGTTCGGTCTGGCGACGCATAGTCGCCGCGAAGCGAATCTCGAGCGACCTGATCAGCGCGTGACACGCGCCGCCGCGACCGGTAAGTTTCTGCCGCACCCCCACCCGGACCGGTCTGCCCGTGTTGACTCCACTCTTCATCGCGACGATCGTCGCGTTCGCACCGCAGGCATCGACGGATTCCCTGCGCGCATCCGCTCTGCTCGACGTCGCCACCGCGACGGTCGCCGACCTGAGCGACGACGGCCGATCGCTCGCGCTCACTACGAGCCGCCGTCGCGACGCCTTGGGTGTCGTCGCTGCGCGCGATGGTGACCCGAGCTATCTGCGGGTGGTGCCGGTAGAGCTCTTCGCAGTGGACACCCGCACCCTCGAGCGGCGGCCGGTGTTCGCGGGCAGGCGGCCGGTGCGCGCGGCGACCTGGTCGCCCGACGGCACACGGCTTGCATTCATCGAACTGGTCGACGACCGTTCCCGCATCGTCGTGTGGGAGCGCGCCACGGGTCGCAGCACCGCGTCGCGCCTGGCGGCGGGGAGTTACGTCGCCGAGAACTCCGAGCTGCGCTGGAACGGAGCGGGCACACAGCTCTACTTCGCGCTCCGCACCGACGTATGGCGCACGCAGGTCCAGGAGCGCTTTGCGACCATGGTGCGCGGACCGATCACGCATCTCGGCGCGGGGGAGCGGGAGCCGTTCCTGCCGTGGGAGGCATTGCGTCGCGAGGTGAATCGTCGGGCCGTCGCGGCTTGGACTCCGGCGACGCAGCGCGTGGAGACGCTGATCGCCGACGGGATGATCGCGTCGTGGGCGATCTCGTCCGACGGCAACGTGCGCGTCTGGAACGACGACATCACCAGGCGCACGGACTACGAGACGATCATGGGGCGCACGGAGCGTGTGGTCGCACGCGTGGGTGGTGACACCGCGACGCGCGTGATCTTCCCGACGTTGCGGGGTGTGACGTTGCAGTGGGCGGAGGACTCGCGGCGGTTCTTCTATGCACGCGACGGCGCGGTGTGGATGGGGCGCGTCGGTGACGACGCCGACTCCACGCGCCGCCGGATCCTCGCCGCCGATTCGATTCCCGCGAGCGACACGAGCCGCGCCGCGCGCGACCGTCGCGCCCGGACGCGCTGGAGTCTCGTGCGCACTGCACCACTTGGCGACGCCGTGATCGCCTCGCGGCTCGACGGGCTCTACCTCGTGGACACGCTGGGTGCCATTACCCGCATCGCCGTGCTGCCCGACAGCACCGACCTCACGAGTCCGCGGCCGACCGTGCTGCAGTGGTCGCACGACGGCCGTTACGTCTATCTCGCTGTGAACAGGCGCGACCGCTGGGAACGCGGACTGGTGCGGTGGGACCGGGCGAGCAGTCGCACCGACACTCTCGCGCGTGACGGGCAGTTCCGCACCGGGGTGCAGCTCTCGCGGAACGGCGAGACGATGGCGCTCAACATCGGCGCATCGAACCGGCCCGCCGATCCCTACGTCGCGGACTTGGCACTCCGCAGCCCGCGCCGTCTGATCGAGTCGAACCCGGAGCTCGGGCCGCAGTCGCTCGCGCGCACCGAGCTCATCCGCTACCTCGACGCCGACGGCACGCCACAATGGGGCGTGCTGTATCACCCCACCAATGGGGCGAAGCCCGCACCGACGATCTTTCTCGTCTACGAGACGTTCTTCGACGACACCTTTGACGCGATGGCGAATCTCCTGGCCTCGCGCGGCTATGCGGTGGTGAAGCCGAGCGTGGGCTTCGAGACCGGGTATCCCGGCGAGGCCTGGCTCAAGGGTGTGACGGCGGCGGCGAACCAGGTGATCGCGATGGGCGTTGCCGACTCGGGGCGCCTCGGCGTGCATGGCACGAGCTACGGTGGTTACGCGACCAACCTGTTGATCACGCAGACCAAGCGCTTCAAGGCGGCTGTCAACATCTCCGGGAAGGTCGACTTCATTTCGTTCTATACTGACTCTCCCCGCCTCGGTGACCGCAACACGCACGCCGCCGAGCGGAGTCAGGACCGGATCGGTGCGACCCTCTGGGAGGCGCCGATGAAGTACATCGAGCATTCGGCCGTGCTCTACGCCGATCGGATCACGACGCCGCTCTTGCTCATGACGGGTGGCGAGGACCACAACGTGCCGGCGATCAACACGCGCGAGATGTACTACGCGCTGCGCCGGCTCGGGAAGAACGTCGAGTGGGTGAACTACGCCGAGGGTGGTCATGGGATCCCGATGACCAATGAGCGCGAGTTCACGCATTTCCATGAGACGCTGGTGGGGTGGTACGACCGGTTCCTCAAGGTGCCGGCGGCGATCGTTCCGTGAGCGGCGTGCCATCCCGTTCACTCCTCCTCGCCGCCGCCCTCGCCTTCTCGTCGTGGGGCTGCACCGGCATCCTGCTCAGCGCTGCCAACGTCATGGAGAACGGCGACGCGCCGCGCATCGAGGTCGTGTACGGCGCTGGTGAGCGGCAGCGCTACGATGTGTACCGTCCGCGCGGCGCGGATGGTCTGCCCCTGCCCGGTCCGCTCCCCGTGGTGATCTTCGTGCATGGCGGCAGTTGGGAGAGCGGTGACAAGAAGGCGTACCGGTGGGTGGGGCAGGGACTCGCGATGCAGGGTTTCGTCGCCGTGCTGCCCAACTATGGCCTGATGCCCGCGACGCGCTTTCCGGCGTTCGTGGATGACGTCGCGGCCGGCGTCGCGCATGCGCGCGCACGAGTCGGCGAGTGGGGCGGTGACACCACGCGACTCTTCCTCATGGGCCACAGCGCCGGCGCGCAGATCACCGCGCTCGTGGCGTATGACGAGCGATATCTCGCCAAGCAGGGACTCACGCCCGGGATATTCGCCGGCTTCATCGGTCTATCCGGACCGTATGATTTCGTGCTCGACTCCAAGCTGCTGCGCGCGACCTTCGGCGGATCGGCGGAGCGCGAGCACGATGCGCAGCCGGTCCACTTCGTCCGGCACGACGTCCCGCGCACACTGCTTGCGATGGGTCGCGACGACACGACGGTCCGGCCGCGCAACACGACGTCGCTCGTGGCGCACCTGCGTGAGGTCGGTGCCTCGGTGGACGAGCTCTGGGTCCCCGGCGACCATGGCGTGACCGTCGGTGCGTTCGCGCGCACCAGCCGTGGCGACAGCGAGGTGCTCAGGCGCATCCGCGGGTTCGTGCTCGCTCCGCGCGACGTACGAGCGGCGAAGCGGTAACGCCTGCGGAGGTCCGCTGGTGACTCCCGCTCGCGCACGGGAGAATTCAAGGCATGGCCACTCCTCCCACGCTGCTGCAGGTCCTGCGGGACCGGCTCGCGGCGAAGCACTACAGCCCGCGCACGCTCGAGGCATACGAGCACTGGGTACGCCGGTTCATCGGCTACCATGGCCGCCGGCATCCGCGCGCGATGGACCTCGCGGAGGTGCGTGACTTCCTCACGCACCTGGCGCGCGACCGGAAGGTGAGTGCGAGCACGCAGAACCAGGCGCTCGCCGCGCTCCGGTTCCTCTATGAGGTGGTGCTCGAGCGGCCGATGGCCGCGCCGACGGACCATCTCGTCGCGAAGCGTGCGGCTCGCCTGCCGACGGTGCTGAGCGCCGACGATGTGCGTCGAGTGATCGAGCGGATGAACGGCGTATCGCAACTGATGGCTCGGATCCTGTACGGTAGCGGCCTGCGTGTGATGGAGTGTTGCACACTCCGCGTGAAGGACCTCGACCTCGACCGCGGCGAGCTCACGGTGCGGCACGGCAAGGGTGGGCGCGACCGGCGCACGATGATACCGGAGAGCATCGTCGCGGACATGAGGATCCACTTGAGTGCGCGCCAGGCACAGCACGACCTCGACGTGCGGCGCGGCGCTGGGTACGTAGCGCTGCCGGATGCGATGCGCGTGAAGCTCGGTGGGCAGTCCGGTCGTCGATGGGAGTGGCAGTGGGTCTTTGCCGCGACGCGCGAGTACCGCGACCCGGAGACCGGGGAACGGCGGCGTCATCATCTTCACGAGACGGTGGTGCAGGCCGCGGTGACCGCGGGTGCGCGCTCGGCGGGCCTCAGTCAGCGCGCGACGTGCCACACCTTCAGGCACAGTTTCGCGACGCACCTTTTGGAGGCGGGCTATGACATCCGGACGGTGCAGGAGCTGTTGGGGCACCGCGACGTGAGTACGACGATGATCTACACTCACGTGCTGAACCGCGGGGGGTTGGGGGTGCGGAGTCCGCTGGACGGGCTACCGTCGCGTCGGAGGCCGGTGTAGTGGGCGCTGGTGGCGGGCGCGGGGGACTGCAGGGGGGCGGGACGAGGGTCCAGAGACAGGCTTCGTTCGCTAGCAGGTCGGTCCATCGTCGCAGCGCGCGCTCGATTTGGCGCAGCGCGCTTAGCGTAGTCGCGCGGCGGATCTTTTTCTATAAAGCCGACTGCCAAATCCGCACCGCCAATCTGGCATTTATAGGTATCGCCCCTCAAAACAGTTGTATAGGGCGGGGGCTCGATCAGCCGGCACATCGGGAGTCGACGATCGGGGAGAGGGAGCACTGAGCGCGAGGGCAGGAGCAACAACCTGCGAGGCGAGTGCAACAGCTTGCGAGGCGAGTGGCACAGCCTGCGCGCCACGTACTAAAGGGTTAGCTGAGCGCCCGGCGGCTAGACGTTGGCACGCGAGGTACTTGCGAGGGGCTCGTCCGCATCCAAGCTTTCTGTCGCTGATTATGCAGACCTGTCTAATCAGGGAACAATGGAATAGGCAGGTCAAGCTAATCCACGTTAGACTTACACGAGCCGGCCTTGTTCTCCCGGCCAAATCCTGCGAGTTTGAGTCATGACGCCCAACGCGCTCTTAGACGAAATTCTCCGATTGCCGCCGGCCGACCGGCTGCGGCTCGTTGAGGATGTCTGGGATAGCCTCGCCGCGTCGCCCGATGTTGTCGGTGTGCCCGAGTGGCATCGCGAGGAGTTGGACCAGCGCCTCGACGATCCCACTGAACAAGCCACGCTCTCTTGGGAAGACGTGCGCGCGCACTTGGGGCGTCCGAAGCCATGAGCTCCGCGCTCGCCTTCACTGCGCGAGCGAGAACCGACATCAGCAATGCGTTCAAATGGTACGAGACGCAACGGATTGGTCTCGGCGACGAGTTCCTTGACGCCCTCGATCGGACGTTCGAACTGGTGCAGTTTATGCCCGAGGCGGGGCCGGACGTGCACCGCGGTCTTCGTCGCCTCTTGATGACCAAGTTTCCGTACGCGATTTATTATCGAAAACTCGACGGACGTGTTGAGATCCGCGGCTGCCTCGGCCAGGTCCGCAATCCGCGCCGCTGGCGTCGGCGCGCGTGAACCCGCAGCTGTCTAACAGCGATCCTTCTCACGTGACCACAATGCGTGCGCAGCTGGACCGACTGGCTCCGTTATTCGCGGTGCTGGCGGTCGCCGCGATCGTGGCTGTCGCCTTCGTCGCGCGGTGGCGATTCCTCGAGTCATCCCCCTACCCCCTCGGCATCGACGGGTTCTACTATGCCGTCCAGCTGCGATCGCTGCTACGCGATCACCACCTCTATTACCCGGCGTCGCCCATGGCATTCTGGCTCATGCTGCCAGGGGCGTGGGCGTTCGGCCCGATCGCGGGCGCCAAGCTCGGCGCCGCGCTCGCCACCGCGCTCGCCGCCGTGCCGGTCTACGCGATCGTCCGCCGCGCGACCGGCGAACGCGCGGCGGGCGTGGCAGGCGCCGCGTTGGTCGCGACCGCAGCGGGGAGTTTCTATCTGATCACCGTCGCGAAGCAGGGCGTGGGCCTGACGCTCGCGCTTGCGTTTGTCGCGACGCTCGGAGCGGCACTCGACTCGCCGGCTGGACGGGGTCGTCGCGCCCGGTTCGCGCTGGCCGCCGCGCTGTTTGCCGCCACCGTGCTGACGCACCTGTCGTCGGTGGGGCTGGCGCTGCTTTTTGCCTTGCCACCGCTCTGGGTCCGTGCCACGCGGGGAGGCGACGCCCGCCGTCTGCGCACCGTCGCGCTGTTCTCGCCCGGTACTGCGCGCGGAATCCGGTCGCGCTGGAGCGGCTCACCTACGACCGCGCCTCGAAGGCCGTGACGTACCGATCCGACAAGTCGGACGGTCCGACGGCCGGCACCGAGACCGTGGACCCGCTGGAGTTCCTGGCCCGGGTGCTGGTCCATATCCCCGACAAAGGGCACGTCACGACGCGATACTATGGCTGGTATGCCAACCGCCCCCGCGGCATGCGGGAGAAGGCGGCGCTCGCCGCCGCGGCCGGGCCGCCCGCCATCGTCCCCGCACCACGACTCGCGCCCACCGAGGCCAGCCGCCGGTGGGCGGCGCTGCTCCAGCAGATCTTCGAGGTCGACCCCCTCGCGTGTCCCGCCTGCCACGGCGTCATGCGCATCGTCGCATTCATCACGCAGGCCTCGGTGATCGACCAGATCCTCACGCACCTCCGCACCCGCGCGGCGCACGCGGCCCACACCGGCGCACGGAGCCCCCCATCGACACGAGCCCCCACGAGCCGGGGCCCGTCACGTGCCCCACGCCCGTCCACCGAGGCCCCGACTACCCCATGAGTGCCCCTCCCCGACGCCCCGCGACGACGCGGGGACCTGTGGCGTGAGCGGGAGTCCCGACGGTACGTCAGATCGGTCCCCGTTGGCATCGACCCCCCACGGGAACCGCCGGTCGCACGGCCCACGAGGCGCGCGATCGCGTCAGCCAGCACGTCGCCGCCCGTCTGGCGGCGCTCGCGGGGGCGGCGATCGCGCCGTATACTCGACCGACCCCGATCGAAATTCCTATCCCGGAGGGCGAGTTGGAGCGGGACTGGGCCGAGTTCGTGAAGCGGACCGGGTTCCCGAACCGGCCGCAGGAGCCACCGGCAGGGCCGCCCGCGCCGGCACCGGCACCGGCACCCGCACCCGCACCGGATCGCGTCCTCTGGAGCAGCCGGCGTACCTGGGAACGGATCCTGTGGTTCGTGGTCGCGTTCATGGTCGCCGTCCCGCTCGGCGCCACCATCTGGGTCGACGTGATCAGGCCCAAATACTTCCCCGTTCCCACGGACGGCTGGGTCGCGCCGAGCGGCGCGGTCGCGGCCAAGCCCGCGACCGATCTGGTGCCGTACCAGAGCGGCTGGATCACGCTCGAGAACGGCATCGCGGTACGGCTCACGCCGGGGGCGGAACTGCGCGTCGCCCAGCGCCGGCTGCGCGGGATGCGGCACCTGATCCTCACGGGCACGGCGCGGTTCCGGGTGCCGGAACTCGAGCCCCTCGACGCAGGGCTACGGACCAAGGCGCTCGTCGTGCAGACCCCCGTCGGGTACGTGACCGCCAGTGAGTCGGAGTTCACCGTGATCGCGCGCGCCGACACCACCGACGTGCAGGTCCACGCGCTCCCCGGTCATGGGGCACTCCCGCCGTCGCCGATGACGCTGGCGCCCGTGATCGAACCCGTGGACGTGGATCAGAGCCTCGTCATGGTCGAGCCCGGAAGCGCGCGCCTCGTGCGCGGTCGCAATCCCGTTCGCCTCCCCACCTCCCGCTGACCCGAGGTCACCATGCTCTCGCACCGATCGCACATCGTGCCGCTCAGCCCGGCCCTCCTGGTCGCCGCCGCCAACGCCTTCATCGGCGTGAGCGAGCAGGGCGGGGACAACCGTGGGCAGATGGTCGAGCACTTCCTCCGCAGCGTCTCACTCCCGCCCGGTCAGCCCTGGTGCGCGGCGTTCGTGCATCACGTGGGCCACTCGGCGCACTACGATCACCTCACGAAGCGGTCGAGCTGGCCGCTGCCGGCCACGGGGAGTTGCGACGCGCTCGCGCGGGCGGCGCGTGCGAACGGCGTGTTGCGCGACGAGCCCTACGTCGGTGATGTCTTCCTGCTCTACAGCCGGATGCGCAACCGGTTCATCCACACCGGGATCGTGGTCGGCGTGCAGGAGGAGGAGCGGGTGCACGAGCGGGACGTGCACGTCTGCGTGACGGTGGAGGGGAACACGAACGATGATGGGTCGAGCAATGGGCACACGACGTTGCGGAAGGTCAGGACGTTCCGGGAGGTGGATGGGCACCGGTTCATCCGGTGGGCGGAGATGGTGCGGAAGGCGGTGGCGGCGTGAGCGGAACAGGCGCGCATGTCTGATTCACCCGAGATGACCCCGTTGGAGATGGCTGGCTACCTAGGCCGTATCCAGCTCACGGAATCCATCCCTGAGCTCCAGGCACTCGCCCGCGAGATCGAGAGTCGGTTCGAGCATGACGAGGCGACACCGCGACTCCGAAAATTGATCGCGATCAAGGTGGATAGGCTGGCGCTGAGGAACTAGGGCGACTGATCCGGTGGGCAGAGATTGTGCGGTTGGCGGTAGCGGCGTGAGGGTGGAGCCTCCGGCACTCTCGGCACGATTCAGCACCTCTACAAGCAGCACGCTCTTGCGGGTACTCTTATGATACGGGTCAGTGCTCGATAAGACTGGAGTCTCCGCCAAGGGCACCGGCCCGCAACTCCACCAACCTGCTGGCGGCGGGCGACGGCCAGCAGTCACTCCAAAAGACCGCGGTGGCCCTGCCGCAGTCATGACCGAATATTCGGGTGCTAGAGCGAAGTTGCAGCTGTTCGCCTATAAACCTGAAATGTCGTAGGGCCTCCGTACTTTTCGTACATTCTCCGTATCCGTTTTGTCAAAGCCCAGAACCTGCCTAACGAGCACTGGATTGACCACCTATTCCACGCCTGCCCCACCTTCCGAACGAATGGTCGTTGCCCGGACGCCCCGTCACCAAGCTGCAGATGAGTACTTCCGCGTAGGCCAGCGCTCCCTTGAGCGCTGGCAGCCGCTATCCGTTCCTCGTGTCGGTGGTGAGGTTCAAGTGATTGACATGTTCTCTGGCTGCGGAGGCATGTCTTTGGGTTTCGCCGCGCTCGCGCACTCCCTCAATGCGTTTGAACTATTGGGTGCGGTAGACATCAACGAAGCTTCGCTGGAGACGTATCGCCGCAACTTCGCCGTGCCCGCGATTGCGGTCGATATAAGAGAACTCGCGCGTTCTTCGCGCGCACGCAGTGCACTACTTGGGCGTCTCGACTATCGAGCGGACCGGCCGACGGTCCTGATCGGATGCGCCCCCTGTCAGGGTTTCTCAGCCCATCGTAAGAAGAACTGGGACGAGGTCGATGAGCGAAACGGGCTCGTCGAGGCGTTCACGAAAGTCGCCGTCTCGATGCAGCCTGATTGCGTGGTCATGGAAAACGTTCCGGAACTCTTATCATCGAAGTACTGGTCGCACTTTCTGTACTTTCGCGAGAGCCTCGAACGGGTCGGCTACGTGGTCAAGCAGGCGGTGCACAATGCCGCGGCGCAAGGAGTCCCGCAGGAGAGGTTTCGCTCCCTCGTCGTGGCGATGAAGCGCCCCTTCTTGCTCCCCTTTCCCAGGCTCCCTCACCAGAAGTTCCGAACCGTCCGGGATGCGATTGGCGACCTCCCGGTGGTAACAGCAGGTAAGCCCTGCAAGACGGACAGTCTTCACAAGAGCGCAGCGCATCGTGCATCTACCTTGGACGTCATAAGAGCTGTGCCGAAGAATGGTGGAAGCCGCCCAGCCGGCGTTGGTCCGAAATGCCTGCAGAACTTCGCTGGGTTTGCCGATGTGTACGGTCGGTTGTACTGGGATCGCCCCGCGATAACGATTACGCATTACGCACGCAATCCAGCCAGCGGAAGATTCATTCATCCTGAACAAGATCGTGGGCTTACAATGCGGGAAGCGGCACGGCTGCAGAGCTTTCCCGACGGTTTTTCTTTTGCGGGCACTTCTGACGATGTCTTTCGTCAGATCGGGGAGGCCGTTCCACCGTTGCTGTCCGTTGCGGTTGCGTCATCCATTCTAGCGAGCTTGCGCGGAGAGGTTCCCGAAGAAATGCCCGTAGAGGACTTGGTCGCTGCACCAGTCAACAACTCGTTTGCTGGCGTTATTGCGGGCTTGAAAATGAGTCGTAGATGAACGGCTTCTCTGCCGTTGATGCCTTTTGTGGCGCGGGCGGCCTTTCTATTGGCCTGCAGAGGGCAGGATTCGACATCCTTCTCGCTTTTGACCTCGACGAGTCAGCTATTGCAACCGTAGAGGCAAACCGGAAGTATCTCGACCATCCCTCGTTGTGCGCCGACGTGCGAGATGTGTTGCGTGAGGGATTACTCTCGACCACTGGACTGATTAGGGGGCAACTCGACCTCTTGGCAGGAGGGCCGCCCTGCCAAGGATTTAGCATTCAGCGAACGGTCGGCGCCGAGAATGACGAGCGCAACTTGCTCGTGGACGATTATGGTGACCTGATTATCGAGGCCCTGCCTGCGTTCTTTGTCTTGGAGAATGTGCCGGGGATCGGGGGAAGCCGTGGAAGGTCCGTACTCGAGCGCTTCAAGAAGCGAATGCGTGATGAAGGGTATTGCTGCCACGAATTAGTTTTGGACTTCCAGGAGTATGGTGTACCCCAACGGCGTCGACGCTACATTCTCGTTGGCGAGCTGGCTCCTGATGGGCACACCGTCTTCGCTTGGCCACGCAAGGTCACGTCGCGGCCACAAAGTGTACGTGAGGTCATTGGGAACCTCCCTCCTCCCCCTGCTGCTGGGGGAGACCATCCGGCATTTCCCGGACACCGCGCTGACCGACTGACAGAGAAGAATGTGGCTCGGCTGCGCGCGCTCAAGGGCGGACAGGGGCGGGAGCACCTTCCGGTGGAGTTACTGGCAGAGTGTCATCGCTTCAGTGCGGACCAAATCGGTCATCGAAACGTCTATGGTCGAATGAGTTGGGACGAAGTCGCCCCGACGATCACCGCGCGCTTTGATTCGTTCACGCGAGGGATGTTCGGGCATCCCGAGCAGTTGCGGACGATCTCGCTCTATGAAGGCGCGTTGCTCCAAACGTTTCCCCCGGACTATCGGTTTGTGGGCACGAAGGTCGAGATCGCCAGGCAGATCGGAAACGCGGTTCCGCCCGTTTTCGCCGCCGCGCTCGGAACAGCGGTACGCGACGCCTTGACCGCCCGGGGCAGATAGCATGATGACCTACGAAAAACTCGTGAGAACGTATCTTCGCGAGTTCCAGCGTGCGTGCCGTGATGCCGAAGACTCCGGCGCCACTTCTATTGAGATGGCGACGCGTCCGCAGGTGCATCGATTCGTCGACGCGCTGGTGGACATGTTCAAGCAACCCGGCGCCGACATTGCGGTTCATCACGATACGCATGTCACTCGTGAGAGCAAACCTGATTGGCGCTTGGAGGACCGGAAGACGTTCGGAGTATTCTGCCTCGGCGACCACAAGAGCCTGGACAAGTCGGGGCCCTTGACGCTGTCGGCAAAGGAGGACTCACAGGTCCAGCGCTACTTAGAACTGGGTCGCCCGGTTTTTGTTTTCGATGGTATCGAGTTCTTGTACTACGAGGGGCCCGGCTCCGCGCCAGTTCGTACTTCGCTCGTGCCCAAGCCGCTACCGAGCGCAGGTGACTGGGCCACGCTTCCCGTTGATGTTGGTAGCGAGACTCTGTTTCGGGGGCTGCTCGAGAATCCAGGCTTTCGCAAATGGACGGAGCGACAGTTAGTGGAACAACTCGCCCGTCGTGCGCGGCTGCTGGCGAGGGCGGTACGGCCCCTGCTGGAGGCTCCGGCGGGTAGCGGGTCCTCCAATGAGGAGGATCGCCTAATCATCTCGCTGCATGAGTTACAGGGTGTGGTTAGCGAACACCACGACCGGACCCTTCGACACCCGGACCAGTGTGCCGACTTCATCGCAGAAGTCTTGACCTTTGGATTGTTCTATGTGCACACACGGCTTCTCGAAGGAAGCGAAGATCCAGAGGCGCGCCGCGCGAAGATCTCAGCATTTTGGGCAGATGACGACTCCGAGGAGGCCGAGGCGCTCCGGCCATTCAAGGCCATCACCGACCTCCTCGGGGACTGTCTCGACATGGACGGGTGGTTGCGGGACTGGTATTCAGATGTTACTGGACTGCTCGCGCATGCGGAGTACATGGGCACGGAGCCCGGCCCGCAGGATTTCCACGCGTTGTTCGAGCAGTTTCTCGTCGCCTTTAGTCCTAAGGTCCGCTTCGAGAGGGGAGTCTTCTTCACGCCGATTGAACTCACGGATTGGCTGGTCAGAACTACGAACGCACTCTCGGTGCAAGAGTTCGGAAATGAGCTGGCGACGCTAGCAGAGAGAATTATCGACCCCTGCTGTGGGACGGGTGGTTTCCTCGAATCCGTGGTCCGGCACTGCACTCCATCTGGTGACCATGTCCCACTCTTGGTGGGCTTCGAAGTGCTTCCTGCACCATACGCCTTGGCACATTACCGGCTCGCCGGCGCGACGAACGGGACTGTGTATGCCAACAGGACCAGAGTATTGCTGACTGATACCCTCGCGGACAACTTGCTGCGCACACCGGAGCTGGGCACCGACGGATTCAGTGACGAGCTCCGCGAGGCATGTTCACTGGCCCAGCCACCTCTTCGCGTTGTCATCGGCAACCCGCCTTCCTCGATTCGACGTGTTGGCGACGCCGCTCGGCTCACGATCGAAAGACAGTTGGCTGACTTTCGGCCGCCCGTGCGTGAACTGTCTGACCGACAGAATATTCAAAAGGCACTTAACAACGAAGCATTTCGGTTCCTCCGTTGGTGTGCGCAGCGCGTGCTGGACTCTGGTCGCGGAATCGTTGCGCTAGTTTTGCCTGGCGCCTTTGCGCAAGCGGTGTCCTTCAAATACGCGAGACGGTGGCTTACCAGGCATTTCCAAGCGGTCTACGTACTGGAACTGGATGAGGATGCACGTGCCGGTGGAGCGACGCACTCGCTCTTTCAGGTCCAGCAGGGTCGCATGGTTCTGCTGGCTGTCCTCAGGGGAGCGACCCCGTCCGGCTCCAGCAAAGGAGGCACCTCTCCTGCTGCATCTCCAGTTGGCGAAGCAGACCTAAGGTCAGATGACGGGGGCGCGGTCCCAACATCCGCGAGCGCGCCGGCGGTACCCGTGTTGGCTGGTGGCCACCCGTCTATCACGCCGCAAGCAGCCGCTCACACGGGGAGCGTCGCCGCCAAGGTATTTCATCTATCTATCGCGGCTTCAACTGTCGCGGAGAAGAAGAGTTACCTTGCGGCCTCGCCAGACCCCGGTGCCTTTCAGGCACTTTCGGTGGACGAAGAACCGTGGTTGTTCGCACCGGCCCAATCGTACCCAGCGAAAGAATGGCTGCAGTGCTGGCCGCTAGCCAAGACTGGGGCGCATTCTGGCATCTTTGCAGAAAAGTGTTCCGGCATCAAGGCTGCACCTGCGGCCCTGCTGTTCCACACGTCTGAGCCATTTCTTGAACGCCGGTGCAAAGCCATCGCTTCTGGGACCGGCGTCACGAACAACGAAATGGTCGATCAATGGTTCTCTGGGCAAAAAAAGCGCCCGAATGCCAATAAGCTCACGCCGGCTGTGCGAGCTTCACTTGGCGTCGTTGCGAGCAGTGCGGCGCTTCGGAAGCCCTATCTCTTCCGGCCATTCTTGCGCGGGTGGCTAGCAGAGAGCGATGGCGTATGGAATGCCCTCAATGATGCTCCCGGCGGTGGAACGCGTTCCAGGCCTGAGGTGCGGAGAGCATTCGCCAAGGGCGCGGTAGGTATTGCGATGGCTCCAGCCCCAAAGGACGTAGGTGAGACCCTAACACGCTTCGTCACGTTTGCGTGGGACCTTCCGGACAATGACATCGCTGCTCGCGGCAATGCAATGTTGTACTGTGACCTCTATCCTAAGACCAACCCCAAAGACGGGTCTCACGCCATTTGCTCCAACCTAACGGCTGACGTCGAGGCGCTATTCGCGTTCGCGCCGAACCCCAGTCGGAGTGTTCTATACTATGTATTTGCGGTCATGAGCAGCGCTGCCTATTTGGAGACGTTCGAGGGCGTCTTGTTCGCGTCCTCCGACCCCTCTGCCCCGCCTCGCATACCTATTGCATTTGACGAGACCGTCAGGGCAAGTCTCTGTGCGCTCGGCGAAAGGCTCGCGGGTTACGAGAACTTTCAGACTGCGGTAACACTATTGCCGTCATTAGTTGCTGCGTGGCCAAGCGGCGTTACGGAGATTTCCCTTCGCGAGTTTAGCTACCAAGAGGAGTCGCTGGCTCTCACGTTGATCGGGGAGAATATGAATTCGGTCATCATCTCTGGCGTGCCGGCCCGCGTAATGGGGACGCGAATCGCTGGACATCCGGTCATCGACAAGTGGTTGCGCGAACGCACGTCGGCGTACCTCCGCGGCACCTTCAAAGACAGTAACGCGCAGGACCTCCTCGATGTCATCTCCAGAATTGAACGACAGCACGAGCTACTTGAAAAGGTCGATGTCGAAGTGACCGACCTTCTGACAAATGGTACTTTCGTGCCGCCCGCCCCTCTGCAATGAGAGCGGCTGCCTCACCACTCGCATCCTCGGTTGCCGTGCCCATGAGTGGGCGGCAGAGTCGGAGACTGATTGTGAGATGGGGGTTCGACGGGAACACCAGCCTCGGCCGCCATCTCATGCGCTACAAGGGGCACCGCCGCCACTCGAGCCTCGCTAATCACCCCTCCAATGAGGCATGCTTCCTCACCCTGCGGTCGCCCGTTCGGGTAGCCGCGTAAGTGCCCGCCGGCGTACATTGCGCGCGCCGTGTCGCTGTCAGAAAAAGCGAAGCCACTTCTGACAAGTCGTCGTGAGACTTGCTAATCGCGTAGAATCTCACTTGGGCGACGGCCGCTAACGCGAGTAGGATACTCCTCATCGATTGTCGTGATGATTGAGTCGACAGAGTGTACAGCGATTTCCGCGATACGAAGAATGATGCTGGCGAGCATCGATCCATTGATGAGAAGAAGCGGGTACTGATCCTCAATAACCTCGTGCTGAACGGGGATGGAGAATGTGCCTGTTGTCACGTACGCGGCAATCCAGCCACGACGAAGGCGTGCCACTGTGCGGGCGGGATAGGAATTTCAATCGGGGTCGGTCGACTACTCGTCGAACGTACGGCGCGATCCCTTACCTCGCCAGCGCCGCGGACGGGCGGCGGTGTGCCCTGCGTCTCGCACGGGCGCCGTGCGCGCCGTACGAGCGGCGGTCAGCGTGGGGTGGCCGAGGCCGGCGGGGCCTAATCGGACGCGCCCGTGGGACGACCGCGCACGCCGAACGTCCCCGCGTGGCCGCGGGGCGTCGGGGGGGGGGGGCGCGACCTCATGGGGTCGTCGGGGCGGCAGCGAACGGGCGTGGGGCGCGGGCCGTGCCCCGGCTCGCGGGGGCCCGCGTCGAAGGGGGGCTCCGCGCGCCGGTGTGGGCCGCGGGCGCAAGGCGGGCGCGGAGATGCGCGAGGATCTGGTCGATCACCGACGTCTGCGTGATGAAGGCGACGATGCGCATCGCGCCGTGGCAGGTGGGACAGGCGAGCGGGTCGACTTCGAAGATCTGCTGCAGGAGCGCCGCCCACCGGCGGGTGGCCTCGCTTGGCGCCAGGCGTGGTGCGCGAACGATCGCCGGCGGCCCGTCCATGGCGGCGAGCGCCGCCTTGACCCGCATCCCGCGCGGGCGGTTGGCGTACCAGCCGTAGTACCGCGTGGTAACGTGGCCCTTGTCCGGAATGTGCACGAGGACCCGGGCGAGGAACTCGAGCGGGTCGGCGGTTTCGGTCCCCGCCGTCGGGCCCTCGGATTTATCGGAGCGATAGGTCACGGCCTTGGCGGCGCGGTCGTAGGTGAGCCGTTCCAGCGCGACGGGATTGCGGGCGCAGTAGCGCGCGAGGCGGGTCGCGAATGCGCGATCGTCCTCGGGGACCCAGACGGCCGTGTGGACATGGAACCCCGAGTGCGGCCACGTCAGCATCCCGGCGGCTTGGTCCTCGTCAAAGAGGGCCAAGCGCACGAAGAGCCGGAGCACGGCGCGGCGAAGCGCTTCCGTCAAACGGGCCGTGTCATGCGCCGGCCACGAGACGAAGGACCCGTCGAGCCGGAACCCGCCGTCGGTGACGAGGAGGTGCAGGTGCGGATGCCAGTTGGCGCGCGAGCCATGCGTCTGCAGACACGCCACGATACCGACCGCGAGGTCGCGCTCGCCGGTCAGCGTGCGAATGGCGGCCGTGACGGTGCGGGCGGCGACACGCGCGATCTCGCCGAGCAGGCGGCGCCGATAGAGACAATACGCGCGCAGCCGCTTGGGGATGGTGAGCACCACTTGCCGGTGCGGCACGGGCGCGAGGAGCGTGGTGTCCAGCCACTGCGTCCAGATGGCCAGGCGCTTGGCGTGGCAACTGGGGCAGAAGTAGCGGCACTTGCAGGAGAACGCGAGCAGGTACTCGTGCGTGCAGGCTTCGCAGCGGATGCGGGCGAACCCGTGCTCGAGCACCCCGCAGGCGAGGAACTTGTCGGCCACGTCGCCGACCACCGGACGCCACGGGCCGTACTCGCGGGCGAAGCGCTCGTCGTAGACCGTCTGCAGTCGGTGCAGGTGATCCGACACCAACCGAAAGAGCGGCGACGCTTGGGGCCGTCGGGGTTTGTAGACGCCACGCGCCGCGGGCGCGGGCTCGGCCATCGGTGCTCCGAGTCACGGGAGCGCCGAGCATACACCCACCGTACAAGCGGCCCGTCACCGTTCCGTTGCGCGACGGGCTGTTTCGACGCAACGTTCGCGTGGCGCGGGCCTAACGATGCTTGCTGTTGCCGAGCGGACCGACCATCAGCGCAGCACGAAGCATCGGGCGGTCCGCTCGCAACAGAAGCCAGCGTTAGGGCGACCCACACATCGTTCGTCGTCGCGGAGAGTCTCAAGCGTGCGTCTACTCCGGTCGTTGCTATGGATCGACTGCAGTGCTGGACTTCTCAGCGGCGCGCTCACGCTGGCATTCTCCGGATGGTTGAGCCGGCTTTACGCGTTGCCGGTCGACCTCCTCATCGTCATGGGCGTCGCGAACGTGGCATACGGGACGTTTTCGTTCTCCCTTGCACGTCGAGGCTTCAGGCCGCGAGCGCTCATCGTGCTCTTGGTGGTGGCGAACGCGTTGTGGGCCGGACTGTGCGGACTCACTGCGATCATTGTCGCTGCGAACGCATCGAAGTTCGGTCTCGCCCATCTACTCGTGGAGGGCTTGCTCGTCGGCGGGCTCGCCCGACTGGAGTGGCGCAACCGCGAGTTACTTCTCGTGGCTGCCTGAGCCGGCGTCCGCGCACTCGGTATCCGGTCTCGACGCCCAGATTCGTGCTCAGGCGCCCTAACGAAGGTTGGTGCAGTCGGCCGCGTCAGTGAAGCAGGTGGGCGGCCGCGCTTTATCGTACACTTCGGTACGGCGCGGCCGCCCACCTGCATCTTAATGGGAGCGGCCGCAGCACAACCAAACGTTATGCGGACCGATACCCTGACCTTTCGTCCGAGCGCGCAAGATGATACCATTTCGCCCTGCAGCACGCGTCACTCTATAGGCTTGGGGACATCGAGAAATGCGCCATCGAGCACAACTTGCTCCAGCTGAGTACGCAGTGGCTCCGGCGGTTCGACTTCCGGCGGGCATGAGGCGACTGGGGCGCAGACGCTGGGCCAGTTGGCCCTTCCGCTCGAACACTCAGCCAGACCTGACTCACTCCAATATGCAACTTCGCCCTACACGTCCACGCACGGGGGACCTGGTCGCGCTCGCATTGATTGCTGGCCTGTTCGGGTGCGCGGCAGATCGCGACGCCCTCGCGCCAGCGCCCGTTGTCCCGTCCATTTTATTGCAGCCGGCAAACGCGCTCGTTCACGTTGGTGAGACGCCCGTTTTCAGTGTCAGTGCGCAGGGTAAGGGGCCCCTATCATTCCAATGGCACAGAGACGGCCTACCGATTGGAGGCGCCACCTCCAGTTCCTATTCGTCGCCACCCGCAATGCACGCAGATTCCGGTGCGGCCTTTTCAGTGACCGTAGGCAACGTCGCGGGAACGGTCACGTCGACATCCGCCCTGTTAGGGGTGAGAACTCCGATTGCCCCAGCGTTACTCGCACTGCCCCAAGATCTTTCGGTTGCGATCGACCAGTCAGCCACGTTTGCGGTTACGGCAGAGGGAACACCGCCGCTCAGCTTTCAGTGGCTCAGGAATGGCGTTCCGATTCCGGGAGCAACACTTGGCAACCACACTATCGCTACGACGACGCGGGCAGATAGCGGAGCCTCATTCGCTGTGGTGGTACAGAACCCCGTCGCGTCCACCACGTCAGCCCCGGCGACGCTTCGTGTGACTGGCGCGACCGTGTACGGGTTGAGTGGGTTCCGTCCGGTGTTCGCACCAGGGCCCAACGATCTCATCGGCATCCGGTATCGGATGCAGGTGGTCGAGAACCAAAGCCGGTCGCTCCGTCTCATCTTTGGCGTCCATCGCCTGCACACACCGGGCTCGGGCATTACTTACATCATTGAATCGAACATATACTCTGGCTCGCTGTCGTTCGCGGACGGCGGCTGCACCACGTGGCCACTCCTTGGCTCCTATACGGAGGCGCAATCCAGCTTACGCGCGGCGATTCCTGACTATGTGTTCTATTATCGCCAGCGATCTGGCCTTGCCACGGGAGTCGTGAGCGCGGCGCCCACGCAGTATTCAGTGCAGTCGTACCTCATCGACAACATTCCGCTCCTTTACAAGTCCGACGCCATCAGCCAAGCAAGTCTCAACGGCGTCGAGACTCTGGTCACGCTTGAGCGGGGCGAGACAACCAGCATCGTCAGCGCCTTCGGCCGTTGCGGGAGGCCCCTGCTGCCACTGCTCTACCGTCGGTGGACGATGTCCATCGAGTCGGCCGGGCGCGACCCCGCGGTCGTCCACTTCGTCGCCCCCGAGGCCAATGCGCGATTCCTTTCGGTAAACGAAGCCATGGGCTTCCTGAGTGAATATCTCCACGGTACTGGCGTGTTCATCGTCCAGCTATGGGACTTCGAAGAGAAGCGGGAGTCGAATCCAGCATGGAACAGCGTGCTGAACTTCGTCACGACATCGCGTTACGACGGCAACGGCGCGGACTTCGGTGTGCGGGTAGTGGAGCTGGCCGGCGGGCAGCGGCGGATCGAGTTCAGCAATGTCCGGGGGAACTCGTATCTGCTCGCAGGCACGCAGTTCCAACGGTAGCGTGGGCATTGGCAGACTGCGTGTCAATGTTCCGAGAGCGTTTCTTCGGACCAAGACAGCACGCTATCCCCGAGAGACGTCTGCCGGTGGTGGTCTCAGATGTACTCGGCTGACCGAACGCAGAATGTCTCCTGCAATCAAAGGCGCATAAAATGGTCCTGCCTAGTGCCGCATAACGCAGCTTGCTACTGAGCTGCACTGGGTTCAGTAGACAAGGAGTTAAGCTACTGCCGCTCGCTCGAAGTTGATCGGGCTCTTGTTGCCGAGGGTTGAGTGCCTCCGGGTGGGATTGTAGAAGCGCTCGATGTAGTCGAAGATGTCGGCCCGCGCGGTTGCCC
>CAMBNV010000004.1 GCA_945869195.1 Gemmatimonas phototrophica | reverse complement strand
CGCCTGGTTCAATCAAGAGCGCTTGCTGGCACCCCTCGGCTATGTTCCGCCGGCCGAGTTTGAGGCGCAGTATTACGACACACACCACACCCACACATCCGTGGGTGTACTCAACTAAACCAGTCTCCTGAAAACCCGGGGCAGTTCAGTCCCGCCGAATCGCACGCCACGTCGCCCGGGCCGCACGAAGCCACAGACGGCACCGACGATACCGGAGAGCACAATCAAGCTGATCCACATTCGAGAGTTCTCTTCGTATCGTAGTTCAAGTGGTGCCGAACGCCCATTAGCCTGCGGGGAATGCCTGCGTGGCGGACGTTATCCAGGCAACTTCTCGCAGGATATCGAAAGACTGTGGCCCCACGTGCGACTCCGCAAACCATCGTGCCACAACCACTTCGCCCGTGAACCGCTATTCGTCCCGCCGCCGTTATGCGGCGAGCGTCGCAGCCTAAACGGCGTTCGTCTGGAGAGCCGCTGGCCATTCCACCGCCCCCGTCATTACCGCCACCGCATCCGCCATCGACACATCACGCGTGTTCACCAGCGCCGCCCGTCGGCCCAGCCGCTGAATGTGAATCCGATCGGCCAGCGCAAACACGTGCGGCATGTTGTGACTGATCAGAATCACACTCAACCCCCGGTCGCGCACGCGCGTGATGAGATCGAGCACCATGCTGCTTTCCTTCACGCCAAGCGCAGCGGTGGGTTCATCCAGAATCACGACGTGTCGTGCAAAGGCCGCGCTGCGCGCCACCGCGATCCCTTGGCGCTGTCCACCGGAGAGTGTCTCCACGGCCTGCGTGATCGAGCGAATGCCGATGCCGAGCTGCTGCAGATGCTCGGCGGCTTCCCGCTCCATCCGCTGGCGGTCGAGCACGCGCAGCAGTGATCCCGCGATGCCGGGCCGACGATGTTCGCGCCCCAGAAAGAGGTTCTCCGTAATCGACATCGCCGGCGCCAGCGCGAGATCCTGATACACGGTCTCGATGCCGGCGCGACGTGCATCACTAGGACCGGTGAAGTGTACGCGCGCGCCATCCAGCCAGATCTCGCCGCCATCGGGAATCAATGCCCCCGACAGCGCCTTGATCAGCGACGACTTGCCCGCGCCGTTGTCGCCGATCACGGCCATGATCTCACCCGCGCGCACCTCGAAATCGGTGCCGTCGAGTGCGGTCACGTGCCCGTAGCACTTCGCCAGCCCTCGCGCCTCGAGCACCAGCGGTGCGGTTGGGTCGCTCATGCCAGCGCCCTCATGACTTTCGTGACCATTGATCGGTCGCGACGGCCAGGATCACCAGCACGCCGGTCACCAGAATCTGATACACCGATGACACGCCCATCAGCGTGAGCCCGTTGCGGAACACACCCACGATCAGCGCGCCCACCAGTGAACCCACCACGATGCCGCGGCCACCGAAGAGGCTCGTGCCGCCTAGGACCACGGCGGTCACGGTGTCGAGGTTCTCCGTCTGTCCGCTTTGTGGATCACCGACGCCGGTACGCGCGATGGACAACAGCGCGGCCACGCCGGCGCATAGTCCCGATAGCATATACACGCTGAGCAACAGGCGATTGGTGTTGATGCCGGCCAGGCGCGCGGATTCGAGGTTGTTGCCCACCGCGTACACATGTCGCCCGGCCGCCGTCTCCCGCAGCAAGACGAAGGCGAACCCGTACAGCAGGAGCATGGCCAGCGCGCCGTAGGCGATCGGCGTGTTGCCCATGCGCACGCCGTGCCCAAGCCACGTGAGCAGCGGTGGCAGGTCGGTAAATGTCTGCGCGCGTGACACGAGCTGCGTCACGGCAAAGGCAATGTTCATCGTGCCCAGCGTGACGATGAACGGCGGCAGTTTGATGCGGGTCACCAGCAGTCCGTTCACCATGCCGGCGAGCGTAGTCACGCTCATGCCACCCGCGATCGCCACGGCGGGATGCCAGCCGTGCTTCACCGCCAACAGGCTCATGGTGATCGAGCCCAGCGCCATGATCATGCCGCAGGCGAGGTCGATGCCGCCCGTGAGAATGACGAGCGTTTGCCCGATGGCCAGCACGCCGACCACCATCACCTGTTGCAGCACCAGTGACAGATTCGCACCAGTCAGGAATCTCGGCGATTGCAGCGCGAAAAACGTACAGGCCAGCAGCAACGCCACGAGCGGACCGGCATAGGCCAGTCGCCGAACGATCACTTATCGCCCCAGCAGAGCCCGAGGGCTTTCTCGGCCCCAAGACTCGCCACGCCGGCAACCGTGTCTTTGGCGATCAACTGCACGCCGGTGTCGACGTACCCGCTGGCCTTCGTGGCCGTCTTGATGAACGTCATCGCCGCCTCCACCCCCAACTCAGCCATGCGCAGCGGATACTGCTGCGCGGTCGCGGTGAGCGCGCCGTCCACGACATTCTGCACGCCGCGACAGCTGCCGTCGACCGAGACAATCAGCACACCCTTCTCCTTCCCGGCATTCTTCAGCGCGTTGAACGCACCGGCGGCCGACGGCTCATTCACGGTATACACGACGTTGATGTCGGGGTGCGCCTGCAGGCAGTTCTCCATGGCCGTCTGCCCCTTGGCCTGATCGCCCATCGCGTCGGTCATGCACACGACTTCCGGCGGCTGGGCGAGCTCGTTGCGCGTCTTCTCGTACGACGGGAGTCCGAAGCCGCTCAGGAATCCGTTGTGGCGCTGCGCACCGGTCGGGTGACCGGGAATGAGGTCGAGGGTGGCGATTTTGGCCGGGGTCGCGCCAAGCCGAGCCTTGGCGTACTGGCCGATGAGCTGCCCGGCTTTGTAGTTGTCGGTGGCGAACAGGGCGTCGGTGGCGTCGACCGGATCGGTCGGGCTGTCGAGCGCGATCACCAGAATGCCAGCGTCCCGCGCCTTCTTGATGGCGGGCACGATCGCCTTCGAGTCGCTGGCGGAAATGAGAATAGCCTTGGCGCCGGCGGCCATGAGATTCTCGATGGCCGTGACCTGGCCGGCGTTGTCGCCATCGGAGCGCCCGGCGGCGGCGATCAGCGTCGCCCCCTGCGCGGCGGCGGCCTGTTCGGCGCCTTCCTTCATCTTCACGAAGAACGGGTTCGACGCAGTCTTCGTGATCAGCCCGATCACCGGTTTCTCGTCGCCCTTGGGGGAACAGGCGACGAACCAGGGGAAGGCTAGGGCAAGCAGGCGCCGCGGGGGCAGACGAAGCAGGGCAGGAATACGCATAGGTAAGGAAATCAGCACGCGTTTGGGATTTGAGCAAGAGAGCTCGCTGGTGATTGCCAAGCGCGTGCGCAGCTGACAGCCTTCTCACGTGAACGATCTCACCTCCTGGTCGATCCCCCGCCATCTGGTGCGCCTCGCGGTGCCGAGGGCCCTGGGGATGATCTTCAGACGCTGTACGACCTCGTCGACCTCTCCTTCCTCGCCCGCTTGGGCGATGCGGCAGGCATCGTGCCGTGCCGGCTTTCAGCGCAAGCAGGTCTGGTATCTCTCGGTACGCATCATGACGCTGCAGGCTGCGTTCGCGCTGTTGCTGTTCCCCTCGGCCGCGGTCGGTGCGCAAGGCGTGCGCGCCGAGCCCACGCCCTGTCCCGAAAGCATCCCCGCCACCGCGCAGTGCTCGCTCGGCAAGGATAGCGCGGGGGCGTTCTACTGGATCGTCATGCCGGCGCCGTGGAACAAGCAGCTTGTTGTTCACGCCCATGGTGGCCCGGACCTCGGTCCCCCCGATGCCAAGGGCAGTGCCGACGACCTCACGCGGTGGAGCATCTGGACGCGTATGGGCTTCGCCGTGGTGGCCAGTACGTACCACCAAGGTGGTGTGGCGGTGCGGTCGGCGGCGGAAGACGTGGAGCGTTCGCGACAGCTGTTCGTCGCGCAGTTTGGTGTGCCGGAGCGCACGATGCTGCACGGCCAGTCGTGGGGTGCCGGCGTGGCGGCGCGCACGGCGGAGCTGTTTGGGGCGCGCGATGCACAGGGGCGGTTGCCGTACGATGCGGTGCTGCTCACCAGCGGCGTGCTGGGTGGCGCCAGCCTGTCGTACGACTTCCGGATGGACCTGCGTGTGGTGTATCAGGCGGTGTGTGGCGACCATCCGCGCGCCGATGAACCGCAGTATCCGCTGTGGCAGGGATTGCCGGTGGGCGCGAAGCTCACGCGGGCGCAGTTGGCCGATCGCGTCGACACGTGCACCGGCGTACGGAAGCCGGCGACCGCGCGCTCGACCGAACAGGTGCAGCGGTTGTCCACCATACTCGCCGCCGTGAAGGTGCCCGAGCGTACACTGATCGCGCACCTGAACTGGGGCACCTGGCACTTTCAGGACATCGTGACGAAGCGCACGAACGGTGCGAATCCGTTCACGACCACTGGCGTGACCTACGCCGGCGGTGCGGCGCTGAATGACAAGATCGCGCGCTACGTTGCCGATTCTCTCGCGGTCGTCGCCCTCGCCGCCGACGCGGACCCCACCGGTCGCATTCCGGTGCCCGTGCTCACCATGCACGCCATCGACGATCCTACCGCGTTCGTGGAGCTCGAGAGCACGTTTCGTCGCACGATGGAGCGTGCTGGCCGCGGGAAGGCGCTGGTGCAGTTATTCACGCAGGATAGCGAGCACAGTTACCTCAGCGACGCGCAGTACGTGAGCGCCCTGCGCGCGCTGTTGGCGTGGGTGGAGCAGGGCACGGCGCCTACTCCCACGGCCGTGGCCTCATTGTGCGCCAAGGTAGAGCCGATGTACGACCCGGTGAAGGGCTGTCGCTTTGTGCCGTCGTATACGCCATCCGCATTGTCATCACGGGTGCCGAGTCGTATGAAACCGGGAAGCCCGAAGTGAACACTCCGCTCAATCATCGCCGGCGGCTGGCGGCGGCCGGTATGGTGCTTGCGCTGTCGATCGTAGGCGCCTGTCGCCCCTCCGCCCCCTCGTCGCCGTCGGAGACGGCCGCGCAATTCTACACGCTGCTCGATGGCCTTGGCGTGAGCGGCGTGCCCGATTCGCTGGCGCTCGATGCCGTGCAACCGTACCTCGATTCCACGTTGGTGCGTTTGCTCGTGGACGCGCGTCACGCGCGCAATGATGCATCGCGCCGCGTACCCGGCGAGAAGCCCCCGTTCGTGGAAGGCGATCTGTTCGGCAGTCTGTTCGAGGGCAACACGTCGTTCGGCATTCGCCGTCTCGCCACGCGCGGCGACACCACCTTCGCCGTGATGGCCTTCACCAATGCGATGCAGCCGCCCACGGTCAAGTGGACGGACACGCTGGTGATTGTGCCGAGGCCGAATGCGAAACCGAACAGCCCGCAGTTCGTGATCGCCGATCTGCGCTACGGCGCCGGCTGGGATTTCGGCAATCGTGGTGCGCTCGTGGGTAACCTGCGCGCGGCGCTGTCGTTGGGCAGCGCACCCGGATCCCGCGACCACCATGGTTGCGCGCGATGCCCACTGGGCGGAGCTTAGAGAGGCGATTAGGCGGGGGCTCACGGGAAGAAATTGAGAAGGGCCCTCAACGCTTGGATGCCGCCGTCCGTCAGAATGATTGGAAGCTTTCTCCACGTTTCCCTTTCCACTCGCCTCACCATGCGTATGATGCGCTCGCTCACGTCTCTGTCCGTCTCGGCCGTCGTGGCCGTCCTGGCGGCGTCGCCCGTTCTCGCCCAGCGGCAGGTGCTGCCCACGGCGATTGCCCCGATCGACTCCGCCGACCCGGTCGCGCTGATGGTCGCGCGCCTCGACCTTGAGCAGTACAAGACCACGCTGAAGGGCCTTACGCAGTTCGGCGACCGAAAGCAGGGGACCAAGCGCAACCGCGACGCCGTGGACTGGATCGAAGCGCAGCTCAAGAGCTACGGGTGCTCGAACACCGAACGCGTCATCTATCGCTACGAGCCGCCCACCTTGGCCGAGCGTCCGGCGGCACCGCCCGCCGCCACACCGCCCGCCGCCGGTCAGCCGCCGCTGCGCCGCGTCGGTCCGCCGGCCACGCAGGCCTCGGGTGGAGGTCGCAACCGCGGCATCCGTACGCGCGCCGGTGTGAACAACGACTCGTTGCTGCAGCCCGATCCGAAGCTGCGCGCGCTGAACGCTGAGCCGAGCATGCCGGGCGAGCGGCAGGAAGTGTATTGCACCAAGATCGGTACGACGCACCCGGAGGAGATGTACATCGTGGGGGCGCACATGGACGGTATCGGTTGGGGCGAGGCCGTGAACGACGACGGGTCGGGTACGGCGCTGGTGATGCAGTTGGCGCGCGTGTTCAGCAATCCCGACGTGCAGACCGAACGTTCGATTCGCTTCGTGCTCTGGAACAACGAAGAGTCGGGCCTGAACGGCGCACGGGCGTACATCGAGCAGCGCGAGAAGCTGCAGGGCATCGAGTCACCCAAGGGATCGGGGAAATATCCGGAACCCAAGTGGCTCGGCATGATCCAGCACGACATGATGATGTGGGACCACGGCATGCCGAAGGCTGACGGCACCATGGCCAAGGACCAGCGACCGGAAGCCGACGTGAACATCGAGTTCCAGATCAGCTCGAAGATGTGGAAAGCGTCGTCGGAGCTGGCCTGGGCGCTGCACCAGTCCAACACGAAGTACGCGACCGATTATCCGGCGCAGGTGGGGCCGCACATGACCAACACTGACTCCGGCCCGTTCCAGGACCTCATTCCCGCCATCAGCCTGCGCGAGAACGAGCGCGGCACGCAAACGGGCAACGGATGGAACCCGCATTGGCACCAGCCCACCGACGTGTGGTCCACGTACACCGACAAGGATTTCCGTCTCGGCCTCAACGCCGCGCAGACCACGTTGGGCGGCGTGGGCCGGTTGGCCGGCGCCACGCTCAAGCCTGCCACCAAGATGTAATAAGCGCGTGATCGTGAACGGTGGGGCGCCGAGGGGGAGAGACATGCAGGGAACGCTCGCCCCAGGCGGAAGACTACGGAAGGAAGCGAGCCCGTTCCTCAGCGCTGGGCAGCAGGCAGGCCGGGGCGGCCATCGCGAACCGACGACGGGCGATTTGATCGTACACGGCATCGCGGAGCGGGCGGGGGACCAGTCGGCCCAGCGTGGCTACCACGTTCCAGATGCCCCCGAGGTGGGCCACGGCGGCGAGGGCGGCACTGCTCCGCACCCGCACGGCCGGAATGGACGGGTCGTACCACACGACGGAATCCACACCAGCCAGCTCGGGGAACTGCGCCCGGATCCTGCTCCCGAATAGCCCCTGCAACGGCGCGAACGCCAAGCGCTGCCCTGCCGACGGCGGCTCGTGTCCCAAGACGAACTGCACACTGCCCGCGCAGAAACCGCAGTCTCCGTCGTACAAGAGGACCGATCGGGTATCCGGCGTGGTGTCCGAACGTGGCGTGTCCGTCGCATTGGCCATGCCTGCAAGCTAATGTGCGGCATGTCGCTCGTATCATTGCAGGACGTCAGTGTCGCCTTCGGGGGTCCCCCCGTGCTCAATCACGCCGATTTTGCCATCGAGCGGGGGGAGCGCGTCTGTCTGCTGGGCCGTAATGGCGCCGGCAAGAGCACATTCATGAAAGTGCTCGATGGCACGCAGGTGCCCGACACTGGCGCCGTGGTGAAGCTGGGCGGCGTAACGATGGCGCGGCTCGATCAGGAAATGCCGCTGGCGCTTACGGGCTCGATGTTCGAAGTGGTGGCCGAAGGGCTGGGCGATCGCGGGCGCCTGCTCACGGAGTATCACGCCGCCTCGCTGCGCGTGAGTGTGGATCACTCCGAGGGTGCGCTGCGCGAACTGGACCGCTTGCACCGCGCCCTCGATTCAGCCGATGCGTGGCAGTTGCACATTCGTGTGGAAACGGTGCTCGAGCATTTGGCCCTCGACCCTGAGGCGCGCATCGAACAGGCCTCGGGTGGTCGCACCCGCCAGGCGTTGCTGGCGCGGGCGCTGGTGTGCGAGCCCGATCTCATTCTGCTCGACGAGCCTACCAACCATCTCGACATCGAAGCGATCGAGTGGATGGAAGAGTACCTCACGTCGCGCGGTCTCACGCTGATCTTCGTGACGCACGATCGCGCCTTCCTGCGCCGCGTAGCGACGCGCATCGTGGAGCTCGATCGCGGCCGCCTCGTGGACTTCGGTACCGACTACGACACGTATCTCGAGCGGAAAGACGCCATGCTGGCGTCGGAAGCGAAGTCGTGGGACGAGTTCGACAAGCGGCTGGCGAAGGAAGAAGTCTGGATCCGCACCGGCATTCAGGCCCGACGCACGCGTAACGAAGGCCGCGTGCGTGGTCTCGAAGCGCTGCGCGTGGAGCGCTCGCAGCGGCGCGAGCGGGTGGGCACCACGCGCGCGCAAACGCAGGATGCCGAGCGCTCCGGACGGATGGTGCTCGAAACCAACGCGATCAGTTTCTCGCACGGAATAAAGCCGATCGTCTCGGACCTCACGACGACGATCATGCGCGGCGATCGTGTGGGCTTGGTGGGGCCGAACGGCTGCGGCAAGACCACACTCATCAAGTTGCTGCTGGGCGACATCACGCCGCAGAGCGGGGCAATCCGCCACGGCACGAATCTCGAGATCGCGTACTTCGATCAACGGCGTGAGCAGCTCGATCCTGAGCGCAGCGTGTTCGACAGCATTGCCGACGGTGCCGAGTTCGTGTCGGTGGGCGGACAGCAGCGGCACGTGAACGGCTATCTACAGGACTTTCTGTTCAGTCCCGATCGTGCCCGCACACCCGTGCGCGCCCTCAGCGGCGGTGAGCGCAATCGGCTGCTGTTGGCGCGGCTGTTTACGCGCTCATTTAACGTGCTGGTGCTCGACGAGCCCACTAATGATCTCGACATCGAAACGCTCGATGTGCTCGAGGCGCTTTTGACCGCGTTTACCGGCACTCTGTTGCTCGTATCGCATGATCGTGCGTTCCTCGATGCCGTGGTGTCGAGTACGTTGGTGTTCGAGGGCAAGGGGGTGATCCGCGAGTACGTGGGCGGGTACACCGACTGGCTTCGGCAGCGGCCGGCGCCAGTGGTGGTGACGGCGGCACCGCCCAAGCGGGTCGAGGCGCCGGGCGCCACTCAGGCCAAGAAACGCAAGTTGTCGTACAAGGAGACGCAGGAGCTGGCGGCGCTGCCGGATCGGATCAGCGCCAGCGAAGCCGAGTTGGAGCAGGGCTACGTGTCACTCGCCGACCCGATGGTGGTCCGAGACATGGCGGCGCTGGCCCGTGTGCGGAGCCGCGTGGCGGAACTGGAAGCCGCGATCCCGGTTCTGATGGCGCGCTGGGAAGAGCTCGAAATCATCGCCTCCGAATAGCGCGCGCCGACCCACCCCCATCCTTCCGCCCATGTGTCCGCAACGATCCCGCCGCCTGCCGATAATCCCGCTGGTCTTTGCGACGGTGCTCGCCTGCGATGGCGGGCACGACGCGACGACGGGGGCATCGGTCGACACCGCGCCGGTCATCGTGGTCGACCCGAGGCCCCGCGTGGTGCCTGTCGGCGCCACGTGGACGTTCACGGTGAGCGCCACCGGCGCGCGCCTCGCATACCAGTGGCGCCGCGATGGGCAGGCGATTGCCGGCGCCACCGCGGCCAACTACGTCTTCACACCGCGCTCCATGGCCGAAGGGGGCCGTATTGACGTGGTGGTGCGCAACGGCGCCGGCTCGGTCACCAGTGCGCCGGTGACGCTGCGCGTCGTGAGCACGCAGGGGCCCTGGCAACAGGATCTCAAGATCGCCGTGGGCGTCGATGCCGACCGCTTCGGCACGGCGGCCACCTTCGTGCGTCAGGCTGGCGTGGTCAGCCTGACCCGCCGAGCCAGCGGGCAACTGGTGGCGGTCTTCCAGTGGTTTCCGTTCGACGACCCCGGTGCGTTCGACCTGGTGGCCGCGTCGGTCTCCACCGACGGCGGCCGCAGCTGGTCCGCGCCGCGAACGCTTACCGTCACGGGCCTCCCCGCCGGCTACCAGCGCCCCTTCGACCCCACCATCACGGTGCGTGACGACGGCGCCCTGCGGCTGTACTTCACCTGTGGCGTGCTGCCCGAAGGCCCCACCGCCGCGACGCTGGGTTTCTGCAGCGCCACGTCCGCCGATGGCTTCAACTACACCGTGGAACCGGGGTACCGGTTCAATCCGGGGCGCAATGCTGTCGATTGCGCGGTGCTGCGCTGGAACGGCCAGTGGCACCTTACCGCACCCATCGGCGCCCCGCAGGAGGGCGCCTATCACGCGGTGAGTGCCGACGGCCTCACCTTCACCCGCGTGGCCGACATCCCCAGCACCGCCACGGTGAACTGGACCGGCAACCTGGTGGCGGTGGGAAGTACCCTGCGCTTCTACGGCACCCCGATCTGGTACGCCGCCACTACCGATGGCGTGACCTGGAGTGCGCCGCGATCGTTGGGGCTCACCGGAGGCGATCCGGCGGTCGTGGAGGCCGAGCCCGGTCGCTGGGTGCTCGTGTACACCGGCGCGCCTGGTAGCTGACAGCGCACGGCGCACAGCGCACAGCGCGCTTCGCGTGCGACGTCGGCCGCCGATGGTGATTTACGAGGGCGGGTGTACCGGTGGTAAACACAGAGGCCCCAGAGGCTGTTGTCCTCCGTGCCCGCAGTGTCCAACGCAGTTCGCCTCAGCGACAACGCTCCCACTCAACGCTATCGGCTCGACGCGTCGCTCTCCGCACGCAACGCCCGCTCCACCCCCAAGCGGATCGCTTGCCCGTCGCGCGTCGGCAGCACCCGCGGCACTTCATCACACGAAATGCGCGCGCGCACGAACACCGGTCCGGCGCCCGCATGCAGCAGCGTCCGCACCGCCGACATATGACCCGACACGTCGCCCGTCGCATCAATCATACGCGACTCCGCGAACCCACACGCCGCAGCGACGCCCACCAGATCCACTCCACCGCTGGTGTGGCTCGCCTGCATCCCCGTTTCGCCATAGCGCCCGTTGTCGAGCACAACGATGGAGAGATTCGCCGGACGTTGCACCGCAATTGTCGCGAGGCTGCCCAAGCCCATCAGCGCGTCGCCATCGCCCGTGATCACCACCACCGGACGCGTCGGCTGTGCGAGGGCGAGGCCCAGGCCGATCATCATCGTGCCGCCCATACCGCCCCACTGATACACGTTGAGCGGATGGTCGCCGGCCGCCGCGACGTCGTAGGTGGCCGAGCCGAGTCCGCTGACGACCATCAACGCGCCGCGATCGACCAACAGGGCACGGACAAAACCGCGACGCTCCAACAACGGCCCCTCGTTGATCGCGCTCATTTCGCCACCCACTGCTTGCGGCCGATCATGCGCTGCGACAACAGGATCGCAATGGGTCGGCTCCCGTTAAACGCCATGTCGCATCTCGCGCCCACGATCTCGTCCACCTCCTCGGCCGACTCCACGCGATAGGTGAGGAATCCGCTCAATCGCAGCGTTTCCTCCGTCGTGGATCCCATCGGCACCTGCCACGGATTGAACTCCCCGAACTCGCCGCGCATGGTCACGAGCAACAGACACGGCACGCCGAATCCCGACAGGAGCGAGAACATGTTCACGCAGTTGCCCACGCCGCTGCTCTGCATCAACAGCGCCGCACGCTGTCCGCCCAGCGCGGCGCCCGTCACGAGCGCCACACCTTCCTCTTCCGTGGTGAGCACGACGTCGGCAATGTCCGCATCCGCGATGCACCGTTCAATCAGCCGCGTGTGTCCCGCATCGGGCACGTAGGCGACCTGACGGATGTTCACGCGCTTGAAGTGCGCGAAGATGTCGTCAGGCCATGAGGTTGTTGGTCGAGCGGGCGTTGTCATGCGTACTGTTTCCTCGGACAGCGCGTCACCGCGCCGGTGCAGATGGCCTTCCGCGGGTGCCGTTCTGGGGGGAGAGCCAACGCACCTTGGCGGAGGCAGGGGAAACATGACGTGCATCGGACTCGCGGACAACGTTTAACGGCGGGTACGGGCCCTTCAGTGGGGAGTGCGCGGGTTGCGTGGCGGGCTGTTGGCCGGGGCTGTCGGCAGGGCTACGTGCCACTCGCCAGCCCCGTGCTTGCCAACGGCGCAACGCGGCCGGAACATTCCGGGATGCTTTCCTTCCAACGTCCCGGGCTGACCAGGCTCACGGCACTGGCGCTGACCGCGGCCTCGACGACGTCCTGGGCCGCGCTGTCGACGAGAATGATGGCGTTCCCAGAGTGAGACCGTTTGCGTTGCGCCGCACCTCGGCCAGCGCCTCCCCGACCCGCAGGAGTCCGCTGTGAATCGTTCGTTGCGCATTGTGCTGGCCGCTACCTCACTGTTGGCGATTCCGCTGGTGCTGTCGGCACAGCCCGGCGGCGTGAAGTCCACCACGCGACAGAATTTCCCGACCGATCCGGCGTTGAGTGTGCCCGCCCTGGGTGCGCTCGTGTCGGCACGCACCAGCGAGATGGCCGATGTCATCGCGCGCTTCGCATCCGATCAGCAGGTGCTTCAGCGACGCTACGACGCCCCTGATTCGCCAGCGCAGCGCACCCGCACCCGCGCCTTTTACACGTCGTGGCGGGCGCGCTTGGGCGAGCTCGCGTTCGACAAGCTCTCGCAGGAGGCCAAGGCCGACTACGCGCTGCTCGAGAATCATCTGCGCTATCAGCTCGAGCTGATGGATCGCGAGACGATTCAGCGTATGGAAATGCTGCCGTTACTGCCCTTCGCGGATCGCGTGTTGCGACTGCAGGACGAGCGGCGCGACCTCAAGACCATCGACGCCAAGGCGTCGGCCCGTACGCTGGCCGATGTCACCAAAATGGTGGACAGTCTGCGCGCGCTGCTCGAGCCCGCCCCGGCTCGCCCCGCCGGTGACAGTGCCAACGGTGCCCCGCGTGCCCCGCGCGCGGTGGCACCCAAGGTGTCCCGCACGGTCGGCAATCGCGCCGCCGATCAGCTCGATCAGATCCGCAACACGGTCGGCGTGTGGTATCGCTATTACAACGGGTACGATCCGCTCTTCTCGTGGTGGGCCACCAATCCGTATCAGAAGCTCGATGAGGCGATGCGCCGCTACGCGACCACCATCCGTACGCGAATCGTCGGCATTCAGCCGGCCCCGGTCGTGGCGGCTGGCGCTGGTGCCGCCCAGGCGCCGCGCAATGCGGCTGCGGCCAACGAGCCGATTGTCGGGGATCCGATCGGCGCCGCAGGACTCGCCGTCGATCTGCGCCACGCCATGATTCCGTATTCGGCCGATGAGCTGATCGCGATCGCCGAAAAGGAGTATGCGTTCAGTCTGTCCGAAGCCAAGAAAGCGGCGCGCGAGCTGGGACTCGGCGACGACTGGAAGGCGGCGATGGAGAAGGTGAAGAACATGTACGTCGAGCCAGGCAAGCAGCCAGATCTCATTCGCGATCTGGCGAACGAAGCCGACGCGTTCTTTGCGAAGCACGACTGGGTCACCATTCCCGCGTTAGCGCGCGAAGATTGGCGCATGGAGATGATGGCGCCCGAGCGTCAGCGGGTGTCGCCCTTCTTCCTGGGTGGCGATCTGATTCTCGTGTCGTATCCCACGGCGGACATGACCGACGAAGAGAAGCTGATGAGCATGCGCGGCAACAACCCGTTCTTCTCGCGCGCGACGGTGTTTCACGAACTCAACCCTGGTCATCACTTACAGGGGTTCATGACCGCGCGCTACAACGCGCATCGTCGCGTGTTCTCCACGCCGTTCTGGAACGAAGGGCAGTCGCTGTACTGGGAGATGTTCCTGTGGGATCATGACTTCCATGTCACGCCGGAAGACCGTCTCGGGGCGCTCGCGTGGCGCATGCATCGTAGTGCGCGCATCGTCTTCTCGCTCAGCTTCCATCTGGGCAAGATGACGCCGGAGCAGGCCATCGAATACGTGGTAGATAAGGTGCCGTTCGAGCGCGCCAACGCCGAGGGTGAAGTGCGCCGATCGTTCAACGGGTCGTACTCGCCGATCTATCAGGCGGCGTACATGCTGGGCGGATTGCAGCTGCGCGCGCTGTACAAGGAGCTGGTGATGTCGAAGAAGATGACCGACCGCGAGTTCCATGACGCGGTGCTGCAGGGCGGACCGATGCCGATCGCGATGGTGCGCGCGCGCATGGCCAACGTGAAGCTCACGCGTGACGGGGCGTCGCCGTGGCGCTTCGCGGACGACCTGCCGGCCCCGCGCCCGTTTCCGTCGAAGTGACGCGTCGGGCTACCGTGTCGTATCGGTGAGCGGGATCGGCACGTATGGCAGAATATTCTCGCGGATCGCCGCGTCGGCGGAGAACTGCGCCGTCCACCGTTCGAAGATGCGCCACGTGGTCGACGCAAACAGTGACGCTTCGGCCGGCACGGACTCCACCTCGTGCCGGTCGGTGCGCCGGAGCGGCGCGGCGTCTGGCGTCTCTCGGCGCACCAACAACACCGGCATCGGTGCGCCATTCGCGATGGCCCACGGATCTCCCGGCAGCAGGGTGCGAATGGCGCGCCAGCTGAAGGTGCGCGCGGTCGGTCCGTCGGGCCGCTGTGTGCGCTGATACGCCACCGGTAGCCGATCGGCAAAGTGCAGGCCCACGACGTTCAACAGCTGTTGTGCGCGCCATCGTCTGATGTGCCACTGCAAGGCGCCGCCGTCCTGCGTGCCCGCCATCTGCAGCGAGTCAAGCGTCAGGATAGGATCCATCAGCGCGATCCCTTGCACGCGTGGCTGCTCGGTATCACTCGTGTGCGCGACAAACGCCAGCACCGTGCCGGCGCCCTGACGCACACCCACCAGCAACACCGGCCCAGACGGATTCGCCCGCTTCAGTTCACGCACGACAGTGGCGAGGTCGTCGGCGTACTGCGTGTCGTGCCCGATGCGTCCGCGTGCACCCGTCGACCGTCCGTTCCCGCGGAGGTCGAGGAACAAAATGTTCATGCCGGTCACGCGTCGTAACGAGTCGCCGGCCTGCCTGGACAGCGCGTCGTTGGCGCCGAGTCCGTGCAGGACGATGATCGTACCGCGCGACGGCAGGAAGTACTGCGTGCCATACACGGCGACACTGTCGGGCATGTTGAAGAGGCGGAAGGCGACCTCGTTGCCCCCGACCGGCATCCCTTCGATCGCTGTCGTCTCGACGCGTACAAGGTGCGCGAGCGTCGGCGCGCCGGTGCCGAGTCCTACGCCGAGGGCGGCACCGGCAACGAGCAGCGCGAGCGCAGTGAGGCGGGCTGCGGTCAGCGCCACGTCGGTTCCATGCCGAGATGCTCGAACATGAAGGCGTATTCGTCGGCCATTTCGGCGATCTGCTTCGTGAGTGACGAACTGCCGTGTCCCGACTGCGTCTCGATGCGAATGAGTACCGGGTTCGGGCCGCAATGTGCTTGCTGCAAGCGCGCGGCAAACTTGAACGAATGCGCCGGCACCACGCGGTCATCGTGATCGGCGGTCGTGATGAGGGTGGCGGGATACGCCGTGCCGTCGTTCAGGTTGTGCAGCGGCGAGTAGGCCAGGAGATAGCGGAAGCCCTCGGTGTCGTCGCTCGATCCATAGTCGGCGATCCAGTTCCAGCCGATCGTGAATTTGTGAAAGCGCAGCATGTCCATCACTCCGACGGCCGGCAACGCGACCTTCGCCAGGGTGGGACGCTGCGTCATGAGCGCACCGACCAACAAGCCGCCGTTGGAGCCGCCCGCGATCGCGAGCTTGTCACTGCTGGTATAGCCGTGCGCGAACAGCCACTCGGCGACTGCTACGAAGTCGTCGAAGACGTTCTGCTTCTTTTCCTTCATGCCCGCCTGGTGCCATGCTTCGCCGTACTCGTTGCCGCCGCGCAAGTTGGCTTGCACGTACACACCGCCCTGCTCGAGGAACGCTACGCGCATCGCACTGAAGTTCGGAGGCAACGACACGTTAAAGCCGCCGTAGGCGTACAACATCGTGGGATTCGCGCCGTCGAGCACGAGACCTTTGCGCGCGACGATAAACGCGGGCACCTTGGTGCCATCCTTACTCGTCACGAACACCTGCGTCGTGTCGAACTGCGTGGGGTCGAATGGCAGGGTGACGTCGCGTAGCTGGGTACTATTCCCGGACGCGATGTCGTACCGATACACGGTGATCGGCGCCGTGAACGAGGTAAAGCTGTAGTACACCGACGTCGCATCGTGCTCGCCATCGAAGCCGCCGGCTGTTCCGATGCCAGGCAGCGTGATCTCGCGCTCCACGCGGCCGTCGAGCGTATGCACGTAGGCGCGCGTGGTCACGTCTTGTAGATACGTAGCGAACAGGCGCCCGCCGGCGGTGGACATGCCACTGACCGGCTCAGTACGTTCGGCGATCACCGTGACCCAGTTCGCTTCGTCCGGAGCGGCGAGATCGATGCGCACGACGCGCTGATTGGGCGCGTGGCGGTTCGTGAGCACGAGGAACTGATCGCCCACGTTGTCCAGCACATCCATCTGGTCGTCGAACGTGGTCCACAGCGGGGTAAAGGCGCCGTCGGGCACGCTGAGGTCCAGCACGTGAAGCGCGTTGCCATCCTTGCCCTGCCCGCGATCGCTCACGGAGAGCACGGCAAAGCGCTCGTCTTCCGTGGTGCCGACCGTGTGGAAACGCTGTGCGTTGGTGCGGTCGCGGTATACCAGACGGTCCGCCGACTGCGGCGTGCCAAGCGCGTGGAAATAGACCTGATGGTCCTCGTTCATCGACGAGAAGGCGGCGTCGGCATTGTCGGGCGCGGGATAGCGGCTGTAAAAGAAGCCATCCCCATGCCAAGCGATTCCGGACACCTTTACCCAGTCGACCGCATCGGGCAGATGCTCGCGCGTGGCCGTATCGATCACGCGAATCTGCTGCCAGTCGGAGCCGGCGTGGCTCAGCATGTAGGCGATGCGCGTGCCGGCTTTGTTGAACGTCAGGCCGGCTACCCGGGTCGTGCCGTCGGCCGAGAGGGCGTTGGGATCGATCAGGACGACCGGTGCGCCGGCGGCGCCTTCCTGGACGTAATAGACCGCCTGATTCTGGAGGCCGTCGTTTTTGGTGAAGAGGTGCCAGGGCTTCTTCACGACCGGGGCGGAGTACCGTGGGTAGTCCACCAGCTCGGTCAGTCGCGCGCGGAGGGCGTCGCGGTAGGGGATCTGATCCAGGTACCCGAAGGTGACCCGGTTCTGCGCCGCCACCCACGCGGCCGTCTCGGCCGAGCTGTCGTCTTCCAGCCATCGGAACGGGTCGGCGATCAGGGTACCGTGGTACTTATCGGCCTGGTCGACCGTCCGCGTCGTGGGATAGGTCAGCGGCGTAGCGGGGCGAGCGGGCTCGAGCGGAGAGGACACGAGAGGGGGGCACTGGTGGAGGTTCGGCGAAACCGCATGAGGCGTGGGGAGGCCGAAACGGATGATGGCCCAACGCTACGGGAGGGCGGGGCACTAGCGCCAGCGCCAATTCCTCTGGTATCTTGCGAAGCTATAGTGTTTTACCGGTCTTTCGAGACTGTTGTGCCTCCCCGGAATATACCGGGCGGCGATGCCACGTCGGTTCCGGATCGGGGGACTTCGCTCCCAGTCTGCGTCATGGCCTCTCGCACCGTTGGTGTTGGTGTCGTTCGCTGTCCGGGCTTCGGCTCCATGGCAGATCGACGTCGTACCGCCGGATCTGCAGCACCTGAACCGGGCGCGTTTTGGCCCCGGAGAGAACTATGCATCCGTTTATCGAAACGCAAAAAGAGTGGATGAAGCCCATTACGCCGTTCCGCCCGGGTGACACGCTGCGTGTCAACGTGCGCGTGAAGGAAGGCGATAAGGAACGCGTGCAGGCGTTTGAAGGCGTGTGCATCGCGCGTCGTGGCGGTGGTGTCAGCGAGACGTTCACCGTGCGCAAGATTTCGAACGGTGTCGGCGTGGAGCGCATCTTCCCGATCCACAGCCCGATGGTGGCCGAGATCGTCGTCGTTCGCCGTGGCGCCGTGCGCCGTGCGAAGCTGTACTATCTCCGCGACGTGACGGGTAAGGCTGCGCGTATCAAGGAGCGTAAGGTCGTGCGCGCCCCTCGCGGCGCGTAAGGCACACGCGTTTCACGCGGCACCAGGAAGCCGGCCCAGGTGGCTCGGTGGACGCCGATCGAGCGCACCCTGCGTGCGCAACACGGGCCGCTCTTGGTGGGTGTGGATGAAGTCGGACGGGGCCCGCTTGCGGGCCCCGTTGTCGCATGCGCCATCGTCATGCCGCCCGGCCGCCGCGCCATCGCGGGCGTGGACGATTCCAAAAAGCTCGATGCCGCCACCCGCGTGGTGCTCGCCGCCCGCATCTGCGAGCAGGCCCTCGTCGTCTCGCTGGGGGCGGCCAGCGCGCGCGAGATCGACCGCATCAACATCTACCACGCCACCGTGCTCGCCATGCGTCGGGCGCTGGACCGCGTGCCTAGCCGCCTGGGCTGCGCGCCGCATCACGTGCTGATCGACGGCAAGCCCCTGCGAACCCTGGGCACGGTGCACACCGCCGTGGTGAAGGGCGATGGGAAGTGCTACGCGATCGCCTGTGCGTCCATCGTGGCCAAGGTCACACGCGACCGGCTCATGCATGCCCTCGCGGCGCGATACGATGGCTACGCGTGGGAGCGCAACAGCGGCTACGGCACCGCCGCCCATCGCGCCGCGCTCGACGAATTGGGGCTCACCCCACATCATCGGCGCAGCTTCTGTCTTGACGAACAGGTGGCGTTGCTGCTCGCCCCCGTGCCACCCAACGACCTCGATGTCCCTTCCCGGTTTCTTCACGCGGAGTGAGTGCATGCCCGATACAACTGGTGGTTCCGACCTCGCAAGCATGGCCGCGATTTTCCGTCCGGGGCTGCTCGATGGGCAAGTCGCGCTGGTCACGGGTGGTGGTACCGGAATCGGCCTCGGCATTTCGCAATTGCTCGCCGAGCTCGGCGCACATGTGGTCATGGCAAGTCGGAAGCCGGCCAATCTCGAAGCGGCGCGGGCCGACATCGCATCCCGCGGCGGCAAGGTCACGGCGGTGCAGCTCGATGTGCGAGACCCCGAACAGGTCAAGGCGGCGGTCGATGGCATCGCGCAGCAGCTGGGGCGCATCGATGTGCTGGTGAACAACGCCGCCGGCAACTTCTACGCGCCCAGCGCCACGCTGTCGCCGAATGCGTGGAAGAGCGTGGTGGAAATCGATCTGTACGGCACCTTCTACTGCTCGCAGGCCGTGTATCCGATCATGGCGGCGCAGGGTGGCGGGCGCATCGTGAGCACGTCTATGACGCTGCACTATCGCGGCTGGCCCATGATGGCGCACGCGACGGCAGCCAAGGCCGGTGTTGACGCTCTCACACGCACGCTTGCCGTGGAGTGGGCGCCGCAGCGCATTCGCGTGAATGCGATCGCGCCGGGACCGATTCCCACCGACGGAGTGCGAAAGGCCTTCACGCCGCCGGCCGACAGCGGCGTGCCTGACGTGTTCGCTGCCGCCGATGCGCGCATGGCCGAGTACGCGAAGAAGGGGATTCCACTGGGGCGGTGGGGATCGCCGCGCGACATCGCGAACATGGTCGCGTTTCTCGCGTCGCCGGCGGGCGACTGGATCACCGGATCGATCTTCGTGATCGATGGGGGCGAGTGGTTGGCGAAGGCGCCAAGCTGAGGCCGTTCGTGACGTCCTCGTGACCAAGGGCCTCGACGGTTCCGCGCTGCGCACAGTAGGTTCTGTAACGGCTCGTCTGGTTCGTCCAGGCGCACAGGGGACTGCCGATAGAGCCGAACGCAATCGTCGCGTGACCTTCGTCATCGAAACGCCGGCTGGTGCCACTACGGTGGCTGCGCTGTCGGGCATGAATGCTTTCGACTGACGATGGGGCAATCGCTCGACGATGGCCGGCGCTCTGCGGAGAGTCGGCCATCGTCGCTTATCGTCCAGGAGTGCTCTGTTGCTGCTGCGTGCCGACGCCGACCTCGCGGTCCTCGACATCACCGAATGGTTTGGCGAAACGAGCGGGGGGATTCGCACCTACCTGCTCGAGAAAGGGAACTACGTGTCCACGCGCCCCTGGTTGCGGCACACCATCGTGGTGCCGGGGGCACACGATAGCATTACCGATGGCGAGGGCGTGCGCATGTATCACTTGAAAGGGCCGCCCATTCCGCGTCAGCGACCCTACCGCTTCATGCTCGCACCGCGCTCGGTGGGGCGCATCATTCGCGAGGAACGTCCCAGTTTGGTCGAGGTGGGCAGTCCGTTTGTCGTACCGTGGATTGTCCGGCACGCCACGCGGGCGCTCGACGTGCCGCTGGTGAGTTTCTATCACACCAACCTCGCGCGGCGGCTCGCTCCGCGGGGGCGCAGCGCCGGGCGGGTGTCCAGCGCGCTCGTCGACGCCTCCTCGCGATACCTGCGTTGCCTCGACCGGATGTTCGCTGTGACGATTGTCGCCTCCGCGTACTCGGCCACGGAGCTGTCGCGCGTCGGCATCGACCGCGTCGCACACGTACCGCTGGGCGTGGATCTCGAGTGCTTTACGCCGTCGCGCCGTGCGTACGCCAGCGACACACGCGACCGCTTCGGTCTGCCCCATGGACCGTTGGCGGCGTTCGTGGGTCGGTTCGCGGGCGAAAAGGAACTCGAGGTGGTGCTCGACGGATGGGCCGAGGTCGAGCGACGTTCCGGTGCGCGATTGGCGCTGGTTGGCGCCGGACCGATGGAGGCGCGACTGCGCGCCCACCCGTACGGCCCCCGCGTCACCTTCGTGCCATTCGTGCAAGATCGCGAGGCGCTGGCCGATTTGTTGGCGGCGCTGGATGTGTACGTCGCGGCCGGACCGATCGAAACGTTTGGACTGTCGGCGATCGAAGCGATGGCCAGCGGGACGCCGGTGCTCACCGTGAGTGAAGGCGCGGTCGTGGAACGTGTGCAGGAGAGCGGTGCCGGGATGGTATATGCACGGGGGCAGCCGGCGTCGTTGGCCGAAGAGGCGGTGAAGCTTTTCCAGCAGGATCTGGTGTCGCTTGGCGCCCGCGGGCGGGCCTACGCCGAAGCGGAGCATAGCTGGAGCACGGTCTTCGACCGGCTCTTCGCGGTGTACCGCACGGTGCTGGGGCGCTGACCCATGGTCTCGTTCGTCTCGACGCCACCGCACCCGGTGAGCGCCGAAGGACTTCGGCTGGCGCTCTTCACCGACACCTATGCGCCGCAAGTGAACGGGGTCGCGCGGACGCTGGAGCGACTCGCGGCCGCCGTCGAAGCGCGAGGCGGCGCGGTGCGGGTGTTCACGGCCCACGACCCGGAGGCGTCGAGTTCCGCCCACGTGGGCCGGTTTCCGAGCCGCGCCTTCTGGGCGTATCCGCAGGTGCGGCTGGCCTGGCCACGACAGCGCGTGGTGCGTGCCGCGCTCGAGGCGTACGCCCCGACGATCGTCCACGCGGCGACGGAGTTCGGGGTCGGACTGGCAGGTCGTCGAGCGGCGCGTGATCTGGGGATTCCGTTCGTCTCGTCGTATCACACCAGCTTCGCGGCATACGCCGAGCACTACGGACTCGGGGCGTTGGCTCGACCGGGCTGGCACTTCATGCGCTGGTTTCACAACGGCGGGCTGCGGACCTACTGTCCGACCCAGGCGATCGTCGACGAAGTCAATGCCCGCGGCTTTGAGCGAACGGCCGTCTGGTCCCGCGGCGTCGACGGCACGCGCTTCTCGCCGTCATATCGCTCGGAGGCGCTCCGCGCGCGTCTCGGTGTGGCTGATGACAGCTTGGTGCTGTCGTACGTCGGCCGGCTCGCGGCCGAGAAGGGGCTGGACGTGGCCCTCGACGCGCTGGCGCTGGTCGAGCAGGACCGTCCCGGGCAGGTGCGATTTCTGGTGGTGGGCGACGGACCGTATGAGCAGGAGGTCCGGGCACGGGCGCCTCGTGGCACCGTGCTCACGGGGAAACTTGAGGGCGCGGCCTTGAGCGAGGCGTTTGCGAGCGGGGACGTGTTCCTCTTCCCCAGTACGACCGACACCTTCGGCAACGTGATGCTCGAAGCCATGGCGTCGGGGCTGCCAGTGATCGGCGCTGACGTGGGGCCCACCCGTGAGCAACTGCAGTCGGGGGGCGGATGGCTGGCGGCGCCAGGCGATGCCGCGGCATTTGCCGGTGCCATCATCGCCCTGATCGACGATCGGTCACGGGTGCGTGAGGCCGCCACCCGCGCGCTGGCGATCGCGGCAACGAAAACGTGGGATGCCGTGTGGGACACGCTCGTCGACGACTATCTCCGGTTGCACCGGCCCGCGTTGCGCTAAGCAGGCACGACCGCGTACATAGGTGATGGAGGCTGCGGCTGGGCAGCTGGGTCCGCTCTCACTTTTGACGCTCCTCATGCGAATCTCGACGATACACGGGCGGCGCCACGCGCTCGCCGTGACGCTGACTGCAGCGCTCGTGGCGGGGGCCTGTGCGGCGCCGCTCAAGTTGGCGCACGACGATGCTGGGTCGGCAGATCGCCGAGCTGATCCTTCCGCTGCTGGTTTGAAGCGATGAGGGGCCGCGATCCGCTGTCGAGGCAGAGGACTCTACGCATGTGCGAATCCTTGTGAGGTGTACATAACTCTCGATTATGCCACAACGCGCCCTGAATGATCGGGCTCCCACCGACACAGGCAATAGGTAAATGCCTGATGCGCTCCGGAAGGAGTCGTGTGATCCTCTCTGGCGCTCTTCTCCAGTACGAAGCCAAGCCCAAAAGTGCCATGCAGTTGTTCGGAGGAATAGCGAGCTACTGGTAGCCCGCTGCAACGAGTTGGTCCGTCCTCGGCGAACGTTGCAACCAACACGTGTCCACCGGGTCGGACTGCTCGCTTGACCTGCTCAACGTAGCGATCTCGGTCCTCGGGGCGCGTCAGGAAATGAAATACCGCACGATCATGCCATACATCGATGCTCTCCGGCGGAAACGTGACGGTAAGAACATCAGCTGCCAGCCAGTCTGCTCGCCATGCGTCGGCGCCTAGACGCGCTTGGGCCCTGTGGAGTGCCGCAGGTGCCAAATCCAGTACGGCGACATTGGTGTATCCCTTGGCTATCAGTGTATCGACCAAGGTAGACGCACCGCCACCGATATCCGCAATGCGCGCATCCCGCGATGGAGCAGCACTCGCAATGAGCTTGTACGAGAGATGAGGCTCGGTCTGAAACCAGCTTACTTCCTCCGGAGCCTTGTTTTTATACACGGACTGCCAGTGTTCGGAAGGATCAGTCATGAGGTTCCTCAAGGAATATCTGTTGCGGCATAACGACCAAGGTTCAACTGCAGCCGTATGAAATAGCGCGCGCGAAGCCCGCGTACCATTTTCTGAGCGTCTCTTCTGCATTGGGTGTTTCGGGGTACACACTTGATGAAATGTGAAGTCGTTTCACCGAAGCGAATCGTGTTTGAATCTGAACCACGTAGCTTCCCTGATTCGCTACCCTGTAGAATTCCTTGAGATTTTTGTTTGACTTGGTCGTCATTTGGGTCTTGGTTACGAATTCGGTTGGCTAAATTACTGTTTAATTGATGAAGGTCTCGCTAAATAATAGCTGTAACTATTGTAAAGGCAACAACTTACGAGGGCGTGTTGTATGAAAGAATATCAGGCCGTGATCCTCCGTCTCGCGCGGCATCACCGTGAGGACGAGGATGCGTTGACGGACCTACTGAACGAGCGCAGCCGAGGAGGCTGGGCCCCGACGATGATGACGCAGGAGGGCACGCGCATGACCGTGGTCTTCGGGCGCGAGGCGGAGTCGGATACGAGCGGCTCGCGCTGACGTTGGCGTCGACACGGCGCACGCTCTGGTGCTGACCGTACCGCAGCGTTCTGCAGCCCGATAACTTCCGGTGATGGTCGTGCATAACTCGTGGTCCCGCCGTCGTCGCGTCGTCGTCGCCCTGGGTGGGGTTGTCGCTGCGCTCTGGTTGGGGTCAGCCACGTCAGTTTTCTGGTTCGCGTCGCACGACCGGGCCGCCCGCGCCGATGCGATCGTCGTCCTTGGCGCGGCGCAGTACCGCGGAAAGCCGTCGCCGGTACTCCGGGCACGATTAGAGCATGCGGTAGAGCTCTTTGCGCAGGGCTTCGCGCCGCGCCTGGTGCTCACGGGCGGGGTTGCCGAAGGTGACATAGCGAGCGAGGCCGCGGTGAGTCGAACATATGTGTTAGAGGCGGGTGTCCCGGACTCGGCGATTCTGCTGGAGAACGGTGGCCGCACCACGGAACAGTCGCTGGCCGCTGTGGCGCATCTACTGAAGGCGCGCGGGATGGAACGGGTCATCCTGGTCTCGGACCCGTTTCACCTGTTCCGAGCGTCGGTGGTGGCGCGCCGCCATCACCTCGCGGCGCTCACGTCACCGACGCGGACCGACGATGCGTGGGGACGACTCCTGCGGCAGCCCGGCTATTTCTTCGCGGAATCAGTGAAGGCCCCGGCGGCGATGATTTTCGAATGGTGATGGCGGCGCCGCACGGCTGCGGCGCCGCCAGTAAAATACAAGGAGCGCGATGCGGATCCCGGTCGAGACGTACGCCCTGTCAAACGGGCTGCGCGTTGTATTGTCACAGGACCCCGCGACCCCAGTGGTGGCGGTGAATCTGTGGTATCACGTAGGGTCGGCGAACGAACGCGCTGGGCGCACAGGCTTCGCACACCTCTTTGAGCACATGCTCTTCCAGGGGAGTGCGCAGGTCGCGGCCAATGAGCATTTCGAGCTGGTGCAAGGGGCGGGCGGGACGCTGAACGGATCGACCTGGCTTGACCGGACGAACTACTACGAGACGATGCCGTCGCACCAGCTGGAGCTTGCACTCTGGCTCGAAGCCGACCGCATGGCGCGACTGTTGCCGGCGATGACGCAGGCAAAACTCGACACGCAGCGCGACGTGGTGAAAAACGAGCGGCGCTGGTCGGTGGACAATCAGCCCTACGGTACCTGGTGGGAGCGCCTCCCCGCGCTCTGCTTTCCCCCCGAGCATCCGTTCCACCACTCGCTGATCGGGTCGATGGAGGACCTAAGCAAAGCGAGTCTCGAGGATGTCGCTGAGTTCTTCCGCACCTACTACACCCCGGACAACGCCGTCCTGACGATCGCGGGCGACTTCGACGAGTCGGCGGCGCGCACGATGGTGGAACGTCACTTCGGCGCGATTGCGCGTGGGAACGGGCGGCCGTCGCTTCCCGACATGTCGGTGCCCGCGCGGTTTGGCGAGTGGCGCCGCAACGTTGTGCCTGACGCCGTGGTCGCATCGCGACTCTTCCTTGCGTTCCGTGTTCCGGCGGCTGGGCAGGGCGACTGGTATACGGCGAGTATGCTCGGGGCGGTGCTCGGTCTCGGTGAGGGGAGCCGCCTGCCCAAGCGCTTGGTGCGGGAGCTGCAGATCGCCTCGGATGCCGGGGCGTACACCTTCGACCTCTCCAAGGGGTGTGACCTCTTGATCTGCGATGTGACGGCGCGCCCCGGCGTGAGCGCGGCGCGGCTCGAAGCGGAAGTCGTCGCAGAAGTGGACCGGCTCATCGCCGAGGGGATCACGGAAGAGGAGCGCGTTCGGGCGTTGGCATTACTCGAGACGACCTGGATCGCCGGCCTGCAGTCCGCGGGGACGCGCGCCGACAAGTTGTCACAGTTTGCCACCTATACCGGCGACCCTTCGCTCGTCAACGAGGAGCCCTCGCGCCATGCCGCGATCACGGTCGACGCTATGAGCGCCTTCGCGCGCACCTGGCTCGGCACTGACAATCGCGCCTCGTTGCTCTACGTCCCGCAGGCGGCCGAGGGGGTAGCATGAGCCGCACTCCGCCGCCGCGGCGCCCACTTGGGGGAGTGCCGCGCCCCTATGAGTTCCCCGCCGTGCAGCGCCTGACCCTTGCCAACGGCCTACGGCTCGTGGTCGCGCCAATGCCACGACTTCCGTTGGTATCGGTGCTCGCGCTCGTCGATGCGGGAGCGTCGGCCGAGTTGCCGGGTCAGGAAGGCGTGGCCGCACTTGTGACTCGCACACTCGCCGAAGGCGCAGGGGGGCTCGACGGCGGCACAATCACCGCACGGTTCGAGCGACTCGGTACGGCGTTCGCCGCCTCGGCGGACTGGGACTCGAGTGTCGCCCGGCTCACCGTCACGCGCTCGCGACTCGACGAGGCGTTCGCGCTTTTCGCGACGGTCCTGCGGGGCGCGACATTTCCAACGTCCGACGTCGCGCGCCGACGTGACGAGCGTCTCGCTGACATGGCACAGCAGCTCGCCGAGCCGCGCGGCCTCGCGGACGAACGGTTTGGCGGCTTCCTCTATGCGGGAACGAGTCGTTACGCGCGCGCGGTTGCTGGGACCGCACGCAGCGTGGCGACGCTCGACGCCGACGCGGTGCGCCGGTTCTACGCCGACCACTACGCCCCGAGCGGGACGACGCTGATCCTGGTCGGCGACATCACGGTGGACGGGGCACAGGCACTCGTCGAGAAAGGGTTCGGGACCTGGTCTGGCGTCGCGGTGCCAGCAGTGCCGGCGCTGGTCATGGCCAGCGAAGGTCGTCCGCGCGTGGTGGTGGTGGAAAAAGCGGACGCCCCGCAGTCGGAGTTGCGCGTGGGGCAGGTGGGCGTACCGCGCGCGCATCCTGATTACCTCGCGATCGTCGTGATGAACGCGATTCTCGGCGGGCTCTTTTCGTCGCGCATCAATCTCAATCTGCGCGAGAAGCACGCCTTCACGTATGGCGCGTCATCGAGCTACGACTGGCGGCGCGGCGCGGGGCCGTTCGTGGTGAGTACCGCGGTGAAAAGCGAGGTGACGGCGCGTGCTGTCGAGGAGATCCTGCGCGAGATCAAGGGGGTGCGCGCGGTCGCACCCGAGGCTGCCGAGGTGTTGCTTGCGACGGACTACCTTGCTGGAGTCTTTCCCATCCGCTTCGAAAGCACGTCGGCCGTGGCCGGCGCTCTCGCGGGTGCGACGATCTTCGGTCTAGATGAGGATTGGTTTGTGCGGTATCGGGATCGTATTCGCGCAATCACCCCAGAGGCGGTGCATCGAGCGGCGCGCACGCACCTGGACCCGTCGCGACTGATGGTGCTCGCCGTCGGAGACCCCGCGGTAATCGAAGCCCCGCTCGCCGCGCTCGGACTGGGCGACGTGGAGCGATATGCGAGTGACAACGACCCTGCGGAGGGACTTAGATGAACGAATCAACCGGGCGTGTGGACGGCGCGCGCATCTGGCAAAACCGATTCCTGGACGCACAGTTAGATCGGGTGCGGTACCCGGACGGGTCGATCGGCGAGCAGGTGCTGATCCATCATCCGGGGGCGGCGGCGGTGGTGCCGTTCCTGAACGATCCGACCGGTGGCGATCCGCAGGTTCTCCTCCTCCGTCAATACCGGTACGCCACCGGCGGCACGCTCTGGGAGATTCCCGCGGGGAGGCTTGAGCCAGGGGAAGCGCCAACCGCCTGTGCGCACCGGGAGTTGCGCGAGGAAACTGGCTGCACGGCCTCGGCGATCACGCCGCTCACAACGATGTGGACCACACCAGGATTCACGAATGAGCAGATCCACCTCTTCATGGCAACGGGCCTGACCCGCGGGGAATCGCGCCCAGAAGCGGACGAGTTCATCGAGGTGGTAGCCCTGCCGTTGGCGGACGTCTTAAAAAAAATCGAGTCCGGCGAGATTTCGGACGCCAAGACGATTGTCGGTATTCTCTACGCGGCAGGGTTCAGGGCATAGGGTCAGAAGGATGTTGTGTTGTCCTCAACAGAGGACACAAGTCTCCGAAATCACGGACGGAACAGCAATCAGTCAATAGATTAAGATGTTGATTAATAAGAACTTATAGCGATCCATGTGCTGGCACAGACCCTGCCTGAGTAATCAGCAGGGAATGGCAGCAGAACTCCACATCGTGGGAGGAGCTCATGGGAACCGCCGCAGTGAAGTATGGCGCCACGCAGTTGCAGTATCGGACGATAGATGACCTAAAAAGGCTCGATGATGGCGCCTTGGTGGCTGAATATATCGCCGGAAGGTCGCGGGCATTCGATGCGATCGTCGATCGGTATCAGTCTAGACTGCTCAACTTCATCTACCGCACCGTCGGTGACCGAGAGCGCGCCGAAGACCTCGTTCAGGAGGTCTTTATCCGCGTACATCGCCATCTCACGCGCTTTGACCAATCGAGAAAGTTCTCGACCTGGGTGTACACGATCGCGTCGAATCTCGCGAAGAATGAACTGCGCAACCGCGCCCGCAACCCGATCATGCTCTTCCAGACGATGACGGCGGGGTGGGACGACGACGAGCGGCCCCTGGAGTTCGAGGACCCCCTGTCGCGTCCGGACGACCTCTTTCGTCGGCGCGAGGTGCGCTCGCTAGTCGAGCAGACGGTCGCGCAGCTTCCGCTGCACCACCGCGAGGTCTTTGTGCTCCGCGAGCTCGAGGGACGCTCCTATGAGGAGATTGCCGAGATCACACACTGCAACCTTGGCACGGTGAAGTCGCGCCTGAACCGGGCGCGGAGCTCGTTTGCGGAGATTATCGCGCCGACCCTGCAGTAGCCGTTTCGAGAAAGGGGGTGGGACCTCCCACGTGCTGCAGGCCGGAACGCGAAACGTCCTCCCGGGGTATCGGGAGGACGTTTCGTTGTTTTCGTCCCATCCCGACTGTGCGCGGGATTCCCCCACTCCTTCCGATGCGCTGCCCCGAGTTCCGATCCCAACAGCTCGCGTGGATTGCCGCCGCCCATGGGCCGGCGCGCACGATGGCGATGCGGGCGCACGCCGACCGATGCTCGGCGTGCGGTCGGTACGACCGCCTCGTGCGCGCGGGGCTGCTCTGGGCGCGACAAAACGCACCCATCCGGCCGTCACCGGGGTTTCGGCACACCCTCTCGACGAGGCTCGCTGCGGAGACGGGCGGAGCGGGCGCGGCTATATTGCGCCCCTATGGCCCCTGTGACAATGAAGGCGTTCAAGTCGGCGCTCGAGAACGCACGCTTGGACCCCGTGTACCTGTTCCACGGCACGGATGACTTTCTGAAGGAGGAGAAGGTGCGCGCGCTAATCGCCCGCGCGACCGATCCCTCTACTCGGGACTTCAACCTCGAGCTACTGCGGGGGACCGAGTGCGATGGGGCCCGGCTGTCGGGGGCACTGGAAGCGATGCCGATGCTCGCTGAGCGACGTGTGGTGATTCTCCGAGATCCGAGCGCACTCAAAAAGCCCGTGCGCGAGCGTCTGATGCGCTATCTCGCGTCGCCAGCATTGGACACCTGTCTCGTGCTCGTCCTCCCCGCGGGATCGAAAGCCGACGCCGAACTGCTTGGCCTAGCGAGTGCAGTGGAGTTTCGCGCGCTCACCGACGCGGAGTTGGTGCAGTGGATTGCGCACCAGGCGCTGGCGGCGTGCGGGACGACCATCACCCCAGACGCTGCGACACTCCTCGCGAGTTATGGCGGCAACGATCTCGCCCTACTGACCGGTGAACTACAGAAGCTCTCCGCATTCAGCCAGGGTGAGACGATCACCGCGACGGCCGTCGAGGCGGTCACCGGCGTGCGCCCCGGCCACACGCTCGCCGATCTGCTCGATCTCGCGGCAGCGCGCGAAACCACCAAAGCGATTGCGCTCGTCGATGAGTTACTGGCGCAGCCAAAGATGTCGGGCGTCGTGGTGGTGCTCGCCCTCACGGCGCAGACGCTTGCCATCGGCTGGGCACTGTCGGCGCGCGCGCGCGGACTGAGTGCAGGTCGGCTTGAGGGCGAGTTTTTCGGATTGCTCAAGGAAGGCGGTGCGGTGCTCACGGGCCGCTCCTGGGGCGATGCGGTCGGGTGCTGGGCGCGCGCTGTACCGAAGTGGACCGCCGTCGAGGTGGACTACGCGTTGTTGCGCCTGCTCGCCGCGGACCGCGCGCTCAAGGACACAAAGGTCTCGAGCGAGGAACAGATCGTGACGTCGCTGCTGTTGGCGATTCTCCCGGCGGCCTCGCGCCGGAGAGCCGCGTGACGACGACCAGAGTAGGTATTCTGCGCGGTCAGATCCTCGGTCTCCTCGCTGCGATTGCCCTGTTCGCGCCCCCGATGAGCGCGCAACCCGTGAACGCGCAGCCCATCAACGCGCAGGCAGTACGGGCGGACGCAGCGCGCGCGATCTATCTCCGCGCTCAACGGCTCGTCAACGACGGCCAAGGCACCGAAGGCCGCGCGCTCGTCGACTCGATGCTCAGTGCCGCCGAGTTGCGCACACCGGACGAGGCGGAGGCGTTGTTCTGGCGCGCGACACTCGCAGAGTCGTGGGAACTGGCGCAACGGGATTACCTGCGAATCATGCTCGAGCACGACCGTTCCGCGCGCGCGGGCGATGCGATGCTTCGGCTAGCGCAGGGCGAAGCCGCGCGCGGGGACCGCGACGCGGCCCTGCGATACCTTGAGCGCCTTGTGCTCGAAGCACCAGAGAGCGTCGCGCGCGCCGAAGGGGCGCTCTGGCATGGACGACTCCTGCTCGAGCGGGGTGACCGGAGTGGCAGCTGCACTGTACTGCGCAGCGGCCACGCGATATTGCGTGCCGGGCAGCTCGAACTGGAGAACCAATACGGGTATCTCCTGCGAGAGTGTCCTGCGCTAGGGGCGACAGACTCGGTACCGGTGGCGACCGTTGCCCCGACTCCGACGACGAGTGCGGATACGACCATCGCGCTCGCGGGTGCACCCGCGGTGTCCGGTGCGCCGACCTGGTCGGTGCAGGTCGCCGCCGTGAGCACGAACAGTGAAGCGAATGCGATGGTGCGGCGCTTGCGGGAGCGTGGCTACGATGTGCGCATCGACGGCAGCGTGGCCCCCTTCCGCATCCGTTTCGGCCGATTCCCGACGAGAGCCGCGGCAGCAGCGGCGCTCGAGGGCTACACGACGAAGGAGATGGCGACGGCCTTCCTCGTCGAGGTCCCACGCGGGTGAGTGCCAGCGCGACGCCGCTCATGCTGCAGTACCGGGAGATCAAGGCGCGGCACCCGAACGCGATCCTGTTCTTCCGGATGGGCGACTTCTACGAGATGTTCTACGAGGACGCCGAGACGGCGGCCCGCGTGCTCGATCTCACGCTCACGTCGCGCAATAATGGTGGCGGCGCTGAGGTGCCGCTCGCGGGCGTACCGGTCAAGGCGGCATCGGAGTATCTCCGTCGGCTGGTACAGCAGGGGTTCCGGGTGGCAATCTGCGAGCAGATCGAGGACCCGAAGCTCGCGAAAGGGATTGTCAAACGCGCGGTGGTCGAGACGATCACTCCAGGAGCAGCGTTTAGCGACGACCTGCTCGAGGGCAGGCGCAACAACTTTCTCTGTGCCATACAGGCGGTCGGCGCGGAGGTGGGGATTGCGGCGGCCGATCTCTCCACGGGCGAACTGCGCCTCATCCGCTGCGCCACCGGTGATGCCGAAGCAGCGCTTGCGCGGCTTGTGCCGCGCGAGGTGTTGATTGGGCGCACGGCGGAATCGATGGCCGGAGGTGGTCCCCCGACTGACCGCGGGGAGTCCGTGGCCGCTCGCCTCGCGGGGGCAACCGGCGGCCTGGTAACGACACGAGAGCGGTGGGAGTTCGAGTCCGCGCTTGCGGAGGACACGCTTGCAGCGCAGTTCGGCGTGCAGTCACTCGAGGGGTTCGGGATTGGTGGTGCGGATGCCGTTGTCGTTGGGGCCGCGGGAGCACTCCTGCGCTACCTGCGGGAGCTGCAGCCCGGCGGGCTGCCCCATCTCGCGCGGCCGGTGGTGGAACGACCCGGTGGGACGATGCCGCTCGACGAAATGACCCGCCGCAACCTCGAGCTCGTGGAGTCGCTGCGTACAAGCACGGAGACGAGTCCTGATACGAGCGGCACGTTGCTCGGCGTGCTCGACCGAACGCAGACCCCGATGGGCGCGCGCCTCCTGCGCCACTGGATCCTCGCGCCACTCACCGACGTGCCGGCGATCGATGCGAGGCTCGATGCGGTGACCGCACTCTTCACGGACGCGCTCACGCGGGCCGCGCTGCGCGAGGCACTTGATGGGGTGCGCGATGTTGAGCGCCTCGCGGGCCGCACCGCGGCTGGACGCGCGACACCACGCGACCTCCGCGCGTTGGGTGATTCGCTCGCGCGGCTGCCATCGGTCGCGGCGGCGCTGCGCCGGACAACGCTCGCCGGCGGGCTGTGTCAGATCGCCGAGGCGTGGGATGATACGGCGGAGTTGAGCGCAACGATCCAGGAGACGCTCGTGGCACGGCCGCCGGTCGCATTCGGCGACGGCGAAACGATCGCCCCCGGCGTGGACGGTCCGCTGGACGCTCTGCGGGCGATTGCGACGGGCGGGAAGGACGCGATTGCCGCGCTCCAGGCAGAGGAGCGCGCGCGGACGGGGATTCACTCCCTCAAGGTTGGCTACAACCGGGTATTCGGGTACTACATCGAGATCACGAATGCGAACAAGGATCTGGTGCCGACCGATTACCAGCGACGGCAGACGTTGACCGGGGCGGAGCGCTACATCACGCCGGCGCTCAAGGAGTTTGAGGAGAAGGTGTTGCATGCGACCGAGCGAATGGAAACGCTCGAACGCGAACTGTTTGAGGCGGTGCGCGCGCGCATCGGGGCGCAGGTCGCGCGGTTGCAGGCGGTGGCGCAGCGGTGCGCACAGCTCGACGTGCTGGCCGCGCTCGCCGAGGTGGCCGCGCGCGAGGGGTATGTGCGGCCAGTGGTGGACGACGGACCAACGCTCGCGATTGTGCGGGGTCGGCATCCGGTGGTGGAGCGGATGATGCCACGTGATCAGTTCATCCCGAACGATGTGTCACTCGCGCCCGAGGCACGAATGATCATCCTCACGGGCCCCAACATGGCGGGGAAAAGCACCATCCTGCGACAAATCGGCCTCCTGGTGCTGATGGCGCAGATGGGGAGTTATGTGCCGGCGACGTCGGCGCGCGTGGGCATCGCGGACCGCGTATTCACGCGCGTGGGAGCGAGCGACAACCTCGTGCGCGGGCAGTCGACCTTCATGGTCGAAATGTCAGAAACGAGCGCGATCCTGCACACCGCAACGGCCCGAAGCCTTGTGTTGCTCGACGAGATCGGGCGAGGCACCGCGACCTGGGACGGACTCTCGATCGCGTGGGCGGTGAGCGAGCACCTGCACGAGCGCGTGGGCTGCAGGACGGTCTTCGCGACGCACTACCACGAGCTTACGCAGCTCGCGGACGAGTTCTCTTCGGTGCGCAACTACAACGTGGCCGTGCAGGAGGTGGAGGAGCGCATCCTCTTTTTGCACCGACTCAGGCCCGGCGGCGCCGATCGATCGTACGGGATCGAAGTGGGTCGGATTGCGGGGCTGCCGGCGCCGGTCATCGCGCGCGCGCGCGCCCTCCTGAAGGTGCTCGAGAGCGAGCAGCTCGTGCCGGCGCGTCGCGAGGAGCCGGCCGGGGATGAGTTCGACCTGTTCGCCGCTCCAGTGCCAGACCCACTGGTCGAGCGTCTCCAGGGTGTCGACATCGACGCCCTCACGCCGTTGCAGGCGCTCTCCCTCCTCGCCGAACTGGCGGCCGCCGCGCGGGCGCGACGGTAGATTCGCGACATCCCTCACGCCCCGACCATGACCGACCATATTCGCCACCGCCAGCCGTACGCGAACGTCCTCGAGACGATTGGGTGGACTCCGCTCATCCGACTCACGCGGGTGACGCAGGGAATCCGCACGCCGGTCTACGGCAAGGCGGAGTTTTTCAATCCGGGCGGAAGTGTGAAAGATCGGATCGGACTCCCGATGATCGAGGAGTTCGAGCGCACGGGGCAGCTCAAGCCGGGCGGGACGATCGTCGAGAGCACGAGCGGCAACACGGGTGTGGGGCTCGCGATCGCGGCGGGGCTCAAGGGATACAAATGTATCTTCACGATGCCAGACAAGATGTCGCAGGAGAAGGTGCGACTGCTCAAGGCGTTCGGCGCCGAGGTGATTATCACGCCGACGGCCGTGCCCCCTGATCATCCGGACAGCTACACGTCGATGGCAAAGCGGATCGCTGGGGAGACACCGAATGCCGTGCTCGCGAACCAGTTTTACAACATGACGAACCCCACGGCCCACTACGAGACGACGGGTCCCGAGCTCTGGGAGCAGACGAATGGTACCATCACGCACTTTGTCGCCGGCGCGGGGACGGGCGGGACGATCTCCGGTGTCGGTCGCTATCTGAAAGAAAAGAACCCAAAGGTGCAGATCGTCGGTGCCGACCCGATGGGGTCGATCTTAGCTGAAGTGTGGCGGTCCAACGGGGCGAACAAACCACAGGGGTCGCCGTACAAGGTGGAGGGCATCGGACAGGACAAGCTGCCTGGCGCACTCGACCTCTCGTTGATCGATGAATACCAGACGGTGAGCGACCACGACGCGTTCGCCCTGGCGCGTCGACTCACGCGGGAAGAAGGCCTCTTTGTGGGCGGCTCCGCGGGGTTGATCGCCCACGCGGCGTTGAACGTCGCACGGCGGATCAACGACCCTGAGGCGTGTGTGGTGACGGTGCTCTGCGACACGGGCGAGCGGTATCTGTCAAAGCTCTACAATGAGGAGTGGATGCGGGAGAACCAGATGCTCGATGCGGAGAAGATGACGCTCGGCCAGCTGCTCTCGGCGAAGGGTGGAGAGATTCCGGCGCTCGTGAGCACCGGGCCGGGCGCGTCGGTGCGCCAGGCGCTCGGGCTGATGAGCTTCCACAACGTGTCGCAGCTGCCGGTGATGGATGGCGCGAACTGCGTGGGGTCGGTGAGCGAGAGCGTCTTGAGTGTGCGTGGGCTCGAGGACACCAAGGTGCTCGAGCGCAGTGTGAGCGACGTGATGGACTCGCCATTCCCAGTCGTGGACACGGCGATGCCGGTGGATGCCGCGGTCAAGATGCTTGGTCGCAACAATCCGGCGGTGCTCGTGCGCGACCATGGGACCGTGCAGGGGATCCTCACGCGATCCGACCTGCTCCAGTTCCTCATGGCGCGCTAACATGTCGCCGCTCAAAATCCTCGTCCTGCAGGGCGGTGACTCCTCTGAGCGGGAGGTCTCGCTCTCGAGCGGTAGGCGCGTGTCCGCGGCGCTGGTGGCGCGTGGACATTTCGTCACCGAGGCGGATCCGGCGGGTGATCCACTCGCGATACTACCGGCGGCGAAGGCCGCGGATGTCGTCTGGATGGCACTGCATGGCGGTACCGGAGAGGACGGCACCATGCAGGCGATGTTTGATCTCACGGGAGTGCGGTACACGGGGAGCGGGCACCTCGCGAGTGCGATCGCGATGGATAAGGATCTGTCGAAGCATCTCTTCCGCGCGGCGAAGGTCCCAACAGCGGACTGGTGGATGGCGCGCACCGATCAGGGCCCGGATTGGCGCACACCAGAGTACGCCTCCCGCGCGGTGCATGCGCTGGGCCTCCCCATCGTCGTCAAGCCGTCGAAGCAAGGGTCGACGGTCGGTTTAAGTATCGTAAAGGAGACGGCGTTCCTGGGTGTGGCGGTGCGCGAGGCATTTCGTCACGATGACGAGGTGATGCTCGAAGCCTTTGTTCCGGGGCGGGAGTTGACGGTCGGAGTGCTTGGCGACTGGATGATGCCGGTTGGAGAAATCATCCCGACGCGTGAGATTTACGACTACGAGTGCAAGTACACACCGGGCATGGCGGAGGAACTGTTCCCCGCGCCGATCGACCCGGCCGTGCGCGAGGAGGCCCAGCGACTCACGCGACTCGCCTACGATGCGCTCAAGTTGCGCGGCTGTGCGCGAATCGATTTCCGCCTCCACCCCAATGGAGGGCTGTTCTGCCTCGAGGCGAATACGCTGCCCGGGATGACGGGTACGAGTCTCGTGCCGCAAGCAGCGCAGGCGGACGGGGTCAGCTTTCCCGAACTGTGTGAGCGCATCGCGCTCGACGCGCTCAAGTCAACAGGAGAGCACGGATGAGGGATCTCTCGATGGTCGTCGGGGCCGCCCTCTCGGGTGTCGCGGCGGGCGTGCAGTCGCTCGGGCCTTGGGCGGGTCGACGGCAACTCTTCGTCCGATTTGCCGGGGAGGCGGAGACCGCGAGGATGTATATCGCGACGGCCCTCGTGCGCGAACTCGCGCGACAGCAGTCGCACTCGACGTTTCACTCGATTGTGATTGGTGGGCGCGATGTGCTTGGCAATGTCCCATTCCTGTTCGCCGCACTCTCGCAGTTGACGCCGACGATCCCTGTGATGCTCGACACCGACGGCCAGCGTCCCGCAGAACTCGTCGCCCTGCTCCCATTCCTCGCACTCACACAGGTCACGGTGGAGCTTGGTGCCGGCGACGCCTCGGTGGATAACGCGATGCGGACGGTTGGGGTGGCCGCAGAGGCTGGCGGTCCGCACGCGCTCGTAATCGTCGCGCAATCCGACACGCCAGATTCGCAGATTCTGCGATTGGTGCAGGACGTCCACCGTACGAGCGCGTTGACGCAGGTTGTGCTCCATCCCTTCCAAGACGCAGAGATGCCGGGTGCGCTCGACCGCCGGTGGGCGACGGTGCTCGAGTTGGCGACTGCGACACATGGCGATGTTCGGCTGTGTCTTCGTATTCCGCCCCCCACCGGGCTGCGCTGACTCCTCGGGGTCGCCCCCTTCTCACCGACCGCGCGTTCCTCCCTCCTCAGAGACCCCACGCGATATGCCGCAACCAGAGCTGCTCGAGACGTTCCCGAATCCGTATGCCGACCGGGACTACGAGATCTTTATGACCACACCGGAGTTCACGTCACTCTGCCCGTTGGGCGGAATTGAGTCCGACGCAGCCGAACTTGCCCTGCTGAAGGGCGGTGCCCCAGACTTCGCGACGATCAACATCTCGTACGTCCCGGACGTGGAGTGCTTAGAACTGAAAAGTCTCAAGCTCTATCTCTGGAGCTTCCGCAACGACGGAATTTTCTACGAGCGGGTGGTCAACAGAATCTTCGACGATCTTCTGGCGAAGGCGAAGCCGCGCAAGCTGAAGGTGGTGGGGGATTTCAATGTACGGGGTGGATTGAAGTCGATCATCACCGTGAAGAAGGCCACCGCGAGATAGTGGAAGGAAGGGCCATCAAACGCCGCATCCCGGCGCGACTCATTCGTGCGTAATGGTACTGACCGCGCGAACGCTGACGGGTCCGAGCGCGAGCGCTTCAATGCCGCTCTGAATTCGCGCTAAATCGCCAACAACAACGACGTAGGCGTTCTCCGACGGGAGAAGTTGTTTGGCGACGCGCTGCACGTCGGCGGCAGCGACGGCGCCGACCCGCGTGACATACTCGCGCAGCCACGCGAGCGGGAGGTTCCAGTTGGCGAGGTCGGCCATCTCGCTGGCGATCTGCGAGGTGCTCTCCAGGTCGCCGGGCACGGCGAGCGTGAGGTACGCCTTCGCCCGCGCGAGTTCCTCCCCGCTCACCGGGGTCTCGCGGAGTGCGCGCAGTTCCTTGAAAATCTCAATCAAGGCGCTGTCGCTGACGTCGGTGCGGACGCTCGAGCTCACAGAAAACGGACCAGGCAGTGGGCGATAGGTGAACCCAGAGCTCGCGCCGTAGGTATAGCCCTTTGTTTCGCGCAGATTCGTCATGAGCCGCGAGGAGAACGATCCCCCAAGGATCGTGTTCATGACTTCCACGGCGGCATAGTCGGCGTTCGTGCGCTCAAGGCCCGTGGTCCCGATGATGATGACCGACTGTGCCGCGCCGGGTTTGTCGACGAGAATGACCTGACGTCCCTGCGGTGCAGCTGGTGTCACCAGGACCGGAGCGGGCTGCCGCTCCGCGCCGGTGGCGACCCAGCTGCGAAAGCGTGCACCGATGACACGCTGGGCGTCGGCCGCCGAGAGATCACCAACGATATAGAAGGTCGCACGTTCTGGTCGGAGGCCGCCCCGATGGAACTCCCGCACAAGCGTCGAATCGAAACGCGCCGTGCTGGTCGAGTCACCGCCGAGCGCGTGACGGTAGGGATGTCCGATGGGGAAGAGCGCCTGGGCAAACGAGAGACTCGCGAGCACCCCGGGCTGGTCCTTCTGCTGTAACAGTGCGGCAAGACGGAGGTCGCGTTGGCGGCGCACCTCACTCGCGGAGAAGGTGGGGCGCAACACGACGTCGGCCATGAGGTCGAGCGCGGCCTCGAGATTGCGGCGCGCGACCTTGAGGGAGATGGTGGTCGCATCCCAGTTTGCGCCGGTGGAGAGCGAGGCGCCGAGGAAGGCGAGGGCGGACTGCAAGGCGTTGGCATCGCGCGCGCCGGCGCCTTCGTCCATAAGATTGGCGGCAAAGGTCGCCAGTCCCGGCGTGTCTCGGTCGAGGCGTCCACCGCCGGCGATACTGAGTGTTACCTGTACGAGTGGGAGGTCGCGTTGCTCGACGACACGCAGGGCTAGCCCATTGGATAGCCGACTTGCCAAGACGGTAGGGACGGTGAGTGGGGGCGTCTCGGCGGTCGCGGGCGGCCGCGTGCGGTCGAACAGAGCCTGTTGTGCAGTCAGCGGCGTCGTCGCCGACGCGGTGAGGAGCGCGGCAGTGAGTACGGCGATGAACGAAGTGCGCTGGGTGGAGTGTGCGCGGCGAATCACTGGACGGCCCTCCGCGTGGCGGCGAGCTCATGTTTGCCTTGCGGCACGACGCTGAGGGTGACGCGGCCGGCGCCAAGATACGTGCTCACAACGCGCTGAACATCGGCGGCGGAGACGTTGCGGTAGCGCTCAAGGTCCTGCTGGAACCAGTCGGGTGTGCCTTTCGCGTAGTAGTACGCGTTCAGGCGGTCCGCCTTGGCGGACGAGAACTCCAGGCGATTGAGGAACTGCGCCTCGATGGAGTTCACGGCCTGTCCGAGTTCGCGCGCCGTTGGGCCCCCCGCCGCGAGGCGGCGGAGTTCTGTATCGACGACCGCCGTGATGGTATCAAGCCCGAAGCCGGGGCGTGCGGTGACGACGACCTGGAAGTCGCCGTCGAGCCGCTGCGAGGAGTTGAAGGCGCTTGCGGTGGTGGCGATCTCGCGCTCATAGACGAGGGCCGCCGTGAGCCGGGAGTTCCGGGCCCCGCTGAGCACGTACGCGGCGATGTCGAGCGCGGCGTCATCGCCGGAAAACTCTTTTACTCCGTGCCAGGCGAGGTACACGCGCGGAAGCTGTACGCGATCCTCGAGCGTGATTACGGTATCGCGCAGGGTGAATGGCGGCGTGACAGGGCGCGTGATTGCCGGGCCGCGCGGGATGTCGGAGAACATCTTGCGGAACAGCTGCCGGACCGAGTCTGGGTTGATGGCGCCCGCGACGACGATGCTCGCGTTATTCGGTGCGTAATAGGTGCGAAAAAAATGCTTGACGTCGTCGAGCGAGGCCGCCGAAAGATCGGCCATGGACCCGATCGTGCTCCACGAGTACGGATGACCGGCCGGATAGAGCGCTGGTGCCAGATGATCCTCGACAAGGCCATACGGTTGATTCTCGATGCCCTGGCGGCGCTCATTCTTTACGACGTCGCGTTGGAGGTCCACTTTGGCGACATCCATCGTCTCGAGCATCCAACCGAGTCGATCGGCCTCGAGCCAGAGCATGAGCGGAAGCGCGCTCGCCGGACCGGACTCGTAGTAGTTGGTGCGGTCGCCGCTGGTCGAGCCGTTGTTGTTCGCGCCCGCTGCTTCGAGGAGGCGGTCGAACTGTGGATACGGCGCGTTCTTGGAGCCCATGAACATGAGGTGCTCGAAGAGATGCGCGAAGCCGGTGTGGCCCGGCTTTTCGTCACCAGAGCCTACGTGATACCAGACGTTGGTCGTAACGACGGGGACCGTGCGGTCCTCGTGGATGATCAGGGTCAGGCCATTGGGAAGTGTGTCGACAACCACAGGGACCCGAAGGGTGGTGTTCTGCGCGCGGAGTAGGGCGGGGAGGGTAAGGCCTAGGACGAGAAGAGGGCGGAGCAGTCGCGTGCAGCTCATCTTGGGATCCTGGGGATCGTGGTGTTGGCGAACGTACGGGCGCAGAGAGAATCTTGGGAAGTGTAGTGTGCCGTAGTCGTCTCAGGTGACGCGGGCGACCCGGTGCACCACGGGGCCGTGGTACCCGTCAAAAAAACAGAGGGGCCGGCAACTGGCGAACGGGCAATAGGTTGACGCTGCTCGATGGTCGTCCGCGAGGGGTTGGCGGAGGGAAGTGACCGGACTAATATTAGGAATTCGGCCAGGTAGCTCAGTTGGTAGAGCAGCGGACTGAAAATCCGCGTGTCGCCGGTTCGATTCCGGCCCTGGCCATGCTGCGGAGCGCCCGGCCATCTGGTCGGGCGCTTCGTCGTTGATCGAGGCAAATCGGACTACTGGAATTCCGAGAGAGCGACCGCACCGGTTGCGCGCTCAACTCTGAGTGCGAGTCCTGCGTAAGCGACCACTATGGAAGATTCTGAGTCAGGCTCGACGGTCTCGCGGGTTCGCAGTGGGGTTCGCAGGTGGGGCCACCGAGTCGTCGGCGTGATCGCGCTGGCGACTTCTGGTTCGCGCGCGCACGCACAGGCAACGAAGGCCACTCTGCCCGTTGCGCCCGCGGTCGCACCCACTGTTTCCCCACTGGTCGCGCCGGACGGCTACGGCGACCCGGAGCTCTTGCCGCGCCCCTCGATGCGCCCAACGCGCACTGCACGCGCGCCAGTGATCGATGGGCGACTCGATGAAGCGGAGTGGCTTGGTCCGGAGCTGATCAGCGGCTTCCGGCAGCAGCTCCCTCGCACAGGGTACCCGGCGACCTTTCCGACCGTGGTGCGCGTGCTCTATGACGACGAGCACCTCTACGTCGGCGCTGAGAACCTGGACCCCGAGCCGCAGCGTGCGATCACCACCGGGCTGGAGCGCGACTTCACCAGCGGTGACAGCGACATCTTCGGAATGGTGTTCGACACCTTTCTTGATCGGCGCAACGCCTTCTTGTTTCTCGTAAATCCGCACGGCGCAGTGCGCGACGAGCAGGTATTCAACGACAGTCGCACGGTCGTTGACGCGTGGGAAGGGATCATACAGGTACGCACCCGCCTGACCGATACGTCGTGGATCGCCGAGATCGCGATCCCGCTGCGATCGCTGCGATTCGACGGATCAAAGCCGGTGCAGGATTGGGGTGCGAACTTCATCCGCCGCGTGCGGCGCGTGAACGAAACCTCCTACTGGTCGCCGCTCGAACGTCAGTACCGGCTGCACCGCATGTCGAAGGCTGGGACGTTGGAGCAGCTCGAGGGACTGCGGTCCGGACGCAATCTGCAGGTCAAGCCGTACGTCGTGGGGGGCGGCTCCCGCGGGGCGCAGGTCCCGGCGAGTGCGCAGGGCGCGAGCCACGATGCTGGGCTCGATCTCAAGTACGGTGTGTCGCCGGCAATGACACTCGATCTCACCTACAACACCGATTTCTCCCAGGTGGAGGTCGACCAGGAGCAGGTGAACCTTACGCGCTTCTCGCTCTCGTTCCCCGAGCGGCGCGAGTTCTTTATTGAGAATGCGGGCTCCTTCACCTTCGGCGACGTCCAGGAACGGAACTACCGCATGGGTGCGTCGTTGCGCGATCTGACCCTCTTCAACTCACGCCGGATTGGACTTACCGACGACGGGCGTCCCATTCCAATCGTTGGAGGCGGACGACTTTCCGGGCGCGCCGGGCCGTGGGAGCTCGGACTGCTCGACATGCAGACCCAGGCAGAAAACTTTGGCGTGCTGCGCGCGCGGCGAAACCTATGGGGGAACTCCGACGTCGGGGCGCTCGTGCAGCGGCGCGGGGCAACGGATGGGAGCGGGGACGAGAATATCAGTTATGGCGTGGATGCCAACCTGCGTCCGATTGGCAACCTCGTCATCAACGCCTACGCGGCGGCCAGTGCGGCAGAGGGGGCGGCGTCGGACGGCATCGCGGCACGTCTCTCGGTCGGGTATCGCAATGCGTTCTGGAATACGTCGGCGATGCTGAAGCAGGTGAGCGACGCGTTCGATCCCGGGATGGGGTTCGTGAGACGGAGCGGAATGCAGCAGGGGTTCGCGACGGTCGGTGTGCACACGCGGCCAACCTGGCGTGGGATACAGGAGGTCGCACCGTACGTCAGTTTCGACCATATCGCGGACGAGCACGGCGAGCTAGACACGCGGACCGTGGAGGCCGGCGTTGAAGTACAGTTCCGGCCGGACGGGAAGATCACCCTCGAAATGCAGGACCAGTTCGACCGGCTTGACGCGTCCTTCTCGCCGGTGTCCGGTCGTGCGATCCCGACAGGAGCGTATAGCTGGCGCGAGGCGTCCGTGACCTGGGAATCGTCGCGGGCAAAGCCGGTCTTCTGGAACGCGAACGCAACGACGGGCGGCTTCTATGATGGAAGCCGTAACAGTTACGGCGCGACCGTCACCTGGCGGGCGCGATACGATTTTCTCATCGAAGCCAACTACACGCGCAACGATGTGCACCTCGCGAGCGGCCCGTTCCTGGCCGATGTCGGGCGATTGCGCGTACGCTACTCATGGTCGACGAGCCTCTCTGGGAGCGCGTTTCTGCAGTACAACGCGCAGTCGAATACGATGGTGACGAATGCACGCCTGAACTTCCGGTATGCCCCCCTGAGCGACATCTTCCTTGTCTACACCGATCGACGTAACCAGGAGACGGGCGAACTCGCCGAGCGAACGCTGGCGCTGAAGGTGACGCGGATGCTTGCGTTCTGAGCGGCGGAGCGTTCAGTCGGTCGAAGGACACCGTTCCACATTCTCTCCCGCCATGACGACCATTACCCCACCGCACGATCCTGCGCTCGATGCGCTCTGGATGCCCTTCACCGCGAACAAGGCATTTAAGGCGCGTCCGCGGATGCTCGTCGGTGCGAAAAACATGCACTACGTCTCAGACGACGGCCGGTCAATCCTCGACGGCACGGCCGGGCTCTGGTGCGTGAATGCCGGGCACTGCCGCGCGCCAATCATCGAGGCGATCACGAAAGCGGCGTCGACGCTCGACTTCGCCCCCGGTTTCCAGATGGGTCACCCGGCGAGTTTCGCGCTCGCGCAGGCGCTCAAGGGAATCCTGCCGGCGGGGTTCGATCAGGTGTTCTTTTCGAACTCTGGGTCAGAAGCGGTTGACAGCGCGCTGAAGATTGCGCTCGCGTATCACCTCGCCCGCGGGCAGCCAAAGCGCGTGCGGTTCATTGGGCGAGAGCGTGGCTACCACGGCGTGGGGTTTGGGGGGATCTCGGTGGGTGGGATCGCCACGAACAAATCGACCTTCGCGGCGCAGCTGCTCCCGCACGTCGGTCACCTCCCGCACACACATGATCCGGCGCGCAACGCCTTCTCGAAGGGAATGCCGGCGTATGGCGCCGAACTCGCGGACGCACTGGAGGCGATGGTCGCCGCGCACGGCGCCGACACGATTGCTGCGGTGATCGTCGAGCCGGTGGCGGGATCGACGGGTGTGCTCGTTCCGCCGGTGGGCTACCTGGAGCGGTTGCGTACGATCTGCGACCAGCACGGGATCCTGCTGATTTTTGACGAAGTGATCACCGGATTCGGACGGTTGGGCGCGCCGTTCGCGGCCCAGTATTTTGGTGTGATGCCAGACATGATCACGCTGGCGAAGGGGATCACCAACGCGGCGGTGCCGATGGGGGCCACGGCGGTGCGCGGCGCGATCTACGACACCGTTATGCAGGGGACGGAGAAGGGGGTCGAGTTTTTCCACGGATACACGTACAGCGGGCATCCGCTCGCGGCGGCGGCGGGATTAGCGACGCTCAAGCTCTATGCTGACGACGGAATATTCGCGCGGGCGGCGTCGATGGCTCCGGTGTGGGCCGCGGCGGTGCACTCGTTGCGCGGGGCACGGCATGTCGTCGACGTACGAAACGTCGGGCTCGTGGCGGGGATCGAGTTGGAGCCACGAGCTGGCGCCCCGGCAACGCGCGCGTTCGATGTGTTCATGTCGGCGTTCTTCGATGAAGGGGTGTTGATTCGGACGACGGGAGATACCATCGCGCTATCGCCGCCGCTGATCATCTCGGAGGTGCAGATCGACGAGTTGATCTCCAAGGTGAGGAGCGCTATCGAGCGGGCGGCGTGATGCGCGCGGCGGCATGCCAAGCGCTCGTCCTGCTGGGGATGGCGAGTTCACTGGCCGCGCAGCAACCGCGCGCGCGCGAGCTGGGCATTACGCCGCTGATCGGCGGCACCGCGGGCCGGCTCGACGCGATCACCGACGTGAAGGGGGTTGAGGTCGGACACGCAACAATCATCCGCGGCGCGGCTGGGCCAGTGGTCGTTGGCACGGGACCGGTGCGGACGGGCGTGACGATCGTACATCCGCGCGGACGACAGAGCAACGACCCCGTATTCGGCGCCTGGTTCACGCTCAACGGCAACGGCGAGATGACCGGCACGACCTGGTTGCAGGAGGGCGGTATTCTCGAAGGCCCGATCGGGATCACGAACACGAACAGCGTCGGCATCGTTCGCGACGGGATTCTCGAGTGGCAGGTGGGGACGCCTGGACTGCAGCCCTGGGGCCTTCCTGTTGCCGCCGAGACGTATGACGGCACCCTTAACGACATCGACGGCTTTCATGTGAAGCCGTTGCATGTGCGCGAGGCGATCCTGTCCGCGCGCGCTGGCGCGGTGCTCGAAGGGGCCGTCGGCGGCGGAACCGGGATGATCTGCCTCGGGTTCAAAGGAGGGATCGGCACGGCGTCTCGCACGCTGCCGCCGGAACAGGGCGGTTACACCGTGGGCGTGCTCGTGCAGTGCAACTTCGGAAACCAACGGAACCTGATGATCGCTGGGGTACCGGTGGGATTAGAGATTACCGATCTCGAAGCCTGTACGGCAGGAGCGATGCCATCGAGCAGCGCCTCCCCGAGCCCCCGTCGACACTGTGCGGGAGGACTCAGGCGCGACGACACCAGGGAGCCGGTTGAACTCGGGTCAATCATCGCGGTGGTCGCGACCGACGCACCCCTCCTTCCGCATCAACTCAAGCGCATCGCCACGCGCGTGTCGCTGGGCGTGGGGCGGATGGGAGGATTCGCGTCGAATGGATCGGGCGACATCTTTGTGGCTTTTTCCACGGCCAACCCGAACACGGCGATGACGAACGACAGTACGCAGCTGACCATGCTGTCGAATGCACGCCTTTCACCGCTCTTTGCCGCGACGGTCCAGGCGACCGAAGAGGCGATCGTGAATGCCCTCTTGGCGTCGCAGACAATGGAAGGCGCGAACTTCACCCGCGTCTATGGGCTACCCGCTCCGCGACTGATCGACGCACTCCGAAAGTACGGGCGAATCCGATAGGGGTGCAAGGCGCGCCCCGTCCTTGTCTCGCACTCTGCTCTACCTCAAGACCGGCATCACGAATGATGCGCCACTCGTCCCCTCTGGCCAACGGGAGGTGACGGTCTTTACTCGCGTATAGAAGCGCACGCCGTCCATACCGTGCTGGTTGTGGTCAGCAAATGCCGACTCCTTCCACCCGCCGAACGAGTAGAAGGCGAGTGGTACCGGGATCGCGACATTCACCCCAACCATGCCACACTGCACGCGGTGCGCGAAGTCGCGGGCAGCGCCACCGCTGCGCGTAAAGATGGCAACACCATTGCCGTAGCGGTGGCTGTCGCAGAGCGCGAGCGCTTCGTCGGCACTCGAGACCCGCACGACGCAGAGTACCGGGCCGAAGATCTCGTCCTGATAAATACTCATCCCGCTCGTGACGCGGTCGAACAACGATCCGCCAAGAAAAAATCCCGGGCCAGCCACGCGAGGGTGCGCACGGCCGTCGACGACGAGTGTGGCGCCTTCCGCCACTCCGGCGCTCACATACTCAGCGACGCGATCACGGTGCGCGCTGGTCACGAGGGGGCCCATGTCCAGATTTCCTTCGGTCGGGGCGCCGATCTCCAGGGCGCGCACTCGCTCGGCGAGTCGTGCGACCAACGCGTCGGCGGTGGCGTCGCCCACCACGACGGCGATGGAGATCGCCATGCACCGTTCTCCCGCTGATCCGTAGGCGGCGCCCATCAACGCATCGGCCACCTGCGCCAAGTCGGCATCGGGAAGCACCACGCAATGATTCTTCGCGCCGCCCATCGCCTGCACCCGCTTGCCGTGCTTCCCGGCGGCCTCGTGCACGTAGCGTGCGACCGGCGTGGAGCCGACGAAACTCACCGCCTGAACGAGCGGATCCGTGAGCAGAGCATCGACCGCCTCTTTGTCACCATTGAGGACGTTGAAGGTGCCGGGGGGGCCGCCCGCCTCGCTCCACAGTTCGGCCAGGCGCAACGGACAGCTCGGGTCCCGTTCACTCGGTTTGAGCACCACCACATTCCCGGTGGCGAGCGCCGGCCCCAGCATCCAGAGCGGGACCATCGCGGGAAAGTTGAACGGGGTGATCGCCGCCACCACGCCGAGCGGTTGGCGGAGCGAGTGCATGTCGATGCCGCGCGAGACGCCGTCGGAGAACTCGCCCTTCATGAGGTGCGGGATGCCGCAGGCGAACTCGATGACCTCGAGGCCGCGCTGGAGCTCGCCCCGCGCATCGGCGAGGACCTTGCCGTGCTCGTTCGAGATCAGGCGTGCAATTGCGTCGCGGTTGGCGAGGCAGAGTTCCCGGAACTTGAACAGGACTTGCGCGCGGTCAGACGCTGAGCGCTCACCCCACGCACCGGCCGCGGCGGCCGCGTCGTCGATGACGCGGCGCGCGTCGGTGGCGTCGGCGAGTGGGAGATGGGCCGCGACCCGACCGGTGGCAGGGTCGTAGATCGGCGAGGTGCGGGTCGAGTGCGCGGGGAGTCGCGCGCCGCGGGCAAAGTGCGAGAGCGTGGGTGTCACGAACGCCTCGCCGCGACGATCCGCGTGCGGCGCAGCTCGAGCGCGACGATCACGCCAAGCAGGGTGACCGAGACCGCCGAGATTGCGCACCAGGGGCAGAAGGTCTGGAGCACGATGAACTCCCCGTACTTGAGGCGAAGTGTAAAGAGAATCGCCGGGTAGACGAGCGCCGCGAGCGCCAACGCCGGCCCGCGCGCGTCCTCGCGTTCAGGCAGCGAGCCGATGATCGCGGTGGCGAAGATTAGGGCGTAGCCGAGGGCACCGATCAGCGCCACGTCCACCCCAAGAAACCAGCCGAAGCTACTCATCTGCGCGAGCGCGCAGCCGTGACCCTCACCGCACGCGAGGGTGCCCGCCATGCCGATCTTCCAGAGGTGCAGATAGGCGGCCACGAACAGGTTGATCAGCGCGACGACCGCGATGAACTGGCGGTACGAGAGGCCAAGGAGTCTGGCGCGGCGTTCGGAAGGCGTGTCAGTCATGAGTCGGTATAAGGTAGCGAATCCGCTCCCACCTACCCTCTACGGTCTCCGATCTCCCCGCGCCTCATCTGTCCAGATCATCGAGCCGCGGATTCACAATCGTATTGTAAATCGAGCCGAAGGTGAAGCTAAGTCCCACGCCTCCGCTGAGCCGGAACGCGGTCGACAGCGCGCGCTGCTTCGTGAGCACCTCGTCGTCGGTGGCATCGCCGCGCGAGAGGAAGACCTGGTCGTTCACCCGGGCGGCGTCGCCGCGGAGTTCGAGCGACAGGCCGCGCGTGAGGCGGAAGTTCGTGCGGCCAGAGAAGCTCACGCTGTAGGTCCGACTGTCTCGGAGATAGCGCGTGTAGCGCGCCTGAGTGTCCACCGTGCCCCAGGCCTGTCGCGATTCACCAGCGAACACGAGGCGCGCGACCGGCAGTAGATCGGTGTTGCGTCCATAGATCGTCGTTTCGTAGTAGTCGTTGTAGCGGCCACCGACGGAGACCAGCGCGGTCAACTGGCGACTCGTTGCCTCGGCCCACGGATACCAGTTGTACTCAGCTGAGGCGTCGACCGACCCACTCGCCTGGATGTTCGAGAACTCGGAAAACGCCGTGCCGGCCCGCGCGCCGAGCGACCAGTGGTCGTCGAGGCTCTTCACCGCGCGCGCGCTCGCCTCGGCGCTCCGCAGGACGAACCACCGCTCCGCTCCATCAGAGAGGGTGTAGCGTGAGTCTCTATACTGTTGACCGGCGTTGAACGAGATCTTCCAGTCTTCGGTCACGCGTGAGGCATTCAGGCTCGCGTTGAGGTCGTACGAGCTCGAGCGGCTCTCGGCGTTACCGGCACCGTTCAGTCGCGTGCGATAGACCCAAAAGTTCCAGGGATCGTTGAGTGTCTTGAGCGCCGGTGCCGCCGGCGCATCTTTCGGCGCGGAGTAGAGGAGCGAGAAGTACTCCCCACCCGGGAGTCGCAGCGCGAGCGGGGCGAGTCCGATCTTGACGACCCGCGCCATTTCGCGGCGCCGGAGCTCGTCCGAGGTGTTGGGCGGAACAAAACCCACGAGCGTGTCAACGCGCGAAGCGTAGCGGCGTTGACCAAGAAAGGTGTAGGTATACTCCCCGCCGCCCGACCCCGTGGTGATCCGTGTGACGAGCAGGTGGACATCTGCGTCGAGCCGGTCCTGCGTCCAGAGGGCGAACGGCAGCTCGGTCACGAGATGGTTGCGGTCACAGCCGCCACCAGGGCAGTCCAGGAAGACACGGAGGCGCAGGTCGTCCGATCCCTGCGCGGCGGAAGAGACCGAGGCCAGGAGAGCAGAGACGAGCAGAACCAGTGATCGGCGCAGTCTGGGCATGATGCCAGATTACGCCGCGCGAGCGCCACTCGTTGGCACGAATCGGCGCGAGACTGCTAGTTCTGCTGCCGTAGCCCAAGCCGAACAATCCGCTCGAGCAGTTTGGAGTACGGAATTCCGTCGAACGCCGCCGCCTGCGCAAACTCCTCCTCCCGGGCGATATCCGGGTTTGGGTTCGCCTCCAGGAACCAGGTCCGTCCCTCCGCGTCGAGGCGAAAGTCGATACGCGCATAGCCCGTGAGTTCAAGAATCCGATAAATGCGCTTACTGTCGTGGATCAGCCGCGCATCGATTTCAGGGTGTAGCTGCTCCGCGGCCCTGATCGAGATTCCCTTCTTGGTTTGGTAGTCGATGTCGTGCTTCATCTTCGCCGTCGCGATCAGTGGCGCGTCGGGGCTGGCGTGCGCGACGATGAGTTCCCAGGGCGTGAAGGCGACGAGGCGGGCGTCCCCAAGGACACTCACATAAATCTCCCGGCCACTAATGAACTGCTCGGCAATCGCGTCGGTCCCGATGCGCTCGTGAATAAAACGCACGCGCTCCCCGAGCTTCTCGTCCGTGTCGACGACCGAGGCTTGGGAAATACCCAGACTCGAGTGCTCGATGAGCGACTTCACGATCAGCGGAAAGGCGAGGTGCCGAGGTCGGCGGACCTTTCGGCCCAGCGGAAAGACGGCGAAGTCGGGCACGCGGATGCGGTGATAGGCGAGCAGTTTCTTCGAGAGAGCCTTCCCGCGCGAAATCATGAGGCCGCGCGGGTTGCAGCCGGTATAGGGCACCTTCATGAGTTCGAGATAGCTCACGACGTTGTGGTCGTAGACCGTCTCGCCATGAAACTCCTCGAGGAGGTTAAAGACGATGTCGGGCTTGATGCGGTCCACCGCCTCGCGGATGGGCCGGAGCTCCCACTGCACGCCGAGGACGTGGACGTCATGCCCACAGTCGCGCAGGATGGAAATGACATCATACTCCGTCTTGACCTCGAAAGCCTCGCGCGGCGTGAGCTGACCCTGGTCCTCTGGCGGCACAAGATCAGGGTGCGTGAGAACGAGGATGCGAACGCACTTCATACGGCGATCCAGTCGCGACGGCCCTGTCCCACGAGAAAGCCCATGGTGCGTGCGGTGAGCAGCACCAGAAAGTCGGTTAGGAGCTGGCGTTCGTTGGTTCCGACGCGCAGCCGGAGCTCTCTGCAGCGACCAATCATGTCGCCGAGTACCTGGTCGAGTGAGAACTGGTACTCCCCGGTCCACCGGGCGACAATCCGGCGGATGTCGGCGCGATGCTGTCGGAGGAAGCTGGCGGCGGTGGGTCTGGTGCCGTGGCGCGGGTCGTCGGAGAAAAGGCGTTGCAAGTCGTCGTCATAGGTCTTGGGATACTCGACAGAATAGAGCGCACGACGATAGGTATAGTGTTCGAACAAGGTCTGCTTGAGCGAACGCAGGGGATCGACCACTTGACGATTACGCTGTGGTGGTGCGACCCCCGCGAGCTCCGCCATGAGGCGGTCGACGTACTCAAGTTTCTGCAGCGCCGGCCAGGTGGCGTATTGCTTGCGCCAGTCGCGCCGCGGCCGGAGCCAGACCGCAAATGTCTCAGCAAAATCTTCATCCGGATGGCTCTGGGCGTACCAACGGCGCAGGTGCTGCACGTAGCGCTTGCTCGCGGGGTTTGGGCGATACGCCTCGGGATACTTCAGCGACGACTTCCCAAACAACCGCTGCCACTCGCGTCGTCTATGCAACTGATAGCCGTGCTGAACGGCATGTCCGCACTCGTGGCGCATGATCTTCATGCACTCGTGGTGCGTGCTCCCCTCTGCGTCGAGGAGTTCCGTACGCTCGAGCTTGATCAGCCGCGGGTGGAGCAGATAGAACGGCACGGCGAACCCCGAGACGCCGCCGGGCGAAAACCACTCGTCGGAGACCCAGACGTGCGGCTTGAGCCGGAGTCCGCGCTCGTCGAGTTCGTCGTGCAGTTCGTTGACACAGCCCTGGACCCAAGTACCTTCGATGCGCAACCTAAGATCCTTGAAGCGCATCACCAACAGACGCTCATCGGTCCACGTGGCCCACGGGTACTTGGCCTGCGGCATGGTTCAGACTCCCGGTGCCAGTGAACGTTGGTCGCCGGCACGGAGACGCATTAGACCGCGTCCGACAGACTGGAGAAACTGAAGTCACGCGCCTTCAACGCGGGCACCACCGCGCCGCCCTCGGCGACACGCCCCGACTGACCAATCGCTTCGAGATTGTTCAGGAAGAAGAGCGGGGAATCGTTGAAGCGGAAGTTTTTAATACTGCGCGCGACCTTGCCATTCTCGATCAGAAAGGTGCCGTCCCGTGTGAGCCCGGTGTACAGGAGCGTCCGATTGTCGATTGCGCGCAAGTACCAGAGTCGCGTCACGAGGACCGCGCGCTCGGTGTCGGCGATCATAGCTGCGAGCGAGGAGTCACCGCCCACCATCTTGAGCCCGCCCCCTCCACCGGAGCCTCCACCGGTCGGCGCAACACCCTTCTGCTGCGCCCAGAACCGTGTGAAGGCGAGCTGTTTGAGCACGCCCTTCTCGACCCAGACCTGTCGGCCCTGGGGGAGACCGTCGCCGTCGAAGGGCGTGCCGAGGATCTGTGGGTCCGCCGGATCGGTGAGCAGGGTCACGCGCGCATCCATGACGCGTTCGCCGAGTGCCGTGCCGTTGCCCCCGGCTCGACGCTGGCTGAACGGCGTGCGGCCTTCGTCGGTGGCGCGCGCGTTGAATGCCCCACGTACGGAGCCCATGAGGTCACTCACGGCCTGCGGCTCGAAGATTACCGTGTAGCGGCCTGGCTCGATCGCCTGCGGGTTGCGCGAGGCGCGCGCCTTTTCGATCGCGCGCGTGGCGATGTCGTGAAAATCAATTTTGCCGAAGTCGTTCTCGTCGGCGCCGCTCCATCCAGAGCCGGTGCCGTCGCTGGTGCGTACGGTCAAGGTGTAGTTGGCACCGGTGCTACGGTGGTAGGCGAACAGTCCCGCGCTCGTTCCGATCGCAGTCGCGTTGGCCGAACAGTCGATGAACCCGGCGACCGTGAGGTCCTTGGCGCGCCGTGCCGGCTCGAGCGCGGTAAGGGCGGCCTTGGCGCGTTCGTCCGCGCTGAGGTTCGCGGTGGAATCAAACCAGGCCGGAATCGACGCGTACTCCTGGTGCCCGAGTTCGGCCATGAGCTCGGCGTCGTCGGGCGCCAGGCGGGCCAGCGCTTCCGACTGTGCGATGCCGCGCGCCAGACCTTCCGGTGAGACGTCGTTAATGGTGACGCTTGCGCGCTTTTTGCCAACGACCGAACTGATGGTGATCGTTGCGTCGTCGGTGATGCCCGCGGTGGACATCTGGTTGTCGGCGAACCGGACATTGGTCTGGTACGTGCTGCCGATCGAGATGCGGCAGGCATCGGCCTTGGAGAGCGTGAGGCCGCGCTGGACGATATCCTCGCATTCGGCGCGGGTGAGGACCAGCGCCTCGGCGAGCACCCCGTGTCGTTCGGCACCGGTGTGCGCGATCAACCGCTTCGGCGCATCGGGGATACGTCTCAGGGTGCTCATAGGGTGCGTCCGGTATTGATCACATTGATGTTCTTGAAGCGCACTGGCGGGCACCCGTGACTCACCGCGTTGGACTGGCCAGGCTGACCCTTGCCGTCGTTGAACGTGCCGCCGAGTTCGTAGGCACTTTTGCCGCCGATGATGTCGACGGAGCTCCAGAAGTCCGGCGTGCGCATGACATAGGCGACATCCCGCAGTTGCCCGACGATCTTGCCGCCACGCACTTCGTAACAGATCTGAGCGCCGAACTGCGCATTGTAGCGCTGCTGATCAATCGAATACGACGACCGCCCAATCATCACGATGCCCTTGTCAGTCGCCGCGATGATATCGTTGAGCGAGCGATCAACTTTCTGATCTGGCACGATCGAGACATTCGGCATGCGCTGAAAGGCGACGTCGCTCCAGCTCTGCGAGTACGAACAGCCGTGCGAGCGCACGGGCATGTTGTTCTTCTCGTACCAGGGCCGCAGCCATTCGGCCTGCTCGCGCGTGGTCTGATAGTCCCAGAAGACGCCGTTCTTCACGATGTCAAAGCTTTCGGGTTTCACGCCGTCGTCGTCGTAGCCGATCGTGGCAAGACCGTCGGGCTCCGAGCGGTTTCCGCGGAACGTGAGCATCTCGGGACCAAGTCGCAGCTTGCCAAGTACCTCGTTCGGTGGCGCGAGGAATGACGTCCCTGCCGAGTTGGCCTCGTAGCCCACCGCGCGATCGAGTTCGGTCGAGTGCCCGATCGACTCATGAATGGTGAGGAAGAGCTGCGACGGATGGAGGATGAGATCCCAACGCCCGACGTCGACTGCGCGCGCGGTGAGCTTCTCGCGCGCCTGCTCGGCCCAGACGGTCGCATTCGTGACAATGTCGTTCTCAAGCACATACTCCCAGCCGCGCCCCATCGGCTGGACGACCTCGGGACCACGGGTGGCGGTCTCGGTGCGATCGTCGCTCACGGCGGTGCAGCTCATCGTCACCCAGCTGCGCACCACGTCCTGCGAGATCATCGAGCCTTCGGAGTTCGCGTAGGAGCGCTCTTCCTTGACGAACGCGAGGTTCGAGTTGACGAAGCGTATGTTCTTCACCTTCATCGCGGCGGCATTCGCGCGCAGGAGGAGGGCGACCTTTTCCTCGACCGGAACGGCCCACGGATCGATCGTGTAGTTCGATTTCCAAGTGGCGTTGGGGTGCACGTCGGTTGGGGCCAGCCGGACGAGGCGATCGCGCGCGACGCGATTGGCCTTGGCGAGCGAGACCGCGCGTTGCGCCGCGCGTCCGACCCCTTCCTTGGTGAGTGAGCGTGTCGCCGAAAACCCCCAAGTGCCGTCGACCAGCACGCGCACGCCGCAGCCAATGGTGTCGGTGTCGGAGACGTTGGTGACCTGTTGCTCGCGAGTACCGAGATTCTGGCGCCGCTGGCGCTGAATGCGCGCGTCAGCCCAACCGGCACCGGCGATCCGGGCGGCGTTGAGGGCTTCGAGGAGCAGGACCTTGACCTGCGGATCGGGCTCGGTGTTCGCCGTCAGGATTGGCGAACGCGTGCCTGCGGCGTCGACGCGGCGGGCGGCCAGCGCGATGGCGCTGGCCGCGAGTCCGGTGGTGGCGAGGAAGTCGCGGCGAGAGGGCATGCTGATGGTCGGGTGGTCGGAGGGGCCGGCGGGGAGAGAATGTGGCGCGGTCCGAAGAGGTTGGCAAACCCGGGATCCGGTGCGCTGAAAGGGTACGCGGGAGGGGGGTGTGATGCTGGGCCCTGCCGGGCGTCGGTCCCTCAGCGAATTGCCAGCAGCCGGATCAGGCCAACACTCATGGCGATCAAGAGGACGAGCGACACCGTGGCGGTGAGCATGACCCGCGCACCAATCTTTCGGAGCGCCCGTAGGTCGACTCCCAAGCCGAGGGCCGCCATCGCGAGGATCGTGAGCCAGCCGGCGATGTTCTTGAGTAGGCTCGCGACGCCGACGGGGATCACACCAGCTGAACGCAGCGCAGCCAGGAGGAGAAATCCGACGATGAACCAGGGGAGGGCGCGCGCGACGGTGAAGGCGTTGCGCCCGGTGCGTGCCCCAGCCCGCTGGTCCGCACGATTGCTGATGGTGAAGAAGATGACCACCGGCCCGAGCATGAGCACGCGCACCAACTTCACGAGCGTGCCCACCTGCCCCGCGAGCGTGCCAACGGGGAAGGCCGCGGCGAGGACCTGCGGCACCGCGTACACAGTGAGGCCCGCGAGGACGCCGTACTGGTATTCGGTGAAGCCAAGCGGGCCCATGAGGTGCGGCAGCCCGAGGACGACCGCGACGCCCAGGATCGCCGTGAATGCAATTGCGCTCGCGACATGTTCCCGTTCCGCGCCAATCACGGGGGCGATGGCTGCGATCGCTGAGTTGCCACAGATGGCGTTGCCGGCGGCGACGAGCACGGCAAGGCGATGGGGCAATCCGAAGGCCCGGCCGATGCCGTAGCCGGCAGCAAGACCGACGAGGACGAGCAGTACAATCCCGACGGCGAGCGCGGATCCCGCACGCAGGAGTAAGGGCAGGTCGACCGTGGCACCGAGGAGCACGATCGCGAGTTCGAGGAGGGGCTTAGCGCCGAAGGCGATCCCGGGTTCGAGCGCCTCGGACAATGGATGCGCCGAACGCACGCACATGCCAATGAGGATCGCGACGACGATCGCCTCAACGACCGGATGGCCGAAGAGGCGGGTCTCGACGACAGCGATGCCGAGCGAGAGTGCGCCGATGACGGCGACGAGGGCGAGGCCCGGAAGGATGCGACGTGGAAACACGGGCGCGGGATATCGACCAGAGGAGCCAACTCCAAGCGCGTGCGTAGCGTCTGCTTCGTCGCTCACCAACATCACGGCAGGGGACTACGCACGAACGGCCTTCACCACGGCCGCGGAGGTAATCCCGTACTCCGCATATAACGTCTGGAACGGCGCCGAGGCCCCGAACATCTCGATCCCGACCACCACGCCGTCGAGCCCGACCCACCGATGCCACGACATTGGGTGCGCCGCTTCGATTGCGACGCGCCGTATGTCGGCGGGCAACACCTGTGCCCGATACGCGGCGTCCTGCGCGGCGAACACTTCCATCGAAAGCATCGACACCACCCGGGTTGGGACACCAGCCGCCGCGAGCTCCGCCTCCGCCTTGAGCGCGATCGCCACTTCGGATCCGCTCGCCAGGAGCACGGCGACTGGCGCCTCTCCGTCAGCGGGATCCTTCAGGACATAGGCCCCACGAGTCGCTCCACTCACCGCGCCGTGGGTGCTCCGGTCGATCAACGGCAACTTCTGCCGCGTCAACACGATCGCGCTCGGTCCGGTGCGATACCGCAGCGCCATCCGCCACGCCTCCGCCGTCTCGGCCGCATCCGCCGGCCGCAGCACCAGGAGACCCGGAATGCACCGCAGCGACGTGAGATGTTCCACGGGCTGATGCGTGGGCCCGTCCTCACCAAGGCCGATGGAGTCGTGCGTGAAGACATAGATGCACTGCTGTTTCATCAAGGCGGCCAAGCGGATCGCCGGGCGCATGTAGTCGGCAAAGACGAGAAAAGTGCCACCGTAGGGAATAATCCCTCCGTGCAGCGCCATGCCGTTCATCATCGAACCCATCGCATGCTCGCGAATGCCAAAGCGAAAATTGCGGCCAGCGCGCTGCGTGGGCGAGAAGATCGCCGCCCCCTTCACGTCGGTGAGGTTGCTGCCGGTGAGGTCAGCCGAGCCGCCGATCAGTTCAGGGAGTGCGGTGGCCAGCGAGTTGATGACCGCGCCTGATGCCGCGCGGCTCGCGACGTTGCCGTTGCTCGCGTCAAACACCGTGAGCGCCTTCTCCCACGCCGCAGGCAGATCCCCATGCCAGCGCCGCCCAAGCTCCATCGCCTCGCTCGGGAATGCCTTGGTGTACGCGGCGAAGCGCGTCATCCACGCGCGCTGGAGATTCACGCCGCGTTCCAGGGCTCCGCGCCAATGCGTGAGCGACTCAGTCGGCACAAAGAAGGGCTCGGTGCTCGGCCAGCCGTACGCGGCCTTGGTGAGCAGGATCTCGTCTTTCCCGAGCGTTTCACCATGGGCCTTGGCGGTGTCGGCCCGGTTGGGTGAACCGTAGCCGATAATCGTCTTGGTGCAGACGAGTGTCGGGCGCTCGGTGTCGGCCTTTGCCTCGTCGATCGCGCGATCGATCTGCGCCTGGTCGTTCACGTCCGCGATCTGCAGCACCTGCCAGCCGTAGCTCTCAAACCGCTTGGCGACGTCGTCGCTGCAGGAGAGACTGACGCGGCCATCAATCGTGATGCTATTGTCGTCCCAGAACCCAATAAGCTTGCCGAGCTTTTGGTGGCCCGCGAACGACGCGGCTTCGTGCGAGAGGCCTTCCATCAGACAGCCGTCGCCGGCGATGAACCAGGTATAGTGGTCGAGCACGCGGTGCCCGTCGCGATTGAACACGGCGGCCAGGTGCGCCTCCGCGACCGCCATGCCGACGGCGTTCGCGAGACCTTGGCCGAGCGGACCCGTGGTCGTCTCGACGCCGGCCGTGTGGCCGTGTTCAGGGTGCCCCGGGGTTTTACTCCCCCACTGACGGAAGGCCTTGATCTCGTCGAGCGTGAGGCCGTAGCCCGTCAGGTACAGCGTCGAGTACAAAAGCATCGACGCGTGCCCGGCCGAGAGGATCACGCGGTCGCGGTCGGGCCAGTGGGGGTCGGCAGGGTTGTGCTTGACGTGACGCAGGTAGAGCGCATATGCGAGCGGTGCGAGCGCCATCGGTGTGCCGGGATGGCCGGACTCGGCGGCCTCTACAGCGTCCATGGACAGCGTGCGGATTGTATCGATCGCGAGCTTTTGCAACTCGGGCGAAACAGGTGCAGCTGCGGTCACGGGTGGGGCTCCGACGGGAGAGTCGCCTGCGTGGCGTCGCAGGCACGGAGGACGCGCAACGAGGGGTCGCGTCCGAAAGAAAGGTAGCCACGTCGCCACGCCGCCGCGTTTTCACTCTGGGTGGGCCGGGTGGACGGGGACGTCCGGACGCTCGATATGGCCGCGCTCTTGCACGACCAGACAAAGGTCCGTATTCCATTCAGGATGTGATCGCCAAACTCGGGAAGCGCGCGGACGAGGAGTGGGTCATAAGGTGGAACCACCCTGGGGGCACCACAGCATGACAACCGCGCAGAACGCTCCACGATGGCGCTGCGATTGCGGCGTTCACACGGCGGCACCACTCGCCCTAATCGGAAAGGTCATATGACGCCAAGCTTTCGGTCGCTGGATGACATCGACACGTTGCGTTCGCTGGTAAAAAACCTACGGGAGGCGATCTATATTATGAACGCGCGCGGAGACATCCTTGACGCCAATCCGGCGTTCATAAATCTCCTAGGTGTGCGCGCTCTCGCCGACTTAAAAACGTCTGGGACGAATGAGTTTGCCGTGAATGGAACGCGGCGTGTCGCCGAGCGCGCGCTTCTCGCGCGCGACGGTTTTGTGCGCGACTTCGAACGCCAGCTCGTGCGGCCCGACGGCGCGCTACTCACCGTGCTTGACACCATGTACGCCGTGACCGACACCGACTCTCATGAGACGGTCTATCACGGCATGCTGGTGGATATCACTCACCGCAAAAAGGTGGAGGATGAACTGCGGCAGCAGTCGATGCGTGATCCGCTCACCGGCTGCTTCAATCGTCGGTACCTGACGCAGTTGGACGAGGAGTTGTGCTCGTCGGAAACGGTCTGGGGTTGCCTGTTTATCGACATCGACCACTTCAAGCACTACAACGACACTCATGGACACCAGATGGGTGACAAGACGCTCATGAGAATGAGCCGGTTTCTGATGCGACAGGTGCGGGCGGAAGAGCCGGTCATTCGCATTGGCGGCGACGAGTTCCTCATCGTGTTACGGGGGGCACTCGAGTCCCAGACGATGCTGGTCGCACAGCGGATGCAGGCGTCGGCGTTGCGAACGGCGCCGGTACCGTTCTCGCTCGGCTGGGCGTCGCGGCAACCGCAGGAGAGTCTTACGGGGACGATGGATCGTGCCGACCAGAATCTGCTCGCGGTTCGCGTGGTCGAGCGCTCGTCGATGCGTCGGCTCGGTGGGCCTTCCGCTGACGAGTTGCGTCAGGGGTCGTAGGGGCGGGGCGGGGGCCCGTCAGCTCTCGTCGGGAAAGTCTGTGGGAACGGCGCGGGCGCAGCCACAGAGCGCGCTCGCGAAGCTGGCGTGGAGCAGGAGTGTCGCGACCGAACCGCTCACGCGGATTTTGCCGCGGCTTACCCCGGCGAGCGGGTCGAGTTCACCGTGCATGACGAGTTTCCATGTGGCGTACGCCGCGCGCAGGGTGAACGGCGCCGTCACCGCGTCGGCGTGACGGATCACCGCGTTCTGGCAGCGACCACCCTCGAGCGCGAGTTCAACTGCGACCGGTTCGTGGCATCCGAGCTCGGGCGCAGCGTCGATCACGAGCGCGACGGGCCAGGTCCACTTAGCGGCGAGTTCGCGGTATGTCAGGTCGGCTTCGATCGCGCCCTGGAACGCCGCCGCCCACTCGGGCGTGAACGGACGGTTAACGATGACACTCATGCGCCACTCAGGGCGTCGGAGCCGGAACAGTCGGCGCCACGGGCGCCTCGTCGATCGACCAGAACTCGACGCGGTTCTCGTTGAATAGGGGCACTGCAATCAACTTGCGCGCCGGGTCATAGCCGATGTCGGCCGGCGAGTTGAGGCCCTTTCGCAGCCTGGTACTCGTGCCGTCCACGAAGACACTGAGCGACGAATCGGCCCAGCTGGAGTAGATCGCGCGTCCGTCGCCCAGCACGACGACTCCGTCGCCGCCGCCCGGGCCGGTACCGAGGACCGTGGTCTCTGTCGCGCCCATCACCCACTCGAAGATGTTCGCTGAATTAAATCCGACGATCATCCACGCATTCCTCGAGGGGTGCCAGGCAATTCCGTTGGCCGCAGACTGCCTGGGCAGCTTCACGGCGACACTCGGTACACCGTTGCGCACGACCAGAATCTGGCTCTGCCCGGGATGCGTCAGCGCGCCAGTCGTATCGAACCCGATCCCACTGTCGGTGATGTAGATCCCGCCGTCGTGGCCCACGGCGACATCGTTGAGAAAGGTCGCGCGCAGTGGCGCGAGATCAATGCTGGCCACCTGCTTGCCGCTCGTGAGATCGAATCCGCGGAGCGCATCGATGTCTGCCACCCAGAGCGTGTCCCCGCGGATCGCCATCCCCTTTGGCGCGTGCAACGTGATGTCTTCGTCCGCACCGTTGATGAACGGCAACGAATCCATCGGTTCGCCCCTGGCGCCGAGTCGGACGATGTAGCCATTGTCGTCCTTCTCCGGCGCCTGGCCGTTGATATTGGAGACAAACCAGAGCTGCCGGGTCGGGTCCCAGAGGACTGACTCGGGTGTGGCGAGGCCCGTGGTGGTCGTGTAGACCGGCCGATTGGGATCACGCCGGCCGGCCGGGGCGTCGCCGGACTCTGTGTCGGGCCTCGCGCAGGCAGTAACGGTCGTGACGCCGAGTGCCGCGACTTCGAACGAGAGGAGCGCGCGGCGCGTAAATGAACAGACGGCAAATCGCATCGAAACCTCTCCAAAGTGTCACACGCGATCGCCGCGAAGCGGCGCTACGGATCAATCTAGCGCTTGCGTTCTATCTCCGATTCTGACAACATCGGAGAGTCCGCCCCCACCCTTGAGGAGGAAGTTCGCGTGAGTCTCCGCTCCCTGTTCCACCGCTTCGTGTTCGCCGCTGCGGCGACGGTCGCATTCTGGCCGGCCGCGCTCACCGCCCAGACCGTGCAACCCGCGGCGTTCAATGGACTTCGGTGGCGCGAACTCGGCCCCGCACGCGGTGGGCGTTCGGTTGCCGTGGCTGGGTCCGTCGCTCGGCCTCTCGAGTACTGGATGGGCACCACCGGTGGTGGCGTCTGGAAGACGACCGACGGCGGCGTGAATTGGCAGCCCGTCACCGACCGCTACTTTGGCGGAACGATCGGCGCGATTGGTGTCGCTGAGTCGAATCCGGACGTGGTGTATGTGGGCGGCGGCGAGACCGACATTCGCGGCAACACCTCGCACGGCGACGGGCTGTGGAAGACGACGGACGGGGGTCGCATCTGGACGTCGATGGGCCTCACAGAGACCCGCCACATCGGTCGCGTGCGGGTGCATCCGACCAACCCTGACGTCGTCTATGTCGGCGCACTCGGTCACGCGTTCGGCCGAAACCCCGAGCGTGGCGTCTTCAAGACGATCGACGGCGGGAAGAGCTGGAATAAGATTCTCTTTCGCAATGATTCTACGGGCGTCTGGGACCTCATCATGGACCCGACGGACCCGAACACGCTCTACGCGACTTTCTGGCATGCGTACCGTACCCCATGGATGCTGAACTCTGGGGGCCCTGGCGGCGGCATCATGAAGACCACCGACGGTGGTGCGACCTGGCGCGAACTCACTGTCAATCCAGGCCTCCCGCGCGGCGTGCTGGGTAAGATCGGCATCGCGATCTCGCCGGCGAACCCGCGGCGCCTCTGGGCGCAGATCGAAGCCGATTCGGGCGGTACGTATCGCTCCGACGACGCCGGCGCGACCTGGCAGTACCTGAACGGTGACCGCAACCTGCGACAGCGTGCGTGGTACTACTCGCGCGTCGTCGCCGATCCCAAGGATACGAACGTCGTCTATGGATTGAACGTTTCGTTCTTTCGTAGCATCGACGGCGGTCGGACCTTTCGCCAGTCGATCCAGGTGCCTCACGGCGACAACCACGACCTGTGGATCGCGCCAAACGATCCGCTCCGTATGATCCAGGCCAATGACGGCGGTGCAAACGTCAGCACCAACGGCGGCGTGACCTGGAGCGAGCAGGATTTCTCCACAGCGCAGTTTTATCATGTCTCGGCCACGAATCACTTTCCCTACCAGGTGTGCGGTGCGCAGCAGGACAACTCGACGCTCTGCGCGCCGAGCCGAAAGTCCGGCAGCGTCTCGCTCGGCGACTGGCAGGACGCTGGCGGGGGTGAGTCGGGCTACGTGACGGCTGACCCGACTAATCCAGATGTCATCTACGCCGGCAGCTATTCGGGGTATCTGACGCGCAAGGATATGCGCAACGGACTTGAGCGGAACATCAATGCGTGGCCCATGAACCCGATGGGTTGGTCGTCTGAGGACATTAAGTACAAGTTCCAGTGGACGTTCCCGATTGTGATCTCCATGCACGATCCGAAGATCCTCTACGCGGGCGGCAGCACGCTTTTCCGGTCCACGAACGAGGGGCAGAGTTTTCAGATCGTCTCGCCGCCCCTGGCGCGCAACGACCCGCGCACACTCGGCGCCTCGGGCGGACCAATCACCAAGGACCAGACGGGCGTCGAGACCTACGGTACGGTCTTCACTCTCGCGGAGAGCTTCCAGTCGGCCAACGTGCTCTGGGCCGGGAGCGACGACGGCTATGTGCAGGTAACCCGTGACGGCGGGAAGACGTGGAAGAACGTGACACCGCCAGGGATTGGCGACTTCACACGCATCTCGATCATCGAGGCGTCGCACTATACCGAGGGCACGGCCTACTTGGCCGCGAACCGGTTTCAGCTCGACGACTTTCAGCCGCTGCTGTACAGGACCACCGACTTCGGGGCGACCTGGACGAAGATTGTGAGCGGGATCCCCGCTGACGAGTTCACGCGCGTGATCCGCGAGGACCCGGTGCGCCGTGGCCTGCTGTATGCCGGCACCGAGCGCGGGGCCTGGGTGAGCTTCGACGACGGCAGCAACTGGCAGAAGTTGCAGCGCAACCTGCCGCCGGCGCCGGTGCATGATCTCGTGATCAAAGAAGGCGACCTGCTCGCGGCCACGCACGGCCGGTCGTTCTGGGTGATGGATGACCTCTCGGCGTTGCGTCAGATGAATGCGCAGGTGATTGCCAAGCCGGCGCATTTATTTACGCCGCGCGACGCATATCGCATTGAGTGGGGCGGCGGTGGCGGTCGCGGTGGCGCAGCTGGCGCGTCCAATCCCGGCCAGAACCCGACCTCTGGGGTGGTGGTCTATTACCACCTCGGTACGGCGAACCAGAAGGTGCTGCTCGAGTTCCTCTCGCCCACTGGCGAGGTAATCAAGACGTATCAGTCCGCGGATTCGGCGGAGCTCGCGGCGGAGCGCGACTCGGCGCGCGTCGCGGCGGCGGCCGGTGCCGGCGGTGGCCGAGCCGGTGGTGGCGGCGCGATGCGTCCGGCGAACGCAGCAGGACTCAATCAGTTTGCCTGGGACATGCGGTACCCGGATGCGAGCAGCTTCCGCGGGATGATCATGTGGGCCGGCGGCACGCGCGGCCCCGTGGCGCCGGCAGGGATTTACTCCGTTCGCATCACGGCAGGTGATGCCCTGCCGCAGGTGGCGACGTTCACGCTACTCAACGACCCGCGCTCGACGGCCACGACGGCCGATCTCGTGGCGCAGTTCGAGTTCCTTATCCGGGTGCGCGATCGCACGACCGCGGCGAACGATGCGGTCAAGACGATCCGCAACGTGCGCGCCCAGCTGGCTGAGCGCGTGGACGCAGCGCCGCGTCTCAAGCGGAGCGCCGCTGCAATCAATGCAGCGCTCGCAGCGGCAGAGCGCGAGCTCTATCAGGTGAAGAACCAGAGCGGGCAGGATCCGCTCAACTTCCCGGTGCGGCTCAACAATCAGATGGCGGGACTCGCCAGCGTCGCCGGCTCGGGACCGTACCGGCCGACGGATCAGTCGGTGGCGGTCTACGAGGAGGTCTCTTCGCTAATCGAAGTGCAGCTGCAGAAGATTCGGAAGGTGCTCACCGAGGAACTGAACAAGTTCAATCAAGAAGCGAAGCGTGCGGGGCAGGCGCCGGTCGTGCCGAAGGCCGACGATGCACCGCCGCGGCCGACGGTGACGGCGGACCTATTGGCCCTGCCCTGATGCGGGATGCGTGACGTTGCTGTGGCGAGGCGGGGGGCGCGATGAGCGCCCCCCGCCTCGTACGAAGTCCGGCCGACGCCGACTTGGCCGCGGTGCTGCTGATGAATAACGCGGCGGTGCCGAATGTGAATGCGCTGGCGCCGCACGAGTTCAAGTGGCTGGTAGAGCATGCCGCGTACTTCAGGGTTTGTGAGGACGCGGCCGGTCTGGTCGGCTTCGTGCTCTGCCTGCCGTCAGACGTCGATTACTGGAGCGAGAACCATCGGTGGTTCCTCGCCCGCTACGATGCGTTCCTGTATCTCGATCGCGTGGTGGTCGCGGAGGCCGCGCGGGGGTCTGGCGTCGGGGCACTCTTGTACGCTGACCTGCACGCGTTCGCCGTGGGGCGTTGGCCGTGTGTGACGCTGGAGGTGAATCTGGCGCCCCCAAATCCGGGCTCGATCCGATTCCATGAACGGCAGGGGTACGCCCGCGTGGGCGCGCGCGAATCCGGTGAGAGTGCGGTCGCGATGTTTGTACGCGCGGTGTAATCCCCGCGCCGCTCACCTGATCGTTAGAACACCGGCACCGTCGCCCCATCGACGGCCATGCCCATCGCGTGGTAGCCCTTGTCGACGTACACCGTTGATCCGGTGATACCGCTGGCCAGCGGCGAGCAGAGGAATGCCATCGTCGCGCCGACTTCGCTGGCGTCGAGCGCCTGGGGCAGCGCACTGTTCTTCTCGCAGTAGCTCACCATCGCGCCAATGATGCCGATCGCGCTCGCGGCGCGGGACGCATACGGGCCGGCACTCACCGTGTTCACACGAGTGCCCCATTTACGGCCGGCCTCATAGGCAAGTACACGCGTATCGCTCTCTAGCGCCGCTTTGGCGGAGCTCATTCCGCCACCGTACCCTGGGATCGCGCGCTCGCTTGCCATGTAGGTGAGTGAGGCAACGGCCGCGCCCGGACGGAGCATCGGGCCCAGGTGCTGCATCAGGGAGATGAGCGAATACGCGCTCGTTCCGATGGCGGCGAGGTAGCCGCCGCGCGAGACCTCGAGGAGTGGCCGTTTTACTTCCGGGCCATTGGCGAGCGAGTGCACGACGATGTCGAGCGGCTGATCACCGAAGTCGGCGCGCATGCGCGCCGCCATGCCGGCCACGGAGAAGTCGCCGGTGTCCTTGTAGCGTTTGTTCTCGCGAATGTCGGCGGGAGCGTCCTCAAGCCGGTCGAAGGCTGCGTCGAGAGGGTAAATCTTCTCGAAATCGAGCAGTGTACCGTCCGCGAGCGTACGGGAGACGTCCATCTTCCCTCGCTCGAGGAGGTTGAGGAAGATGTTGAGGGCGGGCGGCCAGGTGGCGACACAGACGGTGGCACCGGCTTCAATCAGGCACTTGGCCGTGGCGAAACCGAAACCGCCGTCATCCGCGACGCCGGCGACGAGGGCGCGTTTGCCTTTTAGGTCGATGGGGAGCATGGCGTGATATGCCCTCTCCCAACGCGAGAAGCAAGGGTGACCGGAGCCAGGCTCACCGTGCTGCACTCGCGGTTCTCGCGCACTCAGCCAACAGGGCCCCTGCCACGAACAAGGCATCCTCGTCCGGATCGAAGCGCGGAGTGTGCACCCCCGAGCGACTTCGTCCTTCGCGCCACGTTCCGACCCGCAGGAAGCACCCTTCCATGCGCTCGGTATAGCACGCGAAGTCCTCCCCCCCCATGTTCGCGGTCGCGAGCGTCTTGAGCGAGTCGTCGCCGAGCAGGCGGCGCGCCGCCGCCTGCGCCCATGCCGCCGCCCGAGCAGTGTTCACTAGAGGCGGAGTGCCTTCGCGGATCTGTACCTCAGCACGCAATGCGTGTGTCGCCGCCACGCCGTCGGCCAGTGCCTGCACACCGTTGCACAGGAGTGCGCGTGACTCGGGCGTGGTCGCGCGGATGGTCCCGGCACAATGCGCCAGCTCGGCGATCACGTTCGAGGCGTTCCCTCCCTGTACCACACCGACCGTCACCACACCCGGGAGGCCAGGGTCGAGCCGCCGTGAGACGAGTGTCTGTACACCCATGATGAAGGCACCGAGACCGATCACCGGGTCGATCGTGTCGTGCGGACGCGCGCCATGGCCGCCGCGACCATGGAACGTCACCTCAAAGGTGTCGGTGCTCGCCGCGAGCGGGCCCGCGGTCGCCACGACTTCTCCCACGGCGAACCGCCAGTCGACATGCCCACCGAAAATCACATGTACGTCATCGAGTACGCCGGATGCAAGGACGCTCTTCGCACCCTCACCAACCTCTTCCGCCGGCTGCAAAATCACCCGGACGTCGCCCTCACTTGGGTTGCGCTTGAGCAACAACGCGGCTGCGACGGCCCAGCTGGCGTGCATGTCATGGCCACAGGCGTGCATCACGCCGGGACTCTGCGACGCGAAGGGCAGTCCGGTTTCTTCCGTGATCGGCAGCGCGTCCATGTCGCCGCGCAACGCAATCACCGGCGCGCCCGCGCGCGTGCCCGTGATCGTGGCGACGAGGCCGGTATCGGCGATGACGCGCACGTCGGTGATCCCATGGTGGGCGAGTGCGGCGACGAGGCGCGCCTGCGTGCCCCGCTCCTGCCCCGAGAGTTCAGGATGCGCGTGCAGGCTACGTCGCAGCGTGAGAAGCTGCGCACGCTCGGATGGCGTGAACAGCGCCAGCGCCGCCGCCACACGGGCTTCACGCGCCGCGTCGGTACTCGCCACCGTCGCGACTCCTGTACGGGTATTCATGCACGCAGCTCCTGCGTGCGGACGGTAATCCGGTCGATATGCTCGCGATCGACCTGCACGCCAATCCCCGGTTGATCGAGCGGCACGCGCACGAGGCCGTGCGCGTCCATCGTCCATTCGGGCGAGACAATGTCCTTTGCCCAGTAGCGCGCGCTTGGCGAGAGGTCGCCCGGGAGCGTGAAGTTGGGGAGCGACGCGAGCGCGATGTTGTACGCACGGCCGATTCCACTCTCGAACATGCCGCCGCACCAGACGGGGATCCCCTGCGACTCACAGAAGTCGTGAATCGCGATTGACTCCGCGAACCCACCCACGCGGCCAGGCTTGATGTTGATGATCCGGCCAGCGCCGAGTGTCACCATGTCCTGCGCGCGGTCGCGCGAGGTAATCGACTCATCGAGGCAGATCGGCGTGCGCAGCGTCCGCTGTAACTCGGCGTGCCGCACGAGATCGTCCCAGGCGAGAGGCTGTTCGATCATCAGGAGATCGAGCTCATCGAGGCGCGCGAGGTGTGCCGTGTCGGCGAGGGTGTAGGCGTTATTGGCGTCGGCCATGAGATGCGCATCATGTCCGACGGCGGCGCGCACGGCGCGCACCCAGTCCACGTCGCGGCCGGGCTCGATCTTAATCTTCACCTTCTGGTACCCTGCCGCGATCGCCTCCGCCGCCTTGGCGACGAGGGTGTGCATGTCGCGCTGAATGCCGAGCGAGATGCCGGTGGCGATCTGCGCGCGCGTGCCACCGATTAGCCGGGCGAGTGGAAGACCGGACTGCACGGCGGTCACGCCCCAGCAGCCCATCTCGAGTGCCGCCTTGGCCATCCGGTGGCCGCGCACGTCCTTCTCGAGGATCGCGTGCACGTCGCCGGGGCCGGCGATGCGCTGGCCGAGCAGTCGCGGGGCGAGTACGCGCACGATCGTCGGCCAGGCGGTGTCGATCGTCTCTGGCGAATAGTTCGGCTCGTCGTCCGCCACACACTCACTCCAACTGCTCGCGCCGTCGGCGTCGAAGAGCTCGCAGAGAAGGATTCGACGTTCACGCATCTCGCCAGAGGAGATGCGAAAGGGCTCGCGGAGCGAGAGACGAATCTCGCGAAGGACGATTCGGTCGAGTGCGATCATCGGGTCAAGAGGTAGGTCCCGCCCGCGGCGTCAGCGACGAATGCACGCACCTGATACCCGAGGGGGAGATAGTGTGTGAAGGCGCGTCGCGTGGCGAAGCGCCAGCGCCGCGCCGCGCCGATGTCGGCGGCCGCGAGTCCGGTGATGTCGTGCGGGACGCGCACGCCGACCGCGGGTGCGTCGACGAGGTCGCCCTCGCGCGCCTGCTCCCCCACCACAAGCGGCAGTGACCCTGACAGGACACTGGGCGCCACCGCGGTGGGCTCCGGGTCAATCGCCCAGGCGATGATGAATCGATCCGTGGGCATGTCGCCCTGCAGCGGGGAGTTGGTCGCCTCGCCGTACATCGCGACGACGAACTCATCGACGCGGGCCTGCATGCGGTTGAGATTGAGGTGGGCGTTGCGGGCGACAAGGGGGTCGTAGGTCCAGTACATCGTCTCAATGCCGAGCGCTCGACACTTGCTGCGCTGGTACGCTTTGAGCTGCTCTCCCAGATGCTGTCCCTGCGCCTCGGGGCGTACCGCGAGCATATCGGACCAATGCATCAGCTTGCCGCTCTTGATGCCCGTGACGCCAAAGACGTACCCGAGCAGCAGACCGGCCTCGTCAAAGGCGCCCGCAGTTACACCGCCCGTTTTTTGGGCAACGAGGAGCATGGCGGCGGGGACCTTTTCGGTGAAGTCGCGGCCCCAGATGAGCTCCTGGAGCGCAACACACTGCGCACGGTCGTCGTGCGACTGAAAGTCTCTGATCAGCACGGGTCGATGAACGATGAAGAATGTAGATAGAAGGCAGGTGGATACACTGGCGCGCATGGCCCGGGAGAAGGTCGCCTAGGCTCTTTCCTCCTGCTAAACTACGACACATGCATGCTCGGTGCCGCCTGATACTCATTGTGCTCCTCGTGTGCCTTGGCGAGGAGCTGGTCGCGCAGGAGCGGGGGCAGCGCGACTCGAGCGTCACGCCGGTACCGATTGTCGTGGGCCGCGACCTTGCGGCGCTCGGAGCTGGGGCGGGGCTGGCCATCCTCGCGCAGCGCGTCGACCTCCGTGTGCGCAACGCCGTACGCTCGAGTGATCGGCAAGACAACCGGGCGTTAGATGCGCTCGAGTCGGTCGGTGACCTGTGGGGCGGAGGTGCAGCGGTCGGCGCCGGGCTGGTCCTCTGGAGCGGTGGCCGGTACGTCGGCAACGCAACCGTGGCCGCGTCAGGTTTTCGTGCGATCGAAGCGATCGCGGTGTCTGGGCAGGTCACGGCGTTGCTTAAGGGCGTGTTTGGTCGGGCACGCCCTCGCGTTGATTCGACCAGTGCCTGGAACGTCAGGTTCGGGCGTGGCTTCAGTCGCCCCCGCGGCGACTACCAGTCGATGCCCTCCGGGCACAGCACGGCGGCCTTCGCCTTTGCGGCGGCGGTCACAGGCGAAGTCGTTCGGCGCGCCCCGGCACAGGCACGACTCGTTGGGGTTACCACCTACGGCCTCGCCGGCATCACCGCTTGGTCGAGACTGCACAGTAATGCCCACTGGCTGAGTGACGTGACCATGGGCGCCGCGATTGGCATGGTGAGCGGCTGGGTCGTCACACGCGGGCACGCGACGCGGCCCAACAACCGGGTCGACCGACTCATCTTGGGTCGAGCGCTCTCTCCGTTCGTCACGTCGCTACCCCAAGGCGGCACGGTGCTGGGAGCGTCGATCGTATGGCGGTAGAGGGGATCTTCGTCACCGTCGAGTTGGAAGGCGATCTCGGCAAGCGCATTCACGCGCACCAGCTTGCGTTCGACCCCAAGATGGCGAACTATCTGCCGCCGCACGTCACGCTGATCGGATCATCCGGAGCGGGGCCGATCCCGGCGGAGACGCCGCTCGTTGAGCTGAAGGCGAAGATCGGCGCGGTCGCTGCGTCCTTCGCGCCGATGGCGCTCCAGTTCGGCCCGCCGGAACGATTTGTGCAACGCGAGATCGTCTCGCTCCCACTCGATCCCCATGGCCCGTTGCGCACATTGCACGAACGGTTAACGCGCTGCGGGTTGTCATTCAGGCAGGCGCGGTATCCATTCACGCCACACTGCACGATCAATCTGTATCCGACGCTGACCCCCGTGAATCTCAAACGGATGCTGGCGATCCGCGAGAGTGAGGCGTTCCTGGTGCACACCCTCTGTGTCTATCACACCAAGGAGCCCCAGAAGCCACGCCTGCTGTTCAAGACGGCGCTCGGAGAAGCGGTGACCTGAGGACGTCGCTCCCGCGCTACGTTGGATGATCAATCCGGCGGAGCTGGCGACTCCATGTCCACCGACGCGATACGACGCAGGAACATCCCGATCGCTCCGTAGTACGTCGCCGAGTCGACCACGAACGCCTGATGGTGTCCACCGGTCAGGACCACGAGTTCTTTGGGCGGCGGGGCGGCGTCGTACAGCCGTTTTCCGAACTCGAACGGGGTCGCGCTGTCATCGCTCGCATGGAGGAAGAGCTTGGGCATGGCGATCGAATCGATCCGCGCCAGCGAGGCAAATCGCTCGGTAGAGAGCAGGCGGATCGGCAGCCAGGGGTACCGCGAAGCTCCCACGTCGGGGATCGACGTGAACGCCCCTTCGAGGATCAGGCCTGCGGCCTCGACCTGCGCCGCGAGATGGGTCGCGACGGCGGAGCCCAGCGAATGACCGTAGATGATGATGTGCTGCGGGTCGATTCCCTGTACGCGCACCATCCACTCATAGACACTCTCCGCGTCACGGTAGAGCGCCCCTTCGTCGAGCGGGCCGTCGTCGCTCGTGCCATAGCCGCGGTAATCGAACACCACGACGCCCACGCCGAGTGCGACAAGCGCCCGCGACCATTCCTGACGCCTCATGAGCGAGATGTTTCCGGCGTTGCCGTGATGGGCGAGCACCCAATAACCGAGCGCGGTGGCGCTATCGGCCGGCGGGATCATCCAGGTGCTGAGCTCGAGCGAGTCGACCGAGCGCACGCGAGTGGCGGTCACGTGCAGGTCACCGGCTGGGGCGACCATCTCCCGGCCGCCCTGCTCGTGCGGATGATAGAGGAACGACCGCTCGTTCAGTTTCATGTACGCCATCCCGGCGAGATAGCCTCCGACCGCGACGCCGAGCGGAACCAGGAGGAGCCAGCGGCGCGTCCGAGGTTCCGACGAGCGAACGCCCTCAGGGGCGCCGCTCACTTCAGGGCCCTCTGAATCGCCGCTTCGATATCTTGGGCCCCGCCGACTCCGGTGTAGACGACCTTCCCGTGCGTGTCCACGACAACGACGTAGCTCGTCGCCGGCACGTCGTAGTCGCCCACGGCATCGCCGCGGCGGTCATAGAAATGCGTGAAGCCGAGGAGGTGGTCGGCGGTGTAGCGCCGCACGCGCTCGGGGGACTGGTTCACGCTCACCGCCACACCGATGAACGCGACCTTGCCCGCGTACTTTTTCTGCGCCGCGGAGAGCGTGGGCTCAAGCTCGCGGCAGTTGGCGCACCAGGTCGCCCAGAACTCGATCAGTGCCGGCTTGCCGGCGAACGCTGCCGCAAGCTGGGCCGGCTTTCCGTCGAGCCGTTCCACGGTGGCGTCGGGGGCCGTTGCGCCAATCTCGATGCCGAGCTGGGCCGCAAGTGCGCGCGGTGCCCCGGCAGCGAGGACCGCGACGGCGATGAGCACGGCCAAGAGGCGGCGCAAAACGGGCGCACGGCCGGCTGCGATCGCCGCCGACTTCGGAGTGAAGTTCAGCCCGATCCAGATCATATCAGCAGCTTCCCCGTCTCTATGAGATAGTACTCGGCGACGCCGAGCATGATGAACGCGAAGAGACGATTGACCCAGACCATCCAGGCGCTGGCGCGCGGCAGTCGCGACACCGCACCACTGAACAGGCCTACGATAACGAGCAGGGCGCACATCCCGAGCGAGAACACGAAGAGATAGACGAAACCAAGGAGGGCGCTTCCGGTGAGGCTCACCCAGGCAAGGACGGCGATCATGACCGGCGCGCCACAGGGAGCCGCGACGAGTCCCGAGACCGCCCCCATCACGAATGCCCCGGCGCGGCGCTCCCCGCTCCCGGCGGTATTGGCGCGCTGCAGCACGCTGGCGGGAAGCCGGATCGGGAGTACGCCGAGCATCGCGAGGGCGGCGAGTACGAGGAGGTTCGCCATCGCGAAGTAGAGCCACGGATTGGTGCTGATCGTACCGAACATCGTGCCGGTGATCCCGGCAATGAGACCGAGCACCGAGTAGACCGTGGCGAGTCCGATCACGTACGCCATGGTGAGCGTGAAGGCCCGCCACTTGGACGCCGTCACGTCACCGACGGTCTGCCCACCGACGAGCGCCACGGTGATCGGGATCATCGGGTAGATGCAGGGCGTGAGGCTCGTGAGCACCCCCGCGAGAAAGACCAGTGGAATCGCGGTGAGCGGACTCGAGCCGAGCTGGGCGCCGATGGTGGAGAAGTCCATGAAGGGCAAAGGGAGGCGGGGGATGGTAGATCAACGAGGGCTCAACTCGCTGGATTCGGTCGCTGATCCAATCGCAATTTAATCGATCTGGCTGCCGAGAAGTTCGCTGCCGGCTCTGGCCGCGCCAGGATAAGAGCGAAGGGCCCGGTCGCGCTGCGACCGATGCTGACCCCCGAGTCCCGGCTGGCCGCTCGCGTCGGCGTCTCATCGAGTCTGGAGTGCGGAGGGTGACGGGCGGCTAACTCCTTTGAGTTTGCGACACCCCGTGCCGTTTCGAGATGAACGAACGCCAAATGCTCGTGAAATTAAATAACAATCAGCCTGACCTTATGGTCTGATACGCCAGGAATCACGTTTCATCAGTAATGCTTCATCCTCAGTAGGCGGATCCGGGTTGATGCAGGTGATGCCAGCTACCCCTAAGTATGTAGCAACAAAAATCGGTATGAATTCATTGACCACCGAACAATAAAAAGACTCTAATACCAATGTGATCTTGCGAAGTAATTATTTTAAATATGGTTTTGCTAGACCTCGATGGCTCTTGGGTATTGGCTTCAGCCGCCTAAAATGGCGGCCCTTCAAGACCCAAACAATGGCGAGAAAAGTTAGAGCGGCCAGTTGAGGGCGCAATTTTTATTGAAAGAATTCCATTTAATGAAACTCGTACCTATGTTAAACATGTACTATGAAATGCTACCTACTGCGCCATGATAATTTCAGGACAGACACCATCTCTCAAACAACGGCTTGGAATGATTACCCCTAGAGCCGTCAATCAAAGTGAGTGACCATGAAATATCAAATTTTATTAATAGGCGGTAATGGTTTTGTAGGACGCGTGCTGGCTCGCGAATTACAAACAGCAGGCTATTCAGTACTATTGCCAACCCGGCACTTGGCAGCCACCCGTGATCTACGCCTATTACCTAATGTCCATCTTCAAGAAGCAGATGTAAACCAAGCTCAAGTAATGCATTCACTCTGTGCCCAACTTACTGCGCAAGGTAGTGTCATTAATTTAATCGGGATGTTGCATGATCGGCCCGCTGAGCCCTATGGCAAGTTTTTTAAACAGGCACATGTCGATTTGCCACGCACTATCATTGCCGCAATGAAGGCAGTGCAGTTAAAGCGCTATTTGCATATGAGCGCGCTTGGCGCAGACTCTACCGGCCCCTCGATGTATCAGCGCAGCAAAGGTGATGGCGAAAAATTTGTTAAAGAAAGTAATTTAGATTGGACCATATTTCGACCCTCCGTTATTTTTGGAGCAGAGGATCAATTCATTAATCTATTTGTCAAGCTGACTAAAATTTCCCCAGTCATTCCCTTGGCCCATTCCACTGCTTTATTTCAACCCGTGAGTGTAGATGACGTTGCCACTGCGTTTATCCAATCGTTACAGCGCCTGCAGACCATTCATCAGGTGTTTGATTTAGTCGGTCCAGACGTTTGCTCGATGGCTGATCTGGTCCGTTTTGCCGCCCGCAAAGCGGACGCTCCAGGCTGGATTATTCCTCTCCCGGCGGCACTCGGTTATCTCCAGGCCTTGGCTTTTGAATATGGACCAGGTCCCACTCTAATGTCGCGCGATAATATTGCCTCAATGGGCTTGCCTAATGTATTACCAAGCAATGGTCGCGACGCGCTCACCCTCGATTTTGGCATTGCTCGTAAACGTTTAGAAAGCATGCTTACTTGAAAAATTGCCGTCGGTGCTGCAATCCGCGATACCTTATTGGGATGGCCAGTCGCGTTGATGTAGTGGTTTAGGTCGCTACGCACATCGTCATACCTGCTGGTCCATTCCTCTCGTCCTACTTTTTCTTCTTGGGCTAATCTTTTATGATTTTCTGTTAGTAACATTTTCTATCGCGTGTGATTGATACGAACGATTACGAGCAGTAGTCGCTGCTCCTGCCCCTTTGATGTTTCGTAGTCGCTTCCCCTGTTGGTATTATCTGGTTGGTAGTCGGCTCACGCACGACATCGCGCGTCTCTGGCTCATTTGTTCTTTGGTCAAGCATCGGGCGCGACGTAGCAAACGACTCTACGCCTGCCGCCTGCCCGAGCCATTAGGCAGCATGGCGCTCATATAGGTACCTCTGGAAGCCAGCAAAGACGCCCCTGACGTCTTCCGCTCCGCCCAAGTCCGCCTCTGGGCGCTCAAGATTAGGCATTAGAAGAAAAAAAGAAGCCACCCTTATCACGGGGTGGCTTTTCGTATTGGTGAGTGTGAGGACAATCGCCCCAACCAGAGCGTGGGCAGCCAGCGAGGCCGAGGCCGCACGATTATTGTTAGCCGTAACGCGTTTTCCTATAGTGACAAACAGAGGTGGTCAGTATGGCACCACAGTTCATCTATGTCATGAAGGGGCTGAAGAAGGTCATCCCCCCTTCGCGCATCATCCTCGACGACATCTGGCTCTCATTCTACCCCGGCGCCAAGATCGGCGTGCTCGGTCCGAACGGCGCGGGCAAATCGTCGCTGCTGAAGATCATGGCCGGCGTCGATCAGGACTTTCAGGGCGAGGCATGGGCCCATAAGGGCACCAAGATCGGCTATCTCCCGCAGGAACCGCAGCTCGACGAGACCCTCGACGTGCGCGGCAACGTGGAGCTCGCCGTGGCCGCGCCGCGCCGGCTGCTCACGCGCTACGAGGAGATCTCGCATCGGTTCGCCGAACCGATGACCGACGAGGAGATGACCAAGCTCATCGACGAGCAGGGCCGAGTGCAGGAGCAGATTGATGCGCATGACCTGTGGAATCTCGACAACAAGATCGAGGTCGCAATGGACGCGCTGCGTCTGCCACCAGGTGACGCGGGCGTAAAGACCCTGTCCGGCGGCGAGCGTCGTCGTGTTGCGCTCTGCCGCGTGCTCCTCGAGGAGCCCGACATGCTGCTCCTCGACGAGCCGACCAACCACCTGGACGCCGAGTCAGTGGCGTGGCTCGAGCATTTCCTGGAGAGCTTCCCCGGGACCGTGGTCGCGATCACGCATGATCGCTACTTCCTCGACAATGTGGCGAAGTGGATTCTCGAACTCGACCGTGGCCGCGGGGTCCCGTACGAGGGGAACTACTCCGGCTGGCTCGACCAGAAGAGCACGCGGATGGCGCAGGAAGAGAAGATCGCCTCGGCGCGCCAGCGTTCGCTCGCACGCGAGCTCGAGTGGGTGCGCATGGCGCCGCGGGCCCGGCAGGCCAAGAGCAAGGCCCGCGTGCAGAACTACGAAGATATGATGAGCGAGGAGCAGAACGAGAAGATCAACGCCAACGAGATCATCATCCCGCCGGCGCCGCGCCTCGGGAACGACGTGGTGATCGCGAAGAAGTTGTCCAAGGGCTTCGGGGACCGGCTGCTCATCGACAAGCTCGACTTCTCGCTCCCGCGTGGCGGTATCGTCGGCGTGATCGGTCCCAACGGCGCCGGCAAGTCGACGCTCTTCCGGATGATCACGGGGCAGGAGCAGCCCGACGGCGGTGAACTCAAGGTCGGCGAGACGGTACAGCTCGCGTACGTGGACCAGTCGCGCACGCTCGACCCCAACAAGACCGCCTGGGAGGAGATCAGCGGCGGTACTGAGCTGATCATGGTCGGCAAGAAGGAGATGAACACGCGCGCGTACCTCTCCACGTTCAACTTCAAGGGCACCGACCAGCAGAAGAAGGTCGGGATTCTCTCGGGCGGCGAGCGCAATCGATTGCATCTCGCGAAGACGGTCTTGAGCGGCGGCAACCTGCTCCTCCTCGACGAACCGACGAACGACCTCGACGTCGATACGCTCCGCGCGCTGGAAGAGGCCCTGGTGGACTATTCGGGCTGCGCGGTCGTGATCTCGCATGACCGGTGGTTCCTCGACCGACTTGCGACGCATATCCTGGCGTTTGAGGGCGATTCGGAAGTCGTCTGGTTCGAAGGGAACTACGGCGCGTACATCGATGATCTCCGCCGACGGAAGGGGGCGGGGGCGGATCAACCGCATCGGATCAAGTTCAAGCCGTTGGTGCGCTGAACACCGGCGGTCGCACCGTCCTGGTGGCGCCCGCAGAACCCATTCGGTAACGTCTCCCCTATGCGCCTCCACGGCCTCGTTGCACCTCTCCTCCTCTGCACGCTTGCCTGCGGTGCGGCCGACTCCCCGGCCAGCACCGTCGCGGTCGACGGCAGCTTCGCCCGACTGCAGAACGAGATCCTCGTCCCGACCTGCGCGAGCAGCGGATGTCACGTCGGCGGATCCGGCACCTTCGCGCTGACGGGCGGCGGCGCGTACGAGGCGCTCGTCAACGCCACGCCGACCCACACCGTCGCACGCACCGCGGGCCTGCGCCGTGTCGTGCCGGGCAAGCCCGACAGTTCGCTCCTCTACCATCGGCTGCTCGCGCCCACGCATCGCCTCCCGCTCGACCTGGGGCCCGTGATGCCGGTGGGCCGCGCCCCGCTCTCGGCGGGACAGGTGGAGTTCCTCGTGCAGTGGATCGCGGCGGGCGCGCCGCGGCGCGGCGAGGTGGCCGACGCGGCGCTCCTCCGCGATCCCACGCCACAGGTGCAGGCGGCGTTCCAGCCGCTCGAGCCGCCGGCCGCCGGGAGCGGCATCCAGCTGCGTGTGGAGCCCTTCATCGTCGCCCCGAGGTTCGAGCGCGAGCTCTTCATGTATCGCCGCGCGACGACCACCACGGACCTGTACGTGCGCCGCATCCAGTTCCGCATGCGGCCCAACAGTCACCACTTCGTGATCTACGGGCTCGCGCCGGGGATCCCGCCGCTCTTCGTGCCGCCGTGGGACACCGTCCGTGACATCCGCAACGCCGACGGGTCGATGAACGTCGCGAACATGCTGACGATGGGGTATCACGTCTTCTTCGGCGGCTCCATGCAACCGGAGTTCGCCTACGAGTTCCCCGGCGGCGTCGCGCTCAAGGTCCCGGCCGGCACCGGCCTCGACCTCAACGTCCATTATGCGAACGCAGGCGACACCCCCATCACGGGCGAGGCCGCGGTCAACCTCTTCACGATCCCGGTCGCGCAGGTGACGAAGGTGGCCCAGACGCTGAACTGGGCGAATCAATCGATCATGCTCCCCGCCGGCCAACGCACGACTCTCGAGAAGGTCTTCACCGTCAGCGACTCGACCACGATCTTCGCGCTCACCTCGCACACGCATCGCCTCGGGGAGCGCTTCATCGTGAAGGTCGTGGGCGGGCCGCGCGACGGCGAGACGATCTACGAGAACACCGACTGGGAGCACCCGGCCTTCCTGATCCTCCCGCAACCCGTGCGCCTCGGTCCGGGACAGGGGCTCAAGTCCATCGTCACGTACAACAACAGCACCGGCACCACCGTCCGATTCGGTCTGGAGAGCACGGGCGAGATGAACATCATCTTCGGCTACGCGTACTAAGATCGGCGGTCGCCGGCCACACCGGCCTGCCGATGCCCGTCTCGACGCCGAGTCAGTGGCGTGGCTCGAGCATTTCCTGGAGAGCGTCCCCGGGACCGTGGTCGCGATCACGCATGATCGCTACTTCCTCGATTCGGAAGTCGTCTGGTTCGAAGGGAACTACGGCGCGCCCATCGATGATCTCCGCCGACGGAAGGGGGCGGGGGCGGATCAACCGCATCGGATCAAGTTCAAGCCGTTGGTGGGTTAGGAACCGCTGATTGATGGAAGGGGAGGGCGGGGGGCGGCCAGTCGGCCGCCCCTTCGTGCGTCCCTGGTGTCGTGGAGTTGCCTCTGTCGCGACGTGCGACGAACGGCTACGATGGGGTTGCGTCCCCAGCGTACCCCACGAGGCCAAATGATTCCCGTATCTCGCACGCCTGTCCGCGCGCTGTTTGCGCTATTCGCGTTCGCCCCAACACTCGCGCTCGCACAGCCCGCCACCACCTCGACGAGCTTCACGCTGGATCAGGTGATGAGTGCGCCGTTTCCGACGAACCTCACCGCCGCTGCCACTGGCGAGAAGCTGGCCTGGACGCTCAATGAGCGCGGCCGTCGTAACGTCTGGGTCGCCGAGGGTCCGGCCTTCGGCGAGCGGCGACTGACGAACTTCGAAACCGACGACGGCCAGGAGCTCAATGCCGTCCAGATCTCCCCAGATGGCAGATGGGTCGTCTACCTGCGCGGTGGCGACTTTGGCTCCAACTGGGACGACGCCTTGCCGGTGAATCCTACGGGCACACCAACGCCAGTGAAGGTTGAGCTGTGGGCCGTTCCATTTGCCGGAGGCATGCCGATCTCCTTGGGGGATGGCGTAAATCCCGTCATCTCCCCGCGCAGCGACGTTGTGGTGTTCGAACGCGCGCGCCAGCTCTGGTCGATTGCCATCGACGGCTCTGGGCCGGCCAGACGGCTCTTTGACCAACGCGGCAGCGCGGGTGAGGCGCAGTTCTCACCCGACGGGTCGCGCATCGCGTTCGTGAGTGGGCGCGGCGATCATGGGTTCATCGGCATCTACAGCAATGCGACCACACCGATCCTGTACCTGGCTCCGAGCACCAATCGCGATGCCTCGCCCCGCTGGTCTGGCGACGGAAAGCAGATTGCCTTTGTCCGACGCCCCGGTGCCGGAGGCGCCGCCGTGAACTCGCTCGAGATCCAGCCGGCACCATGGAGTATCTGGATCGCCGACGCGGCGACCGGCGAGGCGAAGCTACGCTGGGCGAGCGAGGCGTCGTTGCGCGGCAGTGTCCCGAGTACGCACGGCGGAACGAACCTGAACTGGGCAGCTGGTGATCGCCTGGCATTCATGAGCATGCAGGATGGCTGGTCGCATCTCTATTCGATCTCTGCGGGCGGAAACGACGCCCCGTTGCTGCTGACGCCAGGCGATCACATCGCTGAGCATGTCACGCTCTCGAGCGATGGCCGGTTCCTGTTGTACGCGGGAAATCTCGGGAACACGGCGGGCGACATCGACCGTCGTCATCTGGTGCGCGCGCCGGTCGATCGCGTGGCGCCCGAGGTGCTCACGCCAGGCACCGGACTTGAGTGGACCCCGGTCTCCATGAGCACCGGCCGCATCGCCGCAATTGGCGGCACCGCACAGAAGCCACCGGTGCCGTTTGTGCTCGAGGCTGCCGGAGATGCCCGTGCCGCCGCCACCACACCGCGCCGCTGGCTCGGGGCCGCTCGGATACCAACGGACTTTCCCTCGGCGCAACTCGTCGTGCCCAAGCAGGTCATCTATAAATCGATCGACGGTCTGACGATTCATGCGCAGCTCTTCGAGCCGCCCCGTGGCGGCACGGCACGCAAGCCGGCCGTCGTCTATGTGCACGGCGGCCCGTCGCGCCAGATGCTCCTCGGTTGGCACTACGGCGACTACTACTGGAACGCCTATGCACAGAATCAGTACCTCGCGAACCGCGGCTTCGTGGTGCTCGCGATCAACTACCGGCTCGGCATTGGATACGGCCACGACTTCCAGCGCGCGCCGAACGCTGGCATCGCCGGCGCGAGCGAATATCTCGACGTGAAGGCCGCCGGCGAGTGGCTGCGCGCGCAGGCAAATGTCGATCCCGCGCGCATCGCCCTCTACGGCGGCAGCTACGGCGGCTATCTCACCGCACTCGCGCTTGGCCGCGACTCCGACCTGTTTGCGGCCGGCGTGGATATTCACGGCGTGCACGACTGGACAAGTGATTCCGGCAATCGATTCGGTGCCGGTACCTTTCGCTTCGAACGGCCCATGACTGAAGTGGAATCGATGGCTCGGGTCGCGTGGCAGTCGTCGCCGGTGAGTTCGGTGCGCTCGTGGCGGTCACCCGCACTCCTCATCCATGCGGACGACGACCGCAACGTACGCTTCTCGCAGACGGTGGACCTGATGCAGCGCCTCCGCGAGCAGAAGGTCGAGGTCGAGGAGATCACAATCGTCGATGACACGCACCACTTCATGCGGCATGAGAATCAGAAGCGCGTCAATGCCGCGATCGCCGGCTACCTCGAGCGCAAGCTCAAGCCGGTGATGTGAGGTACGGCGTCGCCATCCGGCGTTCCCTCGCCGCCGCGCTCACCCCGGTGCTCGCGCTTACGCCGTTCGCGGCGCCTGCGGCGCGTGCACAGGCACCGTTGACGCAGGTCGTAATGCTCGGCACCGGTACGCCCAACTCCGACCCCGACCGCAGCGGCCCCGCGGTGAGTGTGGTGCGCAACGGCCGCTCGTATCTCGTCGACGCGGGCCCGGGTATCGTCCGTCGTGCCGCGGCCGCCGCGCGCCTGGGCTTCGAGGCGCTCGACCCGAAGCACCTCAAGGTACTTTTTCTTACGCACCTGCATTCGGACCACACCGTCGGTCTCCCCGACCTGATCCTGAGCGCCTGGGTACTCGAGCGCAGTACGCCGCTAGAGCTCTACGGTCCCCCCGGCACACAGGCGATGGTCGATCATCTCCTCGCCGCCTACGCGGCCGACATTCGCAATCGCCTTGACGGCCTTGAACCGGCCAACGAGACGGGCTACCAGGTGAATGTGCACGAGATTGTGCCTGGGATGGTCTTCGACGATGGAAACATCAAGGTCACGGCCTTCGCGGTCCCGCATGGCGATTGGGAGGTGGCGTTCGGCTATCGGTTTGACTCGGTGGACCGCTCGATCGTGATCTCGGGCGACACACGCGCGAGTGAGGCCGTGGTCGCGGCTTGCAACGGGTGTGACCTGCTCGTGCACGAAGTCTACTCCGCTGAACGCTTCACCTCACGACCACCCGAGTGGCAACGGTATCATGCGCGCGCACACACGAGCACCGAAGAGCTCGCAGCGATCGCGACGCGCGCTCGGGCCATCCAGTTGGTCCTCTATCATCAGTTGTATTGGGGCACCGATGACGCGGGACTGGTCGCGGAGCTCGCGCGCGCTGGGTATTCGCGCCGTGTCGTCGCGGCGCGGGATCTCGGCGTGTATTAAATCGGGAGACAGGAGAGGGTAGACCCCAGGCCCTGCCCCCGCATCTCAGGGCGCGGTGGGAGATTGGGATGTGGCTCCACCCGTAGTGTCGCGACGAGCGCAGCCCCGACTTCCGAGATTATGAGAAGCGCCTTGGCGCTCATCGGCGTGAGCGTCAGGGCGGTCGCGAGGGCGACCTGAAGGAATCGGTTCACGGTGTGCGTCATGGTAGCGAGCCTTGACGTTGCGTCATAATCACCCCGGAACGATTCACCGGGACGAAAAGAATGGCGAGATGGGGGCGGTTTTCGTCAGCGGCGTCGCTAACGTTCACTCTGTTCCCACTGAGGAGTACCCCGTGCGACCAGTCGCCATTCTCTTGTCCTTCGCTATGCTCAAGGTCGCGATCGCCTGCGGTCCGAAGGTGGAAGCGCCCAAGTCACCGACCCGCACCGTCGTACAGCAGCGCACGCTCGACTCCGTTATCGGCACATCGGTGCTCCCCGGGGCCCGCGTGGTGAAGGGCGCGCTCGCCGTGAGCGATTCGGCACGCGCGCGGCGCCAACTCGCAGATTCGCTTGCGAACACTCCTTAAGGCCATTGGATGTCGTGACGAGCCTGCCCTGGTGACCGTGTCGCGGTTCGACCGCTACGTCGCCATCGGCGACAGCTCCACCGAGGGACTCGATGACGTGATCGCACCGGGTCGCTACCGTGGCTGGGCCGACCGGCTCGCCACCCACGTGGCGCGGGCGCGCGCGCTGTCGCATCCCGAGGCCGGTCCGCTCCTGTATGCCAACCTCGCGATCCGGGGCCGCCGGACGCGGGAGATCCGAGACGAACAGCTCGCCCCAGCACTCGCCATGAAGCCCGATCTTGCGACCGTCTTCGCGGGCACCAACGACGTGATCCGGAATGGCTTTCAGCTTGCACCGGTGATCCGCGACCTCCGCGCCATGCAGCGCGCGCTGCGCGACGTGGGCGCGACGGTGCTGACGATCACCATGCCGGACCTCTCCGACGTGATGCCGTTCGCTCGCCGCGCGGCGCCACAGCTGCGCGCGTTCAACCAGGCGGTACGCGACGTCTCGCGCGAGACAGGAACGATTGTCGTGGATCTCGCATCGCATGCGTTCGTGACCGATCCGCGATTCTGGGGCGATGACCGGTTGCATGCCAACACCGAAGGGCACCGACGCATCGCGGCCGCGCTCGCGCAGGCGCTCGGCCTGCCGCACACCGACGGTCGCTGGGCCGACCCGCTGCCACCGCAATCGCCGCCGTCGACGGTGCGACGCCTGGCGAGGGAGTTACGCTGGACGCGCGACTACTTCATTCCGTGGGCCTGGCGCCATGCGCGCGGTCGCTCCTCGGGCGACGGCATCACCGCAAAGCGTCCTCGACTCACGCCGGTGCTCGACAACGAAGCCGTGCCATGAGCACTCCGCGCTGATGCTCCACCGTCAGGTTCTCTGCCGTCCTCCTGTTTCAGTCTTCAGCCCTCGCCCATGTCCATCTACGAGATCCCACTCACGACGCTCGACGGCACTCCGACCACCCTCGAGCTCTACCGCGGACAGCTGCTCCTTGTCGTGAACGTCGCGAGCCGATGCGGCTTCACGCCGCAGTACACTGGGCTCGAGTCGATGCACAGGCGCCTCGCCCCACGCGGCTTCTCTGTGCTCGGCTTTCCGTGCAACCAGTTCGGCGCGCAGGAGCCGGGGACGGAGCAGGAGATCGAGACGTTCTGCTCGACGACCTACGGCGTGACCTTTCCGCTCTTCGCAAAAGTGGAGGTGAACGGCGACCAGACACACCCGCTCTGGCGCCACCTAAAAACCGAACGCCCCGGGCTACTGGGTTCTAGGGCAATCAAGTGGAACTTCACGAAGTTTCTCGTGGGCCACGACGGCGCAGTGCTCAAGCGATACGGCCCCAGCGACGAGCCAGTAGCGATCGAGAAGGAGGTCGTTGCACTCTTGGGCGAGGAGTCGGAGGCGTCCTCCACCGCACCGATTCAATAACGCCGGCCGGTGTCTGACGCACCTGGGCACGCGCCCCCCCCCCCGGAGGGGCTCAGTGTGGCGCGCGCAGCCGGCGCGCGACGGGCGCGTCTGTGGTTCGGAGCATGCGGGGCGACCGACCGCGAGTGCGGCGCCCCTCCAGGCGCCCTGAGGGTATAGAAGTGCACCGCCGTAGTTGTGCTTGAAGAGTGGCACGCCAAGGGACCGGAAGAGGTCGGCCCCTCAATCGGACACAGGCATGCTACAGCAAAGCCTGGCAGAGGACACCATTGCCCCCCAGACGCGCGAGAGGGGTATTGCTGATGTCAGTTTCGTCGACCATCGCGGTGCTCAACGCAGTGTCGCTGCGGCGGACGCGGCTCTAAAGAACACGGAACCTACTGCTTGGCGTAGAGCGCCTTCTGAACTAGGTCACGGATCCGTAGCTCGAGATCGCCCTTTGACGCACAGCGGATGTCGGCCGAGCTCGAGGTAATCGGGTTCCTGCCGATTCCGGTGAGCGCGGTGGAGACGACCGCGCCGCCGTTGGGGTTGGGACGCACGGTCGTCACGATAGACAGGTGAAGTGAATAGGTTTCGGCGTTCTGCATGGTGCCCGACGAACCGCAGTCGAGATAGCGTTGCGCGGGGACGCCGCCGATCGAGCGACGAGTTTTCCAACCCATGTTACCGAGGGTGTTGGTGCTGGCGTCATTCACCGAGAGCGGGATCAAGAGTTCGCTGTAGACGCCCGGTAGCGCAGCCCACACTTCGTCGGCGGTGCCCGTCACGAACAGTTTCACATCCCCGTCGATGTTCATCGTATTCACCTGCAATGTGCCGCCGCCAGCGGTCACGATGCGTGTCGTGTTCACCGTCGATGACTGTTGGGGCGTCGGCGAACTGTTGTTCGCGGGCGATGTAGTAGCACAGCCGGAACCGACGATGATGAGTGCGGCGAGGCGAAGCGTGCGCATCGGGGTCTCTCGAAAGTGGTGGGACGACGGACGAGTGCGGCGCGGCCGATGACAGCAACGGTCCCCATGGCCGAGACGATAGCGCGTGGAGGTCAGTCCGTACAGGTCAGACATCGTCTCTCGACCCTTTAACCACCTCACCAGACGGGGTATCTTTCGCTCTGGACCACCCCCGCCTCCCATCATCGCCATGCGTCGTCTCCACTCGCTCCTCCCCTTGTTCCTCTGCGCTTTTGTGGCGTCCTGTATGGACGGCCCGCCTTTCGTGCCGAACATCGCGACCGCCAACTTCGCGCCCGCACTCAATGTTGATATCGCGAACTCGGTGCTGACCGCGACCGGTCTGTACTACCGTGACATCGTCGTCGGGGCGGGCGCGCTGGTGCCGACAACGTCTGGCGCATCAGTGACGACGACGTACGCGGGCTATCTCCGCAACGGCACCCAGTTCGATGCGGGCAACCTTCCAGCCTTCACGACTGGCTCTGGTCAGGTGATTGCTGGGTTTGACGAGGGCGTTCGCGGCATGCGCGTCGGAGGCCAGCGGCAGCTCATCATTCCGCCCTCACTGGGGTATGGCAGCGAAGCCCAGGGCAGCATTCCGGCAAACTCGATCCTTATCTTTCTCATCACGCTGACCGCGACGCGCTGAGTCGGACCTGAATCGGATACGACCTGAGTTAGCGGCAGAGTCGAGCAGACTGCATCGGCTGGGGGTAGGTTACGGCTGGCCCAAAGGAGACCCACTGATGGCGACAATGAACGAACCCGAAACACCGGTGCGCCGTTTCGAGGCCAGTGAATGGCGGAAGATCATCGCGCGCTACACTGGGGCGGACGCCTTCCGATCGCTCCGGCAGGTGGTCGTCACGCTCGGTCTCCTCACGGGCGGTCTGATACTCGGCTACTGGCTCATGGCGCGCGCGCCATGGGCCGCCTCCCTGATGATCGTTCCGCTCGGCGGGCTTTTGATCCGCACCTTCATCATCATGCACGACTGTTCTCACGGCAGCTTCCTGCCGTGGCCCAGAGTGAACGACACGATCGGTTTCATCACGGGCGTGCTCACCTTCACGCCGTTCGCCCAATGGCGGCGCGAGCACGCGATGCACCACGCCTCGGCCGGCGACCTTGACCACCGAGGCATCGGCGATATCAAGACGCTCACGGTCTCCGAGTATGCGGCGCTGTTGCCTTGGCGGAAGCTCAAGTACCGCGCCTATCGCCATCCGTTCGTCCTCTTTGGCCTTGGCCCGTTGCACATGATCATCCTGCAGCGTGTTTCCTTCAACAAGCCGACGACCGGCGGCAAACAGCAGTGGAATATCTGGATGACCAACGCGGCGCTCGTTGGGATCTCCGCGATCGCGGTCATGACGGTCGGGTGGAAGCCAGTCCTGCTGCTCTATCTCCCGGCCTACTACCTCGCGGCGGCTGGCGGTATCTGGCTCTTCTACGTGCAGCATCAGTTCGAAGAAGCCTACTGGGAGCGCGGGCAGGAGTGGGATTACGCGACCTCCGCCATCATGGGGGCCTCGTACCTACGGTTGCCGGCGGTGTTGAACTGGTTCACGGGGCACATCGGCTTGCACCATGTGCACCACCTCGGCCCTCGAATTCCGAACTACCGGCTGAAGCGCGCGCATGAGGAAAATCCGATCTTTGCCGAGGCGCCGGTCCTCACTTTCAGCACCGCCTGGCGCACGCTCAGTCTCACGCTGTGGGATGAGGCCAGCAAGCGAATGATCGGCTTCCGCGAGTACCATCAGATGCAGCGGGTCGCGGCGCAGCCGACGCGCTGATCCGCGGTCGTGAGACGGGGCGGACGCCGTGTCGGCGTCCGCCCCGTCCGTCGTATGAGGGTCCGAGGCCTCGACTGGTGTATCTTTCATCAATGTCAACACGCCCCCCTACTGAAGTACCCTCTGTGGGGTTTGCCTCGCTCGCCCTCGACCCCAAGGTGACTGCCGCACTGACCGCCCTGGGCTATGAGGAGCCAACGCCGATCCAACTGGCCGCGATCCCGCCTCTCCTGGCCGGCCGCGACGTGCTCGCGCAGGCCGCGACCGGAACCGGCAAGACCGCCGCCTTCGCGTTGCCGCTGCTGCATCGCCTCAACCTCGACGCGCCGCCACGCGAACGCACGGCCGCCCTTGTGCTCGTGCCCACACGCGAACTCGCCATGCAGGTCGCCGAGGCGATCCATCGCTATGGCAAGGCGCTCGGTGCCGTCGCAGTTCCGATTTACGGCGGTGCGCCGATGGAGTCGCAGATCCGTTCGCTCAAGCGCGGCGTCGATGTGATCATCGCAACGCCGGGCCGTGCACTCGACCATATCCGCCGCAAGACCGTACATCTCGCCGCGGTGCGGACGGTCGTCCTCGACGAGGCTGACGAGATGCTCGACATGGGTTTTGCTGAGGATCTCGAGGCAATCCTCTCGGCAACGCCGAAAGAGAAGCAGGTCGCGCTCTTCTCGGCCACACTCCCGCCCCGCATTGCGGCGATTGCGAAAACACACCTGCGCAATCCACACGTGATCCGGATCGACGCGACGGCGGTGAAAGCCGGCCATAGCGCCAAGGTGCGCCAGGTGGCGTATCTGGTGCCGCGCGCGCACAAGATGGCGGCGCTCGGGCGCATTCTTGATGTGGAGCAACCGAAGGCCGCGATCGTCTTCTGCCGCACCCGCACCGAGGTGGACGATCTCACGGAGACCATGAACGGTCGCGGCTTCCACGCTGAGGCGCTGCATGGCGGGCTCTCACAGGAACAGCGCGATCGCGTGATGAAGCGCTTCCGTGCCAAAACTTCGGAACTCCTGATCGCGACGGACGTCGCCGCGCGCGGCCTGGACGTCTCGCACGTCTCGCATGTGGTCAACTACGACGTGCCGAGTGCCGCCGAGGCGTACGTGCATCGCATCGGGCGTACGGGTCGTGCGGGCCGCACCGGCATGGCGATCACGCTGGCGGAGCCGCGCGAGCACCGGATGCTTAAGAACTTCGAGCGCGTCACCGGCGTAGCGATCGAGACGCTCGCCGTGCCGACGGTCGCCGACCTCAAGGCCCGTCGACTAGAGCTGACACAGGCGTCGTTGCGCGAAGTCATCCTTGGTGGCGACCTCGACGTTTGGCGTGGTGTCGTGGCCTCCCTGGCGGAGGAGTTTGAACTCATGGACATCGCGGCCGCAGCCATGAAGCAGGGCGCGACTGGCGCGGACGAAACGAAGCAGGAGGAGATCCCCACGACAGCATCACCCCGCGAGAAACATCCCGCGCGCGCGCGCGACGATCAACGGTCGCTGAAGCGTGAGGACAAGACGACACGAAGCGCTGCGGACGTGGCGCGTCCAGCAAAGACGCCAGCCGCCAAGCGCTCGGGTCCGAAGCCAAGCTGGGAATCCGCGAAGATCTACGTCGGCGCCGGACGCAAGCTCAAGATCAGCCCCGGCGACCTCGTGGGCGCGATTACCAATGAGATGGGGCTCGACTCGACGATGGTCGGTGCGATCACCATCTGGGATCGTCATTCAATCGTCGAGGTGCCGGAGTCGATCGCTGACGACATCATCAAGACGCTCATGGCGACGTCCATCAAGGGAAAGCGGGTCCTGGTGCGGCGGGACCGAGCGGGCTGATCGGTCGGGCAGTCCCTAGTGGGTCGCGAACACCGACGTCCGCCCCTGTGACGTGAACGCGAGCACCTCGTACCGCTGGTAACCCGACACCGGTCCCTGCTCCATCCCTGGTGCGCCAATCGGCATTCCCGGCACCGCAATCCCGCGGATGGCTGGCTTCTCGGTGAGCATCCGTTTCACGTCGGCGGCCGGCACGTGGCCCTCGACGAGATAGTTCCCGATCACCACCGTGTGGCACGACTGTAGTGACGTCGGTACGCCCAGATCGCGTTTCACACTGGGCAGCGCTTCGGTGTCGATGGTCTTCACCGTGAAGCCGCTGCTGCGCGCATGCTCGACCCAGTTATGGCAACAGCCACATGAGGCACTCTTGTAGACCGTCATCGGCGGCAGCGGCGCCGCGGCGAACTGCGGAACCCCTCCGATGATCGCGCCGGCGCCAAGCACCGAGCGCACGAACGAGCGACGGTCCATGGTCACGGCTCCCTAGCGGACCACGCCCACGAGCGCGGTGACGAGGAGGAGTGCGAGTTGAGGACCTTTATAGGAATCGGGTAACTCGCGGTAGGCCTCTTCGGTTCCATGGGCACCGGTGCTGACGCCGCCACCGTTGATGGTGATCGCGGGGATGCCCATCGCGATCGGCAGGTTGGCGTCGGTGCTCGAGGCCACGGTCGCCGGGAGCCAGTCGAGCGCCTCCACGGCCGCCCACGCGGTCCGTACGATCGGCGCGTCATCCGACTGGCCACCAGTGGGGCGGATGCCGATGGTGTCGTACTTGACCGTGATGCCAGCGCGCGAGTTCGGCCAGCGCGCGCGCTCGGCGGCGGCGCCCGCCTCGACGGCCGCACGGATTTTCACATCGATTGCCGACAACTCAGTCGCTGACTCCGAGCGCATGTCGATCTCCATCTGTGCGCTCGGCGTGATTGTGTTCACACTCGTACCGCCGCGGACGATGCCGACGTTGAACGTCACCTTGGGCCGCGTCGGCACCTGGATGTCGGCGATGTTAGCGATGGCGCGTCCCATCGCATGCATGGGGTTGGTCATGCCGAACGCCCCGTAGCTGTGGCCGCCAGGACCCTCGAATGAGACGAGGTACCGATGGCTGCCGACCGCGCGCGAGGTGATGGCACCACTGCCGGCGCCGTCGACTGAGATGAAGTAGTCGATCTTGCCGGCGAACTCCTTGGTGAGCAGGTGCCGCACTCCGCGCAGATTGCCCGGACCTTCCTCCCCGACGTTCCCGACCATGATCAGCCGGCCCTTGGGCTCGACGCGCTGGTCTTTCAGGACCTTCGCGAGGGTGAGCACCACGGCGAGACCACGGCAGTCATCACCGATGCCGGGGCCGGCGACCCGATCGCCGGTGCGCGTCGTGCGCACATCGGTCCCTTCGGGGAAGACGGTATCGAGATGGCCCGTGATCAGCACGGTCGGTCCGTCACCGCGGCCGATTTCGACGATCACATTCCCCTCGCTGTCGATCCGCGCGTTCGTGTATCCGAAGGCGATCATCCGGCGCTTGAACTCCTCGGCGCGCGCCCGTTCCTTGAACGGCGGCGCGGGAATTTCGCAGATCGAGATCTGCTGCTCGAGCGTCCACGATTGGAGTGGCTGAATTGCACTCATCGCGCGACGCACCGCGGGATCGTCACTCGGGATCGCCATCCCCTGCGCGCTGAGCAGGGCGGGAACGAACAGGGAGAGGGCGCTGAGTAGGCGCGCGGGACCGGCGAGTCGCCCGGTCGAAGGGCTGTGGTGCGGTGTATTAGAGTGCATATTCGGAATCTACCATGCCCCGACCATGAACAACCATCCCTGGCGCAGCGAGTACGACGCCGGCGTTCCCGCGACGCTCGAGCCCTATCCGGAGCGGACGCTCCTGGAGTACATCGACGAGGCCGTCGCCCTGCGCCCCGACGCACCCGCCCTCCTCTTCAAGAGGGCGAGGATATCGTACCGCGAGCTGCAGGACACGAGCGATGCCTTCGCCAGCGCCCTCACCTCGCTCGGTGTGCGAGCCGGCGAGCGCGTCGCGGTGGTGCTCCCGAACTGCCCACAGTTCTTTATCGTCGAGCTCGCGGCCTGGAAGGTCGGCGCGGTGCTCGTTCCGCTCAATCCGACCTATACCGCCGACGAACTTGCCGGGCCGATCACGACGACTGGGGCCCGCGTGGTCGTGACGCTCTCCACCTTCTACGAGCGCCTCAAACTGGTACAGCAGCGCACTGGGCTGCAGCACGTCGTCGTCACGAGCATCAAGGAGTACCTGCCGTTTCTGCTCCGCCTGGCCTTTACGCTCACGCTCGAGAAGCAAGGTGGGCACCGCGCCCAGGTGCGAGACGGCGATCGGACGTTGCCGCAGCTGCTCAAGGCGCACGAGGGGCGCCGTCCCACGGCGCCACGCCCAGGACCTGATGATGATGCGCTGCTGTTGATGAGCGGCGGCACCACCGGGACCCCCAAGGCCGTCCGTGCGCACCATGGCGCACTTGTTCGCACCGGGCTGCAGGTGCGCGCCTGGCTCGGTCATGTCCTCCCGGAATGGGAAGGGAGTTACTGTCTCCCGCTGCCGATGTTCCATTCGTACGGCGCCGTCGGCGTACAATCGGTCTGCTTCATTGGGCACAACCCGATCGGGCTGGTTCCTAATCCCCGCGACCTCGACGATCTGGTGCAGACGATCGAGCGCACCAAACCCGCCATTTTCTGCGGCGTGCCGACGCTGTACAATGCGTTGCTCAATCACCCGAGGGTCGCGAGCGGCCAGGCAAACTTTTCGTCCATGAAGGCCTGCGTCTCAGGGGCCGCGCCGCTCATGGCAGAGACGCACGAGCGCTTCACCACCGTCACTGGCGCGCGCGTGATCGAGGGATATGCGCTAACCGAGTCCTTGCTTGCGGCGACCGTCTGGCCGCTCCAGGGCAAGCAAAAGATCGGTTCGGTGGGAGTACCGTTGCCCGATTGCGATGTGCGGATCGTCGATGCCGACGACGCCACCAAGCCGATGCCCACCGGCGAGATTGGCGAGATTCTGATCACCGGTCCGCAGATTATGCGTGGCTACTTCAACGCGCCAGAAGGCACGGACCCGATCCTGCTCATGCATGCGGACGGTCAGCGTTGGATCCACACTGCGGACCTCGGGTACCTCGACGCCGACGGCTTCCTCTTCGTCGTGGATCGCAAGAAGGACCTGATCAAGATGGGCGGCATGCAGGTCTGGCCACGGGAGATTGAGGAGGTGCTGTCACGGCATCCTGCGGTGGTCGAAGTGGGGGTGCGCGGTTTTCCCGATGCGGCGCGCGGTGAGGTGGCCGTTGCCTTCGTGGTGCGGCGAGTTGGGCAGGCGACGACGACGGCCGAGCTGCGGGACTGGTGCAAGAGCCATCTCGCGCCGTTCAAGGTACCGGCGCGCGTGGTGTTCATGAACGAACTGCCAAAGTCGATGGTCGGGAAGGTGCTCCGGCGCCTGCTCACCGAAGACAACGCGTGCGCGACATGATGAGTCGGACTCCACGTATCACCTGTCTGGCGGCGCTGTTCGCGCTGTTCCCGCTGTCTGCGCTGTCGTGGGCCACGCCCCCCGTTCTGCCCCGCGTCGTGCTCATCAGCTTCGACGGGTTTCGTGCCGACTACGTGGACCGCCCTGCCGCCGTGCACCTCCGCCGCCTTGCCGCGCGCGGCGTGCGCGCCGACCGGATGATCCCGGCCTTCCCGTCAAAGACTTTTCCCACGCACTACACCCTCGTCACGGGCCTCACACCAGAACATCACGGCATCGTGGCCAACGTGATGCGTGATCCTGAGCTCGGACTCTTTCGCAGCAGCGACACACTGGCGATCTGGGAGCCGCGGTGGTGGAGCGGTGAACCGATCTGGGTCACGGTCGAGACACAGGGGCGCCGGGCGGCCACGTATTTCTGGCCTGGCTCCGAAGCCGCGATCGGCGGTGTGCGCCCCAGCTGGTACGAACGGTACGAACATACGCGCCCGAACGCGCAGCGCGTGCAACGCGCACTCGAATGGCTTGCCATGCCCGCGGACTCGGCGCCGGCGTTCATCGCACTCTATTTCTCCGACACCGACGATGCGGGGCACCGGTACGGCCCGACGGCCCCGGAGACCGACGCGGCGATCGCGCGCGTGGACTCGGCCCTCGGTGCCCTCATGGACGGCGTCGACCGGCTGGGGTTGCGTGAGGCGGTGAACATCATCGTCGTGGCCGACCATGGCATGACCGAGAGCAGTCGCGAGCGGGTCATTGTCCTTGACGACTATCTCGATATGGGGACCGTAGACGTGGTCGACTACACGCCGGTCGCGGCGATCGCGCCCCGGGACGGCAACGTCGAGCGCGTGTACCAGGCGCTCGTGGGGCGCCATCCGCATCTGCAGGTCTATAAGAAGGGCAGTGTGCCGGCCGCCTACCACTTCAATGCGCACTCACGCATCACGCCAATCGTCGCCGTTGCCGATGAGGGGTGGGCGATCACGGATCGTGCGGCGCTCGCGTTGCGTGCCCCCCCGGTGGTCGGCGGCCAACATGGGCACGATCCCGCCCTCGTCTCGATGGGCGCGGTCTTCGTTGCGGCAGGGCCGGGCATCGCGCAGGGACGCCGGGTGCCGCCGTTCCGCAGCGTGCATGTCTACTCGCTGATGGCGTACCTACTGGGCGTGCGGCCTGCGGCGACCGACGGGTCGATCGATTCGGTGCGCGCTCTGATCAGAACTCGCGCTTCTTCATCTCCTTGAACAGCCGGTCACGTTCCTGGTCTGCGTCGTCGGTCACACGCTGCGGGGCTGTCGCATCGTAGGTCCTCGCCTCCAAGTTCCGCGGCTTTGCCATCTTTTGCATCTTTTTCACGAGATTCTGGATCGACTTGTCATCCAGGCCAGGCATCGAGTCCCCTCTGGGAGTGGGTGATTCTCTGAAGCTATCCCGGGGGCCACCGTTGCGCACCCAGTGGCCTCCGCGCGTCTTGCATATCGCACGTTCTCCCGCCGGACGAGGTCCTGTTTTTGATCGACGCGCTCGATCGCCTCTCGATCGGGGAGGCATGACGCGCGCCGCGTGACGCGACGGTAGCGCTTTCGGGCGGCCCCCCACCGTTGACCGCGAGCACCACGGGGACGGGGATATTGAACCGTGCCGGGTGAGGACGTTCAGAGGGACCCGGTACCCCACTCGGCGATGTCACCGATCGTGACCAGTCCGTCGTCGAGCACCTCTCCGATCGCCCCCCCGCGCCACGCCGTCTCCATCGCCGTGCGTAGCCCGGGTAGCGCCTCATCCATCCGCTTGCACGGATGTGTCTCGCCGCGAATGCGCAGGCGCACGCCGCCCAATAGCAGCACCTGGCCGCGTGAGTTCGCGAGATCGATGCCGCTCACCATGATATTGGCGCGGCGCGCGACCGGATCGAGTGCGCCGCCGAGTTCGTGCATCATCGCGACCCACTGCTCCTGGGCGATGATCGTGACCTGGCGCGTACTCGAGCGGCAGGTGTTGCCGTCGATGCCCTGGCCGGCGACGCAGACCACGGCGTGATGTCGATCCATCACGCCGCGGTGCGCGCGCTTGGTCCAGAGCGCCTCGACGCGGCCGCGCACTACTTCTGCGCGGCCTTCCATACTTTGTGCTCATCGGGCATGCAGGTACTGCAGGGACGGTAGCCCGCAGCCCGTGCCGTGGCTTCGTCGATAAAGAAGACGCGCTGCTGGGCGTAGCTACTCCCCGTGCCGAGCGCTCGCCGTGCCGCCTTGCAGGTGAGGAGTCCGTACACACGGCGCTTGCGGTGACCCCCGAACTTGCCGGGGGTCCCGGTCACGATCGTGCTGCCGTCGGCAGCGACCAACCGATACTGGTTCAGGTCAGTTCTCCATGCGTGGCTTGACCATGTCGCGTGTCGTGGGGTAGGCAATTCCGAGCTGTTCAAGATAACTCTTGTACTTCTTGGAGTCGTAGTAGAAGCGTTGCAGCTCTGGCTTGTAGCGTGCCATGATCTCCTGGTTCAACCAGATGGGCGGTAGGTCGGTCGGCGCAATGAACGGCGTGTACTGCACCTCCTTCGTCTGCACCTCACGGAAGTACTTCCAGGCGTCAACGACGACCTGCGGCTTCGAGACGATGTCGAGAATCGTGAGCGCCTGCACCTTCGCACCGGCGGTCGCGCCCTTATGAGCAATCGGCGTTGCCATCACGATCGAGTTCGCCCAGTTGTGCCCCGGCGGTCCCGGGATGTTCGACGGAAAGCGCAGCGTGACGGTCGGGACGTTCCACGCAACGTCGCCGATGTCGTCCGAGCCGCCGCCGGTGCGCTGATTGTCGGGAACCGGCATGCCGATGTTGAAGACGCCGACCGACTGCAGTCCGCTTTCACGCAGGCCGAGGTCCTTCTGCACGGCCTTCGCCATCGCCTGGTCGTTGTCGTCCCACTTCGGCATGCCGACGCGCTGGATGTTCGCGAAGGTGACTTCGGCGATCGTCTTGTTGAAGTGCGCGCTCCAGCCCGAGCCCACCATCATGACGGTGTCGAGCTCGACGTTCGCGATCATCGCGGCGCCGCGGGCGATTCGCTTGCCCTGCTCAAAGAGCGCCATCGTGCGCGGATAGTCGCGCTCACGGAAGTAGAACCAGATGCTCGCCGTGCTCGGCACGACATTCGGCTGGTCGCCGCCGTCGCGGATCACGTAGTGCGAACGCTGGCCGATCTCGAGGTGCTCGCGCTGGTACTCCCAGCCCTGGCCCATGAGCATCGCGGCGTCGAGTGCCGACCGGCCACGCCAGGGTGCGCCAGCGGCGTGGGCGCTGGTGCCCTGGAACTTGAAGATCGCGGAGATGAGTGCCGTCGAGCCACTCTGCCCCCACTGCACACCGAGGTCATTGCCCACGTGCGTGAAGAGTGCGACATCGGCGTCCTTAAACAGTCCGGCACGCACGAGAAACGCCTTTCCCGCCATCTGCTCTTCGGCGATACCAGGCCAGAGGACGAGCGTGCCGGGGATCCGCTCGCGCGTCATGATCTCCTTGGCGACGATTGCCGCCACGATATTCACGGCCTGGCCGGAGTTGTGACCCTCACCATGACCGGGCGCACCGTCGACCTGTGCTTCATGGAAGGCGAAGGCCGGCTTGTTATTCGCCTGCGGGATGCCATCGACATCGGAGCCGAGTGTGACGACCGGACGGGCCCCGGCGGGGCTCACCCAGCGGGCCACCCACGCGGACGGCATGCCGGCGTAGCCGCGTTCGACCTTGAAGCCCTCCTTCTCGAGCAGCGCGCTGATGTACTTCTGCGTCTCGAACTCCTGCATGCCGAGCTCCGAGAACGAGAAGAGCTGGTCGACGATCTCCTGGACCAGCTTGGCACGTCCTTCGACCTTCGTGAGGGCCTCGGCCTTGAGTAGCTCGAGGCGCGCGGAATCAGGTAGCTGCGCATGGAGCGCAGGCAGGGCAACGACGGACGCGGCGACCGCGAGGAGGCCGGCCCGCGCGCGGCGGATAAATGGACGCATCAAACAGCTCCGGGGGTGGGGTTTTCGAAACGAATTCGTGACGAGGCGTTCCGTGGTTGAGTGGAATGGAGCAACTTTCAGACGCAAGCGCAACGGCTGGAGCGCTGCGACCCCGCCGCAACGAGTCAAGCCCCTTTCCCGTAGCCGTCCCATGAGCCTTTCCTACCTTTCCCGCCGTCTCCACCGCTGGGGTGCGATTTCGATCGGACTTCCGCTTCTCTGTGTGGTCGCCTCTGGGCTGCTGCTCCAGGTGAAGAAACAGGTCGAGTGGATTCAGCCCCCTGAGCAGCGCACTGCCGTGACCACGCCGACCCCGAGCTGGGACGTGATCCTTGCCGCGGCCAAGGCGATGCCGGAGGCGGGGGTGCGGGGCTGGGAGGACATCGACCGCGTGGACGTGCGGCCCGAGAAGGGGATCCTGAAGGTGATCACCACGTCGCGGTGGGAGACGCAGCTCGCGCTCGCCGATGGGGCGGTGCTGCAGGTCGCGTACCGCCGCTCTGACCTGATCGAGTCGCTGCATGACGGGTCGTTCTTCGGCGACACGGTGAAGCTGTGGATCTTCCTGCCGTCAGGGTTGGTGTTATTTGGACTCTGGCTCACGGGGCTCTATCTCTGGGTGCTGCCCTGGCTGACCCGACGGAAACGGGCGCGGTTGCAGCGACGGCAGGTGCCGGCGGTGTGAGGTGGGAAGTGTGAGGGGTTACCTGACACGGTGCTCGCATGATTCACGTTCCACAATATGACGAGTCCTGAATTTCGATGCGGGCCCTCTTCACTCTACACGCACCGTGACCCCAATGTCTGTCGCTCGTACGCTCGCGCTCCTCGCCCTCACTGGCGTCGCTTCCACCACGACCCTTGCGCAGTCTGGCGGCGGCCGCCCCGTGCCCGTCGACGAGTCCCTTGGCAAAGTGCTCGGCGCGATCTCGCGGTGAGCCACCCGAACACTTCAGGAGAACGCATGAACGGCAAGCGTAGTGTCGCATCACCGGTGGCGAGAGTCCTCGCGACCGTCCTCGCGTGCACCCTCGCATGCGCGGCACCGCCAGCGCTCGGAGCGCAGGCCCCCGAATGGACCCTGCTCATTCGGGGCGGCACGGTCGTCGACGGCACCGGCGCCGCGCGATACACGGCCGACGTCGCGGTGGTGGGCGACCGGATCGTCGCCGTCTCTCGCACACCGCTCGCCGCCGCACGCGCGGTCCGTGTGATCGATGCGCACGGCCTGATCGTCGCCCCAGGGTTCATCGATCTGCATGCGCATCTTGATCCGCTGCTGAGAATGCCCGATGCTAAGAGCGCGGTCACGCAGGGCGTCACGCTGGCCATCGGCGGTCCCGACGGCGGCGGCCCATTCCCGCTCACGGCGTATCTCGACACCGCGCAGAAGTCGGGGCTCGGCATGAATGTGGCGTATCTCGTGGGGCATAACGTGATTCGTCAGCGCGTGATGGGCACCGAGAACCGCGCCCCCACGCCCGAGGAGTTGCAGCGCATGATCGCGCTGGTCCGGCAGGGTATGGGTGAAGGGGCGTTCGGCATGAGCACCGGCCTGCGCTATGTGCCGGGCTACTACGCAACCACGGACGAGGTCGTCGCGCTCGCGCGCGCCGCTGCCGACTCAGGGGGCATCTACACATCGCATCTGCGCGAAGAAGGGCTCGGACTGCTCGAGGGCGTCACCGAGGCGATCACCATCGCGCGCGACGCACGGATCCCCGTGGTGCTCACGCATCACAAGGCGGTCGGTCCGCCGATGTGGGGAAAGAGCGTGGAGACGCTGCGTCTGGTGGACAACGCGCGCGCGGCCGGCCTCGATGTGATGATGGATCAGTACCCGTACACCGCGAGCCAGACGGGACTGGACGTGCTCGTCCCGCCCTGGGCGCTGTCCGGGGGCACGAGCGCCCTGCGTGACCGTCTCGCGAACCCCGTGCTCCGCGACAGCATCGAGCGGGGGATCGTCCACCTGCTCGAGACCGACCGCGGCGGCGGCGACACCCGGCGTGTGCAGTTTGGCTCGGTCACTTGGGACCGCTCGCTCGAGGGAAAAACGCTTTACGATTGGGCCGAACGCCGCGGCGTTGGCCATTCCATGCTTGCCGCCGCGAAGCTGGTGCTTGAGGGCGAGCTGAATGGCAGTGCGAGTATGGTCTACTTCATCATGGATGAGGGCGACGTGCGCCGGATCATGGCACACCCGCAGACCATGATCGCGAGCGACGGCCGCCTCACGCGCCCCGGTGATGGCGTCCCACATCCGCGCTCGTACGGGACCTTTCCGCGGGTGCTCGGCGAGTACGTGCGCGTGCAGCAGGTGCTCACGCTTGAACAGGCGGTGCGAAAGATGACAGCAATGCCCGCGGCGCGACTGAACCTCCAGGGCCAGCGTGGCTGCCTCACCGTGGGCTGCTACGCCGACATCACGATCTTTGACGTTGCCACCGTTGGTAGCCCAGCGACGTTCACACAACCGCACCAGTACGCCACCGGAATCCCATTTGTGATCGTGAATGGTGTGGCGGTGGTGTCGAAAGGCGAGATGACGGCCGCACGGCCGGGGCGGGCGCTGACCAAGCGGTAGACGTGAGAACCCCCCGTGACTCGTTGCCGTGGTCACGGGGGCTCTCGAACTCCCTTGGGGGCGGAAGGGTACCCAGCTCGCCGCCGCAGCTAGGGCCCTACGCCGTCTCCCGGCTCAGCGCCGCTTACATCCGGGGCTTGGGCGGCTTCACGAACTGGTCGAGCCAGGTCATCATCTCCGCCAAAGTGTGTCCCACACTCTCCCGCGCTGCGTAGCCGTGGGACTCGCCCGGCAGCTGCACGTACCGCACGGTGGCGCCATTGCCCTTGAGCGCGGCATACATCCGCTCCGACTGGATCGGGAAGGTGCCGGTGTTGTTGTCGGCCATACCATGCACCATTAGAATCGGCGTCTTGATCCGGTCGGCGTAGGTGAAGGGTGACATCGCTTCGTACAGGTCCTGCGCCTGCCAGTAGCTCCGCTCTTCGCCCTGGAAGCCGAATGGCGTGAGGGTGCGATTGTAGGCGCCCGAGCGCGCGATGCCGGCGCGGAAGAGCTTCGTGTGCGCGAGCAGATTGGCCGTCATGAAGGCGCCGTACGAATGACCACCCACGCCGATCCGGTCACGGTCGGCGACGCCCATTGTGACGATCTGATTGATTGCCGCGTCGGCGCTGGCCACGAGCTGCTCCACGTACGTGTCGTTCGGCTCCTTTCCGTCGACGCCGATGATCGGCATCGTCGGGTCGTCCATCACGCCGTACCCCTGCAGTAGCGCAAAGAGGTGCGACGATCCACTGGGCCGCGTGAAGCGGTAGGGGGAACCGGTCACCTGCGAGGCCGCGTCGACCGAGCCAAACTCGAGCGGGTAGGCCCAGAGCAGGAAGGGGAGTGCGCCGTCGCGCGCCTTGTCATAACCCGGCGGCAGGTGGACGGTCGCATGTAGCGTCACACCGTCGCGACGCTTGTAGCTCACCCGCTCCGTGCGCACGCCGGCGAACTCAGGCCCAGGATCGCTAAACTGGGTCAGCTGCCGCGGCGCGACTTTCCGCACGAGGTCGCGCTGCCAGAGATTGGCTGGCTCGGTCACTGACTCCCGGCGCGTGAGCAGCCGCTCGCCGCGATCGTCGAGCAGGTCGACGACCGTCTCGAAGTAGGGCGCGGTCGACTGGAATGCGCGCGTCGATTTGCCGGTGGTGAGATCGAAGCGGTCGAGGAAGGGCCGATCACCCTCGGGGCCCGCGCCATTGCCGCGCAGGAACGTCGTCTTGCCGTCGCTCAGGAGATGCATCACCTGCTGCCCGCGCGCGTCGCGCTGTGTCACGAAGCTGCCGCGGTCGGCGTACCGGTCTTCGCTCGAGCGCTCAAAGAGTAGACGCGGCGCATTCTTGCCGCTCGGATCGATCACCCAGGTGCGGGTCTTGCGCTCGCGACCAGTTGTTTCAGTTGCAATCGCGAGGTCGGCGCGACCCCAGACGATGCTGCGGGCGCGCCACTCGGTTTCGACGAGCGTCGTGGGCTCACCAGCGAACGGCGAGGCGAGCGAGAGGATGCGGTCGCGCTTCGGCACCTGCTTGGTCGGATCGCCGCTGTCGAGCGCTTCGATCCATGCCAGCGTGGCGGGCTGGTCCGCGCGCCACTGCGGGTTGCGAGGCCCGGCCTGCGCCCCGTCGCTGCCCCACGAGACGCGCTCGAGCAACGGCCGCGCCGCGAGGGTGCGTGCCACGCGGCCTTCTAGCGTCCAGACCTCGATTCGCGTGGGAAAGAAGTTGAGCGTCACCGAGTACGAGAACGGCCGCGCGAGTTTGGTCACGAGCGTCCACTCCCCGTCGGGGCTCATCGTCGCGCCGCTGATAATCGCGGTCGCCCCGATGTGCGTCACCGTGCCGTCGAGTGCAACGCGCGCCAGCTGGCTGGTCGCGTAGTGTGCGAAGAGCGCTTCGTCGTGCGGGATCTTGAGCAGGTCCTGATAGGTCGCGGCACGGTCGGGGCTCCCGGTGAGCGCCTCCTGCACGATCGGCCCCAGGGGGGTCGGCGGGACGACTGGCTCTGGTCCGCGATCCGCCGGCACGAGCGTGCAGACCAGCGCCTCGTCACCGCTCCAGTCGCAGGGCGCACCGAGCACGGCGTTGAGGCGGCGCGCCGACACCTGCTTCCCACTCTTGGCGGCGAGGTCGCCGACCCAGAGGGTGAGGGCATCGTCGGTGCTCACCACGAACGCGAACCGCTTGCCGTTCGGGGACCAGAAGGGCACGCTCACACCGGCGCCGGCCGGCAACGCCATCGCGAGCGCCGTTGGCGCACCGCCAGCGATGGGCATCACCGAGATCCCGCGGGCCGGGTTCTGTCGCGACGGACCGCTGGTCCGCGGGTCGAGCCGGATTCCGGCGACCCGATACTCGGGCGCAGCGATCTCGCTGATCGGCGGAAGGCCGGGACGATCGAGCAGGAGGATGGCGGTGCGGTCAGGGCTCATGAGCGCCGTCGGCGTGGCGGGCGCATCGAGGATCCGCTGGATGACCGCCGGTGGCTGGCGGTAGGCGGCCTGTGCGAATGCGATCGCGGCGACGAGCGGTACAAGGGCCAGTGCGCGGACGAGTTCGCGCGGACGGAGTGAACGGGAAGAACGCCAGCGCAACAACATCAGTGGGAGCTCCGGTCGGGGAGGGTGAGGTCTGCTACTCGGCTACGAGCGGCGGCGGCGCAGTGTTGGGGTTGGGACGACACGGACTGCGCGCCCACGCATTTCACACACGGGATTTATTTATCTTACGGCCACGCCTCCGGGCGCCACGAGAGTCCCATTCGAGCACTGAGGGAAACACCGATGGACGCAAAATCTGACCCCAAGGCCGCGGGCAAGTGCCCGGTCATGCACACCGCCGCCCCGTCGAATCGCGACTGGTGGCCGAGCCAGCTGGACCTCAAGGTGCTTCACCAGAACTCTGCCCGCTCCGACCCAATGGGCGAGGCGTTCGACTACGCCGCGGAGTTCAAGAGCCTCGACCTGAATGCCGTCGTTGAGGAGCTGAAGGCTCTGATGACCGACTCGCAGGAGTGGTGGCCCGCCGATTTTGGCCACTACGGGGGCCTCTTCGTCCGTATGGCGTGGCACAGCGCGGGCACGTACCGCGTTGGCGACGGCCGCGGCGGCGCCGGTGCTGGTCAGCAGCGCTTCGCGCCGATCAACAGCTGGCCCGACAACGGGAATCTCGACAAGGCGCGCCGGCTCCTCTGGCCAATCAAGCAGAAGTTCGGCCACAAAATCTCCTGGGCCGACCTCATGATTCTCGCCGGCAACGTCGCCCTCGAGTCGATGGGCTTCAAGACGTTCGGCTTCGGTGGCGGACGCGTGGATGTCTGGGAGCCAGACGAGAGCGTCTTCTGGGGCGCCGAAGGCAAGTGGCTGGCAGCCGAGCGCTACTCCGGCGAACGCGATCTGGCGACGCCTCTCGCCGCCGTGCAGATGGGCCTGATTTACGTGAATCCGGAAGGCCCAAACGGCAACCCGGACCCGGTCGCCGCGGCGCGGGATATTCGGGAGACGTTTGCTCGTATGGCGATGAATGACGAAGAGACCGTCGCGCTGATCGCCGGTGGTCACACCTTCGGCAAGACCCACGGCGCTGGCCCGACGTCCAATGTCGGGCCCGAGCCCGAGGGCGCTTCCATCGAGGAACAGGGTTTCGGCTGGACGAGCAGCTTTGGCACGGGTAAAGGCGGCGACGCAATCACCAGCGGGCTCGAGGTCACCTGGACCAGTACGCCGACGAAGTGGAGCCACGACTTCTTCTCGAATCTGTTCGGCTATGAATGGGAGCTGACCAAGAGCCCGGCGGGCGCCCACCAGTGGACGCCGAAGAACGGCGCGGCTGCCGGCACCGTGCCTCATGCCCACAACAACTCGAAGCGCATAGCGCCCTCGATGCTGACCACGGACCTCGCGCTCCGATTCGACCCCGCCTACGAGAAGATTTCGAGGCGCTTCTACGAGCAGCCGGCTCAGTTTGCGGACGCATTCGCGCGGGCCTGGTACAAGCTGACGCACCGCGACATGGGCCCGATCGCGCGCTATCTCGGGCCCCTCGTGCCGACGGAGACATTACTCTGGCAGGACCCGATCCCCACGCTCAATCATGAGCAGGTCGGCGAGAGGGAGATCGCCGCTCTCAAGGCGACGATCCTGGCGTCAAACCTCTCCGTCTCCCAGCTGGTCTCGACGGCTTGGGCGTCGGCCAGCACCTTCCGTGGCTCCGACAAGCGCGGCGGTGCGAATGGTGCGCGTGTTCGCCTCGCGCCGCAGAAAGACTGGGCGGTCAACCAGCCAGCGCAGCTCGCGATCGTGCTGACGACGCTCGTGGGCATCCAGGCGGCGTTCAACGCGACGGACAAGGGCGGCAAGCAGGTGTCGCTGGCCGACCTGATCGTGCTCGCCGGCTGCGCGGGGATCGAGAAGGCCGCGCAGCAGGGCGGGATCGCGGTCAACGTTCCGTTCACGCCGGGACGCATGGATGCCTCCCAGGCGCAGACCGACGTTGCGTCGTTCGCGCCGCTCGAGCCGGACGCCGACGGCTTTCGCGACTATCTCCGCGGCCGGTCGCGCCTCGCACCCGAAGCGCAGCTGGTGGACCGAGCGCAACTGCTGACGCTCACGGCGCCCGAGATGACGGTGCTCGTGGGCGGCCTGCGCGTCCTGGGCGCGAACACGGCCCAGTCGGCACACGGCGTTCTGACGCGGCGGCCAGAGACACTGACGAATGACTTTTTCGTCAACCTCCTCGACATGGGCACGGAGTGGCAGCCGGCCGCCGGCGCCGCCGGCGTGTACGAGGGCCGCGACAGGACGACACACGCCCTCAGGTGGACCGCCACCCGGGTTGACCTGATCTTTGGATCGCACTCCCAGCTCCGCGCTCTCGCGGAGGTCTATGCCTGCGCCGACTCGCAGAAGAAGTTCGTGAAGGACTTCGTGGCGGCGTGGAACAAAGTGATGAACCTGGACCGCTTCGATCTCGCCTGATGTTGACGGACGGGATCCCGCGGCTCGGAGGCAAAGCTGCGGGCACGAAGGTGACTTCTGCCTACCGGACTATTCCCTTTTCCGCCGCTCGGATATGAGCATCGAGTAGCCACTGGCGCAGGTCCGTGCTCTTTCTGCCCGTCGTCGCCGCCATGCGCCCAAAGAGGGTGCGTGCACCGGTGATGTCGCCCACCCGCAGACGCGCGACGATCGCTGCATCGTAAAAGAACTCCGGCGGCACCCACTGCCGCCCCTCCGCGCGCGCCTTCAGTAGCGGGAGCACCTCGCGTGCGGCGGTCGGCCAGTCGTAGGTCGTCGCGGCGCGCATGAAGCGCAGCGCTGCGGCACCGTCTCGCGGTGCGCGCTGGTCGCGCATATAGCGCTCGACCGTTGCGTACCAGACGGAGTCGACGCCGCCGATCGTGCCGGCATGCCGGTCCCCCTCGACCTCCAGCATGTTGGTGAACCAGGTGAACCAGTCCGTCGGGGCGCGGCCGGACGCCATCCACAGGTCGAGCTGCACCTGCCGGCTCCGTGCCTGCTGAAACTTCCGGTTAGCGGCCAAGGTGTCGTTGGGCGCGAGGGCCGTGGGGGTGCGCAGGCGCGCACCGAGCGCCTGTGACTCTAGGCGCGGGATTGCGATCGCTGCGCGCAACGCTTGGCCTAGGCCCCGCCGACGCTCGCCAAGCGCGGCGGCGAGGTCGAATCGTGCACGGGAGATTCCGAGAAATCCAGTCGCCGCCTGCCGAAGAAATCGCGTCCGTTCCGCACCGAGGTCAAGGAGGGGGCGAAAGTCCGAGTTCACGTCCGATAACGAATCGAGCAGCGGAGCGAGCTCCGCGCGCGTCACGAGGAGTGTGGCGTCGAGCGCGTCCGGGGTGATCGGAACGAAACGTGCGAGGTCGAGCGCAATGTCGGTGTACGCCGTGACCGCCCAGTCCGGCGTCGGCAACCGCTCAGCGTTCGACGCCACGACGAGGATGTCCGTGTTGGCGGTGAGGTAGACCGCGTATGAGCGAAAGTTTTTGTGCAGCGCCGAGAGCACGTCGAGCACGAGCTCGTCGTCGATCTCGTACAGATGAAGCCATTGCCCAAAGACACCCTCGGGAGTGAGATAGCCGCGTATGCGGGAGTAGAACTCATCGGTGAAGAGTCCCGACACGCCGCTCACCCACGGATTGGACGGCTCCGAGAGGATGAGGTCGTAGCGCGTCGCGCTGGCGGCGAAGTAGCTCTTGGCGTCGTCGTGCACGAAGTGCGAGCGCGGGTCGTCGTATGCGCGCAGGTTCGCGGGCCGAAAGAGCTTGGACGCCTCGATCATCTGGGGTTCAATATCAATCGTCACGAGGTCGTCCAGGAGCTCGCTCCCGAGCAAGAGGTGCGACGTCATTCCCGAGCCATGCCCAATCACGGCTGCCTGCTTGGCTCTCGGGACGTGGGCCAGCGTGATCAGCGGCAGCAGTACCTGCGTCGACTCATCACCACCGAGCGGCTTCTTCAGCGAGTCCTCGGCGGGCGGCTCGTCAAACCAGTAACGAGAAATACTCGCGTCGGGCTTCCCGTTCGTGGCGAGTGAGTAGCCACTGTCACTGTCCAGACGCACGCTGACACTCGCCGTGCGGCCGTCCTCGTAGAACTGGACCACACGTTCCCCACGTTTGGGCACGGTGCCGTAGCGGAAGACGCCACTCGAGAGAATCCCGGGGTCGAACGACGGCGCGAGCAGGCTCCCCGCGATCACCACCGCGGCCGCCACCGCGGCGACTATCGCCGTTCCTTTCACCTCCGGACGTGACCATTCGCGGTACCACAGGAGCAGCACGGCGAGCGCGATGTCGATCGCGGCACCGGTCACGAGAAGCCCCTTGAGCCCGAGCAGCGGCATGAGCCAGAGTGCGGCCGCGGCCACGCCGACGATCGAGCCGAGCGTGTTCCAGGCGTACACCGCGCCGATCGAGCGCTCGCCATGGCCGGCGCCGAGGAGCATCCGGGTGATGAGCGGGAGCGTGACGCCGGCGCAAAACGTGGCCGGGAGCATCACCGCGAGTGAGATGCCGTAGCGCGACAGATTGTACAGACGGTAGCTGGCCGCATTTTCGTCGAGCGCCTCGATGAGCAACGCCATCCAGTGGAACGCACTTCCGTAGACGGCGAGTGTGGCAAGCGCGAACGTCCCCATGGCGAACTGCACAATCGCCAGCAGGCGGACGGGGTCAGGCGCAGAGTCGGCGCGACGGCGGATCCAGAACGCCCCGAGGGCGAGGCCGAGAATGAACGCACTGAGCATGAGCTCAAACGCATGCGTTGCGCTGCCGAGCACGAGCGAGAGCATCCGGATCCAGGCGATCTCGTAAATGAACGAGGCCACGGCGGTCCCGAAGCTCACGCCAAGGAGGAGCGTCCAGAGGTCGATGCCCGGTCGTTGGGCTACGGCGGGTGTCGCGAGCACGGGTGTCCCCAGCACCACTGCATCCAGCGCCGCCTCGACCTCGTCGGGGACGGACGCGGTGTCACGCATCACCTGCAACGCGGCGTACGTCGCGACCGCGACCACGATGTTCACTAGCGCCGCGGTGATGAGCGTGCCAGGGAGACCCACCGCGCCGATCAACCAGAAGCCAGCGACGAGCACCCCCATCGTCGCGCCGATCGAGTTGGCGAAGTAGAGCACACCGATCACCCGTCCGCTCCCTGCCGCCGGGTCGGCGTGGTCGCGGCCAAGTCGGCGCAGAAATCCCGCACTCATCAGCGGAAACGTCGCGCCGAGCAGGACCGACTGCGGTAGGATCAGGAGGGCCGCGATCGTCCACTTCACCAGACCGAGCACCGGCCCGCCAGCAAGCGCCGGGAAGATCGTGTCATAGGCGAACCCACTCACCACGATGAACACATCGTGAAAGTAGAGCCCGAGTAGTCCGACCACGAGCTCGACGATCGCGTACCAGAGCAGGGGCTCGGCGAGCCGAGCGGATCGCTTCGAGGTGATCGCCGCCCCGAGCGACATCCCGCCCAGGAAGATCACCAGCACGATCACCTGCGCGTACGCGCTATGCCCGACGAAGAGGCCGAGGTACCGGCTCCAGATGGACTCGTAGATGAGTCCGGCCGCCCCTGAGAGCACGAAGACCAGCGTGAGGAAAAAAGTCATGAGGGCGAATCTAGTGCAGGGCCACCGACGGCACGGGCGTCACCGTCAGCGCCGGCGCTTGGCCTCGTGCTCGACGAAGTCGCGCGTCCAGTACATCGCCAACGCGCAGGGCTTGTCCTGCCCATTGGGCCAGGCGAGACGCTTGTACGCCGCCGGTACCTTCTCGTAGCTGTCAAAGTGTTCAAGCGCGACAATCTGATCGGGTCGGATGTTCTCGTCCGCCGCCGTCTTGTGTCGTCCGTTCCAGCCTTCCATGAGACAGCGCCATCCAGTCGTACTTGCTACGCGCCAGTCCTGACCGATCGTCGAGTCGCGCGCGCTCTCGCGCCGCAGCCCTGGCAGCCCCTCGAACATGTCAGCCCAGAAATAGGAATGGAGTGCCGTCAGTTCGTCAGCACCGCGGAACTGGCCGATCCCTGCGCGGCGCCGGCACTCGAAGCCCGTTATGTCATAGGCCGCACAGCCGTCGTGCGATACGATTCGGATCGTGTCGAGCGCCTGGACCATGCGCCGCAGCCGAAACGTCAGTTCTGGCGAGGCAGTGTCGAGCATGCGGATGACGCGTTCCGATGGCTGGTAGCCCGGGAGGCGCGCCATGATCAGCTGCTGGCCGAACGGAAGCCGCGCGAGGGTGAAGCGACCGTCCCTGCCGGAGCGCGTACTGCGCTTTGCACTGATTGAGAGCACCTCGACGTTCTCGAGAGGGCGCCCGCCGGTATCGGTGACGATACCCTTGACGACGCCGGGCTGCGCGGTCGCGCGCGCGGGGGAGGCGAGGAGCGCGACCACCGCGAGTAGCAGCAGAGAGGCAACACGGTTCATGCGAGCAATCTACGCCGCTCGACCCGGCTCGTTCCACTGCACGCGCTAGCGGCGCGCGAGCTTGTCAATGAAGCGCTTGCGCGCCTTCGACACTTTGGGCGCCACGACCACGGCGCAGTATGGATTCTCCGGATTCCGCGCGAAATAATCGTCATGGTACTGCTCTGCGGGCCAGAAGTGGTCGAGCGGCCGCAGCTCGGTGACGATCGGCGCGTCCCAATGCGCCTGTGCCGCCGCGAGCTGTTCGCGCGCGACGCGCTCCTGTTCTGCTGAGTGCGCGAAGATCGCCGAGCGATACTGTGGCCCGACGTCGTTCCCCTGCCGGTCCTGCGTGGTCGGGTCATGAATCGTGAAGAAGACCTCGAGCAGCTCGGCGTACGTAATCGCGCTCGCGTCAAACGTCACCTGGACCACCTCGGCGTGACCGGTCTTCTTGCCGCAGACGTGCTCATAGGTGGGGTTGGTGACGTGTCCGCCGGCGTAGCCGCTCTTCACGCCCTGCACGCCCCGTAGTTCGAGGTAGACCGCCTCGAGGCACCAGAAGCAGCCTCCGCCGAGGGTCGCGACGTCGTTCATTTCCCCTCCGCGTTCCGGCGCGCCTGATCCTCGAACAGCGGGACAAACTTCTCGTAGCCCTCCGCCGCGAGCTCCTGGGTCGGGATAAAACGCAGCGAGGCCGAGTTGATGCAATAGCGCATCCCGGTCGGACCAGGGCCGTCATCGAAGAGGTGCCCGAGGTGTGAATCGCCGCCGACCGACCGCACCTCGGTGCGCACCATGAAGTGCGAGACGTCACGCACCTCGGCGACGTTTTTCGGCACCGCGGGTTGTGTGAACGAGGGCCATCCGGTGCCCGAATCGAACTTGTGGAGCGAGGAGAAGAGTGGTTCGCCCGAGACGATGTCGACATAGAGACCGGACTCGTGATGATCCCAGAACTCGTTGCGAAACGGCGGTTCGGTCGCGCTGCACTGCGTGACCTGGAACTGCATCGGCGAGAGTTTCGCGGCGAGGGTAGGGTCGGTGGGCTTCTGCGTGGGCATGGCGGGGAGCGGGAGGGGAGAGTGCGGTTAGCGGGCGCAGGTGCGGCACAGCGCCGACAGACAGTGGAAACGAATACGCGGAGTGAGTGTTTCGCATCCCCGTGGGGCGATCGCCGGAGACCAGAGGGCCACTGCGGTACTAATACCGAACACAATCCGAATATACCTAGGACCGTCACCGCCTCGGGGAGGAGAAAAATGGTGAGGTTCGGGAAAACCCCCCTTGTAAATCGCGTAAGCGACCGTTTTCTTTCCACTATATGTAAGTGGCCGCTTGCGTTGTGAAATATTTCACTAAGTCAAAAATGACTTGTCCAGCTCGCACACAACTCCTCGAGGCCGCCGCACGCCTCTACTCCGCGTCGGGGTTTCGTGGCGCGACCACGCGCCGGATTGCTGAGGCGGCGGGGGTAAACGAAGTCACACTCTTTCGCCTGTTTCGTTCCAAGCGCGAACTCATCGCGGCGGCGGTACGCGCGCGCTCGCGCGTCCCCGCCGCCGCACCGCTCCCCGATGTTCCAGTCGACCCGATTGCCGAACTCACCACCTGGGTGGAGGCCGACCATGCGTTCCTGCTCGAGGCCCGTGGCATGCTCCTCACCTCGATGGCCGAGATGCACGAACGACCAGAGTGTGCCGAGCCCACTACGGAGCACCCCATGCAGTCCTTCAAGGATCTGACGGGGTACGTCGAACGCCTCGCCCAGCACGGCTTCATCCCGTCCGCCGTCGATACCACCGCCGCCGCCATGCTCAAGGGCACGCTCTTTGCCGACGCTATGGGGCGCGCCCTCATGCCAGAAATGTTTCCTCCTCTCGACCAAGCCCCCGCTAAATACGTGCGACTCTTTCTTCGCTCCCTCGGTGCTACCGTCGCGCTACTCCTGCTCGCGCTGCTGCCGGTGCTGCTGCCCGTGCGTGCCGTCGCCCAGCAGCCCACCGGCAATCTCGCGGGCGCACCCAGTGGGACACTCTCTCTTGCCGAGGCCCTGCGGATCGCCGAACGAAAGAGCGAGGCAGTCGCGATTGCCGGGGCCGGAGTGACGCGCGCGCGCGGCCAGCAGGTACAGGCCAACTCGCAGCGGCTGCCACAGATCAACGGCAGCGCGGGGTATCAGCGTGCGCTCGAGAGCCAGTTCGAGGCTATCTCGACTCGCTTTGCCGGGCCGTCCGACAGCAGTGGCTCTGCGGGCGGCGGTTTCGAGGATTCGCCGCTGGCGCGCATCTTTGCGGCACCCAACACCTTTTCGGTCACCCTCAGCGCGACGCAGAATCTCTATACGGCCGGGCGCCTTCCGGCGCAGCGTGCCGGTGCCAACGCCGCACGCACCGCTGCCGATATCGCCTACACCTCGTCCCAGGCGCAGGCGGTACTCGAGGCCGCCCAGGCCTACTTCGATGCCGTCGCCGCCGACCAGTTCCTTGCGATTGCCGAAAGCTCGCTTGTGCTGACGACCCGTACGCTCGAGCAGACGCAGGTAGCGCGAGCCGTCGGTGCCGCCGCCGAGTTTGACCTGTTGCGCGCTCGCGTGACGCGCGACAACCAGAAGCCTCTGGTGATTCAGGCGCGTGGCGCGCGCACGACGGCGTATTTGCGCCTAAAACAGCTACTCGACCTGCCGCTCGCAACGCCGCTGGAGCTCACCACGCCAATCCGCGACGCCGCCGCGACGGTCTCTGAAATCACCGGCCCGATAACGCTCGCCGACGACCGCACCATCACCCCCGACACAACGGTCGCGGCGCGCGCGACGGTCCGGCAGGCCCAGGCGCAGGTGGGCGCGTCGGAGCAGGCGCTCAGAGCGGCGCAAAACGCGCGCCTGCCGTCGGTACAGCTTTCCAGCACGTATCAGCGGTTCGCCTATCCAACGGAGGGGACGTTTCTCCCGTCCGCGCTCGACCTCTACTTTCCCAATTGGAATGTCTCGCTCGGACTCTCGTTTCCGGTGCTCACCGGTGGGCGGCTCCGCGGTGACCGGATGGTCGCCGAAGCGAACCTGACGGAGGCGCAGCTGCGCCTGCAGCAGACACGCGAGGGCGCGTCACTCGACGCGCTGCTCGCGCTCTCGGCGCTCGAGCAGGCGCAGGCCAGCTACCTCGCGTCGGTCGGCACCGACTCCCAGGCAGCGCAGGCGTACCGCATCGCCGAAGTACGCTTCCAAGAGGGGATCTCCACGCAGCTCGAACTCACCGAGGTCCGCATGCAGCTCGTGCAGGCGCGCCTGCAGCGGGTGCAGGCGGCGCGCGACCTCGAACTCGCGAAGCTCCGACTCGCACTCCTGAAAGATCTCCCCCTCGTCACCGGGGGACGCTGACTATGACCGTCTCGCTCATCAACCTGAGGAAGTCCCAGATGTTCCGTCGTGCCATTGGCCTCGCGGCCGCGCTCCCCATTCTTCTCGCGGCCTGCGGCAAATCGACCGCGACAAACGAGGCGCCGTCGGAGGTGACGGTACTGGTGGGCCCAGAGGCGATGACCGTCGCCGCGACCACGATCCTTTCCACTGGACCAATCCTTTCGGGGTCGCTTGTGGCCGAGCGAACGGCGCAGATCCGTGCCCAAGTCCCCGGCTCCGTCGTGCAGGTCTTCCATGATCCCGGCGCGCAGGTGGCGGAGGGGACCTCGCTGGCCAAGATTGATGACCGCGCGATCAACGACGCCGCACTTTCGGCGCGCTCGGGTCTTACCGCTGCGCAGACCGCCGCCGACATCGCGCAGCGCGATCTCGAACGTTCCGAGAAGCTCGTGCAGGTGGGCGCGATCAGTGATCGTGAGGTGGAGAATGCCCGCCGTGGTGATCTTGGCGCGCGCTCTCTGCTCGATGACGCGCGTGCCCGACTTGCCTCGGCGCAGAAGCAGCTCGACGCGACGAACGTACTCGCGCCCTATGCCGGCGTGGTGAGCGAGCGCTTTGTGAATCCGGGCGACGTCGTCGCTCCGGGTTCGCCGCTGTTCAACATCGTGGATCCGGCGACGATGCGACTCGAGGCCGCGGTGCCGGCCGAGCAGTTGGCGCAGGTGCGCGTCGGTGCGCCGGTGCGCTTCTCGGTGACGGGGTATCCTGGCCGGACGTTTGCGGGGACGATCTCGAGCATCAATCCCTCGGCCGATCCGCAGACGCGTCAGGTACGCCTCTTCGTACGCATTCCAAACAATGGGAATCAGCTCGTCGCCGGCCTGTTCGCCGAGGGTCGCGTCGCGAGCGACTCGCGTGAGACGCTCACCGTGCCAGAACTGGCGATAGACAATCGGGGACTCCTACCGTCAGTGCTGCGTCTGAAGAACGGTCGGACGGAGAAGGTCGACGTCACGCTCGGCGCGAAAGACGAAGCGCAGGAGCGGGTGGAGATTCGGTCGGGCGTCGTTCCCGGCGACACACTGCTGATCGGGCCCGCGCTCGGGATCAGGCCCAATGTGCCGTTAAAGGTGACGGCGCCGACCGACAGTCGGCCGCGCACACCGTAGTCGACTGCCGCCGATCACTGTCCCTCCGTCTTCTCTCTTCTCCGCCATGCTCATCTCTGATTTTGCCATCAAGCGTCCGTTGGTCACCATCGTCTCCATGGTGGCCCTGGTCGTGTTCGGTCTCTTCTCCCTCTGGCAGCTCGAGACCGACGAGTTCCCCGACGTGCAGCAGCCGATTATCAACGTCGCGATTCCGTACCCGGGTGCGTCGCCCGACGTGGTAGAGCGCGAGGTGCTCGACCGCGTCGAGGAGGCCGTCAGTGGGATCTCCGGCGTTGAGCGCATCTCTGGCGCGGCGCAGGACGGCTTCGCCAACGTGACGGTCTTCTTCGTGTTCGAGAAGGACCTGCAGCAGGCGTCGCAGGACATTCGTGATAAGATCAGCTCCATTCGGTCGGACCTGCCGATCGAGATGAAGGAGCCGGTGCTGACGCGTTTCGATCCCGCCGACCAGCCGATCGTTCAACTCTCGCTCAACTCGACGGTACTCTCGGCCGCCGCGCTCAGCCGCATCGCCGACCCTGGAATCACGCGCGCACTGCGCGGAATTCCCGGCGTGGCCGAAGCGAACGTCGTGGGCGGTATCGAGCGTGAACTGACCGTGGAGATCCGAGCCGACGCCATGGAAGCGGCGGGTATCACGGTCGCGCAGATCGTTGGCGCGCTCCAAGTGCAGAACCTCGCGGTGCCCGTCGGTCGGTTGAACGGCGCGATCGATGAGCGGGCGATCCGGCTCAAGGGAAAGCTCGACACGCCTGAGGACTTCCTCCGCCTGATCGTGGCCGAGCGGGGGGGGCGCGCCATCCGGCTCGGTGAAGTCGCCTCGGCCCGCGACGGAACGGCGGAGCCCCGCACCGCGGCGATTTACAACGGAAAGGACGCCGTTGGTCTCATGATCAAGAAATCCAAGGGCTACTCGACCACGGCGGTGAGCGAGGCAGTGATCGCCGCCGTCGCAGAACTCCGTCCGACGCTCCCTGTCGGCACGACCATCGATGTGGTCCAGGATGCCGGCGAGCGCGTGACCGCCTCGGTGGCGAATGTGCAGAGCACGCTCATCGAAGGCGCACTGCTGACGGTGCTCGTGGTGTTCTTGTTTCTGAACTCCTGGCGATCGACCGTCATCACCGGCCTCGCTCTCCCGATCTCGGTGCTCGCGAGTTTCATCGCCGTCTGGGCATTCGGCTTCACGCTGAACACGATGTCGCTGCTCGGCCTCTCGCTGGCGATCGGCATCCTGATTGACGACGCGATCGTGGTGCGCGAGAACATCGTGCGCCACGTCGAGATGGGGAAAGATCACTTCAGGGCGGCGCACGAGGGGACGAACGAGATCGGGCTCGCCGTCGCGGCGACGACCTTTTCAATCGTCGCAGTCTTCGTGCCGATCGCCTTCATGTACGGCATCTCGGGCCAGTGGTTCAAGCCGTTCGCCCTCACGATCGCCTGCGCGGTACTGGTGTCGCTCCTCGTTTCGTTCTCGCTCGACCCCATGCTCTCGGCCTACTGGCCCGACCCCGAGATCGAGGCGCACGAGCATCGCAGCTGGATCTCGCGCAAGCTCGTGGTCTTCAATGCGTGGTTTGACCGGATGGCGCAGCGCTACACAAGCGTCATCGGATGGGCCCTCGATCACCGGTATACGATGGTGTTGCTCGCCACCGGGAGCATGGTCGGTGCACTCTGGCTGCAGGCCACGTTCGGCGGTTTCGGCTTCGTGCCGATCTCCGACCGCTCCGAGATCACGATCCAGGTGGAGACTCCACCGGGATCGAACCTCGCGTACACCCGACTGAAGGCCGAAGAGGCTGCCCGGCTCGCGCGCGCGCACGACGAGGTGCGGTACACGTTCACGACGATCGGCGCTGGCGCCGGCATGGATCCGTCCGAGGCGCTCGGCGCGGTGGACCTTGCGTCGGTCTATGTGCGACTGACGCCAAAGGCGACGCGCAGTTTCAGTCAGGACGACTTCGGCGCCACACTGCGTGAGGAGGTCAAACAGATCGGTGGGGCCACGGTGGCCGTCTTCACATCGGGGTTTGGCGGCGCGGTCAAGCAGGTGCAACTCGAGCTGCGTGGCAATGACTCGCAGCAGCTGCAGCGGTTCGCCGATAGCGTGCTCATCCTGGTGAAAGCCGTTCCCGGTGCGGTCGACGTCGGCCTCTCGACCAAGGGCCAGAAGCCCGAGCTCGAGATCACGCTGAACCGCTCGCTCGCGGGGACGCTTGGCGTGTCGGTGGGCCAGCTCGCGCAGTCGCTGCGTCCGGCCTTCGCTGGTGTCGACGCCGGCGACTGGATCGATCCCTCCGGCGAGAATAGAAAAGTGCGGGTGCGGCTCGCACCCCAGTCGCGCGCGCGCATCCAGGACATCGAGCGACTTCCGATTGCTGTTGGCAACCCCAACGGACGCATGACCATGATGCCGCTCGGGCAGCTCGCCACGGTCTCACAGGGCATCGGACCGGCCAAGATCTCGCATCTCGATCGCGACAAAGTGATCGTGGTGCAGGCCAATCTTTCGGGCCGTTCACTCGGCGAGGTGACCAGTGAAATCCAACGGCAGCTCGGGCTCCTGACGGTGCCCACCGGCATTCGCTGGTCGCTCGGCGGCGAGGCGAGGGACCAGGCGCAGGTGTTCGGTGACATCCTGGCCGCCCTCGGCATCGCTTTTCTGCTGATGTACCTGATCCTCGTGATGCAGTTCGGCTCCTTCCTTGAACCAATCGCGATCCTGATCTCGCTGCCGCTCTCGCTTATCGGAGTCGTGCTCGCGCTGCTGATCACGGGGGACACGCTGAACATCATGTCAATGATTGGCGTGATCCTCTTGATGGGCATCGTCGCGAAGAACGCAATCCTGCTCATTGACTTCGCCAAGTGGGGTCAGGAGCAGGGGATGGCGCGGCGCGAAGCAATCATTGAGGCGGGGCGGGTGCGCCTGCGGCCAATCCTGATGACGACGCTCGCACTTATCGCCGGCATGATCCCCGTGGCACTCGGCATCGGCGAAGGGGCCGACTTCCGGGCCCCGCTCGGGCGGGCGATTATCGGTGGGACGATCACCTCGACGTTTCTCACGCTGCTCGTGATCCCGACGGTCTACGAGATCATGGACGATTGGCGGCAGTGGTTCGCCCAGTTCTTCAGTTTCCCGGTGCGGCCCATGACCGGGGAGTACGCGACCCCGAAGGGGAAGTAGCGGGCGGTCTCGTTGCGGCGATAGCGCAAAAAAAACTAAACAGGGCCTTGCGGAGATCTGTCTCCGCGAGGCCCTGTTCACATTCTGCTGTCGTTCCTTAGGTCCCCGACCTGAGCGCCTTGTGGGCAATCAGCGGTGACGGAGATTACGGGCGACCGACCATCGGGGACGGCGCCGCGGGCCGGCCGAGGCGACTCGCGAGCAGCCACGCACGCTGGGAGGGGGTGAGCACCGCGACCACCGCGAGATGCAGCGCGAACACCTTTGGGCGCAGCGCCTCACCAATCGGCCGGCCCGTGACGAGGATCGCGTGGATCGCCTCACGGTTCGCACCGGCCGCACGAGCGGCGCGTGCCCGCTCGAAGATCGTCTTCAGCGAATCGAGCGCCGGCTGATTCGCAGCGCGAAAGGCCGTGCGGAGCGCCTGAATCGCATCTTTCTGCGCCTGCGTCAGGGCGATCGAATCGGGGAACGGCATAGTACCGGAGCGGCCGTCGAACGGAGCGGCCGTCGGCTGCGCGCCCATGGTGCCTTCGAGTGAGGCACCGGCTTCGCCGAACATTACGAGCGAGTAGTCGTCGTCGGTCGTGGTCACCGGCGCCGTCGTGGATTCGCACGCGGCGAGGACGAGCGTGGCGGCCAATGCGGGGGCAATCAACTTGCGAAGCATCGAGGAAAGTCCTGTGTGGAGATAGGCGACCAGTTGTCGCGGGAGACGTGGGGTCCACCGCGTATTCACCGGGTTGGATGCCGGTTACAGCAGAATGTTAACGTCCCCCTGAGGCCCCGCCGCAAGCCCCCCCTTAGGGTGACGCGTCTGCCAGCGCCGCCGCCTCTCTAAGGAGCATCCAGGCCTGCGCGACGTGAGCCTCCTGTGTCCTCAGGTTCCCGATAGCAACCCGAAGCACGTAACGGTCCCCGAGCTTCGTGTGCGAGAGGAAGGCCTTCCCGCTTGCATTAACCCAGTCGAGGATCGCGGTATTGTGCCTCTGGAGCACCGCCTCATCCACGATCCCGCCTGGCCGATGCCGGAAGCAGACGACCGACATCGGGACCGGCGCGACGACCTCCCAGCCGGGTTCGGCCGTGATCCAGCCTTTCAGGGTGACGGCCAGGCTGCAGTGAGCGCGCAGTCGCTCCACGAGCCCCTCGAGTCCAAAGGCACGCAGGACGAACCAGAGCTTCAGTGCCCGGAAGCGGCGGCCCAACTGGAACGAGTAGTCAGACTGCGAGAGTGCGACGTCCTGTTCGCCGGTTTCGAGGTACGCGGGCGTGAGGCTGAAGGTCCGCTTGAGTACCGCGGGATGCTTCGTCCAGAACACGGAACAGTCCATCGGCAAGAAGAGCCATTTGTGCGGGTTGACCACGAACGAGTCGGCGCGCTCCGCGCCCGCGAAGTGTACGCGGTGCTCGGGGACCATCGCGAGCACACCACCATAGGCGGCGTCCACATGAAGCCAGATCCCCTCGCGCTCGCAGAGGTCGGCGATCGCGGGCACCGGATCGACGCTTGTCGTGGAAGTCGTCCCGATGGTCGCGACCACCGCGAGCGGCCGAAATCCCGCGGCGCGGTCGGCCGCGACCGCTGCCGTAAGCGCATCAATCCGCATGCGAAACTGTCCGTCGGCAGGCACCCGGACGACGTTCTCGGCCCCGAGTCCGAGGGTGATCACCGCCTTATCAATGCTGGAGTGTGCATGCTCGGAGCAGTAGACCCGCAGCCGCGGCAGGTCAGTGCGGCCGGCCATGCCGCGGTGCCGGATTTCGAGCGCGGGGTCGCGTTCACGGGCGGCGGCGAGCGCCTGCAGCGTGGAAACGGAGGCGGTGTCGGTGATCATCCCGAACCAGTTCGCCGGGAGCCCCATCGCGTCACGAAGCCAGGCGGTGGTCACCACCTCCAACTCCGAGAGCGCGGGCGAGGCGCGCCAGAGTATCCCGACCTGGTTCAGTGCGGCGATGACCAGTTCGGCGAGGATCCCAGGAACGGAGGCGGTGTTCGCGAAGTACGCGAAGAAGCTGGGGTGGTTCCAGTGCGTGACGCCGGGCATGATCACGCGATCGAGATCGCCAATGATTGTGTCGAGCGACTCCGCCTGCGCGGGCATCGCGACGGGGAGGCTGCGAGCAAACTCGCCCGGCCCCAGGCGCGAGAGGACCGGGTACCGTTCAGGGTTGGCGAGGTAGTCGGCAATCCAGCGCGCGAGGACGCGCGCCTGGCGCTCGAACTCCTCGGGAGAGAGATCGCCGGGCGCACTACTGTGCAGTGCCGTGGGGGACTCGGTGTCGATCGGGGTCGTCATGTCCGCAATGGACTGGAGGAAGCGTTCGCCGCATGAAGGAAACATCGGCCTCTCCGCGGCCGTAGATTCAATCAAAACATGGGACCGCTGCGGGGCATCCCCTCCCGGCGGCCACTCGTCTTCAGAACGGAGTCAGGATGCTCGCGGTCGGACTATTGCTGGCGCTGCAGGTCTCGGTGAATGTCGGCGTGAATCGGGAGGGTGCGTCGGGCAGCATCGGCGTGCGTGCCCCGATCAGGAATCGCGTCGCGGTCACCGAAGAGCATCGGCGCACGGCGTTTACCGACGTCCAGGCCCGCGACCTCCTGCTCCGCGCCCGGGAGGCACGACTGCAGCAGGACTCGATGCTCCTCGCCTACGACGTGAAGAGCTACCAGCGGATGTCGGTGGGGATGTCGCTGCGCGAGTCTGCGCGCGAGCGCCTCGCCTTCCGCACCGAAAGCGCGGCGCATGTGCGCTGGAGTCGCGCGACCGGCGCCCATGTCGAGCTGCTCGGCGCGCGATCGGTCGCGCCGATTGCCGCCGGCACCAAGGACGCCGCAGTGGAGATGGACGCCGAGGCGAACTTCGCCGAGATGCTCGCCATTCCCTATTACCCAGGGAAGGACGAGCTCTGGCTCTTCGACATGATCGGCAGCAACAGCGACGAAGGGCGGCGCGCGATGCTCGTGCATCCGGTCGCCGACGGGTCGGAGGCGTATTTCACCTTCGCGACCGGCGACTCGGTGCTCATGACGTTGCCCGACGGCAAACGGATCACGCTGCGGGAGATTCGCGTGATCCCGCGCGAGGCGCGCTGGAACCTCGTGGTCGGGTCGTTCTGGTTCGAGACCGAGGGCGCGCACCTGGTGCGAGCGGTGATGCGTTTCTCGGCGCCGATGGACATCTGGGAGACGGCAGAGGGGGACGACTCGACGGCCCGCCAGGATGTGCCGCTCGCCGTGCGCGGCTTCCTCACGCCGATGAAGGCGGAGGTCACGGCGGTCACGATTGAGTACGGTCTACTGAACCAGCGCTTCTGGCTGCCGCGCACGCAGGGAGCCGAAGGCTACGCGCGCGTGAGCCTTATGCGCGTCCCGTTCATCGTCGAAGAGCGCTATCGCTACGAGAGTGTGAACGGCCTCGACTCGCTACCGGCTATCCCGGCACCGCGCCGCCTCTCCGCGCGCGTCTTCTCGGACAGCCTGAAGGCGGCCGGTGTCGATTTGATCGCGCGCCGTGACGCGATGAAGCAGTACACGCTCGCCAGCGATTCGATCGTCAAGGCGGAGAAGAGCCGACAGTGTGCCACGGGCGACTCGTACGTCGAATATCGCCGGCGCAAGAACGGCACCCTCTCGCTCGCGGTCGAGATCCCCTGTGACGCCAGTACCCTCGCCAGGTCGAGCGAGTTGCCGCCGTCGATCTACGATTCGGGCGAGGCGCTCTTTGGCGCCAAGGAGCGTGACAAGCTCATGCAGGCGCTCGACTTCGCCCTGCAGCCGTCGTGGTCGCCGCAGACGCCGACCGTCGCCTGGGGACTCGCGTACACGCGATTCAATCGCGTCGAGGGCTTCGGCTCAGGCCTGCTTGCTTCGGTGACGCTCGGCAAGGGCTACACCACCTCCCTGCTGGTACGCGGATCGCTGGCCGACGCGCAGCTCAATGGCGAGTTCACAGTCGCGCGCAGCAATGGTCGTCGTGATTTCCGCGGTACCGTCTACCGCCGACTCGCGGTGAGTTCCGACTTTGGCGACCCGCTCTCCGTCGGTGCCTCGCTCGGGTCGATGCTCTATGCGCGGGACGAAGGGGTGTATCACCGCACCTGGGGCGGAGAGCTCGCGGGTGAGCGACCGCTGCGCGGCGGCCTGCAGTGGCGCCTCTTCGCTGAGCAGCAGTTTACTGCGGCGGTCGAGAGCCGCTGGTCGCTGTTCGGCGGCGCGCACGACGGCCGGTTCCTCGACAACATCGGCGCCGACCAGGGGTGGCTCTACGGCGCGGGCGCACGCTGGCGTGGGAGCCGCGGCCTTGACCCGCGCGGCTGGCGCCTGAGCGGCGATCTTCGACTCGAGGGGGCCGTGGGCGACTTCGAGTACGGCCGCGCCCTGTTCGAGACGACACTCTCGCGCGGCATCGGTCCACTCGCCGCCTCGCTCACGGGAGCCGCCGGCACGACCACCGGTACGGTGCCAGCGCAGCGGCACTTCTTCCTCGGCGGGCTCCAGAGCGTGCGTGGGCAGTCGCCGGGCACGGGGTACGGTCAGGCCTTCTGGCTGGGTCGTCTGGAGATTGGTGCCAACAATGCGGCCGTCCGCCCCGTGGTCTTCGGCGACCTTGGTTGGGCTGGCGCGCGCGACGCCTGGCGGCTTGTGGCGCGGCCGATGAGCGGGGTGGGTGTGGGCGTCAGCTTCCTCGACGGGATGTTCCGGATCGACGCGGCCCGGGGGCTGTACCCCCGCGTGCAGACAAGGATCGACCTCTCGGTAGAGGCGCGCTTCTAGTCCGACGCGCCGGCTCGTCAGTCGAGCCGGAGCGTCCCTTCACTCACGAGGACGGAGCGTCCGGCAACGCGCACTGCCGTCACCGCGCCGCCGACGCGGTTGGCGCTCACGTCGAGCCGGCTCGGTCGACCCATCTCGATACCCTGATCCACTGTCCAGGCATGGGCACCGTCCTTCGGCTCCTTTAACGCGAGCCAGCCGCCGAACGCCGCGACCGCGGATCCCGTCGCCGGATCCTCCGGGATGCGGATGCCCGGTGCGAACATGCGCGCGCGCCAGTGTTGTGCCCCCTGTTCTGGATCCTTGGCGGCGACAAAGATTTCGGGCGCCCAGAAACGCTGCAGCGTCTGCTCCCACAGGTCGACGCGTACGCGTGACACGGCGAGCGCTTTGAGGGACTTCACCGGGACGAGCAGGAACGGGAGGCCGCACGAGACGGCCTGCGGCGACATCGCTCCCCCCATCAGGTCCGAGACGTCGAGCGAGAGGATCGCAGCGATGGTGTTGAGCGTTGGTGTCTGCGGCCCGATCTCCGGAAGCTTCGCGACGGAGAGCTCGGCCCAGCAGCGCGCCGCCGATTCGACGCGCACGTCGACGTGGACAATCCCGATGCCCATCTCGAAACGAAAGTGCCCCGACCCAGTGGGGAGGGCCTGCTCGCAGAGGGCGAGTGCGGCTGCCGTGCCCACGGTCGGATGTCCCGCGAACGGCACCTCGCCGCCGGGCGTGAAGATGCGCACCCGCCGCGTGTTCGCCGCGTCGTCAGGCGGATAACAGAAGGTCACTTCGGAAAAGTTGAACTCCCGTGTGATCGGCAGGAGTTGTGCTTCTGGGATCGCACGCGCGTCGGGGAAAACCGCGAGCTGATTGCCGCCGAACGGAGTCGCGGTGAAGACGTCGAGCGTGAGGAAGCGCATCGCCCGTTATCCCATGAACGGATAGGTGTAGTCATGCGGGGGCACAAACGTTTCCTTGATCGTGCGCGCGCTCACCCACCGGAGCAGGTTGAGTTTGGAGCCCGCCTTGTCGTTGGTGCCCGACCCGCGCGCGCCGCCGAACGGCTGCTGGCCCACCACGGCGCCCGTGCACTTATCGTTCACATAGAAGTTGCCGGCCGCATGACGCAGTCGCGCATGTGCTTCGCGCACGGCCGAACGATCCTGTGCGAACACGGCGCCGGTGAGCGCGTACGGCGAGGTGCGATCGACGAGGTCGAGCGTCTCGCTCCACTTGTCGTCGTCGTAGACGTAGGCGGTCACGACCGGGCCGAAAATCTCTTCGCACATCAGTCGGTATGACGCGTCCTTGGTCTCGATCAGCGTCGGTTCGACGAAGTAGCCGACCGATCCGTCGGTGCCGCCGCCGGCGACCACCGTCGCGGACTTCTTCGCCTCGGCGAGGTAGCCGCCGATACGGTCGAAGGATTTCTGGTCGATCACCGCACCCATGAAGTTCCGGAAGTCGTTGACGTCGCCCATCCGGATCTCTTTGATCATCGCTTCCATCCGGTCGCGCACCTCGGGCCAGAGCGACTTGGGCACGTAGATGCGACTGCACGCCGAGCACTTCTGCCCCTGATACTCGAACGCGCCGCGTACCACGCCCACGGCGAAGGCGTGTGCGTCGGCCGAGGGGTGCGCGAGCATGAAGTCTTTGCCGCCCGTCTCACCAACGATGCGAGGATAGGAGCGGTAGCGCCCCATATTCTTGCCGATCGTTCCCCACATGTTGTTGAACACGCCCGTGGAGCCGGTGAAGTGCACGCCGGCGAGATCGGGGTCGGTGAGCGCGACCTCCGAGATCATCGCCGCGTCGCCCGGCAAGAAGTTGATCACGCCCGCCGGCAACCCCGCCTCCTGCAGTACGCGCATCGTGTACCAGCCCGAGAGGATCGCGGTGGTGGCGGGCTTCCAGAGGACGGTGTTGCCCATCAGCGCCGGCGAACCGGTGAGGTTGCCGCCAATCGCCGTGAAGTTGAACGGAGAAACCGCGAACACGAAGCCCTCGAGCGCGCGGTACTCGAGCTGATTCCACATCCCGGGCGCTGACACTGGCTGTTCGCTGTAGATGTCGCGTGCGAACGCGACATTGAAGCGCCAAAAGTCCACCAGCTCGCAGGCGGCGTCGATTTCTGACTGGTAGACGGTCTTCGACTGGCCGAGCATCGTGGAGGCGTTGATCGTGTCGCGCCACGGACCGGCGAGGAGCTCGGCCGCTTTGAGGAAGACCGCGGCGCGTTCTTCCCAGCTCCACTCGGACCACTCCATCCAGGCGGCGCGCGACGCCTTGATTGCGGCGTGCACGTCAGCGGCGGTCGCCTTGTGGTACGTCGCCGTCACATGCCCATGCTTGTGGGGCGAGACCGACTGCGCCACCGCACCAGAGCGGATCTCCTTGCCGCCGACCACCACCGGGATTTCTGGGCACTCCGACTCCATCGCCTTAAGGCGGGCCTGGAGCGACGCGCGCTCCGAGCTACCAGGCGCGTAGCTGCGGATCGGTTCGTTGGCATGCGGCGGGAGCTGGCGCACGCCATTTGGCGAAAAGTTGGGCATCATCGTCGGGGTCGAGGTTCGGACACGGTCGAGCTGGAAATCTAATCCCGCGCGGGGCGATACTTCACCGATGCGCCACCCTCTGTCGCTCCTCACGCTCGTCGGCGCCATTGCCGTTGTCACGCTCACCGCGTGCGTACCACAACCCGTCCACTGGGACGAGACGGTTGCCCGGAGCACGGGCACACTCGGGCAGAGTGTGCGGCTCGCGCTCGGTAGCGACGGGGTGGCCAGCTTTGGCGTGGCTTGGAACCCCGTGAGCTGGCCCGCCGAACCAAACCTCTGCGCCGCCACGCTCCGTGCCGTGAAGATGGACGCGGCCGAGGCGTACGCCAGTTGGTTCGCCACGCGCACCGACTCGAGTGTGGTCCTTCGCGTCGCGCGCTCTGACGATGGCGGACGGACCTGGCAGGCGGCGGTGACCGCCGACTCCACCGACGTTGGCCGGACCGGCTGCGCACGCCCCACGCCGTTCCTTGCCGCTGATTCGCTCAATGGGTACGTGCACCTTGCCTACCACCTCGTCGCGCGCGAGGGGGCTGGGCTCTTCTTCACGCACTCCATGGCGCGCGGTGCGCATTTCCACGAGCCGGTGCCGATTGTCTATGGCGAGCACCCATCCACGGCCGCCCTCGCCTCGCGCGGCGACACGGTCGTCGTCGTGTACGAGGATCCCAATAGTCGTGTGCCACGGATCGGGCTCGCCCTCTCTCGCACGCAGGGGCACATTTTCGAGGCCCGTGCCCCGGCGTCTGATGAGACGGGAGAGGCGCGCACTCCGCTCGTGGCGGTACGCGGTACGCGGATTGTGGTGGCATGGACGGCAACCCAAGGCGGCGGCGGTACGGCGCGGGTCGTGGTCCGACAGGGTACCGTGGCGTGGTGACTGACCAGGAGGCCCGATGAGTCCACGGATATTTGGTGTACATCCTGCTGACGAGGGCGGACTCCCCATGGCGGTGCGCCGGGCCGCCGCCGCGGGCGCGCGGGCGATGCAACTCTTCACCGCGCCGCCAACCTACTACAACGACAAGGTCTCGCTCAAGCCAGAGAAGGCCGCGAAGATGCACGAGGTACTCGACGCGGTAGGTATCGCGCGGGAGCACGTGTTGGTGCATGCGGCGTTTGTGCTCAACACCGCGTCGCCCGAGGAACCGAAGGCGCTGCGCGCGCGTGCGGGTCTGGCGAAGGAACTTGAGCGCACGACGGTGCTCGGCGCGTGGGGCTGTTGCTTTCATCCGGGGTCCGCGGGAGACGGCGACCCGCAGGAGGCCGCGGTGCGAGTCGGGCAGGCGATCTGTCACGCGCTCAAGCAGGTGCGCGAAGTGAATGGGACGCGGGTGCTCATCGAGAACACCGCCGGTGCGGGCCACACCATGGGTCGGACCGCCGAGGAGATCGCCCTGATGCTCGCCCAGGTGCCGCCGGCGCTGCGTCACCGCACGGGATACGGGCTCGACACCTGCCATCTGTTCGCGGCCGGGCACGACCTCCACACCACCCGCGATGCACAGCACGAGCTCCTTGCGCACTTCGAGCGCACCATAGGGGAACGACCCGCCTTCTTCCACCTGAACGACAGTCAGCACCCGTTCGCCTCGAACAAGGATAGACACGCACTCCTCGGTGAGGGCGCGATTGGCGCGGAGCCGTTCCGCTGGTTGGTGAATGACCCGTTTTCAGAGGGGATTCCGCTGATTCTCGAGACGCCAGCCGCGCGAAAAATAGTGGTCGAGGACGACGTCACCGCCGACCCGGCGGATACGCGGATGATCGCACTCCTCGAAGGATTTCTCGACGCATGAGGGCCGCGCCCAGAGGGGGCGTGGGGGGGCTACTCGAGGGACCGTCGAGGGCAGCCCTATTGCGCCAGAGGGGAAGTGTCTTACTTTCGAGAGCAGATCGCGCACGACTCGACCGGGCGTAGCAAGCGCGATCATCACTTTATTTCGAGGAGATTTCTAGAATGGCCGCGAAGAAGAAGACCGCGAAGAAGGCCGCGAAGAAAGTCGTGAAGAAGGCCGCGAAGAAGGTCGTGAAGAAGGCCGCGAAGCGGAAGCCGAACGCTGCGTTCATGAAGCCGGTGACGCCGAACGAGAAGCTCGCCGCCGTCGTTGGTGCCGCGCCGCTGCCGCGCACTGAGCTCACCAAGAAGCTCTGGGCCTACATCAAGAAGAACAACCTGCAGGACAAGAAGAACCGCCGGAACATCAACGCCGACGACAAGCTGAAGCTCGTCTTCGGTGGCAAGGCGCAGGTCTCGATGTTCGAGATGACGAAGCTCGTTTCCAAGTGCGTCAAGTAACCACGACTTGAACGTGCTGGACCGGGAGGGGCGCGCCGCGAGGCGCGCCCCTCTCGTATTCTGGGGTTCGTCGGGGCAGATTCCACTGGTGCGCGCGGCCGCGTGGTGGGTTGCGCCTCCGTTCCCCTTTTCCGATCCGACGTGGCCGCGACCAGACCCAGTAAACTCGAGAAGTCCACCGGCTCCGTGGCCGACGCCCGCAGTCGCACCGGCGGCCGTACCGGTGGCGGCGCGAAGTTCTCGCCGCCGCGGATCTGGGAGGCGTTCAAGTCGATCGCGATGACGATCGCGCTCTTTCTGATTCTCCGCACCTTCCTCGTCGAGGCGTATCGCATCCCGTCGGGTTCAATGATTCCGTCGATGCTCATTGGCGACTGGCTCTTCGTGAACAAGCTGCGTTTTGGCCCGCACCTTCCGTTCACCGAGATCAACCTTCCTGGATATGCCGATCCCGAGCGCGGCGACATTGTCGTGTTTATCTCCCCGTTGCAGATCGACCAGCCCTGGGACCCGACGCCGATCCTCGTGAAGCGGCTCGTCGGGATGCCGGGCGACACGCTGCATTCGCGTAACGGCGTGGTCCACCTCAACGGGAACCCACAGCAACCGAGCGATGTCGCGACGCTTCCCGGAACGCCGGGCGACGCGGTCGACCCTCTGTTCGACTGGCAAAAGCGCGTGCAGCTCACAGAGTCGCGTTTCGGTCCCGCGCCTGAGCAGCCAACGGTGGACGACTGGGGCCCACTCGTCGTCCCCCCCGGGCACTACTGGATGATGGGCGACAACCGCCATAACTCGAAGGACAGCCGGTTCTGGAGCTTCGTGCCGCGGGCGAACGTGCGCGGCCGCCCCCTGTTCGTGTACTACTCATGGAACGCGGACGACTCCGACCGTCCGTGGCCCGCCCTCACCGACATCCGCTGGTCCCGCATAGGGCACTGGTTCAAATGACTCGTCGACTCGTGCTTCCGTTCCTACTCGCGGCGGCCTTGACCGGCACCGGCTGCCATGCCGTCCGCGCGGATCGCATCGAACGCCTGGTCCGCGTCGTCTCCGCGGGAGACACCGTGCGGTACCTCACCCCATTCGGCGTGCCCACGCGGCCGTTCTCTCCGGCGGTGCGCGTAGGGAACCTGATCTTCCTCTCGGGGCAGATTGGCACCGATGGCGCCTCCGCGACCGGCAATGCGCTTGTGCCAGGCGGGATTGAAGCCGAAACGAAGCAGACGCTGGAGAACATTCGCACCACGCTTGCGGCGGTCGGCTCGTCGATGGACAAAGTCGTGAAGTGCACCGTGATGATGGCCGACATGAGCGAGTGGGACCGCATGAACACGATCTACCGCAGCTACTTCACGCCGGGCCGCCTTCCGGCGCGGAGTGCGCTCGGTGCCAACGGACTCGCGCTCGGTGCCCGCGTCGAGATCGAATGCATCGCCACCGCCTGACCGGATCGCCCTGATGCCGCTCCTTCGTCCGACGATGGTCCTGAGTCATCTCGATCTGGAAGAACCGACGTTCGTCCGAACGCTCTCGCTCAACGTTGTCGCGATGGGCCTCCTCACCGGCGCGACGCTGCGACTCTACCGTGTGCTCATCCTGCAGGCTGGGTGGAGCAACAGCTGGCTCTGGATTGCCGGCACCTTTCTCGGCGGCGTGGGGATCCTTTTCCTGCTCGCGACCCTGCATATCGGTAACTATCCCGTGCGCAGCTGGGTCTGGCGGGCGCCGCTGTTCGCGCTGCTCGAGGCCGCCACGGAGGTCACGGTGAGCCTCGCCCTCACTGTGAGTGGGCTCGAACGCATAGGAAGCGTCACCGCGACGATCGAGGACTGGCAGATTTCGGCGCTCAAAATCCTGAGCGTCCGATTCGTTGGCATCGTGTTTTTTGCGCTTATGCTCGCGTTCGTGTCCACGCTCGTGCGTCTCGTACTCTTGCCGCGAAAACCCTCGCCCCAACCCCGCTCATGATGATCCGAATGTCACTCCTTCGCCTGGTGCGCCGTGCGGCGACAGGCGCCGTCGCAATGAGTGTGCTCTCGTGCATTGCACCGCCTGCGCAGGCGCAGGCCCAGGCGCAGGTGGCTGCGCCGCGCCGCCCGTTCGGCACACTGCGCGAGCAGGCGGACGTCCAACAGCGCTGGCTCGATCAACGCATGCGCACCGTCCTTCCCGCCCTCATGCGTAAGCATGGCGTCGACGCCTGGGTGGTGCCAATGCGTGAGTACCACGAGGATCCTGTCTTTTCGTCGATCGTCTCGCCGACGACGTTCTCGGCGCGTCGCCGGACGATCTATGTGTTCTACGACCGATGCGCTGCGGCTGGCCGTGGCGATCCGGGCGATGGCTCCTGCGTGGAACGCATCGCCCTTGGTGGTACCTCGCAGGGTGGCGTCTACGAGGCGCGCCGGGCCATGAAAGCCGTCGCTGGCGACAACAGTGGGCGTCAGGCCGAGCTCTGGGGGGACGAGCAATGGCAGGTCCTCAAACAGGTACTCGAGGAGCGCCAGCCCAAGGTCATCGCGGTCAACATCTCCCGGACGTTCGCGTTCAGTGACGGCCTCACGGCGGGAGAGCGCGACGGGATGACCGAGGCACTCGGCCCGGCCTTTACCTCGCGGTTTCGGCCCGCCGAGGCACTCGCGCTCGAGATGATCGCGACGCGGCTCCCCGGAGAGGTGGAGTTCTACACCAACCTCCAGTCGCTTGTGTGGGAGCTCACGCAGCGAATGTTCTCCGCCGAGGTGATCACGCCTGGCGTGACGCGGACGAGCGATCTCGTCTGGTGGTGGCGCCAGCAGGTGAACGACCTCGGGCTCGGGACCTGGTTCCAACCGAGCGTCGACGTGCAGCGAAAAGGTGTGCGCCAGACGGAGCTTGGTGACGACCCGCTAATCCTGCGAGGCGACGTGCTGCACTGTGACGTCGGCATCACCGCGCTCGGTCTGAATACTGACACCCAACACGACGCGTACGTACTCCTCCCCGGCGAGTCCGACGCGCCGGCAGGCCTGGCCGTTGCGCTCCGAAACGCGAACCGTATGCAGGACTTCACCCTTGAGGAGCTGCGACCGGGTCGCACCGGCAACGAGGTGCTCGCCGCGACGAAGGCGCGCATGCGCGCCGCGGGGATCGACGGCACCTTCTACTCTCATCCGATTGGCAAGCATGGCCACGGTGCCGGACCGCTCGTCGGACTCTGGGACTACCAGGACGGTGTTCCGGGCCGCGGCGACGCGAAGACGATTGCGAATATGTGGTTTTCAGTCGAACTGCAAGCGACGACACCGGTCCCCGAGTGGGGCGGGCAGCTGGTGCGGATGGCGCAGGAGGAGGACATGGTGATCCCCGCCAACGGTCGCGCAGTCTGGGCGCTCCGACGGCAAGACAGACTGTTTCTTGTTCGCTGAACCTGATAGATTTGTTCTTGTATGCACAAAGGCCGCAAGGAACTTGTAATCGTTGGCGATCGCGTGCTCATCAAGCTCGAAGAGGGCGAGGAGCGCACGAAGGTCGGACTGTATCTGCCAGCGACGGCCGTCGAGAACCAGGCGGTGCAGGGCGGCAAGATCATTGCGACCGGCCCGGGATATCCACTGCCCGAGGTAAGCGATCATCTCGACGAGCCCTGGCGCATCGGCGCGTCCAAAGAAACGCGCTTCGTCCCCATGCAGGCGCACGTGGGCGACTATGCGATCTTCTTCAGAAAAGCCGCCGTGGAGATCACGTTCGAGAACGAGCGGTATCTCGTCGTTCCGCAGGCTGCGATTCTGGCGTTGTCCCGCGAGTGATGACGGATGGAGGCTGGATGTTGACCAGCCGTCTTGGTGCTTCCGTCTGTTTCCCCCCTTCTCCTATCTCACGCTCATGATGTACGACGAACGTTTTGTCTCCCCGATGCGCGAAGAGCTCACCCGTCTCGGCCTCGAAGAACTCCGTTCGGCTGATGCGGTTGATGAGGCGCTGAAGGATGGGCCCGGCACGCGCCTCGTCGTGGTGAACTCGGTCTGCGGCTGTGCGGCGCGCAACCTGCGCCCGGCCATCGCGAGCGCGCTGGCGCATGCGGTGAAGCCAGACCGGCTGTTCACGGTCTTCGCGGGCAACGATGCCGACGCGACGCGCCAGGCGCGCGGCTACTTCACGGGCTACGCTCCGAGCTCGCCGAGCATTGGCCTGCTGCGCGATGGCAAGTTGGTGTACATGGTCGAGCGGTGGCAGATCGAGGGACGCAGCGTTGAATCGATCGCGTCCGATCTGACCAAGGCGTTCGACACCCACTGCATAGCGGCGAGCAACGCGACCTGAACTTCAGGAGCAACACTCGGCCGCGTCACGCGGGCGAGTACTGGGGGAACGAAAAGGGCGCCCCTCGGGAGGCGCCCTTTTCGTTTCAGGCCTACGTCGATTCGACCTACGACTGCCGCACCCAGCGCCAGAGCTCGCGCAGCGTTGGTCGTTTGCCGTACATGAGCAACCCGACGCGATAGATGCGTGCCGAGAGCCAGATCGCGCCAAGGGCGGTGACGAGGACTCCCCCGAGCGACGCCATGACGATGAGCGCCGGCACCGGCGTCGCAGTCATCCGTAGCGGCATGATAATCGGTGCTGAGAACGGGATTAGGCTCAGCACCTCAGCGAGGCGGCCGGTCGGGTTAGTCATGACGGGCTGCACGAAGATGACGGAGAAGACGAGGATCATCATGACAGGCTGCACGGCCTGGTTGGCCTCTTCTTGCGTGCCCACCATCGCTCCGACGGCGGCAAAGAGTGACGCGTAGAGGGTGTATCCGAAAATAAAGAAGAGCACCAACGCGACGATCGTGAATGGCTCGATACTAGGGAAGTCAAATCCGGTCGGCGCGGTGGCCGCGCTGGGCCCGACGATCGCACCGATCAGACGCGTGCGCTCGCCCCAGAAGAAGAGCGCGCTCGCGATCCAGATGCCAAACTGCGTGAGCCCAACCGCGCCAACGCCGATCACCTTGCCCGCGAGCAAGATGTCCGGCTTCACACTCGCGAGGATCACCTCGGCGACGCGTGTCGTCTTCTCCTCAAGTACGCCGCGCAAGATCGCCTGGCCGTAGAGGATGATGGCGATATAGAGCATGAAGGCAATGACGCCGCCAAAGATGATTCCGCCCACGCCGGAGCCGCTCTTGCCGGAGTCCGTGATGCGCACGGCAGCGACGTTCACGCGCAGGCGGGTGATGGAGTCGGCGTTCGCGGCCACAACGCCCGCGTTCTCGAGTCGCATGCCCATGACGGCGCTGCGCACGGCGGTCTCCAACTGTTCGTTCTGGCCGACCGACGACGCGTTGCGGCCGGCGTACCTCGCCTGGCCGTTACCGAGAGTTGCTGAGTCTAGGATCAGATAGCCGGAGAGCCGGTTGGCCATTACTTCAAGGACAAGCGTGGACTCGGCGGCCGCGAGACTCGCCGCGCTTACCGTGTCCACGCGCACGAGTTGGCGTGGGGTGGTTGTCTCGGCATCCGGGCCTGACGGTGGGTTCCCCCCGCGCCTCGGATCGGCGATCCGTTGCGCGACGCGCGCGCCGAGCCCAGTGCCGGTGGCGTCGACCACGCGCAGGTCCACGACCTTCGCGTCGCGCAGGCCCCGCACCGAGAGATACGCTGGCAAGATCATGACGACGGCGAAGAAGACCGGCCCGAAGACGGTCACGATTACAAACCACTTGTTGCGGACGCGCTCGAGGTATTCGCGCCGAATGACCGCGAAGAGCTTACCCATGGCCGCTCATCCCCTCTTCGACGCCCGTAGCGCCGACTCGTTGCAGGAAGATCTGATGCAGCGATGGCTGCACGCGTTCAAATCGCTGGATACACGCGCCAGTCTCGAGCACGCGCCGCAGCAGCGTCTGTGAATCGGCACCGGCGACGAGCTCCACCTCGAAGAATCGGTTCTGATCATCGACGCGTTCGACGAGTGTACGGTCTTGCAGCACCGCCATGACCTCGGGCGTGGCGCTGCCGTCGAGGGCGAGTGCGACGGTGCGCCCGGCGTTCTCGGCTTTCACGGAGGCGACGGTACCGTCGAGCACTTTCTCGCCGCGCGCGATAATGCAGACCGAGTCGCAGAGCCGTTCGGCGTTGTCCATGAGGTGCGTCGAAAAGATCACCGTCCTGCCTCGGCGCTTGAGCTCGACCACGGTGTCTTTAAGTGCCTGCGCATTGATCGGGTCGAGGCCGCTGAAGGGCTCGTCGAGGATCACGAGATCCGGGTCGTGCAACAGTGTCCCGATGAACTGAACCTTCTGTTGCATCCCGCGCGAGAGCTCCTCGACCTTCGCCTTCCCCCAGTCCTTCTCGGCGGAGCGGAGTGAGAGCCGCTCGAGCCACTCCTCGATACGCAGGTCCGCGGTGCGACGGTCAAGGCCTTTGAGTTCGGCGAGAAACCGGAGCACGTCGCGTACCGCCATCTTCTTGTAGAGTCCGCGCTCCTCCGGCAGGTAGCCCAGTCGGTCGAGGATCGCCCGGTCCGTATTGGGTCGGCCCAGGAGATGGATCGATCCCGTGTCGGGGCCGATGATGTTGAGAATCATCCGAATGGTGGTCGTCTTGCCGGCGCCGTTGGGCCCGAGCAGTCCGTAGACCGCGCCGCGGGGGACTGCGAGGTTCAGGTCGCGGACGGCGACATGATCCGCGTAACGCTTGGAGATGCCGCGGATGTCAATCGCGAGTTCGGTCATCCGTCGTCGAGTAGGGAGAAGCAGAGAATATAGGGACGGGGGCTGGCGTGGGTGCCATCGTCCCGCGACACTACGGGCGATGCGTACCCCCGGCTTCACTCTCGCGGCGCTGACCGCGTTCCTGCTCGCCTGCACCGGTACGGACCGTGCCGGTGGCGATCGAGTGCTCGTCGTCTTCAACGCCGGTAGTCTCGCTCGTCCCCTTCGGGCCGCGCTCGACAGCTTCGCCGCGCACGAAGGCGTGCGGGTGGAACAAGAGAGCGCGGGCTCGCTCGAGACCGCGCGAAAACTCACCGAACTCGGCAAGGTGCCCGATCTCGTCGCCCTCGCCGACGCCGACGTCTTTCCGCGCTACCTCATGCCCGAGCAGGTGGACGGGTACGTGGAGTTCGCGCAGAACCGCATGGTGCTCGCCTACACCGATCGGTCGCGGTTCGCGCAGGAGATGGGACCCGACACCTGGTGGCGAATCGCGCTGCGCCCGGGCGTCGAGACGGGGCGCTCCGATCCGCAACTCGACCCCAATGGCTATCGCAGCTTGCTGGTCTGGCAGCTCGCGGAACAGCACTACGGAGAGCCGGGGCTGGCTGGGCGACTCGAAGCCGCGAGCCCGTCGCGCAACCTGCGGCCGAAAGAGGCCGACCTAGTGGGACTGCTGCAGGCGGGTGAGCTCGACTACATCTGGTCGTACGAGTCGATGGCGCGTGCGATCGGCCTGAGGTATGTGCGGTTACCCGCCGCCATCGATCTGAGCATGCCGGACTCGGCGGGCAGTTACGCGCGCGCGACAATCACGGTGCGGGGCGCGAGTGTCGGTGACTCTGTCACCTTTCGCGGGGCGCCAATCGTTTATGCGTTCGCGATACCGCGGGAGGCGCCGCATCCGGTGTTGGCCGCACGATTCGCCGCCTTCCTGCTTTCCGACGAAGGACGGGCGATCCTGCGACGCGAGTGGCTCGATGCGAGCGAGGTCCCGGTCGCGCGCGGCGTGCGCCCCCTTTGGATGCCCGCGATGCCAGACAGGCAACCTTGATGACGCCGGGGTCGCGGCTCGGGCCGCGCGTCCTCAGCGTCATCGCCGCGCTCGCGGGGTCGTTCCTGCTACTCTTTCTTGCGGCGCCGCTCGTCGAGCTCGTCGGCACGAGTGGTGGCGAAGGGCTTCGCCGCCTTGGCAGCGACGCCGAACTGCGCGACTCGCTTCTCCTCACGGCCCTCTGCGCGACCACGGCAACGTTGGTGGGCGTGATCTGTGGGACACCGCTCTCGTACCTGCTTGCACGCCGTGAATTTCCCGGGCGCGCACTGCTCGCGGCGGTGCTCGACCTGCCGCTGCTCATCCCGCATCCGGTGGCCGGCATCGCCCTACTGCTCCTGCTTGGACGCGAGAGCGCCGTCGGCGGCGCGGCGCTCGAACTCGGCCTCCGGATCGTCGGCACGCCGCTCGGAATCATTGCCGCGATGCTCTTCGTCTCCGCGCCGCTCTTCGTGAGTGGCGCGCGGGAGGCGTTCGCGAAGGTTGATCCGCGGTATGAGGGCGTCGCTCGAACCCTCGGCGACTCGCCCTGGCGCGCGTTCTATCGCGTGACGCTTCCTCTTGCCCGTCGCGGACTGCTGGCGTCGTCGGTGGTGATGTGGGCGCGTGCGGTCAGCGAGTTCGGCGCGATCGTGATCCTCACGTACAATCCCAAAGTCGCGAGCATCCTGAGTTACGACCGATTCACGAGCTACGGGCTCACCGAGGCGCTGCCGGTCGCGGCGGCACTCGCGCTCCTCGCACTCCTGCCACTCTCGATCCTGCGCGCGCTGCGTACCGAATCGCGGAGCGAGCGGTGATCCGACTCGACGGCATCAGTGCAAAGAAGGGCCGTTTCACGCTCGCGGACGTGAGCTTCGCGCTCGATCAGGGAAGCTTTGGCGTCGTGATCGGGCCCGCGGGGTCTGGGAAAACCACACTACTCGAGGTCGTGGCCGGCCTACTGATACCGCGTGCCGGGACGCTCCTGCTCGACGGCGTCGACGCGCGCCGCCTCGCGCCGGAGTCGCGCGGTGTCGGACTCGTGTACCAGCACGCCTTCCTCTTTCCGCACCTTTCGGTGCGTGAAAACGTCGCCTACGGTGCTGCCGACGCCGCCACGCTCGAGGAGGCAGCTGGCCGGATGGGTGTTACCTCGCTCTTCGCGCGCGACGTACGAGGGCTCTCGGGCGGCGAACGGCAGCTCGTGGCACTCGCGCGCGCGCTGGCACGACGGCCGCGGCTGTTGCTGCTGGACGAACCGTTCAGTGCGCTCGACCCGCGCCGGCGCGCGATTATCCGCCGCGAGGTGCGCGCGATGCACCGGGAGTGGGGACTCACGACCCTCCAGGTGACGCATGACTTCGCCGAGGCGGGTATGCTAGGCGATCAGGCGATCCTACTCGACGGGGGTCGTGTGCTGCAGTCGGGGACGCCAGCAGAGGTCTTCCGGCGCCCGGCCTCCCCCTATGTCGCCGAGTTTCTCGGTGCGGAGAACGTGCTTGGCGGTATCGCGCGCGACTTAGGCGAGGCGGCGCCGGACTGGATCGACAGCGCATCGGGCACGTTCGCGCAGGGTCACCGTGCCTTTGCCTTTGAGACCGAGAGGCTGACCCTCTACGCCGTCGGCGACTTCGCAGCGGGTGCGGGGCATGCGGTGATCCGCGCCGAGGAGATCACGGTCGCGCGCGACCACTCGCACGACTCGGCGCGGAACCGGTTCGCGGGGCGCGTGATCGAGGTCACCACGCTCGGCGCGCTCACACGGGTGACGATCGACGTGCGCGGTACGCCGCTCGTTGCGGCGTTGACGACGCGCTCCGCGAGCGAGTTGGGTATCGCACCCGGCCTCGCGGTGGTCGCGACGTTTAAGGCGATGGCGGTCCATCTCTGCTGAGCGGATCGCACGGGCGTGATTGGCGCGCCCACGAACGGCCTACCACGCGATTCCGTGATCCTCGCCGAAGTTGCTAGCGGCGCCCCAGAGCGACCCATGCACGCGGTCCACCCAGATGGCGGTGATCGGCCCCGACGTCCAGCGCGTGAACTCCGCCTGATAGCCGCGGCGTGCGAGGTCGGCGCGCACCCAGTCGGGCACCCGCTCATTTAGCTGAATGCGACCGGGACGTGCCTCGTGCGCGCCGAAGCTCGATCGCATCTGGTAATTGTGGAACCCCGGATGCTCGGCCGCCTGTTGCACGGTCTGCCCAAACTCGACCATCGCGAGGAAGAACTGCAGGAGGTCCTGGTCCTGCGTGTCGCCGCCCTGCACCGAGAAGGCCATCCAGGGCTCACCATCCTTGAGCGCAATCGTCGGCGTGAGCGTCACGCGTGGGCGCTTACCCGGTTCGATCACGTTGAATGGACCATCCTCGTCGCGTGTGACGAACGACTGGGCACGCTGAGAGAGACCGATCCCGGTGCGTCCCGCGATCACCGCCGGCACCCAGCCACCGCTCGGCGTGATGGACACGAGCCAGCCGTTCTTGTCCGCCGCCTGGATACTTGTCGTGCCGCGCGTGAACGCGTCGTAGAAGGCCGCGTCGTCAGACGGTTGCGGCGTACGCCCGAGTGCCGTGGTGTCGGCGCGAGGGCCGGTGGTCGACCACTGCGCGAGCAGCGAGGTGAACGGATTCGTCCCGTTCTGGAACGGGTACGGGTCGCCAGGCCGCACGGCCGCGTCGTTCTGGTCCAGGCTCATCATGCCCCAGCGCTGCTTGGCGTATGCCTTGCTCAGCAGGCCGGCGGTGGGCTCCTCAGGCCCGAAGTACGGATCGCCGTAGTAGAAGTCACGGTCGGCGAAGGCGAGGTTCATCGCCTGGTACACCGTGTGGATGTACTCCGCGCTGTTGTAGCCCATCCGCTTCAGGTCCGCGTTCTCGAGGATGTTGAGCGCCTGCAGCAGCGCTGGTCCCTGCTGCCAGAACGGGAGTTTGTATACCGTGACGCCACGATACGTCGTGGACACGGGCTCCTCGATGCGCACCCGCCAGTTCGCCAGGTCCGCTCGGGTGAAGAGCCCTCCTTCCTCCTGCACCGCGCGGACGATCTCTTCGGCGATATCACCCTTGTAGAAACGATCCTGGGCGGCGTAAATCGCCTCTTTGCGCGTCTTCTTCGCGCGCAGCGCCGCCCGCTCGGTCTCGATGAGCTTGCGAAACGTTGCGGCGAGATCGGCCTGCTTGAAGATCTCACCGGGCTTCGGTGCCTCACGCGCCTCGCCCGTGTGCGTGAGGAACACCGCGGGCGAGTACTTCCAGCCTTTGATCCGTTCCTTGTTGCTCTCGATGCTGTTCGCAAGCTGAGCTTCCATGGGGTAGCCCTCCGACGCCATCTGTAGGGCTGGCGTGAGGACCTGCTCGAGTGACAGTGTGCCGTACTCGGCGAGCATCGTCATCAGCCCGCCCGGTGTCCCGGGCGTCACCGCGGCGAGCGGCCCAAACTCCGGCGGGAACTGCATCCCTCGGCTGCGATAGAACTCGGCCGTCGCCCCGGAGGGCGCCACGCCGAGTGCGTTGATGCCGATGACCTTCTTGAGTCCTGGATGATAGATGAGCGCCTGCGTCTCACCGCCGCACGCGAGCGTGTCCCACATGGTGCAGACCGCGGCGAGCATGGCGGCGGCAGCGTCGACGGCATTGCCGCCCTGCTGAAAGATCATCGCACCAGCGGTCGCGCCGAGGGGCTTGCCGGTCACGGCGATCCAGTGCTTTCCGTGGAGTTGAGGTTTTTCAGTGCGCTGCGCCTCGGCGGGAGCGGGGAGCGCGACGGCCAGCAGGGCTGATGCAAGAAGCGTCGCAACAAGTCGGGTGGATCGCATGAGGATGGGGTTGGAGTCTGCGAAAACTGCACCGTCGATCTGCCACGCGCCACGCCGAGGACGCGCACACGCACAGGCGACGCAACTCTCCCCCTCAATCAACCGTCTGCGAACCGCCTCTGCGCCGCGCGCACCCCGGCCACGAGCCGGGTGACATCATCGGCCGTGCTATAGACCCAGAACGACGCCCGCACCGTCGAGTGTGCCCCAAGCGCCCGCATAAGCGGCTGGGCGCAGTGGTGCCCTGCCCGCACACAGACTCCGTCCACGTCGAGCGCCGTCGCGATGTCATGCGGATGCACATCGGCCACACTGAAGCTTACGACGCCGCTGCGTCCGGCCGCATCAGCGGTGCCGTACAGCGTGACCCCAGGAATCGCCGTGAGCGCCTGCATCGCCGCCGCCGTGAGCGCGACCTCGTGCGCGCGCACCGCATCCATACCGAGCGCATCGAGATAGTCGCAGGCTGCCGCGAGGCCCACCGCAGCCTCCACGTTCGGCGTCCCCGCCTCGAACTTGTGCGGGAGTAGGTTCCAAGTGCTGGTGTCGTCATGCACCCACTCGATCATGTCGCCACCAAAGTGATACGGTGACATCGTCTCGAGGAGCGCGCGGCGCATCACGAGTGCGCCGCTGCCCATGGGCCCACCCATCTTGTGGCCGCTGAACACATAGGCGTCCACACCGAGCGCGTCGATGTTCACGCGTAGGTGCGGCACGGCCTGCGCCCCGTCGCAGACCACCAGGGCGGTCCCGGCGGCTCGTGCGATCCGCACCATCTCCGTGACCGGGTTGATAGTGCCAAGCGCATTCGACACCTGACCAAATGCGACGACCTTCGTACGCGAATCCACCAACGTGGCGAGCAGTGCGAGGTCGATCCCGCCGGCCGCGTCGAGCTCGCAGATTCTGAACTCCGCGCCTGTCGTCAGCGCAAGCTGCTGCCAGGGAACGAAGTTCGCGTGATGCTCCATGCGCGTGACCACGATGTTGTCGCCGGCGTGCACATTAGCACGTCCCCACGCGGCCGAGACGAGGTTGAGCGACTCGGTCGCCCCACGCGTGAATATCACGGTGTCGGTGTCGGCCACGCCGATGAACTCGGCGAGTCGCCGCCGCGCGTCGTGATAGGCCTGCGTCGCGTTCGCGGCGAGCGTGTAGGCACCGCGATGGGGATTGGCGTTGTGTGTCGTGTAGTACGCGGTGAGCGCGTCCAGCACCATGCGCGGCTTCTGAGACGTTGCCGCCGAGTCGAGGTAGACGAGGCCCGGCTGCGCGGCGAGGAGCGGAAAGTCGCTCCGAGGGGCCAGTGCATGCGCGCCACTCGGCGCCGAGTTCGATGTACTCATCGGGCTCTCCGGACCCAGATGCCACCATCGCGCTCTTCGACGTCGTAGCGGACGAGCGCATCCTGTGCCGGTCCGCGCAGCACCGTGCCGGTGCGACAGTCGAAACGCGCGCCATGCCAGCAGCACTCGAGCTCGCCGTTGGGGTACAGCGTGCCGTCAGAGAGCGGGAACTCCGCGTGCGGGCAGCTGTCCTTCACGGCAAAGAGCGCGCCCTCGTGCCGACCGACACAGAGCGCGGCTCCGTTAGGGTGCTTGCCAGGCACGAGGGAGCCGGCCACGATGTTGGCGGCGGTGAGGCCCGGCACGAGCGCGAAACTCTCGCCAATCAGCGCCGCGCCTGCTGCGTCCATCCTAGTCACGCGGGTGTCGGGGCGCCGGTCTGCACCGCCACCACCGACTCGGAGACGTCCATGGCCGACTTGAGCGCATGCCACGCGAGTGAGGCGCACTTCACGCGCATCGGAAACTTGGAAACACCGCCCAGTGCGCGGAGCGCACCGAGCTCCTTCGCGGTCGCCGCGTCGAGTGCCGTGCCGGTCACGAGATTGTGCACCTTTTCGAAGATCAGCGCCGCTTCACTGCGCGTACGACCCTTGATCGCCAGCGTCATGAGTGACGCGGAGGCTTTGGAAATCGCGCAGCCCACGCCCTGGAACGAGATGTCGGAGACCCTCTCGCCGTCAAACCGCAGCCAGATCGTGAGGGCGTCGCCGCAGTTCGGGTTTTTGCCGTCGGCCGAGCACGTCGCGTCCGGCAGCTCGCGGAAGTTCCGCGGGCGCCGGTTGTGATCCAGGATGATCTCCTGATACAGCGCGTCGAGTGCTGCGTCGTCGGCCACAGGTCCGGCTACTCCAGTGCGAGGTTGGTGAAACGCGCAAAGATTGCGCGCTCGAGCAACAGGCGAAGCGAATCGATCTCGATCGTCTCGAGCACCTGGGCTGCGAAGGCGTAGGTGAGCAGCGCCCGCGCATTCTCGCCGCCAATGCCGCGACTCTTGAGATAAAATAGCGCCTGCTCGTCGAGCTTGCCGATCGTCGCGCCGTGCGTGCATTTCACGTCGTCGGCAAAGATCTCGAGCTGCGGTTTGGTATCGATCCGCGCCTTGTCCGAGAGCAGGAGCGCCTTGTTGGTCTGCTTGCCGTCTGTCTTCTGGGCGATCGGATCTACGTAGACCTTGCCGTTGAAGACGCCGTGCGAGGAGCCATCGAGAATGCCGATGTAGAGCTCACGGCTCGCACACGACTCGGCGAGATGTTCCACGAACGTCTGGTGGTCGGCGTGCTGTGTCCCGTCGAGGATGTAGAGTCCGTTGAGCCGTGCTTCGCCACCCGTGCCGAGGAGCTTCGTGTAGACGTTCGTGCGCGAGAGCGCCGCACCTGCGGCGTACGAGAACGAGTGGTAGATCGAGTCGCGGCCCTGCGTGACTTGCACCGTGCTCACGTGGAACGCCTCGATGCCGTCGCGCTGGATTTTGTAATGATCCACCCGGGCACCGTCACCGACGGAGACTTCGGCGACCGTATTGACCAAGTACGATGCCTGGCCGAGCCCGACGTAGCTCTCGACCAGCACGACCTGCGACTGGGCTTCGGCGACGACCAGCAGGCGCGGATGCACTGCGGCGCCGGCGGCATGCGCGTCGGAGATATGGAGAATGTGCAGCGGGACTTCGACGCACTCTCCCTCCGGAATCCGCACGACGACGCCGTCCTGCATGAACGCCGTGTTGAGTGCGGTGAATGCCGCGCGATCGAAGCCGGCGAGCGTTCCGAGGTGCTGCTTGACCCACTCCGGCTCTTCGCGAAGTGCGTCGGAGAGCGTACTCAGCTGCACGGCAGCCGGGAGTTCCGAGAAATGCGAGAGCAACGGTTCGAGTCGACCGTTGACGAAAACAAGCCGCTGCCACGATTCGTTCACAAGCCAGGGCGCGATGTCGGTGAGCGTCAGCGTCGTCGGGGCGGACTTCACCGCCTTGAACGTGCGCTCGGCGATCGGCGTGACCGACGTGAAGTGCCAATCTTCGTCGCGTGTTGTCGGGAAGCCAAGTGCGGTGAAGCGCTCGAACGCCTGTGCGCGGAGCGCGGGGAGCCAGGTTGGCCCCTCACCTCCGCCATTCGCGGCGTTCGCCGCGAACTGGTCTCTGTACGATTCAGTCACAGTCAGACGCTCACCGGCTCGAGGAGCCAGTCATAGCCCTTGGCTTCGAGCTCGTGCGCGAGCTCCTTACCACCAGACCTGATGATCCGTCCACCTGCGAGCACGTGCACGAAGTCGGGCACGATGTAGTTGAGCAGGCGCTGATAGTGCGTGACGACGATCGTGGCGTTGTCGGGGCGCTTGAGCGCGTTCACGCCGCCGGCCACGATGCGTAGGGCATCGATGTCCAAGCCTGAGTCCGTTTCGTCGAGCACCGCCAGCTTCGGCGCGAGCACCGCCATCTGCAGGATCTCATTGCGCTTCTTCTCGCCACCGGAAAACCCGGCGTTCACGGAGCGCTGCATCATCGTGGCATCCATCTCCACGAGCTTGAGCTTCTCCTCCATGATGTCGAGAAACTCCATGGGGTCGACTTCTTCCTCACCGCGCGCCTTGCGGAGCTCGTTGAAGGCGGCGCGCAGGAAGTACGCGTTGGTCACGCCCGGGATCTCGACCGGGTACTGGAACGCCAGGAAGACGCCGGCCTGCGCACGCTCCTCGGCTTCCATGTCGAGCAGGTCCTTTCCGTCGTACTCGATGGTGCCACTGGTCACTTCATAGCCGGGGTGGCCAGCGATGATCTGTGCGAGCGTGGACTTGCCGGAGCCGTTGGGGCCCATGATGGCGTGGACTTCACCCGCGTTGACCGTAAGGGAGATCCCCTTGAGGATCTCCTTGTCGGAGGCGGAGGCGTGGAGGTCTGTGATCTTGAGCATAGCGGAGATGCAGGGGGGAGATGGTAGGTGAGAGGTACGAGGTCCGGCGAGTCGCGGTGAATGTTGGGGGAGTCGTGCGTGAATCGTCTCCGCCCAGATTGACCCCTAACCGACCGACCCTTCGAGGGAGATGCCAAGCAGCTGCTGTGCCTCGAGCGCAAACTCCATCGGCAACTCCTTGAACACTTCCTTGCAGAACCCGGCGACGATCAGTGAGATCGCGTGCTCGGCGTTCAGGCCGCGCGACTTGCAGTAGAAGATCTGGTCTTCGCCAATCTTCGACGTGCTCGCCTCGTGCTCGATCGTCGCGGTGTTGTTGGCGACCTCGATGTACGGGAAGGTGTGGGCGCCGCAGGCGTTGCCGATTAGCATCGAGTCGCACTGCGTGTAGTTGCGCGCGCCCTCGGCCTTTGGGAGGATCTTTACCTGGCCGCGGTAGGAGTTCTGCCCCTGACCGGCACTGATGCCCTTGGAGATGATCGTCGACCGCGTGTTCCGGCCGATGTGGATCATCTTGGTGCCGGTATCGGCCTGCTGCTTGTTGTTGACCACGGCCACCGAGTAGAACTCGCCGACAGCGTTGTCACCCTGCAGAATCACCGAGGGGTACTTCCAGGTGATCGCCGAGCCGGTCTCGACCTGCGTCCATGAGATCTTGGCGTTCGTTTGCGCCTTGCCGCGCTTGGTGACGAAGTTGAAGATGCCGCCTACGCCGTCCTTGTCGCCGGCGTACCAGTTCTGGACCGTCGAGTACTTCACGCTCGAGTTGTCGAGGGCGACGATCTCCACCACGGCCGCATGCAATTGATTGGTTGCGCGCTTTGGTGCGGTACACCCCTCGAGATAGCTCACCGAGGCGCCCTCGTCGGCGACAATGAGCGTCCGCTCAAACTGGCCGGTGTCGGCCGCATTGATGCGGAAGTAGGTCGAGAGCTCGAGCGGGCACTTCACGCCCTTCGGGATGTAGACGAACGACCCGTCGGAGAAGACCGCCGAGTTCAGCGCGGCAAAAAAGTTGTCCGAGTAGGGGACGATCGAGCCGAGGTACTTCTGAATGAGCTCAGGATGCGACTGCACCGCCTCGCCGAACGAACAGAAGATCACGCCAACGGCCGCGAGTTCGGTCTTCATCGTGGTGCCGACGGAGACCGAGTCGAAAATCGCGTCAACCGCGACGCCGGTGAGGCGTTTTTGCTCGGTGAGCGAGATGCCGAGTTTCGCGTAGGTCTTGAGCAGCTCCGGATCGACGTCGTCGAGCGACTGGAGCGGCTTCACGCTCTTGGGCGCGGAGTAGTAGGTCTGCGCCTGATAGTCGATTGAGGTGTAGGTGACGTTTGGCCAGTGCGGCTCGGTCATCGTCTGCCAGCGCCGGAAGGCCTTGAGCCGCCAGGCAAGGAGCCACTCGGGCTCGTTCTTTTTGGCGGAAATGAGGCGGACCGTCTCCTCCGTCAGGCCGCGCGGGATCGTGTCCGACTCGATGTCGGTGACGAAGCCGTACGCGTACTCCTTATTGACCAGCGATTCGATAGAAGAGGACATTAATTCAGCAGGTTCAGGGGCCCAGCGGGATATGCAAGCAATCTAGTCGGATTTGACCATCAATCAAAGGATTGGACTGCGGTTCTCGGTCTACGCGGGCCGGTAGTGCTCTATCGACACGGACTCTCGCGATTCGTGGAGGTGCGGTGCAGTTCGGCACGGTCGATTTTTCTTGGCGCGAGCGCTCCGAAAACTGCCTTTTCGGCGTACAGTCATCACAGAAATAGCGATAAACAAACGACGTTAAGTAAGGCGTAAACTGCTGACATATAGATGGTTACGAGTTGTTTAAACCACACTCGATACGTCCCATTGATACGATCCCCTTGCGCGATTTATTTCGCACCCACACAACATAAGTAGGGCACGCATCCACCCTCTTCTCTGGCGCTCCCATGTTGTTTCTGACCGACCGGTGGCTTCCGATCGTTGACAGCGGTGCCGGCGTCTTTATCATGTCCGCGCTCGCCTGGACCGTGTTGCCGCATCACAAGCAGGAATTCGCGCCGCTAGAAAATGAGGTCGCCGTGATGGACGCGTTGCGCGCGGGCGGCAGCGTGTCTGGTCGCTACGTGACCCCGCAGGTGAGCGAAAGCACGCCCGAGGGGAGGGCGCTGCTCGAGCGGGGACCGATCGCGTACATCACGGTACAGAGCTCGGGGTTGCCCAACATGGGCCCGATGATGCTCCAGAGTCTCTGCTCGGCGACGCTTATCTCGGTTTTCGTCGCCTATCTCGCTTAGCACGCGCTTCCGCCCGGATCCAACTGTCTCGAGGTCTTCCGGATCACCGGGACCGCGACCTTCATGGCGTACGCGATGGGCACGATCTCCGAGTCAAGCTGGTTCGCAAAACCGTGGAAGAGCCTCGCGCTCAACACGGTGGATTCTCTGCTCTACGCCGGAGTCGCGGGTGGGGTGTTCGGATGGCTCTGGCCGGTCTAACGCCTCACATCGCGGTCCGCAGGCGCCCCACGTCGGCCCGGCCAATCGTCCCCTGATCCGATCCGAACCAGAGGAGTCCGGTCTTCTTGTCGAAATACATGTGCCGGACGGTGTTGGCGGTCGGCTCACCGAGGGACGAGTTCGCGACCCAGCTCTTCGTCTTCGGGTCGTATGCGACGAGTCGAGTTCCCTTATTCGGCACGTTCTCGGTGAGCCAGATCCGGTCTTTGTCGTCTGACGCCATGCCGTACGGCAATGACCCGCCGCCGGCTGGCATCGCGATTTCTTGGACCGCGCCAGTGCGTGGGTCGAGTCGGCCCAGGAAGCCTCGCGTGTAGTCGCCATACCAGATGATGTCGTCGCTCGTCACGGCAATCCGGCGCCCCCGCGCCCGTTCGTTGGGGAGCGTGTAGGTGCGGACGGCCATCGTGAAGGGATCGATCGTCGCGATCTTGTCGGTGCCGAACAGATTGAACCAGGGCACGCCTTTCGAGTTGAGCACGATCCCGTACGGACGCGTATTTGCGCCGGTAAATGCGAGCCGGATCGTCCCCGTCCGGGTCTCAAGATGGCCCACCGCGCCCGAGCTCTGCGCCGTGAACCAGATATCGCCACGGCCATCGAAGACGAGGGTGTGTGGGTCTTTCACGCGAGGGTCCGGCATCGGATACCGCGTGATCGTCCCGGTGCGCGGGTCGAGCTTGCCGATCATCCCGTTGCGGTTCCCCGAATACCAGACCAATCCCTGCGGGTCAACAATGAGGTTATGTGGATTGGTGCCCGGGTCGACTTCGTAGCGTTTGAACTCACCCGTGCGCGGGTCGAGGCGCGCGATGTAGTTCCCGGTTTGGCCAACAAAAAAAACATTGCCGTCGGGAGCGACAAACGGATCGCGCGGGCGATCGGCGGCTGAACCCCACGGCACCTTCCACTCTTGGGACGGAGCGACCATGCCCTGGGCCAGCGCAGGGACGGGGGCCAGCAGTGCGATGACGGAAAACGTCAGCAGGAGGCGAAGCGTGTTCGACATCTGGACCTCGGAGATCAGAGGACGACGAAGGAGACCGGCGTGCAGACCGTCGCTAGAAGCTCGCGCTGTCTGCCGCTGCAGCGCAACTCGCCGTCACTCCGAAAAGGGTCCCACGCGATCTAGAGAGAACCCACTCACGCCGTCGGACCCAACACCCGCATGGCCCGACGTAGGACCGCGCGTGCGATCTCGACCTTGTAGCCGTTCCGCTCCAGCGGCACCGCGTCGTACATCGCCCGTTCGGCGAGGGCGTCGATGCTCTCTTCGTCGAGTCCTCCTGAACAGACGTCCTCCTCGACCGAGCTCGCGATCCGCCACGGCCCGAGGCCGAGACCGCCGAGCGCCATCCGCACCGTGCTGTCGGTGCGCCGCGCGGCCGCGCAGGAGACGAGCGCAAAGTCCCAGGCACCGCGCTGCATCACCTTCTCCCAGTGTTGCGCGCCGCCGGCAGCGGCGGCCGGCAGCTCGATGGCGGTCATAAGCTCGTCGTCGGCAATCGTCATCTCGCCCGTGGGGTTGGCCGCAGCGCCCGCGTAGAGCTCGGCCACGCTGAGTTGCCGCACCGTGCCGTCGGGGCGCGTCGCCTCGATGCGCGCGTCGAGCACGTCGAGCGCTACGGCGGGATCGGACGGATGCACGGCGTGGCAGCTGCCGCTGGGAATGATGCCATGGTACTCGTGCTCCCCGGCGACGGCCGCGCACCCGCCGCCGCCATTCTTGAAGCACCGGACACCACGGCGGAAGTACCAGCAGCGCACGCGCTGCCCGAGGTTGCCTCCGATCGTGCCCATCTGGCGGAGCGCGGGGGTCCCGACGGATGCCGCGGCGTCGGTGAGGAGTGGGAACGCCTCCCGCAGCCCGGCGTGCGCGGCGACGTCGGCGAGACGCGCCCCGGCGCCAATCCGCGCTGAGCCGTCGGCGCGCAGTGCGATCTCGCTGGCGCCCGGCAGGTCACGGATGTCGACGACGCGCGAAAGCTGGACGAGCCCGTCGTCGATGCAGGGGAGGAGATCGGTGCCGCCGCCGATCGGGCGCGTGCCCTTCTCGGCGAGCGCGGCGAGCGCGTCGCGTACGGACGAGGGGCGATGGTACGCGAAGTTTGTCATTGTTGGTGCGTGATGAACCGTGGCAGAAAGCTAGTTCGGCGTGGTAGGCGCTGCCGGCGCCGCGAGGGTGAAGACGATGTAGTCACCAAGCTTGCGCCGCGTCTTTCCATTGGTCGCATCGAGATCGGCGACCGGCACGAAGCTCACCACCCGCATCCGCGCCCCAGGCGCGCGCCGCGCCGCGCGCTCGGCGGTGCCTAAGCGATAGTCGGAGTGGAACGCGCCATTGGGATGGATCACGAGCGCCCCGCGCGGTGCATGCGCTGCGGCGACGGCCTCACCCATCGTTTCATCCTTGACGCACTGCGCTTCGTAGGTGCGCCAGACCATCTGGTCGGCCTCTTGGGCGGAGAGCGTCACGCCATGGCCGGACATGTCGCCCATGATGGCTTTGAAGCGCTTCCAGTACTCATCGCGCGGACACGAGAGCTCCTGTGCGACGAAGGCGCGGTCAGTGGCGCTGAGCGAGTCGAGGGCGACGAGCCCTCTCCGCGCGACGAGCGAGGCGAGGCGACGCGGCACGTTGCCCGCGACGACCGGCCATCCGTTGGCCCGCGCAAACTCGACCATTGGGCGGTAGTCGGTGCGGTAGTTCGGCCAGGGGCGTGCTGCGGCGAGAAAGTTGGCCTCGGTCAAGGTGCCCGCGAGATAGGCATCGAGCGCGGGCTGCACGTCGCGCTCGAACATCTCGAGGGCGAGGACGGTCGGTCCAGCCCGGCGGCGCGCGACGGCCTCGAGGAGGGCGGCTTGAAGTTGGTGCGTCCGCCCGTCGTCGTGCTGCTCACCGAGAAAGACGAGGTCGGACTTCGCGAGATCGGCCGCCATCGCCTCGAAGTCGACCAGGCGCTTTTTCTTCGTGTCGTAGACGCGGTGGGCGGCATAGCCGGCGATGGGGTGGGCAACCTCAGTGGCAGCTCGGGCCTGGGTGGCGGCAGTGGCTGCTCTGGCCTGGGCGGAAGCAGGGGTAGCCGCAATAGAGACTAGTATTGCAATAAACAAGTTATAGCGCATTATTATTACTCAATTGGTTTATATGCCTGATTCAGTTCTGGTAGATTTGGAACAAAAACATTTGAAAACAAATATTAAGGCATTAAATATTATGTATCAATATAAACTGAGCCGTCAACTTGAAGAGGCAGCCGACGAGCTCGGTCGCCTTGACGCGACCTGCGCGTTGGCGCCGCGTTCAGTCGAGATTGCCCTCATCTTTCTTGCCGTCACCGGACTCGCGGAACCTACACCTGCGAGCTTCGCCGCGCTGGTCGCCGCGCAGGGCGATCCGCTGCACGACGCGCTGCTTTCGCCGGGACTGCTCGCGTGGCGTGAACTCATGACCACAGAAGAACGGCGTGCCCGCAGCGGCGCACGGCTCACGGTGGCCTGTTTTGCGTTCCTGGGTGACCAGGCGTTTCAGAAAGATCGTCTCGAAGCAATCTGGCGCGAGTCGCACTCGAGCCAGTCCGTGATTGAGCGCGCGCTCGACTCGGCGGCCTGGAGCCCGAGTCGGGCCGTTGGAGAGGCGAGCGCGGCCCTCCTGCTCTGCGGAGGGGGCCGCACCGATCGTGTCCGTATTCTGCCGTTCGCTGAGCGTGTTGCTGACGATGACGTCGCCGAACGCAGCGCAGCCCTCCTCGCGTACCGCGAGGGACAGAGTGGCGAGTGGACGGCGCTCGCGCTTGGCGCATTGGCGACACGCGCCAGAGCGGCGCAACTCGCCGTGAAAAAGGTGATCGACGCGCCGGCGCGTGAAGACGAGTCGTTGCGCCCGCTCGGCCGCGCCGCGATTACCGCGCGCGACGTACTCGCGCTGCTGCGTCAGCGACTCTCCGCGACAATCCCCTCGCTCGCCGAGGCGCTTGGGCTCTCGCGACCGGCGGCGAACGACGCGGTCGAGCGACTCGTGATGCTCGCTCTTGCGCGTGAGGTCACGGGCCGCGCCCGGGACCGCGTCTTTGCTTACGAGGCGCCCTGCGCGATGGCCGAATCGCTATTGGACGCGGCAACCGACTCGAGCATCGACGTGATCTCCTCGAGGATCGATCGGCCGCGGTCGCGCGCGTAGCGGGTCCGGAGCTCTTTATACCGCTCATCCGATGTGAGCGCCTGCGCCTCGGGGGTCTCAAACCACTGCTGCATCGCCAGCGAACGAGGCCCCCACCATGCCTGTTCGACGAACTGATCGTCGAGCAAGATCACGATCGGGACCGACCGGGAGCGGCCGTTGGTGAGATGCGCATCCATCAGCTCGAGATGCTGGTCGCGGGGGATAATGCGGAGTTCCACGAACGCCGAGCTCGCGTCGAGGGCATCGATCCACGGCAGGATATTCACGGCGTCGCCGCACCAGTCCTCGCTGATGGCCAGGAGATTCCAGCGACGTTGTGTCGCACCGATCCGATCCAGGTACTCCACCGCCGCGACCGCTCGGGCGCGGAAGAACGCGAAGAGCTCCGCTTGGGCAGTGGCGGAGAGGACCATTTCGGCGAAGGTCTGGCCGGACTGGAAGATCGAAGCAAGCGATTCGGTGGACGCGGGCTCGCGATGTCTGAACGGGCGATCCATCGAATAATCCCTGGTCTATGGTGAAGTACTGCAGGGGGAATCCAGCCCGCACGCGCGGAGTTCCGCTGCACGCGGGGAGTCGCCGTCGGCCTCCGCGGCTCTGGAGCCGTCGGTCAGGGACCGGTCAGGCGGCCAGGGAAGTCGTCTGTGACGCCGCGCGCGCGGTGCTCGTTTAACGAATACGTGCGCCTCTCTCTTTCGTTCTCGCTCTCACCTCTTGCACTCGCGCTGCTCGTGGCCTGTGCTGGCGCCCGTCCGGACACGCGCGTTCGCGCGGCGACCGACCTCCAATACTTGCGGTCACGCGACCTGATGGTGCCGGTGCACGGAGTGCAGCCCGGTGACCTGCGCGACACGTACAGCGCCCCGCGCAGCGGCGGCCGCGCGCATCTGGCGCTCGACATCATGGCGAAGAAGGGCACGCGCGTGCTGGCCGCCGACGACGGGTACATCCTGCGCATTGCGCGCAACGATCTCGGCGGAAAGTCGCTCTATCTCACCGATAAACAGCGGCGATTCGTGTATTATTACGCACACCTCGATGAGTGGAAGTATGGCCTCAGGGAGGGGCAGCGCGTGCGCCGCGGACAGCTCATCGGATCGGTGGGGACCACGGGGAACGCGACCGCCGACGCGCCGCACCTGCACTTCCAGTTGATGCGCATGGGTCCGGGTCGCCAGCTCTGGAACGGCGAACCGCTCAATCCGCTCCCCTATCTCAACCGCACGGGCAACGAACGATGACGATGACTGCGAAGGAACGCGCCGAGCTGCGCTCAGAGTGCAATCGCCTTCGACCCACGGTGCACGTGGGCACAGAAGGGCTGAGCAACGCGCTCACCGAGGCGCTTGACGACGCACTCCGCACACGTGAGTTGGTGAAGGTGCAGCTCAATCAGACCGCGGACATGACCGCGAAAGATGCGGCGCGCCAGCTCGCTGGGCGTGTGAAGGCTGAGGTGATCCAGACCATCGGCAAGACGGCGACGTTCTATCGCAAGAACGCGCAGCTCAAGCGGAAGACCGGCGTGCCGCCCTGGCGCGCCTGAGTGTACGGGCTACCGCGGATTGCCGCGCAGTGCGCCGAGCACTCGCCAGGGCGTGAGCGGTAGCTCGTTGACCTCGACTCCTAACGCATCCGCCACCGCCCCGGCGATCGCCGGGGCGGTCGGGATAATCGCCGGCTCCGCGATCCCGCGAACCCCCACATGGTTCGCCGTTGGGTCGGCGCCGTCGAGGAAGTGACCGTCGATCACCGGGATGTCGGCGTGCGTCGGCATCTTGTAGTCGTGCAGTCCGACATTGAGCGGCAGCCCGAGGCGCGCATCGAGGCGACGTTCCTCAAACAGCGCGAAGCCAAGTCCCTGGATGATCCCACCCTCGAGCTGAGACTCGGCTAGCGTCGGGTTCACGATCCGACCAGCATCGTGCACCGCAACAATGCGCAGCACGCGCACCACGCCGGTTTCGGTGTCGACCTCAACCTCGGCGAACTGCGCTCCGGTGGTCACGATGCCCGCATCCTGCGGATTCGGACCGCGCGAACCCTGCCCCTGGATCATCACATTCCCGAGCTTGCCGGTCACCTCGGCGAAGGAGAGCGACCGATCGGTGTCGCGCATCATCACGCGGCCGTTCCGCGTCTCGAGGTCGTTCGGCGAGACGCTGAGCAATCCGGCAGCGGCTTCCAGCAGGGAACGTCGTGCATCTTCCGCAGCCATGCGCACGGCCGGTGCGAGTGAAGCCACCGTCATCGAGCCCCACGAGTTGCCAGCGTAGGGCGCGCTCGCGGTGTCGCCGATGACGGCGCGCACGCCGTCGAGCGAATGGCCCAGCGCTTCGGCGGCCACCTGCGCGAGGATGGTGCGGGTGCCGGTGCCGAGGTCCTGCGAGCCCGCCATCACGTCGGCGGTGCCGTCGATATTGAACCGAATGTTGCAGTAGCAGGGTGGGCCGCCGCCGGTGGACCAGACTTGCGCCGCGACGCCGTAACCGCGCTTGAGGTGCTGGCCGCGCGCACCACCTGCCTGCGCGGACGCCGCGCGAAGCGCGGCACCCTTCGAGGCTTCGCGTTCGTGCCATCCAATGCGTCGCGCGCCCTCTTCGTAGCACTCGTCCAGTCGATTGCCGGTGTAGGGACGGTCTTTCTTCTGATCGCGCGTGGCGATGTTCTTCAGACGGAGCGCGAGCGGATCGATCCCCAGCTCGAGCGCGAGTGCATTCAGCGCGATCTCGAGTCCGACCGAACCCTCTGCGTGGCCCGGTGCACGAAAGGCCGCCATCGCGGCGGTATTCACGAACGCCGATGTTTCGCGCGTGCGCACGTTAGGGCAAGCGTACAGCTCGTGATAAATATTGCCCGGCCCGCCCTCGGCGCCACCAACGCCAATCGGGATCCGTGCCTCAAGATCGATCGCCGTGAGTTGGCCGGCGCGCGTCGCGGCCAGTGTGATCCGCTGCCAGGAGCTCGGGCGATTGCCGGTGTCGAGCTGTTCGCCGGCGCGATCGACGACGCAAGCGACGGCGCGCCCAAGCCGTTGGGCGAAGATCGCGGCGATGTAGGTGTGCGGTCCAGCGAGGTTCTTGGCGCCGAATCCGCCGCCCATCGCCTGGCAGATCACGCGCACGTTCGTGAGCGGGATGCCGAGCGCCTTGGCGACGTTGTCGCGCACGCGGTAGATGCCCTGCGTGCTCTCCCAGACGGTGAGATGGTCGCCGTCCCACTCGGCGACCGCGCAGTGCGGCTCCATCGCGCTGTGGAGCGCACAGGGGGTGCGGACCTCGCGGGTGACGGTCACCTCGGCCCTGGCGAGCGCTGCGTCGACGTTGCCGCGTTCCACGATGAGCGGTGCGCCACCGACGAGGTTGTTCTCGAGGCGCGCACGGACAGGCCCGAGTTCCAACGCCTGCTCGACCGTGACCGCAAACGGGAGCGCGTCGACCGTGACCCGCACGAGTCGGGCAGCGGCGTCGGCGATCGCCTGGGTCGTCGCGCAGACGGCGGCGATCGGCTGGCCGGTGTACGTAATCTCTGGGTTGAAGAGCCGAGTCCGCGAAGGGACGTCGGCGGCGACGATGACGTCGAGCACCCCCAAGAGTGTACGGGCTGCGCCGAGGTCGAGCAGGGTGATGCGGCCGCGGGGCAGGGTGGCGCGCACGATGGACGCGTACGCCTGGTTTGGGCGGCGGACGTCGGTCGTGTAGCCGGGTCGTCCCGTGGTTTTGAGGGGGCCGTCGATTCGGATTGCCCGGGCTCCCACATGTGTGAGCTGCGCGTCCGCACCCCACGGCTCTGGCTCGAAGGCGGGGAGCTCGACCACGCGTTGTTCGGTACGTCCCTCCACCTCGACGGTCGTCGTGATAAACCGTCCCTTGGTGCCCTTCGACTTCGGTGGGTCAGCCATGGGTCTGCGTCCGAAGGGTCGCGGCGGCACGACGGACCGCGCGCACGATTTTGGGATAGGTCCCGCAGCGACAGAGGTTCCCGCTCAGGGCGGCCACGACGTCGGCGTCGGAGGGGTCGGCGTTCTCGGCGAGGAGCGCCGTCGCGGCCATGAGCTGGCCCGGGGTGCAGAAGCCGCACTGCGCCGCATCTTCGGCGACGAAGGCGTCTTGGAGTGCGTCGGGTGCGCCGGGAGCGCCAAGGCCCTCGATCGTGCGTACCGCCTGCCCGGCGCAGGCGTGCGCGAGGGTGAGGCAGGCGTAGACGGGCCGTCCGTCGACCAGCACGGTGCATGCACCGCACTCGCCGATGTCACAGGCACGCTTTGTTCCGGTGAGTCCGAGGGTCTCGCGCAGGAGCTCGAGAAGCGTCGTCGAGCCCTCGATGTCCGCGGCGACCAGCTGACTGTTTATGGAGAGGTTCACAAGAGGGAATTAGGCTGAGGCGATCGAGCTGTCCAGCGCGAGTGATGGGGTGGGGTACCCGACGGTCTCCGAGCTATTATCTTGCATCTCAGCCGCTGGATGGCCCGCTACCCCACCGAGGATGCCATGCCGTACGTAATCACGGAAGCCTGCATCAACACGAAGGATAAGTCCTGCGTGGACGTTTGCCCGGTGGATTGCATCTACGAGGGACCGGAGATGCTCTACATCGAGCCGGACGAATGCATTGACTGCGGCGCCTGCGAGCCCGAGTGTCCGGTGACCGCCATCTTTCCGGAAGAGGATGTGCCGGCGAACCAGAAGCAGTACATCCAGATCAATCGTGACGTTTTCAAGCAGGATCCAAAGCCAGGGAAGCCGACCCGATAGCGTCCGAGGGAAGCGGTAAGAGGTGAGAAGGGGCGCCGGACTCTTGAGTCCGGCGCCCCTTCTGTCTGCCGTCTACGTTCTATCTCACATCATCCCGTTGGGGAAATATCGGTGTTTCGCACCGAATAGCGCGAGGATGAGCGTGTATTGGAGAAAGGTGCTGACCTCACTTCGCCACGCCTCGGGCCAGAAGAGGTCACCGCCGTGCCCACTCGCCGGCGGACGGGGGAACCAGCGCGGGGTGCGCGCTTTGTATTCGAGATACTCCTTCCCGAAGATGGTTTCGAGCACTCCCTCTTCATAGCGGATGATGTAGAAGTACTCGACCGCGAAAACGAGGGTCGCCACCGGGATGAACCAGAGCACGCCAGAGAGCGTCATCACGCCGATCCAGATGACGAAGTTCCCAACGTAGAGTGGGTTTCGGCACCAGGCGAACGGGCCGTGACTCACGAGCTTGTGCACTTCACGGGAACGGCGGCGCGTCACCGTGCCCGCCGTCGCGACGCCCCACATCCGCCACCACTCTCCGAGCACCATCAACGCGAGGCCGACGGCGATCGTCGTGGACGAGATCGTCCCCGCGGAGAGCAGCGGAACGAGGAGCAAGGGAATCGGAAGCCACCCACGATTGCGGAACATCACGGCACCGATGCGGGCTTCCGTAGTCTGTTCGGCGGCGCTGGGCGCGGCGGTGAAGGAGTCGGTGCTCAGAGGGATTTCCGGTCAGGTGTGGTCACTGCGAATGGTCGCCGCTCGGAAGTCCGAGAGCAAGCTGTCCGAGCGATTCGGTGCGCGAGACGGCTTCAGCCGCTCGCACCGCCGCGAACTCCATCGTTGGGACGGGGGGGATATCGTCGTCGACCCAGAGCATCCGCACTGCGACCACGATCGTCGCGAGCAACGGGATCGCCACAAAGAGTCCGAGGAATCCAAAGACGTAGGCCATGACGACCTGCGCGAGGAGGGTGAGCGCGGGTGGCAGGTCGAGCTGCTCCTTCATCAGGTACGGGATAAGGAGATTGTTTTCGAGGAACTGGATGACCCAATAGACGCCAACTACGGTGAGTGCGAGGCGGGGCGAGTCGGCGAAGCCGATGAGGATCGCGGGGATCGCGCTCAGGATCGGGCCGACATTGGGAATGAACTCGAGGATTCCCGCCAATACACCAAGGGGGAGCGCGCCGCGTACCCCGATCACCGCGAGCGCGATCGTCGTCATGACGCCAATAACGACCATCGCGATAAGCTGTGTGGCAAACCAGGTCTTCAGCGTCTTGCTGAGCCTCGTGAGAAGCGTCGACATCCGCTGGCGCTTCGCTGGCGGAATGAGCAGGAGTAGACCGCGGCGGTAGACATCGGGATCGCTCGCGATGTACAGGGCGAGGAAGATCACGAGGGAGATTCCCACCATGACGCTGATCGTCGACTCCAGCACGCCGAACGCAAAGGTGGTGATGATCAGCGACTGTCGCTCAATCGCGTGTATCAGACGACTGGGACCAGGGGCCGGCGCGTCGAGCGTTTTCGTGCCATTGGTGCGCGGGGTGCTGGACGCAACGACAGTCGGCAGTGACGCCGCAAGCGAATCGGGGGGTGCGACGGCGTCGAGGAGTCTCGGCTGGTTGGCCGCGAGCCAGAGCTCCAGCTTGGAGACCGCTGCTGGGATTTTTACTCGTAGATCCTGCGACTGCGTAGCCAGTGTTGGGCCAGCCCAGGCGCCCACGAGCACCAGCAGGATCACCGTGCCAAAGACCACGACCGGGGCGGCGAGGCTGCGCTTGATGGGTACGCGGCGCTGGATCAACTCCACGGCGCGGTCAGCGGCGAGCCCGAAGAGGATGCCGAGGAAGACGATGAGGACGAGGAGCCGGGCGGACCAGAGGAGTTGTAGACCGACGAGCGTCGCGACGACAATGAGTGCCGCTCGGATGAGCTCGGACTGCCTGGCGGTTTTGGAGGCGGGCGACATGGAGGGCGGCTGGTCGTTGGGGTGACAACAATCTAGTCCAGAGCCGGCCGGCTCGTCTGCGGACTAGATTGCAACGACTTCATCGCTCTCGAGCCCGGACTAGACGTGACAGGAACCACGATGCCGACCGCCACTTATCTCGACACGGATGCCGCGGTCGGGCAGTGGCTCGCGTCCATTCGCAAGTCGGCGATTCTGGCGCTCGATACCGAGGGGGCGAGTTTCCATCGGTTCATCGATCGGATCTACCTACTCCAGCTCTCGACGCGCGACCAGCATGCGATTATTGATCCGCTGCCGATCAGTGCACCCTCCGCGCTCGGTGAGATTGTACAGGACCCTGCGGTCGAGATCGTTTTCCACGACGCCGACTACGACCTGCGCCTGCTACGTCAGGACTATGGTTGGCAGATCCGCAACGTCTTCGATACGCGCATCGCGGCGCAGCTTCTCGGCCTCAAGGCGTTCGGGCTCGCGGCGTTGCTTGAACGGTCGTTCGGCCTCAAGCTCGACAAGAAGCACCAGCGCGCCGACTGGTCGATGCGCCCCCTCACGGCCGACATGCTCGACTACGCCGCGCAGGACACGATGCATCTGCTCGCCCTGCGCGACATCCTGCACGAGGAGTTGCGGCAGAAGGGACGACTGGAGTGGGCCAAGGAGGAGTTCCTTCGCCTCGAGACGATCGGCTGGTCGAAAGAGGAGCCGGGTAACGCCTTCCTCAAGGTGAAGGGCGCCCGCGATCTCACGCGTCGTGAACTCGCGATCCTCAAGGAACTCTTTGTCTGGCGCGATGCCGCGGCGCTTAAACTCGATCGCGCGACCTTTCGAGTCATGTCGAACGAGGTCCTGTTCGAAGCCGTGCGCATCGCCCCCACGGCGAAGGACGTACTCGCGCGCATCAAGGGGATGCCGCGCGGCATCCTTGAACGGGCCGCGGACGAGCTCTTGGCGGCGATCGCGCGGGGACAGGACGTCCCGGAGGCGGACCTGCCGCGGTTTCCAAAGGCGGCGCGCTGGGATCGCGACCCGGACTTCGATCAGAAGGTCGGTGCGCTCAAGTCGGTGCGTGACGATACGGCCGCGCGGCTCGAACTCGATCCGGGCGTCCTCTGCTCCCGCGACCGCATGGAACAGGTCGCGCGCCTGCTCCCGACGGAGACGTCGGTCATCGAGACGATTCCTGAGTTCCGAAAGTGGCAGATCGCCGAGATGGGCGACGGTTTCGTGAAGGCGCTCGCGCCCTGGCAGAAGGAATCGCCGTACCGCGAGTGATCTCTATCGCCCGCGCGAACGCGGCGGCGTCAGAACCCCAGGTAGGCCCGCACCCGCGGCTCGATCCTCTCGGGCGTCCACGGCGGCGACCAGATCAGGTTGACCTGCACGGCACCGACACCGGGCAGCGCCTTCAGATGATCCTCGGCATCCTTCATGATCTCTGGACCCGATGGGCACCCCGGCGAAGTGAGGCTCATGTCGATGTGGACGTCAGTGCCCTCGACACGAATCTCGTAGATGAGGCCGAGGTCGAGGATGTTGAGGTTAAGATCGGGGTCCTTGACCTTCCGGAGCACGAGCTTCACCTGATCCACGGAGATCGCGCCGGCTGGCGCGCTGTCCTGCTCTGAGTCGTTCACTTGCGCTTCGCTTTCGTAGTGGGCCGCTTCGCCAGGGGCCGCGTGCGCGGGCTCCAGTCAGCGGCCTGATCAACGCGGAAGGTACGCGGCCACGCAATCTGGCGCAGTAGCGGCTCGTCGGTGACGGCCAGCGCCGCAGCGTCGGCGAGGTCGTGCCGCACGTCGGCGATGATAATCCCCGGGCGACGGGCGCGCGCGGCATGCACGCGGTTGGTGAGCAGGATGACGAACAGCTCCCGCTTTGGGTCAATCCAGAGGGAGGTGCCCGTATAGCCCACATGACCGTAGGCGCTCTGACTCAGGTACTCGCCGGCGCCGCGCTCACCGGCGGCGACCTCCCAGCCGAGGGCACGGTGATCGGCGACCGGTGTGATGAACTTGCGGACAGTCGCCTCGCGGACGATACGCACGCCGTTGTACATCCCACCATTCAGGAGCATCTGCGCGAAGACGGAGAGGTCGGTGGCGGTGCTGAAGAGGCCCGCATGACCGACCACACCACCGAGCGTGAAGGCGGCCTCGTCGGCGACTTCACCACGAAGCGGATAGCCGCGCGGCGGCGTCATCTCGGTGGGCGCGATCCGTAACCGCTGCGCCGCCGCAGGGCGGAAGCCCGTGTCGTCCATGCCCAGGGGGACGAAGATGCGTTGCGCGGTGAAGGCGTCGAGGGGCTGGCCGGAAATACGTTCGACGATCCAGCCCAGGACGTCGGGACCGAGATCGGAGTAGTTGAAGAGGGCACCGGCGCGCTGTTGCAACTGCGTCTCGAGTATCTGCTGTTTGGCCTCCGCTGCCGTGCTTGCCGTCTTCCAGAGCTGAAGGCCCGGTGGGAGGCCGGAGCGGTGCGTGAGCAGGTGCTCGACAGTGACGCGTTCCTTGCCCTCGCCAGTGAACTCGGGGAGGTACTGCTGGACGGGCGCCTTGAGGTCGAGCGTCCCTTCCTCGTAGAGAATCATCACCGCGGTGGTGGTGGCGATGACTTTGGTCAGACTGGCGAGGTCGTAGATGCTCTCGTCGGGCACAACGGCGGTGCTCGTCGTGGCCCAAGAGAGGCGACCGTAGCCCTTTTGCCAGACCGAGAAGCCCTTTCGTCCAATCACGACCGCAGCGCCAGGGTAGGCACCGGCGGTGATGCCGCGGCGCACCACATGATCGACGGTGGCGAGGCGACTGGAAGACATGCCGACGGCGTGAGGGGCGTTAAGGGGAAGTCCCCGGCCCAACGTCAGTACGGCGGAGAGTGTGATGAGCGGAAGTAGCATCTGTGGCGGTGCGGGGACTCGAACGGACTACGGTACCGTAATATTGGCTGACTCTCTGACCGACGTGAGGTAACTCCCCCCATTTCAGGTTGCACACCTGGGCCGGAGTGGCAATCCTTTTGGCCCACCGCCCCTTCGAACACCTCGCTCCACCCCAGGCTCAGGGCGCGCGGAGGTTGCCGGGCGGCAACCGGTAGACGAGGCGGACCGTTGCACGGTCCGCCTCGCTCAACTCAGTCACCCGCACCCGCGCCGCCATGATGTTTGTCTCGTCCCGGGTGTGGTCGAGACCGAGCAGGTGACCGATCTCGTGACGCGCAATCGCGCGCACCTCGTTTTCCGTGAGCACCCGTCCGTCGGGCTGTGCGAGCGCGAGCTCGATTCCGCCGCCCGTGAGCCAGCCGTGCTGGTCGCGCAAGGTGCGCGTACGACCCGTTGTCCGACTCTCGTAGCGCGCGATCCAGGTGATCAGGATTTCGGCGCGCGCGGAGTCTTCGGTGACGTCGAACCCGACGGGGATGCCCGTGGCGACCCACGGGTCGAACGCATCACGCACCGCGGTATAGTGGGCGGCGGTGTAATCGTCGAGCGTGCTCGACTGGATCCAGACGCGCAAGGGATCGCGCGTGCGTTCAGGCCATCGGAAGTTCGTCGAATCGTGGGTGGTGAAAAATTCGCCGATGTAGGTCCCCCTCGCGTATGCCACGAGCGCCGTGCGCACAGCGTCTGGATTCTGGAGAGGTGCCGGGTTGTTCGATCTGGTCTCGGTGACCGTTGCCCCGATGTCCTCGGCGGCGCGCAACACCGAGTCGACAAAGGCGCTGTCCGCGGCGCTTCGTGGAGGGGTCTGCACGGTCCCGTCCGCACCGCGGCCTCGCTCGCCGCACGCGCTCAAGAACAGGCAAGCCGAGATCCACACCGGGAGGCCTCCTCGCATCACCCCTCCGGCGCGTCGAGGAAGGCCAGTGCCGCGTCAAAACTCGGTGCTGGGTTCTCAAAGAACGGCATATGACCTGCCTCCGGTATCGCGACCAGGCGGGCCTTGGGAATCAGCGCCGCGGAGCGTTCCGCTTCGGCGAGCGGGATCGCGTCCTCGCTGCCGTGGATCAGCAGCACCGGTGCGCACACGGCAGCGTAGTGATCTCGCCAGTCGAAGCCCTCGCGCCTGAGACGCGAGGCGATCGTTGCCCCCGTACGGCTCAAGGAGTGCGGCGGCGCGAAGGTGCGCATTTCCTGATCATGGAACCAGGCCGCGTACATCGTGCGGCTGTACCCGGCGTGGCGCTCGGCGTCGGGTTCGTACAGCGCAGTCGGGTCGAGGAGTGCCAGTCGTCGATGTTCCTCGACTGCGCCGCGGCGCTTGAGGTGCGCGAGCGCGCTGGCATGCAGTTCGTCGAGCCATCCAGAGGTGGCACCGACCGCGTCGAAGGTCACCACCCGACGCACGCCGTCGGGGTCAGCCGCCGCCGCGAGCAACGCAATCCCACCGCCCCACGAATGGCCGACCAGATCCCACCGCGCAATGCCGAGTGCCTGACGGAGTGCCGGGACGTCGAGCACGTCGTGTTCCACGCGTGCCGCACGTAGCCCCGGCGGGGTCTGCGTTTCTCCGCGGCCGCGCTGATCGTAGAGAATCACCTGACGGCCTGCGGCGAACGGTGAGAAGGCCGGCCAGAGCAGGCCATGTCCGTAGATCATCCCGCCGTTGATCGCGAGTATCGGTGTCGCGCCAGCGACGGGCGGACTCACCCAGACCGCGAAGTCGAGACCGCGCACTCGCACGGTACGACGCGTGAGCGAGGGCGTGCGCGAGCGGCCCCGACGCCAGTCGACATAGCGGGTCTTGGCGTTGCGAGGGGGAAGTGAGGACAGAGAGTTCCAGGAAGGAGGTCGCCAACGCGTGCGGAGCGAGACCGAAACCTAAGTACGAATGGCTTGTACAAACCGACTCGCGGGTCTCTCTTGATATAGGGGAGGGGGGTATATAGACTTCGCCATCTGAGGGGATGGAACGCCGCCCGTGGAGAGACCGATGACCGCCGCCACGCCCAATCCGCACGACGCGATGCCGCGCCCCGCGCTTGCGCCCGTGGAACTGCGCACGGCGCGCATTCCGGTGAGCGGGATGACGTGCGCCGCCTGTCAGTCGCGGGTGCAGCGCACGCTACAAAAGCAGCCCGGGGTGCTGGACGCCACGGTCAATCTCCTGATGGGGACCGCGACCGTCACGTACGCTCCGACCGCGATCTCGGTCGAGTCGCTCGTCGCATCGATTCGCGATACCGGCTACGGCGCCGAGATTCCGGCTGAGGAGCGCAGCGCGTTCGAGGAGCAGGAAGCGCGCGACGCGAAGACAGCGGAGGAGTTTACGGAACTTCGCCTGAAGGCGATCATGAGCGGGGCGATCGGAGTGGGAGCCATGCTGGCCATGCCGATGATGCATCACTCCGCATGGGCCTCATGGGCGCTACTCGTGATCACGACCGGTGTGATGTTATCGGCGGGGCGGCATTTCTACACGCGGGCCTGGTCGGCGCTCCGCCATGGATCGGCGGATATGAACTCACTGATTTCCGTGGGGACGGGGGCGGCGTACGTCTACTCGATCATCGCGACGGTCGCGCCGGGGTTTTTCACGTCGCGCGGTGTGGCAGCGGATGTCTACTACGAGGCCGTGATCCTCATCATCGCGTTCATCCTCACGGGGAACGCATTCGAGGCGCGCGCCAAGCGCAATACGGCGGTCGCCCTCCGCGGACTGGTGCACCTACAGCCGAAGACCGCGCGCGTGGTGTGTCGGGGCGAGGAGCGCGACATGGGGATCGACCACCTGAATGCGGGCGACGTGGTCGTGGTGCGACCGGGCGAACGCATCCCCGTCGATGGCGTGGTCGTGCACGGAGAGAGTGCGGTCGACGAGAGTATGCTCACGGGCGAGTCGATGCCGGTGTCGAAACAAATCGGGGACCGCGTGATCGGCGGGACCATGAATGGGACCGGCGCGTTTCGTCTCACGGCGACGACGCTCGGCTACGATTCGGTGCTGGCACAGATCGTCAAACTCATGCGCGACGCGCAGGGATCGCGCGCTCCGATCCAGCAGCTGGCCGACCGCATCTCGTCGGTGTTCGTACCTACGGTGATGGTCCTCGCGGTGCTGACGTTCGTCGCCTGGTACTTCCTCGCTGACACGGCGAGCGCGGTGCGCGGTTTCGCGGCGGCAGTCGCGGTGCTGATCATCGCCTGCCCCTGCGCGATGGGGCTCGCGGTGCCCACCGCGGTGATGGTCGCCACTGGGCGCGGCGCCGAGCTCGGCGTGTTGATCAAAGGCGGTGAGGCGCTCCAACGCGCGGGAGAGATCACCATGATTGTCCTCGACAAGACCGGCACGGTCACCGCGGGCAAGCCCGTCGTCACGGATCTTGTTCTGGCACCGGGAGCGCCGCGCCGCGAGGAATCGCTGTTGCAACTCGTGGCGTCGCTCGAGCGCAGCTCTGAGCATCCGCTCGCCGCGGCGATCGTGGCGCATGCGGCCGCGCGCGGCGTTCCGTTGTCTCCGGTCGAGGCGTTTGCCTCGGTCACCGGGCGTGGCGTGACCGGCGTGGTTGCCGGCGTTGCGGTCGCCGTCGGCAACGCGACCTTCATGGCGGACTGCGCGATTGAGACCGCGCCGCTCTCGGCGGTCGCCGAGCGCTTGGCCGGCGAGGGCCGCACCGCGATGTACATCGCGACCGATGGCGCGCTCGCAGGACTCGTCGCGGTGGCAGATCCGATCAGGGCAACCTCACGCGAGGCGATCGCGACGCTGCATGGGATGGGACTCGAGGTCGTCATGCTCACCGGCGACAACCACCTCACGGCCAGCGCAATCGCGCGCACAGCGGGGGTGGACCGCGTGGTGGCCGGAGTGCTCCCTGCCGGCAAGGTGGCAGAAATCAGGCGGCTACAGGCCGAGGGGAAAGTTGTCGCGATGATCGGCGACGGCATCAACGACGCGCCCGCGCTCATCCAGGCTGATGTGGGGATGGCAATCGGCACTGGGACCGACATCGCGGTGGAGGCGGGAGACATCGTGCTTATGCGCGGCGACCTGCGTACGGCGGCGCAGGCGATCGTGCTCTCCCGGCGTACGATGCGCACCATGAAAGAAAATCTCTTCTGGGCGTTCATCTACAACGTGATTGGAATTCCCGTGGCGGCGGGGGTGCTCTACCCCACGTTTGGGATAATGCTGAGCCCGGTGATCGCGAGCGCGGCGATGGCGATCAGCTCGGTGAGCGTGGTAGGAAATTCGTTGCGACTTCGCCATGCACGACTAGTTTGAGATTCCAATGCAACTCGGTCTCTACACCTTCGTCGAAGCGACGCCCGACGCGAATTCGCGCGATGTCATCTCGCCCGAACAGCGGCTCGCGAACCTCATGGAAGAGGCCGCGCTCGCCGACGAGGTCGGGCTCGACGTGTTCGGTGTCGGAGAACACCACCGTCCGGACTACGTCGCGTCGACGCCCGCCGTGGTGCTCGCCGCCGTGGCGATGCGTACCAGGCGGATCCGGCTGACCAGCGCGGTCACGGTCCTCAGCTCCGACGACCCGGTACGCGTTTTTCAAGAGTATTCCACCGTCGATCTGCTGAGCCATGGCCGGGCCGAGATCATGGCGGGGCGCGGTTCGTTCATTGAATCGTTCCCGCTCTTTGGCTATGACCTGCACGACTACGACGCGCTCTTCTCCGAGAAACTTGAGCTCCTGCTCAAGTTGCGCGCCAACGAGCGGGTGACCTGGCAGGGACAGCACCGCGCACCGCTCACGGACCAGCCGGTGTATCCGCGCCCGGTTCAGGCGCCCATCCCGCTCTGGATCGCGGTCGGTGGTACGCCGGAGTCCGTGGTGCGGGCGGCCACGCTCGGACTCCCGATGGCGCTCGCTATCATCGGCGGCTCTCCTGAGCGATTCAAGCCGCTCGTCGATCTGTATCGCGCGTCGTGGGTGAAGGCCGGGCACGACCTGGATACGCTGGAGGTGAGCATCAACTCACACGGGTTCATCGCCGACTCGGCCAGGGTTGCCGTGGAGGCCGCCTTCCCGCCCTTCATGACGCAGATGGCGAAGATCGGCCGTGAGCGAGGCTGGCCGGCGCCGACCCGTCAACAGTTCGCCGCGGAAATCTCACGGCCGGGCGCGCTCTTCGTCGGTGACCCGCAGCAGGTCATCGACAAGATCCTCTGGGAACACGAGCTCTTTGGTCACACGCGGTTTCTGCTCCAGCTCAGCGTCGGGACGATGCCCCACGACAAGATGTTGCGCGCGATCGAGCTCTACGGCACCGTCGTCGCGCCCGCGGTGCGGAAAGCACTTCGCTGAGCGTCATCAGCGGGGAGCCGGAGGGACCCCGCTCATGGCGTGTTCCGCGAGTGCCGTGATACTGAGTGACGGGTTCACGCCGGGATTCGCCGGCATCGTCGAGCCGTCCACGATCATCAGGTTCGCATAGCCGAAGGCACGCAGCTGCGAATCGACCACGCCGTGTGCCGCGTCGGCGCCGATTACCGCACCACCAAGGATATGCGCCGTGCTGGGGATGTTCGCCGCCGCTTCGAGCGCGCTGGACGCCGGGACGCCACCGGTGTGCTGCGCCAGCCACCGCGCCGTCGCGTTTGCGACCGGGATGAACGTCGGATTCGGTCGCTCCATATTCTGCTCTGTGCGCAGGGAGATGCCGCCAAAGAGTCCGCGGCGGACTCGGAACGCCATCGCGTTGTCGCTCGACTGCATCACGAGAATGATCAGCGAGCGACGGCTCCAGCCGATCGGTGAGAGGCCCCTGATCGCGCGGACGGGATGCCGGAGGATGCTCCCAAGCAACATCAGCGGTCGCGTGACCCTCGTGCCGTTGCCGGTGAGCGGTGCCATGAGGAGCGACATGAAGTCGCCGTGCCGACCGTAGGTCGCGAACTCAATGTGGGTGTCCGGGTCGGGATGCACGCTGGCGCTGATCGCGACGTCTTTCCACGGCTGTGACGAGTCGTCGGGGAGACTGATTGCGAGGATCGATTCGCTGTTCGTGCGCACGAGCTCGCCGAGGCGGTCACTGAGACGCGGCAGGGAGCCCTTGGCTTTGCAGGTGCCGAGTAGACGATTGGTACCGAGCGCGCCTGCCGAGACGATGACGCCGCGCGCACGGAAGGTGCGTCGACCCTTGGTGAACCAGGCGCCCGGTGTTTGCGTCGTGATCTCGTAGCCTTGGCTGCCGTCCGCCGCGCCCGCGGGGCGAATGTCGGTTACTTCGCGGTCCCCGATGACGGTCGCGCCCTGCTTCTCAGCAAACCAGAGATAGTTCTTGAGCAGCGTGTTCTTCGCGCCAACGCGGCACCCGACCATGCACTCGCCGCAGCGCGTGCACCCCGTGCGCGGCGGCCCCTCGCCGCCGAAGTACGGATCAGGGACTTCGCGGCCGGGCTCTCCGAAAAAGACACCGACCGGTGTACGCGTGAAGGTGTCGGCAACGCCAAGGTGCTCACCGACCGCGCGGAGGAGGTCTTGTCCTCCGCTGGCGTAGGGAACGGTCGCGACCCCGAGCATGCGCTCCGCGGTCTCGTAGTGCGGACGCAGGACTGTGCTCCAGTCCTCGAGACGCGCCCACTGCGCGTGGGTAAAGAAGGCGGGCTTGGCGCGGTAGAGTGTGTTCGCGTACACCGCACTCCCACCGCCCACCGCGGCGCCCGATGCAATGAAGATGTCCTTGAACGGCGAGAGCCGGAGAATGCCGCGCAGGCCGAGCGAGGGGGCCCACAGAAAGCGCCTGAGGTCCCAGGTCGTCTTGGCGTACTCGTCGTCGGCATAGCGGTGGCCGGCCTCGATGACCGCGACTTTGTAGCCCTTCTCGCTCAGGCGAAGCGCGGAGACGCTGCCGCCGAAGCCGGAACCGATGATGATCCAGTCGTATTCTTCGTGCGCAGCGGTCATCGGTTGGTAGGAAGGAGCGGGCAGGGCTACGCCGGCGTGGTGTGCCCACAACTTGCCTGCGCTGCGTTCGCTTCACAACTCCAACGTGTGCCCATAAACGAGACGCTCGCTGCACTCCCTGGCACCTACGGCGAGGCCCCTCCTGGCTTTCGTCTTCCTGCGTCGACGCGCCTCGGGTGTCCCTCACTCGGTCAGTTCGTGCGGCACCTCGCGGTACATGGTGTGCGCGCCGGCGCCGGAGATCACCTCGTGAGCGAGGCATTCTATCTCACGGATCCCGACGGGCTCGGGATCGAGGTCTACGCTGATCGGCCCCGCGAGAACTGGCAGCGCGTCGGACGCGAGCTCGTGATGGGTGCAGGATCAGTGGATCTACTCGGGCTCGAGTCGGTGGCGGGTCCGACGCGGTGGGCCGGGATGCCGAGCGGCACCGTGATCGGTCACGTACATCTGCATGTTGCCGACCTCGCGCGCGCGTCGGCGTTCTACTCAGGCGCGTTAGGCTTCGATCGCATGATGTGGAGCTATCCCGGGGCGCGCTTCTTTGGCGCCGGGGGGTATCACCATCACGTCGGCACCAACGTCTGGGCTGGCGCGGACGCGCTACCAGCGGGGGACGACGAGGCGCGATTGGTCGAGTGGACGATCGAGCTGCCGGACGCCGCCGCCGCTGCCGTCGCTACGAGCCTCGCGGTCGCGCAGTGCTCGGTGGACCGTGAGGGAGTGGACGCCGTGGTTCGGGATCCCTGAGGTACAGCGGTCCGATTGCGCGTGCGCTAGCGCTCTGCAGTGTTCGCGAGCACGACGGTCGCATTGCGCTGCAGTCCACTCAGCTTGGCACGCCGGATCGCCGAGCTCCGAAAGCGTTCCCTATACGCGGATTCGTCGAGCGCGAGGATCTCACGCGCGAGCTTCGCGGCGTCGGTGCCGACGAACTCCGGGCGGGGCGAGAGCGGTCCGTCGGTCGGTGGTGCGTTGGCAAAGCGCACATTCCAGGGACAGACGTCTTGGCAGATATCGCAGCCATAGAGATGGTCGCCGACGGCGGCGTGGAACTCTGCCGGGATCGCCGAACGGCTCTCAATCGTGAGATAGGAGACGCAGCGGCGCGCATCCATTACACCGGGCGCGACGAAGGCATTGGTGGGGCACGCGTCGAGACAGCGGGTGCAGCTCCCGCAGTGATCCACTGCGAACGGCGCGTCGGGGATTAGGTCGAGCTCGAGGAAGAGCGATCCGATAAAAAAGAACGACCCCATGCGCGGATTGATTAGCATGGTGTTCTTGCCGAACCAGCCGAGTCCGGCGCGGCGGGCGAGATCGCGTTCGAGGATCGGGCCGGTGTCGACATATGCTCGGCCACGCACCCCTGCGCCGCGTTCGGCGTGCACCCAGGCAAGGAGTTCATCCAGCCGGTCCCACATCAGCCGATGATAGTCGTCGCCTCGGGCGTATCGCGCGATGGGACCACTGGGCTGCCGGCCGCCGTAGTCGAGCGCGACCACCACCGCCGAGAGCATCCCTGGCTCGGGGCGCGTCGAGTCAGCGCGCAGCTCGGCACCCCGGTACAGATAGTGCATTTCGCCATGATGCTCGGCGTTGAGCCAGTGCTGGAATGCCGGGGCGGTCTCCGCCGGACCGAGTCGGGCGATGCCGGCGAGATCGAAGCCGAGTCCGAGCGCCTGTGCCTTGAGTCGCGACTCAAAGGAAGCGCCGAGGTCGGTCTCTGACACGTCGCTCGGCGCGGCCGGCTTCACCCGATACGCGCCGCCCAGCGCGCGTATCGGATCACGTCCTCCACCGCCGGGACGGCATCGTGATCGCCGTAGGCGGTGTACAGGCGCCACCGCAGGTAGTCGCGCGCCGGGAGCGGGAGAAACGGTGCACGGGTCCACCAGTGATTGCGGCGGAATCGCCAGCCGACCACCAGTAGGGCGATCGCGGTACGGGGGCTGACGAGGGCTCGGAGGATGAGCCGAAAGACGAGCGAGAGCATCGAGGGGGGAATATAGGGAGGCGAGGAGCGGGGGTCGCTTGCGTTCGCGGTTGGCGCGGCCTATTCTATTTATTAACTGGTTAGTTAACTACAGCAATCGGGACCATGGCCGCTACGAAGACGAGGGTAAAGACTCCCGCCACAGCCAAGTCAGGCGACGGCGAGACCGAGCGTCGCATCCTCGATGCGGCACGCACGGTCTTTGTTCGCCGCGGCTCCGGCGGCGCTCGCATGCAGGAGATCGCGGAGGAGGCGGGCGTGAACCAGGCGCTCCTTCACTACTACTTCGGCACTAAGGACGGCCTCGCGCTCGCCGTGTTCCGCGAGTCCGCAGCCAAGCTCTTTCCGGGCATTCTGCGCATCCTCTCGTCCGACGCCTCCATCGAGGCGCGCGTTGAGCGGGTCGTCCACCATTACCTCGATACGCTGCGCGCGCATCCGTTTCTGCCAGGCTTCGTGCTTGGCGAGATGAACTTCAATCCCGAGCGCATGGTGGCGCTCGCGAGCGAGCTCGTGAGCGCAGGCGTTCCGGACGCGCCGCGCCGCGCGCTCGCCGTGCTCGGGCGCGATCTCGCGTTGCGCGCCAAGCGCGGCGACTTCCGTCTGATCACCGCCGAACAGTTTGTCGTAAACCTCGCCTCGCTCTGTGTCTTCCCATTCGCCGCCAGACCGATGCTTGCGCACCTCATCGGTCTCGATTCCGCCGACTGGGAGCGATTTCTTGACGTCCGCCGCGCTGATTTGCCGCAACAGATCCTCAACACCCTGCGCCCATGATCCGCTCCCTCGTACCCACGCTGCTCTCAGCGACGCTGCTGTTCGGTCCGGTGCCAACACAGGCACAGTCGCTCGACACGGTGCACCTCGCCGATCTCCAACGCGCCGCCGTCGCGCATGATCCGCGCAGCACGCAGGCACGGTTACTGACCGAGCAGAGCCGCCTCCGCCTGGAGAACCTGCGTGCCGAACGATTCCCTACGATCGGCGTGAATGGCCAGGCACAACATCAGTCTGATGTGACGAGTGTGCCGATCCCTGGCGCGCTGATGCCCTACAAGGACACGTACGATGCAAGTCTCGCGGCGCGTGTACGGCTCTTCGATCCCTCGCGCGGACCGCGCGAGGAAGCGGAACGCGCGCAGCTCGCGGAGTCAGAGGCGCGCGTCGCCGCGGTGCTCTACGCGCAGCGTCAGCTGGTCAACGATGCCTTCTTTACGGCCCTGATGCTCGATGGGCAGTCGAGCGTGCTTCGGGCTGGCATCGCCGATCTCGAGGTACAGCTGCGTCTGGCCAGCGCGCGCGTGTCCGCGGGCGCGTCCCTCGCGGGCGAAGCGGCGATGCTTGAAGCCGAGCTGCTGCGCCGGGGACAGTCGCTCGACGAGGTCGAGTCGGGTCGGCAGGTCGCCCTCGCGCTGCTCGGCGATCTCACCGGCCGCACCATCACTGCCAGTGACGCCCTGGCGATGCCCGAGAGCGGTCCGGCTGTAATCGCGGCGCGGCGTGCTGTCGACTCGCTCCGTACGCGCCCCGAGTACGAGCAGTTCGCGCGCGGCCGGGAGCTGGTCGAGCGTCGTCGTACGGCGGTCGCGGCGCAGGAGCAACCGCGCGTCTCGGCGTTCGGGCGCTCGGGGTACGGCCGCCCGGGTCTCAACCAGCTCGCACGTGAGTTCGATGGATATTGGCTCGCGGGGGTGCAGGTGGAATGGGCCCCGTTCGACTGGGGCGCGGTGCAGCGCGAGCGCGAGGCCCTCGCGTTGGAGCAACAGGTGATCATGCGCGAGGAGCGCGCCTTCACCGACCGACTCCGGCGCGGTACGCTCGCCGATCTCGCCGCGGTCGACCGGCTCGCGCGAACGATCGAGGCCGACGCGGCGATTGTCGCACTGCGGGAACGTGTCGTGCACGAGACGCGACTCCGCTATCAGGAGGGGGTCGTGACGGTCGCTGAGTTCGTGGACCGCGAGACCGACCTGCAGACGGCGCGCCTCGTGCGCGCCGCGCATCGCGTTGAGCTTGCGCAAGCGCGGGCCCGTTTTCTAACCACCGTCGGACTCGAGGTCCGCTAATGCGCTCATATTCAATTCGCTCTCGCTGCTCCGCGTCCGCGGTGGTGTCGCTCCTGGTGTTCGGCATGCTCGCGTGTGGCACTGCGAGTGAGCCAGACGCCTATGGCAACTTCGAGGCGACTGAGGTCGTTGTCGCCGCGCAAACGAGCGGGCCGGTGCGGCGCTTCCTGGTCACTGAGGGCCAGCAGATTGGGCGCGGCGCCCTCGTCGCGGTCATCGATACGACCGCACTTTCGTTGGACCGTGCACAGCTTTCTGCACAGCGTGCCGCCATGATAGCGCGTCTCGCCGAGGTCGGAGAACAGCTGCGCGTGCTCGAGGTGCAACGCGAGATTGCCGAACGGGTCTATGAGCGCACCAAGCGCCTGCAGGGGCAGCAGGCTGCCACCGCGCAGCAGCTCGATCAGGCCGAGCGCGATCATCGGGGCGTGGCCGCTCAGCTCGATGCGGTGCGGGCGCAGCAGCGTAGCGTGGAGCTCGAGGCGGCGGCGGTGGAGGCACGGGTGGCGCAGGCTCGCGACCGGGTCTCCCGGGCGACGGTGTTGAATCCGCTCGCCGGCACGGTGCTCGCGACCTACGCGCGCGAGGGCGAGATGGTGAATCCGGGCCAGCCGCTCTACAAAGTGGCGTCGCTCGACACGCTCGAACTCAGGGCGTACGTCTCGGGTGCGCAGCTCTCGGCGGTGCAGCTCGGGCAGACGGTCGAGGTTCGTGTCCAGCAGGGACCGGACGGCAGCCTGGTGCTGCCAGGCACCCTCACTTGGATTGCCACGCAGAGCGAGTTTACGCCCACGCCGGTGCAGACGCGTGACGAACGCGCCGATCTTGTCTACGCCGTGAAGGTGCGCGTGGCCAACCGGCAGGGCGCGCTCAAAATCGGCATGCCAGCCGATATCACATTCGCCGCCACGGTGGCTGCGCCTTGAGCACGGTGTCGCCGTGAGCAAGGTGTCGTGGTGACCCAAGCGTCGTCGCCCGTCGTAATCGAAGGGGTCCGAAAGACCTTCGGCAGCACCGTCGCGCTCGATGACGTGACATTCGACGTCCGTGCCGGGGAACTCTTTGGGCTCGTGGGTCCCGACGGTGGCGGCAAGACGACGCTATTCCGCATCCTCACCACACTCCTCGTGCCCGACGCCGGCACCGCCACGGTGCTCGGCCGCGACGTCGTGCGCGATCTCTGGGAGATTCGCAAACGCGTCGGCTATATGCCCGGGCGTTTCTCGCTCTATCCCGACCTGAGCGTTGAAGAAAACCTGCGCTTCTTCGCGTCAGTGTTTGGCACGACGATCGAAAAAGGATATGACATCATTGCGCCGATTTACGCGCAGATCGAGCCGTTTAAGCATCGCCGCGCCGGCCAGCTCTCTGGTGGAATGAAGCAGAAGCTCGCGCTGTCGTGCGCGCTGGTGCACCGGCCAGAGCTGTTGTTGCTCGACGAGCCCACTACGGGGGTGGACGCGGTCTCGCGCCGCGAGTTTTGGGATCTGCTACACGACCTGCAATCCTCGGGACTCACGATCGTCGTCTCCACGCCCTACATGGACGAAGCCGACCGCTGTCACCGCGTGGCGCTCGTGCAGAAGGGACGGGTCCTGGCGATCGACGTACCGGGCGCGATCGGCGCCCGGTTTCCGCGCCCGCTCTACGCGGTGCACGGGGTCCCTCGGCACGCGACCATCGAAGCGCTGCGGGCGTTCCCGCACGCCGCGTCGGTGCACCCATTCGGCGACACCTTGCACTACAGCGATGCGCGCGAGGCGCATCATCCGCCGCAGGTGATCGCCGAGGTGACCGCCTGGCTCACCACACGCGGCATTGCCGAGATGACCATGTCGCGCATCGCACCGGGGATCGAGGACGCCTTCATGGCGCTCATGGGTGACGAGCCTGGCGCCCCCGCATGACACTGGCGATCGAGGTCAAGGACCTCACGCGCCGCTTTGGCGACTTCACCGCGGTGGACGCGATCAGTGTCGACGTCCAGGTGGGCGAGGTCTTTGGCTTTCTCGGCGCCAACGGTGCGGGAAAGACGACCGCGATCAAAGTGCTGATCGGACTGCTCGCGCCCACCAGTGGATCGGCGCGTGTGGCGGGTTTCGACGTGGTGACGCAGTCCGAGGAGGTCCGGAAGCGGATCGGTTACATGAGCCAGCGCTTCTCCCTGTATGACGACCTCACGCCGCGCGAGAATATCACGCTCTACGGCGGTATTTACGGCCTCAGCGATCTCGACATTCGGGCGCGTGGCACCGCGATGCTCAGTGAGCTCGGCCTCATGCAGGTCGCCGACAAACTAGTGAGCACGCTCCCGCTTGGCTGGAAGCAGAAGCTCTCATTTTCGGTCGCGATGTTGCATCGCCCGGCGGTGGTCTTTCTCGACGAACCCACTGGCGGGGTCGACCCGGTCACGCGCCGGCAGTTCTGGGAGATGATCTACGCCGCCGCCGCGCGCGGTACGACGGTCTTCGTCACGACGCACTACATGGACGAAGCCGAGTACTGCGACCGCCTCTCAATTATGGTGGACGGTCGGATCGCCGCCATCGGAACGCCAGCGGCGTTGAAGGCCGAGTTCGGCGTGTCGAGCATCGATGAAGTGTTCGTCCGACTGGCCCGCCCAACGACCGCTGGGGCGGGCTGAGATGCGCACCCCTGAACGGCTTCACGCGCTCGCGGCCTTCGTCGTCAAGGAGTTGCGACACATCCTCCGCGACCGTCAGACGCTCGTCATTCTATTGCTCCTGCCGCTGGCGCAGGTCGTGTTGTTCGGTTTTGCGATTCGGACCGACGTGAAGGACATTCGACTGGCGATCGTGGACGCTGCGCCAGACGATGCCTCGCTCGCCTTACGCGCGCACTTCACGGGCAATGGTCGGTTTCGCGTGGTCGCCACGGCGGCGATGATCGAGGTCATCGAGCCGCTCTTCCGGCGTGGCCAGGCGGATGTGGCGCTCGTGATCGCGCCGGGCCTCGCGCGCGCGCTCGCCGACGGGACGCCCGCGCAGTTGCAGCTGATCACCGACGCCTCCAACCCGAATACGGGCACGACCATCCAGGCCTACGCTGGCGCCGTGATCGGCGCCTGGCAGATCGCGCTCCCCGGGGCGAGGCAGGGGGTGGTGATCGAGCCGCAGGTGCGGATGCGCTTCAATCAGTCGCTCGAGAGCGTCAACCTCTTCGTGCCCGGATTGATCTCCCTTGTGCTCACGCTCGTGACGGCGCAGATGACGGCGATCTCCCTCTCGCGCGAAAAGGAGCGTGGGACCCTCGAGATCCTCCTCGTCTCACCGCTACGGCCCTGGCAGATCATCCTCGGAAAGGTCGCGCCCTACCTCTTGCTCGCCTTCGCGAATGTCGTGACGGCGATGGTCGCGGCGTGGCTGGTCTTTCAGGTGCCGTTTCGCGGCAGCCTCGCCCTCCTGCTGGCAGCCTCGACGCTCTACGCACTGGTGGGCCTCGCGCTCGGCGTGCTGATCGCTGCGCGCACAAACTCCCAGCGCACGGCGATGATGGGGTCGATGATCGGTACGATGCTACCGAGCACGCTGCTCTCAGGGATGATCTTTCCGATCGCGAGTCTTCCGTGGCCGCTGCAGCTCATCTCGAATATCGTGCCGGCGCGTTGGTTTATCGTCATCGTGCGCGGGATCATGCTCAAAGGCGCTGGCATCGTGCACCTCTGGCAGGAACTGCTCGTACTCGCGGTGATGCTCACCGTGCTGCTCGTGGTGGCGATCAAGTCCTTCCGTGCTAGGCTGGCCTGACGATGCGAGCACTCCGATTTCTGCTGCGCAAGGAGTTCTTGCAGATCTTCCGCGACCCAGCGCTCGTCCGGATGCTGTTCATGATCCCGGTGGTGCAGCTGCTTGTGCTCTCGAACGCGGCAACGTTCGAGGTAAAGCGCGCCAGGATGTACGTGGTGGACCAGGACGCGAGCACCATGTCTCGCAGCGTCGTCGATCGCCTCGCCGCCTCGGGGCGCTTCGCGCGCGCGGCCAGTTCGGGCTCCGTCCCGTTGGGCGACGAGGCGCTCATGCGCCGCGAGGTTGAGCTGATCGTCGTGATTCCCGCGGGGTTTGAGCGTGCCATCGTGCGCGAGCATCGCGCGGAGGTGCAGCTGCAACTTAATGCCGAAGATGGCGCCGCCGCCGCCGTGACGCAGGCCTACGCGCGCGAAATTCTTGTACGCTATGCGACCGACCTTAGCGCGCAGCTCACTCCAGCGCTCTCGCTTGCTGGCGCGCGTGTGGAACGGCCTCCGATGCGGGGGCACCCCGCCGTGCAGGTGCGCACCCGCGGGTGGTACAACGCCGAGCTCGACTACCGCCACTACATGGTGCCCGGGATCCTCGTGCAACTCCTGACGATCGTCGGCACGCTACTCACCGCGATGAACATCGTGCGCGAGAAGGAAGCGGGAACGCTGGACCAGCTCAATGTGACGCCCGTGACCAAGTCAGTGTTCATCGCGGCCAAGCTGATTCCGCTCTGGGTCATCTCCATGGTCGTTCTCTCGATTGGCCTTGTCGTAGCGAAGGTCGCATTCGGTGTGCCAATGCGCGGAAGCCTCTTTCTCGTCTTCGGCGGCGCGGCGCTCTACCTGGTCGCGGCGCTCGGGATCGGGCTCTGGGTCTCGGCCGTCACCGAGACGCAGCAACAGGCGATGTTCGTGAACTTTTCGTTCCTGATGGTCTACCTGCTCATGAGCGGGCTATTTACGCCCATCAGCGCGATGCCCGAGTGGGCTCAGTGGGTCGCGCGGTTCAACCCGATGATGCACTATATTTCGCTCATGCGTGCCGTGATGCTCAAGGGCGCCGGCTTCGTTGACGTCGCCCGCCAACTCGCGGTGCTCGCGTCCGCCGGCGTTGTGGTGCTCACCATCGCGGTGCGGCAATACCACAAGCGGTCGGCCTAAATAGGTTTCGACGATGCAGCTGCCCTGGGTGATGACGATCGTCTCCAACCTCGCCGTGCGCGCGTACTACCGCGTCACCGTCGCGGGTGCGCGCGTGCCGGCAGATGGCCCCGTGTTGTTGGTTGCCAACCACAGCAACTCGCTGGTCGACCCCGCGCTCGTGGTCTGCGCGGCAGATCGCACGGTCCGATTCCTCGCGAAGGCGCCGCTCTTTACCGATCCGCTTATTGGCTGGCTGATTAAGGGCGTCGGGTCGGTTCCCGTCTACCGCCAACAGGACGATCCGAGCAAACTCGTCCAGAACATTGATTCGTTCCGCGACGTGCACGCGGTGCTTGCTGCCGGAAACACCATCGGGATCTTCCCTGAGGGCATCAGCCACTCGTCGTCGGCCCTCGCGCCGCTCAAGACCGGGGCGGCGCGCATCGCGATTGGGGCAGGGAAACGGACGGGGCGTGACTTTCCGATCATCGCCATGGGGCTCGTCTTCCGCGACCGCAACGAGTTTCGGTCCGAGGCGCATGTCATCATCAGCGAGCCGTTCACCTGGGGCGACCTCCTGCGCGACGAGATCAACGAGCGCGCTGCGGTGCGCGAGCTCACAGGGCGCATCGAGGCGGCGATGCGGCGCGTCACGGTCAACCTCGAGCAGTGGGAGGACCAGCCGATTATCGATGCGGCCTCAGACGTCTGGCAGGCGGAGCGCGGCGCGCCGGCGATGGACGACGCGACGGTTGCGCTCGCGCGGGTCAGACGGATCGCGGTGGCCACGGAGGCCCTCCGGGCGCTGCGAGGTGGGGGTGGCGACGCTTGGCGGGAGGTTGCCGCGGCGTTGCAGGAGCATGCGCATGCGCTGCGACTGCTTGGGCTCACCCCGGCGGAACTGAAGAGCAACGTTCGCGTGGGCGAAGCACTTGGGTGGACCGTGGCGCGCGTGCCGTTGGTCGTCGTGCTGCCGGTGTCGTTCGTTGGGGGTGTGCTCTTCTGGCTCCCGAAACAGGTCACCGCCCGCGTGGCCGACGGGATGTCCGCCACCGAGGGGGAAGACACGCTCGTGACGTATCGCGTGCTCGTCGGTGGCGTGGTGTTCGGCCTCTGGTTCCTGCTCGTCGCCGCGCTGGTCTGGCCATTCACTGGCCTCGGTTGGGCGCTGCTGTCACTGGTACTTCAGCCGCTCTGGGCATTCGCGGCGCTCGCCGTGGGCGAGCGCCGGCAACAGGCATGGCAGGCGGCGCGGCGCTTCTTTCTGCGCCGTCGAGTGCGCCCACATCTCGAGGTCGTTCGCGAGCGGCAGCGCGAGCTGGCCGAGCGACTCCATCGTCTCTACGACCGCGTCACCTCCGTGACGACCTGATCCTCCGTGCCAGGGCAAAGAGCTCCACGGTTCGTCGTGGCGCCGCGTCCAGCGCCCGCGACATGATGAGCGGCACGAGCAGGTGATCACGGTGTAACGAACCGTGCCCCGACAGCTGTCGCACCGGCTCGTAGCGAGCGCGGAGATCCCAGCCGGGCGACGCCGAGACGATGATCTCACCCGCGCGCGACGAGTCGGCGAGCGCGAGGATCTGCACGAGTGAGTCGGGATACGCGGTGTCGAGCGTCAGGGCATGGACCTCGTCGGCGGTGAGGCCGGCAATCGATCCCGCCGACCCGAGGGCGGCACGGAGACCGAGCGGGTCACCGCTCTCGCACTGATACGCAAAGTGCCCGCCGGCGTCGCGTCGTACCATCGCCACGCCGTGCGCGCGCGAGCGCACTTCGCACACTCCCGGACCGTGCGGGAGCAACAGGAGATCCACCGCCTCTCGGGCCAGGAGTGACTCGACGAGCGAGCTCCAGCGCTTGGCGAGCGCTGGCCAGCGCGGCCGCTCTTTCCGGTCCAGCTCGAGGTAGAGGTGCGCCATCGCGTTGCCGCTTACCATCACCGCCACATCACGCCCGCCAGCGAAGGTCCATGGATGTGCGAGTACACCATGCCCGAGCGCGGCGATGGTGCCCACGAGGTCCTCGTGCGAATGCACCGCCGCGTGGCCGTGATCGCTCACGATCATGAACTCCAACGCGTCCGCGCGTCCGCGGCGTTCGGAGTCATCGCGGAGGCGCCCGACCGTCTCGTCGACGACGCGCAGGGCATCGAGCACCTCTGGGGCGCCCTGTCCGAGTTGGTGGGACAGCTTGTCGACGCCGGGGTGCACGAGGAACACTAGATCCGGTCGCTCCGCGTCCACCCGAGCGCAGACGCGCGCGGCGAGATCACGTTCGAGCTGCAGCCAACCCTGCACATCGCCGCGAAAGTGGTGCCACGCGACTCGTGGCCACGACGCGAGCCCTGCTCCAAGACGTTCGGAGTCACGGAGCCCACGGCCAATCGGAGTAAACGCCGCGAGCGGGCGTTCGGCGAGTTCGAAGAGCGTCGGGTGCGCGCGGCAGAGATCGCCGTCCTGCCGTAGCGCTTCGAAGCCTACATAGCTCCGCGCGTTGCCGTGCGCGTAGGCGCGCGTCCCTGCGCGGTCCCACCACCTGATGCCCGGAACGCCGGCGTCACCCGGATGCAGGCCCATGAGGAGCGGTGTGTAGGCCGGCCCCGTGACCGAAGGAAAGACCGATGTGATCGTGTGCGCACTCCCTTCGGCCCGGAGCGCGGCGAGGGCCGGGAGATGCCCAGCGTCGATCGCGCCAAAGAGCGTGTCTGGACGGGTGCCGTCGGCGACGAGTATGAGGAGGGTCATTGGCCTAACGCCGAGGCCGGCCGCAGCGGGTCGCAGGAGTACACACCGCAAGGTACACTTCACAAATCATGGCACCCAAGCGCGCAGCGAAACGATCCTCCTCATCGGCCGCGAAGCCCACTTCGAAGCCGCAATCCAAGCCTCCCCGCGCCGCGAGCGGGAAACGCGTCAGCTCCGAGCGGATGTCAGCGGCAGCGACCGAGTCGATTTCTGGACTCAAGCAGCGCATCGACGAGGGGCGCCGTGCCTCCGGCCGCTTCGCCGCCACATCGGGCGAGGTACTGCCGCGTGCCGCGACCGACGACTGGATTGGCGATTCGTCCTGGGCGCTCACCGAGGATGCCAAGCTGCTCCAGTACGGTGGTGCCAAATCGGACTTCCGGAGCACCGATCCCTGGCGCGTCCTGCGCATCATGTCGGAGTTCATCGAAGGTTTTGACAAGTTGGCGGATATCGAGAAGGGCGTCTCGGTCTTTGGCTCGGCGCGCACGCACCCCGACGATCCGCAGTATCGCGCGGCGGTCGAGGTTGGTCGACTCCTCGGCGAGAAGGGGTTCTCGATCATCACCGGCGCGGGCCCGGGAATCATGGAAGCCGCCAACAAGGGCGCGCGCCTCGCCGGTGCCCCGTCGATCGGATGCAATATCGAACTCCCGTTCGAGCAATCGATCAATCCGTACATCGACACCCACGTCGTCTTTCGCTACTTCGCCGTTCGGAAGACGATGTTCATCAAGTACTCGAGCGCGTTCATCATCTTCCCAGGGGGCTTCGGCACGCTGGATGAGCTGTTCGAGGCATTGACGCTCATTCAGACCGGGAAGATCTCACAGTTCCCCGTCGTGCTCTTTGGTACGCACTACTGGGCTGGGCTCGTCCGCTGGCTCAACAGCAAGGTGCTCGCCGAAGGAAAAATCTCGTCCGGAGACCTAGATCTCATCGTGGTGACGGACGATCCCGCCGAGGCGGCGCGGGTGGTGTCGGACGCGTACGATCTGCAGCTCAAAAAGGCCCGAGCGAGGGCGGACGTCGGTGGCGTGTCGCCTGTTCGAAGCCGTAGCTGAGCGTGATCAGTCGTCCCTCGCTCCAGGCGCGTCCATAGAACGTGATCCCCGCGGGGAGGCTGTTGCCGCGGGTGTAGCCCATGGGCACGGTGATCGCCGGAAAGCCAGTGATGGGCGAGAAGGTCTGGCTGTTGTCTCCGGACGGCGTATTGAGATCGCCGATGAGCCGCGGGACGTTGCTCCAGGTGGGATAGACGAGCGCGTCGAGCTGCAGTGAATCCATGAGCGCCGTCACCGCGGCGGCGAGCTGGTCGCGCATTGCCGCGCGCGCGCGGCAGGCGGGGATCGAGTCGGGCGGGAGCACGACCGCCTGCGCTGCCTGGAGCCTGAGCTGCGACAGGGGATGATACGATCCGCTTTTGAGTATCGCATCGACGGTCCGCACCGGAGCGCCGGCGCCTCGCGCGGCGAAATAGCCCTCGAGGTCCGCGCGAAACCGATTGCATCCGCCGCGGCCGAGCGCCAGGATCGAGTCGAGGTCCAGCACGCGCGCGGAGTCAATAATCGTCGCACCGGCCGTGCGCATCGCGTCGAGCGCCGCGCCGAAGATGGTCACGACTTCTGGATCGATCGTCGGGCGGTCATACGCCTGACGCAGAATGCCGATCCGCGCCCGGCGAAGTCCGCCCGGGACGACGAAGCGTCGATAGTCCACCTCGCGGCGTCCGCGGCTCGCGACCGTCACGGCATCATCGGCGTCCTCTCCGGCGACAACCTGCAATACCTCGACCGCATCGGCGACGGTACGCGCCATCGGCCCCGCGATGTCGGCCTGATTATTCAGTGGGACCACCCCGGCGCGCGACGTCAGCCCCATCGTGGAGCGGATGCCGACGAGCGCATTGTGCGCGGAGGGACCCCGGATTGAGTTGCCGGTGTCGGTGCCGAGTCCGACCGCGCCCGAATTCGCCGCGACGGCCGCAGCGGTGCCTCCGCTCGAACCAGCGGTCACGCGCGAGCGGTCATACGGATTGCGTGTGTAGCCAGGCAGGATCGAGCTCACCGTCTCATTCGGCGAGAATGCCCACTCGGCGAGGTTCGACTTGGCGAGGACGATCGCGCCCGCCGCACGGATGCGCGCGACGAGGGTCGCATCGCGCTGGGGGACCCACCCCTTGAGCGCGAGCGAGCCGGCCGTTGTCTGGAGGTCGTGCGTCTCGAAGTTGTCCTTCACGATCATCGGCACGCAGTGCAGCGCGCCAAGCGCGTCCGCCGCGCTGGCCCGCGCCTGCACCGCGTCGAGCGAGTCGGCGGTGGCGAGTGCGGCCAGGTTAATCGTGATCAGTGCATTGATCTCCGGGCCGCGCCGATCGGTGGCGTCGATTCGGTCGAGGTACTGCTGCACGAGCGCGCGACAGGTGATGATGCGTGCGCGTAGAGCCGAGTGGATTGCCGCGACGGTCGTCTCGTCGATACGGAAGTTCGTCGTCGCCCGTTGCGTCGCCCGTTGCGTCGCCCGTTGTGTCGCCCGTTGTGTCGCCCGGGGTGGCGGGGCGCCAGGCGCGCCCTGCGCCGAAAGGGACTGACTCCCAGTGGCGAGGAGCGCGGAGATGGTGATGAGGGCGGCGCTGGACCTGCGGAGGAGATTCGGCATGCAGGAATCGTAGCGCTATCTTTCCCTGCGCACGACCCACTACGAGGCCCGAGATCGGGCGGAGAACGACGAGATGGCGGCCAAGAAGGGAACAGCCCGTACACCTGGCGGCTTCAAGACCGCGCGGCACGGCAGCGCGACGACCACCACGACGCGCCCCACGACGATGCGCACGAGCGCCGCGGGCAACAAGGCCGAGCAGAAGCGGTCGGCCGAGCAGCGCGAGTCAAAGAGCCACAAGGTCGGCACCAAGGCAACGAGCAGTTTTCTGCGCGGAAAGAAGATCGATCCGCGCAAGATCGACGGCACCGAGACCGTGGTGGAGCTCGTCGATGGCGTGTTTCAGAGCTACAACTCGGGCCGCCTGCGCGAGGGTTGCCAGCTCTTTGCCGAGCTCATGCTTGGCAAGAACGTCACCGTAGGCATGACGCTCACTGGCGCCCTCACGCCGGCCGGACTCGGGATGAGCACCATCATTCCGCTCATGGAAGCGGGCTTCGTCGACTGGATCATCTCAACCGGCGCCAATCTTTACCACGACACGCACTTCGGACTCGGTCTCTCGATGCATCGCGGCAATCCCACCGCGAGCGACACCGTGCTGCGCGAGGAAGGGGTGGTGCGCATCTACGACGTCTTCTTCGATTACGACGTGCTGCTCAGCACCGACGCATTCTTTCGGAAGATCATCCGTGCTCCCGAGTTTCAGCGCACTATGTCGAGCGCGGAGTTCCACCACCTGTGCGGCAAGTACCTCGTGGAGCGCGAAAAGGCGCTCGGGATCCCGCAGAAGTCACTGCTGGCGGCGGCCTACCGCTGTGGTGTGCCGATCTACACCTCGTCGCCGGGCGACTCGAGCATCGGCATGAACATCGCCGCGCTCGCGCTCGAAGGCGGGAGCTGCCTGATTGATCCCAACCAGGATGTAAACGAGACCGCGAGCATCGTGTTGCATGCCAAACGGAACGGCGGCGAGAGTGCAATCCTCATCGCCGGCGGCGGCTCGCCGAAGAACTTCGCGCTGCAGACCGAGCCGCAGATCCAGGAAGTGCTCGGGATCGACGAGAAGGGGCACGACTACTTCCTGCAGATCACGGACGCGCGGCCGGACACGGGTGGGCTCTCTGGTGCCACGCCTGCCGAGGCGGTGAGCTGGGGGAAGATCGATCCCGACAAGCTGCCTGATGCGGTGGTCTGCTACGTGGACTCGACAATCGCGCTGCCGATCCTGACGAGCTATGCGCTGGCGAAACGGAAGCCGCGGAAGCTCAAGCGGTTGTACGACAAGCGTGGCGCGATGATGGCGACGTTGCGAAGCGAGTTTAAGAAGGCAAACGGCTGAACCGCAGGGGCACGCCCGTCGGCCGGACGCGCCTCACTGCGCCCCAGCACGAACCAGCCCCGGACTGCACTCGTAAACGAACGCCGGCGGAATGTTCGCGAGCGAGAACCCGACGCGCACGTCTCGAAAATGGCCCTCCATATTTGCTAGCTGACTGAGGGAATACTGGTACTGGAGGAACATCCCGTTGTGGGCAAGCAGGTCGTTACTCGCCACAAGAATGCGCTTTACGAGATCATCGTCCATGATCGCGAGCGGCAGGCTCGAGACGATGTAGTCGAGCGCACCGAGACCCAGCTCGTGCGCAATCTGGGGGAGATCGCCGGCGCACCCAGTTACGAGGGAAAGACGTGGGTCGGTGAGATCGCTATTCTGCTCGATGAATGCCGTGTTGAGCTCGACCGCCACGAGGCGCGCCTCCGGACGCATGCGGGCCAGCAGCGTTCGCGTGATGCACCCTGTCCCGACGCCGAGCTGGACCACGGTGAGCGCACGATCAAAATCGATCGCGCGCAGCAACCGGTTGATCAGGAACGGCGAGCTCCGGATAATCGTGCCAGACGTCTTGAGATGCTTGATGTGCAGGGCCATGCGCGTGCTCAGGTCGGGAGGAATGCAGACAGCTTCGCACCCAGGAGGATGTACGCGGTGACTAACGGCAGCTCCCCGATGATGACACCCGCGATCAGGCGGCGATACGGCATCCGGACCAGTCCGGCGGCATAGCAGATGAGGTCGGTCGGGACGGCCGGAAAGAATGCCCAGGCGGCCACAAACCAGATCGCTCCCGGTTTGGCGAGGTTCTCCCGGAGGTGGGCCAACTTCTCTGGGTAGCGCTCTGCCAACAGTGAATCGTACCCTGCAAACCCCGGAAAGCGGTAGAGGAGCGTCGCGGAACAGACGATCCCCAGCATCGAAATCACCAGCACCGTCGGAATCGCTTCGGGGAAGAATGCCCCACCTGCCAAGACAACGGGGGTGCTGGGGATCAGGAGCGACCCTCGTAGGAGCGACACCGCCACGAAGCCCGGAAAGGCCCAGGGTCCCCATGCCGTCAGCACCTCCTGGAAGCGCTCAGAGCTGAAATCCTGAGGATCGAGGAGGGACCAAGCGAGCACCTCGAGTACGAGAGCGGCCCAGAGCCCGGTCAATATCCGGCGGTAACTCATGAGAATCAGGTCAGGGAGCGCGATCTGGTCAGCGTACCGCACCCGGCAGCTGCCGCTGCGCTTTGGAGCACGGGGTCCAGACGCCCGGCCGGCCGTTCGCGCCGGCCGGGAGTGGGTCGATCACCTGATGTGCCTGAAAGGTCGGGTCCTCGCTGGCGAGGAAGGCGAGCATGGCCAACAGTGTGGCGTTGTGCTTGAGGTCCGCCTCCACGACCTTGTCGTACGTATCGCGGTCGGTGTGCCAGGTAGTCGACCCGTAATCCCAACCGAGCGCCCCCGTGCCGTACGCCGGCGCCTTGTAGCAGGAAAAGCTCGCGTTGTCGCTGCCGCCGGTCGCCTGGCCACTCGTCGATTGAAAGCGGATGTAGCGAGTGAACTCATTCGGAATCGCAGTGAGGTAGCCTGCGAGGCGGTCCCCTGCGCCTGCGATCGGGCCGCCCGAGAGGTTGACGATGCGTCCGGTGCCGTTGTCCTGATTGAAGAGCGCCTGCAGACCCGTAACGACCTCGGGATGATCTTCGCTGTACGCGCGCGATCCGTTGAGCCCCTGCTCCTCTCCGTTCCAGTGCCCCACGATGATCGTGCGCTTGGGGTTTGGATACACCTGCCGCAGGATCCGCAGCGCTTCCATCATGGTGATCGTGCCGGTGCCGTTGTCGGTCGCGCCCGACGCGGATGACCAGGTGTCGAAGTGCGCCGAGAGGACCACGTACTCGTTCGCACGCTCGCTGCCCTTGAGTTCGGCGATCACGTTAAATACCGGGCGCTCTCCGAGGAGCTCGCTGTCGGTGTAGGCGCGCACGCGGGGACCCTGGCCCGCGCGTGCAAGACGGTGCAGGAGCCCGTAATCCTCACAGCCGACCGCGAAGCTTGGCACCGTCTGGTTCGGCGAGCCGAAGACCTTGTTAATACCCGGGTAGTTGGACCACTGGAACGTGAACACCGCAATCGCGCCGGCATCCTTGAGTTTCTGCCAGACCGAGCGCCCGCCGCTCATCGCGACGTTGAGGTTGTTCCACGAGAGTTGCATCTCCTGCTGTGCGTTGGTCACGCGATCGATCTCCTCGGGCGTGCCGAACTCCGCCCACTGCTGTGGCGAGCGGCAGGAGAGCCGAGGCACACTCATGAGGAAGACCTTCCCTTTTACATTCGGCAGCCAGGCGTCGAATGCGTCGGGTGTGGAGATCTCTGCCGGATAGGCGATGACCTCCCCTTCGATCGGCCGACCGGCAGTCGACGGGCTCCATGCGAGCGCGACCGCCTCGAGCGAGCGCACGCGCGGTGCGACCAGGTCCACATGCGTCACGCCGCGGTTCCACCCCAGCCACGTCCCGTAGCGCTCACGGCGCGCGTTCACGCCCCACGACTTGTAGGTCTCGACGAGCCAGGCCTGTGCTACGTCCGACTGCGGTGAGCCGGTGAGGCGCTGTCCATATCGGTCCATCAGCACCTGGGCGAGCGTCATCGCCTTCGAACGATTCATCCCTTCATCCCAGAGCTTCAGGATCGTGGGATTCGTTGCGGCGTCACGCCGCACGTACGCCGGATACTCCGCGGCCGGAATCGGATCGGCGAAGCGATCTCGGTTCGCGGGGGCAGGGCGGGCCGGCTGCGCGATGAGCGGCGCCGATGCGAGCGCAAGAACAATGAATGGTCGGACAGACATGAGCGACTCCTGTCAATAGAATTGACGCAGGGCAAACTACAGCTTGGGGGAGAGTCCGTCAGCAAGCGACGAACGGTACGCTCTCCACGCGGGCAGCACACCCACGAGCGTGCCGGCACTTACTACGACCGCGAGATACGCCCACTCGGTGGCCCCCAGCGGATGCAACGTGAGGGCGAGCCCGAAGCGCGCCTCGACGGCCGACCGTGCGACGGTGATTCCGGCGTACACGAGGCCAACCCCCCCGACCGCACCCACGAGCGCCAGCAGTCCAGACTCGAGTACGAGCAACGAGACAATCAGGCGCGGTCCCGCGCCGACGGCGCGGAGGATTGCCATCTCGCGCCGCCGCGACTCGAGTGAGGCGTACAGTGCGACGACCATCCCGATCAGCCCCACGAGGACGGTGAAAAGCGCGACCAGGCGCAGCCCCACCTCGGCGCTGCCGATAATCTGCCAGAGCTGTTGCAGCGCGACACCCGGAATAATCGCGGTGAGTGGCTCGCGCTGGTCCTCGTTCATCTCGCGTTGTAACTGCAAGGTCTCGAAGCGGTTCTTGGTGCCGACCAGGAAGGCGGTGATCGGCGGCTTCTCGCCCAACGCTCTGGCCTCAGGCGGTGGCCCCATCATCAGACCGCCCGAGGCCGCCTCGTCGTCGTGCATCACGGTCAGGCCTTCGAGTGTCGAGTAGAGCGCGCGGTCGATCGGCGTGAAGGTCCGCGCGATCACGCCGCTCACCGTGAACGGATGCGCCTCATGTTGAGCGAATGAGACGGCGGCGAGTCCGTGCGCGAGCGTGACCTGGCTGTCCACGGCATAGCTCAGCCGCGCGGCGACGTCCCACCCAATCGCGATCTCTCGATCATTCGCCGGTGCCCGGCCGCTCGAGAACGTCACCGACTGGTCGCGGAAGCGGTAGCGCTCGAAGAAGGCTGCCGTGGTGCCAATGACGCGGTGTCCGCGGTGCGCATCTCCGAGCGCGTAGGGGATCGTCCACTTCACTGCTGGATGCGCGGCCCATCGCTCGTAGGTCCCCCAGGAGACGCTGCCGTTCGGCATCGACATGCCGAAGACCGTCGAAAGCAGAACCTGCGTGGTGCCGCCACGCGCACCGACAATGAGATCGGTGCCCCGAATCGTTCCGGCAAAGCTCTCGCGCACTCCCATGCGCACATGCTCGATCCCAACGAGCAGCGCCACCGAGAGTGCGATGCTCGCCGCCGTCAACACTGAGATGAGGCGTCGGTTGCCGAGTGAACGCCAGGCGAGAGAGAGCAGGAACATCAACCGACCATCTCGCGCCCAGCGGCCGTGTTGAGCTCGGGGAGCGCGACTGTGCGCTGAAAGCGCGTGGCGAGCGAGAGGTCGTGGCTCACAAAGACGAGTGCGCTTCCCGCTTCATCGCAGCGCGCAAAGAGCAGCTCGAGGAAGCGGTCGCGGCGGTCGGAGTCGAGCGCGCTGGTCGGCTCGTCGCAGACCACGAGCTCGGGCGCGCCAATCAGCGCGCGCGCGACGCCCACGCGCTGCTGCTGCCCCACGCTCAGCGCGGTGACCGGCTGGTCGAGCAGCTCGGCGATCTCGAGGCGCGCGGCCAGCTGCGCCGCTTCAATATTGGCGTCGACACCGCGGAGCCGGGCGCGCCGTGCCGGCGAGAGTCGGCAGGGCAGCGTGATATTCTCTCGCACCGAGAGATAGGGGATGAGATTGAACATCTGGAAGACATAGCCGAGATGCTCGGCGCGAAACCGATCCCGCGCGCCGCTCGAGAGGGCGCTGAGGGTGGTGCCGAGCACCTGCACGGTGCCGGTGCGCGGCACGAGCACGCCGGCGAGCAGTCCGAGTAGCGTCGTCTTGCCACTGCCGCTCGGGCCATGCAGAAAGCACCGCTCCCCGCGACCGATGGTGAGCGCCGGGAGATCGAGTACGTCGCATCCCCCCTGGTAGGCGAAACGGACGTCGCGAAGCTCGGCGGCGGGGCGGGGTGGAGCGCCGGCGCCGTCGGTGGTCGAGCTCACCGGCCCGTGTAGGGCTTCATGGTGAGTCCTTCGATCTGAAATCCGACCTGGCCGTAGGGCGAGTCGTAGTTCGTGATCCGAAGCGTTCCTTCCATCCAGATGGCGTCGAAGAGCGCGAGCTTCACCGTCTGCCGTCCGAGCATGTGCACGAAGGCCATCTGGTTGGGCGGCGGGGGCGGCGTGTGAACGCAGGCCCCGTAGTAGGGAACGAGCAGGAACTCTGCGCCTTCCTGGTCGGCGTCGTCGAGTGGCACGATGAAACCAGGCACTCGCACCTTGGTGCCGTCCAGCTTCTTGAGTGTGTCGGTGACTTTGCCGGTCTCGTAGTCGAGGCCTCCGAGCAGTCGCCAATCGATGTTCGTGGCGACCGCGGTCGCCACGGGGGTTGCCCCTGGGGTTCCACCTGGGGTTCCACCGGCCGGCCGTTGCTGTGCCGCGAGGATCGCGTCAGCGGCGAGCGGGGCCACGACCGCAAGAAAGCCCACGGCGGAAAGCACGAGCAGTCGGGCGCTGGAGCGGGTCGAGGTCATGCGGGTCATACCCCACGGCGAGGGAGCAGCACGGCGAACGGCTTGTATCTCAAATTACTGCTTCGCGCGGCAGGACGTTGGATGCCCTGATTACACGTCCAGAAAGAGTCGTGCCATCACGCCGGGCGTCGCTTGAACGAAGAGGTGCGGCGGCGTATACTCTGAGGAGACGCAAAACGTCCCCAGCCCCTAGCTACCCCTGGCTGGGCGTCGGATGTTTCTACCCCCGCGAGAGGCAGGCCGGCATGATCGAGGCGCTCAAGCAGAAGCTGACGGACGAGGCGGAGAAGCTCCGGTTCGAACTCAACGTCACGCTCCCCAATGAGATCCGAAAGGCGGTTGAACTCGGCGACCTCCGCGAGAACTCGGAGTACAAGGCGGCCCTCGAACGCCAGCAGTTTGTGCAGGCACGCCTCGGCCAGCTCACCAAGCGTCTCTCCAAGCTCTCCTCGATCGACGAGTCTCAGATTGCCACCGACGCGGTGGGCATGGGGTCGAAGGTCACCGTCGAGGATACGGAGTCGAAGGAGCTCGAGCAGTTCCATATGATCTTCGGCGACGCCGAGGACTTTGACGAGGGTCAGGTGACGATGTCGTCACCGATCGGGCGCGCCCTGCTCGGCAAGAAGGTCGGCGATCTCGTGCTCCTCAAGCTCCCGACACTGAACCGCAAGTTGAAGGTGGTGAAGCTCGTGACAATCCACGACCGCCCGGCGTCGACGGCGTAGTCCGTCGACTTATCGCGGCGTCTCTTGGAGCGCCGTGGTGAGCGCCGCGTTGAGCGCGCCATCGTCCGCCGTAATCGGCCCCACGTGGCGCCACCGCAGCGTGCCGTCGCGACCGATCAGGTAACTCGCCGGTACTCCGAGCGCGAGAAAGGTCGTGCTCACGCGATCATCGGGATCGTACCAGATCGCGTACGAAGCACCCAACGCCCCTGCGTACTCGGCCACCTTCGCGCGGTCGTCGTCGACGTCAATGCTCACCCCCGCCACGACGAGCCCCGCCGCGCGGTGCCGCTGGTGCAGCGTTTCGAGGGCGGGGATCTCCTGCCGGCACGGCTTGCACCAGGTCGCCCAGATGTTGAGCAATACGACCTCACCATTGAGATCGGCCAGTACAATCGGTGTGCGGTCGGCCTTTTCGGCGGCATAGCTGGGCACGGGTGCGCCCACGGCGACCGTTGCGCGCGGGGCGGACTCGCCGCCGCACGCGGTCATCACGAGCATCGCCGAGAGCCACGTGGTCGTGACGAGGGGGTGGAAGGGGCGCCTGCGGAGCCGGTTGCTATGCCCCATCAACGCGTGCCCGTGCGGACGCGCGCGAGCTCCACGCGGCTCGGTTTTCCTGGCACTGTCCAGGCGATCAGCACGCCGTTCTTGGTGCGTGCCATGCGCGGAAATCCACTCGACCGCGCGCCGCTCGACGGGCTCACGACGAGATGCGGTTCGACCGTGCCATCGCGCCGCACGACGCGCGCACGCACCTGCGCCGTATCACCGCCCACGCGCTCGATCCAACTCACGAGCGCCGCGTTGCCGCTCAGCAGCTCTACGTCCACCCGTCCCGTCGGCAGGCCTCCGTCAGCACGGACCGGCGCGCTGAAGCTGGCGCCAGCGTCGGTCGAGAAAACCACATTCACTCGCGAGGTGTCCTGTGCGCCCGTGAACCAGACCGCCACGACCGTGTCGCCGATCGCGGACATCGCGGGACCGTTCACCGGGCAGTAGTCGATCTTCCAGCCGTCATGGTGCAGTGGTGCGGGCGCCGTCCACTCGCCGTGCACTAGGCGGACCACCGACATGTCGCGAATCTCGTCGCTGCTGCGGTCGCGATAGACCACGATCGGCCCCTGCGACGTCATGGCGCTGGTGGTCTGGCAGCAGTCACAGACACGGGGATCGATGATCCGCGTCGTCGCCACCGCACCGTCGGCCCAAGTAGCGAACCCGAGTTGCATCGCGCCACCGTGACCCTCGGTGGGCTCCTTGCCGGTGCTCGCTCGGATTGAATCGGCCAGCCGCGCACCCGCTGTGCCGTCGAGCAGTACGACGTTCGCGCCGCCGTTCCCGGTGGGCACGATCGTCACGAAGCCATGCTCGGCCGGGACACCCGAAGGATGCGGGAATGTGCTCGCGCCCCAGGTCGTGCCTCCGTCGCGCGACTCGGAGAGATGGACGTCGTAGGCGTAGCGGCCGCCCCCGCTGCGTTGCAACCAGTGCGCGAGCAGTCGTCCCTCGCCCAGCGGCACGACCGAGGGGAAGTCGGCCCAGTTCACGAAGAGATCCTTGCGCCGCACGACGTCGGTCGGCGTGGACCAGGTCGAGCCGTCAGCCGCCAGCAGGGCGAGCCGGAGTGCTACGCTCGAGTCGGCGTTGCGCTCGAGCCAGCTCAACGTCATCGACCCGTCAGGCCCGCGGCCGACGAACGGTTCGGCGGCGTCAGCACCGGTAGGCGAGGTGATCGGCTCCAATACGAGCGGGACGGGGCCGCGTTCGCGCGCACAGCTGGTGGAGACACCGGTCGCGATTAGGAGCGTTCCCAGGAGCGCGGAGGAGCGGCGGCGAAAGAATGACATGGGATGGTCTGGAAAAGCGTCTGGCTGCCGTCGGCGCGTTCGCGTCGTCGTGGGTCGAAACTTCGCCCGAACGGTTGGAAGGGGCAACACCCGCCGGCCAGCGATCAGGGCGCGACCGAGAAGATACGCTGTACGTCGCGATAGAACTCGTCAATCGATATCCGGATCCCCGCGTCGGTCCAGCGGAGCGTCGTCGCCATGCGCGCCGCCACGAACGGCGCGAGCGCCCGCCCCTGGTCCTTGCGGTCGAACGCCAGGGTCGTGCGACGAATCAGCACATCGCTCACCGTCTCGGCGAATTCGTGCTGCACGGCCTGGTCTATGTCCTGTAGGCGCCACGGCAACGTGTGGTCCAGCAGCACGTCCTGGGCACTCGCCGCGGCGCGCTCACCGGGCAGCGGCGCCTGGTGCGTGTCGCAGGTGCGCACCGACCGACCGACGCGATGCACGACCAGGTCGACGCACTGCTCGGCCATCGCCCGGTAGGTCGTGAGTTTGCCGCCGGTGATCGTGATCACGCCGGCGGCCGTCGTCTGGATCGCATGCTCGCGACTCGCTGCCGACGGGTCGCCCCGGTTCGTCCGTGCTACGAGTGGGCGGACGCCCGCCCAGGCGCACACGACGTCGTCCTCCGTGAGACGGGCCGCCGGGAAGAAACGGTTGCAGGCGGCGAGGAGGTACCGCACGTCACTGCCCGCCGCCCGTACCTGGTACGGGTGTTCTTGCGTGGCCGTGTCGGTTGTGCCGATGATCGTGTGGGTCGCGCCCGGCAGCGCGAACATCACACGTCCGTCGTCGGGCGAGAGCATCGTGACCGCCGCGCGGTTGCCCACGCGCGCCGCAGGCACGGCGATGTGCACCCCCTTGGTGCCGCCCACCGCCGGACCGGTAGGTGTCCCCTCCATGCGGCCGACCTCGTCGGTCCACGGCCCCGTCGCGTTGAGCACGACCCGTGCCTGCACGCGAATCTCCGCACCGCTGAGCTGGTCGCGCACCAGGGCTCCATCCACCCGTCCGTTCGTGCCCGCGCGCGTGAGCGCAACGACCTCGGCGTGATTGACCACCGTCGCACTCCCCTGGGCCGCGTCGATCGCGTTGGCAAGGGTGAGTCGCGAATCGTCGGTCGCGGCGTCCCAGTACGACGCCCCTCCACGCAGTCCGTCCGGCGAGAGCGCCGACTCGGCTTCGAGTACGCCCGAGCGCTCGAGCAGGTGATGCCGTCCGACGTTTCTGAAGAGGGCGAGCGCGTCGTAGAGTGTGAGCGCGGCCGCGAGTTGCCAGCGTGGGACGCGAGCGCCCTCGTAGACGGGCCAGGTGAACCGCAGCGGCCGCACGAGATGCGGTGCGAGCTTGAGCAGGAGACGGCGTTCGCGGCTCGCTTCGAACACGAGCCGGAGGTAGCCATGCTCGAGGTAGCGCACCCCACCGTGGATGAGCCGCGACGAGCGACTCGACGTCCCGGCCGCGAAGTCCTCGCGCTCCACCAGCGCGACCGCGAGCCCCCGCCGCGCGGCGTCGCGCGCGGTCCCCGCCCCCGTGATCCCGCCGCCGATGACCAGCAGGTCGAATCGCCGGTCGCCGAGTTCCGAGAGTCGCTGGGCGCGCCGCGGGATCAGAGGAGAGCTCACGAGTGGAGCTTACCGCCGCGTGTTCGCCGACGCGAGGACTCGGCGCATCGCGTGAGCGGCGCCTACCTTTCGGGATGCCCATCTACGAGCCCGGACGACGCGTCGCGATCATCGCGGGGGTCCGCACCCCCTTCGCCAAGGCCGGCACCACCCTTCGGGCACTCAGTGCGATCGAGCTCGGCAAGATCGCCGTGAGTGAGCTGGTGCACCGGACCGACCTCGACCCTGCGTCGATCGACCTACTGGTCTTTGGCACGGTCCTCCCTTCGGTGCTCGCGCCCAACATCGCACGAGAGATCGCGCTCATGCCGCTGCTCCCCAAACGGCTCGACGCGTACAGCGTCTCGCGCGCCTGCGCCTCGGCCAACCAGGCGATCACCAACGCCGCCGATCAGATCGCGCTCGGCCACGCGCACGTCGCGATCGCCGGTGGCGCCGAGGCACTCTCTAGCGTGCCGATCCTCCACTCGCGGGGCTTCTCCGACGCGCTCGTTGCCGCCAGCAAGGCCAAGACGCTCTCGGCGCGCCTGCAGGCCTTTGCGAAGATCCGCGCCAAGGACTTCATCCCGATCACGCCGGCGATCGCCGAACCGACCACCGGCGAGTCGATGGGGCAGTCCGCCGAGAAGATGGCGAAGCTCAACGGCGTCACGCGCGACGAGCAGGACGCGCTCGCGCTGGCCTCGCATGAGAACGCCGCCAAGGGCACGGCCGACGGCCGCCTCACCGCGGAGATGGTGCCGGTGATGGTGCCGCCCAAGTTCGCCGCCGCGATGACGAGCGACAACGGAATCCGCAGCGACACCACGGCGGCTGCGCTCGCGGCACTCAGGCCGGTCTTCGACCGACGCTATGGTACCGTGACCGCGGGCAATTCGTCACCGCTCACCGACGGCGGCGCGGCGGTGCTGCTCATGAGCGAAGAAGCGGCCAAGGCCGCCGGACTCCAGCCCAAGGCGTATATCCGCAGTTATGCCTACGCCGCGCTCGACCCAGGCGAGCAGCTGCTTCAGGCCCCGGTGCTCGCTGCGCCGATGGCGCTCGAACGCGCGGGACTCACGCTCAAGGAGATGGACCTGGTCGAAATGCATGAAGCGTTCGCGGCACAGGTTCTCAGTAACCTGCGCGGCTTTGAGTCGCAGTACTGGGCGGAGCGCGCGGGGTTTTCGTCGCCGCTCGGCGCGGTGGATCGCACCAGGCTCAATGTGATGGGCGGTTCGATCTCGATTGGCCATCCGTTCGGTGCGACTGGTGCGCGCGTGACGACGACGCTCGTGAATGAGCTGGAACGGCGCGGCGGCCAGTTCGGCCTGATGACCGTCTGTGCGGCCGGTGGGCTCGGCTTCGCGATGGTCGTGGAGCGCGCATGAGCCCCGCGGACGCCGTCACGGTTGACCTGGTCGACGGGGTCGCGGTCCTCACCTTCGACCTTCCGGGCGAGTCGGTCAACAAGTTCTCGCCCGGGGTAATCGACGAGTTCACCGCGCACATCGATCGGATCGAGAACGACCCGTCAATCCGTGGCGCGGTCCTGATCTCCGGCAAGACGGGGACTTTCATCGCCGGCGCGGATATCGATCAGTTCCTGGAGTTTCGCACCGCCGCCGACGCCGCTAAGGCGAGTGCATTTGGCCACGCAATGTTACGTCGCATTGAGCAGGGGCGTGTGCCCGTCGTCGTGGCGGTCGACGGCGCCTGCCTTGGGGGCGGCCTGGAGTTGGCGCTCGCGTGTGCGTACCGCATTGCGGCCGACTCGCCCAAGACGGTATTCGCGCTGCCCGAAGTGAAGATTGGCCTGATTCCCGGGGCGGGTGGCACGCAGCGCCTGCCTAAGCGCTTGGGACTCCAGGGGGCGCTTGACATGATCCTCACTGGCAAGAACGTGCGCGCCAAGAAGGCGCTGCAGATCGGACTCGTCGACGAGATGGTGCATCCGAGCAGGCTGCGGACCATCGCGATAGAACGCGCGAAAGAGCTCGCCTCCGGAGCGATCCCACGGCAGCGGGACAGCCGGTCGCATGGGGTGAAAGCGCTCCTCCTCGACGACAATCGTATCGGTCGTGCGGTCGTCTTTCGGCAGGCGCGCACGCAGACCCTCGCGAAGTCCGGCGGCCACTATCCGGCCCTGCTCGCGGCCATCGAGGCGGTCCGCGCAGGATACTCGGCGGCATCTGAGGCGGAGGGTTACGCCGAGGAGGCGCGTCTGTTTGGCGACATGTCGATGACCCCCGTGTGCAGGCAGTTGATGTTTCTCTTCTACGCCACGACCGCACTCAAGAAGGACAGTGGCGTCGCTGCTGGCGTGAAGGCGATCCCAGTGCCACGCATTGGCGTCCTGGGGACCGGCTTCATGGGCGCGGGAATCGCAGCAGTGAGTGTGAGGGAGGGCATTCCGGTGCGCTTCAAGGACACCGCCGCCGATCGCGTCGCCAAGGGGGTCGCTGCGGTCCGCGAGGTGATTCGCGAGGGGCTCACCAAGCGCCGCATCACCCGGCAGCAGTACGACGACCAGGTCGGGCTCGTTTCCGGCACGGTGGATTACACGGGCTTCGGCCGCGTGCCGCTTGTGATCGAGGCGGTCTTTGAGGATCTCGCGATCAAACACGCCGTGCTGAAGGAGGTGGAGGCGGTGCTCGCACCGACCGCGATCTTCGCTACCAACACGAGTACGATTCCGATCGCCCAGGTGGCGTCGGCGAGCATCCGCCCAGAGCGCGTGATCGGCATGCACTTCTTCTCGCCGGTGCATAAGATGCCGCTGCTCGAGGTCATTGTGACGCCGACGACAGCGCCCGAGGTTACCGCGACGGTTGTCGAGTACGGCCGCACAATCGGCAAGACGGTCATCGTGGTGAACGATGCCCCTGGTTTCTATGTGAACCGGATCCTTGCGCCGTACGTGAACGAAGCCGGGAAACTTCTCGATGAGGGCATTGCGATCGACGCGATCGACCGGGCGATGACCACGTTTGGATTCCCGGTGGGTCCGATTACCCTGATCGACGAGGTCGGACTCGATGTGGCCGGCCAGTCGGGCGCGATCATGGCCGAGGCGTTCGGCGGCCGGATGAAGCCAAGCGAGGCGCTGCAGCAGGTGCTCGCTGCCGGCCGACTCGGTCGCAAGGGGAAGCAGGGGTTCTATGCGTACGACAAGCGTGGCAAAAAGGATGGCGTCGACGAGAGCGTGTATGCGCTCTATGCCGGCGGTGCGAAGCGACGCGAGATTCCGCGCGAGGAGATCCAGCGCCGTCTCTCGCTGGCGATGGTCAACGAGGCCGCACGCTGCCTCGAAGAGGGCATCATGCGGTCGGCGCGCGACGGCGATATCGGTGCGGTGTTCGGAATCGGATTTCCGCCGTTCCGCGGCGGACCGTTCCGCTACATCGATGCGGTGGGTATCACCGAGGTCGTGAAACAGCTCGAGGGGCTTGATGCGCAGCAGCCCGGACAGTTCGTCCCGGCAGCGATTCTGCGAGAGATGGCAAAGACGGGCCGAACGTTTTACCCAGCAACAGGAAAACCAGTATGAACGGCAGTGGTGAGTGGGGAGCGGGGAGAGGGTGCCTCGTGCGGGCCGCCGTGACGGCACTGGTCGCGCTGCTCTTGTCGGGGCCTCTCGATGCGCAGCAGACGCGCGCCGAGGCCTCCAATTATTCCAATACATCGTCGTACGCCGACGTGATCGCCTTCCTCGACGCGCTCCAGGGGCGCGCCCCTGGTGCGTGGGTGCGCGGCACGATGGGGACGACGATGCAGGGCCTCGCGTTGCCCTACCTGATTGTCTCTCGCCCGCTGGTGCGCACGCCGGCCGAAGCCAGGGCGAGCGGCAAACCGATCGTGTATCTACAGGGCAACATCCACGGTGGCGAGGTTGAGGGGAAGGAATCGGTGCAGGCGTTGCTCCGTGATCTGATTCTCGATCGAGGCAAGAATGCGCTCGACTCGATTGTCCTGATTGCTGTGCCCATCTACAACGCCGATGGCAACGACACGTGGGGGCCGCAGGAGCGCCAGCGCTCCGAGCAGGACGGCCCCCCGCTGGTTGGCCAGCGGCCCAACGGCGCGCAGCTCGATCTCAATCGCGACTACATCAAGAACGAAGCGCCCGAGACGCTCGCCTCCCTGAAGATGTTCCGCACCTGGGATCCCGATGTCTTCGTCGACCTGCATACCACCGATGGCTCGTATCACGGCTACGCGCTGACCTATGCGCCGTCGCTACATCCGGCGGCCATGACCGATGCCCTCGCACCCGCGGGCCCGTGGACGCGCGACACGATGCTTCCAGAGCTGCGGCGTCGCGTACGAGAGCGCCGAGGCTTCGAGACCTTCGACTACGGCAACTTCTCCGGTCCGGCGAATGGGCGTGAGGACGTGGCCTCGTTGAGCAAGGGGGGCTGGCTCACTTATGAGCATAAGCCGCGATTCGGCACCAACTATTTCGGCCTCCGCGGCCGTGTCAGCATCCTCACCGAGGCCTACTCGCATGACCCGTTCGAGCGCCGTGTGAAGGCGACCACGGCTTTTGTTGGCGAGTTGCTCTCGTACGTGGGCGAACAGGGGAGTGGTGTCGTGGCGCGCGCGCGCACCGCCAACTTTGCGCGCGGTCTGACCACACCAGTCCCGCTCCGTGCGCGTATGACGACCGCGCCGTTCACGGCGCCGGTGCTTGTCGAGCCGCTCATTCCCATGGGCGACACGCTGCGTCATGAGGCTGGTGTACGCCGCGGCTTCAAGCGCTCGCACACCTTCGTCGCGGTGCCAATGCCGGTGGCCGACCGCTTCGAGACGACGCTTTCGCGCCTGCTTCCCGAGGCCTGGATCCTCGACTCCAGCATGACGCCGATCGTCGAGCGCCTCCGCGTGCACGGGGTCGAGGTCCGCCAACTGACTCGTGCCTGGACTGGTCGTGGCGAGGCCTTCACGCTCGACTCGATCGTGACGAGCGCGCGTCCGTTCCAGGGCCACAGCGAGGTACGGCTCGAGGGGCAGTGGTCGGAGCAGCGGCTGACACTTGCGCGCGGTACCTGGGTCGTAAGCGGCAGGCAGGCACTGGCCCTCGTCGCCGCGATCATGCTCGAGCCGCAGAGCGACGATGGACTCACTACTTGGAACTTCTTTGACGCGCGGTTGACCGTTGGCGGTGCACATCCCGTGCGTCGCGCTCTCGAGCCGATCGCGGCGGCCCGCTGACCCCCGCTCATCTCCTGACGCTACGGCGCTTATGAGTCGATTCCTTCCGGCCGATCACTCCCTGGGGGACGAGCGGACCATCGGCGGGTACGCCGCCGTCCACGCGCGTCCTGCCGCATTCGAGGGGCGCGACGGCTACTCCTACAGCGTGGAGATCCTTGCGGACGCTGCGGCTGACTCCGACGCGCCGTTCGGAGCTTTTTTCCTCTTTGTGCAATGGAAGCGTTTCGGTGAGCAGGGCGTCGAAGGGCATCTGGAGTCGCCGTTCTTAGCGCGCGGTCACGACGTTGGCGCCGCCAAAGCCGCGCTTGGCGCGATGACCGTCGAGGAGGTGCAGCGGCAGCTCGACGCGTTGATTAGCGCGCGCGAGGAGACACAACGCAACGCACAGCGCGAAGAACAGCGCGCCGCCGCGCTCGACGACGAGGCTCCGTGAGCGACCCGACCGGCACATGCGGAATCGTCGTAGAGGGCACGGGTGGCGTTTGGCGGGTGCGGACCGCCGACGGCGAGGAGCGCGATGCGAGTCTCGCCGGCCGGCTCAAGCAGGAGATGAAAGGCCACCTCAAGCTCGCCGTTGGCGACCACGTCGTGGTCGAGTCCGACGAGCGCGGCAGCGGCTGGCGCATCAGCACGATCGAGCCTCGCACGAGCGTCCTCGCGCGGCGCGAGCCCGGCGGCCGATACGGTGAGCGCGTCCTTGCCGCAAATATCGACCAGGTGCTCGTGGTCTTCTCCGTCGCCAAGCCGGAGCCGCATGTGCGCATGATCGACCGCTTCATGGTGATCTGCGAGGCGAACGACCTACGCACGCATCTTGTCCTCAACAAGATCGACCTCCCGGTCGACGCGTTGTTTGTCGAGGCACTCGCCCGCCCCTACCTCGCGGCCGGCTATCCGGTGCATCGCACGAGTGTGCAGCGCGGAGACGGCCTCGAGGAGATGCGCAGCGTCCTGCACGGTCGCGTCACGGCCTTCACCGGACCGAGCGGTGTCGGAAAATCCTCCCTGCTGAATGCGCTCTATCCGAATCTCAACCTCCGCACGCAGGAAGTCTCGCAGTCGGTGAACAAGGGACGGCACACCACGGTCGGTTCCAAACTCATCCCGCTCCCCGACGGCGATGGCGGCTACCTCGTCGACACGCCTGGGCTCCGCGAAGTGGGGATGTGGAACTTGCCATCGACATCGCTCGACCAGTGCTTCCCCGAGTTCAAGCCCTACCTCGGCGACTGCCGTTTTCAGGACTGCATGCACGATGTCGAGCCTGGCTGTGCCGTACACGCCGCCCTTTCCCTCGGCGCCATCGACCGGGTGCGGTACGAGAGTTACCTCAAATTGCGCGGCGAACTCACCGACGCCGAACGAGAGAAATAATGCGGATCCGGCTCCTGTTCATGTTGCTCTTCTCTCTCGCGAGCGAATCCACCGCGCAGGCCGGCAAGGCGGCCTTTGACGAAGGCGTGCGCCTCATGCGTCTTAATAGAGCCGACGCGGCCGAGACGCAGTTCGAACGCGCCATCGCCGCCGACGCGAACAACGGGGCCTACCATCTCTGGCTGGGCAACGCCGTGGGACAGCAGGCCGCCACCGCCAGCACGTTGCGGCAGCCGTTGATGGCGCGGCGCATTAAGGCCGAGTTCGAACGTGCCGTGGCCCTCGACCCCGAACTCCTCGACGCGCGCGACGGACTGATCCTGTTCTATCTCGTGGCGCCGGGCTTCATGGGCGGCAGCGAGGCGCGCGCGCGCGAGCAGCAGCGGGAGATTGCGAAGCGCAACGTCTATCGGGGCCACCTTGCCGCGGCCAGTGTCGCCTGGGGAGGTAAGGACACCACCGGGACCGAACGTGCACTCCGCGCCGCTATGGCTACGGCACCAGACAGTGTGCGTACCGTTATCACGCTCGCGCAGCGCCAGGCCGGCTGGGGGCGCGTCACCGCCGCGTTCGCGACGCTCGACGGGTTCCTCGCGCGCCATCCGGGTGACATCGCCGCGCGTTTTCAGATCGGTCGCCTTGCTGCCAGCAGCGGCCAACAGCTCGCCCGCGGTGAGAAGTTACTGCGCGATCTAATCGCCGCACCGGCGTGGGAGAGCTCGACCCTGCGGCCCAGCAAGGCCGTCATTCACTACCGACTGGGCCTGCTGCTGGAGCGGTCGGAAAAAAAGCTCGATGCCAAAGCGTCGTACGAGCGCGCGCTCGCGCTGGACCCGCAGTTCAAGCAGGCAAAGGACGCACTGGCCGCCCTGCGCTAGTCCGGTCCCTCACGGACTGAGCCGCTCGACGCGCCATTCTCCCGTCTGCATCCCATAGCGCAACCGATCATGCAATCGACTCGGCCGCCCCTGCCAGAACTCGTAGCCGTCCGGCACCACGCGATACCCGCCCCAGTGCGGCGGCAGCGGCACATCCTCGCCCGGATACAGGGCATCGAGGTCCGCATGCCGTTGCTCGAGCCCCGCGCGACTCTCGATCACCGCACTCTGGGCCGACGCCCAGGCGCCGAGTCGGCTGCCGCGTGGCCGTTGCTTGAAATAGGCGGCAGACTCGGTCTGGCTCACCCGCTCCACCCGCCCCTCAATGCGCACCTGTCGCTCGAGCGGTGCCCACCAGAAGCAGAGCGCGACGCGCGCGTCAACCCGCTCGAGCTCTGCTCCCTTCCGGCTCCGGTAGTCTGTGAAAAAAACGAATCCACGGTCATCCGCCGCCTTAAGCAGGACGATCCGGCAGCTTGGCACGCCCGCGTCGTCGGCGGTCGCGAGCGCCATCGCGTTGGGTTCCGGCGCCTCGGCCTCACGCGCCTGGGTGAACCAGCGATCGAACTGCGCGAGCGGATCGGCGGCGACATCACGCTCGTCCAGCTGCTCGCGACGATACTCCTCTCGAAGATGGGCGATACTCATACCGAAAGGTTCCTCCCGCATGGGGCGCTCGGCAAGGCCGCAGTGATCGAAGGCGTCGCCAAGGGCAGCTCCATCGAGTCGGAACCTTTGCATCCGAGCGGGATTTATGAGACGTTCCCATGGTGACCGACGCCCCCCGGGCTGCCGTCAGGCCCTCCGCCCCACCCGCCTTCACTGATGCCGCCATCGCTGGGATGGACGACGTCTACCGTTTCGCGCGCTCGCTCACCCGCGACCCGAGTGATGCGGAGGATGTGGTACAGGACACCTACCTGCGCGCCTTCCGTTCCTGGCACACCTTTCAGCCCGAGACCGACATCCGCCGGTGGCTCTTCACGATCGCGCGCAATGTGTTCCTTCGCTCAAGAGAACGGGGCCAGCGAGAGGTCGCTGTTGACGACGACCAGTCCGCGCTCGCCGACGCGGCGCAGGCGCAGGAGGCGTGGGTGCGGGGAGGACTCGACTCGATCCTCGACCGCACCGATCTGGGTCCGTCGATCACGGCCGCATTGGCGGAGCTCCCCGAATCGTTCCGCGCGGTGGTGGTACTGGTCGACATCGAGGACCAGCCGTACGAGGCCGCGGCCGAGGTACTCGGCATCCCGATCGGCACCGTGCGTTCGCGCCTCTTTCGCGGCCGCAAGCTCATGCAACACAGTCTCGCCCAGCATGCCCGCGATGCCGGCCTCTTGTCGGCAAGTCCTTCACGGAGTTCTGTATGACGCACGAGCAGGACCAACAGCTGGCAGGGTCCGCGATCGATTGCGATGCCGCGCTCGAGAGCCTCTTCGATTTTCTCGATGGCGAACTCGACGGATCGCTCGAGCTGCGGCTTGGGGCGCATGTGCAGCAGTGCGGGCGCTGCTCCAGCCGGGCCGACTTCGAACGCCGGTTCCTCGCGGCTGTGCAGGCGGCGCGCACTGAAGAGCGCTGTCCGATCGCGCTTCGCGAGCGCGTCGTGACGACGCTGCGTTCCGAGGGACTCGGCGCATGACCGTCCCCGAGGGGACGCAGGCGCACCGGAGTGATGCACGCAAGTTCAGTGTGCTCCGCTGCGCCGTGCTCACGGTGAGCGACTCGCGGACCGCCGAGACCGACGAGTCGGGCCGGTATCTGCGCGAGGCCCTCAGCGGCGCCGGGCACGCCGTGCTCGCCCACGACCTACTTCCCAACGACGAGGCCCGCGTGCGTGCGCAGGTCGAGGCTTGGCTCGCTCGCGACGACCTCGAGCTGATTCTGCTCACCGGTGGCACCGGACTCGGCTCCCGCGACCGCACGGTCGAGGTCGTGACGCCGCTACTCGAGAAAGAGATGCCCGGCTTCGGCGAACTCTTCCGCCTGTTGAGCTACCAGGAGCAGGTCGGCACCGCCTCGATCCTCTCCCGCGCCACCGCCGGCAGCGCGCGCGGCAAGCTGCTGGTTTCGCTCCCCGGCTCGCGAGCCGCCGTCCAACTCGCGATGGAACGGATCATCCTGCCCGAGGGGGCACATGCCGTACGCGAACTGCGGCGGTAGCCTCGCAGGCCAGAGGGCCCGCGACGAGCACTTCGCAACGCGGCGTGCCTATGCGTATCGAAGCGAGTAGCTGAAACGATAGAAAAACGGGTCCAGCGAAATCTGCCGGACCCGTTGTTTCTATCGCCTACTTTCTACTTTAGCACCCCGGTCCCGCCATCAGCGGATCGGTGGACCAGGCACGGACCAGGCACGGATTAGGCACTCCGCCTCCGGCAACGGCGTCCCGACCTCACTCGAGCTCGAGCGTCCACTCCACCGGCATCTGTGCATCGAGGCTGTCGCGCACCGAGCAGTACTTCGTGACCGCCAGCTCGATCGCGCGTTCGGCGTGCACGCGTTCGATCCCCAGGCCGCGCACCTTGTAGGTGAGGTGGATCCGCTCGAGCCGCGCCGGCACCGCGCCCGCCCGGTCCCCCCGCACCTCGATGGTGAGTCCCTGGACCGGCGTCCGACGTTTCTCGAGGATGTCCACCACGTCGGTGCCGATGCACGCAGCCAGCGCACACAACAACGCGTCCACCGGGCCGGGCCCTGTCGCGGCGTCGGCATCGATCCGAATGCTCTGCTGGCTTCCCAGCCGACTGCCGTCAAAGCGGTGCTCCCCGTCCCACCGCACGACAACGTTGTTGACTCTTTTTGGCACTCCCACACTCATGATCGCTCCCCGGTCTGATCGGTATTCTCGCTGTGTTCGCCCACTGCAAGCTATCAGCCGATCCGCGTTCCATTCGCGACCGGTCGGTCGGGTTGGAGTAGGATCACCTCGCTAGCCGTGGGCATGACGCCGAGCACCAGCACTTCGCTCACGAATCCGGCTATCTTGCGGGTGCCGATGTTGGTCACGGCAATCACTTGGCGCCCGACGAGCTCCTCTGGGCGGTAGTGCGTGGTCAGCTGGGCACTGGATCGCCGCTCGCCGAGTTCAGCTCCGAAGTCGATGCGGAGTCTGATCGACGGCTTGCGGGCCTCCGGGAAGGGCGTCGCTTCGAGGACGGTCCCCACCCGGATGTCGATCGCGAAGAATTCCTCGGGCGTAGCCATCCCGCAAATGTATCTGCGTCGCGGACTGCCGCGACCGTCACACCACTCCAGGATCATTACCGATGGGCCAGTACGAGAAGCACGTGTTCGTCTGCACGGGTGGGAAGACCTGCGGGTCGCAGGAATCGGAAGCCACGTTCAACCTCTTCAAGAATGGTCTGCGTGACGCCGGTGTCGCGCAGACGGTGCGCGTGAACAAGTCGGGGTGCATGAGCCAATGCGGCCACGGCCCGATGGTCGTGGTCTATCCGGAAAACGTCTGGTACCACAGCGTCGACCTCCCCGCCGCACAACGAATCCTGACCGAGCATCTTCTCGGCGGAACTCCCGTGCAGGCGCACCTGTATATCGCGCCGCCGGGCGACCACAAGCTGAATAAGGAGTGAGTGGTCGGTGACCGGTCCTGAGCAGAGGCGCGCGTTCATGGAGCCATACGCGCGGCACGTACTCGTCTGCACCGGTGGCTTCTGTACCGAGGACCGGCAAGGCCGAGGTCTCTATTCGTTGCTGGCGCAATTGCTCCAGCGCGAGGAGTTGCTCTTCGGCCCCAACCGGGTCAAGCGCAGCGAAGCACCCTGCCTCGGCGTCTGTGCCGGGGGACCGATCGTCGCCGTCTACCCGGAGGGCGTCTGGTATGCCGGGGTGACGCCGCAGCTCCTCGAACGGATCGTCGTTGAACATCTGCGGGACGGGCACGAGGTGAGCGAGGCGGTCTTTCATCGGCTGACGAAGGCTGAAGGATGAAAGAGGCGAGGCCGTACGGCCTCGCGCTGTCGACCGACTGCGCACGTCGACGACCGCGTCATTGTTGCTGGGCGCTCGCGCCCGGGCTACCCTTCGCTCGTGTCCATTCCTTCCGACGCGCGGCGCGGCTTCCTCGGCGTCGCCAAGAAATTCCTGCTCGAGCGCCCGACGTCGCCCGCACCGGCGCCCTTCGAGCCGCCGCGCCTGACCTTCGCAGCCCTGGAGAAGATCCCCATGTCCCGTTCCCGTGAGCGCATCCTCGCCAATCTCGAGGAGATGTACAGCGAGGCCTTCAAGCGGGCGAAGGCGTCCGAGGACGAGTCGCAGATGGCTTCTCTCGACTTCTCGTACCGTCGCGAGCAGCTCTACTTCGAGATCCTGCTCGACGTGCGCGACGCCACCGAGCGCCGCGCCTGAGTCGTCGGGCTGTCCGCGGCATCCCACATTCGGACTCGTGTTGCTCAAACATCTCGCTGTCGCCGCTATGGCCGTGAAGATCGTGATCGTGAACGCGCGCGTCTGGACGGGCGATCCGCGCCGCCCGTGGGCCGATGCGGTCGCGATCGAGGGCGATCGGATCGAGGCTGTCGGCTCGAGCGCCGAGATTATGAAGCTCGCCGCCGGCGCCCGCGTGATTGATGCCAAGGGGGCGATGGTTGAGGCGGTCGAACCCGGCGTGCTCAGGGCGGGGATACTGGCCGATCTCGTGATGACCGAGCGCGACGTCGCGCCGATCGCACCCACCCCGGTCCGGAACGCGACGGTCCTCCTGAAAATCGTGGGTGGCCGGATCGTGTTCGAGCGCGCCTAGAACGCCGCAATCTCCGAGTACGCCTTGGTAAAGTCCGCCACCTGCGGCAGAATCTCGTCCTCGAGGCTCGGCGCATAGCCGACAAACGTATCCATGCTCGCCACTCGCTTCACCGGCGCGTCGAGCCAGGCGAAGCAGTCGTCGGCGATGCGCGCCGCGATCTCCGCACCGTAGCCCCATGAAATCGAATCCTCGTACGCCACGATCACGCGGCCCGTCTTCTTGACCGAGGCGTAGACGGCCTCCTGGTCCCAGGGCGAGAGCGTGCGTAGGTCGATCACCTCGACGGAGAGCCCCTGCTCGTCCTCGACCTGCTTGGCGGCCACCAGGGCGCGCTGCACCGTCGCGCCATAGGTCACCACCGTCACGGCGCTGCCTTCCTTGACGACGCGCGCCTTGCCGAACGGAATCATGAAGTTCGCGCCCGGGTAGGCGCTCTTGTTGTACGTCTGCCGGTACAGATGCTTGTGCTCGAGGAAGATCACCGGGTCCTCGCAGCGGATCGCCGTGCGGAGGAGGCCGTTGGCGTCGAGCGCGTTGCTCGGGCAGACCACCCGCAGGCCCGGGCAGTGCGTGAAGAGCGAGGCCCCCGTCTGCGAGTGATAGATCGCGCCGCGGATATAACCGCCGTACGTCGTGCGCACGACCATCGGTGCGGCGAAGTGGTTGTTGGAGCGGTAGCGCATGGTCGCGAGTTCGTCGCGGATCTGCATGTAGGCGGTCCAGATGTAGTCGAAGAACTGGATCTCGACCACCGGCTTGAACCCGCGGAGCGACATTCCGATCGCACGGCCCATGATGTTCGCCTCAGCGAGTGGTGTGTTGAACACCCGCGTGCCGCCGAACTCCTTCTGCAGGCCCCACGTCACCTTGAAGACGCCACCCTTGCCCTTGACCTTGCCGAGGTACTCCTCGCGCGAGACGTCGGCCACGTCCTCGCCGAACATCACGATCTTCCCGTCACGCCGCATCTCATCCTTCATGCAGGCGTTGAGCAGGTCGACCATGGTGGTCGGGTCGCCCGAGAACTTGGGGTCGTCCTCGGTGTCGAACTGGTCGCTCGTCGGGTCGACGTCGGGCGAGTAGACGGCAAAGGCCGCCGTCTCGGGTGCCGGCTGCGGCTGTGTGAGCGCGTCGTCGGTGGCTGCGAGCACTTCGGCGTCGACCGACTCGTGGATGGCGGCGATCTCGGCTTCGGTCGCGTAGCCCTCGCTCAGGAGCCACTTCGGATAGGTCGTGATCGGGTCGCGCGCCGCATCGGCTTCGCGTTCGGCGTCGGGGCGGTACATCACCTCGTCGTCGGAGAGGGAATGCGAGTAGGGGCGAATCACCTTGGCGTGCACGAGCGCCGGGCCCTTCCGCTGGCGCGCGTAGGCGACGGCCTTCTGCAGCACCGCGTACGAGGCGAGAAAGTCACAGCCGTCGACCTCCTGGATGTACAGGTCGGGGAAGCCGGTCACGAGCTTGCTGATGGAACCGCCGGCCGTACTGACCTCGACTGGGACCGAGATCGCGTAGCCGTTGTCCTCGACGAGATAGACCACCGGGAGCTTGAGGTTGGAGGCCGTGTTGAGCGACTCCCAGAACTCGCCCTGCGACGTGGTCCCGTCGCCGGTGGAGACGAAGACGACCTCGTCCTCGAGGAACCCGTCGGTGATGCCGAGCAGCTTGGCGCGTACCGACGCCTCGGCCGAGCCGACCGCCTGGAGAAACTGCGTTCCGGTGGGCGACGAGGTCGACACGATGTTGAGCTTCTTATGCCCCCAGTGCGAGGGCATCTGCCGCCCGCCCGAGTTGGGGTCAATCGCCGCGCCGACGGCCGAGTAGAGCATCTCGGCGCCGGTCATGCCGAGCTGGAGGCAGAGGGCGCGATCGCGATAGTACATGTAGAACCAGTCGTACGACGGCTTGAAGACCATGCCGGCGGCGGTCAGAACGGCTTCATGGCCGGCGCCGGAGATCTGGAAGAAGATCTTATTCTGGCGTTTAAGCTGGATCTCCTTATCGTCGAGTCGACGCGATAGGAGCATCGTACGGTAGGCCGCGACGAGCTGGTCCTTGGAGAGACCGTGCGTCGCGGGGCGGGCCTTGGCGGAGGTGGCCATGGTCGGGTGGGGCAGGGAGGCGTGGCGCCCGAATAGCGGGCGATCGGAATGAGAGAAAGGTAGCGAGTACAGCAGGTCGGGGATGGGTCGTGCGAACATCTTCCGGTTGGGGTGAGCGCCGGCAACTCGTGCCTCACAAATCTGCGACTTTGCGAGATTCCCTTGCGCAGTTTCAAGTGACGTACTCATGATGGCGGCGTCAGAGATGCAAAGGGGGCGCGAATCCTCGCGATTCCCAATTAAGGAGCCCCGTGACCGGAACATTCGGACAGGCATCTGATTCAGGAGTACAACGGTCGCTCACGGCGCCCGCGATTTGGCGCCTCCTCTTTCTCGACCACACCCCGCTCGGGCATCTCGCCCCGCAGCGGGGTGTCGTCATTTCCGGCGAGGTCAGATGTCACGTCGGCTCGTCCACCACGCTTCGCTCGCTCGGTCCACGCGCGGGCTATCCCGTCACGCTCGCCAGCTCGAGCACCAGCAGCACAAGCGCCAGGTCAAGCGCGCGACCTTTCGGGATTGTGGACGTCGATGTGTGTATTGCGGGACCGGTCTGGGGTTGGACAACGCCACGCTGGATCATGTGATGCCGGTCTCACGTGGCGGGACCCATCTGCCGGGCAACCTGGTCTCTGCCTGTCAGCCGTGCAACCAGCGGAAAGGCGCGCTGCTGCCGGCTGAGTTCTTCACGCGCTACCCGTTCGCGGGGCAGAACTTCATGCGGTTCGCGCGGGCCGTGCACCGGCAGCTCAAGCGCGGCGCGCGGCGGGCGGTGTCACTGGCGTGCGCGCAGGCGGCGTAGCGGTAGACGCGAGACCGGAGGGAGATCCCCCGGCTCCCGCTCGGCCGCTTCGGCACGCGACGCTTCGGCACGCGACGCTTCGAGCGCGAGCATCGCGCGCTTGCGATCAGGACCCCAGGCGTAGCCGCCGAGTTCGCCGGTCGAGCGGATCACGCGATGGCACGGAATGAGGTAGCTCACCGGATTGCTCCCCACCGCGGTGCCGACCGCGCGTGATGCCTTCGCGTTGCCGACCGCGAGCGCCAGATCTCCATAGGTCGTGACACTCCCGGGCGGGATCGCGAGGAGCGCCCGCCAAACCTTGAGCTGGAAGTTCGTGCCCTTCAGATGCAAGGCGAGTCCCGCCGTTGGCGCCGTCCATTGCGGCGGGAACGCCGCCGCCGCCGACCGACACGTCGCTGCCTGATCGGCGACGAGTGTCGCCGCTGGCCAATCGTGCCTGATACGGTCGAGGGCGTTCTCTCGACTCACCGGCGCTACGAACGCGAGATGGCAGACGCCGCGCTTCGTCACGGCGATGGCGCATTCGCCGAACGGCGTGGGATGGAAGCCGAAATGAATCGTGAGCCCCTCGCCCGCGCGCTGGAACTCCCCTGGCGTGACGGCCTCGGCGTTGACGAGCAGATCATGCAACCGGCCAGGCCCGGAGAGCCCCGCTTCGAAAGTCACCTCGAGCAGTGGCCGCCGCTCGCGCAGTAACCCCTTCACCACTTCGGCGGTGCGATGCTGCAAGAATCGCTTAGGGCTGATCCCCGCCCACTTTGTGAAGAGTCGCTGAAAGTGCGCCTCGCTCAGTCCGACATGCGCGGCGACGGTCGCGAGACTCGGCGCGCCTGCGCCTGCGCGGTCAAGAAAGCGGATCGCTCGCTCGACGCGCGCGTAGTCGATGTTGACTTGCTCGACGCTCATCGCGATCTCCAGTGGCGCGGTCGCACGGTATCTACCACGCCCAGCGGGTGCGCTCCACCCGAATCCTGCGACGCCGAGCAGAGGGGGAGGAGGAGAGTTGGTCCGTCTGCCCATACACCCGCTTGCTGCGGCCGTCTCCGGGCTCCGTGCTGCGCGTCAATAATCGACCGGCCGCAGGTAGCTCTCCCCGATCGCGGCGGCAGAGAGCATCGCAACCGTCGGCAACTTGCGCTTCCAGTGCGTCGACCCAAGCCGCTTCGTCACGAGCGCGGTCGCGTCCGCGTCGACCCCTCGCGAGACGAGCTCCCCGGCACTCCACCCGTGCAGAATCCAGTTCAGCACCTGGTCCGCAATCGCATAGCTCACGCCGAAGTCACCCTCGTCAGTCTGGCCCTGTACGAGATCGGCGCTCGCCGGCTTCTCGATGATCTCGCGCGGTACGCCGAGGTGGCGCGCGAGCGCCCAGACCTGCGTCTTGAAGAGATCGCCGATTGCGTTGATGGGCGGGGAGTCATCCGCATGCCAGGTGAAATACCCCAGCAGTCGCTCACTCTTATTGCCGGTACCGAGAGGCAAGGCGCGATGCTTCGCCGAGAGGTCGAAGAGCGCGATCATGCGCGTGCGCGCCATGACGTTGCCGCGGCGTGCGCTGTCGGCGTCGGGTTCGAGCGACAGGTACCCGTCGACCGCGCCCGTGATGTCGAGTGTGCGTCCCGTGATTCCCAACTGGTCGATCAACAGCTGCCCATGCGCGAGCGAGTCGGGGCTCGACGTGCGATACGGCATCCGGACGCCGATCACGTTCTCTTTGCCGAGCGCGAGCGCCGCCAGCGTGGCGACGACCGCCGAGTCCACGCCTCCCGAGACCCCGACGATCGCCTTGGTAAAGCCGCGCCGTGAGAACTCATCGCGCAGAAACGCGACGAGCCACTGCGTAACGAGTGCTCCCTCAATCTCGAGCGCAGGCGGGAGGCCGCGCGCGGTCTCGCCGCCTCTGACCACCGGGAGTGCGTTGGCGGAGTGCACGGCACGCGTTGCCTTCGCCCGAGGGAGGGCCGGCGGAGCCGCGAGCCCCGGCGCGCCAGCCGGCTCCGGCTCCGGAACGGCCACCGCGATTCCCATCGCTCGGTCCAGCTCTGTGCGCAGGAACGGCAGCGCCGCCTTCAGGTCCGAGAGCATCGGTACATCGGCGCGCACGCGCGCCAGATCGGCGAGATCGATCGTGGCGGTAAGCAGCGCCTCGTCGAACACCGGCGCGCGCACCCGAACGTCGCCGCGCGGTCCGGCGACGAGTGACCCGCCCTGGAACATCCGTCCGCCCTCGCTCCCCACGAGGTTCGAGAGGACGCAGAACACGCCCTGCTCCTCGGCAATGTCTCGGATGAGCCGCTCCCAACGTTCGACGCTGCCCGGTCCCGGTACGCTGTCGCTGCGCGGTGCCGCACCCCGCGCCGGTGCCGCGGCGACCACGACGATCACTTGGGCGCCGTCGAGCGCGGCGATCGTCCCGGAAAGCGAATGCCAGGCGTCCTCGCAGACGAGCATCGCCACGCGACCCCACGACGTATCAAAGGCGCGAATGCCGTACCCCCGCTCCACGAACCGCTCCTCGTCGAATAGCGAGTAGGTGGGCAGGAAGTTTTTCCGGTGCACGTGCACGATCCTGGCTGGCCCGTCGCCGAACGCGACGCACGCTGCGCTGTTGTGCATCTGGTCGGCGTGCTGCTCGTAGAAGCCGAGTATCACATCCATGCGGGTCCCGGCGGGGACCGAGGCGACATACTGCGCGTCGAGCGCGGCGACCAGTGCTTCGCTCGTGAGCGCGAGTTCGCGGACCCCGCCCTCGAGGAAGTAGCCGGAGAGGATCGTCTCGGCGAAGATCACGACCTGCGGACGTGGTTCAAGCGCCGCCGCCTGCGCGAGCAGCGCTCCAATCCGGTCGAGGTTCCCATCCACATCCCCCTTCCGGGGGCGGAACTGCGGGATAGCGAGCGTGAGCATGCTCGAAAGGTGAAGCGCCGAGGGCCAAATGGGTACGGGCAACCGGTGCGGGATCGCCTCCTTGGGGGTCGTTCGCGTGTAATTTCCACCACATGTTCAGGCACCTGCCCCTCCGCCGGACCGTCATGGCCCAGGTACTCGCCGCGGGGGCGTTCGTCGCGGGGCCGCTCGCCGGCCGGCCGGTCGTCGCCCAGCAGCCCGCCACGGAGGCGTGGCGGATCGTGCGGCCAATCCAGTCGTCGCTCGTCCTCGCGCGCGACGGCTCGCTCATCGGCGAGATCGGCAAGCAGTGGCGCACGAGCGTCTCCCTGAGCTCGCTCCCGAGGCACCTGCCGCAGGCGTTTATTGCCGTAGAGGATCGGCGCTTTTACCAGCACGACGGCGTCGACCTGCTCGGGGTCGCGGCCGCGATTCGAGACAATCTGCTCGGAGGCAGTCGCGGCGCGAGCACGATCACACAGCAACTGGTCGGGAACCTGCATCCCGACATCATCGATCGCACTGACCGCTCGATCTCGCGCAAACTCAAGGAGCAATCGGCGGCACGCGAGATGGAGAAGCACTACACCAAGGCACAGATTCTCGAGGCGTATCTCAATCAGATCAGCTTTGGCCGCGGCTTCTATGGCGTCGAGGCCGCGGCACGACACTACTTCGGCAAGTCGGCGTCGCGGCTGAGTGTCGCCGAAGCGGCGTCGCTGGCGTCGCTGCCCAAGGGTCCCGGGACCTACGATCCGGTGCTTTTCCCCGCGCGCAACAAAAACCGACGTGACGCGATCATCGGGCTCATGCAGGAGCAGGGGTTCATCAGCAGTGCGCAGGCGAGGGCGGCGCGCGCCGAGCCGGTGAGGACCGCTCCCAATCTTGGGATGTCGGTCGCGGCCCCCTACTTCGTCGATGCCGTGCGGGCGCGCGTCGAACGCGACGGGATCCCCGTGAGCGACGGCGGGTACACCATCCTGACGACGCTCGACCCAGCGCTCCAGCGACAGGCTCACATCGCGCTCGTCGAGGGCACGGCGGCCGTCGAGGCGCGTCCGACCTATCGGCATCCGACCTTCGCGACGAAGGCCCGCGGCAGCTCCGACTACCTCCAGGGCGCGTTGGTCGCGATCGATCCCTCCACCGGCGACGTGCGCGCGTTACTCGGCGGGCGCAACTATCAGGAGTCGCAGTTCAATCGTGCGACCAACGCGGTACGACAGCCTGGCTCGACGTTCAAGCCGATTGTGTATGCGCGCGCGCTCATGGACTCGACGCCGCCCAATGCGTTACTTGCCGACGAGCCGCTCGAACTTCGCTACGACGCGCAGGTGTACCGCCCCCAGAATGCCGACGGGGAGTTCCTCGGCCGGATCACCATGCGCGAAGCACTCGCCCAGTCGCGCAATCCGGTGGCGGTGCGCCTGTGGGAGGCGGCTGGCCCGGACTCGGTCATCGCGCTGGCGCGGCGCATGGGACTCACGGCGCCGATCGCCCCATACCCCTCGAGCGCGATCGGTGCCTCCGCGGTACGACCGATCGACCTTGTGACTGCGTTCACGGCGATTGCGAACCTCGGGGCGGCCGTGGAGCCGCGGTTCGTGATCCGCATCGACGACCCGGTGGGTCGCTCGGTCTATGGTCAGGCGGTGCGGTTTCTGGCTCCCGCGATGGACTCGAGCGTCGCCTTCGTCGTGCGTGAACTCATGCGTGAGGCCGTCGAGTCGGGGACCGCGACCGCTGTGCGCCGATTCATCGCCGCGCCGGTGCCGGTGGCGGGGAAGACGGGGACCACCGACAACAATACCGACGTCTGGTTCGTGGGTATAACGCCGCAGATCGTTGCCGGCGTCTGGCTCGGCTTCGACCGGCCCAAGACGATCATGCCGGGGGCGGCAGGTGGCTCGCTCGCCGCACCGATTTTCGGACAGATGCTGGCGAGCTGGGGTGGACTTGCCGGGGATCCGTGGCTGCCGCCTTCCGGCGTCGTAATTGCCGAGCTCGACCGGGTGACGGGAAAACTCTCCGAGCCGGAGACGCCGAAGGAGAACCGGTACTTGGAGTATTTCGTTGCCGGTACGGAGCCAGCCGCGCTGCGGATCGATGCGCGTCGGCTCTTTCGCGTAGGGCCGATTATCGGGTTCTGAACGATGGGGATCTGGCCGGCTGGTCCCGAAAGGCAGGTGGAAATGTGACGCTCGTCAGGTAGCCGCATCCCGATCTAGCGGTACTTTGCAGGGTATCATCCGGTGCCCCTTCGCTTGAGAGCCGGCGCGGTATCGTCTCCTACCGAACCTCAGATGCTCCGACGAGTTACGCTTGTGCTCGCCGCCGTGCTCGCCGCCTGCGGACCCAACGGGCCTCGGGCCGAGCAGACCAGAGCGGATTCGTCTTCAGCGACCGCGGCGGGGGAGTCGACAGTCGCCGCCGACGCTGCGGCGAGGTCTGACAGCGGTAGGCTCGCTCGCTCGGCCGAGGCGGCTCCGCTCGCACCGTCGCGCGCGACACCTCCGGTACCGACTGGCGCGACACCGGGTGGCGGGCAGGAGCTGGGCCGCGACTCTGCCTTCGGGCCGACGTTCACCGTGGACTCGACGGGCAGGGTCACGCCGATTGTCCCGGTTAAGAAAAAACCATAATCCGCCTTCCCGTGAACCCGGCCCACCCACCACGGACGAGGCGTATGCGCCGTCTCTTTCTTCCCCTCGGCCTTGCTGCCGCCACGGCCTGTGGCGGCACCGAGCCACCGTCGCCAAGCGCCCTGTTCGCCGTGACGGCGAATCCGGTCGCAAGCGCCGTCGTCGGTAGTGTCATCGGTACGACACCGAGCTTCGAGGTGCGCGCCAGCAACGGCCGCTCGCTCGCGGGCATCCCGGTGAGCGTCGCCGTGACGTCTGGTGGAGGCGAGCTGGTGGGGGCGCCGACGCTGTCGCTCGCGGGCCCCACGCTGATCGGACAGTGGTGGCTCGGGACGGTGTCCGGTCCACAGACGGTAGCCGTGAGGGTGGCCGACCTATCACCGCTCGTCTTCACTGTGCAGGCCGTCGCCGGTCCGGCGACCCAGTTTGCGATCGTCGATGGCGATGATCAGTTCGGTACACAGAACGCACCCCTGTTCGCTTCGCTGCGCGTTCAGGTTCGCGATGCATTCAATAATGCCGTGATAGGTACATCGGTCAGGTGGGCCGTCGACGCCGGCGGAGGTTCACTTGCGGCGACCACGAGCGTCACGGGGGGAGACGGGATCGCCGTCGCACCGACGTGGACGCTGGGCACCATCGCCACCGGCGAACAGGCGGTTATCGCTTCGCTTGGCGCCTTCAGCGCGCGCTTTACTGCGACTGCGCAACTGGCTCCGTCTAGTCTGACCATAGAGCAGGTGGCTCCCGCGACTGCGACCGTATTCACCGAGCTCACGCCTGCTCCCGCGTTCGCGGTCCGCGATGTGAATGGCACGGTGCTGCAGGGCGTGCCGGTTACGGTGATGAATACGGCGGGTAACGGCACACTCACGGGCGCCCCGACACTCTCCTCGGCAGGCCCCACGACCATCGGGACCTGGCGCCTCGGCACGACCGCGGGGCCGCACTCGGTCACGGTCGTCGTCTCCGGTCTGCCGATGCGGATATTCACCGTGCTGGCGACCCCAGATGTTGCCACCGAGCTGGCGCTGGTCCAGGGGGCTACGCAGGTCGCGTTCGCCGGTGCCACACTTCCGATCACGCCGCGGGTACGACTCCTCGACCAGTATGGAAACGGCATTAGCGGCCGGGGCGTGCTCTGGACCGTTACCTCGGGTGGCGGGACGCTTGGCGGCAGTTCGACGGTCTCGGCGGCCTCGACCGAGGTGAATGGCTTCGCTGACTCGCCCCCCTGGACGCTCGGCCGGCGCGGTGGGAGTCAACTGCTCACCGCGTCAAACGGTAGCGTCGTGCAGCTCTTCTCGGCGACGGTGCAGACCGCTTTTGGTATCACGTTGCGCTACGTGGGGACCCCTCCCACCGGTGCAATCGCGCTGGCCTTCACGAATGCCGCCGATCGGATTGCCGCGTTGATTGTTGGCGATCTGCCGGACGCGCAGATCGGTACGACCGCGCTGCCGTTCAATATCTCGCAGTGCAACGCGGCGTTCACCGGCGTGCCTCCGCTCAACGAGAGCGTCGACGACGTGATTATCTACGCAAGCGTGATTCCGATTGACGGCATCGGTCAGGTCCTCGGCTCCGCTGGTCCCTGCCTGACTCGCACGACCGGTGGACTGCCAGCGCTCGGGACTATGCGCTTTGACAGCGCGGACCTCACCGACCTTGCGAATAGAGGCCGACTGGCTGACGTGATCGCCCATGAGATGCTGCACGCCGTGGGCATCGGAACGCTCTGGACGGCGCGAGGCCTGCTCGCCGACCGGGACAGCGCGACGGTGCGCGTCACGGGTCCGCTTGCGACCGCTGCCTGCACCAACGATCTCGGAGGCGCCGCGGTCTGCCTCGGGTCGGTGCCCGCCGAGAACTGTCTCAACCTCGCTGCGAGCCTTGCGTGCGGATCGGGCACGCGGAACACGCACTGGAAAGAGAGCACGTTCATGACGGAGCTTATGACGGGCTACTTCGGTACGACCAACCTGCTCTCCAAGATGACCATCCAGGGCCTCGCGGATCTGGGCTACTCCGTCAATACGCTCGCGGCCGACCCGTACACCGTGCCGTCGTCGCTGATGGCCCTATTCCGGGCCGAAGGCGCCGCGCCTCCGCTCACAGAGGGACTGACGGCGCTAGGCGCCCCGCTGCTGCCGCGTTTCACGCTCGAGCGTGATGGACGCGTGCGACCGATCCGCCAGTAGACAACGCCCGCCTTCCTCGAGTCAGCGAGCACCCGCTACTTGCGACTCCCCGTCCAGATCGCAATCAACCCGCATCCCTGCGCCATGCGCGATCCCGCCACGCGCTGCAACTCTACTGGCACCGACGCAACACTCCCGTAGATCTCGATCGCGGCAATCGATCCTGCGGTGACCACATCGTCGATCGAGCTGAGCGAGTTCAACGGCGGCGGGTTCACGTTGCCGACGGCCTCCTCGATCGTGCCAAGCATCGGCTGCCCGTCCACCAAGATCGTCATGGCGCAGTTGATCCCGCGACCGAGCAGTACCTGCCGGCCGTTCATCGGCGTGACCTTCACGTAGCTGTCGCCGGACAGGATCTGCGAGAGCTTGATCGGATTGCGGAAGTCGAGCTCCTCGGGCGTGATCATGCGCGCCGCATAAGCGCCCTTCTGCACCCGCGCCACGCGATCATAAAAGCCGGTGCGCGCGAGTGGCGTGTCGCGGCGGCCCGAGATTGTCACTGGGTCGAGCGAGCGCGGTACCAACGGCAGGTCGGCTACATAGAGTCCGCTTGTCACATTGCGCTTCACCCAGCCGATGTACGGCTGGAAGCCGATGCGACGCGCCTGAATGTTCAGCGAGTCCTTCGGTTTGATATTGAAGATGGCCCGACCGGAGTCGTCGGCAACACGACCAACGCCGTTGACGATCTGCACGAGGGCGAACGGGATGGCATTGCCGCGCACATCTGTCACCTGGATGACGGTGCGGTCGTCCTGCGCCGCCGCGTCAGGGGCGATGGCGGCGGCGAGCGCGGTGAGCGCGACGGGGATGAGAAAACGGCGACGCATAGTCATTGGTCCATGATACTAGGCGACTACCGCCAGAGGTTCCTCGGTACTCTTGGCGGGCTCAGGTAGCAGGGCCAGCGCGAGCACCTCCTCGAGCGACTCGACGAAGTGGAACCGGAGTTTTCCACGCGCCTCATCGGGCACATCCTCCACGTCCGCCTCATTCGCTTTCGGGAGAATCACGTCGGTGATTCCGGCCCGCAGGGCGCCGAGCACCTTCTCCTTCACGCCGCCGATCGGCAGCACGCGGCCCCGGAGGGTGATCTCGCCGGTCATTGCGATGTTGCTCCGCACCGGGCGCCCACTCAGCTCGCTCGCCAGTGCCGTCGAGATCGCCACGCCAGCCGACGGGCCGTCCTTGGGGATCGCGCCCGCCGGGACATGGATGTGGGTCTCTACCGTGCCGAGTCTGGAGCGCGGGATGCCGAGTCGTTCGGCGTTCTTGGTCACGTACGTGAAGGCCGCGCGCGCCGACTCCTTCATGACGTCGCCGAGCTGTCCGGTGAGGATGAGTGCCACGGGGACCCCGCTGCCGTTGCCGTCACTTCCACTCGGCACCGTGAGCGCACGTACGGAGGCCTCGACGAACATGATGTCGCCACCCATCGGCGTGTAGTACATGCCGGTGGCTGTGCCGACCTCGTGCGCGGCGATCGCCTTTTCGGGATGCACCCGCGGGCGACCGAGCAACTCGCGCACCTCGTCAGCCGAGATGATGCCGTCGGCGATCGGGTTTTCGCCCTGCTCGGTCGCAATGCGGCGTGCGACTTTGCGCGCGACCTTGCCGATCTCACGTTCGAGCTGGCGCACGCCGCTCTCGCGCGTGTACTTGCTCACGAGGGCGGCGATCGCCTCGTCGCTGAACGTCACGTCCTTGCGGTCGAGTCCATTTTCCACGAGCTGACGCGGAATCAGGTACTTCTTCGCGATCTCGGCTTTTTCGCGTTCCGTGTAGCCGGCGAACTCCACGACCTCCATACGGTCGAGCAGCGGACCGGGGATATTCTGAATGAAGTTCGCGGTCGCGATGAACAACACCTCGCTCAGGTCGAACGGCACGCCGAGGTAGTGGTCGGTGAACGAATCGTTCTGCGCGGGATCGAGCACCTCCAGCAGCGCGCTCGAGGGATCGCCCTGGAACGAGACGCCGAGTTTGTCGACTTCGTCGAGGAGAAAAACGGGGTTCTTCGTGCCCGCCTGTTTCATTCCCTGGACGATGCGGCCGGGCATCGCGCCCACGTACGTACGGCGATGACCTCGGATGTCGGCTTCGTCACGGGCACCGCCGAGCGCGATGCGCACGTACTCACGACCGAGCGAACGCGCGATCGACTTCGCGATTGAGGTCTTTCCCACCCCAGGCGGACCGGAGAAGAGCAGGATCGGCCCCTTGGCCATCGCGCGGGCTTTCGCTTCCCGCTTGTCTGTGATGGTCCGCGCCTGCTCCTCGCTACTCGACTTTTTCGGCGCGGCGGTCGCGGGCGCGTCCTCCTTAGGCTCCTTGAGCTTCGCCGCCGGGAACTCGCCGGTGCGGTCCATCTCCTCCGAGAGTTGCTGTGCGCGCAGTTGGCGGACCGCCAGGAACTCGAGTATGCGGTCCTTCACGTCCTTCAGGCCATAGTGATCCTCCTCGAGCACCTGGTGCGCGTACGGGAGGTCGATCTGGTCGTCGGAGCGCTTGTTCCAGGGCAGCTCGGCGATCCATTCGAGGTAGGTGCGGATGACCTGCGCTTCCATCGACTCGCGACCCGCTCGCTCGAGGCGGCCGAGTTCGCGCTCGACCTCCGTGCGCGCCTCCGTAGGAAGGATGAGCTTGTTCAGCTTCTCGCGAAGCTCCTCGATCTCCTTGGCCTGGCCATCGTCGCCGAGCTCCTTCTGGATCGCCTTGATCTGCTCGCGCAGAAACATTTCGCGCTGACGCTCGCCGAGCTCCTCCTGCACCTGCGACTTGATCTCCTCCTGCGCCTCAAGGAGAGAGATCTGGCGCTGGATATGCACGAGCACCTTACGCAGCCGCTCCTCGACCGAGAGGGTCTCGAGGAGTCCCTGCTTCTCCGCAACAGAGAGTTCGATGTAACCCGCGACGAGGTCGGCAAACTTGGCGGGTTCGGTGACCGAATCGAGCACCTGGGAGACCACCTCCTCGGGAAGACCGCGGCGCTCTCCGAGCTCGGCGGCACGCTCGCGGATCTCCTTATGGAGGGCCGTAAAGGCGGCGTCCTGGTCGTCCAGCGGCGACATCTCCTCCGACGGCACGACCACGGCCGAGAGGTAGTCCTCGGTGGTCGTGTACTTTAGTGAGGTGGCGCGCTGCTCACCGTGCAGCAGGAGCTGCACGCCTCCCAAGCCGCGCTGGACCTGACCGATGCGCGCAATCACGCCCATTGAGTACAGGATCTCCGGCGCAGGCTCGTCGGCGTTGTCGCGCTGGGCGACCGCGAACACGAGGCGGTCACCCTTGAGCGCCGCCTCGATCGCGCGAAGTGTCCCTGGGCGGCCCGCCGCGATCGGGGCCGTCAATCCGGGAAAAATCACGGTCCCTCTCAGGGGAAGAACCGGAAGTGTGTGGCGCGTGCTCATCTCAGGGGTGTCCAATCGGGCTTGAAGAGGAAGGATGTCTACCTTCCCGCAGACGCAAGGGGCGTTCCGTACTGACTTACGACATACTGGCGCAGATTGCAACTTCCTCCAGCCGTCCTGACGTAGTGCCCTGCCAGAGCGGCGATAGCGAGTCGAGTAGCGCGACGTGCCTGTGGTGCCGACGCTGGCTGAGTTGTATCCTTTGTCCCTCTCCGACCCCGCGATGCCCGCCGTGAGCGAACCCCACAGCATCAGTACGTCGGACGCCGAGTTGGGCGCGCACGTCAGGCGCGCGCTCGAGTCCCAGTACGAGATTGACAGGGAAATCGGCCGGGGCGGGATGGGAATCGTCTATAAAGGGCGCGACAAGCGCCTCAAACGGCCGGTCGCTATCAAGTTGCTCCCCCCGGAGCTCGCGTTCCGGACGGAAATCCGCCGGCGCTTCTTGCGCGAAGCGGAGATGGCGGCACAGCTCTCGCATCCGCATATCGTGCCGATCTACTCGGTCGACGAACGCGAAGGCCTCGTCTATTTCGTGATGGCCCTGGTCGAGGGCGAGAACCTCGGGACACGGATCGCGCGCGACCGAACGATCGCGCCCGACGAGACGCGACGCATCCTTCGCGAGGTCGGGGACGCGCTCGCGTACGCCCACGCGCAGAATACGGTCCACCGGGACGTCAAGCCGGACAACATCCTCATTGAGGCGTCCAGCGGCCGCACGATGATGACCGACTTCGGGATCGCGCGCGCGCTCACTGAAGCGGGGGACCAGAAACTCACCGGCACCGGAATCGCGATTGGCACGCCGGCTTTCATGAGCCCCGAGCAGTCGGCCAGCGACCGCGACATCGACGGCCGCACTGACCTCTACTCGCTGGGGGTCGTGGCGTATCAGATGCTCTGCGGTGACCTGCCGTTTAACGCGACGAGCGCTCCGGCGTTGTTCGTCAAGCATCTCTCCGAGCGGCCGGTGCCGATCGACCAGCGCGCCACGGTGCCGGCCGATCTCGCGCGGACGGTGATGCTCTGTCTCGAGAAGAACCCCGACGACCGTTTCCCCGATGCGCGCAGCTTCGTGCGCGCTCTCGAAACCGGCATCGTGCCCGACCTCCCCCCGCGTGCTCGAGCGGCGTATCCACAGCCGGCGACGGGCTGGGAGTCCGCCTCGATGCACGAGACCGGGACGCCCCCGGGCGACGTGGAGCGCTGGAACGCGCCCGCCGTCGTCGAGTTCCGTAAAAAGCTCGCGCCCTTCCTCTCCGTCACCGGCTCGCTCGTTGTGGTGAACCTGGTCGGCGGTCCGGACCTGCTGGCGATCTCGGCCTTTTGGGGGATCAGCATCGCGTACAAGTACGCCCGCCTCTGGAGCGACGGATTTGACTGGCGTGATGTGTTCAAACAGCCGCGCGACCGGATGATCGTGGATCTCGCGGCCGAAACCCTCGACGACGCGAAGGCAATTTTCGACCCAGTCAAGCGCGCGGAGGTTCGTGAGCGCACCCGTCGTCGCCTGAGCCAGGGGACCTCGTCGGCGACGGGCCTGCCGGTGACGGGCCTGCCGGTGATGGGCCCGTCCGCGGTGGAAGCGGCGGAGGTCGCAGCGCTCGGGAATGGTTCGGAGGCCGCGGCCGCGCGCCAAGCGCTCCTTGATCGCGACGAAATCATCCGCCTGATGAACGACGTACCCAGGGCCGATATCGCCCGACTTCCCGACGTGGTGCCGAGCGCGCGCAGTCTGGCAGAGAAGGTGCTTGGGCTGGCCGGGGCGCTCGGCGCCCTCGAGCGGGAGGTTGGTCCGTCAAGCGCGAAGGCGATTGAACAGGAGATCATTCTGCTCGAGTCGCAGGCGAATCCCCTCGACCGCGAGGCGAGCGAGTCGCGCGTACATCGACTGGCGACGCTCAAGCGCAACCGCCGGAGCGTAGCGGAGTCCCAGAAGCGGCGGGGCGAGATGCGCGCACGCCTCGAGAGCTGCCTGCTCGCGCTGCAGAACATGAAGTTCGACGTGCTGCGTCTGAAAACCGGGACCCAGAGTTGGCAGCATGTGACCTCAATCGCCGAGCAGGCGATGGCCCTCGCACGCGAGGTGGACAGCGTGGTGTACGTCGGCGAGGCGATGGCGCGCCTCCAGCGGCCGGCTCCCCGTGGGTGAGGACCTGCTACTGCGCGCGCGTTGCTCGGCCGCCGTCGCAGGTCTGTATGAGATCGAAGCGGAGATCGGACGTGGCGGCATGGCCGTCGTCTACCGGGCGCTCGATATTCGGCTTCGTCGCAAGGTAGCGCTCAAGGTCCTTCCGCCGGAGCTCGCCTTTCGGCCAGAGGTGCGCACCCGTTTCCTCCGCGAAGCGGAGATGTCGGCGCGACTCTCGCACCCGAACATTGTCCCGATCTACGCGGTGGCCGAGGCTGAGGGGATTGTCTACTTCACGGTCGGGTTGGTGGAGGGAGAGTCGCTCGCCGCCCGGCTCGCGCGCGAACCGAGACCGCCGCTAGAAATGGTGCGCAGGATTCTGAGTGACGTCGCCGAAGCGCTGCAGTACGCGCATCAGGTCGGCGTGATCCACCGCGACATTAAGCCTGACAACATCCTGATCGACGCCGCGACCGGGCGTTCGCTCGTGACCGATTTCGGAATCGCGCGCGCGGCCGAAGGAGATCAGCGCCTCACGGTCACCGGCATAGCGGTGGGGACACCGGCGTACATGAGTCCCGAGCAGGCGATGGGGGAACGCGAGGTGGACGGGCGCGCCGACATCTATGCACTCGGGGTCGTTGGCTACCAGCTGCTCGCGGGCGAACTGCCGTTTCAGGCGACGAACACTCCCTCGATGCTCATGAAGCATCTCAGCGAGCGCCCGCGCCCACTCGCACAGCTACGCCGCGACCTGCCGGACAACCTCGTACGGGCGATCGATCGCGCGCTTGCGAAAGGCCGCGACGACCGATGGCCCGACGCCGCCGCATTCCGTTTCGCGCTCGCCTCGGACGGGCCGTGGGTGACGCCGGTGGCCACACCACCGGCATCGTTTTCGCCGCCACAATCATCATCCCACCCCAGCCATCCGGCGACGGTGGGCACCATTCAGGGGCGCCGCGAGGAAGGTCGCGACGCGCTGAACCGTTGGCGGGAGGAACAGGGTCGCTGGAAGGACGCGGTCCGCGGCCGCCGCGCCGCGCGCGAGCGGCCGCCGTACGAACTGCAGCGCCAGTCGCCGGAGGAGCGGATCGCGAGGGTGCGCCGCCGCTTCACGGGGAGCGCGGGGACGATCCTTATGCTCGCAGCAATCAACGCCGTTTTTACGCCGGGCCTGCACTGGTGGATCGTTCCCGCGATCGTGATGGGGTTCCGGGCCGTGCGGAGTCTGAGCGACCTCTGGGCCGACGGCATTCCCCTGCGCGATGTCTTTCGCCGGCCGGCACGCCGCGCGTTCAGCGGCGAGGAGCAGCCGCTCCGCCTGATCGACGCCCGGATACCGGCCCCGGTGACCGCGACCGAGGCGGTGCTGGAAAGCGTACCGCACGAAGTGCTCGACGGGCGTCAGGGCGCGCGCCTGCGCGACGCTTTCGCTGCGCGTGCCCAGATCCGCTCGGTGCTCGCCCGACTGGGAGAGTCCGAACGGTCGATGTTACCCGAGATTCAGCCGACCGTGGAGTCGCTCGTCGAACGCGTGCGTACCCTTGCCACCGCGCTACATGCGCTGGACACCGAGGCCTCGCCGGATGCGATCGTGCGATTACAGGCACGGATCACCGAGGCGAACCAGTTACCGCTGGACGCACCCGAGCGGGATCGGAAACTCGAACTCCTTGAGCGTCAACTCAAGACGCTGACCGAACTCGCCCAACGCCGAACGATGCTGGCCGACCAGATGGAGCGCGCGTTATTGGTGCTCGAGACCATGAGCCTCGACCTCATGCGGCTGCGCAACGCTGGGATCGCGGCCCGCCTGCACGACCAGGGGCCGCTCACGAAGGAGATGCAGGCGCTGGCGCGCGACGTGCAGCGGGTGGCAGAAGCGGTGGACGAGACGCGTCGAGAAACGTGAGTCGGGCGCTGCGCCCGGCGTTTTTCAGCCTCCCCAATCGTGGGATCTTGTGTGCCAGAGAATCTGGCGCTTTGGCGGTAAATCACTATTCTTACGGGTAATGCAGGTGGGAGCGACCGCAGTCGCGTTCCATCCCCTTGATTGGCAACATCTTAAGCCACGGAACCTCTGTTGACGATTCCTGTGATTACGCCAGTTTCTATCTTCGCGCCGCCGCCGCCCCCCCTTTCGGCCGTGACATTTCCCATCGGCTGGATGCTGGATAACGCGTCACTACCAATACAGTATCGAGCGATCGCTGACGTGGCAAAACTCGGGAGCGTTGTCGCGGAGAAGGTCCGTAGCCTGCCGTATGCCTACCGTCCCGCGATCGAACTCGCGGTTCAGGCCTCGGTAGACGGTGTCTGGAACGGGTCGATTCTTTCGGTGCCGTCGCAGCGAGCTGAGCACTGCGAGGGAGTCGGGACGGTCCCGGCCTTTCGCCGTCTGACCGAGTACGGCTGGGACAAGGAGGCGCCGCCGCTCGTGCACACGCGTCGCGTACTCTTTCGCCTCCTCGCCGAAGACACGGACCGGGCGATGCTTTACGAACTCACCCCGACCAAGCCGAAAGTCGAGGAGGAGTTCCTGTTGCTGCAACGTCGGACGTTGCGCGAGGCGGCCGGGGCCGCGCTGGCTGGCGTGGGGTTCGAGGGTGATCCGCGGCTTCGTGGCCTGGCGCGCCGCACGCTCGACCGCATGGCGGACTTCCTCCGGTCCCCGCTCGCGGAGAAGCCTTGGATTCGCGTGGGGAACCGACAGGTCCTGCATCCCGATGCCTTTCCGCCGACGCTGAACATGTTGCATCTGCTCGCGCACATGCCGCTCTGCCAGACCGAGCACTATGAGACGATGGAGCTCCTGTACGAGTACCTGACGCGGCCGCTCCCGCGGCAGGAGTTAGTGCAACAGGTCGGGACGCAAATGTTGGCGATGCCGCACCTCGTGCTCGGTGACATGTTGCCGCATCGCAATGCGGTCGAAGACGACGTCCCCGCCGCACTCGCCTGGCTCGAGCTGATGGCCCGCCTTGGGTTCCTGCGCCGCAACGACCATTGGTCGAAGATGTACGATCGATTCATCGACGACTGCGGGCGCGACGGTGTCTGGCATCCGCACAAGGGCCTCGCGATGCCGAAGAGCTCGAGCGCCTACGTCTGGCCGATGTTCCCGCTCGAGCAGCCGCACGGCGGTGAGGAGCGGTGGTGTGATGTGACCTTCCGCATCGGGCTGATCGCACGGCTCTCGGGACGTCCGGTGGAGCTGCGGTAGCGGCGGCGGCCGGTCGCAGAAAGTTGCGCGCATTCTCCACGCGCTCCGAAGCGCCGACTAGATTGAAGGCGATGACCCCAGCGACGAAGACGAAGGCGAAGACGCCGAAAACGAAGGCGAAGACACCGAAGATCGGCACCACGACGGCGGACTCCACCGACCTGACGTCCGTGGCGGGGAGCCTGACGCTCGCCGAGGCCGAGGCCCGCACGATTGACATCACATTCAGCGATCTCGGCCTGAGTGAGCCGATGCTCGCCTCGCTGCGCGCCGCCGGCTACACGCGACCGACGCCGATCCAGGCGCAGGCGGTACCGCTCGCGCTCCAGGGGCGCGACCTAATGGGGCTCGCCCAGACCGGTACCGGCAAGACGGCGGCGTTCACGATCCCGATTATCGAGCGCCTCATCGGCGGGCCCAAGCGGACGCGGGCGCTGATCCTCACGCCGACGCGCGAGCTGTGTCAGCAGGTGGAGGCAAGCTTCCGCAAGTACGGTATCGGTACGGGTCTCGAGGTCATCTCGGTCTACGGCGGCGTCGGTTACGACCAGCAGGTGCAGGCGCTGCATGGCGGCGTGGACGTGATCGTCGCGACGCCGGGGCGGCTGATCGATCATCTGGAAAAGCAGAACGTGGTGTTCGACGAGATCGAAGTCCTAGTGCTCGACGAGGCCGACCGAATGCTCGACATGGGCTTCGCGCCGCAGATCAACAAAATCGTCGCTCAGATTCACCCGTACCGACAGACGCTGCTCTTCTCCGCGACGATGCCGCCGGAGGTGGAGGCCCTCGCACGGAAGTACCTGCGCAAGCCGATCGTTGTGCAGGTCGGACGCCGATCGCAGGCCGCGGCAACGGTGAGCCATTACGTCTATCCGGTCCCGAAGCACAAGAAGACCGAGCTGCTCACGCATCTGCTCCGAGAGATGAGCGCAGACGACTCGATCCTCGTTTTCACCCGGACCAAGCACGGGGCCGACCGAGTGGTGCAGCATCTGGTCGGCGCCGGATTTTCGGCAGATGCGCTGCATGCCGACAAGACCCAGGTGCAGCGCGAGCAGGCGCTGGCCAAGTTCAAGGCGGGCGAGGTGAAGGTCCTCGTCGCGACCGACATCGCGCAGCGAGGGCTCGACATCTCGGGCATCTCGCATGTGGTGAACTACGACGTGCCCCAACAGGCCGAGGATTACGTGCACCGCATCGGTCGCACGGGTCGCGCCGCGAAGGAAGGCGACGCCTTCACGTTCATGTGTGCCGACGAGATCGGGATGGTGCGCACCGTGGAACGCGTGATCGGGCAGGAGATCCCGCGGATCTCGGTGCCGGGGTATGATTTCGGGACCTAGGAGCAGCGGCGAAATAGAATGAGGTGAGGGGGTCGCCCGTTTGGGCGGCCCCCTCTGCGTTGGGGCACTCCCGTCTGCCCTCTCCCCTCACCACGACCGCCGCATCCGCCCCAGCCGACTCACCGTGACCGTCTCAGCGCGCGCGTTGATCGACACGATGATTGTGCTGTTCGCGACGCCGTAGCCGAGTCCGGATGCGGCGTAAGTGACGGTGTCGCGGGAGGCGCGGACAGAGACGCGATGCAGGGAGCGGAGGTCGCGTTCAAAGAGCGTGTCGCCCGCGCTCTCGACGCGGATCCGACCGGCACCCTCGTCGATGATCAGCTGCGTGAAGGCGGCGCGGCGAATGGCGGAAGCGCGGGCGATTGTTAGCGCGCCGGCGACCTCGTGCGCGGCCTGTTCGAGCCGCAGGGCATCGAGTGCAGCGCCGGCGCGCGGCACAGCGATCCCCATGACGAGGCCAACGAAGGTGCAGGTCAGGATCAGTTCAACGAGCGTGAGACCGCGACGCATGGGAGCGCTCCGCACAGGGTGACCAGACGGTGCGTAGATTCGGCCCTAGGCACGTCATCACCCTCACGCGAATGGAAGCCTTTCATGTCACGTTCCCGACCGCGAAACCTCCTCCTCGTTGGCCCTCTCGCCCTACTGGGGGCCGGGGCCTGTTACCAGGACCCGAACACACGGTTGGACCAGATGCAAGAGACGCTCGACCTCACCGCGACGATCGAGGAGCTCGGGAGTCGCACGACCGAGCTGCAGTTCGCACTCGATTCGCTTCGCGCGGTGGTGGCGACACAGGACACGGTCCTGTCGCGATTGGCGAATTTGGCGGGGGTGCCGTACCCGCGGTGAGCGATTTCCACGATAGCGAGAGGCGGGAAGCGGCGGCGGAGGGTAGCTTCTAACTTCGCTATCACACCGTCTGCGTCCTCATTTTTCGCCGAGCCGATGCGCCTTACCATCGAATACTGCACCGTCTGAAACTACGAACCCCGGGCCGTCAGTTTGGCGGCCGCGATTCGCGAGAGGTGGCCCGACGCCGAACTGGGGATGATCCCGTCCGGCGGCGGGGTGTTCGAAGTGAGCCTCGACGATCAGCTCCTCTTCTCGAAGCAGCAGCTCGGGCGGCATGCCCAGCCGGGTGAGATTCTCGGCAACATCCTCGGCAACATCCCGGCGAAGTCGTAGCGCGGCCGACGTGAGGAGCGAGATCCGGGACGCAAACTGGCCTCACTCCGCATCGATTCTCTCCTTTTTACTTTCTACTTTCTGCCTCTCGTATGCGCCTTGCGATCTCCACTGGCGGCGGCGACGCTCCGGGACTCAACGCGGTGATCCGCGCGGCGACGCTCTCCGCGATCTCGCGCGGGTGGACGGTGCTCGGCATCAAGCGCGGTTATGCTGGACTCCTGGGCGAGGACGAGGTGATTCCGCTCACGGCCGACAGCGTGCGCGGCATCGCGCATCTGGGCGGGACGATCCTGCGCACGACGAATCGCGGCAATCCGTTCAGCTTCCCGCGACAGCAGCCCGACGGCAGTTGGAAGGACTTTGACCGCTCCGACGAACTGATCGCCAACGCACGCAATCTCGGAATCGAGGCGATGATCGCCATCGGCGGCGACGGATCACTCGAGATCGCCCAGCGGCTCGTCGACAAAGGAATGCGCATCGTCGGCGTGCCGAAGACCATCGACAACGACGTCTCTGGCACCGTGGTGACGTTCGGCTTCGATACGGCGGTGCAGACGGCCATCGAGGCGATCGACAAGCTGCACACCACCGCTGAGAGTCATGATCGCGTGATGGTACTCGAGGTCATGGGTCGCGACGCGGGCTTCATCGCGCTGCACGCGGGTCTGTCGGGGTCGGCGGACGTGGTACTGATCCCCGAGATTCCGTGGAAGGTCGAGAATGTCAGCAAAGCAATCATGGACCGCGACAAGCTCGGCCGGAAGTTCGCTATCGTGGTCGTGGCCGAGGGGGCGACCGACGAGAGTGGTGCGGCTTCGATCATAGGCGAATCGATGGCAGGACAGAATCGGCGCGTGGGTGGGATCGCACAGCAGCTGGCGAGCACGCTGCAATCCATGACGGGCAAGGAGTGTCGCTCGATGGTGCTCGGGCACTTACAGCGTGGCGGGATGCCGACGGGGTACGACCGATTCCTCGCGACACGGTTCGGGGGTGCGGCCGCACAGGCGGTGGCGGACGGTCGGTGGGGCCACATGGTCGCGCTCCAGCCCCCGGACATCGTGATGGTGCCAATCGTCGAGGTCCTGAGCCAGTTGAAGCGCGTGGATCCCAGGCACGACGTGGTGCAAACCGCGCGTGCGGTCGGGATCAGCTTCGGCGATTGACCCTCGATGAACCTCCCCGTGGGCTCGGGGTATCCCTCTTCGTCTCACTTCCAGTGACTTCTGTGTCCCGCATCCTCATCTCGTTGGCCGCTGTCTTTCTCTTCCTCGCGCGCCCTGCGGTGTCCGAGGGGCAGGCGCGGTCGGCCACCGCTCGGGACACGGTGCCGGTGAGCCTGCTGCCGCCGGCCGGCAAGTGCCGTATCTGGATGGACGGCGTACCGGCGGCGCAGCAACCGGCCGCGACGGACTGTGCGACCGCACTGCGCCAGCGGCCAGCCAATGGGAAGATTCTCTACGGTCCGTCCTCGGGCGACACGCGTGGTGGGCGTTTTGAACCGCTGGAACGTGGCGGCTCGAACGCTGAGCGTGCGTTGCAGCGCCGCCGAGTGGAGCAGGAGTACGAGAAGCGGGCGGCGGAGTCGCGCGAGCGCCGTGAGCGCGCGCAAGAGGATGCCGTGAATCGGGCGAAGTTGATGACTAGCGGTCAGGCGCGCCCTGGCGAGCCGGCGAATGCGCGTAGCGGCGAAGGCTCGGCCAGCGGTACGACCAAGGCTCCGCCGCCGCCGGCCGGACCTGCGAAGAAAAAGCCGGAGTAGCCGTCTCCCACCAGCACGCAGTACAGCGAGTGGTCCGTGATCCGTGCCTCCCTCCGGATCGCGAGGCGTTCGTCGGCTCCGGCGGTGATCGTGGCCGCATCATCGTGATCGCTCCCACGCGCGCGGCCTGCGAGACGATCGAACTAGGCTTCGGACTCGACATCGAGACGCTCCTCTGGACGACACGCGGCCCCGAGTTGACCGCGCTCACCGAACGTCTGGCGACGTCGGCCCTGCGGCCGCGCCAGGGCTTCGGCATCGTAGCCGGTACCGGGACGGGCAAGACGCTCGCGGTCCGACCAATCGCAAAGGCGTTACTCGCGACGGACACACTGCGCGTCGGCGTCGTGAACCGCGAACGAGAGGCCACGCCCGAGACGCCCACCTGGAACGTAGTGATTGTCACGACCGGCATCGCGCGCCGTTGGTTCCAGGACGGTGACATCCGGGCCCACGACACACTCGTGGTGGACGAGATCCACCAGACGAGCGCGGAGTTGGAACTCTGCCTCGCGCTCGGGAAGCGCGCCGGTTGCCGATTCATCTGGCTCTCGGCGACGGTCGACCCCACCTTTTACGCGCGCTATCTGCACGCGGCCGAGGTGATTGAATCGAGTGCGTTCGACCCCGAACGCGCGGCGCGAGTCGAGGTGGAGCGCAAGAAACCAGTGCAGTTCCTCGACGATCGATTCCTGCAAAGGGCAATGAAGGAGAAGCGCGGAATCGGCGTGTTCTTGCCGACCCGCGCCGGAGTGGAGGAGGTCGCCGCCGACGCGGGCGCGCGGTACCCGCGGATGGAGGTGGCGTTCTATCACGGCGGCGAACCGGTCCGTGTGATTCGACCGTTCCTCGAGGGCGAGGTCGAAAAGCCGTTCTTGCTCGCGATGACGGCCGCGGGGCAGAGTGCGCTCAATGTGCATGGGCTCGACACGGTGGTGATCGACGACACGCGGTTTGCGAATGTGGTGGAGCAGGGCCGCAATGTGCTCAAGCGTTTGCATCTCGGGGCGAACGAGATCCTGCAGATGGCGGGTCGCGTACATGGCCGCGTGGCTGGCGGTCGCGTCTTCATCCTCTCGGACCGCGACATCCGGTTCGACCAGCTGCGACCGACAGCGCCGGAGTTTCAGCTTGCCGGCGACTCCGAGCGCGTCGCGCTCACCTGCGCAGCACTCGGCGTTCGCGCCGACGAACTCGACCTGCCGGTGCCACTCGACAAGGTTTCGTATCGCAACGCGCTCGCGTTCCTCGAGTCGCGCGGGATCGTCGAGGATGGGCGGTTGACGAAGTACGGCAAAGCGGTCGAAGCGATGCCGGTGGACCGGGCATGGGCAGAGCTGCTGGTGCATTGCGACGATGAGCTGTTGCCGTGCGTGGCGGTGATGGCGAGCGTGGAGTCGTTGCACCGTATGACGCGAGAGGACCGTGAACTTGCCGGGCTCGTGGTGCCGGGGAGCGACCACCTGTCGACATACAACGTCTATGCCGAGGCGTTCGAGAAGTGCGGCTACCTTGGTGAGGTCTACGGGTTGCCGCGCCAGATGTTCGACGAGAGCGTTGAGCGCTGGGCCGAAACGCGCGGTGTACTCGTGAAGTCGGTTGAAGACGCGGCGCTCGCGATGGCGAGCATCTACCGGTCGGTGGGACGACCGCTGCCGTCGCGGATGCCGCGCACGACGCCAGGGCTCGAGCGGAAGTTCATCGAGCTGATCGCACGGATTATGCCGTTTTCGCTTGTGATTGACGAAGAGACGGTGACCGGTGACGCCGCACGCGTCTCAAAGACCAGCGTCTGCGGCAGCTGGGGACCAGTCGCGGGGACGCTACGCTACTTCGCTGACAAGTTCGGCGTGGCGCGCGCGGCAATCGAGGGGACGCAGCTCCCAGCCGATCTCGTGCGTCGCTATGCGACGCGGCATGCGCCGCGCCTGGTGTACGATCCGTCCAAGCGCGATCGGCCACTCGCGCTAGAGCACCGACTCACCTACTTCGGCTTCGAGCTCGAGCGCGAGCGCGAGCCGCTCAACGATCTGCCAGCGGAGCATCTGGCCGAGGCACGGCATCTGATCGCCGACTCGCTCGCACGGTTCGAGGCGCGGCACCCGTGCGTGGCGCGCAATCGGCCGGCGATTGAGGAGGTGCGCGAGGTCTGGCGACGGTCCGGCGGAACGACACGCAAGCTTGGGCTCCCGGAACTCACGGCCTGGTACGAGTTGCAGCTCGCGGAGATGCATGATCTGCATTTCTTTCGCCACGCGTCGCTGCGATTCGACCCCGACCTCCTGGTGTCGTCCGCCGAGCGGACGCGCTGGCGATCGCTGCCGGACGCCGTGGAGATCCGCGACCGCACGATCGCCATGCACTACGAGGTGGAGGAGCAGCCGGACGGGGCCATGCGCGGCGTGGTGCGATTGCAGCTGCCGGAGAAGCTTGTGCGCACGCTGGTGAAGGAGGAACTGCCGGTGCTCGACCGTCCGCTGCGGTTCGTCGTGACGCGTGGCGCACGCGGCACGGTGCGCGCCGAGACGCTCAGTGCAGTGCAGGAGTTACTCGCGCGGCCCTGGGCCTCGGACGAGGAGCCGAGTGGGCGGAAGCGTGAAGGGCGAGATGGCCCGAAGCGGGAGGCGCGAGGTGGTCGGGGGCGGGACGACCGTGATGGCAAGCCGCGCCCACCGTTTGGGCCGAGGAAAGGTCGACGGCGTTGAGCGCCGCCGAGGCACGACCGAACGGGCTACCTCCAGCCTCTCATCACGACTGTCCTCGCCACCGCAGCGCTTTCGCCCGATTGCCGCAGGTGCGCATATCGCACCACCGCCGGGTGTGCGAGCGGGTGAGGTCGACGAAGTAGCGCGGGCAGCGTCGGTCGGCGCACTGGTGGATGCGCGGCAGCTCTCCGAGCACGAGGGAGTCGACCGCCGATTCGACGACCGGGATGATGAGGCCGCCGAAGAGGTCGCCCACAGGGACGAAGCTCCGCAAAAACCCCCCATCGGGGAGCGCTTCGACGCGGCGTGTGCCCACCGACCGGCCCAGCACGCGATTGATCTCCACGAGGACGACCGACTTGGTGCGCTCGCCCTGATCGGTCCGCCCGCGTTCAGCGAGCGAGCGAAGCGCGGCACGCACGCGGCGCGCCTCGACCAGCGCCGCCGCCGCACCAGAGGGTTGTTCGGCCCCGCGCCGCCGGAGGGCATCGGCGCGGTCAGCGTCGAGGACGCGCGCCGACCTGAGCCAATCAACGAATCGCTCGAAGCTCGCGATGGTGTCGGTGCGGATGCCGAGTCGGGCGTCGTCCGTGTTCACGAAGTTCAGCCAGAGACGTCCACCGATGAAGGCAAACGCGGGGTCGCTCGAGTGGTCATCGGACGCGGCCATCCGGCGAAGATAGCGCCTGTGGCCGTACATTGGGCGGATGAGTGAGACAATCAGGCGTGTGGCGGTGGGGTCGGCGAACCCAGTAAAGCTCGGCGCCGTGCGCGCGGTGCTCGCGTGGGCCTCGCCCGATGCGACAGTGGAGCCGGTGACCGTGCCGAGCGGCGTGCGCGACCAGCCATTCGGTGACGACGAGACGATTCGTGGGGCGCGCAACCGCGCACGGGCCGCGCGCGAAGCGATGGACGCCGATCTGGGGATCGGTCTCGAGGGCGGCGTGGTCGACGGCCCCGACGGCATGCGGAGCTGTGCCTGGTGCGTGGCGGTGCATCGCGACGGACGCGAGGGAGTCGGTGGATCGCTCGCGATGCCGCTACCCAACGCCGTCGCGGCGATGATCCGCGACGGCATGGAGCTCGGGTATGCGATGGACGAGCTCGTCGCAGCGCATGGGACCAAGCACGGAAAGGGAGCTGTCGGAATCCTCACGGGGGGGCGCATCGACCGGCAGGGCGCATACGAGGTGCTTGTGACGTACGCGCTCGCGCCGTTCGTGACTCCCGAGCTCTTCGCGCGCTGATCTGCTACCCCTTCGGTGGCCGAACGACGAGCACCGGCCGACCCGCTGAGGGAATAAGCTTGTCCCCGATCGAGCCGACCAAGATCCGCGAGACGCCGCGCCCCTGCGTGGCGATGGCGATGGCGATGCCGTCGGGGTCGGTCTCCTTCACGTGATCGAGCAGACAGCGCGTGGGCTCCCCGGTCACGCGGAGCCCCCACTCGGCCACCAGCCGCGTCGCGGTGCTGTCGACGTAGGCCTGAGCCCGCCGCCGCCGCGCGTCGTCAGCGGCGAGCATCTCCTGCGAGAAGATCGCGCCTTGGGCGGTCGCGCCGCCGCCAGCGATTGGGACGTGGGCTCGGACCAGATGCACCGATCCGCCCGACCGGCGGGCGATGTCGGCGGCGAGCGGGAGCGCGGGTTCGGCGAGGGCCGAACCCGCGAGGGCGACAAGGATCGTCCGCAACATGTGCGACTCCGCGTGGAGGCCTGCGGGTGGCCAACGCACCCCCATGGGGTGGACATTACCATTCAGACTTTCGCGAGGCCGTCGGTATTTCCCTTAACGTCCGTCAGGTATTCCTACTCGTGACACAGCCACACCCGTCATTCCCCTTCGCCGTCCAGGAGCGCGTCCGTTGGAGTGACTGTGATCCGCTCGGGATCATCTACTACGGGACGTACATCCGGTTCTTCGAATCGGCGGAGCACGAGTTGTTCCGACAGGCGGGGCTGCCGTACGAGTTCATGCGGGTGCAGCGGCAGGTGCAACTGCCGCGCAAGGCGTTCGCGGTGGAGTTCCACTCCCCGGCACAGATGGACGAGTTGATGGAGATCCGCGTCGGCGTGTCGCGACTCGGCACCTCGTCAATCACGATGCGGTTCGAGGTCTACCGCGCCGTTGATCTCGTGCATCGCGCGTCGGCGACGCTCACCGTCGTCTGCGTGGAGAAGGAGTCGATCACGAAGCGGGTACTGCCCGACTTCGTGAAGGACGCGCTCAGTCCGTATCTAATACCGGCCGCGTAGTGCCCGCTTCTGGCGTCGAGCGGCTGCGGGCCTCCATGGCGCGGCTCACGCGCTTCCGTAGGCGCTGCAGGCCGTCGTAGGCCGCGTACTTGAACGTGTCGGAGAGCGTCGGGTAGTTGAACACGCTCTGGATGAAGTAGTCGAGCGTCCCGTCGAAATGGATCACCGTGGCGGGAATGTGGATGAGCTCGCACGCCCCCTCGCCGAACACGCTGGCACCGATGAGCCTCTGGTCGGCCGTCCGGAAAACGAGTTTCACAAAGCCTTCGGTCTCCCCGATGATCTGGCCGCGCGGGTTATCGCGGAACCAGGCCTTGCCGATCTCGACGGAGATCCCTTGGGCGCGTGCCGCATCTTCGCCGAGGCCGACGGTTGCGATCTCGGGGATGGTCCAGACGCCGTACGGAAGCACCGAAGAGACCGCGGTCTTGTACTTGAGGTCGAAGGCGTGGCACATGGCGACACGGGCTTGCTCCATCGCGGTGGATGCGAGGGCGGGGAACCCGATGATGTCGCCGGCCGCGAAGACCCTCGGGTTGGTCGTGCGGAAGTGAGGGTCCACCTGCACGAAACCGCGTGGGTTGGTCTTGACGCCGGCCACCTCGAGTTGGAGGTCGTCCGTGTTCCCTTCGCGGCCGGCGCAATAGAGCACACAGTCCGCAACGAGCTCGCGACCGTCGCCGAGAGTGACGAGGCCGAGCGCGCCGTCGATGCGGACGTTGGTGACCGAAGCGTCGAGGATGACTTGCACGCCGAGACGGCGGGTCATCTCCTGCCGCAGAGCGTCAGAAAGGTCGGGGTCGATCTGCATCAGGAGGCGTTCCTTGGCATTCACGAGTGTCACTCGGACGCCCAGCGCCGCGAACATGCTGGCGTACTCGCAGCCGATGACCCCACCGCCGATGACAACGAGGCGGCCCGGAATCGCGGTCAGCGAGACGACATCATCGCTGTCGACCACGATGCAGCCGTCGAAAGGGATCTCGGTCGGGCGCGAGGGGCGTGATCCTGTGGCGACCAGGAAGACGTCCGCAGTGATCCGCCGCGGTTCCTCGTGGTAACATCTGACTTCGACGACGTCGGGACTCGAAAAGCGGGCCTGGCCCTGGACACGGACGATGTCGTGGCGTTCGAGATTCTCCTCGATCTGCCGCCACGCGTTCTCGACCACAACGCGCTCGCGGAACATGAAATCACCGACGGTGATGTCATTCTTCACCCTATAGTCGACGCCGTACAGACCGTGCTGGCGGAGTCCGCTGAAGTAGAGGGCGGTCTCGCGGAGGGTCTTGGACGGAACGGTGCCGGTGTTGACCGCGGCGCCGCCCAGCTTGGGCGCGCGTTCAATGAGGCAGACTTTTTTGCGGAAATACGCGGCTTGGGCGGCGCCCTTCTCGCCAGCCGGGCCGCCCCCGATCACGCAGAGGTCGAAGTGGTCGTTCATGGAGGCCAAGTTAAGTCGGTGACGAGCGCCGCGCGAGCGGTGCGCCAACCAGCGCCTTCCAACTCAGCGACTTATCTTTCATCCCATGGCTCCCGAGTCGACGTATTTCCGAAAAGGATTCGGCCTCAAGACCGAGGTGCAGGACACGCTGACCGCCGACTACGACGGTCAGCTGGTCGACCTCCTGCTCGCCCGCGACCACACCTTGGTCGCCGGTTCGGTGACGATCCGCCTGGCCAAGGAATTCGGCTTTTGCTACGGGGTGGAGCGGGCGGTGGAATACGCCTACCAGACGCGCGCCAAGTTCCCCGACCGGCAGATCTACCTGGCCGGCGAGATTATCCACAACCCGCATGTGAACGCTCGACTCAGGGAGATGGGAATCGTCTTTCTGGAGCCGCGCGAGACGGGCTTCGACTACACCTCGGTGCAGCCGCAGGATGTGGTGATTCTCCCCGCGTTCGGCGTGACGATCCACGACTTTGAGACGCTCCGCCACAAGGGCTGCGTGATGGTCGACACCACCTGCGGCTCGGTGCTCAACGTCTGGAAGCGGGTGGACAGCTATGCACGCGACGGCCTCACCTCGCTGATCCATGGCAAGTACTACCATGAAGAGACGCGGGCCACGGCGTCGCAGGTCGAGAAATACGCAGGCGGCGCCTATCTGGTCGTGCGTGATATGGCCCAAGCCGAAGATGTGATCGCGTACATCGAGGGGCGCTTTGAGGGTGGACGCGAGGCATTCCTCGCAAAGTATCAACACGCCGCGAGTTCGCGCTTCGATCCCGACCTGCACCTACTCAGCATCGGCGTGGCGAACCAGACGACGATGCTCGCCCGCGAGTCACTCGCGATCGCCGAGGTCGTCGGACAGGCAATGGGGCGCGTCCACGGGGAGAGTCACCGGATGGCACGTTTCCGCACGTTCGACACGATCTGCAGTGCGACCCAGGATCGGCAGGACGCCGTGAACGCGCTGTTGCGGGAACCACTTGACGTGATGCTCGTGGTCGGAGGCTACAACTCGAGTAATACAATCTCCCTCACGGCGCTCTGCGCAGAGCAGGTGCGCACGTATCACATCGAGGACGCGTTGGGGATCGACCCCGGGAGTGGGACCGTCCGGCATCGCGACCTCGCGACCGGCCAGGAAGTCATTGCCGAGGCTTGGATGCCGATGGAGGGTCCGGTCCGCGTCGGCCTGACGGCGGGCGCGAGTACGCCGAACAACAAGATCGGCGAGACCGTCGCGCGCGTGCTCGCTACACGAGGCGTAGACCTCACGACGGTCGCGTGAGCCGCGGCCGCAGGGGGAGGTCATCGTGACGTCGCCGGACGCGGCGTCGGAGCAGCCGGGATTCATCGCGCTTGAAGGCGGCACCACACGGATAGAGGTCGTGCCATCGCTGGGTGGTCGCGTCCGTTCGCTCCGGATCGGTGGACGGGAGTGGCTGCTGCAGGGCGGTGCGGAGTCGGCACCACAGAGCGGCAGTTCACCAATGACCGGTGCCGGCTGGGACGAGTGTGCTCCCGCCTCCGGCGGCGGTACCATCCCCGAGTGGGTGCAGGGCATCGGTGGCCGGCCGGTGCCGCCCGGCGGCGAAGCGCGGCTGCAGTTGCCCGAGGTGACGTTGCTGACCGGCGACGACGGACACCAACTCACCTGCACGTGGCAGGGTGACCGCCTGCCGTGGACGCTCACGCGCACGCTGCTCGTGCGGCCGGACGGTGTGGTCGAGGCGCGCTACGAGGCGACCACCGCGGGAACGAATCGGCTGCCGTTCCTCTGGAGCGCGCTGATGCTATTTCCGCTCGACGCCGCCACACACATCAAACTGCCCAGCGCGGCCCGACTTCGCCTGCACGCCCTGACGGGGGCGGAACTCGGCGGCGGCACGGCCACGAGCGCGCACCAGTGGCCGCGGCTGATGCTCGACGGGAAGCTGCGTGATCTATCCGCACCGTGGCACCTGCCCCGCAAGACGATGATGACCGGTTGGGTCGACCTCGGGGTGGCGCGCGCCTCGCTCCAGCTCGTGCAGGGGACTTCGACGCTCAATATCACGACGGATGGCGCGGGCATCCGACACTGCGGTGTGATGCTCGATCGCGCTGGCGCACGGCTCGGAGGAACCCGCGGGCTGTTTTCGCGCGGTGTAGCGCCAGCGCTCGCACTCAGTCCCTCGCTCGGTGCCGCCGCCGGCTACGCCGAGGCGCTGGGGGACTGGCAGGCGATCACCTGGTTGGTGCCAGGCGCCCCCTGTCGGTGGACGATGGCATTCCAGGACGGCGAGTGAGTGCGAGGCGAGCGCTCGATGCACTCCTGGGCGGGCTCGTCGACTACGCCGGACTTTTTCCGCCAGCGGCGGTCCCCATGCCAGACGCGGTCAGCGCGTATGCGCGCTATGTCGTTGGGCCCGAGTGTACCAAGCTCGGGCGATTCATCGTGCCGGTCGCTCGGCTCGCAGAGCTCGTCGCTGCGGTGGACACACTGCCACCGGAGTGGGCGCCTGGATCGAACGCACCCTGGCGACTCTCGGTGCTCGCGAGCGCGCAAGACTCGGGCGCGCTGCAGGCGTTCGACCCCGGGCATGGCGGCCGGTTGGTGATTGACACGGTGGAAGCCAAGGCCGAGTCGGTCGGTGAGATCGAGGCGTTGGGTGCTGCACTCGGGCGCCGGTACGTCGTGTACACCGAGATCTCCCCTCGCGTGGACCCGGTCTCGCTCGTTGCCGCGATCAGGGCGCAGGGATTTCGTGCCAAGGTGCGCACGGGTGGCGTGGTCATGGATGCATTCCCCTCGGCCGCTCAGGTGCTGCGGTTCCTCGTAGCCTGCGCAGACGCGCGCGTTCCCTTCAAGGCAACGGCCGGGCTGCATCATCCGCTGCGGGGCGAGTACGCCCTCACCTACGCGGTCGATAGCGCACGCGGAACGATGTTTGGCTTCCTCAATCTGTTCCTCACCGGGGTGCTGCTGCATTCCGGCGCGCCGCGAGCGGAACTCATCGCGTTGCTCGAGGAGCGTGATCCCCGCACGATCTCGGCGGACGATGCCTCGATCCGGTGGCGCAGTCTGGCCGCCACCACCGCGCAGATCGCCAGCGCACGCGCGAGCTTCGTTGGTTCGTTCGGTTCGTGTTCATTTGAAGAGCCTCTCGGCGAACTTTCCACGCTCACTCTGGCCTGACCATGCTGCTCGACGTGACGCACGACCCTGCACGGCGCTCGTGGGTGGAATCCGCCAATGAGGCCGCCGTTGACTTCCCGGTGCAGAACCTCCCCTTGGGAATCTTCTCTCGCGACGACGAACCGCGCCCGGGTGTCGCGATCGGCAAAAAGGTGCTGGACCTGAGGCAGGCGAGAGATGGCGGACATCTCGACGGTCTTGCCCCTGCGCTCGGACCCGCGCTCGGCGCGCGCGCGCTGAACGCACTCTTCGCGCTCGGTCGGCCGGCGATGCACGAGCTCCGCGCCCGCTTGAGCGACCTGCTCTGCGCAGGGACTCCGGCTGCGCTGCGTGCGCAGCGCGACCCGCTCCTGCTCGTGCCCATGTCTGCGGTGACGATGCATGCGCCCGCCGACGTGGGGGACTACTCGGACTTTTACGCGAGCATTGATCATGCGATGAACGTGGGGTCGATGCTCCGACCGGAGCATCCGTTGCTCCCGAACTACCGGCACGTGCCGATTGGGTATCATGGCCGTGCCTCGTCGATTGTGGTGAGTGGCACGCCGGTGCGGCGCCCGTATGGTCAGACGGCGGCAAAGCCCGAGGGACCGCCAGGCTTCGGTCCCACCCAGCGCATGGACTACGAGCTCGAGGTGGGCGCGTTCATCGGCGCCGGGAACGCGATCGGGACGTCGATTCCCCTGGGCGATGCGGAGCAGCATCTCGCCGGGCTTGTGCTCGTCAACGATTGGTCAGCGCGCGACATGCAGACGTGGGAGTATCAGCCACTGGGACCGTTCCTCGCCAAGAACTTCGCGACGAGCATCTCCCCGTGGGTGGTCACGCTCGACGCGCTTGAGCCGTTTAGAGTGACGCCGCGTCCCCGCGACGAGGGAGACCCGTTACTCCTGCCGTATCTCCTGGACCAGGACGACCAGACGCGCGGCGGGTTTGCGATCACACTCGAGGTGTGGATCCGCACCGCGCGCATGCGTGAGGCCGGGGCGACAGCAGAACGATTGAGCCAGGGCGATTTCCGTCGTATGTACTGGACGCTCGCGCAGCTGCTCACTCACCATGCCAGCAACGGTTGCAATCTGCGCGCCGGCGACCTGATCGCGAGCGGGACCGTTTCGGGTCCGGACAAGGGATCACGCGGGTGCCTGCTCGAGCTCGCGTGGCGAGGGACTGACCCGATCACGCTTACGAACGGTGAACAACGCACGTTCCTTGCCGACTTGGACGAGGTGATTATACGGGGTTGGTGCGAAGCGGAGGGGCGGGTGCGGATTGGGTTCGGTGAGTGTCGTGGCGCGGTCATGCCGGCGGCGTCATGAACGGCGGCGTCCCATGCGAATGACTCAACTTCAGGAGCGCGCGATGCGGAACGCGGTCAAGCTGGTGCGCGTGGTGCGAGGGGTACTCGTAGTGGTCCCACTCCTCACGGCGCGGCCGCAGTCCGTCGGTGCACAGGGAGGCACTGATGTGTGGGTGGTTTCACTCAGCGAGATCGGCTCGCGGCTCTCGGTGGGCCGACCGGTGAATGTCACCAACCGTGTGGGCTATGACAATCAGCCGGCGTTCACGCGCGACGGGTCACAGGTCATGTTCACGAGCGTACGCGAGGACGCGCAGGCGGACATCTGGCGGGTGAGCGTCCAGGGTGGCGCTCCCACGCGACTGATCGCGACGCCGGAGAGCGAGTACTCCGCCACGGTGTTGCCGGAGGGTACGGGGATCTCGGTCATCCGCGTGGAAGGTGACTCGACGCAGCGGCTCTGGCGCTTTGCCGAGGATGGCGGGAGTCCGGCCCTCGTGTTGCATGCGCTGCGGCCGGTGGGCTATCACGTCTGGGTTGGCACCGGTACGCTTGGCACGTTCGTGCTTGGTGCTGCTGGCGTGCCGAATGCGTTAGTGCTCGTGAATCCGCGTACCGAACGTGCCGACACGCTCGCGCGTGGGATCGGCCGGGCGCTTGCGCGGGTGCCGGGCCGCGACGCGTTCACGTTCCTGCAAGAGGGGACCGATACGAGTTGGATTAGTGAGGTCGATGTCCGGACACACGCGATCCGCCGCATCGTGCCGGCACTACCGCGTGCCGATTATCACGTCTGGACGCCGGGCGGTCAGTTGCTCACGGCGGTGGGATCGCAGCTCCTCCTGCGCGTGGGAACGCGGTGGGAGGTGCTCGCCGATTTCGCACCGCTCGGCGTGAAGGGAATCACGCGTCTCGCCCTAAGTCCCTCAGGCGATCGCATTGCCTTCGTGGCGGCGGACGCACCCACGCCGTGAACTCGGGCGGTATGGGTCCGCGGCGGGCGGTAACCGGAACGCACGGTCGCCCCGCTTGCGCCCCAGCTGCGCCTCGGGCAAGTGTTCATCCATCCCCTACCCGACCGTCGATCTGATGCCGACCAAGCCCCCCTCCCGCACGCCCCCACCGTCGCTAACCCCGGTTCGTGATGCGGCGGACGCGCTGGTGCGCGCAGCGAACGAGAGTTGTCACCAACACGGTCGACTCACGCGCGTGCTCAGCCATGGGCTCGACGACCTCGAACTTGAGGGAGTCGCCCAGGTAGTGGAGCTCTGTGATCGTCTCCTTTCGGCAGCGACGGGCCGCTACGAGGAGACGGCCAAGGATGGTCCCGGCGTCTTTGCTGACGACCTCTGGCACGCGGCGAACGCGCTGTGGATGGCGAGTCGCGAGTATTCGCGGCGCAACGCGCAGAACGACGGGATCGTGACGCGGCTACGCAAGCATGGCGCCGAACAGCTCAATTCGATCAATGTCGAATACGAACTGGAGACCTCCGCGCGCATGGCGCTCAAGCAGGCGCTAACCGCCTACTTAGCGATTCGCCCCACCGCGGTCTAGTTCCGCTCGCAGGCTTCGGCCCACGCGGCCATTGCCGCGTCGAGCTCGCGGCGAGCTTTCATGAGGTCCTTGTCGAGGCGCGCCGCCTTTCGGGCCCCTTCGGCAGAACCTCCATACAGATCGGGATCGGCGAGTTGACCCTCGATCTCGGCGACGCGCGTCTCATGACGCGCCACCGACTTCTCCGCGTCCTCAGCGGCCCGTCTGCCGGCTCGAACTTTGGCCTGGCTATCAACCTTCCCCACGCCTGGGCTCTTTTTGGCGCGCTGCTTCTCCTGCGTCCGTCGCTCCTCCGCCGCCTCAGCTTCGACGCGTGCCGCATTGGCCACGCGCAACGCCTTGTCGGCCTCCCATTCGACGAATGGGCCGTCAAAGTCGGTGACGGTCGTCCCGTCGAACGCCCAGACGCGGGTCGCGAGCTCGCGCAGGAAGGCGCGGTCGTGGCTCACCAGGACCACCGTCCCCTCGTACTCGTCGAGCGCATCCTCGATCGCCTCGATGCTTTCGACGTCGAGGTGATTGGTCGGCTCGTCGAGGACGAGGAGATTCGCCTTGGCGAGCGTGATAATCGCCAAAGCGATGCGCGCGCGCTCGCCGCCCGAGAGGGAAGCGATGCCGCGCATCACCTCGTCACCGGAGAAACCGAAGGCGCCGAGGTGGTTCTGGATTGCGCCGCGGGTCCAGAGCGGGCGGAGGTCGCCGATGGCATTGTAGATCGACTTCTGGAGCGGAAGATCAGCGAGGTCTTGACGGAACCAGGCCGGTGAGATTGAGCCGCCGACCTTCGCTTCGCCGCTCGCGGGAATACGGTACCCGAGCAGCGTCGAGAGGAGCGTCGACTTACCGGCGCCATTGGGCCCGACGAGAGCGATCACGTCACCGCGCTGCGCCACGCCAGTGAAATCGTTTACCAGCGTGCGCTCGCCAACCTTCACCGTGAGATGATCGGCGGAAATCACGCGGTCTCCGCCGCGCTCGGCGGACTCGAGGCGCAACGACATCGCGCCCGAGGTTCCCGGCGGGGGCGTAAGCCGAGGAAGCCGCTCAAGCCGCTTGCGGCGCCCCTTCGCCTGCGACGTGTTCACGCCGGCGAGGTTGCGCCGGATGTAGTCCTCTTCCTTGGCGATAAACTTCCGCTGCCGATCGACTTCTCGGTCGCGCGAGAGGCGGCGCTCCGTGCGCTGATTCACGAAGCTCGAATAACCGCCGCGATACGACTCCGACGAACCACCCTCGATGTGAAGGATGTGGTCGGCGATCTCGTCGAGGAAGGCCCGGTCATGCGAGATGACGATCACCGTCTCGTCGCACTCCTTCAGCCAGCCCTGCAGCCAGTCCGTTGTCTCGATGTCGAGGTGGTTGGTCGGCTCGTCGAGCAGGAGGAGCTCGGCCGGCGCAATCAGCTGAGCCGCGAGGCCCACCCGGCCACGTTCACCGCCGCTGAGCGATGTGACGGCGCGCGTCTTTGACTCCTCGGCGTCGAACCCGAGTCCTTGGAGGACGCCGTCGACGCGGGCGTGAAAGGTGTAGCCGCCCATGTCGGCGAACCGTTCCTGGTCTCGCCCGAACTTCTCGAGTACGTGGTCGGGAGTTTTCTCGCCAAGCACGGCCAGCTCTGCGGCCTGGTCCGCGAGCGAGTGCTCGAGCGCGATGACATCGGCGAAGGCGGTAGCGGCCGCGTCCCACACGGTCACAATGCCTTCAAACGCCCGATGCTGGTCGAGGAGGGCATGGCGGAGCCCCGGGCGGCGCGCGACGTTGCCCGCCGAGGGCTGCATGGTGCCGGTGAGAATCTTGAACAGCGAGCTCTTGCCGCAGCCGTTGCGCCCAACGATGCCCCATCGCTCCCCCTCAGCGACGGTAAAGGTGATCTCCTTCAGAAGCACGGTGGCGCCGAACGAGATGCCGACGTTGGAGCAGGACAGCAGGGTCACGGGAACGCTTTAGGCCGAAGGATGGAGAAGCGGCCCGGAGACGAGACGCGAGAGGAAATCTAATCGCCTCGCCCCCCGCATCGAGGACTTTTCCTTCCCCCTTTTGGCCCTACATCACATCGGTCGGAGTGGGGACCGTGAGGTCGCCGGTGTCGAGCGCTCGCTGGGCGACGTTTCGGATCTTCTCATCGGCGTTGCGTTCGATCGCCCGGATTGCGCGGCGCGTACGGCGCATCGCCATCGAGATGAACAGTTGGGCCGCCTCGAGGTCTGCCGCCGCACCGTCTGCGCCATGCTTCTCGATCGCTAGCGTGGCGCGCGAGAGGACGGCGGTCGCGAGGTAAATGTCGATCGCGGCGTTCGCCATGCGCTCCTGAAGCATCTGCCGGTCGATGATCGCCTTGCCGTGCTCAATGAGCGCCTTTTCTACCGCGAGCGCGAGTCGGTGGACATTGTCGGCGACCGTGTCGGCGTCATCGGCGAGCAGCGCGTGGACTTTGGTGAACTCAGTCTTGCTGAGCGTGCGCTTCACGCGACCGGTGAGGTAGCTCGAGATCGCACCGATCGACTGGAGCGGGGTCTTGAACGCCTTGCCCACTGCCTTGAGCTCTTCGCCGGGCTGCTGAAGGCCCATGAGCGCGATGAGCGCGCGCAGGATCTCGTTGGTGCCCTCGAAGATCAGGTTGATGCGTGAGTCACGAAGCGCGCGCTCATAGGGATACTCCTTGGAGTAGCCGATGCCGCCCGCAATCTGCATCGCTTCGCTCGCCGTGCGAAAGGCGAGTTCGGAGGCGAAGATCTTGCAGGCGGCAGTTTCGAGAGAGAAGTCGACGCCGCCCCGGTCTACCATGCCGGCACAGAGCATCCACCCCGCATCGGCGGCATAACAGTCGGCAGCGGCGAGCGCGATCTTCTTCTGGATCATTTCGAACGAGCCGATCGGTTTGCCGAACTGCTCGCGTTGCTTCGCGTAGTCAATCGCGTGGTTCATCATAGCGCGTGTGCCGCGCGCCGATGCCGCCGAAAGGCCGAGGCGCCCGGAGTTGAGGATCTCGAGTGCGATCTTGAATCCGCCGCCGACGTCGCCCAAGCGGTTCTCGGCCGGCACCATCACGTTCTCGAACGTCACCGCGCGCGTGTCGCTCGCCTTGATGCCCATCTTCTCTTCGATCTTGCCGAGTGAGATGCCGGGGCTGTGCGCGTCGACGATAAAGGCGGTCACGCGCTGTTTCGCCTTGCCATCGACCACGACCGGAACCTTCGCGAATACCGTGAAGACGCCTGCGTAGCCGGCGTTGGAGATCCAGATCTTCGTGCCATTCATGACGTAGTGCTTGCCGTCGGCGGTTGGGACGGCCTTCGTGAGCATCGCCTGCGCGTCGGAGCCGGAGCCGGCCTCGGTCAGGCAGAATGCCCCGATCAGTTCACCGCTTGCGCAGCGCGGGAGCCACTCCTGCTTTTGCGCCTCAGTGCCAAAGAGGATGATCCCCTTGATGCCGATGCTCTGGTGCGCGCCGAAGTACACGGCGAGCGAGGCGTCGTGCGCACCGATCTCGCCGAAAACGCGCGAGAAGACGAGCGACGAGGCGCCGAACCCGCCGTAGCCCTCAGGGATATTGAGTCCCATGAGGCCTAGTTCGGCCATCCCCGTGCGGACGTGTTCGGGAAACGTGGCGTCATGGTCGAGTTGGGCCGCGTCGAGATGGTCGGCCGCCCAACTCCGGAAGGCGTCGAGGATCTGCCCGAGGGCCTCGCGGTCCGCGGTACTCGGCTCTGGGAACGGAAAGACGAGGTCCTCGCGGATCTCACCCTGGAATACACCGCGCGTGAACGACGGGTTGGAGTCGGGGTCGGCGAGGTGCGGAGTGTTCGGAGCGGTGGTCATGGCTCGACGGGTGCGGGTGTGATGCAACATATCACACGGCTTGCGATGCGAACGGAACCCGCCGAGGTTCCTGTCATGATTCAGACGACCCGCTCGTTCCTTTGGTTCCTCCTCGCCTCGACACTGAGCGTACCGGCCTTCGCGCAGCGGCTGCCGGGCGTCGCGGCTCTGCCACCGGTCGCACCGGAGTCGACCGTCGTGGCCACGCTGGTCGATTCGGCGTCTCCTCGGGCGGCGCTCAGGGATTTCCTTGCGGCGATCCGTGCGAACGACCTCCCCCGCGCCGTGGCGTTTCTCGACCTCGCCGACCCGGCGGCGAAGGCGAGGGGCGCCGAGCTCGCGCGGCGTCTCGCCGTCGTGCTCGAAATCCAGCTACAGCTCGATCTCGATGACGTCTCGCCGTTCGCCACTGGCCATGTGGCAGACGGCCTCCCCCTCGATCGGGAGCTGATCGGCGAGGTCATCGCAAGCGATGGACGTCAGGTGCCGATTCGGCTTGCGCAGCAGGGTGGCACTGGGAGAGGCCGCTGGGTTTTTTCGGTCACGTCGGTCGCGCAGATCGACGCGATGTTCAGTGCGCTGCCGGATCACTGGGTGCGCGAGCATCTGCCGGGGGCGCTCCGGCGCTCGGGACCGTTCAACGTGCAGTGGTGGCAGTGGCTCGCCCTGTTCACGCTCATCCCGCTGGCCGCGATCGTCGGGTTCGTGCTCGCGCGGCCAGCGCAATCCGTCCTCAAGCGACTGGTGCGCACAACCGAGACGGAATTCGACGACGCACTCGTCGACTCCGCGCGCGGTCCGATCGTACTCCTGATTGGGGTTCTGACCTCGCGTGTTCTGCTGCGCTGGATTGCGTTACCAGGGCCAACTGAACGATTCGTTGTGGAGTTGCAGACCGCGATCGCCCTCGTCGCCGTGTTCTGGATCCTGCTTCGCCTGATCGGCGTATTGCAGCAGGCACTGGCCCGGACCGAGTGGGGGTCGTCACATGCGGCGCTGCGTTCCCTGATTCCACTGGGCGGTCGCGTGGCGCGGCTGCTCGTGCTCATCGTCGGCCTGCTCACCGTCGTGGCGAGCTTTGGGTATCCCATCGCCACGATCCTCGCCGGCCTTGGCCTGGGCGGCATTGCAATCGCGCTTGGCGCGCAGAAGTCGCTCGAGCACTTCTTTGGGTCCGTCTCGATTGGTATCGACCAGCCATTTCGCGTTGGCGACTGGGTGATCGCGGACGGAGTAGAAGGAGAGGTCGAAGCGATCGGACTGCGCTCGACGCGCCTTCGCACGCTCGAGCGCACCGTCGTGAGCATTCCGAATGGACGGCTTGCCGAGACGCGTAGTGAAAACTTCGGTCAGCGCGACCGGATTCGGCTGCGCACGACCATCGGACTCGAATACGGCACCACAGCGACGACCGTAGAGTGCGTGCGCGACGGTATCGATACGATGCTGCGTGGGGCCGCGACCACCTGGCCGGAGCGCGTGGTGGTGCGCTTCAGTGCGTTCTCCCCTTCGTCGATCGACTTTGAGATCTTCTGCTGGGTCATGACGACCGACCCGGACGAGTTTCGGCGCATCCGCGAAGCGCACTACCTCGGCATGATGCGGATCGTGGAGGAGGCGGGTGCGCGATTCGCGTATCCGACGCAGACGGTGTTTGTCAGGGGAGTCGAGGGAAGCGCGTAGGGGGTAGAAGAAGGTGGATGTCCGGTCGTGGGCGGACGAGATACGACCGTCTCCCGTCGACGTTCTACGGTGTGCTCGCTCCGTCGATCAGTACCGCGCGTGCCTCTGGGCGCAGGAGATCTTCTACGATCTCTATGCCGTGTGCGCGGAGGCGCGTGGAGCTGTCCTTAGCAACGGTGCCGGTGGCGGGCTCCTGCCTGGTGGTATCCTCGCGGCGGGCGGCCGATACGAGTCGCGTCACGCCGCTCAGGTGCACGGCGCCGAGACACATCGCGCAGGGTGCACAGGTGGTGAAGAGTTCGTGGGCGGGATGCCCCGCCGCGGCGAGATCGCCCGACGCGATGCGGCGCTGGGCGAGCTGCAGCGCGAGCATCTCGGCGTGGGCTGTGCTGTTGTTCAGGCGCACGACGCTATCCACGCCAACGGCGATCAGGCGCCCCGACCCGCGCTCGAACACCGCCGCGCCGAACGGTCCGCCCGTTCCATTGGCGATGTTCTCGGCGGCGAGTCTGATCGCGAGTCGCATACGCTCTTCATCGGTGGCGTAGCCCCGATCGTACTCCACGCGCCCGACGACCCAACTGGGGAGCGAGAGGATGGTCTCGTGCACGGGCGGGCGGTCCCAGCGCATCTCGGTCAGTCCACGAAAGGGTCGGCCAACAGTGAGCGCCCCGTGAGCGCCCGTTGCGCGGCGGCGCGCCCAAGGAGTGCACCGACGACATTCCCCGTGCCGCTGTACGCACCCACGGCGTGCAGTCCGTCGCCGAATTCACGGAAGATCGGCATGCCAGTGCGCGAATATGAGACCGTCGCGCCCCACCGGTGCGTGATCTCCGCGCGGACGCCCACCCGCTCGCGCAACGTGCGGGTGAGATACTCCTGGATCAGTGCGCTCGGCGTGGAGTCGGTCGTCCACTCGGCTTCCTCTGCCAGATCCCGGCCGCCGCCAAGAACGACGCGGCCGTCGGGGAGTTGTTGCCAGTAGTCGTAGCCGTATCGCGTGGAGACCGGGCGAGGGAATGACACCTCGGGGGCGGGAGCCGACGCGAGCATCTGCAGGCGCGCCGTGCGCACGTCGCCGGCGAGTGAGGGGAGCAACAGCTCGAGTCGACCATCCACACAGGCGATCACGTGGCGGGCACGGATGGTCCCGGTCTCGGTGCGGACCATGCCGCCGCTGACCTCGCGCGCGGCGGTGTGCGTAAAGAGCCGAGCGCCACGCGCGAGTGCGCGTGCCGCAATCGTGCGACAACGGCGCATCGGGTGAAAGACGGCATCGGTGGGGATCAGAATCCCTCGACCCTCTGGTCCGTCATACGGCTCGGCGGCGAAGCCGTCAGCGACCATCTGGGTGCGCTGCGCGTCGCAGTCGCCCAACTCTTCGTCCGTGGACGCGATCCGCAACGACCCCGTAATGCGGACCGCCTGGGGTACTTCGCGCGCGATCCGTTGGATCTCGTCGTTCGTGAGGCGCGTCATCGCCGTGGCGCGCTCGCGGCCCAGTCGCGACACCGCCTCGTGGTGGTAATCGGATGTACCGGAGAGCAAAAAGCCCCCGTTCCGCCCTGCCGCTCCCCCCGCGATGCCGACGGCATCGATACCGATCACCGAGTGCGCGCCGAGCGCAATCGCCTCGGTGATGCAGGAGAGTCCGGTGCCACCGAGCCCGATCACGCAGACCTCTGTCTCGGTGTCACCGGAGAGTGGTGGGAGGTCGAGGTCGTCGTGGTCGTCCCAGAGTGGACGATCCGGGAGATGGGCGCTCACCGCAGCAACTTCGGCAGGTCGCGCCAGAGCACCCAGGCGCTCGCTGCGGCCATCGCCAGCGCTACAACGGCGCCGAGTACGGTGAGCGCCCGCGGGTGCCGATAATCACCGACCACCGACCGTCGGTGCGCCGCCACGAGCATCGTGGCGAGGGCGAGCGGCAGGATCAGTCCGTTGAGTGCGCCGACTAAGACGAGCGTGCGGACGGGTTGACCGATCAATAAGAAGATCACGGTGGACAGGGCCATGAAGACGATCACGACCCGTTGCCAATGCGTCTCGAGCGTGTGGTGAAGGCCGCGTAGGAAGCTCACCGAGGTGTAGGCGGCGCCGACCACTGACGTGATGGCGGCGCTCCACATGACGACGCCGAACAACCGATACCCGATCTCGCCAGTCGCGTGGCGGAACACTGAGGCCGGCGGATTCGCAGGGTCGAGGGCCAGGCCTCGACTCACCACCCCGAGCGCGGCAAGAAAGAGGACGATGCGCATGAGCGATGCGATGCCGATCGCCAACACCGCCGATCGCGTGACGTCAGCGAGGCGATCAGTGCCGCGCACGCCGGCATCGACCAGGCGATGCGCGCCCGCGAACGTGATGTAGCCGCCGACGGTGCCGCCGACGATCGTGACGATCGAGAGGATGTCGATCGACTCGGGCATCACCGACCGCAGCGCCGCCTCACCGAGCGGAGGACCGCTTGCGACCGCGACGTACAGCGTCAGCCCGACGAGCACGAACCCGAGCACGAGCGAGAACCGATCCATCGCGCGGCCCGCCTCCTTCACGAGGAAGAGACCGATCGCGATCGTGGCGCTCACCACCGCGCCGACCCAGACGGGCGCACCGGTGGCGACCTGAACGCCGAGTCCCGCACCGGCGACGTTCCCAACATTGAAGGCGAGTCCACCGAGGCCGACGAGCACGGCGAGTGCGGTGCCCAATCCTGGCGCCACATCGGCGGCGATGTCACCGGCTCGGCGTCCGCTCACTGCGATCACGCGCCAGATGTTGAGCTGCGCCGCGAGGTCGATCACGATGCTGATGACGATCGCGAACCCGAAGCTCGGTCCAAGGCGCTCCGTGAAGACCGCGGTCTGCGTGAGGAAGCCCGGACCGATGGCCGAAGTCGCCATCAAGAAGGCGGCGCCGATCAGGACGCTTCGCAGTCCATCGCGCATTCGATCTCTCAGGTCAGGTGTGGAGCGTCGAGCCGTGTGCTCGGGGCGGAATATCCACTCGATGCGGTCAACGGAACAGGTCCGCGAGCGAGTCAGGGGCGATCGGCCGTGGTGCGTCACAGAGTCCACTCAGCTGTCCGGCGAGCCCGAGCACCTCATCGCGCGTCCGTCCGGCGGCTCGTAGCTCACGCAGACCGGTGTCGCGTGCCGACTTGCTGAGTTTGCGGCCGTCGGGTTGCCGCAGCAACGGATGGTGAAGGAACCGCGGTGGCGATCGGCGCCCGAGCATCCTCGCCAGTCGTATCTGTCGGCCCGTGGACGCGAGGAGATCCTCGCCACGGATCACGAGATCGATGCCCTGTTCGATGTCGTCGACGACGACGGCGAACTGATAGGTCCAGTTTCCACTGCGGTCGCGCGCGAGGAGGTCGCCGCACTGGTGGTCCGGGTCCTGCGACATGGGCCCAAGGCGAAGATCGTCGAAGTGCTCGGTGAGGCCGGCTGCCATGAGAATGCGGCGTGCCGGCGTGACGTTCGGATTGATCTTGCGTGCGCGGCAGGTGCCGGGATATCGGAGTTCCGAGGCGTCCGTCGTACTAGGCGTTGCGCGTGCGATATCGACCCGCGAACAGCTGCAGGCGTAGGTCAGACCGCGCGAGTCCAGCTCCGAGAGGCGAGCCTGGTAGCGCGCGGTGTTGTCACTCTGTCGCTGGCGCGTCTCACCGGCGCGGAATCCGGTGGTGCTCACGCCATCTGGCACCAGTCCCAGCCAGTCGAGATCGTCGAGGAGCGCTTGTTCGTACTCGGGCCGACAGCGGCCCCGATCATGATCTTCCACCCGCAGGAGCACGCTGCCGCCGAAGGCTCGTGCGACCCCCCAGACCCAGACGGCGTTCGCGGCATGGCCCAAGTGCAGATAGCCCGTAGGCGCTGGGGCGAACCGCGTGGTGAAGCCTGGTGGCGCGAACGGAACGGCGAGGGCGTACGCGGCACGCATGGGGGCTCCAGAGGGGAAGTCGCAATCTCACCTCGCACCGCTGGACTGACAACATGCCTGCCGCAGGACAGATTGCAGCAGGCGGGTGAGCTCGCATCCGTCCTGTGTCCGTCCTTCATCCTCGCCTCCGTGCCATCGACTGATTCCTCCGTCACGCTAGTTGAGGTCTCGCCGCGTGACGGCCTGCAGAATGAGAGGCAGTTATTACCCGCCTCGGTGAAGGTCGGGCTCGTCGATCGTCTGAGCGGGGCAGGCTTTCGCGCGATTGAGGTGACCGCGTTCGTCTCGCCAACGGCGGTTCCACAGATGGCCGATGCAGCCGACGTGATGGCGCAAATCACGCGTCACGCGGGTGTTCGGTACTCCGTGCTCACGCCGAACATGCGCGGCTTGGAGGGCGCACTCGCCGCACGCGCCGACGCGATCTGCGTGTTTGGTGCGGCGAGCGAGTCGTTTTCGCAGCGAAACATCAACTGTTCGATCGCCGAGTCACTCGAACGATTTCGTCCGGTGGTGGCCGCGGCGCGCGCCCAGGGCCTCGTCGTGCGCGGCACTGTTTCCTGTGCGCTGGGCTGTCCCTACGAGGGCGACGTCACCCCGACCGCGGTCGCGCGAGTCGCCGGCGAGCTCCTCGCGATGGGATGCGACGAACTCAGTATCGCCGACACGATCGGTGTGGGGACGCCGGAGAGCACACGGCGCGTGATGGAGTCGGTACTCGGGATCGCCGATGTCTCGCGAGTGAACGGCCACTTTCACGATACGTACGGTCGCGCCCTGGTGAACATCGACACCTGTCTCGATCTCGGGATCCGCAGCTTCGACTCGAGTGTGGCCGGGCTCGGGGGCTGTCCGTTCGCGCCGGGTGCGACCGGGAATGTCGCGACCGAGCTGATCCTCGAGCGGTTGGCGGCGCGTGGGTTTGAGACCGGGGTAGACCTCGCGATCGTGCGCGACACGGGAGTCTGGGTGAGAGCGCAGTTGCTCGGGCGGTGACTCCCGAGTGGGGACGCACCGGCGACCCGTCGCGGACCGCGTTGGTAAGCGCGGCTCAGTACCCCGCGCCAACGCGCGTCTGCTTGTGCAATCCCTCAGTCAGCGATCGCAGCAGGAGATCGGCGACATCCTCGACCGAAATGCGGTGTGCCTTCGCGGGTGATCGATCTGCGAGCGTGCGATACGTACCGGTTCTCTCCCCGGGGACGATGTCGCCGGTGGCGACCATGGTCCAGTCGAGTCCACTGTCGCGCATCGCGCGCCAGGCTTCCTCGTGGCGATCGCTCACTTTCTTGAACATCGCAGGAAATCCGGGCTGATCATGACTGAGTCCGCCGTTCACCGAGTCGAGGATTCCCGCTCCGGCGACCCCGAGGACGCGCCGCACCCCGTGCTGTTCCATGCCGGCGATGATGTGGCGCATGCCCTGTGACTGCGCTTGGCCGGGATGGTCGATGCCCGCGCCGCCGAGGCCTGAGACCACGGCATCGGTGCCGGCGATCAGGCGTGCCACCGTGATGGCGTCGAGCACGTCACCCTGTACGACCTCGAGTCCCGCGCGTGGCGCGAGTGCCGTCACATCACGGACGAGGGCGCGGATGGTGTGGCCGTCGGCGAGTGCGTAGTCGAGGAAGCAGCCGCCGACGCGGCCGGTGGCGCCGAAGAGTGCGAGGAGCATAAAAGGCAGCGGTGAGATGAGAGAGGGAAGCTGTAAGGTGGACCGATGCGGTGCTCAGTGGGAGGGGCCGCCTCCCTCGTCGCTCATCGGTAGTTATGTCCCCGGACCGCATCCTCGCCCGCTCCCGCTCTGAGCGGTGCAAAACTCTTCGCGCGGATGTTCCACACCCCACTCTCCACCTGTAGCACCCCGCGCACGAGCAACAGCGGCGTGCGCGAGATGAGTTGCGCCTGTCGCTCGAAGCGCTCTGGTGTGACGACGATGTTGATCGTGCCGGTCTCGTCCTCGAGCGTGAGGAAGACGAAGCCCTTTGCGGTGCCGGGACGTTGGCGGCAGATCACGAGGCCGGCGTGCGCGACGGCCTCGCCGTTCTTCATGGCATGCAGTTCCCGCGCGCTACGGACGCCGTTGGGTGCTAACAGCGCGCGAAGGTGCCGCATGGGGTGGCCGTTGAGCGAGAGTCCCGTGAGGCGGTAGTCGGCCTCGGTGAGCTCTGGAGGGGCGAACGCCGGGAGGTGTGGTGGCACACGCGACTCCGGGAAGAGCGCGAGCGGCCCCGCTGGTGCCCGCTCGGCTTCGAGTACGCGCCAGAGCGCCACGCGTCGTCGCCGCGCCGCCGGCTCGTCAGACACGAACGCGTCGAACGCACCCGACTCGGCCAGTGCCCGCAGCGCGCGTCGATCGAGTTTGGTGCCCATGACGAAATCGGAGATGGTGGTGAAGGGGATCGCCGCCGTCTCGATCTTCGCCTGGGCCGTGGGGCCAAGCCCGCGCACCGACCGCATCCCCAGCCGTACCCCCGGCGGTCCGTGCTTCCCGGGCAACGGCTCGAGCGTGTGATTCCATGCGCTCCGCGTCACATCCACCGGCAGCACCTTCACTCCGTGTCGTTTGGCGTCCTCGATTAGGGTGCCCGGGCCATAGAACCCCATCGGCTGTGCATTGAGGGTCGCGCAGAGGAATTCGGGCGCGTAGTAGTGCCGCAGGTAGGCGCTCGCGTAGACGATGAGCGCGAAACTCGCCGCATGGCTCTCGGGAAAGCCGTAGTCGGCGAAGGCGTTGATCTGCTGGTAGATCCGTTGCGCGAGCGCGGGCGTGATGCCATTGGCTTCCATGCCGCGGATCATTTTCTGGCAGATCTCGGCCATCCGTTCGCGGCTCCGCTTGTGGCCCATCGCTCGGCGCAGGAGGTCGGCCTCCCCAGGCGTGAAGCCCGCGGCGGCGATCGCAACCTGCATCCCCTGCTCCTGGAAGAGCGGCACGCCGAGGGTGCGTTTGAGGATTGGCTCAAGCGATGGGTGCGGATACGTGACCACCTCCGTCCCCGCCCGTCGCCGGAGATACGGATGCACCATGTCGCCCTGGATCGGTCCCGGGCGGATGAGTGCGACGTCAACGACCAGATCGTAGAAGCAGCGCGGCTTGAGTCGCGGGAGCGTGTTCATCTGCGCGCGGCTCTCCACCTGGAAGACGCCCACCGTGTCGGCGCGGCAGAGGTCGTCATACACCGCCTGGTCGGCGCAGTCGAGTTGGCCGAGGTCGATCGCGACGCCGCGCGTGCGGCGCACGTAGGCGAGGCAGTCCTGCAGCACGGTGAGCATGCCGAGGCCTAAGAGGTCGATCTTGATCAGACCGAGGGGCTCAAGGTCGTCCTTCTCCCACTGGATGACGGTGCGGTCCTCCATGCTCGCCGGTTCGATCGGGACGACGGTACGCAGCGGCTCCTCGGTCAGGACGAAGCCCCCGACGTGGATGCCTCGATGCCGTGGTGCGGCGTCGAGGCCTGCAACGATGTCGGCGAGTCGTTGCACTCTCGGATCGTTCGGGTCGAGGTGCGCGCGCTCCAGCCGCGCGTCCTGGTCGCTGGACGCGGCGAGTGCGCCCGCCTGCTCGGGCGAGAATCCCAGCACCCGGGCCGCGTCGCGCACGGCGCTGCGCCCGCGCCAGGTGATGTGCTCGCAGACCATCGCCGCATGCTCGCGGCCATAGCGCGCGTACACGTACTGCAACACACGCTCCCGTTCGCGGTGTGCGAAGTCGATGTCGATGTCTGGTGCCTCGGCGCGCTCTTCGCTCAGGAATCGCTCGAAGAGCAGCGCGAGCTTGATCGGGTCCACCGCCGTAATGCCGAGGCAGTAGCAGACGGCGCTATTCGCCGCCGAACCGCGCCCCTGGCAGAGGATCCCCTCGCGCCGCGCGTAGCGCACGATGTCCCAGACGATCAGGAAGTAGCCAGAGAGCCCGAGCTTTGCGATGAGCCCGAGCTCGTGTGCGAGCTGGTGGTTGTGCCGTGCGGTGCGATGCGGCCCCCAGCGCTCCTCGGCGCCCGCCTCTACCAGACGTTCGAGGTATTCGTCCTCGCTCACGCCTTCGGGCAGCGGAAAGTGTGGCAGTTTTGGCTTGAGCGTCTCGAGCCGGAATGCGCAACGCTCGGCGATCGCCAGTGAGGCGGCGAGGCCCTCTTCCATCCCCGACCAGCGCGCGGCGAGCTGGGCGTGGCCTTTGAGATACCACTCACCATTGGGGCGCAGGCGCGTCCCCATCTCGTCGAGCGTCGCACCATGGCGCAGTGACACGAGGACGTCATGCGCGAGACGGCCGCGTGGGCGCGCGTAGTGCACATCGTTGGTCACCACCCACGAGAGGTCCTGCGACTTTGCGAGTGGGAGCAAGCGTTGCACGAGGGCGTGTTCCTCGGGGAGCGCGTGATCCCAGCATTCCACGGCGATGCGGCGACCGAATGCTTCCGTGAGTGTGCCGAGTGCCGACTGCGCGTCGTTGCCGAGTGCGAGCAACTGCGGCACCCATCCGCGCGGACACCCTGTGAGCGCGAAGAGTCCGTCGGTATGCGCGACGAGTTGGTCAAGCGTCACGCGCGGTTCGCCCCGCGGATGGTCCAGTCGTGCGCGCGTGATCAGCGTGCAGAGGTTCCCCCATCCTTCGCGCGACTCGACAAGGCAGACGAGGTGCGTACGCAGGCGCGGCACGCCGTCTTCGCCCAGCACGCGCCCCGGCAGGGCTTCGACGACGGCGCGGCCGAGTCCCGTGGGGAGCGGGACATCGACCGTGAGCTCCACGCCCTGGATCGCCGCGAGGCCGGTCGTGCGCGCAGCCGTCGAGAAGCGCACGGCGCCGCCCACGTCGTTGTGGTCGGTGAGCGCGAGCGCGGGAAGACCGACTTCCACCGCCCGTTCGACGAGGCGTTCGGGATTCGAGGCGCCGTCGAGGAGGGAGAAGGTCGAGTGGCAGTGGAGCTCGGCGTAGGCGGTCACCGCGTGCCTTGCATTTCCTTCAGGCGGGCATCGGTCCGGTCAGTCATACCACCCCTGCAACCGCCACCCATCGCCATTGCGGTAGAGCAGGAGATCCTGCCCCAACTCGTCGCTCTCACAGCGCCAGTACTCACGTGCGAACGGCTCCGCCTGCCACCACTCGCCCGACAACCGCTCGGGTCCATGCGCCCGCTCGAGCGCGACGCGACGGCCGCGCCAGAACATCAGGAGCGGCGTGCCACGCTTGTCGGTGGTGATGGTGATTGGTTCGGGGGATTCGAGGAGTCGCGCCGCAGGTACGGCGGGCGCAGGCATTGCGGCGTCATGCGCACCGTTGTGCGCACCGCCATTCCGCGTCACGACGTCCAGCGTCGGCACCCGCAGCTCCGACTGCTCCACCTCCTCCCACGCCCCCGCCCGCTCCGGCGCATGCGAGTCGCGGCGGACGGGCCGCACCACCGCGTCCCTGCCAAGCGTGGCACGCAACCGGGCGAGCGCGGCTTCCGCGGCCGCAGGGTCCCGCCAGGTTGGCGCGAGCAGGTCGCCCTGCTCGGCCGCCGAGGGCGACGAGTCGGAGATGCGCACCTCGACCGCGCGAATCGGTGCGTCGAGTGTCCAGGTGTCGAGTAGCGCGCGGCACCGTTCAAAGAGCGGGGCCGCGCGTGCAATCGGCCGGGCGGGTCGCATCTCGCGTGTGATGCGGCGCCCCGGCAGCAACGTGGTCGGCAGCGCCCCCTGACCGGCGAGCGATACGTCGTCCGGCCACTCGAGCGTGAGCGTGATCGCCACCGCCGCCACCGCGCGCCCCTCGGCGGCGAGCGTGTGCACGAGTCGGTCGAGCGCGGCGCGCACGAGAAAGAGCACCGGCTCCATGGAACTTGAGCTCGTGGCGAGGTCGTGCGTAATCGCGCGCGGATCGTCGGTGCGTGAGAGTGTGGCGCGGCGCGCGTCGTCGCCGCGGGCAAGGCGCCAGGAGGCGAGTCCGGTGCTCCCCCAACGGCGCTCCACCTCGAGCGGGTCAAGGCGGGCGAACGCACCCGCGGTGCGCAGCCCGAGCGCCGTGAGTGCCTCGCGCAGTTCGAGTTCCATGGGCACGAGTGTGGTCGGCACGCGCGCGAGGTACTCACCGTCACCACCGGGTGCGATATGCAACGGTGATCCCGCTGCGCGCGCACTCCAGGTGGCGGCATACGCCGTCACACAGGAGTCGGCGATTGCAACGCGCGCGCGGGGATGCCAGACGCGCGCCATTGCGAGCAGCGACTCCGCGAGGATCCGTTCGCCCCCCACCCCGTCAAATCCATCCGCCCCCACCCACCAGGTACCGGGCGCGCCACGTTCGGGCGCGACCTGCGGGCTCGCCGCGAGAAAGGCCGCGCTCGCACGCGCGGTCTCGCGGGCGATCAACCGCGTGTCCCAGGTGAGGGGTACGAGGGTGGCGCATTTTGCGCGCGCCTGGGCGAGCGTCATTCCCACGCGCACTCCCACCTGCGCGGCGGTGGCGCTCGCGGCGCGCACGAGCGTGCCCTCGGTCAGCGCGAGCGGCAGTGTATCCCAGTGCAGATCAGTGTCGTTGCGATCGAGCCACACCGCGCCGATCGGGAATCTCGGGATGCGTACACAGGCGACGCGCGATGCCGGGCCCACGACCTACCTCCAGTTCCACCTGCTGATAAGGCCCGCCCTTCTCGAGCGTGGCAGTGACCCGATGGACCGCGGCTCCCGATGACCGCTTCCCTGTGAGACGGAGCCGCAACGCCCCGCCGACCTCCGAGGCGCGCCTCCCGTCGCCCAGCAGTAGCAACGCGGCGTCAGACGCGCGCGCGAGTTGCGTGAGGCGCACCGCCACCGCGCGCGGCAGCACCGGTGCACCGTCGAGCACGACGAGTGCAAACGCTCCCGAACGCAGTAGCAGGTCGGCGCACCAAGGGCCGCGCGCCGGATCGCCCGGCCGCACCACCCAGAGGGCGTCGAACTCGTCGCGGGCCTCGCGGGCCATGGGGCTTCCCTTGGCCCGGTGGATCGTGACCTGTGCCCAGTCCCGCGGGTCGAGCGTCCGGGTCGCGTCGATCCATGCCACACTGCCTCCGCGGCGAAGCGTGGCCGCCACCAGCGAGCGTGTGATCGTCGTTTTACCGAGCCCGGCAGGGGCAAGTAGTTCGGTGAGGCGTCCGCGCGGGACACCGCGCCCTGGGAGCATCGTGTCGAGTGCCGTGACTCCTGTGGGGAGCCCCGGCGCGCTGCTTGGTGTGCCGGCGACGACGACGGCGAGTTGTTGACGAAGGGCGACTAGGGACACCTGAATACCGAATAAAGACAGAATGTCATTGGGCGTAATTACCGAATAAACACCGACAATTGCAAGGGCGAACGGAATAGCTGCGGAGGTTGGCATGGCAATACTTCGCATGGCCTCCACGTGGGCCCCTCGTGGCGCGACATTTCTCTCGTGTCCCGCCTCTTCCTGATCATCGGTGCCCTGTCGGCCGCGCTCTCCGTGGCCGCCGGCGCCTTCGGTGCGCATGCCCTCCGCGAGCGCGTCGCACCTCGTCTGCTCGAGGTCTTCGAGACCGCCGCTCGCTACCAGATGTACCACGCACTCGCGCTCATCGCGGTGGCGTGGGTGCTGTCGCGCACAACGGAAGTCGGTGCGGTGGTCTCGGGTGGCAATGCAGAGACTGGCGTCGTGATCGGCGCGGGGTGGTGCTTCGTCATCGGCACCGTGCTCTTTTCGGGCTCGCTCTACGCGATGACCTTCACCGGCCTCCGGGCGCTCGGTGCGGTGACGCCGCTGGGCGGCGTGGCATTCATCGCGGGGTGGATCTGTCTCGCGGTTGCCGCCACCCGAATGCGCTGAGCCAATCGGTACGGATCAGCGCGCCGTTTGCGGTGGGCGCAAATCGATGGGCTTCGAGCGCGGCTCACCTCAGTCGGGGGCGGGGCTTCGGTGAGAGCGGAACGCATATAGAAAGACGAGGCGGGGGAGACGGCTCAGCGCCGTGCTCCCCCGCCTCGTCGTCCCTCGACCGTCTCAAAAATTCACTTCGGCGGCAACGAAATCATCCGCCCCGGCGTCCAAGGCGCCCCTTCTGCCTCCGCCTTCCGCTCGAGCGCCGCCAGATCATCGCGTACGAATGACAGCAGCGCCGCATGGATCGCCGGATACCGATCCCGCACGATCTCCAGCTGACGTCGTTGCGTTCCCGTCGGCGGCGCAAGCGTCCCGCCGAACCCGGCCGCGGTGTTCATGCGACCGAGCAGTGAGGTCTCAGTCGGCTCTGAGTAGCGGCCCGCAGTATTGTCGCCGTTCAACGGCTCGCGAATGCCGCGCAGCTTGACGATCGCGGAGCGCACGTCGGTGTCGAGCCGGGTGACCTTGGTGAGCTGTTCCACCGCACGCTGCAGCGCGTCGAGTCGCGCGCTCACCTCGGCCATCGTGGCATTGGCGCCGAGCACGACGCGCTGGAGCTGCTGTGCCTCCCGTTGGAACGCGAGCGCCTCTTCGCGTTCGGCCACCGTGAGCGCCGTGTTCGGAAGCAGTTGGACGTCGAACGCCACCGGTTGCGTGAGCGCGGTGCGCTCCCCAGCCACTCGTTTGAAGAGTTGCACACGGTAGCTGCCAGGCACGACATACGGCCCGTTGCCACCGAGCGTGCTGTTCGCACCACCACCACCACCA